>NZ_JAPHPW010000002.1 GCF_026241515.1 Vibrio sp. 14G-20
CCAACTCCGTTATTACTTAATTGTAGTTGCAATAACGGGGCGGACCATACATTTTGACTGTGGCTCATGCAGGGGAAGAAGGACCAGCTCAAAACATCGTCGATGCGATTGAGATGCTCAATGTGAGTCGTGTCGATCATGGTGTGCAGTGCATGGCAGATGACGCTTTGATTGCCGAATTGATTGAGACGAAAATGCCGCTGACCGTGTGTCCATTGTCTAACATTAAATTGCGTGTATTCGATGTGATGGAAGACCACAACATTGTCGAACTGTTGAGAAAGGGCGTGGCTGTAACGATCAATTCGGACGACCCTGCTTATTTCGGTGGTTACATGTCAGATAACTTTAATGCTGTTAGCCAAGCTCATGAGATGACGCACCAAGAGTTAGCGCAGTTTAGTTTGAATGCGATAGATGCGAGCTTTATTGAAGCGCCATTAAAGCAGCAATATCGTGAGCTCGTTCAAGACTATCTTTCTAAAGCTGATTTTGAGTCGCCTGTCGTTTAGATTTCGGCGGCCAAAGCTCTGAAGTAAAGTGCCTTATAACGACTGACATATGTTGGTCGTTTTTTTTATATTGGGTTTACGCAATTCTTAGTCTAAGAAATAACCTAACTTACTAAGAGATATGATTTTATTTTGCTAAAAACACTCGTTCTATCTGTAATGAACTATCTTTATAAGGAGTGTAAAATTCAGCACTAAGGCTGTATGACGTAAACATAGCGATTGTCGGAGGAGGAATACACCGTTGTTAGACCCAACAATCAGTGAACAAATTGAGTGGCCTTGTGAATTGCCGCAAGAATTGATCGATAGCCTAATCGAAATTGCTGTTTTCAAAACGAGTGTTCATAGCCTCGAAATTACCCAAAAATTCCAAAACCTGCCTGGCGTTTTCTATATTCTCAGCGGCTCCGCGGGAATCTGCTTTTCTACCGAAAATATGAAAAGCATATCCGGTGGTGTGATCGGAAGGGGAGATTGGATAGGCGCTTTGACTATTCATGCCAACTACAACCTCTTTGCTGTGGCAGAGGAGGTCGAGCCTATCACTATGGTACTGTTTCCCGCCGAGAAAGTGTTAGCGCTGGCTGAAGAGCAGTGCATGGTATTCAAATGGCTGCTGCATAGTGGGACCAGAGCACAATCTATTTGGATGCAAGCTTACTTATCCTCGATTCATGAAAAAGAACAGAAAACCATTTATGTTTTGTTGGAACTTGCGGCGCGCCAGAACAATATTGCAGGTGCAACTGTGAGTATTAATATCTCACAAACTCAATTGAGTACCATTACCGGGATCTCTAGACCCAGATTGAATGAGGTGCTCAAAGGAATAGAGCAACAGGGCTTAGTGAAGATCCAAAGAGGGAAGGTGTTTATCACCGATATTGAGGGGTTGTATGAGCGTATTTCACCAATGAATTTAATGATGCGCGATCCTGTCGCTGAGATTAAGGTGTGAAACTCTAACAGCAGAGCTAACCTTTGGATGATTAGATTTCAATGATTAATAAATATCAAAGAAAAAATTATGCACAGTGTTCTTTTAGGAACATACATCAAAAGAGAATATCTATAATGTTGACTCTAGATTTATAAATTGAATTAGAGCGGAATAGAATTGTTATGAAAATGGCTGTATTGGAATATAAAGTATTGGGACTTGGTGACTGGATTAAAACAAGGGTTTCTAGCCGCTGTGCCCATTTACTAGCAGCTGAGTATAAAGCGCTAGGATGGCCAACTAAAGTGGATGGTAAAGTGTTATCTACTGAGTCTGCTTAACCTCTATAAGCCTAAATCATCTAGATGAAGACAAAAAAGAAGCTGGCAGTGTGCCAGCTTCTTTCATTTTTAAATTAGGACCATTGAGCTACTTGTTCACGTAGTCTTTGAATTTCTGCTTGGTTTCAGCATCTGATTTTTCGTACCAGAAATAGAGCATCTCTTCAGCTGTATTTGCTGCATTTCCGTCAATCTTTGCTGGAAGCGTTACTGGTTGTGCGACAGCAGCCGCTGCGCCCGCGCTAGCACCTACTGTAAGTGCTGCGATGCCGCCTTTCTGGTTGTACTCCTTCGCTTCTTGCGGGTACTTACGACCAATCTGCATGCCATCTTTGATAAGTTTGTCTTGCTTAACACTGATTGCATTTTGGTTTTCATCAACCAGTTTCCAATCTAAGTTTTGAAGGCCTTTTTTCGCTTCGTTGGTGTTACGGAACTTAGGCATGTCAAACGTCAATGCTGTGTCTGTCGCATCAAAAGTGGCAATAATGGTATCGCTATCGACAAACTCGCGGTCGTTACCTTGGCTGAAAGCAAGTTGATATTTGAAAACGATTTGGTTCACGCCATCTGGAACGGTGATCGTTTTGCTCGAAGAGAAGAAACCACCGTCGAGATCAGGCTTAGCCTCATTAACAGCTAAGACTTCGACTAAAGCATCTGCGCTAGAAGGAACTTCAATTGTTACGTCAGCTAACACTTGTGGCGCTGCGATAATTGTGGAAAGCAGCGCAATGGATTGTAATGTTTTCATAGTTATACAGTTATTTAGGTGAGTTGTTCTACACTCGCATGCATAAAGCAGTATTTCAAGCTACCTTGTCTCGATTTGGCAAAATTCACCGAAACTTAACCAAAGCCTAGTTTTTGAATGTGTCGATTGTACGGTTTCTGTGCAAGTGAGGGCGTGATCTTGTACTTTCCTCTGTCACGTCATCATCGACGTCCAGTGAGGCTTGAGGAGAAGGTAAAGAGATATAAATAGGAATAATTGCCGCCACCCAAATGGCATAGATGGTAATGACTCGGTTGAAGGCGACGAACCAGGTTTCACTGCCGCTACCAGACAAGTAGTAACCCAATAAGGTAAGTAAGGTGCAGGCAATAGCCCACATCACGGCTGATAGTGGATTTTTCGTTGTAGCTGCGAGTAAGACGATCGTAATGTAGGGCACGGCCATGGCAATACCCAAGGGTACACGACAGTCGACCACAAAAATGATGGTAGCACCGAGTGCTAAGAATAAATGTGGGCCAGTGCTAGGTAAATTTACATTCCATATCATATGACACCTTCTTTTACCCCGTTTTTCGTTGCTGGTGGAGTTTGTGTATTAAGCGTGTTGCTTGATGGCTGTTGACCATCAACCGATTGATGAGTTGCTGAAGTAATTCAGCCTCGGGCATGATGTGCTTCTCCGTTACCTTTTCAGCCTCGGTTGCGAGCCCGAATACTTCACTCATTTCGTACCTTGATGCAATCGCTTTAACCGCCTTTAATGTTCTGGAGAGGTCATCCTGTTTGGCGTCCGAAAATAGCTCTATCAACTCATCGATTTCGTTTTCTAGCTCATCAACGAGAGAAGTTAAGCATTTGAGCTTTTCGTCTGATTTAAGCTCATCGTTAGCTAAGTATTGGCTACGCGACAGCTCTTCCTCTGTGAGTGGCAGTTTGTTCTTAGGATGACGTGTCAATATGGTTACGTTGCTTTCTGCCTTGTTTGGAAGATTGTGTGCGTTAGCGGAGTGATGGCGGTTGACCTCAAACTGGTGATGAAATTCATTGATGGCGTTTTGTAAGCTATTTTTCTGCAATGGCTTGGTGAGAACGAAATCTGCACCTGAAACGATAAATTCATCGTGAGCTTCTTTGAATACATCCGCTGTACAGGCGAAAATAACGGTAGTGAGCTTGAGTTCGTCGCGGATTTTTTGAATCGCTTCGATACCACTCATGTTGGGCATGTGGTTGTCCATTATGATGAGGTCGTATTGATTTGATGCTAGCTTATCGAGTGCTTGCAAGCCGTCGTAGGCGTTCTCTACGGTTAAGTTGATTGATTCACAGAACTTCCTAATTACCATTGCATTGATTTTGTTGTCTTCAACTAACAATACTGAGAAATCATCGAAAGTGTCATTGGTTTTGGTTGGCGTTTGCTCGACTACTTGTTCTTCAAGCTCATGCATTTCCAACGGCAAAGAGATCCTAAATTGAGTGCCCAAACCAAGTTGGCTGGAAACCTTAATTGTTCCGCCCATCAGTTCGACTAACTGCTGAACAATGGAAAGCCCTAATCCTGTGCCGCCAAACTTACGGGTTGTTGAGAGCTCGGCTTGTTCAAAGGCCGTAAATATATGGTCGATTTTGTCTTCTGCAATGCCAATACCGGTGTCAGTCACTAAGATGTTCACACTTGGTGGGGTAGTGGGTGCAATTAAAAATTCCACTTCAACCTTTCCTGACGCAGTAAACTTGACGGCATTGCCTGCCAAATTAAATAAAATCTGACGTGTACGTGCAGAATCACCAATCAACTGAATATTGGTAGGGATGTTATCTTTAATGGTAAAAGCGAGGCCTTTGTCTGACGCAAGTGGTGTTAATGTTTTATCGAGATGCGTCACGACGTCGGTGACCGAGAACGGGCTGTATTCGAGCTCCATCTTGCCTTGTTCTACCTTGGAAAAATCAAGAATGTCATTCAATATGGTAACAAGGTGCTGTCCTGAATCAATGATGATTTGAGCTTGTTTTCGAGTATCCGTACTTTGTGAATCTTCTTTTATGATTTGAGCGATACCTAACACACCATTCATTGGGGTTCGTAATTCGTGGCTCATGGTTGCGAGAAACAATGACTTCGCTTCGCTGGCTTTTTCTGCTTTATCTGCGGCTTCTTGATAAGAGAGGTTGTTTCTCTTGAGTTCGAAGACTCTGAAGATAAACATGGTGAATGAGAATGCTAAAGTCAGTAACGCGAGAACAATAATAAGCTTAACGATTAAGCTTTTAAGCTGGTCTTGAAGATCAGTAAACTGATGCTCAATATGTTCAATGTACTCCATGCTGTGTGCTGAAAGTACTTGAGATAGCAGTTGGCTTTGCTGCTGGTTGAGCTCGGTAAACGTCTTATAAAGATTCGCGAGCTCGGAGTTGACACCAGAATGTTGAATTTCAGTTCCCCCAATCAACACGCTCGCAAGCAGTTCGCTTTGAATATCGATATTTGCGTTGTTTACCTCAGCATTTGTAGGGTTAGCCCCTGTAAGTTGTAGAGTTAAAGATTGCAAAATAAACTGACGAGCCACACTTAACCCTATTAGGTTGTCTAACGTATCTATATTCGCCATTGAAGCATCGTAAAAACGCTCCAATAATTGCGCTGTTGGTAAGTGTTTGAAGAACGTAGAGTGGATGTTATCGCTTTGAGAACTTTCTCTGAGCTTTTGTAATTCTCTTTCTAAAGCAACCAAATCAGCAGACATTTGATAAGGATTAGAAATACCGGCAAGCGCTGCATTAGTGATGTGATCACGCATTTCTAACACTTCATGGCCTAACTCACGAATAGGCTCTCCATATTCGGTGACATTTTCATGCTCGGAGTAGGTCAGCATAATAAAGCTAATTAAGCCGATGAAAAGCGATATAAACAGTAAAAATATGAGTCTGATCTTATTCATTTTCAAACTCCATTAACATTTGAGGGCGGTTACCTGTGAGGGATTCGAGGAAGACTTTAATATCGTTAATAGTCTGTTTTTCAAACGTTTTACCGAGTTGGCTTTCACCCATGATTTTGATCGCCTCTTCGAGTGTTGCTGTTTGACCATCATGAAAATAGGGTGCAGTGATCGCCACGTTTCTTAAGCTAGCAACACGAAATAAATGCTTGTCTTGTGGTTGCGCGGTAAACATAAAACGGCCTTGGTCTTCACTTCGTTCTGCACCCGTTTTTGATAACCCAAAGTAACCAAATCGCATCACCATTCCTCCACCAATATTGGTGCCTTGGTGGCAACGAATGCAGCCTTCTTCTTGAAAGGTTTCCCAACCACGTTTAGCGGATTCAGAAAGTGCTGCGTTGTCACCTTGTAAATACAGGTCGAAAGGGGCGTTTGGTGTCGTCAAACCTCGCATAAATTCAATAAGTGCTGCCTTAATTGAAGCTTCGTCAATGGGCGTCGATTGTTCTTGGAATAAGTTGATGTAAGTATCCGATCGAGACACATAGTCCGTAATATGTTGCCAGTTTGAATCCATTTCATCGACGTTGTGCACTGGGCCATCAATTTGATCACCAAGGTTATTCACACGACCATCCCAGAAGAAACGATAGTTAAAAACTGCGTTGAAAACGGTGAGTGAATTTCTCATCCCCGCGCCGTTGACGCCAATCGAAACAGGAATAGCTTCAGCGCCGTTGCTTTGAAGGCTATGACAACTTTCACAGCTCACACTGCGATTAGAAGAAAGATTAGGGTCTTTAAATAGCACCCAACCAATTTTAGCAAGGTCATTATTTATCTCGGGAGAATTTGGAATCGGAGATATGGGTTGGCTTGAAGCCACGGTTTTATGTGCGTGCTTTTCTTCTGAATGTGCGGAGTGCCTTGAAGAGTGAGAGTCATCATGATCGCTTTCATGGGCGTGATTTTCTTGGTGTTCGAACGAAGTGTGCATTTTTGAAGAGGCTGCGTCATAAACTAGCATAGCGACTGAAACGACAATGACAGTTATGCTTATTACTGTTAAATATGGCGTTTTCATAGCATCAGTTCCATCTAGTTTAGATAATTTGCCAAGTCAGAATCCGTCTGTTCTTGCCCTTATTCACCTTGTAAATGCTAGGTGAATAAATATAAATCTAGTTGCGCATGGTTGATGTTGCAAGACAAGTGAAAGGAAATTAAATCGCTTGGGTGATTGTCTAGCGGGGAGTGATGAGCAGATCTTGAATTGAATGACGCTCTTTCAAATAAAATCAAGCCGAATAGCGTTAAACGAAAAAAGCCGCGGTCACTCAAGTGAGTTACCACGGCTTTCGTATTAGATTATGGATTTACTATAAATCTTAGTTCAATACACAATCTAAACAGCTTGTATAGTCTAGGTAGGCTTATTTAGCTTGCGCTGCCGCCGCTTCTAGTTGCTTAAGTTTACCTTGAAGCATGTAAGCATTTTGGTTGAAGTTACCAGGGTTCAACACTTGGCTTTGCTGCATTGGGTAGTCAGGTAGCGTGTTCATGAATTCTTGCACTTTGCCGCCTACTGGTACGAATAGCCACATGTTGTCTGCCATCCAGCGTAGGTACATGCCAGATTCGTGTGGTGCTTTTTCGAATGGGTCAGCACGTAGGTGAACAACTTGAGGCCAGTTTGGTTGGAAACGAACCGCGTCAACGATGTTACCGTCCATTACTGCGAATGAAATCTTGAAGTCATTCCAACGCACTGCGTTTAGCTCAGCGTTTGCAGAGAAGTAAAGCATGCTATCACGAGGGCCTTTCTCTTCTTTACCTTCGAAGAAAGGTAGGAAGTTGTAACCATCTAGGTGTACACGCCAGTTCTTACCGTTGTAAGACGCGCCTTTATCAGAAGCTAGCTTCTCAACCACTTTGTCATCACCAGCTGCTGCGAGTAGAGTAGGGATCCAGTCTTGGTGACTCATGATGTCGTTGATCTTAGTTCCCGGTTTGATAGTACCAGGCCAGCGAACTAGCTGAGGAACACGCATACCGCCTTCGTAAGTAGTACCTTTCTCACCGTGGAAGTAAGTTGCACCACCATCAGGCCAAGATACTGTCTCTGCGCCGTTATCGGTAGAGTAGATTACGATTGTGTTGTCTGCGATCTTTAGCTCATCAAGCTTGTCTAGAAGGATACCTACTTGGTCATCGTGCTCTAACATACCATCAGCGTAGATGCTGATACCTGATGCGCCTTGGTATTTCTCTTGTAGACGAGTCCACACGTGCATACGTGTTGTGTTGTGCCAGATGAAGAATGGTTTGTCAGCTTTCACTGCTTTTTCCATGAAGGCTAGAGATTCTTCTAGGAACTCCTCATCCGCGTGCTCCATACGTTTACGCGTCATAGGACCTGTATCTTCAATCTTACCGTCAGCTGTTGACTTGATTACACCACGAGGGCCGAAGTTCTTACGGAACTCAGGATCTTTAGGGTAGTAGTATGTCTCTGGCTCTTCTTCTGCATTCAGGTGGTATAGGTTACCGAAGAACTGGTCAAAACCGTGGTTTGTTGGAAGGTGTTTATCTTGGTCACCCATGTGGTTCTTACCGAACTGAGCAGTCATGTAGCCCTGTTCTTTAAGAAGGTCAGCGATAGTTGGAGCCCAATCTGGGATACCGTGATCAGAGCCTGGCATACCGATAGTTAATAGACCTGTACGGAAAGGTTCTTGACCTGTTAGGAATGCAGCACGACCAGCAGTACACGATTGCTGACCGTAGTGGTCAGTAAATAGTGCGCCTTCGTTAGCAATACGGTCGATGTTAGGCGTTTCGTAACCCATCATACCGTTGTTGTATGCACTGATGTTGAATACACCAATGTCATCACCCCAGATAGCAAGAATGTTTGGTTTTTCTGCTGCTGTTGCCGCTGAAGAAGCTGCTAATAAGCCAACACCTAATGCTAGTTTATTAATTTTAGTACCCATAAGGACTCCGATTCACTTTAAAGATTAATGCGTTAGAGCAACACATCGTTGGGCAAACATTAATCTCTAAAATCGGTCGTGTCTTTTTATAGTGGTTATAACTAATTGTTATGGGGTTATTATAACCTTTTGATTTTTGGGGTTTTGGTCTGTTTTGCTCGATTTACTCTCTAACGTCATGTGTGATCCTTATCATGTTTATATACGTAATTTCCATCGTCTAGTTGTGCGCGTCGCTGTGAAGAAAAATGACAAATAGATTAATAGTTTAGCGAATCTCGCGATTGTTCAAAAAATGGACTATACGTTGTAGGGCAGGATGCAAATAACTAACGAAGAGGTTTCTATGACAGCGAAATATGGCGTCAAACGTCGATTAGCGATTTTGGGTACTGCGATGATGGTGGCTTCCACCACCACATTCGCGGCAGAAAAACCGAATATTCTCGTCATTTGGGGTGACGACATTGGTCAATCTAATGTCAGTGCGTACACCTTTGGCTTAATGGGGTATCAAACTCCGAACATTGATAGCATCGCCAAAGAAGGGATGATGTTTACCGATTACTACGCAGAGCAATCTTGTACCGCAGGTCGCTCTACCTTCATTACAGGTCAAAGTGTACTGAGAACAGGCTTAAGTAAAGTAGGCTTGCCGGGTGCAGATATTGGCCTTCAAGCAGAAGATGCAACCATTGCTGAACTGCTTAAACCTATGGGTTACATGACAGGTCAATTTGGTAAAAACCACCTTGGCGATAAAGATGAGTTTCTTCCAACAGCGCACGGGTTTGACGAATTTTTTGGCAACCTTTATCACCTAAATGCTGAAGAAGAGCCTGAAAATGAAGATTACCCAACCGACCCAGAGTTTCGTAAGAAATTCGGCCCGCGTGGTGTTATCAAATCATTTGCTGATGGCAAGATTGAAGATACTGGCCCACTAACGCGTAAGCGTATGGAAACCGTTGATGAAGAAACACTCGATGCAGCACTCGATTTCATGGATCGTGCGGTGAAAGCCGACAAGCCCTTCTTCGTTTGGTGGAACGCAACACGTATGCACTTTAGAACGCACGTGAAAGCGGACAGTAAAGGTGTAACAGGCGTTGGTAACTACGCTGATGGTATGGTTGAGCATGATCGACACGTTGGCCAACTATTGAAGCAAGTGGATGAACTGGGTATCAAAGACAACACCATTGTTTTCTACTCTACGGATAATGGTCCACACATGAATTCTTGGCCTGATGCAGGTACAACGCCATTCCGTGGTGAGAAAAACACCAACTGGGAAGGCGCATACCGTGTACCAGCAATGGTTCGTTGGCCTGGGAAGATTGAACCGGGCAGTGTCTCTAACGAAATTATGCACCACATGGACTGGATGCCGACCTTCGTTGCAGCCGCTGGTGATGATCAAATCAAAGAGAAACTGCTGAAAGGTCATACTGCGGGTGACAAAACGTTCAAGGTCCACCTAGATGGTTATAACTTCCTGCCTTACCTAACCGGTGAAGAAGAAAAAGGTCGTCGTCACGAGATCTTCTACTTTACTGATGACGGTGATTTAGCGGCGCTTCGTTACAACCAATGGAAAGCGGTGTTCATGGAGCAGCGTGCAACGGGTACGATGCAGATTTGGTCAGAACCGTTCGTGACGTTACGTCTTCCTAAGCTGTTTAACCTGCGTATGGACCCATACGAAAACGCAGATATTACGTCGAACACCTATTATGACTGGTTGCTAGACCATGCTTATATGTTCGTTCCTGCACAAGCGTATGTGGGCAAATTCTTAGAAACATTTGCTGAATACCCGCCACGCCAAAAAGCAGCAAGCTTTAGCTTGGATCAGGTTATGGAAAAACTTCAAGAGAACCATAATAAGTAAGCTTTAGTTTATTAAAACTGATAGCTTAATGAAACTGAAAACACAAAGAGCTCCTAGGAGCTCTTTTTTTATGCGCATATCGGTGAGTAGATACCAGTCGTGAATATGAATCACAACTATCGAGCTAACTGCCACTAAATAATTGTAATTTCATTGTTTTTACGTCTACCTTATTAAGCATAAGGATGTATAAAAACAAGGAATGTTATGTCTGCATGGTTGTGCTCACTAGTGAACGGATTGAAACACCAGCGAGTTGCAGTATTATCCGCAATGTTGTCTTTACCTATGTTGTCAATGCTCAGTTTCAACGGCTATGCCAATGAACAAGCTTCGCCAGCGACATATGTCGGATCTGAAGCGTGTATTGACTGCCACAGCGAGGAAGTGGAAGCGTGGCAAGGCTCTCATCATGATATGGCGATGAAACATGCGACCGAAGAGTCAGTTTTAGGTAACTTCAACGATCAAACCGCGACCCATAAAGGAAAGCCCAACCGATTTTTTCGCAAGGGTGATGAGTTTTGGGTCAACATCGAAGGGCCAGACGGACAATTCAAAGAATACAAAATCAGCTATACCTTCGCCTTTGAACCTCTACAGCAGTACATGGTTGAGTTTGAAGACGGGCGCGTACAGTTGATTCCTTTCGCTTGGGATTCTCGCACTGAGGGCGAAGGCGGCCAACGCTGGTTCCACCTCTATCCTGATACCACCAACACCGATGAGTTTTACTGGACCAACAGCGGTCAAAACTGGAACTTCATGTGTGCAGACTGCCATTCAACGAACCTAGAAAAAAACTACGACAGCACAAGCAATACTTACAACACCACTTGGTCTGAGATTAATGTTGGTTGTGAGGCGTGCCATGGCCCTGCGAGTGAGCACGTTGAAGAAGCCCAGCTAGCAAACAACAAGTTAGCTGAAACGAAGTCAGCAAAAACCAGTGGTGGGAAGGATGCCCAAGTCTCGGCACATTATGGTTTCGATCGCGACTTGTCGAAGTCGGTGAAAGAGTGGATCTATCAAGAGGGCAACTCAACCCTTCAACCAAAAGACATCATCCATACCAATCAAGTTCAAACCTGTGCTCAATGCCACAGTCGACGCACTCAGCTGAATGAAACGGGTGATCACGTTAATGGGTCATTTTTTGATAAGTATCGTCTGAGCTTGATTACCCCTGAGCTTTACCACAACGATGGCCAAATCTACGATGAAGATTACGTTTACGGATCTTTCTTGCAATCCGTGATGGCTGAAAAAGGCGTTACTTGTACTAACTGCCACGATCCCCATACCGCTGAACTAAAAATTGCGGAAGAAGCGGTGTGTAGCCAATGTCACATTGCCTCTGAATACACGCCTGAAAAGCATACATTCCATGAAGCGAATACTGAGGCTTCACAATGTACCACTTGTCATATGCCAGAAACGACGTACATGGAAGTTGACCCAAGGCGTGACCACAGTTGGCATATCCCACGCCCTGATATCAGCCAACATATTAAAACACCGAACGTCTGTACCAGTTGTCACGAAGATCAAACTGATCAGTGGGCTGATAAACAAATCGGTAAATGGTTCCCAGATTCTAAGTATCGAAACCAACAACATTTTGCTGTCGCTTTTTACGCGGATTCAATAGGGCACAGAGGAGCAGAAGATGCACTGGCGTATTCGGCTCAGGATTCAAGTTTAAGCAACATCATTCGAGCATCAAGCTTAGAACGCTTGGGTGGCAACACCGGTAAGAACACGCTTATTTCATTGGCAAGAGCAGTGAAACACGACGATGAGATGCTCCGTTTAGGCGTTGTGCAAGGTTCCTCAGGTTTTCCATTTACTGATCGTTGGCAGATTCTAGAGCCACTATTGAAAGACCCTGTATTGTCGATTCGCTCAGAAACCGCAGGTGCGTTGGTGCGTAATTGGGGAGAAATGAACCCTCTACAGAAAGATCAAATCAAACCTGCATTGCAAGAGTACATTGAGATACAACAATTTAATGCCGACAGAGGGTTTGGACGTACGAACCTAGGTAATGTTTACCGAGATTTAGGTCAGCACGACAAAGCGATTGAGTTTTATCTAGGTGCTATCGACATTGAGCCTTACTTCGAAAACAGCTATGCCAACTTGGCTGATTTGTATCGAGCGCAAGGTAACGAAGAAAAAGCGCTGTCGACATTGAAGCAAGGCATTCAAGCTCAGCCGAAATCGAGTGTATTACCATACAGCGCAGGATTATCTCTGCTTCGTGTGAAAGATTACGACCAAGCAACGGAGTACCTTAAGCAAGCTGCTGAAACTGCACAAACCAACCCACAATATTGGTATGTGTACGGATTGGCTTTGGAGAAATCTGATGTGCTTGCGGCAAGTCAATCACTGCACAAGGCTTACCAATTTAGCCGTAACCCACAACACCTGTATGCCCAGTGTGAAGTGTTGGCGCGAAACAGCCATATACCGGGCGTACCAAAGGCGTTTGAGCAATGTATTTCATCACTGAGCAAAGTGGCACCGCCGGAGGCTATTAACCAATTGAAAGCTAAGTTTAAATAAAGCGATGAGGTGAGCTTGGCTATGGTGCTTGCTGCTTATTCCGCTTGTAACCAATTATCGCGCTTATGAGCAATTATCACGTGTATAACTAATAGTTATGGGGCTTGTGAGTAGGATGTACGCAGCCAGATTGAATAAAGGGAAGACCTATGAACCATGCGCAACATGCAATAAACCAACTGATTGAAGAGATAGAGAAAAGTGTTATCGGTCAGAGTCACGTCGTTCGGGCTCTGGTGATAGGGTTATTGACTAATGGGCATGTGCTTTTAGAGGGACTTCCCGGTACCGCGAAAACTCGCTCAGTAAAATCGCTGGCCAATCTACTGAACACCAGTTTTGGTCGAATTCAGTTTACGCCTGACCTGCTGCCATCAGATGTAACCGGTACAGAAGTGTATCAAGAGCTTGATGGCAAGCCTCAGCTGCATTTCCAACCGGGACCTATTTTTAATAGCATCGTCCTGGCCGATGAAGTAAACCGTGCGCCCGCAAAGGTACAAGCGGCTCTGCTTGAAGCCATGGCGGAAGGGACGATAACCGTAGGTGGTCAAACTCATATTTTGCCAGATCTATTCATGGTATTAGCGACTCAAAACCCGGTTGAACAAGAAGGCACGTATCCACTGCCTGAGGCACAAATGGACCGTTTTATTATGAAGGTGACGGTCGACTACCCAGAAGACGAAGCTGAACGCGACATCATTCGACTTGTGCGCAGTGAGGAACTAGGTAGCGAGACGAGTTCAGAATTAGTTACCCCACAGCATATTGAACCTGAATTGGTACTTGAAGCTCGTCGCCAACTTCCTGATATTGCGGTTTCTGAATTAGTCGAAAACTACATTGTGGCCTTGGTGATGGCGACTCGTAAGCCAGAGCGTTACCCAGAATCAAACTTGTCTAAATGGATTGAGATTGGTTCAAGCCCACGCGCGTCAATCTCATTGGATAAATGTGCTCGCGCTTATGCTTGGCTGCAGGGGCGTGACCACGTCACGTTAGACGATGTGCGTGCAATGCTACCTACCGTATTAGGTCATCGATTCTCATTGTCTTATGACGCATTGGCCGATGGTGTTGACCATCAAAGAGTGGTTGAAGAACTGCTTGATAATGTTGAGATCGGATAACTAGGGGGCGTCATGGCGAAGCCAACACAAGCTCCCAAACCGCAAGGCCTTGACCCACGATTATACTGTGATTACTCAAGGTTAGTGCGAATTCAGGCTCAAGCTGAATCGTTTTCCCTGCTACCTCATTTGAAAGCGGGCAGCGTGCTTTCGGGCAGACATAATTCTTTGTTCCGTGGCCGTGGTCTGAACTTCGAGGAATTACGTCATTACCAATTGGGTGATGATATCCGTAATCTTGATTGGAAAGTCACGATGCGAACGGGGAAGCCCCATGTTCGCAGTTATACCGAAGAGAAAGACCGTAATGTGATGATCTGTGTTGATCAGCGCAGCTCGATGTTCTTTGCTTCTCAAAACACCATGAAATCCGTTGTGGCTGCCGAAGTTGCAGCATTGTGTGGATGGCGAGTACTGAAGGATGGAGACCGCGTCGGCTTCGTTTTAGCCTCACATCAAAAGCTATTCCATACCAAAGCACAGCGTTCACAGTCTGATTTGCTCGCTCGACTTAAACACCTTACTAAAGCGAATCAAAGCTTAGGTGTGAGTGTGAGTGACAGCGAGGGTGTCGGGTTCAGTCAATGGATTGAACTGATCAAGCGAATGAGACTAAAGCAGTCGACCTTAATCTTTATTAGCGATTGGCGAGATTGCCAAGAGCAACATCTAGATCGACTAAAGCAGTTACAGCAACACAACGACATCTTGGCCATAATGGTCACCGACCCATTAGAACAGTCATTGCCTCAAGATCTTGCAAGCGCGAATTGGGTAGTAGGTGATGGTCGCTTTCAGCTCAATCTAGATAGCCAATCTAAGGTTAACCTCGCAAGTGAAAGCCTTGCCCAAAAAGCGGCACTCCAGAAACAGTCACTTGCTAAATTGATGGCAATGAAAAACCTCCCTTATATTGAATTAGACACGTCAGGGAATCACATATCGCAGCTTCAAAAGCTGGTGGGAGGGCGCTAGATGGTCGTTGAACATACGCCTCCAAGTACTTATATCCTTCGCGACCTGCACGACGTTGCCATTCCTGAGAGCGTGAGCTGGATGCCGCAAACTGTTGGTTGGAAAATCCTCGGCGTCGCCTTGCTATTGGTTGCCATCTATCTGGTTTATCGCTTGGCGTTAAAATGGTGGAATAATCGTTATCGTCAAGAAGCACTCAAGGAATTAACCCTTCTAGATGCAAGAGACAAGAACTCAACCGAGCGAACCTTCAAGGTACTCAAAGTGGTGCTTCGTTACCTAGACAGCAGCAATGCCAAGTTGTTTGGCCAAGCTTATGTAAACCGCTTGAATGCTTATCTTCCTGTTAGCACTGGCAGGAATGCAAACAGCAATGCTTTCTTTACTGATGAAATGTCGGAGCTGTGGATGCAAAGCTTAATTGACCCAAAGGTACGTTTGACCTTTGAACAGCGTTTAGAGGTAATTCAAACCGCGATGATGTGGCTAAAACTTCATAAACCCGATGTACAAACAAAACCGAATGTACAAGCGACAACAGAGGGCCAAGATAATGTTTGATAGTTTATCTGCCAGCTTTGAGTTCGCACATCCATTGTGGTTTTTCGCGTTGCCATTACCTCTGTTGGTCTACTTAGCTGTGCCTGCTTATCGCACTAAACAAATGGCCATTAAGGTGCCATTTTTCAGTGAGTTGGTAGAAGCAATAGGCGAGGCGCCATCCGAGGGTGCAAGCCAGTTAACACCAAGCTGGTGGCAACGCACCACATTGATTATTACTTGGGTATTAGTGGTTTGTGCGTTAGCTAAGCCAACCATCTTAGGTGAGCCACAAGTTCGTGAACAATTGGGCCGCGATGTCATGGTGGTGGTCGATTTATCGGGTTCAATGGCTGAACAAGATTTTACTTCTAAACAAGGGGACAAAATCTCGCGTTTAGATGCGACTAAAGAGGTGTTAGCTGACTTTGCTAAAACTCGAAAGGGCGACCGATTAGGATTGATTCTGTTTGGTGACGCGGCATTTGTACAAACGCCATTCACTGCTGACCAAGATGTGTGGCTTGAGCTACTCAATCAAACCGACGTGGCAATGGCAGGGCAAAGCACGCATTTAGGTGATGCGATTGGTCTAGCGATTAAGGTGTTTGAACAGAGTGAGAAGCAAAGCGCTGCCGTTCAAGGCTCAAACGTCGATGCCAACGTGAAAGAGAAAGTAGTGATTGTACTAACCGATGGCAACGATACTGGAAGCTTTGTTGAACCTATCGATGCGGCCAAAGTGGCTAAGGCGAAAGGCGTTCGTATTCACGTTATCGCCATGGGTGATCCGCAAACCGTCGGCGAGGTGGCTCTGGATATGGAGACCATCAACCGCGTGGCTCAAGAGTCTGGTGGTGAATCCTTTGAGGCACTTAACCGCGATGAATTGACTAAAGCTTATGCTCAAATTGGTGAGCTAGAGCCTCAGTTGTATGAGAGTACGACTTATCGTCCTAAACAGGGATTACACCATTATCTGATGGCCATTGTTGTTGTGATGTATTTGACTGCGTTCAGTTTAGCAACAATCCGCCGACGCTCGCTTTCGGCTTCTTCAATGAAAAATTTGAAAGGAGAGAACGATGCCTGATTCTCTCATGTTGCAACAGTTCTTTACCCAGTTTCACTTTATCCGACCATTGTGGTTGTTGGCCTTTATTCCGATGTTCTTCCTGTTATGGGTTCGTTGGAGAGAAGAGACTAAGCCAACTTGGAAAGATATTCTTCCTGCACATTTACGCGATGCATTGACCATTGGGGAAACCGGTTGGCGCAAGCAATTACCACTGAAGTTACTGATGGTTATTGTGACCATCGCCATCATTATCTGTTCAGGCCCGACATGGCAGCGTGAAGCTTCCCCCTTTGGTGAAGACAAAGCGTCGATGTTAGTGGTGCTTGATAACAGTGAGTCGATGCTGGCTAAAGATTTACCACCGAGTCGCTTAGAACGCTCTAAACAGAAAATTAGAGACTTACTCGCAGCGCGCAAGGGTGGTAACACGGGTTTGGTTGTGTATGCGGGCAGTGCCCACGTTGCGATGCCTGTGACTCAAGACAGCAAGGTGTTCGAACCGTTTCTAGCGGCGATCACACCCGACATCATGCCGGTATCAGGTAAGTCAGCAGAAGAGGCGTTGCCACTCATCAATCAACAATTGTCTGGTGAGTTAGGTTCGTCAGTGTTGTTGGTATCAGACGGTGTAAACCCAAGTACCATTAGAGCGTTCGAAAGCTTCTTTAACGACAACCCGTATCAACTGCTCATTCTGGCGGCAGGAAATAGCAATGTGGTGAGCGATAATCCAGTCGATCTCGATTCATTGCGTAGCCTAGCGAGCAAGACGGGTGGACGACTGATCGAAGTGACCGTTGATAATTCCGATGTCCAACAACTCAACAAAGCGGTTGAAAGAAACATGCAACTTAACGGTGAGTCTTCAATGCCTTGGAAAGACATGGGATACGGCCTTCTTATCCCAATGGCGATTATCATGCTGTTGTGGTTTAGAAAAGGGTGGTTGGTTCAATGGTGTGTGGTTGGCGTTTTGATTACAAGCAGCGTGTATTCTCCGCACACTTTGGCGAAAACGGTCAGTTTAACTGCTGACAAGCCCGTAGTTGAAGAGTCCGTGACCGTTTGGGATAAAACAGCCCAATGGTGGTGGGATTTATGGCTAACGCCTGACCAGCAAGGACAACGTTTATTGAATCAAAAGGAATACCTTGAAGCCGCCAAGCATTTTAAGGATCCAATGCGAAAGGGCGCGGCTTATTACTATGCTCGTGATTTTAAGTTAGCTCACAGTGCCTTTTTACAAACTAAAACCGATTATGGTTTGTATAACGCCGCAAGTGCTTTAGCTCGACAGCGTGAGTACCTTGCTGCTCGCGATCTACTGAAATCACTGAGTGAGAAGCCCGATCTGTCTCCAGAACTGAAAGCCGATATAGAAAATAACTTAGCGGTTCTGAGTAGCATTGTTGAAGAGGTTAATCGCACCAGCGAAAGCCAATCTGGAACTACAGATGGTCCTGAAGAATCTTTAGAACTCGAAGATGATCAGCCGCGAACGGGTGATGGTGCTGAAGAAGAAACGGTAGCTGAATTGATGCTCAAGGAAACGCTTAACGCCAATGAAATATTGGGCAGCCAAGAGCTTGCCGACAAGTGGTTAAAACGCGTTGAAGCGGATCCTAAGTTCTTCTTAAAGTCGAAATTTCAAATTCAGTTAAGAGATCCTGCACCGTCTATCGAACAGACGCAAAAACAGGAGCAAGCACAATGAGTCGATATGATTTAGCTCTTGCAGCACTTCAAGCAAAGGTAGGGCGCTTGGAGCCTTTCAAACTAACCAAGACCATGCTTGTGACGCTAGTTCTGCTGTTTAGCACTGCTTTTTCTACATTGGTTTCTGCGGCTGATATTTATGACCTGCAGAGGAGTGGCGATGTCGAATTGATCGCTTGGGTCGGAGAAAAACCGAAGTCTGGCGACAAGATAGCTCCAGCCAAAGTCAGCGTTAATGAGCAAGTGATTCTGACCATTGAGGTGGCGACTCCACGCTGGCTAACGGGTGGTACTCGAATTGGTAGTATCGAAATCCCAAATGTGATTGCCAAGCAGCGAAATCAACTTGCGACCAACTACACTGAGCGAGTGGGTGGCACAACATGGTCACGCCAACGCTGGGAAGTGACGCTTTATCCGATGACTTCTGGCGAATTCGTGATTCCGACGGTACCTGTTCGTGTCCAAATCTCTGCTCCTGATGGTTCAAACGTAGGCGGTACGCTTTATACGCAGCCGATTAAGTTTGAAGCCTCATTACCGTCTGGTTTGTTAAGCGATGAATCGCCTTGGTTTTCTGCGACAGACGTGGATGTTGAGCAGCAGTGGCAACGTTCGAGCGAAGACTTAAAAGTGGGTGATGCGGTTACACGCACCGTGACGATCAAAGCCAAAGACAGCTTGTCTGTGTTACTGCCAGATGTGTTGTCCAATGAATCGACTCAGCAATATCAAGCTTACCCACAACCTAATCGTTTAGACGATACACAAGAACGTGGTGATTACCGTTCTAGCCGAGTGGAAGAAACGGTTTATGTGATTCAACAAGGTGGCGAATTTACCTTGCCAGATTTCTCATTTCAGTGGTGGGACAGCAAGAACCAACGTCTTGAAAATGTGGTCATAAAAGGTGAAGCGTTTGAAGCAAAACACACGCTCCAATCCTTCATCAAGGCTTATATGTCGGTCTTTATCAGTGTTGGTTTAGCATTAGTGTTGTGTGTTGCGTTATTTGTTTCTTTGAAGCGTTATTACGAGAACCGACCAACACCGAGCTGGTTGGTATTCCGTCGTTTGCTTAAGCAAGGCAATTGGTCTGCATTAAGAACGTTTATCTACCGTCAATTGCGAAGCGAAACCTCTCAGCTAGAACTGGGTAAAGTGAAGCTTAGTAAATTGAATGGACAAAAACGTTGGGTTAAAGATAGCGAAGCCCTTCAACAAGGGCGCGAAGACAAAAACGTATTTACTCGTTTATGGAAAGACTTACGTAACTTACCCGCTGACACATCAAACTCAAGTAATTATCGTTCGATTTTCGACCGCTTGAAAATCCCGAAAGCCTTGCCAGACTTAAAAGATAGAACTAAGTAGCAAACTTTAGTTATTCGCATCGAACATAATCGGCAGGTTCTCTACTATAGGGAACCTGCTTCTTTAATATGGAACTGTATGAAAAGTACCGAACTAAATCTAATTCCTATATTTGTTGCTATCTATGAAGAGCAGAACTTGTCTAGAGCTGCTAATCGCATGGATATAAGCCAACCTGCTGTGAGCAAAGCGCTTGCAAGGTTGAGAGATATCTATGACGAGCCACTGTTTCACCGAACCACTTCAGGCGTAGAGCCAACCACATTCGCTATTGATATCTATCCTGCAATGGCCGCTGCGCTTAAAAACTTTACGTCTACCTTATCTGCATCAAGAGACTTCGATCCTAAAACCTCTGGTCGTGTATTTTCTATTGCCTGCGTCTCGGCGGCGAGCTATGAAATGATGCCAAGAGTGATGCAGCTAATCAGCCAGGTTGCACCCGGTATCGCACTCGAAGTTCACCCTCTGTTTACGGAAGATTATGAGTCTGATTTAAGGCTCCAAAGACACGATGTTATTGTCGATATGACGCCAAAAGGAAGAACCATGCTTAAGCATGAGGTGATTTCTCGAGAAGAGTTGGTGGTGGTGTGCCGCAAAGACCATCCTACGATTAGCGATACGATCGATATGGAACAGTTTTTAGCGCTCGATCATGTGGTTGTATCTCGTTGGCATGCACGTAAAAGCTTATTGAGTTCTGAACATTTTAGCGATTTGGAAAAACGCAGAATTGTGTATCGAGCGGCAGGGGTAGTCGAGATGCTTCCTGTGATTGAAGGATCTGATGCTATCGGTATGTTACCTATTTCATCGGTGCGTTGTTTTGCTAAAAAGTACGCCGTAAAAACATTGCCGTTACCATTCGAACTGGAAGACCTCGATATGTGTATGATTTGGCACCCAAGTCGCACCAACGAACCAAGCCATAAATGGTTACGAGCTAAGATCAAAGCGGCAGCAAAAGAAATATCAAGTTAGCCTATACAAGGACATAGCCATGGAAAGCATTCGCGCGATTTTAAACGGTAAGAAAGCCAACATCCCGGAATTAAGACAAGTCATCTTTGCGGCGAGGGACAATGATATTGACCTGCAAGTTAGAGTGACTTGGGAATCGTCGGATATGTTTCGTTTGGTAAGCGAGGCAATATGCGATGGTGTGAAGCGTCTGATTGTGGCTGGTGGTGATGGAACGGTAAATGAAGCCGTGAATGCGCTTAACCAGTTTCGTGCTAGCGAGAGGCCGCAGCTTGCTATTATTCCCATGGGAACCGCGAATGATTTTGCGACCGCCATCGGAATTCCTAGCGATATTGCTCAGGCGTTTACGCTTGCTTTAGAAGGGAAGGCGGCCGCGGTCGACAGTGTTCGTGCCAATGATCGTTATTTCATAAATGTTGCTGCAGCGGGTTTTGGCGCCGAAGTGACGGCCGAAACGCCCGTTGAACTTAAAGACTTTCTTGGTGGTGGTGCATACACGCTAACAGGTGTAGTCAAAGCGCTAGGCTTTAAACCTTACAGCGGTACCTTGACCATAGATAAAGGCAGCTTTACAGGGGAGATCCTTGTTGGTGCTTTTTGCAATGGTCGCTTAGCAGGTGGTGGACAAGAACTAGCACCGAATGCGCTGATTGATGACGGCTTAATGGATCTTACTTTAATAAAAGCCTTCGTTGCTTCTGACTTGCAAAAAGTCATCGAAGAGCTCAAGCATCCAGTCGACGACGGCAAGTACATTGTTCACACCCAAGCGCGTTGGTTAGAGGTAGATTTCCCTCAGCCACTGCCCATTAACCTTGACGGTGAACCTTATCGATCCAACCAAATACGTTTTGAAGTCATGCCATCCAGCATTTGTTTGGTGCTGCCCGATAGCTGTCCTTGTTTGGTGAAGAACCAGTGAAGGCACTTAACTTATATTGATTCAATCTATTCGCTATTGATTAAAAGAGCCGCTTATCTGTTTCGACTGAATCAGTCTGAATATGATAAACGGCTCTTTTCTTGAGTGGGTGCTGGATTCGAAATCTAGATGACGAAACCTAGATCAGGAAACCTTAGAGATTGAGTCTACTCAGTGATCTCTTGTAGTACCTCTCCAATTGACCCACTTGGTTGTGTGATCCCCAGTTTGTTTGAAAGCGTCGGGGCAATATCGTATGGCGTGATTGCACGCGAGACCTTCTGAGCCTCAACATCGTAGCCTGCGAAGATAACTGGTACATGTGTGTCGTACTTCCACGGAGAACCATGAGTCGAGGCAATTTGTAGACCTTCCATGTCGTTAATGTAGCTACGCGGATTAAATACCACATACACATCGCCTGAACGTGCAGGGTGATAGTTGTTCTTGATTAACTGCATCACATGAGTGTCAGGGACTCGGTTGGCTGCGATATCACTGCTTGATACCGCAAACGCAACGCCTTTCACTTTGGCAATTTCATCTGCAATGGCTTCTTGTATCTTAGCTAAATCCAACTTCTTCTCTGCGATTAAGTCGTGATTCAGATAGATATAAGGCTGTGCATACAAGCGAATTGCGTCTTTGGTTAGACCAAATTCATCCTTCAATCGTTTCTCAACACCACTCGATAGTAGTGTGTCTTTATTGAAGTATTGAGCTTGATTGAAACCAAGCGCATTTGCCGCAGGTGAAGATTCAGGAACACCATGGTCGGCAGACAGAACAATTAATGTGTTTTCTAGCCCGACTTGGTTATCAACGGTTTTGAAAAGCTTAGCGAGCGTCTTATCCAGGCGGATTAAGTTGTCTTCAGTCTCTAAGCTTTCAGGGCCGTATAGGTGCACCACGTAGTCGTTTGATGAGAAACTCACGGATAGATAATCAGTAACGTCACCTTGGCCAAGCTTCTCTTGCATTAACAAGGTGCTAGCGAAGTTTTCTGTGATTTCATCACCAGCGGGGCTCACGGTTAATGTCGTGCTGTAATATTTATAGCTCGCAGGGCCGTAAGGGTGAGGGAAGGTGCGTTGGAAATCACCGAGTTTCACTTTGTGTTCGGTATCGTGTTCTTGCAACGTGTACTTATCACGCGGTAACGAGAGCTCCCACTTCTGTTTCGAATACTGAGCAGCAATCGCTTTCTCGTTCCAACGTGATACCCAATCTGGGTACTCGTCGTAGTAATAGTTGCTGGTGACAAACTCAGATTGCGCTTTGGAGAACCAGAAGGCTTTACCACTGTGTCCCGCCAATGAGATTGCACCGCGGTCTTTCACTGATACACCGAATACTTTTGATTTTCCACTATTGGAAATCGTCAGCTCATCACCAAACGTGGTGGAAAGTATTGGCTCAGGAGAACGGCCATCGCCCTGTGCTGTCTTCTGCGTTGGGTCTATCTCTGTTGCTTTATCAACACCCGCACCAGAGGTCAGCATTTGGTAGTTACCGTCTTCTACGTTATACACCAAACGTTCTTCGCTACGGTCATACCAAACATTACCTACCATGCCGTGTACGCTCGGTGGAGCACCGGTTGCGAGCGACACATGCCCCACGATCGTTTCTGTGTTGCCATGTTGGTAGTTCGCGTTGGTGTAGTAAGTGCCGTCATCCATTAAGTACCGGAAACCACCTTCACCGAAGTTATGCTTATATCGTTCGATTAGGTCTGCGCGCAGGCCATCTACCGTGATTTGAAGGACTAGATCTGGCTTTTCCGCAGCCGAAACAGGGAAGGCACAGAGTAACGCAAGTGTTAGTCCTGAAAGCTTGGTGTATTGCATAGAGTTTCCTTATTCAGTATTGCCGTAGCGTTCCAACGTTTGGTCAGATTTCTAACGTGTGTACAGTGCGAATCGTATTTTTAGTTAGTTCGTGTCCTTAACTAAACGCAGGCCCATATCTGACATAGTGATCGATTGGCTTGCGAAGTCACGACGGTAACTTTCAGATTCATTTTCGTCATAAGCAAAGCTGCCACCGCGAACCGACTTGTGCGATAAACCAACGTCGCTATGTTTTGCGTTGTTAGGGTTGTCTGTTGGACCGAATCGGTAGAAGGTGTCATCGAAGGCATCGATAACAAACTCGCCCACGTTTCCTGTCATGTCATATAAGCCTAGTTCATTTGGTTTCTTTAGCCCGACTGGATGTGCGCTATTTTTAGAATTTGCTGAGTACCACGCAATATCATCTAAGTTATTGGAACCACTGTAAGTATAGCCTTTACTTTTGTTACCACCTTTCGCTGCAAACTCCCATTCTGCTTCAGTTGGTAAACGGTATTCTTCACCCGTTAGTTCATTCAACTGCTCAACGAAGTAGTTCGCCTGTTGCCAGCTAAGGTTATTGACTGGAACTTGTGGGTTTTTGAAATAACTGAGAGATGAACCCATCACCGATTCGAACAATTCTTGAGTCACCTCAAACTTCGCGATGTAGAAACTATCTACAGTTACATCACGGGCTGGTCGTTCTGCTTTGGTCGCTTCTGGGCTGTTTGAACCCATGGTGAATGTTCCGCCTTCAACCAACACCATCTCTTGGTCAATTTTTTGAGCGATAGGGTGTGTAGGCACGCTTGCACAGCCGCTTAGAAAAATAGTCATGGTGACGCCGCTAACTGCTGCTAAATGTTTGTAATTGATAAATTTCATCACGTGCCTCAAATGTTCGAAATAGGGTGTAATTCTAACGTTTTTGGTCATTCCTATTGGTTATAAAGGGTATAACATGCCACTGACTTAATTCGGAATTATGATGGGAACAAGACACTAAGATAGGTAGGTAAATCATGCACATTACTCAAGGTCCACAATATAACGGTAAAGCGTCTAAGCGCCTGCATGTTATGGCTAAGCCGATTGGCGCAGCGTGCAACATTGACTGTAAATATTGTTATTACCTAAGTAAGCAAGATTTGTTGGAGTACAAGAAAGGCAGTTCTCCAAGAATGGATGATGAGACGCTAGAGACTTACATCAGACAATATATCGAAGGTCAAAATACGCCAGAAATCATCTTCTCATGGCAAGGTGGTGAACCGACCATGTTAGGTTTGGCTTATTTTGAGCGTGTGGTTGAGCTACAGAAAAAGTATCAACCCGAAGGTGTGTTAATTTCAAATGACCTACAAACTAATGGCACATTATTGAATGACGATTGGGGTCGATTCTTAGCTAAGAACAACTTCCTAATCGGTTTAAGTATTGATGGCCCTGAAATGCTGCACAACGCTTACCGTACCAACCGAGCGGGTCGTGGCACATTCAAACAAGTGATGGCTGCTGTAGAGTTGCTGCACAAGCACCAAGTCAAATTCGCCACGCTTACCTGTGTGAATAACCTGACCAGTCAAAATGCACTCGAAGTGTATCGTTTCCTACGTGATGTGGTGAAGTCTCCACAAATGCAGTTTATTCCTATCGTAGAACAAAAAACCTTTAGAACGGTTGCACCGCAAACGTCTCAAGTGAGTGAGCAACTCAAACAAGGTGACAAACGTCTAATTCCAGGTCACAAGGATTCGATCATGGAATCATGGTGTGTATCGGACTTAGCGTGGGGCAACTTCCTGATCGCTGTGTTTGATGAGTGGGCGAAGCACGATATCGGTAAAGTGTTTGTTCAATATTTCGAAGCGAGCTTAGAAACGTGGATTGGTCGCCCAAACCCGCTTTGCACCCTGAATGAGATCTGCGGTAAAGGCTTAGCGATGGAGCCAAACGGCGATGTGTTCTCTTGTGACCACTATGTTTACCCTGAATATAAAATTGGCAACATCCACCACGAGAAGCTTGATGACTTAGCATACAGTGCACCACAACAGAAATTTGGTTTCGCTAAATCACGTACGCTGACGAGCCAATGTCAACAATGTGACTACAAATTTGCTTGTCATGGCGAGTGTCCGAAAAATCGCTTTATCAAAACTCGTGCGGGTGAGCCGGGCTTGAACTATTTATGCGCGGGCTGGCACAAGTTCTTCTCTCATGTTGATAAATCGATGGCGTATATCGCGCGTGCGATGAGACACCCTGTCGCTCATGGTAAGTACAGTGATTCTGTGATGATGGCGCGTCGCGCAGAACTGGCAAAACAAACAACATTTGAGACTAAGTTTTAACTCAGTGTCTAGGTCTATCGATCCTAACGAAATTTAATCAGATATGAGTCTAGGGAAAGGCTAAGTTCTCCAGCTTAAGGTAATACTATGATCAAGAAGAGTTTAGCGACAGCGGTTGCTTTATTTATTTCAACGTCCGCATTGCTATCAACGTCAGCGATAGCGGCCAATAGCGTTCAACAAACCGTTGATGCGCCAGCACAAAATATCAATCAAGTGCTTGAAATGACGGACACTCAAACCCGTATTCAGCAATTGTCTTACATGGCACAAGATCAGAATCAATCTGTTGAAAACCGTACTGGTGCACTGCAAGAGCTTGCTTCATACCCAAGCCAAAATGCGCTGGTGGCGGTGGCAAGAGGCTTAAAAGATCAAAACCCTGAAGTTCGTGAAGCGGCAGTTATCGGTTCTGAACCTTACCAACTTGAGCATCGTTGGGCGTTAGTATCGCCGCTGCTAAAAGACAAAGATACCATGGTTCGCCATACGGCAACGTCAAACCTAGTCCGTGACTTCAATGCGTTAAATGACGAGCAGAAAGCACAAATTGAACCACCAGTCACAGAGTTGATTAGCTTCTTGGAAACGCAAGAATCTGAAAAATTTCAACTGCTGTTTGCTGATGTGCTTCGTTGGTACAATGAGTGGGACAAGGCCGAAACAGTTTATTTAGAGCTCATTAAAACTCATCCTAAAGAGCCACAAGTTTGGTTGAGCTATGCCGATAACTTCCGTGCACAGAATAAAGACCAGCAAGCGGTTGAAGTGTTAGATCGTGGTTTGAAGAGCGTGCCAGATAACGCAGCAATGCATTACTCTAAGTCTTTGACTCTAGTTCGCCTTGATGACAAGAGCGCTGCAGCCAATGAGATTGAAGTAGCCGCGAAGTTAGCGAAAGATAACAGTTACTACTGGTACCTCAATGGGGTATTACAAGAAGAGTTAGACATCGATAAATCGACTAAATCATTCGAAAAAGCGTATCTGATTTCGGGGTCTCCAGAGCAGTTATACGCGGTATGCGATATCTATGTCCGCTATGGCAATGAAAAGACCGATGATTGCTTAAGCGAGCTAGGTAAAGTGGCTCCTGACTATGTTATTGAGCAGTTGAAAGAGAAACGAGTAGCGCCAAGCTCATAATATTCTAATGAGTAAACAGCGAAGCCGGTAATGAAAAGCCAGTCGACACGTTCGACTGGCTTTTTCGCATCCATGAACCACTTAGACAAGGCTCAAGCTATTAAATATAAAATAAGGGCAAGCCTATTACTTGCCCATTTCGTTTTATCATTCACCCATAGAGCTTGATGCACGGCGTCTGTCGGTCGCGCCATATATCTTGCCATCTTTGACTTCAATGGCATTCAAGCCACTGACGACTGGAATGACATGCACCGGATAACCGAGCTGCATGAACTCTGGTACTAGCATTTCAGCGTAAGTTTTCTTCTCGACGAGTAAACCTGTTGGGTCATAAGGTTTGGTGCGGTCGATCTTGGTGCCGTATTGAATGTTTGGAAGATCAATAGCTTCTTGCGCAGACAGGTCCCAATCAAGAACACCTACCACGGCTTTCAACACGTAACCCGGAATTTGCGAGCTACCGGGAGAGCCTACCACTAAACGCAGGTCGTCTTTTTTATCCATAACCATTAACGGTGTGATGGCGGAACGAGGTCGCTTACCTGCTTCGATGGCATTTTGAGTCGGCTTACCGTTTATGGTGGGTTTGGTGGAGAAGTTCGCCATTTGTGCGTTAAGAATTACACCATCGACCATTACTCCTGAACCCATGCCTGTGCCGACGGTGCTAGTCATAGCAATGGCATTACCGTCTTTGTCGATAATGGATATGTGCCCGGTATCTTGGCTCTCAAAACCTTGATACTGAGCGTAATCAGTATCGGATAGCTTGCCTGCTTTCGGATTTGTTTTCGCAATGCCACTCTCTGGAATGAGCTTACGTCGCTCATCGATGTAGGATTTGTCGAGTAGGGCAGCAACGGGCGCTTCAATGAAATCAGGGTCGCCAGCATAAGCGATGCGATCAGCCTTGGCTATTCTCATGACTTCGGTCATCAAGCGCCAGGATTCAACATCGGTTTTAGACATGTCGGCTAAGTCATAGGCTTCCAACATTTCAAGGCTTTGAGCAACCATCACACCACCAGAGGCTGGATAACCGAACGAGACAATCTTATTGCCTCGGTAGTCGCTTTCGATAACCTCACGTTGTTTGACTTGGTACTGTTCAAAATCTTCGATAGAGAGTTTTGCATAGTCGGCGTCGATTTGGCTGTTAACCGTTTCAACGATGTGCTTACCAAACTCGCCACCATAAAGGTACTTATCGCCTTGTTGAGCAATGTTGCTCAGAGTGTCGGCAAGCTTGGGGTTCTTCATCAATGTGCCGGTTGGCTTGATTTGGTCGTCATTCCAATACAGGGCTTCTATTTCTGGATCTTCAATCAACCTTTCTTGTTCACGAACCACGATGTCGTAGGTGTAGCTATTCATCGCGTAGCCCTTGCTTGCCAGTTCAATTGCGGGTTGAACAAGCTCAGACCATGGCAGTTTTCCGTATTGTTGATGAGTGCTATAGAGCAAACGAAGTGTGCCGGGAACCGCTACAGAACGAGCCCCTAAAATCTCGTTTCGACTTAGCGCTTCTCCATTTTCCATGAACATGTCTGGAGTAGCAGTTGAAGGGGCTTCATCTCGTCCATCAAGTGCGAGGAATTGATCTTTGTCTTTTTGGTAAAACAGCGCAAAAGTACCACCGCCGATCCCAGTCATATCCGGTTCAACCACCGACATTGTCATCTGCATCGCCACCATTGCATCGACTGCATTACCGCCTTTTTTGAGTATCGAATACCCAGTGCTGCTTACATATGGATTCGTCGCACTTACCATAAACTCTTCGCCAGTTTCGTCTGGCGTAATTGGAAAAGGATTTGGCTCAGCCGCGAAACCGACCGCTGAAACCAAACTTAAAGATAAAGTAGCTATTCGCATGCGTTCTCCGTTTAAGGTATCTGTTTATTCGCTCTTAGGTTGACTGAATAAAGGCGGTGAAGTTCGTGAGTTTGCAGCCTTCTTGCACAATGCTGACGGTGCTGACATTAATCGCCAAATCACCTAAATGTTTCTGAATTTAAGGATAGTTCAGAGCAATGTAATGGCTTGTTAGGTATGACAATTCAAAGACATAAAAAGCCCAGACTGTTTGATTAGCTTGGGCTTTCATTTCTAATGACTATGATTTTTTCGCTTGATTAGAAAACGAAACTCAACATGATGGTATAAAGCACGGCATCTTTATCATCAAAGCCTGTCTGGGCGTTAAAATCTTCAACGAAGGCACCATTTGTCTTACGAGCTTCAAAGTACTGCACTTCACCATTGATAGAGACGTTTGGTAACACATCGTAATCCACACCAATTAGGTAACTGTTTCCTGCTAGGTGTTCGTGTGAATCAAACTCTGCTCCGTAAACGACGTATGGAGTGAATAAATTTAGCCTATAGCCCAAACTAGCGTACATCGAGGATGAGAAGTCACTGATCTGTCCTTCACTTGTAAGTACCGCTTTACCTAATTCGTACTCAGCACCTAGTGACCAAAGTTGGATGTGTTGGTTATCTTGTTTGCTACTAAATGGAGCAGTCATCGAAGTTCCAGGGATTGTAATCGTGCCAGAAACGGTTTGATCAAAATTGGAGTCGAGGAATGACAAGTTCCAACGATAGTTTTCACCACTCAATTGAAGGTTGGCACCGAACATTCGATTGGTTTCAAATTCCAACTCAGTACTCGAATTAAAGTCGACTTCGTTTTTGTCTTTTACACCGAAGAAAGGTGAGAGCAATAGCGTGGCTTCATCACTCACATCGTGAGTCCAGCTCACTTTAATGCCGTTGAAAGCAGTGATTCCGAGAACGCTGTCATACACTTCTGTCGGTGGCCTTGCTGTCATATAGGCTTGGCCTACATAGTAGTACTCAGAGGCAAGGAATAGTGGCAGTCGCAATCGACCAACGCTGACATCAAAGTTATTAAATTCGTATCCGAGGTAAGCCCACTCTAGCTGCGGTTCACTCCAATCATATTGAGGTGGTTTGACCACTTGCACGGAAGCTTTGAATGAATTGTAGAAGTAATCGAGTTGAACACCAAATGTGGTATCACAGTCGTAACAGCTCTCATCAGTAAAACCGTGGTTGATGATTAATGGGTTATCATTATCCGATGTTGCCCAAGACGTTGAACCAAAGCCACTCAAGGACAAATTTTCTGTAAGCTCGATAATCGCAAAAGCCGGAGAGGCCATTGAGGCACATAACACTGACGTAATTATTCTTTTCATATTATTTCTCCGAACTTATAACGTAGAGAACGTTGGCATTTTGAGGAACCGAAGAGAGTGGGGAGTAACCAATACGGTTTGGTTTGTCATCAAGCCAGTCCACTAAGCTGTCGGTTGATGCCGTTTTGATTTCTCTTGGATAACGAGCTTTTCCTGAAAAAGATAATCCAGCCCAATGTGCATTCATTTGAGCGGCATTTTTTCCAAGTAAAAGCTGATAAAATTGTTCTCTCTCGGCGCTGTTCTCAGGCCAGTCTGATAGTTCTACACGTTTGCCATTGAGGCGCTTGGTTTTTCCTCGGTATAGCTTTCTCGCTTTGTTTATCGATATCTCTTCAAACCCTGAGTCTAAAGAGAATATGGCGTAATCTTCTGCGGCATGAGCGGGGCTGAGTAGAAGCAAGCTTCCAATCAAACCCGTCACGGCAGGTAAAACAACTCTGCGTGGGAGTGTTTTAATTGTTTTCATCCAGTCCATTGGTGTCTCCTAACAAGTCGCACTTTCTATTTGATGGAACAGCTTTTCTTTTCTTACGGGTTTCGCTACGTACCCATCCATTCCGGAATCAAAGCACTTTTGAATATCATCATCGATAACACTGGCGGTTAACGCGATAATAGGAGTTTTGCTTAAGCCTTGGTTTTTCTCGTGTTCTCGAATCTCCTTAGTTGCGGTGAAACCGTCCATAACAGGCATCATGCAATCCATCAAAATAATGTCGAAGCTACTGTCGTTCTGGTACATATCGACAGCGATTTGTCCGTTGTCTGCGATTTCAAAGGCATAACCGGCCTTTTTCAGCATTACGGAAGCAACTTTCTGGTTCACCCGATTGTCTTCAACAAGCAATATTTTCTCTGATTTGCTCGGAATTGCGTTTTGTTCTGTTTCTTCAGGCAAAGTACGTTTGGTCGCAGCCCCGTTGATAATCGGAGTGACAGTTGCAGGTTGTTTCTTAGGTTGAGCTTTATAGGAAGCTGGTAGTGGCATAGCTTCGACCGCGGTGAGCACTTTCTCTTTAAGCATTTCGAACTTGAATGGCTTTGGTACATAGTCATCCATACCAACGTCGAAACATTTCTGAATATCGTCATCGATGACACTGGCGGTCAATGCAATGATAGGGATGCGTCGCGTCGCTTCTGTTTCTTTTTCAATTCTTCGGATGTTGCTTGTCGCATTAAAGCCATCCATAACAGGCATCATGCAATCCATGAGTATCGCCGCGTAATGAGGATTAGCGGTGAACATGTCAATGGCTTCTTGACCGTTATTCGCAAACTCGAATTCAAAACCACTCTTTCCTACATGAAGACCCGCAATCTTTTGGTTGATCTTGTTGTCTTCAACGATAAGGATTTTGTGTTGAATCTCGACTGGTGGCTGGCTTGCCTCTGATAGTTCCGCCAAACCTCGTGTATCACAAAGCTCAATAGCTTTAATTAAACGCAAGCCGAGTAGGGGCTGTGCGACTTGTGCTGTAACGCTGTCACCAAGATCCGCTGGCTCACTTAAGAAGGAACGTATCAAACAGATTGTGATGCCGTTTTGGTGCAGCTTAGCTAAGTTATCTGCGTGGGTATTAGCTAGGAATGCGTCATCTTCGGCGAAAACGACAGTGATAGGTTTAGTGTGTTTTTGAGTGGAGAGCTGCTCTGTAATTGCCGTTATATCATTCGTTTTATCGGTAACCTTCAAACCATAAAGGTTAAGGTCGGACTCAATTCGCTCGGAGAGCATGTTTTCGTTACCCAGCACATAAATATCAGCTGTTGCTGCACTTGGTTTTGGCAGTATCAAGTCAACAGGCAATTCCAAGTCGAAGTAGAAACAACTCCCTTCACCTTTAACTGAGTCGAGTTGAATTTGACCACCCATCAGTTCAACCAACTGTGTACTGATGGCTAGGCCAAGACCAGTACCACCAAATTGGCGTGTGGTTGAATCGTCTTCTTGAGCGAAGGGTTCAAATATTTGTTTTTGTTGCTGTGAATCGATACCAATACCCGTATCTCGTACAGCAAATCGAATAGTGGCATTGTTATCTGCTTTGTTGAGCGTTTGGATTGATAATGTGACGCCACCTTCTGCAGTAAACTTCACCGCATTCGACATAAAGTTCATCAAGATTTGTCTTAGACGGTGATCGTCTATCATAACGCGTGCTGGTGTATCTGGGCTGATATCAACGTTAATCGATATTCTTTGTTCTTTCGCTTTTGGTGCAACAATGGATGCGATGTCGTATATCGACTCTCTAATCGATGCAGAGTGCGGGCTGATTAATAGCATGCCAGACTCAATCTTAGAGAAGTCTAAGATATCGTTGATTAAGCTAAGTAGCAGTTGGGATGAAGTTTCGATCGTATCAACATAGTCACGTTGTGTTGGTGTCAGCGGCGTATCTGCGAGGATTTCCGAAATACCAATAACGCCATTGAGCGGGGTTCGAATTTCATGAGACATGTTGGCCAAGAAGCTACTTTTTGCTTTGCTGGCCTGTATTGCGTGGTCTTTCGCGTGTTCGGCGTCCTCTTTGGCTCTCTCTGCGTCTTCTTTTGCTACCGTCAATCTCTCTTTCGCGAGCTCTCGTTCAATGGTCAATCGTTCAACTTGCTGAGCAAACAGACTGAGTTCATCTTTGCCTTGGATTAATTTATCTAGAGAAGGGCGCGTGTCATCATTTTCGCTTTTTAAGAAAGCTAACACCAAATTCAGGTTGTTAGTGACTTGTCTCGCCAAGCTAAGAGTTAAACCCATAACAATCGCTGCCAGCAAAGCGACGATTGAAATAAACAGGGTTCGCTGTATTTGCGCGTCATAGATAGCTTGCTCAACTTCTTGTTGGAACTCTTGCTTGATTACGCCGCCAAGGCTTTGTAATAGGTTGAGCCGTGCGCTCATCGCTTCCAAGCCGACAGACACTTCTTCTGGCGTCAGTTGGCTGATTGCATTTAGGTCGAGTAGCGCGCTTCTTATCTCTTGGCTTTGAGCAAACACATCATTTCGAAATACTTCAACCATCAAAGACACTTGATGCTCGTTGGCGTTCAATGAAACAAAGCGCTCTAAGAACAATTGCTGTCTTTCACTCAAGGTTTCGATCTGTTCTGCGAGTTCTGGGTCGTACTCTTGGCTGCTTTGGAATATCTCAATCAGTGAACTACCAAGCTTGAACTCTTCATTCGACCAAAACATCAACCACTCAAGTTGTTGAAGGGCAGTGAGGTGCTGTTGAATTTCACGTTTAGTGTTTTCAAAAGGGACCTTCTCTACTTCAAGTAACAGTTGCTTGTATAAATCGCTCTGCCATTCAAGGGCATCCAATTTATCGTAACTGTCTGTGGCTTGCATCGTCGATAAGGTCGCCTCGCTGAAATCGGCAACAAGTTGATTCATTTCATCAGATGCGTCTAAAAAAATGATGGGAGACAGGTTTTTTAGTTCTGCCTTTACTTGATTGCTTTGAGTCGCAAACTCTTCAGGGCTAGAGGCCAAGGTACTTCTATACAAGACAGAAATATCTTGAAGATACACAGATAACTGATTGGTTCGTTCAAAATCGGTTAACTGAGTCGTTAATATATAAGCCTGTCTACCTGCTAGGAAGAGTAATAATGAAATGGGAAGTAGAACTAAGCCAAAGAGTTTATGTTTGACTGAAAGGTTATTCCAGACCGTAATCGCCATATAAGGATCCATCCAACTGTTTTTATATAAAAACAGTAGAATAAAAATGCAGATATGGAAACTTTGAAACGGTAAATTTTATGTAAGTGTGGAAGGGGTATAAGTTCTTGTGATTCCAGAGCTTATTTTGAAATCCGTTCTTTTATTAGTAATTTATAGCGTTTGCTGGTCGGTTTGGTTTAGATGCTTATTGATGAATGACTTAAAAGAAAGTTAATGTGGGCGTTTTTTATCTAGGCTTAATTCGAAAAGAAGCTGCTCTAATACGGTTTTTGCAGAGGGTTCCAATGTCCAAATACCGAGCATTCTGTTAAGTGCAGCGCGATACACTCTGTTTTTTAGTAGGAAGGCGAGCGTGCTCGTATCATTGCTGAATACGTGCATTTGTACGACGGTGAGTTCTGCTTTGTTCTCGATGTCTATATTCTGAAGATTGAAAGCGGGTAGGAAGGCAGACTCATACCAAACCTCAACGATCTCTCGAAGCTCCATCTCTTCTTCAGGCACATCGCACTCCTGAAGTTGGTGGTTTTCAGGAATTGCGGATAAGTAGGCTACATCAAGCTTGTCTGCAACGAATGTGTACATTTGCTTCCTTGTTACAAGTGGTTCTAGAACGAATCATCTCTCTCACTTATGTTTTTGTCAATTACATCCATTTATTAAACGAGTAATTTGTGAATAAGCATCGTTGTGTTTAACTCAAACTGTTTAAGTATTTGTCTGTTAAGCCAAAATATTTTAAATTCCCATCAGGCTCGAGAACTAAACTCATGTTAGAAGTCGCGATCAAACCGGGGTCGTTGGTCGAAAAAATGACTGTTTTGTTCAACAACTTATCGCTGAATAAACGGTTAAAGTACTGCGCATTTTCATTTTCTGCACCATTGAATGGCTCATCAATGATTATCAGAGACTGCTCACAGTTACCTAGGCCAAGTGCCAGACGCAATTTTTGTTGAATTCCATTCGGAAGACTTTTGCATTTATCTACGCTTAACTGAGTAGCCAAGCCTTCCGGAAGCCATTCATCTAACTCGAAGAAGCTCACCATCTCTTGCATCTTCTCTGTTGGAATCAGCCCGTTATGTAGAATAAAGTTGGTCTCGAGTGAGCCTTCAAAAATATGCAAATTAAAAGGGATGTAGTTAATCGAGGTACGATAACGGTAGCTATTGAACTGTTTAATGTTGTAACCATCGACAGAAACTGCGCCTTGATAGCGGTCTTCTAACCCAGCAATGATTGAAATTAAGGTGGTTTTACCGCAGCCCGTTGGGCCACAAATGACCACTTTTGCACTGGGTGGTATCTTAAAACCAAGGTTGGTTAAGCCGGTTGCTGCTCCCGCGTATCGGTGGCTGACACCGCTGCCCACAATACTGCCTTGGAATAGTCGGATAGGCGGGCTTTTCTCTAGAGTCAGCTTGTCGTCATTCATCGACATCAAGTTGTTTATCTGTGCCGATGACGCTTTGATTGATTGAAACTTAGATATTGAGTTATAGATGCCCATTATCGGGCCTAGTGCTTTCCATACCAGAATAACGGTTGCGAGCATCGCACCAGCATCAGAAGTACCTTCCATTACACCGATTACAGCGGTCACAATGCTTGCAGTACCAATCACCTGTATCAAACTGCCGCCAGCGGCCTGAATTTTACTGTTAGTCACGGCAACGTTCTCGGCATCGCTGGTGCTTTGCATATGCGATGCACTGAATCGAGATTGAACGACACGAAGTAAAGGCAGGCCTTGGATAGTCTTGATGCCACGAAGAATTTCATTCCATTGATACGAGACCATCGCATTGGCGCGCGAACTTTTGGAGGTGGCTTGCGAGTAGATATAGCGAGAGTAAATACAGAACACTAACATCAGTATTAAACCACCCATCACCACCAATGCAGCTGTACCAGACATTAGAGCAATGGCGATGATAAATACGATCACAAACGGCATATCAAAATAGCTGAGGGTTGATTCTGCAGTCACTAAGCGTCGGAACGTATCGATATCTTTCAAACGCGCTAACTGAGAAGAGACCCCGGCCGTGGATGTCATCGCATAGGGCAGCCACAGTAGCTTAGATATAACAGCTTGAGAGATGTGCACGGCGAGATCTTTACCGGAAGTGGCAATGATGTTGACCCGCATTTTCTTAAAGAAGTATTCAGAGAAGCCGACAATGATGGCAAACAGAGTTAACCAATACAGTGTCGCCTCAGAACTCGAAGTGAGTGCGAAATTATAAACACTCATAATAAAGAAGGGTTGTAACGCACCTAGAATACTGATGACGAAACTCAGAATGATTAAGCTCTTTAGCTCATTGTTATAACGATAGAAAGCGTATTTAATCCAATTACTTCTGTCTTGCGATTCCGGAGGTGGTTCGCGGAATAGACGAGAGTACTCGCTAATAGAGATCAGCAAGCAGGGCTTTTGACACATTGGATATTCAATAGTGTTGTTGTTCGTGTAATCAAACAGCAGCAATTTTCCATCTTTGGTGCCTAAGAAAATCGCACTTAGATTCTCTATTTCAATAAAGCATGGGTGAGGGTGCTTATCGATATTCTCGAGTGTCTTTAGCTTGGTCACATCACAACGATACCCAAGACGCTCGATGGTTGCAGTAAAACTGTCGCTGTCTTTTGGTTTAGGAATAAAAGCGTCACTGAGGATTGCGGGCGTACCTTCCCATTCCAATGCTATCAAGGTGTAAGCTAATCCGCGAATCAGCGGCGACTGACCGTAACGTTCATCATAACCACTTGCTTCAAAGTCCAAAACTCGCTGCGGAACATTGTTGAAGTCAACTAGGATACTCATTGGTCACCTCCGGTAAGTTTTACGCGTTTGAGGCGATGGTTAAGCTTGTCCATTTTATTGCTGGCGATGATCAAGATTTTGTCGTTGGCACGATAAGCCGTACTGGTGAGAACGACTCTCGCAAATTCCTCATCAAAGACACAATCGATGTCATCGAATATCAATACACGCTTACTGGCGAGCAGGGCACGAACTAATAATAGGGCGTAGCCAACTTGTCGTGAGAATGGGTTACGCATATGGCCTTTGAGTTCTGTATAAAAACCGGCAGGAAGCCCATCAATTTGCGCTTTGATGTTCATGGTTTCACACAGTGCAAACGCCGTGTTATTCAAGCTTGGGCGGAAACAGGTGAGGTTATCGACAATCGTCCCTTCTACGAACGAACTGGTCTTATCAACCATCAGAACACTGTTACGCCAAACGTTGTAATTGACGTCATCCAAAGGCGTGTCGTTAATCATGATGTCCAACTTGCTGTCACTGTTTTGCCTGGCAATACAGTTGGCAAGGTGTGTTTTGCCTGAGCCACTTTTCCCCGTAAGTAAATAAGCTTGCCCAAGTTCGAACTCGATACGCTGTTTTTCAGAATACTTAACCGAAATACGCTCAACCTCTGTTGTCTCATGCTGATGTTCAACCGAAGCCGCCAGCTCAAGCAGTTCGGCGATACGTTGTATATGGAGTTTGTTTAACTCCCAACGGCTCGCTGTACGCATCACTTGCTGGTAAGGCGCAAAATAACGGTTGGTTAGCATGATGATCGCGGCCATGATGCCTTGGCTAGATTCCATATTGATAACGGCCGTTGCCAGTACCACAACAACACAAGCTATAGAGAGCTGTTGGATGAGCGCCAATATTAGGCTGAAGTTCGATTCAATCTGCTCATATTTGATGTTCTCCACTTCGCGCTCTTCAACCATTTGTGTCATCAGGCTTTCAACTCGGTACTCCATGTTTCGAGCTTTAATATCAAGTGGGCTAGAGATGATCTCAATGATTTTGGAGGTGGTTAACCCTTCGATGTCTGACTTATTCTGCAAGCTACCAATCTTTTGTTTAGAAAGGCTCCACGCAAAAATAGCCAAGATGACAGAGGCAATCAGAAGGGTAATGCCAGCCCATATGTTGATGAGTCCTATGATGAGGATGGTGATCACGCTGACGGCAAGGTTGATAAGCGCTCGAACCGACTCCCCGCCAAAGAAGGTCTTAAGTTCAGGAATGGTTGAGATTCGTTCTAGGTATTCGCCCGGTTCTAAGCGGCGGAATTTTGAGATCTCAGCCAAACAGATGGATTGAAATACCTTATTGGTTAAGTTGGTCTCAAACTGCCTCATGATGACAGAGGAAATCTTCTCTTCCTGATTTTTTAAGTGATAGTCGAGGAAGATAGAAATCAAGATAATCGCGAACAATAAGAACAGAGTATCTTGAGCTTGGTTGGGTAACACTCGGTCAAAAATGATCAGAATAGAGAAGGGCAGTACCAAGCCAAACAGGGTCGATATTATCGTTGAGAAAGTCAGATAACACTTATCTGCCATGTTGATCTTTTGCGAAAATTGCTCAGTTTGCATTACGACCTCCTTTTCTCAATGACTCCGTTGAGAGAAGGTGTTTAGGCACCAAATCTTGATTGTCTCGTCCCTCAATATCGCTCATCAATTGCATGATGCTCTCTATTGATTGAATTGAGAGTATGCCCTTAATTTGCTCAAGCTTGATGGTCTCGATGATGTAGTCGTATCGTGCGCTTTCATAGTCTCTCAAAGCGCTGAACAGTTTACTTTCCGCCGCCAGCAAGTCGGTGATGGTACGCGTGCCTAATTGGTAGGCTCTTTGGATCCCTTTATAAGATGCGTAGTTGGCGCGAATGATGTTTTCGTAACTGCTTATAGACTGCGAGAAATCGTTAATGTTGAGCACTGAGGTATTCACGCTGTTACGTGTGGTATAAAGCGAGTCTTGATAAAGCAGTTCGGTACGTTCGATGGCAGTCGATGATTTTTGATAGCCATAGTAATCAGAGCCACCGGACAAGATAGGCACCGCGAGGTTTAAGCCAACACTGGTTGAGTTACTTTCACCTGTCGCTGTAATATCGGTTTTATCGTAGTTATTGGCGTCATCGTGTCGATAACTTGCTGAAAGCGACACGGTCGGTAAGAAATTCGAACCGCTCTCTTTTAAGCTTCTGCGGCTTCTCTCTACGTTTTTCTTTGCCACCAATAAGTCGTTATTGAGCTTTAACGCTTGATCCATAATTGTGCGTAGCTCGGTTTCGTTGATCTCTTTTAGAGGCACGCTTTCGTATATGTCTTGCGATGGAGTGATAGGGTATTGAATTTGTATAGAGAGCCCGTTGAGAATGACACGACGATCTTTCTGCAAGGTTCTTAATCGGTTCGACACACCTTCCTTTTGAGCAATCACTTCGTACAGTTCACTGGCCGCGGTGTTACCCAGCTCTACATTGCGTCGCATTTGGTGTTCACGTGTTTCAGATGATTTAAGCTCAACCTTGGTCGCTTTAATTTGGGCGTTATTTTTCAAATACTCAAAGTATTGAGACCCGATTTCCGAAATAGTGCTTTGGATTTTGTTCTCGTGTTTAATCTCTTCGATATTGAAGTCGAGCTTTGCTGTCCCATATTTGAATATGTCCCCAAGATTGAATATGGATTGGGATAACGAAAGGCTGTAGCTGTTTGAGTTATAGCTAGAGGTTTCATCGGGCACGCTCGATAGTAAGGTTTCATTCTCGTTCCATGTGGTATCGGCAGCACCATTGAGTGACGGCAAAAATTTAGAGCGACTGATACCAATGTTGTACTCGTTTTCTTCCACGCCCTTATCACTAGCACGAAGAGACAGGCTGTTTTGCAGGCCGAGCTCTACCGCCTCTAGCAGGGTAGTCGCCGATGCTGAAGGTGTCGTGCTGAATGCGAGTGCAGCTATGATGCTGCTAGTTAAGTTTTTGTACCGCCACATACTTGTTGATCACCTTGATGATTTGGTCGCTTTTATAAGGTTTGCTGATCACGTAATCCATTCCGGCTTCAATACAAGCCTGGTGTTCGTTACTGCTGGTCAATGCGGTTGCACCTATGATGGTGCAAGGGTTCTTCTCGTTTTCTTGTTCAAATTGTCGAATACGTTTTGTGGCTTCTATGCCGCCCATACCCGGCATGATGCAGTCCATGAAGATGATGTCAGAACGTTTATTCATGAAGTGCTTCACTGCATCGGCACCATCGCCAACGGTGTCTGGTTCATACTCTTGCTTGGTAAGAATTCGTTTCAGTAAGATCTGTTGAACTCGGTCATCCTCTACGATAAGGAATGAGCTGTTTTCCATCTGTTCTTCCGATGCTTCCGCTTCCATAATGGTGAGTAGGTTTGGAATGAACTCGTAAGGGATAGCAGGGGCGTTGATGATTTTGTCGACGAAGCTATGACACTCTTGTGCTTGCTGAGTGTTGGTCACTGACAACAGTAACTTGGTATTTGGGTGGTTCTTAAGTTGGGATTTGACCGTTTTACTCAACGACGGTAGCTTATTGGGTTCAAAGGTATCGGTCAGCATAATCGCATCGTAATCGCCGAACGTTTTCGCCGCTGAGAAAAGCTCATTTGCAGTGCGAATCTCGGTGATGTCTAGCCCCAAATTGCTGAGCATCTTCTTCATCACATCGATACGAACTTGAGTATTGGCGCACAGCAGTAAACGCTTGCCATCGAAGCGAGTCTTCTCTGTGTGGAAATTCTTCGCCTTGAGATCAAGCTCAATCTGAAAACGTTCCTGAGCCCCTGACTGGAACCAATGACTCTCGTAATAGCCGTAATCTTTCAGAACGCTTTTTGCTAAGTCATCGGTGTTGGCTGTATGGTCTTTGTGTGCGCTCCAATGGAGTTTATTGAGCTTGGCAACAGAGACATCCAGCGTTGATAAGAAGTTGAGGTTGATGGTGACACGGGTATTTTCCATATCAGAAGCTGCACCAGATTCAATGGTCACAAACAGTTTCTTATTTGATTTGAGTTGAATCGCATTGGATAGCTGCAGGAACAATATCCAGAACAAGCTGGTGGATTGACCTTCTACGCGATTGGGTAAGTTGTCAGAGATAAAGCAGTCAAGTTCGCCTTCATTTCGCTGAATTTTGGCGCTGATATGAATCATCAACTCCGACAATACGTTGAGCAGTGAAAATTCTTTCGATTTACTTTCAGTACCCTGTGAAATCAAGCGATTATAGTTTTCTGCTAACTCAGATAAAGTACTACATGCAGAGGTAATATCCTTCGCCATCAATACGCCATTTTCATCGGTTTCTTGAACAAGATATTGGACGCCACCGTTGATGGTGTTTGTAATTCCGCGAATCTCATAGCCGATTAGCGCATATAGTTGTTTGTAGAGATCGTTATTGCGCTTTTGGTCTTCCAATTTACTGAAGATAAGTTTGAGATGAGAGTAGATCTGACGCTGTTTGGGATTAATGCTCACTTCATTAAGAAGCTCTTCAAGACGTTGTAAATCTAACTGCTTCAGCTCTTGATACAGGGCATCGAATTCATAGTCGATTTCGCGTTCGTTAGAGCTGGATTTCTTCAGTTTCAACATAGCAACTGAGTTGGATAAAATTGTAATCACAGCCAATATCACGACTACTATAAACAACCAGATAAAGAACTCGTTTTTCTCAGACATCAAGTCGTTCGTATGGTTGTTAAACATGGTGCGATAGTTGTCATCCATCTGCAGATAGTTATTCGTCAATGAAAGGTACAAGCCTAATACGTCGTTACGTGTTTTAGGGCTATCGGAGAAACGATTAATCGCTAATTCCAGTTGCGTGTATTCAGTTGCTCCAACCAAGCTGAACTCGGTTTTGTTCAACGAGGCTAAAGAACGAAATTCATCGATTTCACGCTTCAAGTTAACTAGATTGAATTCGTTAGTACCACAAGTGTTGGTACTTAAGCAGTGCTGCAGAGTTTGAATATCTTGTTCGATGGTCTGATTAAGCTTTTGGGCTTGTATGAGCAATGGTGCGCTTTGCACTTGTGCGACTGAGTCTACTTTTGACCAAGAAAAGTATAAATAGAAAGCGAGCGCAGCCAATACCACGCTAAATAGTATGCTTAGACGTAGAGCGGGTACGGAAATATTGTACGAAGGTTTTCCGCTCATTGATTATCTCTCATCGAAAGCATCCTCGATGGCTGACATCACAGGTTTCGCAGCGTATTCGATCACGCGACGCGAGCCTGTTTTCACATCGGCGGTAAACTCCATGTAAGGTGATAACTTGTATTGAGTGCCTCCTCGTTCAAGAAAGTTTCGGTCAATTTCAATCTCTGCTAAATAGAATTCAGCGTCTTCTTCTTCGTATGATGAACGACTGATTGAGGCGATGGTACCCTCAACAAATCCGTATTTTGCAAAGTTATAGGTATCCATTTTGACTTTCACTGCCTGACCAATTTCAACGAAGCCCATGTCTTTACGTGGGATCTTTGCTTCACCGTGAAGGGAGTTATTGATTGGTGCAATATCGGCGATACTTTCACCTGGCGGAATCACAGCAGAACGGAAATTGAAGTGAAGTTTGTCGACCACACCATCGACTGGCGAGTAGACGACTAGGCGATCAACCTTGTCGGAATGCTGTGGTTGTAAGATTCGCTTCAGCTTGAGGTCTTTATTCGCTTGAATGATTTGCGCTTGGTACTCAGAGTTCCTGTTCTCAACCAAGTCACGGTGTTGTTTTTCCAGTTTGTCGAGTTGAAAGCGCTCATTCATCACAGACTCGTCCAGGTTCTCAATCTCACGCACCATATTCGACTCTTGTACTTTCATGTTAAGAACGTCGACATAAGACGCCATCTCTTCTTTATAGAGGGTGTTTTTGATGTTGAGCTGCTTACGTATCAGAGAGAGTTGATTCTCTGAACTTTTTCGGCGCTTTAACATTGAGCTGATCAACGAGTTTTTGTGCTTAATATCGTGAGTGATGAGCTCTTCATTTGAACGGTTTTTAGAGAACTCTTGCCTCCAGGTATTCATGTTGACCTGAACCTGCTCAGGGTATTCCTCAATAAAGGCATCGAAGTTAGGTTCTTCCATGTCGCGTAAGCTTTCATAACGAATCTTATCGAGCTCTATTTGAATAATTTCAGTATTGACGGTATCAAGTTGAGTGTTACGGTCGAGTGAGCGTATTCGAGCGATAGGTTGGCCCTCATAAACGACTTCCCCTTTTCTGACTAACAATTCTTCTAATATCCCGCCTTCTAAATGTTGAACTTTCTCAACATCCGATTCCAATAGCAGTTCCCCACGTACAGAAACAACAATGTCGATACGTGCTTGTGACGCCACCGCAATAGCGACCAAAGCGAGCAAGAATATAATGAGCAATGTTTTGTGAACGCTGGTCATGGCACTAGCAAGCACAATAGTGTCATCAGCTGTGACCTTAGAAGCCTCATTATTGGAAACAAGTGCTTTTCTGAGGTGATGTTCTATTTGGTTATTGCTCATGACTGACCTCGGTTACTTGCCATCTATTACTTCCTTAATATCCAACAAGTGGTTGATTTGTCGATTGACGTTGTGCAATTCAGTTTTTACATCCTCGATTAGATCTTCCGGCGCAGGGAACTCGTGTCTACTCAAGTGTTCCAATTTGGCCATTTTGGGCGGAAGGTCTTGGTCGCAAAGCAACGTTAAGATGGTCTTCAACTTTTTTGAGTAACTATTGAGTTCATCAAAACGATTACTGTTATGAAGCTCTTCTATATTTAGGGCTGCGTCAGAAAAGTCATTGTAAAAGTCGCCTAATAGCAATTGCAGCCCTTTGTGGTTGTTGTCGACCGAGCGCAACAAATTCGTCATGTCTATCATTGCTCCACTACCTTAATTGCTTTAATCACAATAACTAAGGATCTTTAAAGGCCGTTTTCAAATTTTTTTTGATTCTTTCTCTTTAAAAAGAAATTATGAAAAATGTTGTATAAAAAATTGGTTTTTCAAAATGATGTCCTTTAATGCTTCTAAATACGATCAGTTAGCTAGTAGCAACGGAGGCTGTAATGGCAGGCGAAAATAACCAAAATAACCAAAATGAAGATCTAAATGACGCGGTAGAACAAACGGACACGAACGACGCGGGTACGCCCTCCCAACAGCAGAATCAACAAAATCAACAAAATACGATTGCGTCGACAATAGCGACGGGTGCTGAAAATTCGGATGCGGCAGACGAAGTTAACCAGGCTTTAGACGAAAATCCGAGTGGTGCAGGTAATGCTGAAGATGCCTCAGCTTCTGGCGCGGCTGTGCAAGAAGAGACGCCAGAAAGTGATGGAGAATCAGACGCAGCACAATCCAATGTGGTCGATAGTGTGGCTTCTGACGGGGGAAGTGCTGAAGGTGCATCGGGAAGTGGTGGTGGGGATTCTGGTGCAGGCGCGCAAGCTGTAGGAGGCGGTGGCGCTGCCGGATCTGAAGGGGGAGTTGATGCAGAAGGCAATCAAGCCCAAGGTCAAGCAGTACAAACTTCAGCCACATCAAGCTCTTCAACAGATTCTGAAGGGTCACAAGGTGGTGATAATCTAGACTCGGAAACTGCAGAAGAAATGTTTGCAGTCGATGTTCAGGACCAAAGCAATGAAGCAACGAATCAAGTAGAAGATGATTTTGATTCTGAAACGACGAGTGAAACCTTCCAAATAAATGTAGAAAGTGAAAATGATGCACCAGAAGCTGAACAAGATCTGGCTTACATCATTGATGAAGATGGTTCTATCACATTCACTCAAGAACAATTACTCGAATACGCAAGTGATGTTGATGGTGATGAGCTGGTTGCTTCAAACGTTCAAGTTGGTGCTGATGCTTCAGTTCAAGATAATGGCGACGGTACTTTCACAGTTGTTCCTTCCGCAGATTTCAATGGCGAACTTGATCTAACTTTCGATATCAGTGACGGCCAAGAAACCATAAGCAGCACCATCGATCTAACAGTTCGTCCTATCAATGACGCGCCTGTACCAGAAGATAAAACCTTTGAAATTGAAGAAGATGGCACACTTGTTTTCACCGATGCTGACCTACTAACCGGTGCGACGGACATTGAAGGCGACAATCTAACCGTTGAAGGTGTGACCTATGATGGTGGTGACGGTATCCTGACCGACAACGGCAATGGTACTTACACTTTCGCTCCAAATGAGAACTTCAATGGCGATGTAAACTTCGGCTTTGATGTGTCAGATGGCACCGATACGGTATCTGCAAACATCGACGTAAGCGTTACTGCCGTTGATGATGCACCTGTCTCTGGTGACCTAGCGTACTCAATCGACGAAGATGGTTCGATTCGTCTAAGCCAAGAGCAACTGCTATCGCAAGCATCAGATGTGGAAGGCGATGATCTAACAGCAAGCGGCCTAACGGTCGGCGGTGATGCAACAGTCGTTGCTAACGATGATGGCAGTTTCACTATCACGCCAGATGAGAACTTCAATGGCGACATCGATATCAGCTTCGATATCTCCGATGGTACCAACACAGTTCAAGCTTCTGCGGACCTGACCGTTAACCCAGTAAACGACCTACCAGTCCCTCAAGATCAACAGTTCAGTATTGCAGAAGACGGTACTTTACTGTTCACCGACGCTGACCTCCTTTCTGGTGCGACAGACATTGAAGGTGACAACCTAACGGTTGAAGGTATCACTTATGAAGGTACTGATGGCGTACTGACTGACTTGGGTGAGGGCTCATATAGCTTTGCGCCAAACGAAAACTTCAATGGTGATGTGAGCTTTAGCTTCGATGTGTCAGACGGTACAGATACCGTGTCTGCAAACATTGATGTTAGCGTGACTCCTGAGAACGATCCGCCAGTTGCGGGCTCAACGTCCTACACGGTGAATGAAGATAATTCGATTACCATTTCTGATGCACAACTATTGGCAACATCTTCAGATATTGAAGGTGATGTATCGATAGACAGCGTGACTTACTCTGGTAGCGACGGTGTCCTTGAAATCAATGGTAACGGCACTTACACCTTCTCGCCAAATGAAAACTTCAGCGGTGAAATTGCACTGGATGTGGTTGTTGCTGATGAAGATGGTGCTACTGACGCGACAACTGCGGGCATCAATGTTCTTGAAGTGAACGATCCGCCGGTTGCAGGCCCAACGTCTTACACTATTGATGAAGACTCAGTACTGACCTTCAGTGAGTCTCAAGTCTTACTTAATGCCTCAGATGTAGAAGGGGATGTTGAGCTTGTTGGTATTAGCTACAATGGTCCTGATGGTATCTTCTCAGTAAATGGTGATGGCACTTGTAGCTTCGCTCCGAATGAGAACTTTAATGGCCAAGTTCAGCTTGATGTCACCATTCGTGATGAAGATGGTGCAGAGGTTGAAACCGTCATCAATGTTGACGTACTGCCAATCAATGATGCGCCAGTATCGGGTGATTTGGCTTACAACGTTAACGAAGATGGTTCAATCACACTGAGCCAAGAACAGCTGTTATCGCAAGCGTCTGACGTTGAAGGTGATGACCTGACCGCTAGCGACTTAACGGTTGGTGGTGATGCGACGGTTGTAGCTAACGATGACGGCAGTTTCACCATCACGCCAGATGAGAACTTCAATGGCGACATCGATATCAGCTTTGATATCTCTGATGGCACTAATACGGTTCAAGCTTCTGCAGACCTAACTGTTAACCCAGTAAATGACCTGCCAGTCCCTCAAGATCAACAGTTCAGCGTTGAAGAAGATGGCACGTTAATCTTCACCGATGCAGACCTATTAACAGGTGCTACAGATATTGAAGGTGACAACCTAACGGTTGAAGGTGTGACCTACGATGGCGGCGACGGTATCCTTACTGATAACGGTAATGGTACGTACACCTTCGCTCCAAATGAGAACTTCAATGGCGACGTAAACTTCGGTTTTGATGTATCTGACGGTACCGATACGGTATCTGCAAACATCGACGTAAGCGTAACAGCGGTTGATGATGCGCCAGTGTCGGGTGACCTAGCGTACTCAATCGACGAAGATGGTTCGATTCGCCTAAGCCAAGAGCAACTGCTTTCTCAAGCATCTGACGTGGAAGGCGATGACCTAACAGCCAGCGGCCTAACGGTTGGTGGTGATGCAACAGTTGTTGCTAACGATGACGGCAGTTTCACCATCACGCCAGATGAGAACTTCAATGGCGACATCGATATCAGCTTTGATATCTCTGATGGCAATAATACGGTTCAAGCTTCTGCAGACCTAGCTGTTAACCCAGTAAATGACCTGCCAGTCCCTCAAGATCAACAGTTCAGCGTTGAAGAAGATGGCACGTTAATCTTCACCGATGCAGACCTATTAACAGATGCTACAGATATTGAAGGTGACAACCTAACGGTTGAAGGTGTGACCTACGACGGTGGCGACGGTATCCTTACTGATAACGGTAACGGCACGTATACCTTTGCTCCGAATGAAAACTTCAATGGTGACGTAAACTTCAGCTTCGATGTATCAGACGGTACCGATACGGTTGCTGCAAACATCGATGTAAGCGTAACAGCAGTCGATGATGCACCAGTATCTGGCGACCTTGCTTACTCAGTCGATGAAGACGGTTCGATTCGTCTAAGCCAAGAGCAGCTGCTTTCTCAAGCATCAGATGTTGAAGGCGATGACCTTACTGCCAGCAGCCTAACGGTTGGTGGTGATGCAACCGTCGTTGCAAACGATGACGGCAGTTTTACCATCACGCCAGATGAGAACTTCAATGGCGACATCGACATCAGCTTTGATATCTCCGATGGTACGAATACAGTTCAAGCCTCTGCAGACCTAACGGTTAACCCAGTTAACGACCTGCCAGTGCCTCAAGATCAACAGTTCAGTATTGCAGAAGACGGTACTTTACAGTTCACAGACGCGGATCTGCTTACAGGTGCGACAGACGCTGAAGGAGACAACCTGACAGTTGAAGCTATCACTTATGAAGGTACTGATGGCGTACTGACTGACCTGGGTGAGGGCTCATATAGCTTTGCGCCAAACGAAAACTTCAATGGCGACGTGAGCTTTAGCTTTGATGTGTCGGACGGTACCGATACGGTGTCTGCAAACATTGATGTTAGCGTGACTCCTGAGAACGATCCGCCTGTTGCGGGTTCGACGTCCTACACGGTGAATGAAGACAATTCGATTACCATTTCTGATGCACAACTATTGGCAACATCTTCAGATATTGAAGGTGATGTATCGATAGACAGCGTGACTTACTCTGGTAGCGACGGTGTCCTCGAAATCAATGGTAACGGCACTTACACCTTCTCGCCAAATGAGAACTTCAGCGGTGAAATTGCACTGGATGTGGTTGTTGCTGATGAGGATGGTGCGACCGACGCGACGACCGCGGGCATCAATGTTCTTGAAGTGAACGATCCGCCGGTTGCAGGCCCAACGTCTTACACCATTGATGAAGACTCAGTACTGACTTTCAGTGAGTCTCAAGTGTTGCTTAATGCCTCAGATGTAGAAGGGGATGTTGAGCTTGTTGGTATTAGCTACAATGGTCCTGATGGTATCTTCTCAGTAAATGGTGATGGCACTTGTAGCTTCGCTCCGAATGAGAACTTTAATGGTCAAGTTCAGCTTGATGTCACCATTCGTGATGAAGACGGTGCAGAGGTTGAAACCGCCATCAATGTTGACGTACTGCCAATCAATGATGCGCCAGTATCGGGTTATTTGGCTTACAACGTTAACGAAGATGGTTCAATCACACTGAGCCAAGATCAGCTGTTGTCTCAAGCGTCCGATGTTGAAGGCGAAGATCTAACCGCAAGCGACTTAACGGTAGATGGTAACGCAACAGTAACCGCCAATGATGATGGTAGCTTTACCATCGTTCCAGATGCGAACTTCAATGGTGACATTGATATTCAATTCAACATCACTGATGGTACTGACACGGTTCAAGCAACCGCCGATCTTACTGTTAACCCAGTTAATGACTTGCCGGTTCCTCAAGACCAACAATTCAGTATCGCAGAAGACGGTACGCTTCAATTTACAGATGCCGACCTACTTACCGGTGCCACCGATATTGATGGCGACGACTTAACCGTTGAAGGTATTAGCTATACAGGTGGTGATGGCGTACTGACCGACCACGGTGATGGTACTTATACCTTTGCGCCAAATGAAAACTTCAATGGCGATGTGAACTTCAGTTTCGATGTGTCTGATGGCACAGAAACAGTCAGCGCTAACATTGATGTGAGTGTGACGCCTGAGAACGATCCGCCAGTTGCGGGTTCAACCTCGTACATGGTCAACGAAGACAATGCCATCACAATATCTGATGAGCAACTGCTAGCAAACTCTTCTGATGTTGAAGGTGCAGTGTCGGTTGACAGCGTAACTTACAGCGGCACAGATGGTGTGTTCCAAGATAATGGTGACGGCAGTTACACCTTCCTTCCTAATGAAAACTTCAGTGGCGATATCAGCCTTGAAGTTATTGTTGCCGATGAAGACGGTTCGATTGACGAAACCACCGCGGGCATTACCGTTCTAGAAGTGAATGATCCTCCGGTTGCGGGTCCAACGTCATACACCATTGACGAAGATTCGGTTCTGACGTTCAGTGAATCTCAGATTCTTGTGAATGCTTCGGATGTCGAAGGCGATGTAGAACTCGTTGGTATTAACTACGATGGCTCTGACGGTATCTTCACTGTAAATGGTGATGGTACATGCAGCTTTGCACCCAACGAAAACTTCAATGGTCAGGTTCAACTGGGTGTGACCATTCAAGATGAAGATGGCGCAACGGTTGAAACACACATTAACGTCGATGTATTGCCAATCAATGATGCGCCAGTATCGGGCGATTTGGCTTACACCGTCAATGAAGATAGCTCCATCACGCTAAGCCAGGAGCAATTGCTAGCACGAGCAGGTGATATCGATAGCGACAACTTAGAAGCTATCAATCTATCTACTGATGAAAATGCGACCATCCAACACAATGATGATGGCAGCTACACCATCACACCTAACGCAGATTACAACGGTGACCTAGATCTGAACTTCGATATCATCGATAACGATGGTGGTTCAGTTCAAGTTGGTCTAGATATTACCGTGAATCCGGTTAATGACTTGCCACAAGCGCAAGATCAACAGTTTACGATTGAAGAAGACGGTACGTTACTCTTCACCGACGCTGACCTGCTTGCAGGCGCGTCGGATATTGATGGTGATGAACTGTCGATTGAAAACGTGCTCTACACAGGTGCAGACGGTGTACTGAGTGATAACGGTGATGGTACCTACAGCTTTGCACCAAACGAGAACTTCAATGGTGATGTTCAATTCTCATTCGATGTCTCTGACGGCACTGATTCAACATCAGCTGTTATTGATGTCAGCGTAACGCCTGAGAATGATCCACCGGTCGCGGGCTCGACATCTTACACAGTCCAAGAAGATGGCCAAATCACGATCAGTGATGAGCAACTATTGGCAAACTCTTCCGATGTTGAAGGTGACGTTGCTCTATCGAGCGTGACTTACGCTGGTGACGACGGTTCGTTTGTTGATAACGGTAATGGTACTTACACCTTTACGCCGAATGAAAACTTCGATGGTGATATTTCACTAGACGTTGTTGTCGTTGACGAAGACGGTGCAACCGCAACCACAACCGCTGGCATCGATGTTATTGCTGTGAATGATGGACCTGAAACTTCGGGCATTCAGGCTGAAGTTGATGAAGATAATTCAATCACCATTACTCAAGAGCAGTTACTTGCTAATGCGACCGATGTTGAGGGTGATGAGTTAACGGCATCTAACCTTCAAACCAACGATCCAGATGCGACAATTGTTGCGAATGACGATGGTTCATTCACTATTACGCACACAGAAAACTTCAATGGCGAGTTGGACTTCACATACAACATCAGTGATGGTGAGAATGAAGTTCTGACGACACTCGACTTGACGGTTAACCCTGTCAACGATGCGCCGGAAGCGGGCGATGAAATCTTCATCCAAGCGCAAGAAGACCAAACAGTTGGTGTGACACTTCGTGAAGAGCCCGCACTGCGTTTAGACCAAGCGCCAGAAAACGGCATCATTGAAGCGAATGTGAATGACGAATGGGTGGTACTGGAAGTAGGACAAGAAGTTCCTGCCGACACAGAAGTGCGCTTTATTCCAAATGATGACGCATTGGCTAACGGTACACACACCACGCAAATCGGTACGTTTGACGATAACGCGAGCGTGGACGATTGGGGTACAGAAGTCGACCCTTACACTCGTGAGTTCTCGGATGGCGACTTAACAGTAACCGTTCAAAGTAACGATGATCCTCTTGGTGCCTGGAATGGTAACACCCATATTGGTCACGGTATTGGTGATACAGACCGCCAAGGCCTAAGTGGTGATGAGAAACTGACAGTTTCGGTTGAAGGTCAAGACATCAATGAAATCAGCTTCCACCTTGATGGTTTGGGTGGCTGGTTCATGGAAGAGTCTCGTCACTTTACTGAAGTGGAAATTCGCGCCTTCAACGATGATGGTGAGTTAATCGATTCGATGACTTACCACAAAGAAGACCGTAGCAATTACGAGACCGACTATACGCTTACGGTAAATGAGCCGGTGTCTTACTTTGAACTTGGTACCGTGCAAGGTAATGGTACTTACGTGGTTCAAAACATGACAGTGTCACAAACTTGTCATGATGAAGCCGTGTTTACATCGATTGGTGTGGATGGTTCAGAGATCACCGAAACGGTTGAGTTGAATATCCATGCGGGTGACAACGAAATCGAGCTAACGGCTGAACTTCCGAATATTACAGTCGATACCGATGGTTCTGCCCAGTTTGCTTCGGTTGTGATTACTGAAGAGCAACTACTGGCGCAAGCATCGGATATTGATGGTGATGACCTCGATATTCAGAATCTCGAGTTGGTGGGTGAAAACTCAGAGCATGCAACACTTACCGATAATGGTGATGGTACTTGGACGGTAACACCGGATGAAAACTTCCATGGTGAAATCGAACTTGGTTACCAAGTTACCGATGGTGAGCTGACAGACAGCAACATCATCAACATCAACTTCGAATCGGTGAATGATGCGCCAATCGTTTCTGGCCCGATTGTTCTATCGACAGACGAAGATGAAGGTATCACGTTCAGTGCGGATGACTTGTTAGCTAACACCACAGATGTGGAAGGCGATACGCTGTCTATTTCTGACATCACTTACGGTGGTGACAACGGTGATTTAGTTGATAACGGTGATGGTACATTTACCTTCATGCCGAATGAGAACTTCAATGGTGAAATCGACATTGATTACAAGGTCTTCGATGGCACCGATGAAGTCGCAACGCACTTAGATCTAACGGTTGTACCTGTTAATGATGTGCCAGTTCCGGGCGAACCATTGCACACCCAAATGCTTGAAAACGGCTCTATAATCATTGAAGCGAAAGACCTATTGTCTGGCGCGACCGATGTTGATGGTGACATTCTTCATGTTGAAAACCTATTACTTGCGGACCAAACGCAAGGTACGTTAACAGATAACGGCGATAACACATTCACCTTCGAACCTGCAGAGAACTTCTCTGGTGAAGTGAATTTGACCTTCGATATCAGTGATGGTCAAGCAAGCGCGCCAAGCACTGCAACTGTCGACGTCGAGATTGTCAATGAAGGCCCTGAGGTGAGTGGTCCAATTGAAGCCGCGGTTGATGAAGATGGTTCTATTACCATTACACAAGAGGACTTGTTAGCGAATGCAACGGATGTCGATGGTGACAACCTTGAAGCGGTTAACTTTGCGACTAACGATCCAAATGCGGTTATTGTAGAAAACTCAGACGGTAGCTTCACAATTACACCAAGTGCAGACTTCTTTGGTGAGATTGAGTTCACCTACGATGTCACTGACGCAATCGAAACTGTTGCAGCTGACCTCAACCTAACCGTAAATCCAATCAATGATGCACCAGACGTGCCTGACATGTCTTTCACTACGGAAGATGGTCAAGCGATTACTATTACCGAAGCTGAGTTACTGGCACAAGCGACAGACGTTGAAGGTGATGAACTGTCAGTTGTGAATGTGACGAGTGCAAGCGACACGGTAGAAGTCACAGACAATGGCGATGGAACATACACATTAACGCCAGAGCAGGGCTTCTTCGGTAATGTTGACTTAGCGTTTGACGTTAGCGATGGCACTGATGTGGTTGCCGCAAACATCGACCTAAAAGTTGAGTTCGTCAACGATGCGCCAGAAGCAACACCCATGGTGGCTGATGTCGACGAAGATGGTTCAATCCTCGTTACACAAGAAATGCTGTTGGAGAACGCGAGCGACCAAGATGGTGATGAGCTATTTGCTTCTTCGCTTGAAACCAATGATCCGAACGCAAGCATTGTAGACAATGGTGATGGCACGTACACAGTGACACCTTCTGAAGACTTCAACGGTGATATTGCATTCACTTATGAGGTGAGCGACGGTGAGCTGAGCACGTCTAATGACATGACATTGACCGTTAATCCGGTGAATGACATTCCAATTGTTGCTCCAGGCCTGTACCACATTGAAGAGGATGGCAGCATCCTGTTCACTCAAGAAGATCTGTTGAGTGGTGCGATTGATATTGATGGCGACGCTCTAAGCGTAACTAGCATCAATTACTCTGGCGATGAAGGCACAGTCACCGACAATGGTGACGGCACGTTCAGCTTCGTTCCTGAAGAGCACTTCAGTGGCGATCTACAGTTCAGCTTTACGGTAACAGACGGTACAGATGAAGTTGAACAAGACATCAATGTTCACATTGAAGCCGTAGCTGATGCGCCTGACTTAGTGATTACGGATGGCGATGGTGTCAACGTTGATGATGAAGCAATTCTGGTTGAGCCAGGCGGCATTGTTGAGCTTAATATTGCGGCGGCACTGGTAGACCAAGATCTATCAGAAACACTGACAGTAACGGTTGATGGTGTGCCTGAAGGCTCAGTGATTACCTACGATAACGAAGGGGTAATCAATAACCAAGACAACGGTATCACCAGTTACAACGATACTGAAATCACAGTCACGTTTGAGGGTGAGACAGCTGGTTACGAAAACACAGCGGGTTACTACAAAGTTGATGAAGACGGCAACATCACGGGCGTTGAAATCGTCTACGAAAATGCCTCACAAGTCGATGGTGGTGGTGACCTTGTTCCTGGGCAAGAACAGTTCAGCTTCCAAGTTGCGGAAGGCGAGAGCTTTAACCTTTTCTTAATTCCAAACGGACATCAGCACAACGACTTTGATGCAATGCAAGACGGTCAGTACGAGTTCCGTGCTGAAGATGGTTCGCCTGCAAACATGGATACGGTAGATCCTCAACTTATCTTTGTTGCGGCAGATGGAAGCGAGACCGTGATTCAAGGCCAGAATGGTGACGCGATCTTCCATGGTGGTTCAAGCTCTCAGCTAAACCAAGATGGTATAGAACATACTCGCACGACGGTTAATGAAGACGGCGAGCTGGTTTACGGCTTTGAAGATTTGTATGGTGGCGGTGATGCTGACTACACAGATTTCAACTTCACAATTGATGTGGGTGAAGTGAACAGCCAAATCTACAGCGGTGAAGTGACGGTTGGTCCTGACGGTACGGTGAACTTACCAACAACGGCTATCGAAAATGCACTGCAAATTCAGCTACCAGAAGACTTCAACGAACAGCTTGAAGTTCATGTAACCGCAACCGCAACAGAGCTATCGAATGATGATTCTGAAACGGTGTCTCAAACCATCTACATTAACGCGACAGGCGCGCACATTGAGCATGCACCTGAAGCACTTCCTGTTGCAGCAACCGTGGAAGAAGATGGTTCGATCATCATCACGCAAGAAGATTTGTTGGCTAATGCGCGTGATTTAGATGGCGATCAGCTGACGGCTCTGAATTTAGCAACCGATGATGAGAGCGTTACGATTACTGATAATGGTGATGGTACTTACACATTAACGCCAGATGCTGACTTCAATGGCGATGTTAGCTTTACGTTTGATGTGTCTGATGGTGATGATGTTGTCTCTACCAATCTAGAGCTAACGGTTTCACCAGTGAACGATGGTCCAGAAGCACAAGACCAAGCATTCATCGTTGGCGAAGATGGCGTGTTAACGTTCAATGACCAAGACCTATTAACAGGTGCAACGGACATTGAGGGAGATGACCTAAGTGTTGAAGGTGTAACTTACACTGGCACAGACGGTGTCCTAACCGATAATGGCGATGGCACATACAGCTTCGCGCCAAACGAAAACTTCAATGGCGATGTGAACTTCTCGTTCAATGTATCAGATGGTACCGATACGGTAACCGCTAACATTGATGTGAGCGTGACGCCAGAGAATGATCCTCCGGTTGCTGGCAGCACGTCTTACACGGTTCATGAAGACAACTCTATTACAATCAGTAACGAACAACTGCTAGCGAACTCTTCGGATATCGAAGGCGAAGTCGCAATTGATAACGTGACTTACAGTGGTAGCGACGGTGTTCTGGAAATCAACGGTGACGGCACATATACCTTCTCTCCAAACGAGAACTTCAATGGCGAAGTTAGCCTAGATGTTGTCGTGACGGATGAAGATGGAGCGACTGAAGCAACAACGGCGGGTATTACTGTCCTTGAGGTGAACGATCCGCCAGTTGCTGGCCCAACGTCATACACCATCGATGAAGATTCAGTACTGACTTTCAATGAGTCTCAAGTTCTGCTGAACGCTTCTGATATTGAAGGTGATGTTGAGCTTGTTGAGATCAACTACGATGGTCCAGACGGAATCTTCTCAATCAATGGTGATGGTACATGTAGCTTCGCACCGAATGAAAACTTCAACGGCCAAGTGCAGTTGGATGTAACCATTCAAGATGAAGACGGCGCTCAAGTTGATACGTTTATTACGGTTGATGTCCTACCAATCAATGATGTTCCAGTATCAGGAGACTTGGCATATAGCGTAGAGGAAGACGGTTCGATTACCTTGAGCCAAGAGCAGCTTCTTTCTCAAGCTAGCGATGTAGATGGAGACGACCTTACTGCTTCTAACTTAGTGGTTGATGGCGATGCAACGGTTGTTGCTAACGATGACGGTAGCTTTACCATCACACCAGATGCGAATTTCAACGGTGATATTGACCTAACGTTCGACATCAACGACGGGGCAGACACACTTGTTGCTACCGCTGACCTAACCGTTAATCCAGTTAATGACCTTCCACAACCACAAGATCAAACGTTCAGCATTGGCGAAGACGGCATCTTGAACTTCACTGATGAAGACTTGCTGACAGGTGCGACTGACATTGATGGGGATGACCTGTCGGTTGAAGGCGTTGCTTACACGGGTGCCGACGGTGTTCTTACTGATAATGGCGACGGAAGCTACAGCTTTGCGCCAAACGAAAACTTCAATGGTGATGTGAACTTCAGTTTTGATGTGTCAGATGGCACGGATACGGTTCAAGCCAACATAGATGTGAGCGTGACACCAGAGAATGATCCACCGGTTGCAGGTAGCACGTCTTACACCGTTCATGAAGACAACTCAATTACCATCAGCGACGAACAGTTACTTGCTAACTCTTCGGACATTGAAGGTGATGTGGCAGTCGATAGCGTGACTTACACTGGCGCTGATGGTGTCTTTGAAGACAATGGTGACGGTACTTACACCTTCTCGCCAAACGAAAACTTCAACGGCGAAGTTAGCCTTGATGTTGTCGTTACCGATGAAGAGGGCGCAACTGAAGCGACCACCGCGGGTATTACTGTACTTGAGGTGAACGATCCACCAATCGCAGGCTCAACGAGCTACTCAGTCAACGAGGACGAAGTTATCACCATCAGTTCAGAGCAACTGTTGGCGAACGCTTCTGATATCGAAGGTGAAGTGGCGATTGATAGCGTTAACTACACAGGCTCAGACGGTATCTTTACCGACAATGGTGATGGCACATTCAGCTTCGCACCAAACGCTAATTTCGATGGCGATGTAAGCCTTGATGTTGTCGTTACTGATGAAGATGGCGCAACCGTAGCAACCAACGCAAGCATTGATGTTCTGCCTGTTAATGATGCTCCAGTATCGGGTGACTTGGCATACAGCGTGGACGAAGATGGTTCAATTACCTTGAGCCAAGAGCAATTACTTGCTCAAGCGAGCGATGTTGACGGTGATGACTTAACAGCGGCCAACCTGACCGTTGGTGGTGATGCGACAGTTACAGCAAACGATGATGGTAGTTTCACTATCACGCCAGATGCTAACTTCAATGGTGACATCGATTTGAACTTCGACATTACCGATGGTGATGCGACGCTTCAAGCAACGGCTGATCTTACCGTTAACCCTGTCAATGACTTGCCAACAGTCGGTGAGCCACAATTTGTGACTCAAGAAGACACCAGCTTTACCTTCACAGAAGAGCAACTGCTGCAAAATGCGGGCGATATTGATGGCGATAACCTATCGGTTGAAAATGTTGCTTCAGATAGCGGTACTTTGGCTGATAACGGCGACGGAACTTACACATTCGCACCGAATGAAAACTTCGACGGCAATGTGAATGTGACGTTCGACGTGAATGACGGTACAGCGACAGTACCAGCAGAAGCGACGATTGATGTTCAATCTGTGGTTGATATGCCAGAGCTGTCGATTGCGTCTGACTTGATCATTGCTTCAGACAACTTCGAGTCTGGCTCAAACGGTTGGAATACCGGTACTGAAAGCTCACAAGGCTTCGAATCAGGTGACATGCTAGGTCGTATTGGTGGCACTGGTGGCGATGAAGCAGTCAGCAAAACTTACGACATTCCAAGTGATGTGAGCGAAGTTAATATCTCGTTCAGTTTCTATGAAATTGATTCTTGGGATGGTGAGTCATTCCAAATCTTTGTCGGCGGCGAAGAGCTTACTTCGTTAGACAACTCGGCGTTCCAAACTCAAGATGGCACGACAACGTTGTACGATTCAGCGGGCAATGAAGTGGGTGAAGTTGTTCACGGCGTGTCGCAAGGTGAAGGCTTCAGTGGTTGGAACGACCAAGCACACCAAATCAACCTAACGGTACCCGTCGAAGATGGCCAACTTGAGTTAGGCTTTGGTTCAACCCTGAATCAAAGCGTGAATGATGAGTCGTTTGGTATCGACAACATCGAAATCTCAGTGTCAGACGCGGATTACCAAATCATTGGTACTGAAGACACACCAGTGCCGCTGGATATCGATGCGGCACTAACGGATACCGATGGTTCAGAAAATCTCGCTATCTTGATTGAAGATGTACCAGAGGGAAGTTCGCTTTCTGCAGGTACAGACAACGGCGATGGCACGTGGTCACTACAACCAGAAGAACTTGCAGGGCTTGAGTTTATCCCTTCTGGTGACTTCAATGGCGATGTGGTACTAACGGTCAATGCGACATCAACGGATGTCGATACAGGTACAACCGCAACGGCAACACAAGATGTGACGATTCACATTTCGCCAGCGAACGATGCTCCAGAAGTTGACGGTGATATTAGTGCCGTTACAGCCGAAGATAACAGCATCACGCTAACGCAAGAGCAGTTGCTAGAGCACGCTGTCGATATTGATGGTGATGATCTATCCGCAATCAACCTAACCACCAATGATGAAAATGCTACCGTTGAAATGAACGACGATGGCAGCTTCACCATTACACCAAGTGAAAACTTCAACGGTAATATCGAATTTAGTTACGATGTCACTGATGGAGAAGACATGGTGGCAGCAGGCCTAGACTTGACGGTAACACCAGTCAATGACGCGCCAGAGCCACAAGACCAAGCATTCACCATTGGTGAGGATGGTGTTCTTAACTTCACAGACGAAGACCTACTCACAGGTGCAACGGATGTTGAAGGTGACACACTAACGGTTGAAAGCGTGACATACACGGGCGCTGACGGTGTACTTACTGACAATGGTGATGGTAGTTACAGCTTCGCACCTAACGAGAACTTCAATGGTGATGTGAACTTTAGCTTTGATGTGTCAGATGGCACAGATACGGTTCAAGCCAACATTGATGTGAGTGTCACACCAGAGAACGATCCTCCAGTGGCAGGCAGCACGTCTTACACGGTTCATGAAGACAACTCAATCACCATTAGTAACGAGCAGCTATTGGCTAACTCTTCTGATGTCGAAGGTGAAGTGGCGATTGATAGCGTGTCTTACACTGGCAGTGATGGTGTGTTTGAAGACAACGGTGACGGCACGTATACCTTCTCACCAAACGAGAACTTCAATGGCGAAGTAAGCTTGGCCGTTGTTGTGACCGATGAAGACGGTGCAACTGAAGCGACCACCGCCGGAATTACCGTTCTTGAGGTGAACGATCCACCAATCGCAGGTTCAACCAGCTATTCAGTCAACGAGGACGAAGTTATCACCATCAGTTCAGAGCAACTGTTGGCGAACGCTTCTGATATCGAAGGTGAAGTGGCGATTGATAGCGTTAACTACACCGGCTCAGACGGTATCTTTACTGACAACGGTAACGGTACATTTAGCTTCGCACCAAACGCGAACTTCGACGGTGATGTCAGCCTTGATGTTGTCGTAACTGATGAAGATGGCGCAACCGTAGCGACCAACGCAAGCATTGATGTTCTGCCTGTTAACGATGCTCCGGTATCGGGTGGCTTGGCATACAGCGTTGATGAAGATGGTTCGATTAACCTAAGCCAGGAGCAGTTACTTGCTCAAGCAAGTGATGTAGACGGCGATGACTTAACAGCAGCTAACCTGACCGTTGGTGGTGATGCGACTGTCACTGCAAACGATGACGGTAGTTTCACTATCACGCCAGATGCGAACTTCAATGGCGACATTGACCTAAGTTTTGATATTTCGGATGGCACTGAGTCAATTGTGGCAAACGCCGATCTGACGGTAAACCCAGTTAATGACTTGCCAACGACATCTGATGTTTACGCGAACGTTGATGAAGATAACGTTATTACTATCACGCAGGAGCAACTACTTGCGAATGCCGCTGATATTGAGGGTGATGACCTTGTCGCTTCCGACTTAACCTTAGTGGGTGACGATGCAACGATTGTCGACAATGGCGATGGTACGTTCTCAATCACTCCAAGCGAAAACTTCAATGGCTACATCGATGTTGCCTACAGCATTAGCGATGGCGACACACCAATTGCAGCTAACTTAGGCTTGACTGTTGACCCAGTTAACGACGCGCCAATTGTTTCTGCTGATGTAGCGATAACCATTGAAGAAGACGGTTCATACACGATTACTCAAGAAGAACTCCTACAATTCGCGACTGACATCGAAGACGATGACATGACCGCAATTATCGGAGAGCAGGGCGATGAAACAACCGTAAGTGGCACAGTGTTGGATGCTGAAACCAGTAATCCAGTGTCTGGTGCGGAAGTCACCCTGACCGACAGTGCTGGAAATAGCTACACCACAGTAACGGATGATTCAGGAAACTACTCTGTTACAGGTTCAGTCGTTGATCAAGGCACGGTGACCATTGAGCAAGAAGGTTCAATTACCAGTAGCTTCCTGGTTCCAGCAGGTGAAGATACCAATGGTGGCGTAACCGCAATATCTGAAGTTCTTGAAGAAACAGATATGCGTATTGTGGTCACATGGGGTGAAAGCCCACGTGATATGGACAACCACCTATGGCTCTATGATACAGAGAATGGCAATGAGCTAGACCATATTTACTACCGTGACATGAGCCACGACCTTGGTGAAGGTAACGTCGTTCAGCAAGATGTTGATGATACGAATGGTAATGGTCCTGAAACCATCACCATTCCAAATTACCAAGACGCTGACATGCACTATTCAGTTCATAACTACACCAGCAGAAGTTGGGATGTGGATGGCGTTGAAGATGTGCAGGTTCAGGTGTTCGTAGGCGATACTTTGGTTGAAACCTTCAGCCCAGACCTTGCTGATAACCCATCGGGTGACCATTGGCATGTATTCGATATCGTGAACGGCGTTATTGTTCCAAGCCAAGATGTGGGCAGCGAGAATGCGTTCGATTTGCCAACAGCAGAAGAAGCGCTTGCGGCTGAAAACGGCATTGATATTTCTGAGTTGTTAGCAGGCGATGAAGACGGCGACTCTGGTGATACGGGGGGGAACGAACCAAGTGTTGGAGATGTTTCAATTGAGAACGCGCTAATCACTGATAATGGTGATGGAACTTACACCATTACGCCGGAAGAGAACTTCAACGGTGAATTCTCCATTAGCTACAACGTGGATGATGGCAACGGAGGGGTGACTCCAGCTGAGCTTGATGTAACCGTAACAGCAGTCAACGATCTTTCTGTGATTTACGATCATGACTACACCATTAATGAAGATGGTTCGTTAACCTTTACCGATGAACAACTATTGGCTGGTGCAACAGACATCGACGGTGATGACCTTTCTGTTGAATCTGTTAACTACGAAGGCACAGACGGTGTATTCACGGATAATGGCGATGGTACTTACACCTTTGCTCCAAACGAGAACTTCAATGGTAATGTCGACCTAACTTACGATGTGAGTGATGGTACTGATGTTGTATCGGCGAACATTGATGTTCAAGTGGTTCCAATCAATGACGTACCGGTAGCGGGTTCTACAACTTACAGTGTTGAAGAAGACGGCAGTATCACCCTAAGCGATGCACAACTTCTGGCGAATAGCTCGGATGTTGAAGGTGAAGTGTTTGTCAGCGATGTAAGCTACAGCGGTACTGATGGTGTGTTCACCGATAATGGTGATGGTACTTACACCTTTGCTCCAAACGAAAACTTTAACGGTGACATCAGTCTTGATGTCTCTGTTATGGATGAAGATGGCGCAACCGCTGAAACAACTGCTGGTATCGACGTCATTGCCGTTAATGACTTGCCAGTTGCAGGTTCAACGACCTACAGCGTTGACGAAGATAACGTGATTACTATCTCTGAAGCGCAGCTTCTTTCGAACAGCTCAGATATCGAAGGTGATGTATCTGTTAGCGACGTTTCCTACTCAGGTGCAGATGGTATCTTCACTGACAATGGCGATGGCACATACAGCTTTGCGCCAAATGAAAACTTCAACGGCAATGTCAGCCTAGATGTAACCGTTGCAGATGAAGACGGTGCAACCGCTCAAACTACTGCGGGTATTGATGTTATCGCAGTCAACGACGCTCCAGTCTCTGGCGACTTGGCTTACTCAGTTGATGAAGATGGTTCAATCACCCTAAGCCAAGAACAATTGCTGGCTCAAGCTTCTGATGTAGATGGCGACGACCTCACCGCTGCAAACCTAACGGCAGGTGATAACGCGACAGTAACGGCAAACGATGATGGTTCATTTACCATCACACCAGATGCTGACTTCAATGGCGACATTGACCTAAGCTTCGATGTTTCAGATGGCCTTGAAACCGTTCAAGCAGGCGTTGACCTAACAGTTAACCCAGTGAACGACTTGCCTACGGCTGAAGATCAAAACTTCACCGTTGAGGAAGACGGAACGTTAACCTTCACTGATGAGGATCTGTTAACTGGTGCAGCGGACATTGACGGTGACGACCTATTAGTTGCTGATGTGTCTTACACGGGTACCGACGGTGTATTCACCGATAACGGTGACGGCACTTATAGCTTTGCTCCGAATGAGAACTTCAATGGTGATGTAAACCTTGGTTTCACTGTGTCGGATGGTACTGACACTGTTGATGCCAACATTGATGTGACAGTCACAGATGTGAATGATGCACCGGTTGCAGGTTCAACGACTTACCAGATGAACGAAGATGGCACCATCACATTAAGCCCTGAGCAGTTGATTGCTAATAGCTCCGATGTTGATGGCGAAGTGTCTCTTGATAGCGTGAGCTACTCAGGTGCAGACGGTATCTTGGTTCAAAATGAAGATGGTTCAGTAACGTTCGCACCAAACGAAAACTTTAACGGCGACATCAACCTTGATGTGACGGTTATTGATGACGACGGTGCAACGGCTCAAACCACCGCTGGTATTGAAGTCATTGCAGTTAATGACGCTCCAGTAGCCGGAAACGTGGCTTACTCGGTTGATGAAGACGGTTCAATTACGCTATCTCAAGAACAGTTATTGGCGAACGCTTCCGATGTTGATGGTGATGCACTGACCGCAAGCAACCTATCTGCGGGTGACAATGCAACCGTAACAGCAAACGAAGATGGTTCATTTACTATCATGCCGGATGCTGATTTCAACGGTGACATTGACTTGAGCTTCGATGTGTCAGATGGCCTTGAAACTGTTCAAGCTGGCGTCGACCTAACGGTTAACCCAGTCAATGACTTACCAACAGCCGCAGACCAAAGTTTCACCGTTGAAGAAGATGGAACGCTAATCTTCACGGATGCAGACTTACTAGCAGGCGCTGCAGACATTGACGGTGATGACTTGTCTATCACGGATGTGTCTTACACGGGCGCAGAAGGTGTGTTCACGGATAACGGTGATGGCACTTACAGTTTTGCTCCGAACGAGAACTTCAATGGCGATGTAAACCTAGGCTTTACAGTGTCTGATGGCACTGAGACAGTCGATGCCAATATTGATGTGACCGTAACGGACGTTAACGATGCACCAGTGGCGGGTTCAACGTCTTACCAAATGAACGAAGATGGCACGATTACCATTAGCCCTGAGCAGTTGATTGCGAACAGCTCAGACGTTGATGGTGAAGTGTCGCTTGAAAGCGTGACTTACTCAGGCTCTGACGGCTCTTTGGTTCAAAACGATAACGGGTCTGTGACCTTCACGCCAAACGAGAACTTTAATGGTGATATCAGCCTAGATGTGGTCGTGACCGATGATGACGGTGCGACTGCAACAACAACGGCAGGTATCGAAGTTCTGGCTGTGAACGATGGGCCTGAATCTGAGGATGTGAAACTAACCACAGCCGAAGACAGTACCATCCTTATCACACAAGACATGTTGTTAGCTCAAGCTACCGACATCGATAACACCTCAGACGAGCTGTCAGCTTCTGGTTTACAGATTGATCCTAGCTTAGGTGAGTTGCTTGATAACGAAGATGGTACTTGGTCATTTACGCCAAACGAAAACTTCAATGGCGATGTGCCAATGACGTTTAACGTTAGCGATGGTCAAGAGACGATTTCAGTCGACGGCAACATCGATGTCACGCCAGTGAATGATGCACCTGAAGCGCCAATGATTGAGATGCAAGGCGAAGAAGATGTGGTCATGGTGATTGACCCAGCTTACATCGCGGATCAAGTGACGGATCTTGATGGTGACGAGATAAGCATCGAAAGCATCACAGTTCGCGCTCCAGCGAATGCAACCATAACTCAGCAACCAGACGGTATGTATCACTTGGTGACTACTCAAGACTTTAATGGCTTGGTAGAACTGGGTTATCAGGCAACTGATGGCGAAGAAGTGGTTGATGGCTCATTGAATGTGGATGTCATTCCGGTTAACGACGCACCGTTTAACGTCGGTAACGCAATGATGACCACAAACGAAGATGGCGCGTTCACCTTCGATGCTGGTGACTTGATGAACTTGTTCGGTGACATTGATACCGCTGACCTTGTTGTTTCTCGCATTATCACCGCAGACGGTGAAGATGGCGGGGAAGTAAAAGACAACGGTGATGGTACTTGGACATTCACACCAACAGGCGACTTCTCAGGTGTTTCTGACCTACAAGTTGTCGTGAGTGACGGTGAGTTTGAAACGGTTCTTGATGTTCCTGTGTTCGTACGTCCTGTCGCAGATGGCGCGGTTATTTCAACTGACCATGACGGTCCATTAGTCTTCGGTGAAGATGAAACGGGTCACTTGGGACTGAACGTTGGCCTAGTCGATGATTCAGAAACAATAAGCAACTTGGTGATGACAGGTTTCCCTGTTGGATTCGAGGTTACAGATGGTGTGAATACCGTGATGATCACCGAGCCGGGTCAATACATCGACCTGTTCGACTGGGATATCTCAAACATTCAAATGACGCCTCCAGAAGACTTCCATGGTGAGTTCTTTGTAACGGTAAGCGCAACAACGGTTGATTACGGAGATGAGCCAGAAGCGTTTGATGATGGTATCGATACGGGTGATTTCGAAACTGTGGCGGGTGATTCCATCATCCTAACAGCTGATGACCTAATCGGATTGGCTGAAAATGTGGATGCAGACAGCGATGATGAAGTGAAACTGGTTCATCTTGCTGACCGCAGCCAAGGTGAGATTGTTGATAATGGCGATGGCACTTGGACGTTCACACCAGCACCAGGCTTTACGGGCGAAGCTGACATTGCGTACGTAGTTGATAAAGATGGCGTGCTTCATGATGAGCAAACTGGCGTAGTCGTGAAAGAAGGTGACTCACAAGAGAATGCAGCACCAGAAGTTAACAGCATCACGACGACGGAAATCGCAGCGGATGCCACCTTATCGTTCACTGATGAAGACATGTTAGCGAATCTGAGCGATGCAGAAGGCGATAGCTTGAGCATTGAGTCAGTGAGCTTGATGGAAGGCCAGGGCGTAATTGAGAGCGATAACCAAGGTAACTATCAATTCACACCTGCTGAAGACTACACCGGAGATGTTCAAGTTGGGTTTATAGCGACCGATGGCGAAAATCGCATCGAAAGCTTCTTCAATGTGGATATCCAAGGCGGAGGTGAATCAGCGGCGAGCGAAGGTTATGCCTTAGCTGATGATGGTTCACTAACTATCACGGATGCACAGCTGGTGGATGAGTTAGGCGTGAGTGATTCTGCACAAGTTGTTGATGTTGCAGACGCAAACGATGCTGGCTTCTTTGCCGAATCAGGTGAAGGTGAGTGGACGTACTGGCCGAACGAAGACTTCGATGGCAACTTAGCGATGAATGTTGAAGTTAACGACGGCGGTGAAGTATCAAGCCACAGCTTAAGCATCCAAGTTGAAGATGATTCAGTGCAAAGTGATGAACCACAAGTCCAAGCTGCTCAAGCAACAGAAGAGCAACAAGTGGAAGTGACTCAACAAGCTGATGACCAAGCTCAAGATGCTGAAACTGAAGACAGTACAGCAGATGTAACCGCGGCACCGGGCGATACCATCTCTATCTCGATTCCAGATGAGGTGAGTGGTAACGAATCGGTTGATTACGCTGATATGTCAGGCCTACCTGAGGGCTCTACTGTAAGTAACGCACTAGATAACGGTGATGGTAGCTTCACAATCAGTGGCAACCTAGAGCAGCCTGTATCTGTTGAACTTCCAGAAGGTTATGAAGGTACTAGCGAAATCCAATTCCAAGGTTACGACGAATTGGGTAGCTCAATAGACGGTGCTAGCGGTTCTGTTGAAGTTGAGGTCGATGATCAATACACCATGCAAGGTTCTACGCAAGAGCAGCAACCGGATATGGCGGGTATGGAATCTGGTGGCAGCGACTGGACAAGTGCGGGAGGCCAAGACCAAGGTGTTGACTTCACGGACGACTCTGGAAGCTTCGATTCAGATTCTCAAACTGGAACTGATCAAGGCAACGACTTCGACCAAAGCTCGATTTAATCGAGAGAGCTTAGTTTTAGTCTAAACCGACAAGTAGATAGGGCAGCGTAAAGTTGCTCTGAGCAAAGCCATGTAGAGTGACCTTTGCATGGCTTTCTTATTTGTCGCTGAGATTCATTCTTTGGCTTAAAAAAACTTGAGAATCCACAAGAATGTTCTTAGTTACTATAGAGAGAGTTAAAAAGGAGGGACGACATGTATCGTTATGTCAGTTCACCGCAAGCGTCGAAGTACATAGTGCCACCGCCTCAACATCGTGAGTTGTCGAGTGTGGATGTGCCTGAGTCTGAATTAGAGATGCGAGAAATATTGAATAATTGGTTTGCTGATGGTTTAGCGCCGATTATTGAAAGTGAAGATGACTACATCTCTGCGAGCGATCACGTTCGATTTGAAAAGCTTAGCCGCACCGTTGGGATGTTGTTGAGAAACAAAGATTATTATTTTTCGGCCAAACGGATTTTATCAGTGTGGGAACAAGATTGTCTTGAAACCACTTATATCAATTATCTCATTTTGCGCAGTGAGCGAGTCACTTCTTTAACGTAAGTTAATGCTGTGGCACTTGCCATTAGCCATTAGCCATTAGCCATTAGCGACTTAGGGTTCGTGTGCTTAAGATAGTTTTGTTTTTCTAGCGAATCAGGCAAACAAAAAGGGCAAGCTTTGAGGCTCACCCTTAAGGTTCTTTGTTTTACTTAACGTTACTGTTTTACTTACGTTGTTGTTTTGGCTTAACGTTATTTTCAACTAATTCTAAACTGGGTTACGACTTACACCCAACCATCAAATTTGAGTCGTTTTTGAATTCTCTCGACCGCTTCTTTCTGCATTTGTCTAACACGTTCATTAGAAACATTCACATCCAACATTTGTCCGACCTCAGACAGCGTTTTCACGTTGTTATCAAAGAAACCAAAACGGTGGATTAGCACCTTTTGTAATTTTGGAGGAAGTGTATTGATGATTTGTTCTAGAGCTTGGGTGAAGGATTGATCTTCACAATCTTGTTGAGGGTCGAGGATATATTCACTTTCGCATTGATCAAGCACCATAGGTGCATGGCTAATTCCAACCGTTGTCGTCACGTCAATAAACCCACTTAACGCCACCAGTTGATCGACGCGTTCGGCCTTAACACCTGAACTGTCTGATAACTCAGAAATTGAAACCTCTTTACTCATTTTTTTGCTTACATCGAGCTTTTTTGAGGCGAGGCTGTTTATTTCTTTACACACGTGGGCTGGCAATCTAACGGTTCGACCCGTGTTCATGAGTGCGGCTTCAATGTTTTCACGGATCCACCACACAGCATAGGTTGAAAAACGATAACCTGGTTCTGGATCGTATTTGTCGATGGCTTTAATCAAGCCAATGTTGCCTTCCTCGATCAGGTCGAGCAGGGTGAAATTATTGCCTTTACGTTTTAGGTAACTCTTTGCGATCTTCACAACAAGGCGTAGGTTTGATTCGATCATAACATCACGCGCTTTTTTATCACCCGCGCGATTCAATTTTGCGTAATACACTTCATCTTCACGCGACAGCAGATCAATGCCAACAATATCCTTTAGATAATGAGCATAAGGGTCTGCGCTGGTAGAAAATGATTCGGTAATGGGTGTTTCATCCGTGAGCCCCTGAAACGCAGCAAAACTATCGTTGTTCATTTCCTTGTCCTTATCTAGCCGACTGAACGTTTTATTTTATTATTATGCCACCAAGTGATTAACGCTTGGTTTCATTAGAGTGTAGATAACAGTTTCTTCTTTACCAATAAATAAAATGCAATTTCGTATGTTTACGTCACAAAAAGATCTACAAATATTTAACTATTTTGCATCTCATCAAGTGTGTTGGTTTTTCATTTAAAACATTAAGATGGCTGGTTTATAAAGCATGTGTTATGCATTACTTCATCTAGATAAATTCTGTGAATTTATAGGTGTGGGTTAGATCTATAATTGAGAGGGGAAATGATGAGAAAAATGGTAAGAGTCGAGGTTCAATGTCTCAAGTTATCTCAACTCTTTATCCGATTTAGGTGGTATTTATGGCAGATTAAGCCTTAAGCTTAAACCTAGAAACTATCTAGCAACTAAAAGCTCAGTGAACTTATTAATAAGTGCTCAGTACTTCATCAATTTGCTGGTTGATGATCTTCACTTCGTTATAGATAACGGAAAGGTCCTCATCTTGAGGCGCAAGTTTGTTGAGCGTGTTTTGCTCCACTCTTTCTAAGGCCACTGTAGCCGTTTCTTCGCCGAAACTGGCTAATATGCCTTTCAAGGTATGCACAGTAAAATGAAGCTTGCCCCAATCTTGCTGTTTTACCAAATTTTGTATCTCTTCTAATGAGTTGCCATGGTCTTCTTGATACACAGACAACACTGCGAAAATTACTTCTTTGTCGTTGTCTAAGTAGGCGTTTAAAGCATCAAAGTCTAGCATGTGGACTCCTGTCGGCTGAATGTTGAAAATGGGCTAGGCGGCTTAGTGGAAAAACCATACCGTGATGAATCACTAATCCATTGATTCCATTTTGGAGGAAGGTCTAATTGTAAGATTTCTTCTAAATAGTCGTCGCTAAGTTTCTCATCTATATGAGCTTTATGGACTGCATATATATAGTCAAGTTTGGCGGCAACTGAATATGGATAACTGTGAATGTAGTCCTTTAATTCTTGGATCGACCCAAAGTTTTCAATGTTTATACAAGTTGAAGGGTCGACATTTTTGGACTCAAGTTTGTGGCTTATTGCTTCTCCACGAGATTTTAGACATTCAACTGATAAATGATAAAGAGAGTACTCACCAAAGTGGACGAGCAGTGGTAATAGCTGAGCGAGCAAGTAAGTTGGTTGGCTGTGGAAATTGTTCGCTAACAGTGCCGAAGCTCTAATCACTTTTTTGTGGGCAACCTGAGGGCTATTTTCAATGAGCAATATGCTGCTCTGAAATAGGGCAAGGCTAGCCAGAACTTGCTGCTGTTGTTTTACCGGAAGTTTCAGGTTTACCAACTCTGTGAATTGGTTGGCGTGCTCAAGCAAAATACGTTTGTACTTTAGTTGTGTCTCACGTTGGTAAGTCGCTTTTAACGAATTAAAGTGCGCACCAATGGAATGGATGACATCAATGTCAGCAGCTGAAATGTGGGTTGCATACATCTCACCTAACTTTATGATCATATGTGTGTTATCTGCGTTCTCAGCTAAGTCGATCGCCCTGATTGCACGATGGCTGATACTCGGTGTCATCTCAAATGCACGAATCGCCAGTTTAAGAGCAGGTAGCAGCATCTTATGTTTTTCGTAGATACAGCTTAAGCAATCAATAACGCTCAACGAGAGTGGCTGCGCTATTAGAAAGTTGTGAAGCTTATCTATGGCTAAATTTGGCTTGCCTAAGCTGTCGAGAATCAGCGCTTCAGCCACCAATTTTGTTGGGTGCATGTTGGTTTTAGAGTTGTTAATGACGCTAGAGAGTAACTGCCATTTCTTACCTGCTATTAAATGCTCAATCAATGTCGCTTCGAACTGGACGCTAGTGCCATTGGGAGAGATCGCCAAAGCTTGAGCTAATCTCTCCTGACTAGTGATCGGATATAAGTCATTGAGTTGGGTGAGCTTCTTAGAAACGGACACAGCACTTTGGATCTTTTTACCCAACGTTTGAGTATGAATCGGTTTAGAAACGAAGTGGTGTGCTTCACCTGAAAGGGCGGTTAATACTGTTTCCTGACGCATATCTCCAGAGAGCAAGATTGTCGCCACAGTGTGGTCTATGAGGCGATTTCGATACAGAATACCCAACAGCTCAAAGCCAGTAAAAGACTGTTCTAAGTGGTAGTCAATGAGGAGTACATGAAAAGAGTGCGTCTCGACTGCTTTAATGGCTTGTCGATAGTCGGTTGCAATAAAAATACAGTCGCGCGCAACTCCCAAACTAGCCAGTTGCTGCTTAATAAGTATTGTTGCGCTTTTAGAGTCGTCGACAATCAAAATCCGTAAGTCTGTTGGTAAGGTCAAATCCATTTTCCTCAATACCAAATGTTATTCTTAATTTAGGTGTCAAGTTGCACATTGTCAAGGTGCCTATATCACATACAAACACTCAATAAACTATTGGTAATTAAAGAGTATTCGATAACATTTATGAAAGCCTTTAAACGCAGGTTGCTTTTACCTGATTTTTGTGGGGTTATACGTGTTTTAGAAATAAAAAAGAGGCAGCCGATAAGCTTACCTCTCGGTTTAATTGTTCGAGCTTTTATTCGAAATGTTGTTCTTTGCTTGAAGCTTTATTTACCGAAACTCTAGCTCTAATCGCGCATGTTCAAAATCAGAACCGCAGCTAACGCTAAGAACGCAGTCATCATTAAGAATACATCGTTGTAGGCCATAATTGCGGCGTCACGTTGCATGGTTCCTAGTAAGCTAGCCTGAGCTTGTTGCATTGCCGTTGCTGCATCACTTCCTGACTGAATAAAGAACGCTTGTTGATCTTTGAGTGTTTGCCAACCTAATTGACTCACTGAAGGCAGTGATTCTTTGATATGAGCCAAATGTTCACGGGTTTTGTTATCCAGTAGAGTCGCGATAATCGCGATGCTGAAAGCGCCACCTAAGTTTCGCATCACGTTGGTTAACGTTGATGCGTCTGGCGTGTCCATTTTGCTGATGTTCTTCATCGCAACCAAAGACAGCGGAACCATGATGAATGGACTACCAATAGCACGCAGAACCATAGATAAAATCAGTTGTTGCCCGCCAAAGTCGATTGTCATGTGTGTATTTACGTAACAACTTAATCCGAACATCGCGAAGCCAAAGGTAACCAAGTACTTAGGCTTAATGATCTGTGTTAGCTTAGGCACAATTGGGAATATCAGAAGCTGTGGGAACCCCATCCACATCAGCACTTCACCAATTTCCATCGCATTATATTGCTGAATTTGAGTGAGGTACATCGGCAGAACATAGATAGAACCAAGCAATGCCATCCCTAGAATCAAATAGGCGATACAGGACATCGCAAACTGCCCATCCCGCAATAGCCGCAGGTTAACCAATGGCTTCTTGTGTTGAAGCTCGTTTATCACGAAGTAAACCAAACTTACCGCCGACACGATACTCAAGCCAACAATAAAGCTCGAACTGAACCACTCTTCACGGTTACCTTCTTCTAGTACCACTTCTAAACAACCTAGCCCTAATGCCATGGTGGCGATACCAAACCAGTCTGCTTTTTTAAGCGTGCCAAGGTCGAGTTTTTCATCGTTCAAGCCATAGCGGATCATGGTGATCACAAGCAAAGCCGGCGGGATATTAATGTAGAAAATATAGTGCCACGAGAAGTTCTCGGTTAACCAACCACCAAATGTTGGGCCGATCGATGGAGCAAAGGTCGCGGTTACACCAAACAGTGCCATACCCACAGCACGTTTGTTAACAGGCAATAACTGAATCACTAACGAGAAAGCAAGCGGGATTAAAGCGCCACCACTGAAGCCTTGCATCGCTCGGAATACGATCATCGAGGTCATGTTCCAAGAGAACGAACACAACAAAGATGAAATGGTGAAAATGGCCGTCGTCCACGTGATATAACGGCGTTTACCGAGCGCTTTAGAAAGCCAACCACTAAGCGGGATAGCGATCATTTCTGCGACTAGGTAAGACGTAGAGATCCACGAGCTTTCATCTAAGGTGGCAGACAGCGCACCTTGAATGTCTTTGAGAGACGAGTTGGTGATCTGAATATCCAAGATCGCCATAAATGCGCCGATCAAGCCGCCAAATAGGGCAATCCAGTGGCGTCTTGAAACCTCTCCATCTTCATTAGTTTGGGTGACAACACCAGTGTTACTCATGGTCTAGCCTCGTTTATCGATGGTCGCTACCACAGACAAACCAGGAAGCAGTCGACCTTTCAACTCTTGCTGATCTGGAATCGTAATTTTCACAGGGACACGTTGAACGATTTTAGTGAAATTACCTGTCGCGTTTTCTGGTGGCAAGAGCGCAAATTTGGCGCCAGTCGCAGGGGAGAAACTGTCTACCACGCCTTCAAGTGGTTGCCCCGGGAATGCATCCAGTTCCACTTCAACCGTCTGACCTTTGTGAATGCCGCTTAGCTGTGTTTCTTTAAAGTTGGCTTCAATCCACACTTGGTTGTTTGGTACCAAACTCATAAGTGGTGCGCCTGCTTGAATCAATAAGCCTTCACGCACACTGCGTTTACCAATTACGCCATCTACTGGCGCGTAAACCTTGGTGTAATCAAGGTTAAGTTGGGCTTGATCTTTTTGGGCTTGAGCTTCTGTCACGGATGCATTGGCTTGCTCTATCTCACTCGCAATTACAATTAACTGATCATTGGTCGCAACGAGATTAGCTTTTGCTTCTTCTAAATCAGCAAGGGTCACTTTTTGTTGTGCCACCATGCTGTCGACTTCATCTTGAGAGGCGTAATTGCGTTTTAATAGGCTACGAGAACGAACCACTTGTTGAGTCGCACGTTCGTATTCAGCTTGTGCAGAATCGACGCGGCTCTCTGCTTGATTAATCTTGCTACGTTGTAACGTCTGTTGTGCTACAAGGTTTTTAACGTCTGATTGAACGACAGATAAATGGGCATTGGCCTGAGCAAGAGCCGATTGGTAATCACGGTCATCAATTTGCACCAACAAATCACCAGCTTTTACCGAATGGTTGTCACTCACGTAAGACTTCACAATATAGCCTGAGACTTTAGGGCTAATGTTAGTAATGTCGCCTTGAAGGTAGGCATTATCGGTTGATTCAAAGTACTGACCATAGGCGTACCAATATCCCGCGCCTGCTAAACCCAATGACAGCATGATCGCAGTGGCAATAAGCGGAGCTTTTTTACGTTTTTTTGTGCTTACTGATTGCGAAGCGTTGTTGTTCTCTGCCATTTCATTTTTCTCATTTTGTTTTCGTTTAGATGTAACGAATTGTAAATGAATGCCATTAATTGATAAGATAGGAAAAAAAAGAAACACTGTTGCAAAAATCTTACTAATAGTGAGCTTGGGGGAGGTAGGATGGACTTAAATGCAGTTACGGTTTTTACACAAGTGGTTGATTGTGGCAGTTTTACGCATGCTGCTGAAGCGCTCAACATGACTAAGTCGACTGTAAGTCGAAAATTGGCAGAGTTAGAACAGCATTTAGGTGTGAGATTGATCACTCGTTCGACACGAAGTTTAGTGTTAACACCTGAGGGCGAGCGTTTTTACCAATCGAGCTTGCAGATGCATGAGATCATGAATCAAGCCGAACTTGAGGTTTCTGCCAATCAAGACTTGATCAGAGGCCCTCTCAATGTGGTACTTCCTGTCGAGCTTGGGCATCAAGTGTTAGCGCAATACATTCATAGTTTCTTGAAAGAACACCCAAATGTGACTTTGAATTTGGAATTGACCAATAGAGAAGTCGACATCATTGCGGAGGGTATTGATCTATACGCGCAAATTGGTGAGCTGGTGGATTCAAGCTTGGTTTCTCGATATCTCACAACATCCAAACGTGCGCTGGTAGCGAGTCCCGAATATTTAGAGCAATTTGGTGATATCAAAACTCCTGCAGATCTAAAACCACCATTTAGGTTGATTGAAGTCGTGAACAAAGCAGCACGCTTGCCTAAATGGCATTTGCAGTTGGAGGATGGAGAATCGATTTTGATAGAGTTGCCGTGTCAGTTGAGGGTAAACACGATTACAGCCTGCCTTACTGCTTGTGTTGATGGGTTAGGGATAGCCGTTTTACCGGAGTTCATCTGTCGAGACCACTTTCAGACAGGGAAGTTATTACGACTATTGCCTGAGTATGACATGCCTGAGGTGTCCGTGAGTTTGGTATATGCAGACAGGCAGTTGATGCCAAAGCGCAAGAAAGTTTTTATCGATTACCTATTAACCGCCTTTCAAAATAGAGTTAATGAAAGAACTGAATAAAGGCATATTATATTGGAAGCAACAAAAGTAATCGGCTGCTTAACTGCTTAACTGCTTAACTCTAGCTATCCTGCTGTTCGGGTTAACCCATTAACAATGCTCAACAGCACTCACAGAAAAACGGACTTTCTAACAAGTCCGTTGTTCTGTTTTTGATGACTCAATGTGGTTGTAAGCTAAATTTTAAATTAGCTCTTTTTCTCTGTGTACTCTAGCTTGTAGAAGTGAGCTTCACTTTGTCCATTTGTAAATTGGTTATATACGCCAGCTTTGAAGTAGCTTAATAGGTGGCGCCAGTAATCAATATCTTGCTCAACTTTACGTTCACCGTCTACGTCAACAATGAGTTTTTTATCACCCACGATTAGGTCAAATGCTGTTGGTTTGCCTTCTGGCGCTTTGCCTAAATCGAACTGAGAATATGCTACGTCTGATTTGCACATTTCCTTATCTTTGTTTTTCTTACCGAACGATCCTTTACAAATTACTGCGTTGTTCTTAACGATTGCCCAGAAATGCCCTTCAATACCATTATTGTCACGTTTCCATACAACGCGCAGCAAGGGGTGAGGGACATTGTGAGTACCGATGTTATCTAGGCCTTTGTTGTGAACCTGTAGAAAAGTAATCTCGTCTTGCTTAGAGTCTGAGTTCTTCATCGACTCTTCAGGGTTTATAATCTCAACTTCCGAACTCAATGTGTATGTTTCATTTGCTAAGTCTGTTCGAAAGTTTTCCTGAACGCGTAGCTCGTTACGCAGGTGGTCATTCTTCATAGTAAAGACTAGCGCCTCACTCTGTTTGTCGACATAGAAGTTGTTGTTCACTATGCCATCGTAGTTATTATCGAGCGCAAAATAGTCTTTGTTGCCTTTCTTTCCGTTAGGATCTGAAATTTGAAGTTCAGACACTGACAGAACATTTTGGTATTGAGAGTAATTAGAAGGTTCGCCTAAAGCTCCTTCTGGGTTCGAAAACTGAACATTAGCCGTTGCCGAAGAAGAAAAAGCAAGAAGTGCACAGCAAGCGAGTAGGGTTTTTTTCATCAAAAATATCTCTTTTGTATTATTATCATTCAATATAGGCATTGATATCACTTTTGAGATTTATGTGAAAACATCTGTGTTTGAAATTGTGGTCGACACCCAATTTTCTTGTACAAAAATAGAGAGAATTAGGTGTCGATTGGGATTGGTACCTGAATGTCAAAAGGTGTGGATTTTTGCTCGTTAACAACACTACCTGCCAACCCGTAATAGTGAATAAGGTTACGCTTTAAAACGGCACGATCAAACTAATTAAGCTCTAATTTCCACTCTACGACTTTTCCATTGCTTAACACGGCTTTTATAGCGGTAGGCGCGATTTCAAGACCACCCAGGTGAAAGGCTTGCTCTGAAAAGTTCGCGATGATCTTGCTTCCATCATTAAAGAGAGTCTGTTGAACATCGCCGGTCTGATCCAACCATACAAAATCGACTAACTGTTTATCCCATAACTGGTTGTGAATCGGTTCAAACCCGTTTTGGTAGTGTTTTAGTGCCGCTAACCTAGGGCTAGAACTTGTTAAGGCTTCGTCTCTGGTTAAGTGAACCATCGGCGGAGTGTTGTACAGCATCGCGGTTAAGTCACGTTCTGCTTGTACATTAGTGAACTTAAGACTGTCTGAATGCCAATGGTGTGTATTGATCACTTCATCATGGAATACGGCTTGGTAAAGCGGGATTCTGTATTTAGGTGAAAACAGCAGCGATTTGTAAGGCTCTTTGACCTGCGCGGGTTTAAAGAAAAAATCGGGCTTGTGGTCTGGATACCAACGACCTAAATAGTAAGGTGATTGACGATTTTCTTTCATGTCTTTATCTGTCCAACCAAAGCCTACCGTTTCTAAGCCGTGTGCAAATGCGATCCCCTTTGTCGTTAAACTATTACCATCTTCAGAACCTAAAACCAATGACGGCTGTTCAGACAACCACTGCATTCGGTTGTTGAACGCCAACAGCATGTCGGACTCATTCGTATTGCTGTTACTAATGGTGTCGATATTGCCACTGTAATCCTCTCTGACCATTGCCGTCGCATCAACATCTAAGAACAAGCTGTTGAAGTTGCCGAATCTCATAATGTCTTGGGCGCGCTGCTTTACGTATTCTAAATGGCAGTTAGGATTTAGATAGAATCCGTTATCTCGAAACCCTCTTTTTAGGCTGCCATCTGCCAATTCAATGGCACAACTTTTACGCATCGGCTCTGGTAGTTGAGCGGTTAGCCAATTGTCGTTTAGCTTTGCAGGAATAGCTGTGTTGTAGGAATCGTAAGTACCGACCATATATCCGGACTGTTTTGCCAGAGTAACAGCGTTTCGTTGATAGAATGCTGGCGTCCAATTGTCGAATCCAAGCCACAATTTGTTTAAACCTGCCTTATTTAGATTAGCGACCATGTCTGAAGACAACGCTTGTCCCCAAGTGTCTGGCGAGTTTAGGTAAGGGGAAGCATGCTCTAGCAACCAGTTCTTCTTGTTCTGTGCTGCCTTGTATTGCGCTTTAATCGTGTTGTTTTCGAGTGTCGGCTTCCCAACAGGAAATAAGACCTGCAATGATTGGCTAATAGAGTCTAGCAGCACTTGTTTGTGGTACTGAATGAACCAATCTTTACCCTTGGAGAGTGACGACAGCTCTCTTTTCGCTTCCGCAGAAATGCTGAGTTTAGAGCCCTCTAAATACCATGTTTTCAATCCCCACCAGTCACTCACATCTTGGATGCTTAATGGGTCTTTACCAAACAGGTAAACGTGGCTTGCGCCGATCAGCTTACTCACCTCTGGATTACGCTTTTGTTTAGCAACCAGTGTTTCAGAAAGGTCATTTTCGATGCGCCAATCGCGGTAGCGTTTCGCTCCATCTAACCACGAGTATCCAAGGGTGATACGAACAATAAAAGGCTGTGATTGGTTGAGCATCGTAAATTGGTGCGATGCCTTCATGTCAATTTTGGTCTTTGAATTAGATGTGCTATCAGAGGATGCATCTGAAAAAAGCAGTTGATTGTTGGTCGTATTAACCATCTGATAGCTAATGAAATGATTGTTCTGTTGCACCGTCCAAAAAGGCATCTTTAAGTCTTGAGTGGTGTTGCTCCCAGAATAATTACCGACGAGATAGCTTGCCCAAAGCTTGTTATTTGTAGGTACGCGCATGCCTTCACTAAACGGAAGAAATAACGTCTGAGTTTGTTGTTCTGCAAGATCAAACCACGCTAACTCAATGGGTTCGTTTCGCTTCACTTGTATATTCGAAGGCAAGCTGAACTGAAAAGTGAGCTGGTCTTGATTAAGCTCGGCCTCAATGTTTATCCCGCTGGGTACTAAGGTCCAAGTGGCGATTTTTACTGAGTCAGCTTTATCGGAAAAGCCAATGACCAGATTAGTCGCTTTCTGTGGTTTGCTATCAACGGTGAGAGTACCGCTGTTAACGCTTAAGTTATTCCAATCTATCTCTAGAGTATTCGATGATATAGAGACGTTATTGCTGGTAGTGGCGTTAGCGTTGTCGCGAATACTGCTACCGCTAACGCTGCTATTATTGGTTAGCGTTATTTGGCTCGCTTGTGAGTTGGATGAAAACAGACAAGAGGTTGTTAAAGCCACAATGGCACAAGTAGAAAGATTGAATGGGTGACGTACGCTGAGCATATTTAGATTCCGCAAAGGATAAGTACGGTTATTACACCCAAGTAACGCTAGTGCTTTGTCACCTATATGTCTCTATTTTCTGTTTGGATTTAGTAGCATGCCATTAGAAAGGCACGGCGACGCGTTGCACATATTGGACTTCAATAGCGCCTTGGTATTCAAACATTTCAACCGACGCACTTAAGTGCTTAGCTTTGGTTCCAAGTGGGCTTTCTGTGGGAACGGGTGCTTGCGCTGTTTTGATTGGTACTTTGTAACCCAGCAGGTTGTAGTTTTCATCAAACCATTGCCAACTCACATTAGCGTCAGGGCAGTTGTCGATCATCTTTGGAGGCGAGAGCACAATATGTGGTTCGCTGAGTTTACTCTCGAGCGTCAGCCATCGATTGCTGTCATTTAAAGCGACAATAATAGGGTAGTGGTTTGAGCCTATCTTTAGTTGGTAAACACCAGATTCGGGTTTGATGAACATTTCATTGGTTTCGATCTCTTGATACTCATTATTGGAAGCGAGTTGTCCATCAAGAAGGACTTTGCCTTTAGGCGATACCAAAGAAAGAGTTTGGGTTTCTAAGTCTTTGTTGAGTTGCTCGGCAGAGACTTTGATTTGATAACCGTGCGATGACAAGCCATAGCGTCGAATGAAGCTAACTTGAATGTGGTGTTTCGGCTCAGCACTTTGTTTTAGTGAGGTTCCACATTGAGTTTGGCTCAATATCTCTTGTTTGACAGGTAGCCAAAGATCACTATCGAGTGTTTGGTGATCGAGTGCGATTTGCAGCTCTTGCCACGCGACTTGAGGGTGACCATCAAGCAGCGATTGATAGGTGTGCTGCAATGGCGTATCAGTAAACCAAGCCGCATGACTTGCGAACGGCAAGGAGCAGAGCAGTGTGGTTAACGAAGTAACTTTCATTATGACTCCCCAGCCAAGCGGTAACCAACGCCGCGATGTGTTTCGATATTCAATGTTGGCAGCTTCTGGCGTAAGCGCAGTATGTGATTATCAATAGTTCGAGTACTCGGGAAAGCCTGATAACCCCAAATTTTATTGAGTAACTCATCTCGGTGAAACACTCGGCTTTGGTTCTGAACAAACAGTACCAATAGCTGAAACTCCTTAGGTTTCAACGTGACTGGGCTTTCATCCAGATAAGCGATCCGTTCCGACAAGTTGATTTGGATATTTGCGTAATTTAAGAGGCTCACACCTAACGGACGAAGTTGGGTAATGACTCGAGCAAGTAATTCATCGTTAGAAAATGGCTTAGTCACGTAATCTTTGGCACCCGCTATTAAACCTTCAACACGTTGTTGAACTTCTACTTTAGCGGTCAGCACAATTACAGGAAGCGCTTTGAGGAGCAACCAGTTTGGAAGGTGTTGCAAGCTGTCGCCATCTTCAAGCTGTCGATCCAATATCACAAGATCGGCTCGAAACCATTGCTTACTGGCACTCTCTGAATCCTTCGCCCAGAGGCATTGGTAACCATTGGATTCAAAGAAGCTGACGAGGCCTTGTCCAAGAAGTTGGTCGTCTTCAATCAGCAGTAGGGTGTTCATAAGTAATTTCCAAAATACATCGGGTTGGGTTACGAAGAATAATGAGTCGGCCATTCGCTTGTTTTATCAAGTGCTCGACAATTGTCAGGCCAATGCCCATGTTATCTTGTTTGTGTGCAGTGCTTGGCGTTACTCGAGACAAAAGGCGTTGGATTAAAGAAGGGAAGAGTCCCTCGTCTTGCACCTCAATCGTCAGCTTGTCTCCGAGTTCGACCTTTACTAAAATCTCACCTTTACCGTGTTGTTTGGCATTCTTGATCAGATTGTCCAAACAGATGGTTAGCCAGTAATAGGGAAGGTTCAGTTCAACTTCACGCGCTTCACATTGATAAGAAATATTGTGCTTTTCACATACATGATCGAGCCATTCTTCTAATGATGCGTTTTGCTTCAACAAAGGTTCTGACTGATCTGAACTTAGGTACACTTTGCTGTTTTCGGTGAGCTGAGAAAGCCTTTGATAGTCAGATATTAAACGCCAAACCGCACTTTGAGTGTCATCAGAAAAGTCGTCGTACCGATTTCTAAACATCTCGACGGTTAAGCCTAGGCTAGTAATGGGCGTGCGCAGTTCATGAGTAAGAAGCTGTAAAACGAACTGCCTCTCTTTTCGTTGTTTTGTTCTTAGGTACAAGGCTCTAGCGAGGCCGGAAAGCAACGTTAACAGTAATGAAAATATCAAGGTTTTCATGATCAGGTTGTCATTGCTAGGCTCGCTTAAGCACACGTTGCTGTAACGAAAAGTACAGGTTTCACCCGTCAAAGAAACCTCTTGCTGCTCTGCGATAGGTTGCCAAACTTCCGATGGAATCGCTTTCCAGCCTTGTTCGCCACTTAACCAAAGCACATCATCTTGTTGCCAAGCGCGGTACCCATTAAGCAGTGCTTCTCTGCCTTGAGCGGTTAGCGTTTCTAGCTTGGTATATAAAGGGTGCTGAGGGTTGGTAAGACTCAAAAATGGGCGTATTTGCTCGCTTACGTCAGGGTAAGCTGCCAAATAACGATCAGCAAAGCTACCACCGGCAGGGTGTCGTTTGGAATGTGCTGCAAACCAAATGGAATCCAATGTTTGTTGCTGACACAGAGCGACTTCAAACTCGATGGCGTCATGTAATGAAGGGTTATAGCTTTCAATCGTTCGGCAATGATCTTGTATTGACGCTAAAGCGGCGATGTCGCCCCAACTGAATTGGTTGAAATCGGGATAACGGCTCCGTTCATGAAGCAGAACTTTTGGATACTGAGATAACTCTTGTTGAGATACTAGGATTGGGGATGATTGCCAGCTCAGTTGATACAGGGTTTGCCACTTGTCTTGCAAACTTTGGGCATTGGCTAGAGTTGGGAGCCAAAAGGTCAAGCAAAGGGCTAAGGTAAACCTGAGCATCCAATCATTCTCGTTAAAAGTCGTGGGGCGAGTCTAAAGAGTTTTGGACATGATTTGTAACCTGAATGTCAACAAGTGTTCCTTTAACAACAAATTGTCGAGTGGGTCATGTTTTAAAATAATAAATTGAAAATACAGTAAGTATCATTCGAGAGTATTAAACTAGATAATTGTGTACTTATTGTCATTATTGAGCTGGTGGCGGGGATTATACTGGGCTCATACCTAATAAGAGGAACCATCATGAAACTCATCATCAAATCCGTATTGGCAATCAGTATTTTGGCTGCAGGCTCTGCTCAGGCGTTCGAATTAATCAGCAACGATATTCAAGAAGGTCACCCAATGGCGAAGACGTTTGAATACTCAAGCTGGGGTTGTGACGGCGATAACCTATCACCACAATTGATGTGGAACGATGCGCCAGCAGGAACCAAAAGCTTTGCAATCACGGCTTATGATCCAGATGCTCCGACTGAAAGTGGTTTTTGGCACTGGGTCGCGTTTGATATTCCAGCAACAGTGAGCGAGCTACCTCGTGGTGTCGATATCTCTAAAGTGGGTGGCAAAGAAGGTCGCATTGATTACGGTACAGTTGGCTACGGTGGCGCTTGTCCTCCAGAAAAAGATGGTATGCACCGCTATCAATTCACGGTTTGGGCATTGCCAACGGATAAGCTCAACCTCGACGAAAACACGCCGTCGGCTGTGGTTGGATTTACGTTGAACAGCATGGCTTTAGACAAAGCGAAACTGACTGCAACTTATACACGTTGATAATAAGTAAACAAGGGGGATGAGATGAATCATCAATATCAAGTGACGATCTTTCGCGCAGAGCAGTTACAAAAGCTTCGTAATGTGAGGATTCTATCTCCTAGTATCATTCAGATCATTACAGGCAGTAAGCGCCTGTTTTGGAAAGATTCAGCGGCAGAACTCTCACATTCTGAGCTGTTGTTGTGTGAGGCATCATCGTCATTAAGCTTTGAGAACATGCCCCACAAAGGACGTTTCTTATCGCGAGTATTTAGCTTTCAATTCCAACCTTCTCAAGGGATGCTTGATTTAAGTGAGGAACGTTCTAATGATCAGGGGTTGCCTACAGTACAAGCGGATCGTAGCTTACAAGACTCACTCAATGCCCTGTTTTCCTTTGATAGACAGAGCATAAGTAAAGAGACCCAGCAGTTTTGGTTACAGGGCTTATATCAGCAATTAGCCGAAAAAGGGGTGTTGCATCGATTGTTTGCCAGTGCCAACGTCTCGTTTAGCCAAAAGCTCAGCCATTACCTTTCACATTCACCTGATGAGAAGCATCCGCTAGAGTCGGTAGCGGAACGCTTTGCGATGAGCCGCGCCACGCTTATCCGTAAATTGAAACTTGAAGGCATGCAATATCGTGAGGTACTGGCAGAAGTTCGGTTGAGTCATGCGCTTTATCTGATGCAAAACGGACAGCAGAATGTTGCTGTGTTGGCTCAGTCTTGCGGTTACCAATCGGAAGGGCGCTTTAGTCAGCGCTTTAAAGGCAAATTTGGTTTGTCGCCAAGTGAATACATCAAAACCGTCGTCAGCAATAGAATAGCGAACAAATAAAGTCGCGACGCCATAACCATTCTGTTTGTCCTAAACGTTCACTTTTTTGTCTCTGGCTGCCAATGCCGCAAAAGTCGTGCACGCAAATGCAACAGATGCGATCAGCAGAATGGGAACGCTCCAAGAATCGGTTTGAGCATGAAGTTTACCCACCAGCGTTGGACCTGTAGCCGCTAAAGCATAACCAATTCCTTGAGTCATACCCGACAGCGATGCCGCTTGGCTGCTATTCGATGTTCTCAGGCCAACAAAAGAGAGCGCGATAATAAACGTAGAGCAGTTGGCTAATCCAAAGAGTCCCACCCAAAATATCGCAAACTCAGGAAAATATAGCAGCCCAATCAATCCAATAAATACATTAGAAGTACAAAGCGTAATGAGCCATTGTTGGTTATAGCTTTTACCTAAGAACGGCAGTAACAGCAATCCCGGAACCATAGTTGAAAATTGTAGAAATCCGTAGATGTAACCCGCATCGATTTCGCTGTAGCCAAGGTCGCTCAAGATCTGTGGAAGCCAGCCTGCCAAAGAATAGAAGGTAAATGAGTTAAGCCCAAGAGCTAGTGTCACTTGCCATGCAACGCCACTCTTGATCATCTTCTTCATCGGAATAGGCTTTTCTTGATGCTTGTTATTGGTTGCTGAAGAAGAACGCTTTCTGATCTTAGGCAACCAAATCATCAAAGCTAATATTGGGAATATTAGGTTCATTAACAGTGCTAATTGCCAACCCGTAATCGTGAATAAGGTTAGATTTGAAAACGGCACCATCAAACTTGAGCCTAACGTCGAACCGATGCCCATCGTAAAGATGTACAAAGAAGTGACTGTCGCAATACGAGTAGGGAAGCTAATTTTCACTACAACAGGCAACAACACGTTACCAATCGCGATACCAAGTCCAATCATCACTGTGCCGATGTATAAAGTCGGAATTGCTCCAAAAGAGCGCAGTGTAATACCCGTAGTGATCAAAACTAAGCCTAAGAGCAAGCTTGGTTCTAGACCAATTCGTTCAGATATCTTGGTGACTAATGGTGAAAATAAGGCAAAAGTTAACAGTGGCAAAGCTGTTAAGAAGCCAGCAGCCGACGACGTAAGGTTGAGGCCTTCCATAACCTGAGAAAGCACAGGAGCCAAGCTCGTAAAAGGCCCACGAAGGTTAAGTGCTAGGAATAGAATCCCTAACATGACGAAAATGCTATTACGAAGAGAGGCGCTCATAGGTTGTTCTACAGTTTGCTTATGAGAAGACAGGCTAGCCTACAGGTCATTGAATGATTACACAAATACCGTTTAAATAGGTTTACTAATGACTGAACCAGCGTCGCGCACGCTTTACCAAAGAAGGTAATCCATGACTGTATTGAATATCGATAAACTCATCTCAGATTTCCCATTACTTCAACAATTGATTGCATTGGAAGAGGTGGTTTGGTTTAACCCAAATGTGACGACTTTGGAGCGCGGTTTACCTTATGTGGGATTAGGCGAACAAGATATTCATGATGCGAGTTTGAGGTTACAAAGGTTTGCCCCTTATCTAGCCAAGGCGTTTCCTGAAACTCAAGCGACCAATGGCGTCATCGAGTCTGAACTTATCGATATTCCTTCGATGAAATTAGCATTAGAAGCCTATTATCAGCAGCCAATAAAAGGGCGTTTGATGATGAAGAAAGACAGCCATTTACCGATTTCAGGTTCAATCAAAGCGCGCGGTGGTATCTATGAAGTACTAACGCATGCCGAAAAGCTTGCGATTGAAGCGGGGTTACTGTGTGAGAGCGATGACTACAGCAAGTTGCTCGAACCTGAGTTTCGTGACTTCTTCCAACAATACAGCATTGCGGTCGGTTCAACGGGTAATCTAGGCATGTCGATCGGTATCATGAGTGCAAAATTGGGCTTTACTGTCTCTGTTCATATGTCGGCAGACGCGAGAGCTTGGAAGAAAAGCAAACTCCGTGAGCATGGCGTCAACGTTGTTGAATATGAAGAAGATTATGGCGTTGCAGTCGAACAAGGTCGCAAAGAGGCAGAACAAGATCCGCGATGTTTTTTCATTGATGATGAAAACTCTCAAACCCTGTTCCTTGGTTACTCTGTCGCGGGAGAAAGGCTTAAGCAGCAATTCGAGCTACAGGAGATTGTGGTTAATGAACAGCATCCTTTGTTTGTTTACTTGCCATGTGGCGTAGGTGGCGGCCCCGGTGGTGTTGCATTTGGATTGAAGATGGCTTTTGGTGATTACGTGCACTGTATTTTTGCTGAACCGACTCATTCACCTTGCATGTTGCTCGGTGTTCATACGGGTTTGCATGATGAGATTGCGGTGCAAGATATTGGTATCGACAACTTAACAGCCGCAGACGGTTTAGCAGTGGGGCGAGCATCTGGATTTGTCGGTCGCAAGATGGAGCGTTTGCTTGATGGTTATTACACATTAACCGACGAACGCATGTATCAGTTGCTAAGTGAATTGAATCAAGCCGAAGGTATTAAGTTAGAGCCTTCTGCGCTAGCAGGTATGACGGGCGCAGTTCATGTCGAACACAATAGTGAGTATCTGGAAAGGTTAGACATCGATGATTCTACGTTAGCCAATGCAACACATCTTGTTTGGGCGACTGGTGGAGGCATGGTACCTGAGCAAGAAATGGCGGCGTATTTAGCTAAGTCTTCGGTCTAAATCAGATAGAAAGTCGGACGCCGGTTGATGATTTATGGATTTAAACGAAGCAAGAAGTTGCGCAGATCGTTATCCCAAACACATATTTTATAAATTAGGCTTCATAGGTGTTCTAACTATCAGTTAGGTTGAGTGGCATTCAACTTGATGGGATATAGAGATGCAAACAGATAAAGTGCTGAAAGCAATACAAACACCAAAGCCAAACACACCAGAAAAATTACTACAGCGCCTAGATGCCATTGGGGAATCTTTAAGATCTTCTGGTAAGGCGCACGCCTTGTTGGGGCTTGGCTCAGTTGGCATTGAAACAGAGCGACTGGATCAATACTCAGACGTCGATTTCTTTGCGATAGTGCAAGCAGGGCACAAGCAGTATTTCTTAGACAGTTTGCATTGGCTCTCAGATATTAACCCAATCGACTACGCAGTGAGAAATACCGTCGATGGATATAAAGTACTGTACGCTGACGGAATCTTTTGTGAGTTTGCAGTGTTTGAACCCCACGAGTTAGCGCATATCCCATTTGCTGAAGGGCGGATTGTTTGGCAACAACCTGAATTTGATACGCAGTGTTGTGTTCCACCAGCGAAGGATGCGGCAGAAAGCAATTCTCAAGAATGGATCCTCGGTGAGGCGCTAACCAATCTATATGTGGGTATGTCTCGTTATAACCGCGGTGAAAAGCTGGCTGGGAGTCGATTTGTTCAATCTTACGCGCTTGATCGTTTGATCGATCTTGTGGATCAAACTGAAAGCCCACAACCTGAATTTGTCGATGAATTTATGTCTGACAGAAGGCTAGAGGCGCGCTTCCCTAAGTTTGCCCAATTGCTGCCAACCTTTACCCAAGGTTACGAGCGCACCGCTGAATCGGCACTTGCCCAACTAGCGTTCCTCAAAACCCACTTTACAATCAACCAAGCCATGTGTGACCAAATCACAGCATTGTGCTTGGGTGAAGATTAGAACTATAACCTGTTAAACTTAAAACTATTTTCTTGGTGCGTGGTTCGTTTTTATTTGCCGGTAGTAATATCTACGATATGGCAAGGAAATAACGACTCTTTAACAATCAAAATTTTATATTCAATACCTGGCTTGGATGTAAATAAAGTCAATTAATTTGAATGCTGATTACGATTGATTTATAAAATTGATTTTGTAAATGAAAATGAGATTGTATGGCAAAGTATGATCTCAAACGCCAGCATTAAAATTATGGTGACTAAATGAAAATTAACGTTTTACTCCCTGCATTGTTTTCGGCTTTAGCCTTAATGTCGGGCTGTTCAGAGGTAGTCAGCGATGAGTACTCGACTTACGCGCAAGCCAAGCAAGAGCACTTATTCGATAGGGGATGGTTACCCGAGATTCTGCCTAAGTCTACCGTGAAGATTGAAGTGAATAATGATCTGGATGCGAATACTTCAGAAGGAAGCTTCATCATCAACGAGCCTGAGTTATCGGAGTTTATTGCGAAATTGAAGCCGATTAAATCAACCAATCAATTTGGTTTTGTAGATGGCGAGCATGTTTGGGTATTCAAGGTAGGTGATGATAGTTTAATTTCCTACACGCTCAGTAAGAACCAAGGCTAATTTAAGTAAATCCAACCTACATTTCTGTTAAGAGTTATGTAGGTTGCCGAATGACATTGTTCACCTATTTATGCCTAGTTTATGCCTAGTCTCCGACAATAAGCCCTTATCACTCTTAGTTACAGGAAGGTAATGATGGAAATCAGTCAGTTGGATCATTTGGTACTAACCGTTAAATATATAGAGATGACGGTAGATTTCTATGAGCGCGTATTAGGTATGAAGCCTATCCAATTCGGAGAAGGTCGCGTGGCGTTGTCATTTGGTAATCAAAAGATAAACCTTCATCAATTAGATAATGAGTTCGAACCAAAAGCAAAGCGCGTAGTGCAGACCTCTGCTTTATTACCAATACACCAATTGCTGAAGTTGTCGAACATATCAAAGCGCAAGGAGTCGTGATAGAAGAAGGGCCCGTACCACGAACAGGTGCAATGGGAAACGTTGTCTCTGTTTATATTCGAGATCCTGATGGCAACCTAATTGAGCTCTCCAATTATTAAGCTTAAGCACTAAATCCGTACGCATTTCTTTACTCTTCAAGAACACAACTTTTCACGTCTACTCCGCATATCACTGGATGTCGTCAGCCAAATAAAATACAATCGAACAATGTTTTATTAATTCGTGCTTTATCACTATGATGAGAAACTTACTCATATTCATCGTTAGTCTGTTTTTCTTAACAGCTTGTTCTTCAAAGAGTAATCATCACCTGGACGACGAGACATTGAGCAACGAAGACGCTATGTCGAAAAGCGTAGAGGGAGAGAGTCATCTTGAGACTTCAAAGGACACAAATACGAAGACCAGCGTTGAATCTTCCCATGAATCAATCGTTAATAATCAACCAATAACTGATCATGAATCAAACTCAAATCTTGATTCAAATAAAGACACGATAGATCACGCTAATGCAGAGCCAGAATCAGTCGAACCTTCTCAAGTAGCAGCGACAGAGACAAATGAAATCCAAGCAGAGACAGGCGGGGAAAAAGGCATCGGAAGCTATTTTATTCGTCATAACCAACCAACTAAGACCGTGATTAAATCACTAGAGGGCGTGACAGATGCATTGAACGTTATGACGTTTGGGATATTTGCCACCGGTAATGGTTAAACCGTTAACCAAGAAAGCCAACCTATTAGATAGAATCAAACGTGAAGGCGAGCCAAGTGGTTCGCCTTTTTTGATCTTCTAAATCTTGCCATCGTTATTCTTAAGAATCGTGTTCATTTATCTGAGCGTTTGAGTCAGGCGACGGTGAACGAAAATAGGAAATTATTAGTTCTGGAAGGGAGTCGCCGAATTTACCTTGTTTGACTTGTTATATGCATCAAGGGTTCTAATACTTATCCCAAAGCAAGTAATGAAATCTAATCTTACAAAGACAAGTCTTATATTCACTTGCGAGCATAGTAAGATGTTTGCTGTTAAGTTCGGTTTAGGTTTAGTTATCAATATTCTAGGGAAGAAAAATGAAGAATAAGAGTGTGTTTTTTAGTGTCGCGATGGTGATGTTGTCAGCTCATGCAATTGCATCAGATGCGAATCATGAGTCTGTATCAGATGGTGTTATTGCAGAACAAAGAGCGAAGCTTTCTGAAAATACCCAAGGACAAGGTTTTGGACCGCAAGCCCCGCGAGATTTGGGTTCATTGAAAGGAACAAATACCAGGTTGTTTTCAGATGCGCCTGATTCAACAGCGATGAACTTATGTAATATCCACTTCCATAAAAATGCTGAGCATAAAGGCGGCGAGTTTACTCAATACGCTGGCAACGGTGATGGTAAGGGATTTCAGAGTGGCTTTAAATACACGGGCAAGCTGAGTTCTGCTGAGCTGAAACCATTTGAGGGCAAGGTTTGTCCAAGCGATCATGGTTCTTTGCATTCGGGTGACACCATTGAAGTGCATTATGTGTACTCGACAGCACAAGTTGAACCGGGTGAAACGTTGGGCGCTTGCTTTAACGATGCGATTACCAATCCGCAACTGCGTGTAGAAACCCAAGTTTTAGTCTTAGTGAATGATGACAAAGCACTCGACTTTGAAGCACTCGCTAAACATTCAAAGGTGAACGGCCTACATCAAGCACCAAACATCCCACAAGATACGGGTTCAGCGATTCAATACGCAGGCTCTACAACAGGTCCTGGTTACAATGAGCAAGGTTCGCCTTTCCAAGTAACATGGAGCGTGAGACCTCAAGTAGCAAAAGTGAATATCGCAACGGTTGGCAACTGGTGTGAAGGAAACGATTTCAACGAAGATCACGCACATGGTGTGAGAAACATAGTTGTAAACCCAGAGTTGTTATCACCAATCGCGAACTAATCTTGTTAAGTTAAGTTAAGTTAAGTTGAGTTGTAATCAATATTTTGCAAAGGCGAGCCACTAGGTTCGCCTTTTTTATGTCTTAACGAAAAACACGTAGGTTTAACTTTAAGGTCATGCTTAGAGGGGAAATTACGTGTGACACTTATTCAAAACACGGGTTGTGTAAATCGTATTTAGTCAAAAACGTTCTTTACCAGAATCGAAGCTCCATGATACGTTCATGACCAATTATGTTGGGTTATAGAAAAGGACAGTCCAATGTCATTAGAAAGTGCGATTACATTCTTTATTGCCATGTTTATATTTGGTATTACTCCGGGGCCTGGCGTATTTGCCATTTTAGCTCGTGCTATGGTTCAAGGGTGGCGAAAGTGCGTCACTCTTTCGTTAGGAATGATATGCAGTGATCTTATTTATCTTACGCTTGCCTGTTTTGGTCTAGCGACGCTTGCTGAAAACTGGTCGTTTGCGTTTGAGGTGATTCGCTACGTTGGTGCAGCCTATTTGATTTACCTTGGCTACAAGATGTTTAAGAGCCTACCTGAAGTGCAAGGTTCAGCGGAGCTCGCGGCCAAACAGAGTCAGAAATCCGAACTTGCCAGTTTCGCGCAAGGCTTTTTGATATCAGCATCAAACCCTAAAGTGATTTTGTTTTATATTTCGTTCTTGCCGACTTTTATTGATCTGACGGTTTTACGTTCACAAGATATCGTCTTGGTTTCCGCTTTAGCATCTGTTGCTCTAATGTCAGGTTTGATGCTTATCGCCGTAGGTGCGGGCAGAATGGCAGGTTTGCTAAAAACGCCACGCGCACATAAAAGGTTAAATCAAAGTGCTGGTGGAATAATGATTGTTGCTGGCTCATATTTGGCGATAAATCGATAAATACGACTCTTTAAACAAGAAGGCGAACCAAATGGTTCGCCTTTTTCGTTATAGCTGCGCGTTTTGTTTGTAAATCTAAGCGTCTACGAAAATCACTTCACCAGTAAGAAAGCCATCGACCGAACGCTCGAACGCTTTGCCGACTAATTTGCTTGGTACGGGTTCAAAACCTGGCATCATTTCACCATACACATCCCACGCTTCAGCGAGCACGGTAGGGTTGATGACATTGATGCGGGTATTTCTTGGCATCTCATAAGCGACACACTTTACGAAGGTGTCAATCGCGCCGCTGGTGGTCGCATCTGCAATAGCGAAAGGGATTGGTTTAACATTCAAAATACCGCTAATCAATGTAAATGAACCACCATCAGCAATGTACTTTTGGCCGATGCGAACAAGGTTAATTTGTCCCATCATTTTGCTCGTTACGGTGGTCATCCACTGTTCTTCTGTCATATCTGCAAAGGTGTTGTATTCACAAAGGCCGACTGTGTTCACTACCGCATCAAAGTGTCCCACGTTCTTGTAAAGCGCTTCAATCGACTGTGGGTCGGTGATATCAACAATATGGTCGACATCGCCAGAGCGACCCGCTGTGATTATGTTGTGATTGCCTAAGCCCATTAATGCTGCTTGACCCATCTTGCCGCGTGCGCCAATTAGAATGATTGTTTTCATGTTGTTCTCCGATCTGTATGTGTTTCGTTTCGATGGAAGAACTTTAACTAAGTCGCTAAACAAGTAGAAACAAAGCTTAATTGTAAGTGTTACTGGTTTTGCTTGTGCAGTGTTACACTCATACAGAATCCAATTTCACGGCAGTAGGTGAGTGTGAGCAAATTAGATCGATTAGACATAAAACAACTTAGGGTTTTCCAAGCGCTAATACGTGAAGAGAACGCGTCTAAAGCTGCCAACCAATTAGGGATGACTCAGCAAGCCGTCAGTGAGCATTTAAAGAAACTCCGTGAAGTGTTCGACAATAGGTTGTTTGTGAGGAAGACCAATGGTTTTGTTCCAACTACATTTGCTCAAGAGTTGTCTGTTGGTGTAGATCGTCTGCTTATTGATTTCAATTTGCTGTTATCAAAGACGAACTTTGTACCAGAGAAAACCAAAGGGACGTTTGTGATTGCGGCGACAGATTATGCCCAGCAAATTATTTTACCGAGTTTGATAGCAAAGCTAAGGGAGCGAGCGCCGGAATTAAAGCTGATTGTGCGTGATTTCGAAATCGATAACCTGCACGAGTTAATGGAAAGCGGTAAGGTCAATTTAGCTATCGCATTCCCTGATTACATTCCAGATAGCTATAAGGTCATTAAGCTGTTTGAAGAGCACCATGTTTGCGTCACTTCACCTCATTCCTCTATCGCTCAAACCAATCCTTCGTTGGAAGAGGTCGCGAGTTATCCGACGATCATCGCTTCACCATCTCGCCCAAACTTTAAAGGGTCGATTGACGAATGGTTTGGCAAGTTTGGTTTAAAGCGCAATGTGGTGGTGTCAGCTCCGTGTTTCTCCATCGTGCCCATGTATCTAAATACCACTGACTCGATTGCGTTCTTACCATCCAGAGCGATAGAAGGGCTGAATCTAGTCACACTTCCAATGGAGCAATCACCAGAGAGTTTCGATGTGGTAGCTGCATGGCACCCAAGATACAACGATGATCCGTTGCAAAAGTGGGTCACCTCCTTATTAGAAGTTGAATAGTCAGGATCAAGACGTCGTTTAAGTAGGTTGTTCAATCATGCGTGGGCTCAAAGAAATGGGTTAAACTTAATCAGTGTCTAACTCAAGTTTTTCCTACAGTGTTACTGATAGAAAACCCATTCACGCCTTATTTGACAATGCTTCCAGTAAATATGAGAGATTTAAAGTTATAAAATTACTTAAATATACTGGGTTATAGAAAATCAGGTTGAGTTTTAAGTGTGCTGTTCAAGATGTATAGTTATTGATAGTTCATTCAGTAATTGTATCTGTAGTTGTCAGTTGATGTGGGTGTTATGAAGAAAAACGGATTTACTTTAATGGAATTAATCATTGTGATCGTGATACTTGGAGTATTGGCCGTTACAGCAGCCCCGAGGTTCCTCAATATTCAAGAGTCAGCGAGAGAAGCAGTACTTGAAGGTGTTGCGGGTGCGATGGAAGGCGTGATCACGCAGGTGACTTCTAAAGCTATTATCGCAGGGCTTGATCCTGACGCATCAAATCCAGGTGATCAGAGTAGCTATGTAATCGATTTTGGTATCGGTAGCGTTGAGGTTGATTGGGGAACGCTTTGCCCAGAGAGCCGGGGAGAGTCGGGCGACAAATTGACGATGATCGACTTTATGACTTTGTCAGATGATGACAGCTTAACTTCTGATTTTGGTAATCGACACACTGTGATCGGGTATGACTACGATTTTACCCAAGCTGAATTAGATAGCACGAACATAACGGATGCGGATCTAGAGACGCGCCAAGGTTGTTATGTTCTTTACGATTCTTTTGGTGGGCGAGTAACCGGAAATGAATGTCCTGCTGGTGGTTGTGAATGCACCGTTCGTGTAGTGAATGACGAATGTTAACCAAATACATTAACTGACTTATAGAAATTCAATAAAAAAGCGCGTTATTGCCGAGTAGCAATAACGCGCTTTTTTGTCTTAGCTTAATGATTTGTCTTAGCTTAATGATTTGTCTTAGTTTAATGTTCTGTCTTAGTTTACCAATGGAGCACTTGCTGGTGGCAAGTCACGTTTCTTAATCACGTGTCGTAAGCGAATTAACATCAGCGTCGCTGAAACGCTCAAGCCCGTCAGAATACCAATCCAAAAGCCTTCTTCACCCATTGCAGGCACAATGTGGTCTGTTAAACCCAACACCATACCTAATGGTAGTGCTAAGCCCCAGTATGAAGCGATAGCTAAGATCATCGGGATCTTGGTATCTTTATAACCACGCAGTGCACCGTTAGCAGACGTTTGCAATGCATCGCTGAACTGGTACATCGCAGTAAAGGTCAACAATACTGCTGCTGTTGCGCTAATTGCAGGGTCGGTGGTGTAAAGCCTAATGATCCACTCAGGGAACAGAAGGAACATCGCAACTGAAAGTAATGAAATCAACGCCGCAACCAAGATGCCGACTTTGCTGCGTTCAATTGCGCCTAGTTCGTCTTTCTCACCTAATGCGTGTCCAACACGAATCGTAATGCCAAATGAGATACTCATAGGAATCACGTAAGTCAGGCTCGAGATGTTAAGTGCAATTTGCGCGGCTGCCACGTTCTCTGCACCAATACGGCCAATCATCAACGCGATTACCGCAAAGATACTGCCACATACCGCGATGTTCATCCCGATAGGTAAACCTAATCTTAGAAGGTGAAGCATCTCTTTTGCTTTTGGTTTAGCGTCTGCAAAACTAATAATGGTTTTGTAGTGGTGATGACCTTTAATGTAGGAATAGAGCATTCCCGACATTAACCAATACACTAAGCTTGTTGCCCAGCCACAACCCACAGCGCCCATTTCAGGGAAACCAAACTTACCGTAAATAAGCACGTAGTTAACTGGAATATTCACCAACAGACCAACGACAGAAATGATCATCGGTACTTTGGTGTTGTTCATACCTTCACAGAAGCCGTTCAAGGTGTAGAACAGGGCAATACCCGGCACACCGAAGGCTAGGGCAAACGCATAGTCACTGCCGATAGGAATAATCTCAGCGGCTACACCAATCCATTCTAAGATCGGTTTTGCACTCACCAAATAAGCGATGAGCAATACGCTAGCAATCAATGCCAGCCAAACCATCTGGAAGAACTCGACAGAGATACTTTGAAAGTCGCGTGCGCCGCGGTGGTAAGCGACAACAGGTGTTAACGCCATAATCACGCCACGCAGTAGCAGTAACACTGGGATCCAAAGGCTGGTGCCAAGTGCAATCGCGGCGAGGTCGGCAGGGCTTACTTGGCCAGCCATTGTCGTATCGACAAATCCCATCGCTTGGGTAGCTATTTGAGTCAAAATGATTGGAATCGAAAGATGCATAAGCGCACCCGATTCACGAGTAAAAGGACGAAATTTCGTTAGCATGGAAGTTCACAACACCAATATAAATACACGAATGATGGCAGGATGGCCGGTGTGCATTTTAGGATGTGCCCCGTTGGGCGGGCGACAATATAAACACCTTACCGTATAGGGTCAAGCTTTGGATTTATAGAGTTTCACTTGCTCCGAGGTACGGATAGGTTCTGATGGTTACAACACGGGTTTAACGCGCGTAAGCTCATGATTTTGTAGGAATCATACTAGACGGATAAATTCTATATTTGCCACGCTAATCACTAATGTTTCGGTATAAGTAATTGTTATGAAAAGGCAAAGGCCAGTACAATTGGTGGCGTATGGAGCTTGATGGAAAAATTCTGTATTTAAATGAAGAATTTTTCGGTCTAAGAATTGCTATACCACAATCGAAAAATCTGACTAAAAAATTTTATCTAAAAGGGGTTCTATGCTTTCGGTGCTAGCTCGCATTGCAGCGATATCAGTAATTATATGTGGTGTGTTATATACGAGTAGTGTCGCCTATTATGGTGGTTACCTTCATGTGTTTTCCTTAGATACGGATATCTTGCATCGAAATGTCGACCAAGTTCTCTACCATGGTTTTATCTTTTTATATCCCAGAATGATGAACATAGCGGCAGCTCTGTTCATCATTGCATGCGTGGTGATGATGTGCCTTGCTTTTGGTACACATTATAAATACCGGAAGTTAAAGAATGTGAAACCAAATTTGTTAAAACTTGCTCTTTATGATTTCAATAACATAAAACCTTACCTTAAGTCTTGGCTATTTTTGTCCCTACTTCTAGTTATTGTCTCGGTAGTATATATATTCATATTGGCGAGTTTTGAACGACAAGGTATGAAACAAGGCAAGGAAGTCAAAGATGCTATCGCAGAGGGTAATATCTTCAATCTTCAGTGTATCGAGAGACTAAATGACAAGTCCAATAGCAAGTTAGTGATAAATTTGTACTGTGGCGCTAATTCTTGCGTTGGTGCTCCGTTAAATAGCAATAGCTTTGTCTATTACGAAACGAAGAACATAGCAATTAGTAACTTTGACGATGAATCTAAATGCGGCTACAAAGACAATTAGTGTTAAAGATTCACAATACGTTGAATTTAGTGATTAAGGTGGTATGCGTGAGCTTCAGTATTGCGTTGCTCACATTTTACAGGGCGTAAGAAAACAAGGTAAGTTATGGCGAGTAAAGAGCCTAAAAAACAACATTACGTGCCTCAGTTTCTTTTGAGAAACTTTGCTCTTGGCAAAAAGAAACGTATTCATGTTTTCGATATAAAGACTGGGAAACATTTTACATCTCATGCCAAAGACACTGGACATGAAAATAACTTCTATCATCACCCGGAAGATGGGAATCAAATGGAATTTGAGCTTGGAAAATTAGAAACCCAAGTCGCCCCTATCATTGACGGAATAATCTCCAATGGCTCGATTCGGCATTTGACTACTCGAGAGAATGAATTGATTGGGCTATTTACAATAGTGCAAATGATGCGAGTAAATTCTTTACGTGAAAGCTTAACTGAAATGACGGAAATGATTTTCGAAAAATTGAAAGGAGATTCTATTGCTTCCGGTTCTCAGGCAGAAGCGTTCCTTAATTCTCTCTCAGAGCAAGATTCTAAAACGCAATCAATAGACATGCTCAAAGAAACTCCCCAAGAGCTATTGCCACATATATTAGATAAATCGCTATCGTTGGTAAAAGCTCCAAAAGGTGAGTCATTTTACCTATCTGATAACCCAATAGTTAAATATAACAACCTGCCACGAGAGCATCGTGGCGATCTAGGCTTAGCGCTTAAAGGTATCGAAGTACATTTTCCAATCTCTCCAAGATACTGTTTAAGTTATTTATGTACTGAGTTAATTGGTGACATCAGAAATGCTTTAGAAAAGTATCAGTCAGGACTGATTACGGGGTTAATTCCGCGAGATGATCAAGCAGATACTATACAAATGTTGGAGAACATTGATAATAAGAAAACTCAGGTTCTTACAAGTCCGAATATGGATTACCATAATTCTTTGCAAGTACTACATTGTTCTAGGTTCGTATACTCAAGTACCGATAATTTTCAGTTACTAGAGGACATGATTAAAAATGATCCAAGTATTGCATATAAATCGAGAGTTATGGACGGAAGTAAAGTTTTCTAACCAACAACCATGGCGCTATCTATCTTGTTCATACCATCATTTCTTAGCTTTTAATCTGGCGCTGTATGAGCTTCCTACTGCCACAGAGCCAGCAGAAACACGAAAAGTCCAATCCCAAGCGTGACTTTTAGAAGTAAGCCAAGAGGGGCGCCACCTTTTGGCGCTTTATTACAACATCCCATCATCGTTTCCTAGTCATATTGAGCTTGTGAGTTAACCTTAAACCTTCCCCTTACAGTAAGGTCAATGGGTTTATAAAATTTAATCAACTTAACCTTTCTTATCGTGTTGGATTCGTTATGATAAATTCAAATTCTGCGATTAGAAGTGAGAGGGTAAGTTGCTGATAGAAAAGTGGTTAGAGATTGATGGTGACCAGCTTTATTGCTTGTCTACTGACATCAAAGAGTCTCAGGAAACATTGGTGTTAATTCATGGGTTAGGTGAGTCCCATTTATGCTTTGCTGACGCGTTAGATTGGCTGCCGAATTACAACTTAATCATGTTCGACCTGTGTGGTTATGGCTATTCTCCTGCTTCAAATATATCCCACTCAACAGAAAGCCAAGCAAAGCGAATGTTGAAAGCACTCGACCAATTGAGCATCCATGATTGTTTTCTGCTTGGGCACTCTTGGGGAGGTGATACATCGACGTTGGTTTGTGAATACGACACGAAAGGTATCGTGCGTGGTTTCATTAATGCTGAAGGCGGGTTGCACGAAGAAAGCATCATCCTATCCCAGATTATTGCAGACACATATTCTGAATTAAGTACTGACGAATTTACGAACTGGGTGAAAGGAGAAGGTTTCGCAAAACGTTTTGCCATGGCGTGGGGACGCGGAGCGGGTGTTAAGTATCTTTCGTCAGTTAGACGATGTGAGCCAGAGGTTCTTGGTCAAACCGCCAGTGAAATCTACGGGCAACATGCGACTCAAGATATCCATGGCGTGGTTGGCTGGGGGCAAATCTACGAAAACTTATCCATACCTAAAGTATATTTTTGGGGTACTGACAGCCTAAAGGGGTGTGAACGTGCGAAAGCGTTTATTAGTACGCTAGACAATGTTTCGTTTGAGGGGGCCAACCACTGGGTGCAAAACGACCCTGCCAAATTCTATGAAGAGGTAGATAAGTTTATTACTGGCGTTACAAATAGCACAAATGCTTAGATATTGAATAACGATAATAGAAAGCCAATATGTGGATTGCTGGTCAGCTTGAGCGATCTTTGCCTCTCCCCTTGAAATGATTGATTCTCCAAAAATAAAAAAGGCGAACCATTTGGTTCGCCTTTGTTATGTTTTGCTGCTGAGCACCGCTACGAATTAATCTTCGTAATTGTCGATGCTTGGGCAAGAACAGATTAGGTTACGGTCGCCGTATACGTTGTCTACACGGTTAACAGTAGGCCAGTACTTCGAGTTCTTGGTTGCTTTCGATGGGAAGCAAGCTAGTTCGCGAGAGTAAGGGCGATCCCATTCTGCGCCTGAAAGGTCAACTTGTGTGTGCGGTGCGTTCACTAGAGGATTGTTGTCTAGTGGCCATTCACCCGCTTTCACTGCTGCCATTTCGTGACGGATTGCGATCATCGCTTCACAGAAACGGTCTAGCTCTTCTAGGTCTTCTGATTCAGTTGGCTCTACCATTAGCGTGCCAGCAACTGGGAAAGACATAGTTGGCGCGTGGAAACCGAAGTCCATTAGACGCTTAGCAATATCTTCTTCGCTGATGCCTGTGTCTTCTTTAAGTGGACGAATATCGATAATACATTCGTGCGCTACGCGGCCGTTAGTGCCACGGTAAAGAACAGGGTAGTGAGGACGTAGTTTTTCCATCACGTAGTTCGCGTTCAGAATCGCTACTTTGGTTGCGTCTGTTAGGCCAGGTTCGCCCATCATTGCGATGTAAGCCCAAGAGATAGGTAGGATTGAAGCACTACCTAAATCTGCTGCTGATACCGCGTAGTCAGAACCTTGTACACCGTTTTCGATGTGGCCTGGTAGGAAAGGTGCTAGGTGCGATTTAACACCGATAGGACCCATACCCGGACCGCCACCACCGTGTGGGATACAGAAAGTTTTGTGTAGGTTCAAGTGAGATACGTCTGAACCGATGAAGCCAGGTGAAGTTAGACCTACTTGAGCGTTCATGTTCGCGCCGTCTAGGTAAACCTGACCGCCCGCTGCGTGTACTTGTTCACACACTTCTTTCACTTGCTCTTCGTATACGCCGTGCGTAGAAGGGTAAGTGATCATGATGCTTGATAGGTTTTCTTTGTGCTTCTCGATTTTCGCTGCTAGGTCTGTCATGTCGATGTTGCCATCTTCATCACACTTAACAACCACTACCTTCATAGAAACCATGGATGCTGTTGCAGGGTTAGTACCGTGCGCAGAGCTTGGAATCAAACAAACGTTACGGTGACCTTCACCGCGGCTTGCGTGGTAGCGTTGAATCGCGATTAGACCCGCGTACTCACCAGATGCACCAGAGTTAGGCTGTAGTGAGAAATCGTCGTAACCGGTGATTTCACATAGCTTCTCTTTAAGGTCTTTCGCTAGTGCCGTGTAACCAGCCGCTTGCTCTAGAGGTGCGAATGGGTGAATTGAACCAAACTCAGGCCATGTTACTGGAATCATCTCAGCCGCAGCGTTCAGCTTCATCGTACAGCTGCCCAGTGGGATCATGCCGTGCGTTAGCGAGAAGTCTTTGTTCTCAAGCTGTTTTAGGTAACGCATCATTTGCGTTTCGCTGTGGTGCGTGTTGAATACTGGGTGAGTTAGGAACTCTGATTCACGACGGCAGTTTTCTGGAATTGCTGCAAACTCATTTGATGCAATGTCAGAAGAGAGTGCTTGAACGTCTTCTTTCACGTCGAATATAGCGAACAATGCGTTCACGTCGTCGATCGTTGTTGTCTCATCTAAGCTGATACCGATCTTACCCTTAAGAAGGCGAAGGTTGATGTCTGCTGCTTGCGCTTTCGCGTACAGTGCATCTGTCTTCTCTTCAGAGTTGATTGTGATGGTATCAAAGAAGCTGTTGTTTGTTAGCTCGTAACCCGCTTTAGTCAGGCCAGCCGCTAGGATAGCGGTCATGTGGTGTGTACGACGAGCAATAGTACGTAGGCCTTCTGCACCGTGGTAAACCGCATAGAAAGACGCCATGTTTGCAAGAAGTGCTTGAGCTGTACAGATGTTCGATGTCGCTTTCTCGCGGCGGATGTGTTGCTCACGAGTTTGCATTGCCATACGTAGTGCTTGGTTACCGTGAGTATCGATAGAAACACCGATTACACGACCTGGCATTGTACGCTTATGCTTTTCACGAGTACCCATGAATGCAGCGTGTGGACCGCCGTAACCCATAGGAACGCCGAAACGTTGTGCTGAGCCGATTACTACGTCTGCGCCCATTTCCCCAGCTGGCTTAAGTAGAGCAGAAGCAAGTAGGTCAGTAGCAACCGTTACAAGCGTTTTGTTTGCTTGAGCTTTCGCAATGATGTCTGTTAGATCACGAACTTCGCCTGTCGTACCAGGGTATTGAACTAACGCACCAAATACGTCTTGCTCTGGAAGTGTTTCAAGAGCGCCAACCATTACTTCAAAACCGATGTACTCAGCACGAGTTTTAACAACTTCTAGTGTTTGAGGGTGAACATCGTCAGCAACGAAGAATACTTTGCTCTTGCTTTTACCAGCACGCTTACACAGTGTCATTGCTTCGCCAGCCGCTGTCGCTTCATCAAGAAGTGATGCGTTTGCGATTTCCATACCTGTTAGGTCCATTACCATTTGTTGGTAATTGAGTAGAGCTTCAAGACGACCTTGAGAAATCTCTGGTTGGTATGGTGTGTAAGCTGTGTACCAGCCTGGGTTCTCTAAAACGTTACGTAAAATAACGTTTGGAGTGAATGTGTTGTAGTAGCCTTGGCCAATGAAAGTACGTTTCACTTGGTTTAGGTTAGCGATCTCTTTAAGAGAGGTCAGCATGTCCATTTCGCTCAGTGGCGCAGCAAGTGTCATTGGTTTTTCAAGACGGATTTGTGCAGGAACCGTTTCGTCGATCAGTGCGTCTAGGCTAGTCGCGTTGATCGCTTCAAGCATTTTTTGCTGGTCTGCTTTATTTGGGCCATTATGACGAGCAACAAACTCGTTTTGCGTACCCAAGTCTTTTAGTAATTGGCTTTGAAGTAATTCAGTCATGATATGTTCTACTTTCTCTCTGGAGCCGTGAGCTAGCCCCTAAAATTAAGCTGCTCAAAAGAGCAGCTTTATCGTAATGAGGTTACCTATTAGTCTTCTTCGATAGAGCTTAGGTATTCTTCCGCATCTTTAAGGTTGTTTAGTTCAGACGCATCAGACATCTTCACTTTAACAATCCAGCCACCTTCATAAGATTCTTCGTTAATTAACTCTGGGCTATCTTCTAATTCTTCGTTGATTTCTACGATTTCGCCAGAGATTGGTGCGTAGATATCAGAAGCTGCTTTCACTGACTCAACGAGAGAGAAGCTTTCGCCAGCTTCTATTTCGTCTCCAGTGTCAGGCAGGTCAACAAACACAACGTCACCTAGCATCTCTTGAGCGTGCTCAGAAATACCGATAGTTACAGTACCGTCACCGTTGTCTTTTACCCACTCGTGGCTGTCTGCAAACTTTAGTGTATTGTCCATTGCTTATTCTCCAAAAATTTATGAGGTTTTAATTTAAATCTTAAAAACGGTTTAACGGTAAAGAGGGAAGCGCTTGCAAAGCTCTTTAACTTGCTTGCGTACACGTTGCTCAACTTCAGCATTGCCTTCAGGGCTTTCAACTAAGCCATCAAGTACATCACCGATCCATTCACCGATAAGTTTGAATTCTTCAGTGCCAAAACCACGACTGGTTCCAGCTGGCGTACCTAAACGAATGCCAGAAGTAATCATAGGCTTCTCTGTATCGAATGGTATGCCATTTTTGTTACATGTGATCCCTGCACGCTCTAATGCTTCTTCAGTTACGTTACCTTTCAAGCCCTTAGGACGAAGGTCAACCAGCATTAGGTGCGTGTCTGTTCCGCCAGTCACAATGTCACAACCGCGAGTTTGCAACACTTCAGCAAGAACTTTTGCGTTGTCGATCACTGAATCAATATAAGTATTAAATTCTGGGCCAAGTGCTTCGCCAAACGCCACTGCTTTAGCTGCGATAACGTGCATTAGTGGGCCACCTTGAAGGCCAGGGAACACTGCAGAGTTGATCTTTTTGTTGATGTCTTCGTGGTTCGTAAGAATCATACCGCCGCGTGGGCCACGAAGTGTTTTGTGCGTTGTTGTAGTAACAACGTGTGCGTGTGGTAGTGGGCTAGGGTGAGCACCTGTCGCGATAAGGCCCGCGATGTGTGCCATATCGACCATTAGGATAGCGCCAACTTCGTCAGCGATTTCACGGAACTTAGCGAAATCAATAACGCGTGGGATAGCACTACCACCAGCAATAATCATTTTCGGTTGGCTTTCGATAGCTAAAGCGCGAACTGCTTCGTAATCGATTTCAAGAGTTTCGCGGTCTACACCATATTGTACTGCGTTGAACCACTTGCCCGACATTGCAGGACGTGCGCCGTGTGTAAGGTGGCCACCAGCATCTAGAGACATACCTAAGATAGTGTCGCCAGGTTGAAGTAGTGCAAGTTTAACTGCACCGTTTGCTTGAGCGCCAGAGTGAGGCTGTACGTTTACGTATTCACATTTGAACAGCTGTTTAGCGCGTTCGATCGCGATAGCTTCTACCGTATCTACGTGCTCACAACCACCGTAGTAACGACGGCCAGGGTAGCCTTCCGCGTATTTGTTGGTTAGGCAAGTGCCTTGAGCTTGCATTACTGCCTTAGAAACGATGTTCTCAGAAGCAATAAGTTCGATTTGTTCGTTTTGACGAGTGTTCTCTGCTTGGATTCCAGCAAATACAGCGTCGTCAGTACCAGATAGGTTTGTAGAGAAAAAACTGTCTAAGCTATGGTTTTGGTAAGCGTTCATTGTCGAGACCTTTCATTAAGCTAATGGTGATTGTTTTTATAGTCCATTAGGTCTTACGTTGATTTCTGCATCGGTATCGTTTGCGCTATATAGGTACAGATAAACGATAATTGCGTTATAAATATACTCTTACAGCGTCTAAGCGATCGTTGTAGGGTCAATGCAGCACGAATTGTTTCCCAAAAAGTTCGGGTAAAAAACAGCTCTTACAAATGTTAAATCTATCATTTGCTGCAAGCTGAAGTAGCATCTCTTCATCTAACAAGTCGATAACATAGCTCCGATAAAATCAATTTTCAACAAAAATTTCCAATAGGAAACAACTTTTCTTGTTTTGCTACGGGGAGCACGCTTTATTTCTCTGTGTGCTCTTTAATCAACAAAGCGCTTCATGCAACAATGAAATTAATAGACAGGAAGCAAGAAATTAATGAGGGACCTATGTCAGAAGACATTTATGATGAGTACCCATCTTTAACGTTGGCGAAGGAAACGTTAGATCAAAATATTGAACCACTTAGGCTTGGCCAGCGCATTAAAGATATCCGCGGCAAGCTTGGGATTACGCTAGAAGAAGCAAGCCAACGAACAGGCTTGGCGCGTTCTACGCTCAGCAAAATTGAGAACGAACAAATCTCGCCAACTTTTCAGGCTATGCAAAAACTGGCGATGGGTTTACAAATTGATATGCCTCAACTCTTTGAACCACCAAGGAAAAAAGTTGCAACAGGACGACGTGACTTAACCAAGGCTGGCCAAGGTAAACCACACCCAACACCGACTTATGAACATGAACTGCTTGCCACAGAGCTGTCTAATAAGAAGATGATGCCGTTCAAGAGCCGCGTGCGAGCGCGTACTTTTGAAGAGTACAATGATTGGGTTCGCCACGACGGGGAAGAGTTCTTAATGATCATCTCTGGCGATGTGATGTTCTACTCAGAATTCTACGAACCCGTACCGATGAGTGAAGGCGATAGCATGTATTACGATGCCAATATGGGTCATATGCTTATCTCGACCAGCGCAGAAGATGCACTTATTTTGTGGGTGACTGCAAAATAAGTTAACAAACTTAGAATTTCTTATAGTGAATGCAAACGTTTGCTTTTGTTTCTAACGTTAGCTAACAGACGCGATGTTGATGTGAAAATCATCAATATCGCGTTTTTGTATACATCTATAAATTGTTTTTAAATTGTTAAATGTCACATTTTGAGCTGTTTTAATCTTGTTAAGGGTGTAAAACTGACTCAGGCTTGTTTATTATAGTGAACACGGTTTACTCATGTTGATTGAAGTTTACTGAAGTGAATTCTTAGAAAGTGAGTCGTATAGGATTTGTACAGCTATTCATATTTATAAAGCTAACAAGATAAGCCTATATAAAAGACATCACTTTTTACTATCTACTGTTTCTAACGTTAATCCATATCGTTAGAGGCGACTCTAAATAGAGATATAAGCGGCAGACTCGATTTTGGACAGCCTGCAACGCTTCATGGAGAAGAAAATGACTCAAGAACACGCTAATCAAGACCTACTAACAACACCACTGCATGCACTTCACGTTGAAGAGGGTGCAAAAATGGTTCCTTTCGCTGGCTACGATATGCCAGTTCAGTATCCACTAGGTGTAAAGAAAGAGCACTTACACACTCGTGATGCTGCCGGTCTTTTTGATGTTTCTCACATGGGGCAACTTCGTCTTCATGGCGCGAACGCAGCTGCTGTCTTAGAATCTTTGGTTCCTGTAGATATTATTGACCTTCCTTCTGGTAAACAGCGCTACGCGTTCTTTACTAACGAGCAGGGCGGCATTATGGATGACCTGATGGTTGCTAACCTAGGCGATCACCTGTTTGTTGTTGTAAATGCAGCATGTAAGACACAAGATATCGACCATCTAACTGCGCACCTTCCAGCTGACGTAGAAATGGAAGTGATTGATGATCGCGCTCTATTAGCCCTCCAAGGTCCTAAAGCATCGGAAGTTCTAGCTCGTTTCCAACCTAGCGTTGCTGACATGCTGTTCATGGATGTTCAAAAAGTGGATATCGACGGCGTTGAATGTATTGTGAGCCGCAGTGGTTACACGGGCGAAGATGGCTACGAGATTTCTGTTCCTAACGATCACGCTGAAGCACTAGCACGCAAGCTAACATCAGAAGCGGAAGTAGAGTGGATCGGCCTTGGTGCTCGTGATTCACTGCGTCTTGAGTGTGGTCTATGTCTGTACGGTCATGACCTAGACACAACGACAACGCCAGTAGAAGCTAGCCTTTTATGGGGCATTCAAAAAGTGCGTCGTACAGACGGTGAACGTGCAGGCGGTTTCCCTGGCGCTGATATCATCCTTGAGCAAATCGCAACGAAAGATGTTCAACGCAAGCGTGTTGGTCTTGTTGGTCAAACTAAAGCACCAGTGCGTGAAGGCGCTGAGCTGTTTGACGCTGAAGACAACAAAATTGGTGTTGTAACAAGTGGTACTGCGGGCCCTAACGCTGGCAAGCCAGTTTCTATGGCGTACGTTCGCACTGACCTAGCAGCTATTGGTACTGAAGTATTCGCTGAAGTTCGTGGTAAGAAACTACCGATGACAGTAGAAAAAATGCCGTTTGTACCTCAGCGTTACTATCGTGGCTAATCTCTTCTAAGAGAATTCGTCCACATTAACAAAAAGCCTATTGTGTTTTCTCTGGATAGAGAAATAAGACAATGGGCTTTTTTGTTATTTGGGGCGTACTTAATTCACTCAACTTGGTTTGAAAATCAGCTTAAATAGTGAGATATGTGACCATTTCGTTATAAATACTTACTATACTGGTAGTTATGGCATGTTATGGTGTTGAATTATCATTTTTGTGTATAAGTAGTAGGGGTTACAAGGAGTTAACTATGAATGTGAACCACACAATGAGCCCGGTTCGTAAAGTCGTTTTAGGACTTTTAGCGCCATTGATTTACACATCAAGTGTTATGGCAACGGAAAACACGGTCGAAAGCACTCCTAGTTTGGGTGTAACACCGTATATTGTGAATGGTAGCGACGCTTCTGTTGCTGAGTTTCCTTCAATGGCCAGTTTGTTCATCGACCGTATTGATTATGATGGTGTTTACTCTACAAGCCCTTACTGTGGTGCGACAATTTTAGATCCAACGCATATCTTAACCGCCGCGCACTGTATTTACGGTAATGAAGAAGGTCAGTTGTTTACGGTTGTCGTCCCACAATTAGAAGACAGTTCTCAATTTCCTAACGGTAATATTCAAAAGTCTCGTGTATATGAGGTTTACTATCGCAGCGATTATTCGAATAGCTTGAGTGACTTATTACGCAACGACGTTGCTATTCTAAAGCTTGAAAGCGCACTGAATGTCGACTCAATTAATGATGTAGTTAAGCGTCCGTCAAACGCTGATTATCGAATTGGTGTTAATAACTTCGTTGCTGTTGGCCATGGCGATACACGTTCAGGTTTTGACGGTACGACTTTATTACAAAAAGCATCTCTTAATTACGTAAATAACGCGACTTGCACGACTGCCTTTATCGATGGTTCGGCATTAACTGATAATCAAATCTGTTTTAATGGTGACTACAGCGTATTCACTGGTCTTTATAATGGTACTTGTCAAGGTGACTCTGGCGGCCCTGTGTATTGGAGAGATGGTGCAGATTATAGACAAGTTGGTATCACCAGTTTTGGGCCTGATACATGTGGTGGTCGCCCTACGGTGACGTCTGTATTTACTGAAATCTACGACTATGAAGCTTGGATTGATAGTGTCATTGCTGGAAATGAAACCGCTAACTTTGTATCAACAGACGCTAAACGAACGGCTTATGTGAATGCGCGAACTTCATCTGGCTCAGGCGGTAGTGTTTCGTTTGGCTTACTAGGCGCGTTGATGCTACTAGGTGGGTTTAGAAGAACGATCTCTCGCTAGATACTTTCACGCCTTCATGTTAGTTAAACAAACGGCCAGTCATTCAATAATGACTGGCCGTTTTTTGTTTTGTTTTGTTTGTTTAAGCCGTTGAGAGCTTGGCGATACTCGTTGATATTAATAGATTAGAAGCACAATTCAGTAGTCGCCTTTCTACTGTATCTTTCGATAATCTCATCCATCTCTTTGACTGCGTCGTTGATACTTTGAATCCCGCCTTGTGCGACGCCTTTTTCATTTTTGTTCAGAGCTAAAAAGGCCTGCTTTAGTTCCTTCTCTTCTAACATACTTCCGTGCAGCAACACTTCTTTGTAAGTGAGTAGCCTATGTTGCACTGCAATAATTTCGGATCGGGCATTGTGAGTTTCTAATGCGTGCTTAATGCAAGGAAATGCTAATTCATAGCGATTCGCAATTTCCAATATAACGTCTTTCTTATTTGCAATTTGCAATTTTTCTAATTTCCCAACACTTGAATACTCAAGTTACCTAGCCTGTACGTTCACTACTGATATCAGTGTGAAGGTTTATGAAACATAACGCTTTTTATCAAGCGAATAATATGCCTTTAATGGCTTATGTAAACCTTCATAAGTCAATATGGTCTGCTTCTTGCTGAATTTAGGACATAACTGTCTTTTGAGGATGAACTTATGTCACAAGAACCCATAATAATGGCGCTGATTGAGCGTAGGAAGCAAGCCAACTTGTCTCAAGAAAAGTTAGCCTCGAGTGCCGGAATGAGTTTAAAAACCTATCAACGGATTGAACGCGGTGAGGCGGACATAAAGATGTCACAGTACCGCTCAATCACCAGAACCTTGAAAGTGACGGATTTGGATGTGGTACTTGATATTGTTGGCGCATCACAAGCGACAGCGGAAGATGTAGCAGCGGTTAGTCGTCTGCTAACCAGCGAAGAGCGTATGCTCTTGATCAAATTGATTTTATCGGTCAAAAAGAAGCAGTAGTCGTTCTTTCAAATAAACAGCGCAATGGATCTATTCCTTCGTTAAATTGCCAGTTATTTTTAGGGCGATGTGTTCATTGAGGGCATGAGCCATCAGTTCACTCTGCCACGTAGCTGTTTGGTGGTGCTTCTTTGTTTCTTGCTTTCTAGACGTCTTTTCTGAGAGCCGCGTGTTGGCTTGGTCGCTCGTCTTACTTTTTGAACCTTTGTCGCTTCCAAGATCAATTCTTTCAAACGCACCAAAGCATCATCTCGATTTTGTTCTTGCGTTCTATATTGTTGCGCCTTAATGATAATCACGCCATCTTTAGTGATGCGGCTGTCTTTGTGTGCGAGAAGTTTTTCTTTATAGAAATCAGGTAGGGTGGAGTGCTTGATATCAAAACGTAAATGTATCGCACTCGATACTTTATTGACGTTTTGACCGCCGGCTCCTTGTGCTCTGATCGCGGTTAACTGGAGTTCCCAGTCTTGAATCGAAACAGAGTTAGATATTTGTAACATAAACATCCATTTTGAACGGTAATATGGGGTCATGATACTGAATATTGGTTATGGTATCAGTAACTTTATTAAAGAGTGGTAGTAGTGATGAAATTAGATTTAACGGTATATGAAGGGTTAATCTTTGATATGGACGGTACGTTGATCGATACAATGCCTGCACATGTAAAGGCTTGGCAGCAAACGGCTGAAGAGTTCGGCTTTCATTTTGAAGCGTCTTGGCTGCATAGTTTAGGTGGAATGCCGAGTTATAAGATAGCGGGTGAGGTGAACAGTAAATACGGTTTATCGCTCGACCCACAAGCGGTTTCTACGTTTAAGATGGCCTCGTTTGCGGCTATTGAAGACAAAGGAGACGTTATCGCGTGTACCCACTCTCTGTTGTTAGAGCATCTGGGTAATAAGAAGATTGCAGTTGGGACGGGCAGTCAACGTAAAAGTGCCGAACAGTTATTGGATAAGACAGACATTTTGAGTAAGCTCGATATCCTAGTGACAGCAACAGACGTTAAGAATCACAAACCAAATCCGGATACTTTCTTAGATGCGTGTTTTGGTATGGGATTGCAGCCAAAGCAATGTGTTGTGTTTGAAGATACAAACCTAGGAAAGCAGGCTGCTCATGCTGCGAACATGGATTGTATTCTGGTAGTAGAAGGAAACAAGTTAGAATTCTACCCGGTACCTAGCTGATTGAAAAGAATTGGTGTGTCAAGCCAAACTGTAGCCTAACGGAACAATACTGATTTTCTGTTAGGCGATTTCGCTCATTTCGCTGTCTAGGAACAGGCACACACTGTTTCTACCTGCTGCTTTAGCTTCATAAAGTGCTAAATCGGCGCACTTGTAGTTGAGAGCAGGATCGTTGGTCAGGTTGGTGATTCCGCCGCTGACCGTCACCACGTTGTCGAGTTCAATACTGACTGCGATTCTCAATCTGTTAAGCACATATTCGGCTTCTTCAGTTGTGGTATGAGGCAATATCACCCCAAACTCTTCACCACCAATACGAGCCACAAAATCAGTTTCACGGCACTCACGTTGTAATACTCGAGCAACGGTTTGAATGACGCGATCACCATAATCGTGACCAAACCTGTCGTTGATGCGTTTGAAGTGGTCTATATCCAAGATCGCTAAGCAAGACTGTTCCCGAGTAGGGTAACGATTCACACGTGAGCACTCATCTCGTAGCTCAAGATCGAACTTACGACGGTTCCAACAGCCAGCTAAGGCATCTTTTTCGCTCAGGTTTCTCAGTTTGTTTTCTAGCTCTTTGTGTTTACTGATATCCACAAATGAAGCGACATAAAATTGAATCACATCATTTGAATCTTTGATGGTTTGGATACGTAGTATTTCCGTGATCAAAGATCCGTCTTTACGGCGATTGACCACTTCGCCTTCCCAAACCCCAGTTTTAGTGATTATGCTCCACATTTTGATGTAGAACTCTTGATTGTAGCGACCAGAGGCAAACATGGAAGGTTGGCGGCCTTTTACGTCTTCTAAGTTGTATCCACTAACACGGGTGAACTCTTGGTTTACCTTGATGATACGGTTATTTCTATCTGTAATCACCAAGGCGGACATACCATTCATTGCCGCTTTCGCCAGTTGACTATCGATACTGTTCTTCTTGTGGTTACTGTTCCACAATACGAAGCCGGCGGAGATCATCGAAATTAAGAAAGATAAGGTGATGACCTGAACGACAATCGCTTGTTTTTCTTGTCGGTATTGACTACTGAACTGCTGATTCTCGATATGAAGAACCATGTAAATAGGGCCTTCAAACTGCTTTATCTTTGGGCTGATGTCAGAATGGAAATACCAATTCTTACCATCAAAATAGCTAGACGAAGAGTTGTCTTGAATGTCTTTCCAAAGCGATGGATATAGCTTTGCGTATGTCTTGTCTGAACGTGACTCAATCACATGCCCAAATGATTCAGCTGGGTCAGGGCCCATGATCACATGCCCGGTTTTGTTAAGAATGACTGGGACTGCTGCTGAGGCTCCAATTTGGTAATGAAGGCGTTTATAGATCTCAAGCATGTTTAGATTGGCAATGAAGTAACCAATAATTCGATTACCTTTAGCGACAGGTGTCATAATGCGAAGTGCTGGCGTCAACGGGTGGACTATTTCTCCATTTTCCACTTCAAGGTCAATACCTCTAGAACTGACATCGCCAATCTCTAATTTTTGTAGTACCTCATAGTAATCTCGAGAAGATTTATTCTGCAGTTCGTTCTCATGGACGACAGTCGCGCGACCGTCTTTGTAGTTAACGCGGAACACTTCGTTACCGGCGAGATCGAGATAACGAAGCTGGGAATAGTATTTTTGGCCACGAGCTAGCATCACCCAAAGATCTTGTAGCGTTTCTTTGTGAACAATAGAAGGCTCTTGAATCGCTCGGAGGAGTGTTTGAGAGTCGGCGATTGAAGGAACAGAGTTAGAGATTTGCTCAACAATAACGGCGAGTTCGTGAAAGCTGTATTCGATCTGGTTCTGGCTGGACTGTTTGATATTTAGCGTGTGCTGAGCTTCAACCCTGTCAAATTCAGAGTTTATGTAGAGGGCAGGGACTAGTCCTAAGGCAAAGATGGTACATAGAAATTGACTGACTAGTTTTTTTATACTTGTATTCATCACTGCCCTCAAAGAATCAGCGCAATACTATATATTTTATAAGGTTTTTAATGTGATCTTTACCCAGAAGTTAAGACAAGATTCGCATATAACTACGACTTTAGTGCAACTATTTGCACTTGGTCTTGATTGTTGAGCAATCACTTCGTTGGGAAATGATTGCTCATATAGAACGCAGAACTGAAACTTGGGCGAAATTAATCGCGATTAATTGCCGTTTATCTAGCTTAGGCCGACGATATTTCCATTACTATCAATATCTAACGACATGAACGCCGGTTTGTCAGGTAAGCCTGGCATGGTCATCACATTGCCGCACAACGCATAAATAAAGCCAGCACCAGCACACAATTTTAGTTCTCTAACAGGCACGTCAAATTGAGTGGGAGCACCTTTTACGTGCGCTTCTGTCGAGATCGATAGTGGCGTTTTTGCCAAACAAACCGATAGGTCGTTATAGCCATGCAATTTGAATTCAGCCAGTTGTTTTTTAGCCAGCGGAGATAGGGAAATACTTGCTGCGCCATAACCAACTTCAGCAACTGCCATCAGCTTTTCTTCTAAGCTTTGCTCTGAGTGATACAAAGGCTTAAATTCAGTCTCTTTTTGGCAAGCTTTTACTACAGCGTGAGCCAGTTGAGTCGCCCCTTCGCCACCTTGACCAAATGCTTCGCTTACCTCAACGCTAACGCTTGGGTCGAAGTCCGTGATCATCTGTTTCAAAGCATCTAGCTCTTGAGCTGAATCTTGTGGGAATCGGTTAATCGCAACAACTGCAGGCACTTGGTATTGCTTAACGTTGTTGATGTGCCATTTAAGGTTCTCAAACCCTGCAACAAGCGCGTCTTGGTCATCATTAAAGATTGAATCTGGTAGCGGAGTACCTGGTCTCAAATCGTATAAACCAGAGTTGGCTTTTAATCCACGTAATGTTGCGACCACTACGGCGCAATCCGGCTTCTTGTTCGAGGCTTTCACTTTGATGTTACACGCTTTCTCAAAGCCCATGTCTGAGCCGAAACCGCCTTCGGTTACCACAAAGTCACTCAGCTTTAACGCTATCTTATCGGCAATAATTGAAGAGTTACCATGTGCGATGTTTGCGAATGGCCCAGCGTGAATTAGGGTAGGAACGCCTTCAAGGGTTTGCATCAATGTCGGTTCAATAGAATCCTTCATGGTTACGGTCATTGCACCTGCAACGTTGAAGTCATCTGCGGTTAATGGCAAGCCTTGGTTGTTGTAAGCAAGTACCACTCGTCCGATGCGCTTTCTTAAATCTTGAAGGTCATCAGCTAAAGCAAGGATAGCCATCAGCTCTGAAGCGGCTGAGATATCAAATCCATCCTCACGTTCAAAGCCATTAATTGTTTTGTCTGCTTCGTTCTTGCCAACCGTGATCATGCGTAATGCGCGGTCATTATGATCAAGTACACGTCGCCAAACGATTCTAGTTGGGTCGATATCCAATGCTTTTAAGCCTGAGCGCGCTTCAAAGGCTTCTAACCCTTCACGTTGCTCATGATACAAACGAGCGTCAATAGCGGCAGAGGCGAGGTTGTGAGCGGCCGTAACAGCATGAATGTCGCCCGTCAGATGTAGATTTAATTGGTCCATAGGAGCTACTTGAGAGTAACCGCCACCTGCAGCGCCACCTTTTACACCAAATACCGGACCCATAGAAGGTTGGCGAATGCAGGCCATAGCCGATTGGTTAATCTTTGTGAGGCCTTGCGCTAATCCGATAGTGGTGACGGTTTTACCTTCACCAAGAGGCGTGGGTGTGATAGCAGTCACCACGACTAATTTACCATCTTGTTGGTTGGTGAGGCGTTCAAGTGATGTGAGAGACACTTTAGACTTATATTGCCCTAATGGCTGATGTTCGTTGTGGTGCAGCCCAGCTTGCTTGGCAACCTCACTGATGTTTTTAAGGGGGGTAGAGCGACAAATATCAATATCAGACAGCATATTTGATCCTTATATCAGAACCGAAAGGTGGTACGTAAACGTTTGCGTGGCGATAGTACTGTATAAATTTGCCAAGTAAAGGCAAACCACACGAATTATGTGCTGGAAGATAACAGATCTAAAGAGTCATTGCGCGAGATCAAATCTTAAACGAGCAAAATATTCGATTTGATTACCTTCCGCTGCAGTTATATTGGTGTTGAATACAAAAAGGGCTGCATATAGCAGCCCTTCAAGGAATAGGTTATCTAGTTGGTCATCAAACTCAATGAGTCAACAACCAGACATGGTTGATTAACGATCCCAGTATGTTTCTTCTAAGCTATCTTCGCGTTCAGGTAGTGCACGAGAAAGGCGAGGAGAGTGTTGAGTCAACACTTCGTAGCTTACACGGTTTGCGTACTTACAAATTTGAGACAGTGAAGAATAAGTCAGACAAGCGTGCTCGTGTTTCTCTGAGTTTGGCACATTCACGTGGTGGTAGCTGTTTGCTGCCATGTCGTGAAGTAGTGCTGAAAGTGCACCATCGCCAGCGCCATTGGTGTTCTTAATCTCAAGTGGGCCACCTAGGTAAGGGCCAATGTGAGAGTACACTTTTACTGGGTCTTTACAGTCTTGCTTGCGCATCGCACGGCTGAATTCATATTTGTTGAACTCAGGGATGTTACCCGGTAACAATGGTAGTGTGGTTTCGCGTTTTGCTGGTTCGTCAGTGTAACCTGCCATGTATAGGCCAATTGGGCCAGCAGTACATAGAACTAGGTCAACCCACTCAAGTGCTTTGTTAGCAGCTAGCAGAGGATCTTTTTCACCCGTTAGCGCTTCACCCTCGTCTTCGTTCATCGCGACTATGGTTACGTTTTCTTTCAGGTATTCTTGCCACCATTCAGAGTTACCTTCGATCACATACTTAGTACCAAGTGTTAGTACAACAGGCACATTGTGTGCTTTCGCGTATTCAATCGCTTTTTGTACCGCTTTTGGCATCGGATCTTCAGGTTTACCACGCATTAGGTATGACGACACAACCAATGCAGACGCTTTCTCGAACACTTTTTCAGGAATGCTTTCTGGAAGAAGTTGATTCATGTGTCCTTCGTTGATCGCAAACGTACGTTCGCCATCTTCGGTAATTAGTGTGTAACAACGACCAATTGGACCATCAACAGTTTGTAGGTGGTTTAGATTCATACGAGAAGAAGTACGGCAAAGGTAACGATAACCAAATGAGCCAACTTCAATCTTCTTAGACATAACGCCAAGCAGGACTGATTTGCTGTCTGCAAGTACGGAATAGTTGTGCAGTGTGTTGCCGATAGTATCGCCAGGGTATTGATGCGTGATCAAACCGCGCTCAACTAACTCTTCATACAGCGCATCTGCTTTACTTTCTTCCAATACTAGTGAGTGACCTTTACTCAGCTCGTATTTTTCTAGGAACTCGTTGTCAACACGGGCTTCGATGTCAACAATCGTTTGACCTATACCGACAACTGTTGCGCGGTGTAGCTTAGGTGTTTGTTGAATTTGGTTGACCAACGGATCACGTGCGTGAGTTGGAAAGTAGTGCTTAGATTTACGCTGTCCAGGAAACTTCATATGAAAAATACAGTGAAAAAATTTTGCCGCATGATATCACATTTTGTTCCTGTTTCTTTCATTTTTATTACATTTTGAATTACCTGCACAATGTCTGTACAGGTAATTCGGTTTACTTTCGATTAAGGCTATTGAGCTGGAACAAGCGTTGCTGGATCTACGTAAGCCTCTGTACCCCAAAGCGGAACGGTTGAAAGGCTATGTTTGAAACTGCCTTCCGTTTCTTTGGTGGTATAAGACAAATAAAGCAGCGACTGATTCTCTGCATCGTAGATACGACGAACCTTCATTGTTTTAAAGAAGATACTTTTCGATTGCTTGAATACCACTTCGCCTGACTTGCTCTTGTCTATTTGAGCAATCATTTCTGGTGTGATTTCACCTGTTTGACGACAAGAGATAGAGCTATCGCTTGGGTCAGAAAGGCTGAGGTTTGCTTCGATTGACGCGATATGACAGGTAACACCCGCTATTTTATCGTCATCTAATGAAGACATCTTGATATCCTTCATTGTGAAGAAACCCAGTGAGACGTCGCCAACCTCGTTGTCCGAACAGCCAGCTAACATTGTCACGATACCTGCTGCTATTAAGGCTTTTTTCATAAGAAGTCCTTTTTATTTATATAGTTCTGTTTACTATAAGGATATTGAAAGCTTGAATACGAGTGTAGAGCTTTTTGCTAAGTTCTTAAAGGATGTTGTTGGATAATGAAAAATATGAAGCATTTAAAGTACTTGTTGGCCTTGGTCATGCTCTGTATGCTCTCTGCTTGTAGCTCGGCACCTCAGCCGACCGTATGTCTTCCAAATAACTGCGATATTTGGGGATACTAACCGTAGGTACTAAAAGAATGAATAACGAAATACCTGAAATTGCACACAAGAAAAACCAATGGCTGTTTAGCCAGCTCGATATTGCTTACCCCGCAAAAGAGAGCCTCCTCGGCCGTGAACTTTATCAAAGCAAACTTCCATCCAAGACATACCAACTCCTAGCACAAGATCAAACTCCTTCCCAAATTGATGAACTGCATAAAGTCGATTTCCATAAATTGACCGTGCTTTTTTCACTTAACCAAGCAAGCGTTTACCAAGATGAAACCGAAAGGGCACACATGCTTGAGTTCTTGAGCCAAATTATGCTTTCTGACGATCATGTCTTATATATTGGTACTCAAAATGGTGAAGTTGTGGCGAGCGCTATCGTCACAGAAGCGGATGGCTCCCTATTGATCTCGGATGTCGTTGCTGGGAATGGTCAAAGTATCAACAACTTTGCTAAGCAGTTACACGATTTTTGGGCACAAGATCATGCTTCTTGCGATAAAGTGTGGTTCGAGAACTAAAGATTCTTTGACAAAGCGTTAATCTAAGTACAATACCCCGTCTTATTTAAAGAGTATTGTATGTACAAGCTATTGATATCAATCGCTGTATTGTGTGTTAGCGCTTATTCTTCACTCAGCTTTGCTAACGACTGGGACATAAAACGCATCCTAGTTTTACACTCATACGAACCTTCTTATCAATGGACTGCTGACTTCCAAAAAGGGATAGACAGTGCGTTCAGTCAGTCTCAAACCGAAGTTAAACTCTCAATAGAGTATTTGGATTCAAAGCGTGTCCACAGCCCAGAGTACTACGACTCTCTCGCGAACTACTTACGTACGAAATATGCAGGTTATAAATTTGATGGAGTAATCGCGACGGACGATAACGCGGCCAATTTCCTTGAATCTCTGCCTAATTTGATTGATCGCTCCACACCTGTCGTTGCTGCCGGCATCAATGATTTCAGCACTGACATGTACGCGGTGTCTGACAGAGCAACCGTGCTTTATGAGAACGATCAGATAGACGTTAATATTAAGCTGATCTCCAAATTAAGACCTAATCTAAAGAATCTCTATTTTGTAAATGATTACAGTGTCACGTCTGAGTTAATTCACAAAGAAATGAACAGAATGATGGCTGAATTTCCAAATATTAACCTCATAGAAATTCGCGATCTGTCGCTTGAGTATACGAGCCAATTTTTGGAAGGGATTTCTGCGGACGATGCGGTATTGCTCAGTCATTACAACACCGAGTTGAAGCAAGGGGTTTACCACACTTACCAAGAGATTGCGGATACGTTGTCAAAAGCGAGTGCTGCTCCGGTGTTTGCTTTGTGGCAGTTCTATATTTCGGGTGATGTGCTCGGTGGATACGTTAATCACTCACAAAGCATGGGTGAAGAGGCTGTTGATGCATTGGATAAATACCTTCCTCTTGGCTTTACGACACCGTTAATTCCCGGAGACAATAAGCGTTTTGTATTTAATTACCCTGCAATGCAGCGATACGGGATTAGTGCAAACGCGTTACCTGACGAAGCGGTTTTCATTAACGAGCCTTCATCCTTTATCCGCAAAAACTTCCAGTTGTTATTGGGGCTGTCGATGGTGATTGCGGGTTTAAGCCTGATCATCTTGATGCAATTTGTCACTCTACGCCAAAAGAAAGAGTTGGCGAATAAGAGCAAACGAATCTTAAAGCTTCAGAAACAAACCTTGAATATCCAAAAGGATATGATTCATGTTCTTGGAGAAGCGATTGAAACCCGCTCTGGCGAAACTGGTAATCACGTTAAGCGTGTCGCGAAGTTGTCTGCGTTGCTTGCTAAGTATTGTGGCTTGAGCCATCGCGAGGTCGAGATGATTGAGATTATCAGCCCGATGCACGATGTGGGTAAGATCTCTGTCCCTGAATCGATCTTGGATAAACCCGGGAAATTAACCGACCAAGAGTGGGAGGTGATGAAGCTTCATACTACGGCTGGCTATAACTTATTGAAGAGCGGAGCGGGTGATATTACCAACTTAGCGGCAATCATTGCTAACGAGCATCATGAACGTTGGGATGGAGCAGGATACCCGAATGGCAAAGTGGGTGATGAAATACACCTGTTTGCTCGTATAACAGCCGTAGCCGATGTATTTGATGCATTGCTTAGTGCACGTTGCTATAAAGAACCGTGGCCATTAGAGATGGTGGCCGATTTGTTCGAGCGAGAGTGCGGCTACCAGTTTGACCCTCAGCTAACCAAATTGTTACTGGAACACTTACCCGAGTTTGTTGCTATCCGAAATTCGTACCCTGATACTGGAACTGTAGAATATGCGTCTGCACCTCCAGTTGAAGCTAAGGTATTAGAAGAGTCGGTTGCTAGCTAACTGTCGTTCTATCTGAGTAGCTTATAAGCCTTGTTTTTTATCGATTCACCACGATCCTGATAGGAAGTGGTGATTTATATTTTCTCCTGAAATTGAGTCGCTTATGTAAACCTCGCAGTATTTGGTTTCGTAGAATCTGGGTTAATTTGATGAAAACTGTTGCTTATGCTGAGCGATAAAGTGATCAACTCCATATTTCGCGAAGAGAAATAAGCCTATGTCTGTAAACTGTTACCTCAATCATCTCGCCCATTGAAAGAACACTATAGGATAAAACTTGGATTCAATCTTAGTGAGATACCTATGCGGTTAGAACAGACTAAATGTGTGATTTTCGATTGTGACGGAACACTTATCGATAGTGAAAAGCTGTGCTGCCAAGCTTTGGTGAACGTTTTCACTGGCTTTGGGGCTGAGCTAAACGTCAACGACTGCTATGCGCACTTTCAAGGCGGGAAGTTGGCTGACATCTTAATGGATACACAAGAACGTCTTGGGCTATCTATCTCGATTGATACACTTGAACCGTTATATCGCACTGAATTAGAAGGACTGTTCCAGCGTCACTTAAAGCCGATGGACGGCGCTATCGACCTTATTGAATTCCTCAAACAACAAGACATCGAGTTTTGTATTGCTTCCAATGCACCAAAATCGAGAGTTGAATCTTCATTGGCGATGACAGGCATGCTCGACGATTTCAAAGGTAAAGTGTTCTCAGCTTTTGATGCTAATAGTTGGAAGCCAGAGCCTGATCTAATCATGTACACGGCCATGAACATGGGCTTTCTACCGAATGAGTGCATCTACGTGGATGATACGTTAAAAGGGATTGAGGCTGGTGTTCGTGCGGGTATCCAATCGTTTCGATTGCGTCCAAATATTGATGAAGCGACCGTAGATTCCGAAGCCGATTCAGCAGAATTCGCGGCTCAGGATATCTACAGTTTAGAAGAAATTTCAGTTTGGATTAATGGCAAGCACTGCTCAAATGGTGGTATATCGAATTCTGCAGCTTTGGTGGGGTAGAGCCTAGTTGAAGGCTGACTACCTTACTAAATTGTTTGGTGTGGAAACCACAAGATGCACAAGTAAACTTCTCTCCACTTTCTGAAAGCAGATACTCGTCGTGTTGGCACAAAGGGCATGTAATGTCGTCGGTGTTTGGTGCTTCTGTTTTATTCATTATGTGTCACCTGCAGCAAGAGGGTAAGCGAAAAAGACCCGTTCAATTAGATTACCCCTAAGCTCGAATATTAAACAGTTCTTACGCTTCTTAATCTTTCCTTTGCGACTTGCTTCATGGTAATTGATAATGTCATCGTTATTGACCATGGTTTTTGTAATGTTAATAACGCAAATAAAAAAGGACCCATTACGAGTCCTTATGAGTTTGTTTTCAATTCACGTCACTAGTTCGCCAGTTGAGCCTTAAGTACGGTATCTTGCCAAAGTTTGAGACAGAGAAACCGACGCTTCTGTTAGTCTAGATACGCCATTTGAAGAGTTTTGAGCGACGTCTTTAATCACATCGGATTGGCTGCGAATATCGTTAAGTTCTGCTGCAATCGTATTGGCAACGTTACTTTGCTCATCGGCTGATGTTGCAATTTGGATACTCATATCCATCAGTGCTTGAGCAGAATCTGCAATAGAGTTTACGTCGTGACCAATGTTCGAAATCAGCTGGCTACTGGTTTGCGCTTGATCAACTGTTTGTTCGGTGATCTTCGCGATATTTTGACTCTCTTGCTGCAAGCGCTCAATCATCGCTTGGATTTCAACGGTAGCTGACTGAGTGCGGCTTGCCAGTGTTCTTACTTCATCAGCAACAACAGCGAAACCACGGCCTTGTTCGCCCGCACGAGCGGCTTCAATCGCGGCATTCAAAGCAAGCAAGTTAGTTTGCTCTGAGATAGCGTTGATCGTCGTGATGACTTCGTTAATTTGGCTCGTGTTCACATTCAAGCTAGTAACAGAAGATGAGGTTTGCTCAATCAAAGAAGAAAGGGTGGTGATTTCCGAGATTGCCTGTTGAACCTTCGCGTGGCTATCGTTGATTTGCTGCGCGTCTTGCTCGGTTTGTTCCGTTGAACGTGCAGAGATGTTAGAGACTTCATTTGCCGAAGCTGTCATCTGATCCATTGCTGTCGCTACAGAGTCTAGAGAGGCATTTTGGCTCATAATTTGTGTTTCGCTGCGCTTCATCTCTGTTTCGAAAGAAGCCGACGTTTCACTTAGCGTTGCTGCACTGTGGTTTACGTTGTTGACTAACTCACTAAGCGTGTCCATTGAACGGTCAAGCGCACAACCAATCGTGCCGAACTCGTCACGGCCTGGGTGGAAGCCAAGGCGTGATGTTAAGTCCCCATCACCAATCTTTTGAGTCGTTGAGTAAAGAACCCAAAGTGCGCCGCCTAGGAAAGTCGCTACCCAGTAACAGAAAAGACCAAAAGGCACACACCACAAAAAGCTCAGTAATAAAGTGTACAGTGCTTGCTGCTTTTGATTCTGTATATCGTTAGTTGAAACGGTAAGTGAGTAGTAGTTGCCATCTTGTGCGAGTGCTGTGGCAGTAACCGAACCATTGTTTGAAATAGTGGTTTGTTGAGCGCGAGTTTGCTGGCTAACAGAGCGAACAGAAGCAGGGGAATCTGATGCTGATAAAATGCCTTGTAGTTGATACTCGACCTGCTGTTTTGCAGTTACGTCAATGTGTTCCATTTTGTTGACGTAGTTCCGTCCAGCTAGGCTTGCCAAAGTGGCAAAAAAGATTAAGAAAATGACCCAAAACTTGTCGTTGATCGACATCTTGATAAACAGTTTGTCTATCGTTCGAAATTGTACTTCTTTCATAAAAACTCCACGGTAAATCCTTTACCGTGGACTCTAAATAACCGACCTCAATAAAAATGTGACCTCAATCGACTAATTGTGAAAATTAATGATGGTGACATGTTATTTATGAGATCTATATCAAGTAAATTAGTTCTGTATAGGTTTATTAGCCCAAAGAAGGCAGTAACCCTACTGAAATAAGAACTTGAATGGCAATGATAAATACGCCAACGCTACCTGCTAAAAACAACGCTTTGCTACCGCCTAACACTTGGTAACTGGCTTCTGCAGATTGAGGTTTGACAGAGAAATCAGTGTAACGAACCTTATATACCATCACTGTAGGCAACAGAATCGCGAGCACTGAAAGTGCAATGGCTGCGTAGCCCAAAGCCATGATGAAGCCTTGTGGATAAAATAAGGCAAAACCCAGTGGCGGTAAGAAGGTGATAGCGGCTGTCTTAACACGTTTTGCGTTACCTAGTTTCTTGCTCAGTGAGTCGCCCATGAATTCAAATAAGCCCAAGCTCACACCAATAAAAGATGTCAGCAGTGCAAGGTCCGCGAATACACCGACGATCACGCTTAGGTTGGATTGATGAACAGTCTGCGATAGTGAGACTAATAGCGCGCCTAAACTTGTATCAGACAATAATTGCTCTTGGCTAATCACACCCAAAGTAACACTTTGCCAGAAAACGTAGATAACCAAAGGCAGTGCCGAGCCAATAATCATTACTTTACGTAAAGAACGAACGTCACCATCTAGGTATCGAACGATTGAAGGGATGCTGCCGTGGAAACCAAAAGAGGTAAACACAACTGGAATCGCCGCCACAATCAGGCCTTGCTGTAAAGGCATGCTCATTAAGTATTGAGAGGTAATGTTTGGCGCTAGGAAGCTGAGTACCAAAACCATCGCGATAAGCTTTAAGCCAAACAAAATGCGGTTAACTTTATCAACACTGTGTGTACCAATCGTCACAATGCCTGCAACTAATAGGGTAAATAGAAGCGTGGTGATTTGAGCATTGAGTTCGATACCCGCGATATCCGAAATTCGTTGGTTAAATTGCGCACCGCCGCCAGCGATGTATGCCGCACACAGAGCGTAGAAAAGAAACATCACCGCGAAGCTCGCAATCCACTTTCCTTTTGTCCCTAAAATGGTGTTAGCTAACGTGTGTAGGGTAGCGTCAGATTCTGCGAATTGGTGAAGCTCTACCATTAATAGCGCAGTAAAAGCCATTAATGCCCATAAACCGAGCATCAAGAAAAGTGAAGTTGAAAAGCCAATACCTGCAGAAGCAAGTGGAAGAGCGAGCATGCCAGCACCAATGGTTGTGCCTGCAATGATCAAAGTACTACCAAAAACCTTTGATTTATTCATTGTATATAATTCTTTACGTTAGAGTGTGTTTTCATTGTAATTCTTCTAGCTTAAGCGCATAAACCCAAAGAATATCTCGATTTTGGAGTATTCTGATTGAGTTTAATTCCAAATGCAATGCCTATTGTAATTAAAAACATCCACTGTAAACTAATATTTACATCAAGAGGGCGTGGCAGCATTCAAATGACTAAAGCAAACGTTTGACCATGATCGGCTTCAAAATTTATAGAGTAATTTGTTGTACTTGGTGTAAGGTGGCAGTACATATGTCGTTCGCGTATACCCCTTTAGCGTAAAAAAGCGTTAATGATCGCGAGTAGCTTTAAGCTATGAATATGGAATGGGTAGAGTAGAGTGCGTTCATCAAAGTGACATAATATAAGTCCAAGATGGTGCACTAGTTAATAGGACATCTTGTCCACATCAAGGAATAGAGGGGGCACAATGAGTGACCAATCTTATAATGACGAAAGTCTAGAGTTGTTAGATGCTATGGAAATTGGCATTGATTTGTCTGACTATGAACAGACAGTGAAACAGTTAGCAGAAGAGCTTTTCAAGTCTTCGAACTAAGCTTTTAAGATCTTTAATTCAGTTTCAACTGAAACGTTTTAAAGCTAAAAGTTTTCTTAGCTAAAGCTTCTTAAAGCAAACAATTCTAAACTGAGCAAATCTCATTCGCTCACACGTCATGCCATAACTATCCTCATTAAAGTTCGCGAAGATAAACGAGTACGTTTACCATGTTACTTAGTTCTCGATACTTTAATGAGGTTCAATGAACTTTCTCGCACACCTTCACATCGCTCAGCACTGTAACAGCAACTTAGCAGGTAACCTGTTAGGTGACTTCGTTAAAGGCGACCCAAATAAACACTACTCAGATTCACTTTCTGATGGCATTCGACTTCATCGATTTGTCGATAGTTATACTGACCGACATGATGTGTCTCGTTCAGCAAAATCTCTCTTTTCAGAGCAAACAAAGCGCTTTGCGCCTATTGCTCTCGATGTATTCTGGGACCATTGCTTAGCTAATCATTGGGCTCAGTTCTCTACGCAATCACTTGAGAATTTTTGCTCCGACAGTCATCAGCAGATCTTTGAGCACCAAGAGCCACATTGGCCTGAGCACTTCATTACTGTTCACCAGAAAATGGCTGAGCAGAGGTGGTTAGAGAGCTATCAAGAGATGTCATCCATAGAAATGGTATTGCAACGAATGGCTTTGAGACGGCCAAAGCTTGGCATGCTTAAATCTTGCTATGACGACCTAGAATATCACTATGATACGTTGCAGTGTCACTTTAATGAGCTGTATCCCAGTGTTTTAGAAGAAGCAAACCAATTTAATGCGCTTCAATTGAAGAAAAATCAAAAGGAAAGGTAAACAGCGTAATGCAGGTTTGCTACAATCCGCGCCTATTTAATCTTTGAGCATCATACTATGTCTGAATCTACTAAATCTTTTAACCAACTAGGATTGTCTGAGCACCTTCTTGCTACGCTATCAGAGCTTAATTTTACGGCTCCAACCAGTGTTCAAGAACAAGCGATTCCATTGGTATTAGAAGGCAAAGACGTATTGGCTGGTGCTCAAACAGGTACGGGTAAAACGGCTGCGTTTGGTTTACCGATTATCCAAAGATTAATCGAAACTAAAGACAACGTGATTCCAAACCCTAAGTTAGTTCGTGCATTGGTATTAGTACCAACACGTGAACTGGCGCAGCAGGTGTTTGATAACCTCACTAGCTACGCGAAGGGCACTGACATTAAAGTGGTTGTGGCGTACGGCGGTGTGAGCATGAAGGTTCAAACCGACAAATTACGTGGTGGCGCAGATATCTTAGTCGCGACACCTGGCCGTTTGATTGACCACATGTTCACTAAGAACATCATGTTAAGCCAAACAGAAGTGTTGGTATTGGATGAAGCTGACCGCATGTTAGACATGGGCTTTATGCCAGACATCAAACGCATTCTTTCGCGTATGAATGAAGTTCGCCAAACCTTGTTCTTCTCGGCAACGTTCGATACCAAAATCAAAGCGATAGCGTACCGCATGATGAAGTCGCCAAGTGAAATTCAAGTGACGCCGAAAAACAGCACAGCCGACACTGTGACTCAAATGGTTTATCCGGTTGATAAATCGCGTAAGAGTGAGCTCCTGGCTTACTTAATCGGTTCAAAGAACTGGCAACAAGTGTTGGTATTCACTAAAACTAAGCAGGGTACGGATGCGCTAGTAAAAGAACTTAAACTAGACGGCATTAAAGCGGCATCAATCAATGGCGATAAGAGCCAAGGTGCACGCCAAAAAGCACTGGACGATTTCAAATCAGGTAAGGTGCGAGCGTTGATTGCAACGGACGTGGCAGCGCGTGGTATCGATATTCAGCAACTGGAACAAGTTGTGAACTACGATATGCCATTTAAAGCGGAAGACTACGTTCACCGTATTGGTCGTACAGGTCGTGCTGGTAACAGCGGTTTAGCAATTTCATTGATGAGCCAAGACGAAGCTTACCTATTGGGTGATATTGAACGACTGCTGGATACGCGCCTGCCTCAAGAGTGGCTAGAGGGCTTTGAACCAAGCCTAGAGAAAGACCTTGCACCTGACCGCAGTGGTCGTAGCAAGAGTCGCTCGTCAGAAAAACGTAAGATGAAAGCGAAGCTTAAGATCCACCAAAATCGTGGTAAAGCTCGTCGCTAATCAGCCAGCTTAAAAAGCTCTATATATAAACGCGCCGTTACAGCTAGTTCTGTAACGGCGCGTTTTTTATCAAGCTAATTAACTTCGTAATAGGCTATCAGGATTTGTGATGTTCAGGATTACACTTCCATTCACATGGTACTTCATAAATCAGTTCTTCTAAGCAACTAGGGTTAAGCACCCACTCATCATCAATAGCAAATTGATTGGCCATTTGTTTGTTGAACATCTGCCAGTGCTTCATTAGAGCCTCTTCAGCCGTTGCCTCCATGTCACCTTCGTTCCAAGTACTTTCCATGAAGGGAGTCAGGCAGACAGCCCCGTTAGCGAACATGATCATTTGCCATTTTATTTCATAAATATTAACGGCTTTTTCTGGATTAGCTTTGTTGTATTGGTCAGCAAGCATGTTGATCTCGTATTCAAGGTCACCGACGTTGTCGATAAAGTAATCGACGAGGTTGTCTTCTTGACGTACAGAATCCGAGAGAAGTTGCATTGGTCTACGTGAATGAATCATGTTGGTGAACAGACGCATAGCAAACAAATAAATCGAAATATTCGGTGCAACGCCTTTTGGCAATTCCTGCATAATTTTACTGATGTAAGATTGAAAATACACGTGTAAACAGTCACTTATTGCATGCCATATCTTTTCTTTGCTACCGAAATGGTGGCGAATAAGGCTATGCGAGACGCCTGCTTTTTCGCTGATATTACGTAATGAAACACGTTCATAACCGGAGTCGCAAAACATCTCTGCGGCAACCGCCATAATTTGAAATCGAGTCTCTTCAGCGTCTTTCGCGCTTCTTCTACCTTGTTTCTTTTCAGTCATCTTCATTTCACACATTTACCTGATTACCACATTCTACACTGTTTTTACTCAAATAAAAAATACTGCACAGGTGGAAAGTAAAGCTTGTGCAATCTAAAATTTTCAATATACTGCCCACCTGTGTAATAAATCATAATAATTAAATGGAGAAGCATCATGCAATCCAAGTTGTCTATTCAAGCCAAGACGAGTAAGCAGATAGGCGTGGCGTTTGCCGCACTATTACTCGCAGGCTCTTTGACCGGATGTAATAAGGTTCAGTCAGAAGAAACCGTTCAAGTTGTTAAGCCAGTAAAGCTGTTTGAGATCCCTCAACAGACAGATATTGAGCTTGATAGTTTTATCGCAAAAGTGGATGCGACCGACCGTGCTGCGCTTTCTTTCAATGTGGGTGGAGATATTGAAACTTTCTCTGTTCGCATGGGACAAGAAGTGAAGAAAGGGCAAGTGCTCGCCGTGTTAGATGCGACGGATTACCGTATTGCAGTTGATGCAGCACAAGCAAAATTTGATCTGGCGAACAGCCAATACAAGCAAGCGTCTGAGTTGTACTCGAAGAAGCTTGTGAGCACGGATTACTACGACCAAGCCGTAAACACCTTTACTGCCGCTGAAGTTGAGTTGGACCAAGCAAAAACAAACCTTGGTTACACCACATTAGTTGCTCCATTCGATGGCGTGGTATCGATGGTGTTTGGTAAGCAATATCAATTGATCGTAGAAAAGCAGCCGGTACTTAACATTTTGAATCACAGCGAAATGGATGTGACTTTCTCTATTCCGGTATCAAAGCTTGAAGACCGTTCAATTCAAGACCTAACAAGTTCAAACATGTGGGTTGTGATGGATAGCCACCGCGGCATTCGTATCCCAACGCGCTTCAAAGAGATTTCAACTCAGCCAGACGAAGACACCAACAGCTATCAAGCAGTTGTGTCTATCGAAAAGCCTGAAGACATCAATCTGCTTTCTGGCATGACAGCGCAAGTGGAAGTTCAGAAAAACAGATCGGACTACGGCATCGGTATTGTTGACTCTGCTTGGTTAAGCAAAGACGCAGACCACGGTGAACTGTGGCGCTACAACCCAGAGTCGCAATTGATTTCTAAAGTACAAGTTACCCTTGATGAACAAGGCAAGGTGATCGATGGCCTATCTTCTGGCGACCTGATCGTAGAAGCAGGTGTGGATGTGTTATCAGATGGACAGCAAGTAAAAGCTTGGGTACGTGAGGGCGGTATTTAATGAACCTTTCCAAATTATCAGTTGTGGTTGCATCTGCGTTATTACTTCAAGCTTGTAATAACGAAACAGACCACCGTGAACAGCCTTCACTTTTAGTTTCAACCTTTGAAGTTGGCGCACCACTTACTGATCAATTCAGAAGTTTTAACGGACAGGTGATGCCGGCAGAACTGACACCGTTGGCATTTAAGCTTGCTGGTGAGATTCAGCAAGTATTGGTTGAAGCGGGTGACAAGGTCGAAAAAGGTCAGCTACTGGCGACCCTAGACAACGCGACATACAAACAAGATCTAACGGACGCTCAATCTCAGTTTGAATTAGCGAGCAAGCAACTGTCTCGTGGTAGTGAGATGTTTGGTAGCAAGATGTTGTCGCAATCGGAGCACGACCAACTAACCGCTAACTACAAACTGGCATCGGCGAATTTGGCTGCGGCACAACGCAAGCTGAGCTATACAGAGCTGCTGGCACCATTTTCAGGCACGGTTTCAACCGTGGATAAGCAACGCTTTGAAAACACGACACCGGGCGAAACGCTTCTTAGCTTGTATCAGAACGATAAGGTCTACGTACGAATCCAAGTATCCGATTCGATCTTAGCGTCGATCAGCCCTGATATGCGTTCAAGCAGCTACCGTCCTGAAGCGACCTTTGGTGGTCACTCTGGAGAATATCCTCTGACGTATCTAGAGCACACCAGCGAATTGCACCCACAATCACGTACATACGAGTTTTGGATGCAGATGCAGCAACCTGAAAGTGAAATTCTGCCGGGTACGAGCGTTACAGTAAATGTCGACATGGCAAAAGCAGGCCTAAGTGATGTTCAAGGCTACCAGTTGCCGATGACGACTCTGCAAGCAGGCGCTGAAGCGAACCAATTTTACGTGTGGAAAATGGAAGATGGCCAGGCATTCAAAAGCGAAGTGGAAGTCGACAAGATCAGCGGCCAAGGCGCACTTATCGCTCATGGTGTTGAGCAAGGTGAGCTACTCGTAAATTCGAATCTAAGAAAACTCCGTGACGGAATCCAATTGTCAGGAAAAGCAGAATGAACATCGCAGAATATTCAATAAAGAACAAAGTAATCAGCTGGCTGTTTCTAGTCATTTTGGCCATTGGCGGTGTGACGTCTTTTGGTAATCTATCCCGTTTAGAAGACCCAGCTTTTACCATTAAAGATGCAATGATTATTTCAACTTACCCTGGTGCTACGTCTATGGAAGTTGAAGAGGAACTGACTTACCCGCTTGAAAAAGAGATAAGACAGCTCCCTTACATCGATAAGATCACATCGACCTCATCGAATGGTATGTCTCAAATTATGGTCAGCATGAAGATGGACTATGGTCCCGACGAGCTACCGCAAATCTGGGATGAAATGCGTCGTAAGATCAACGATCTACAGCCAACACTACCAAGTGGTGTGAATTCCGTTCAGATCATTGATGATTTTGGTGACGTATTCGGTGTGATGATCATGCTGACCGGTGACGGTTACGATTACGTTGAGCTAAAACAGTACGCAGATTACCTAACGCGTGAAATCGAACTGGTCGATGGTGTCGGCAAAGTAAGCATTGCAGGTGACCAACAAGAACAACTGTTTGTTGAGATGTCTCTGGAACGCTTAGCCGCATTGAACCTAGATATGTCGACGGTAACGTCACTGTTAGCACAACAAAACAGCGTGGTGTCGGCAGGCGAGGTTATGTTGAATGGCCAAAGCCTAACAATCAAACCTAACGGCACGCTGAGCACGGTTGAAGAGCTAGAAAACCTGATCATTCATGGTCGTGATACGGGTAACCTGATTCGCTTGAAAGATGTCGCTGAGGTTACTCGCGGTATCCAAGAAAAACCGGGTAATGTATTAACTTACAACGGTAAACCAGCGATCAACCTAGGCATTGCGTTCTCTTCAGGCGTAAACGTCGTTGAGATTGGTAACGCGCTAGATGAGGAACTAGACCGCTTAGAAAGCATTAAACCTGCCGGTGTAGAGCTGAACTACTTCTACAACCAAGCGCAAGAAGTAGATAAGTCAGTGGCTGACTTCCTAATCAGCCTAGTAGAAGCCGTTGCTATCGTTATCATCGTACTGCTTTTTGCAATGGGCTTACGTAGTGGTTTGATCATTGGTTTAGTACTGCTACTGACCGTATTTGGTACGTTCATTCTTATGGACTACAACGATGTCGAACTGCACCGTATCTCGCTAGGTGCCTTGATCATCGCGCTCGGTATGCTGGTGGACAACGCGATTGTTGTCGTTGAAGGTATTTTGGTTGGCTTGAAGAAAGGTAAGACCAAGCTTCAAGCAGCAAAAGACATCGTGACACAAACACAATGGCCACTATTGGGCGCGACCATTATTGCGATTACCGCTTTTGCACCTATCGGATTATCGAAAGATGCAACGGGCGAGTTCATGGGTTCATTGTTCTGGGTACTGTGTTTCTCGTTATTCTTGAGTTGGGTAACGGCGCTAACACTGACGCCATTCCTTGCTGAAATGTTGCTTAAAGAAGAAGACAAAGTTGATGAGAACGAAGATCCATACAAAGGTATTCTGTTCGTTGTATTCGGTGCGTCTCTGAAATTTGCATTGCGTTTTAGATGGTTAACTGTTGTCAGCATGATCGTATTGCTCGCCGTGTCTGTTGTTGGTTTTGGTAAGGTGAAGCAACAGTTCTTCCCGCCATCAAATACACCAATGTTTTACGTCGACATGTGGATGCCAGAAGGTACGGATGTACGTGAAACGATCAAGCAGACTGAAAAGGTTGAGAGCTACATTCGTCAAGAAGATGAAGTAGAGTTTGTAACTACGACGGTTGGGCAGGGCATGCAACGTTTCGCACTGACATACCAACCAGAGAAAAGTTACGAAGCGTACAGCCAGCTACAAGTAAGAACCACTGACCGTGACACCATGTTTAAGGTTTTAGCGGAGTTAGACAAAAACTTAGCGAACGAATTTGAGCAACCGACATTCCAGTTCAAACTGATTGAGTTTGGTCCGTCACCGGCTTCAAAGATTGAAGCGCGTATTATCGGTGCTGATCCTCAAGTATTACGTAGCATTGCAGTTGAAGTCGAAGACGTCTTACTTGCCGATCCAGGCTCACGAAATGTTCGTCACGATTGGCGTGAGCGCACTAAAGAGCTAGTGCCACTGTTTAACGAATCAAAGGCACGTCGCCTTGGCATTTCAAAAACTGATTTGTCTGAGACGCTACAAATGGCGTTCGGCGGTTACAACATCGGTTTACTGCGTGATGGTACTCATATGTTACCTATCGTGGCGCGTTTACCTGAAGAAGAGCGTTTTGATTTTGAATCACTGAACAATGTGAAGATTTGGAGCCCATCGCTACAAACTTACATCCCGGTTGAGCAAGTGATTGATGGTGTAGAGCTTCAATGGTCTGAGCCACTGATTCAGCGTCGCGACAGAAAACGTACGCTAACGGTATTGGCTGACCACGATGTTCTTGGTAATGAGACGCCAGCGAGTCTGTTTGCTCGTGTGAAACCAAAGGTAGAAGCATTAGATTTACCAGAAGGCTACAGCATTAGCTGGGGCGGTGAGTACGAAAGCTCTAAAGACGCGCAGGAATCTCTGTTTGGTTCACTGCCAATGGGTTACTTGCTGATGTTTATCATCACTATGCTTCTGTTTAACTCGGTTCGTAAGCCGCTTGTAATTTGGTTTACGGTTCCACTCTCTATCATTGGTGTTTCAATTGGTCTGTTAGGTACCAATATGCCATTCAGCTTCACGGCGTTCCTAGGCTTGTTGAGTCTAAGCGGCATGATTTTGAAGAACGGTATCGTCCTTCTTGACCAGATCAACAGTGAGCTATCAACAGGTAAAGACCCATACTTAGCGGTTGTCGACAGTGCGATTAGTCGTGTTCGACCGGTATCTATGGCAGCACTAACGACTATCTTGGGTATGATTCCTTTGGTATTCGATGCATTTTTCGGCTCGATGGCGATTACCATCATGGCAGGCTTAGGCTTTGCAACAGTACTAACGCTAATAGTAGTACCAGTGATGTTCGCTGTTATATATAGAATCAAACCGTCCACTGCGGGTTATTAGGGATTGATATAAAACAGATTCTTTTAAGCCAGCCCAGTCATTTTTGACTGGGCTTTTTTATGCATGTGATATGGCAAAGCGTGGCTTAAGTCATCATCTGTATGCAGAGAAAGCGATGTGAAGACCGCTACACAGACAAAGCACGTCGTTAACAGAGGAATGTGTTATTCGACAGGTATAAAAAAAGCCGCTAACCAGTAGTCAGCGGCTTTAGGAAGAGTAGGGACGGCTTTAGATTGCTAAACGGATATCCAACTCAATCGGTTTGGGCATCGCTAGGTGATAGCCTTGGTACATGTCGAAGCCCAAGCTTTGCATTGCCGCAAGTTGATGCTCTGTTTCAATGCCTTCGATGACAGTCTTAGCGCCAATTTGTTTCGCGAGCTCTAGAACTAATTCCATTTCTCGTGTGTCGCCTTGCTCAAAATCTAACATCACTGAGCGATCGATCTTAATGATGTGAGGATTAATGTGGCGGACGCGTTGTTCTGTTGATGCTTGTGTTCCGAAATCATCGACCGCGATCTGAAAACCATTCTCCGCAAGGGAGAGGGCTGCATCTTTCAAGCGCTCTTCACTTTCGGCATTCAACTCCACTAATTCCATCACGATCTGCTCACATGAAAGGTTCAACTCATGAAGACGTTTTGCCAGAAGGCTGTCACTGACCTTTTCTGCAGCAAATAACTCACCAACGTTTGGAAGAACGTTCAAGAATAGGTGCAAATGACGGATAGTTGACTGTGCGAAGTTACGAATGTGGATAGCGCGACTAAGTCTCTCTACATTGATCTTATCTGTGCATGAGGTGTCATCGGAATGGAAGAAGTGATCAGGACGAACAATATCCCCTTTGCTATTCGAAATACGCACCAAAGCCTCTACACCTATCTGAGTCATTGAGTCGTCAAATATAGGTTGATAGACACTTCTCAGTGTTAGGTCTTGATATTTCGCAATAAACTGCATATCGGCATCCACTGATATACAGCTAATAAATTCACTTCTGTCTGATAAAATCATAGTCGCTAATAAAGGTGTTTATTCAATGACGAAAATATACGTCATGGCTGTCACAATATTGACAGGTGTTAGTAAATTGTCAATTAATAAAAACTCATTTGCAGGGTCAATATTTAAATAAATATAATTAACGAAAAATCAGCATGATAAATGATATTAACCATTAATTTAACTTATCATTCACTAGGTTTGATGGTTGCTGTGAATTTAATGGCTGAGTAACGCCTCACATATCAATCCCAACCAATATAAAGCTAGAACAGCGATACACCAGCGAAAAGTAGGGTTAAAGGCTTAGATTATGGGTGAATGTCAAAGTTAGAAAATAAAGATACTTAACTGGTTACATAGAAGTGATATCTATCTCTCAAAATCGATAGCATCGGAAGAATAGTTATTAATAATTCGATTAGAACGTTCGAATAATTAATGAACAATGATTGGGTGTCTTTTATAAAATATTGGGATGAAGGTCTAACAATTTGCTTTCAATATTGAATGAAAAAGTTGACCCGTATTATCCCTACCATTGAAGTACGGCATAAAGCTGCAGGTATTTACGAACCAATTGTTGATTCCCTGACCGTTTTAGTGGGTGACCAAATTTAATAAAGCACGGACTGATTCTAAAGTTATTATTTAAATCAGCAGCGAATTGAGAATCACTCTCTCTTAACGTGATGCCTTGTTGGCTGTATTCGGTTATCTCGTCTGGGAGTTCTCCCATCCACCAATGCAACAACTCACCACTGTTTTTACTTCGGCTTATCCAATGGTCAGAAACAATGATCAAAACGTCATTGGGTTGAATGGCGAATCCGTACTCTTGCTGCCAGTTATGAATGTCTAACATCAACTTTTTACGACACGTTTTTCCCGCGCTCACCATATGATGACTAATCATCCAAACCGTGCCGATTTCAGAAGAGATTCGGAAGTGGCGGGGCGTTTCTCGAGAGGAGAGCATTTCAAGTGGACTAATGTTACTTGCATGATTAAAGCTTACGAAGGTGTGTTCCATTCGTCGGGCAAAGGCTTTACCGATGTGATGCTCACTGATCCCTTGGTTGTGCACCGTAGGATAATGACGCTCACAGAGTTTAAGACAATCGTCTTGAAACTGATTGACGCTTTTAATCACGAGATCTAATAACAATGAAGTCCCTTATACACAGTTACTATCTTATTGATGGGCAATAGTACGGTAATTAATGTGTCATTACCTATCGCCAAAGTGCGAGTTCTTGATCCCTCTATCAAAATTAGCGATTGCGGAGCGATTTTATGGATAGCACTGGCACTTCGCTGTTCTGTATTCTAAATTATGAGGAATTCTAATCAGTTAGAAAGACTATCTTTAGCAGCAAAGTTACAAGTGAGTTAGCTAGATTATAGTTTAGTCAGCTGTTCACGATGGATTTATTTACTCTTTACTTGGAAACATTCATGACCATTCAACTAGATTCGAAGCAAAAGTCTGAGCTTACCCATACTCTTCAAAAATACCTCCAAGATGAACTCGATGTGGAGCTCGGCCAGTTCGACACGGAATTCTTGGTCGACTTCATAAGTAAAAAGTTTGGGGCGGTTTATTACAACAAAGGGATAGAAGACGCCCAAAAAGTAATGGAACGTAAAATGTTAGATATCTCAGATGAGCTTTACGAGATCGAACAGATCGTTGAAATCTAACGTTTAGCCCAAACTTGTTCAAATAATTTGAATAACTCGTTTAATTTGAAATGATGTTACCAATGTAAAGCTTGGTAAATAATATGTTACACAAACTTGGTGTAGGGTACGCTTTTCGAAACTACACTACTCGTTAACATTCGGAAGAGATGCATGGACAACAACGTTAGAAATTACAACCCTTTAGCAAGAGCGATGCATTGGATTTCAGCTCTCGCAGTATTTGGTTTATTTGGTGTAGGTCTGTGGATGGTTGATCTTTCATACTACAGCGAGTGGTACAAAACAGCACCAGACTATCACCGTTCGGTAGGCATTCTTTTGGCTGCCGTTACTGTTATCCGCTTGGTTTGGAAACTAGTTACCGCGTCACCTAAAGTGGAAGGTAAAAGCTATGAAGTGGCAGCAGCAAAAATCGCTCACGGCTTCATGTACATCAACTTAGCGGTTTTATTTATTTCAGGTTATTTGATATCGACATCAGATGGCCGCGGGATAGAGGTATTCAACTGGTTCACTGTACCAAGTATGGGCGAACTGTTTGCAAACCAATCTGATCTCGCAGGTACGGTTCACTACTATGCTGCATGGGTACTGATCATTATGGCATCAGTGCACGCCTTAGCGGCGATAAAACACCACGTTATCGACAAAGACGATACGCTACGAAAAATGATAGGAGCTTCAAAATGAAAAAGTCAATTATCGCTACAGGATTAGCATTTGCAATGGCAATGCCTTTCGCTGCGAACGCCGCTGATTACGTGATTGATACAAAAGGTGCGCATGCTTCAGTTAACTTTAAAGTTAGCCACCTAGGTTACAGCTTTATCCAAGGTCGTTTTAACACGTTCTCAGGTGACTTCTCATTTGATGAAAGCAATGTTGAAGCGTCTACAGTAAACGTAACAGTTGACACTACAAGCCTTGATTCAAACCACGCAGAACGTGATAAGCACATCCGTAGTGGCGATTTCATTGATGCTGGTAAGTTCTCTGATGCAACATTTAACAGTACAAAAGTGGTTGATAAAGGCGACGGAAAACTTGAAGTAATGGGCGACCTTAAACTTCACGGCGTAACTAAGCCTATCGTTATCGAAGCTGAATTCATCGGTGCTGGTCAAGACCCATGGGGCGGTGAGCGTGCAGGTTTCGTTGGTACAACTCGTCTAGAGCTTGCTGACTTCAACATTCCAGTAATGGGCGCTTCAAGCTACGTAGACATGGATCTACACGTTGAAGGTGTAAAGAAGTAATCTAGCTATTGATGATTGCTGGCTGGTATCAATCTTTTATGTAGCACCAAAAGTTGAATCGATACCTGAAACCTAGAAAGCAAAAGCAACAGTTAGAAAAGAGAAAGGCGCAAAGTATTCACTTTGCGCCTTTTTATTATGGTAAATGGTAACGCGTTTAGATCTGTTTTGTGTCAAACCTTTAGTTGCGCTTTAAGCCACCATCTACTTTTAGCCAGTCAACGTTGCCATGACTGATTTTCTAGGAGAACAACTAATCCCTAATTGTTCAACCTTGTCCTAGTTAGCTAATCACTTCCTAGTAAAACAGTCGCTAGCTACACGTTTCCTAGTTAAACCGTTGCAAGTTAATCCACTGTAGATTGAGCCACAGTAAGATAAACCCTTAGCCAGTTAAGCCGTTTCTAGTTCCGCTTTTGGTACTACGTTTAGACGGTCACCGTAGATTGGGCGAAGAGCTTGCATCACTTCAGTGCGAGTAAGAACACCTACCATCGCACCGTTTTCCAATACTGGAAGCATATGTGGTTGGCTTACTTTCATCGCTTTTGCACGCTCTTCTAGAGAAAGAGAAGTCAGGCGAGTTGCGAAGCCCATACTTGTAGTTGGGTACAGTTGCTCTTTGTCGATGCATAGGAACTCAGCAACATCTACTAGCTTGTCGTTTGCATCGATTGCCACAACGTCGCGGCTCATTAGGTCTACGACTTTCTGGCCTTTAGTTGGAATGTAATCTTGACACCAAAGGTCAACCATTACGTCATGAACAGAGAAGATACCAACTAGACGGCCTTCAACATCGCAAACAGGTGCGCTAACAAGTTGCGCGTCTAAAAGTGAATCAATTGCCACTGATGTTGGCATTTCTACGCTCAGTGTAATTGGTTGAGTGTTCATGATTTGCTTGATAGTAGTTGCTGTGTTCATAGTAATTTCCTTAACTGACGTAATTTCTGTTGTTTGTGTAATAGCGGTAATTTTTGCTGCTTTAAGTTGTGGGCGACGGTAGATACTCCAATTAGCTAAGCCGACCAATACTGAACCACCTACGATGTTGCCGATTGTCACTGGTATTAAGTTTGCGGTAACAAATTGCACAACGTTTAAGTCTGCGTACTGCGCCGGTGTCGCGCCGATTTGCATCCAGAAGCTTTCTGGTGCGAATGCTTGAATCGTGATGCCTAGTGGCACCATGAACATATTCGCCACACAGTGTTCAAAGCCTGAGCTTACGAACATTGCAACGGGTAACACGGTCATCATTGCTTTAGTCATTGCGTTAGCAGAACTGAACGTTAACCAAATAGCTAAACACACCAATAAGTTACAAAGCACACCCAAAGCAAACGCTTGAACAGGGCTGTGGTGTAGCTTGTGTTGAGCAATGTTTAGAGCGTTTAAGCCCCATTGCCCGCTATCCAGTTGATATAAGCCTGCGGCGCTTACTAAAGCCAATAGGAACATGGCACCGATAAAGTTACCGACATACACCTTGCCCCAGATAGACAGCATCTTAGTGAAGGTTATTTGCTTATTAGCCCATGAGATGCTCGATAACACTGAGCTGGTAAACAGCTCACCGCCGCAAATCACAATCAAGATCAAACCCATACTGAATGCAAGACCGCCGGCTAAGCGACTTAATCCCCATCCAGCATCAGCGCTGCCCGTGGTTACCGTGATGTAGAATAGAAAAGCAAGCCCGATGAATGCGCCAGCCATGATTGCCAAACTCAATGTCATGCTGCTGGTTTTATTTGCTTTGCTTAATGCAAACTTTTCTGCTTCCGCCATCATTTCTGTTGGTGAGAACAGTTGATGATTTTCAGAAGTGCTGGTTGCCATATCCCCCCCTTGAACAATCCGTCATGTGTAATTCCTAGTGTTAATGACTTGGTTAATCAGTAATGTTTTGCAGGGCTCGTTGTGTCCTGCCATTTCAGATTAGGGCGTTGAGGGGTAGAGGTAAAATTGATAATTTTTAGAAACCACATCAAATTTATTGATATAGATTTGGTTACGCGTAGAATGAAATTGATTGCTCATCGGCTTTATAAAAAACGAGCATCAGGACACAAATAATTAAAAGCATTAAGGATGAATTTTGCGTTATTCATTAAAGCAACTCGCGGTATTTGATGCAGTAGCAGACTCCGGGAGCGTTAGTCAGGCAGCAGACAAATTGGCGTTGACTCAGTCGGCGACAAGTATGTCTCTTGCACAGTTGGAAAAAATGCTCGGCAGGCCTTTGTTTGAAAGGCAGGGCAAGCAAATGGCTTTGACTCATTGGGGCATGTGGTTAAGACCAAAAGCGAAGCGTTTACTGCAAGATGCGCAGCAAATTGAGATGGGTTTTTACGAGCAGCATTTGTTGAGTGGCGAACTCAAATTAGGTGCTAGCCAAACCCCAGCGGAACACCTCGTTCCGGATCTCATCAGTATTATTGATAACGACTTTCCTGAGATGCGAATCTCGCTCGGCGTACAAAGTACCGATGCTGTCATTGATGGTGTATTAGATTATCAATATGACTTAGGCGTTATCGAAGGTCGTTGTGATGACAACAGGGTTCACCAAGAAGTGTGGTGTACAGACCATTTAACGGTGGTTGCATCGGCTCATCACCCGTTTGCGAAGCGTGAACGAGTAAGCTTGGCACAATTAGAACAAGCAAAGTGGGTATTACGTGAACATGGTTCAGGTACTCGCAAAGTTTTTGATAGCTCTATTCACCATTTAATTGGCGATCTCGATGTTTGGCGAGAGTATGAACACGTTCCTGTTTTAAGAAGTTTGGTTGCAAACGGCCCATATTTAACGTGTTTACCTTATCTAGATGTCGAACAGTTTGTTGAGTCAGGCCAACTGGTGACGTTGAATGTTCCTGAGCTGGAAATGGAAAGAACCTTGTCCTTTATTTGGCGCGCTGACATGGCAGAGAACCCACTTGCTGAATGTATCAAGCGTGAAGGTAAGCGCATGATGAAAGGCAAACGGTCGGTTCTTTAACCTAGATTTGATAAAATACTAATAACTAAATATGTTGAATAAGCGATTCCGGTCTCTATCTAGTGATAAATGCACAATTGCATACATTATTAATGTGATCGTGATCGGCTAAACAAGGGCTATCTTCCCATAGTATGCTTACTTGATTTTAAGTGAGGCTAAATCCGGTTGCGATAAATTGCGTAATTAGGCTTTAGAAATAGTATGAGTACATTAGTCGCGATTTCATTAACAACAGGTATTTTGTCAGGTCTATGGGGATGGATAGCTATCTCTTTCGGCTTATTGTCATGGGCAGGTTTTTTAGGTTGCACCAGTTATTTTGCTTCGCCAACCGGCGGTGTAAAAGGATTGGCAGGTAGCTTACTAACTAACATGACCGGCGTATTCTGGGCAATGGTGATTATAGAAAGCTCTACCTTCGCAGGGTTAGAGATTTTAGGCTATGTGATTACTGCTATTGTGGCTTTCTTCATGTGCATTCAAGCGAAACAAGCGTGGCTAGGTTATATCCCAGGAACCTTTATTGGTTGTTGTGCGACGTTTGCGGCAGGTGGCGATTGGCAACTTGTCGTGCCATCTTTACTGCTTGGTGGTGTATTCGGATACTTGATGAAAGCAACGGGACTATGGCTTCACGAGAAATCGACTCAATCTTCGGAAGTTGTTGAACAACACGCTAAACAGGCAAAGGCTTAATTCGTTAACCTGACTCTAGTTTAGCCACTGTGAACTCTTGCAAGATAACCCCCAATTAATTTGTATATCGATTTATACAGGCACACCGTTTGGTGTGCCTTTTTTGTTTTGGTTTAGGCAATAAACTAAAGATTTCATCAGCAGAGCAACTGATAGCATCTATAAAACAAATATTGCTTAGGTATTTCCGTTTGCCATAGTGATTACGCGTTTTAACGTCCACCTTAGCAATAATGGAATACATTCTTGTCCTTGATTTTCGCAATGAGAAACTATCGCCAATGCGAGGTCAGGTTTTGCGTGCTTCTTCAATACCTTGGCGACCACTTTCTTAGGAGGGATAGGGTGATCGTATGGAATCTTCACCATGTCACGGAAAAAATTCTCGAAGCCGTTCATATACAAGTAATGTTCTATGTCTTTATCAGGCAATTCAGTTAAGCGGTGTCGTTCTTGGTCATTACCAAGCTTTGATAAAACGGTCGCTGCGTATTTTTTACCTGCTGCATCGCCGTCAGTCACCACATGCCAATCGATACCAAACTCTTGAGCGACTTTAATCAGCGCTTTTAGCCCCGATTGAGCAAACTCAATAATTTGCACACCTTCCGCTGCAAGGTTATATCCGCACTGGTTGGCTAACTCATTAAACAGCCAAACTTCGGTTTCCCCCTCTACTAATAGCCAGCAACGCGCAAACAGTGCTCCTGAACGGTGAAAGCGAATATGGAAACCAATTCGACGAAGTTCATCTTTACTGAAGTGATTCATGTTGAGTTGATTCGCGATGGTTTTGTCGGACTGACGAACCAATCGACGAATCGATTGTAAAGGCACAGCTGCGAGTAGATCGCCACTGTTAGTGGTTAGGATTTTCTGCATAGGCAATTTCTGCATCAAACTCCAAGCCCTTGCCAAGTGGGTTGGGTGTAATCGACCTTCGGGATCTTCTAGGATCAAAAGAGGGCGCGCACATCGTCTTAAGTCATTTGGCCCTTTAGCCTGTAGGTAAGCGTTCAGTAACCCCATGAATAATAAGCGAGTTTGTTTATTTTTCGTTTCTTCGACGAGCTGATGAATACTCTGATCATTAGCACCAGCAGAATACAATAAGCCATCCCTCTGTTTTCTTGGGTTACGACGAGAATTACTCTTAAAAGAGAAGTAGTGCTCTATCAAACTCTGCATCGAATCAAGGCTACTGCGCATTTCGCCTTTATTAACATGACCAGGGATTGCCATTAAGCGACGACAGGTATTATCAATGCGTTTTTCTATTCTAGCCTGACGTCCATTTCCGTTGCCGTTTCCATTTCCGCTAGAGTTAACAGCACTGCCATTGTTGGCGTGATTACCGTTCCCAATTCCATTAGAGCTGACGTTGGAGTCTCCATTAGAACCAACATTAACAACGGCATTCTGATTGATTGTTTTACTGTTGAAAGGACGATCAAAGTGCCTTGCATCACGCAAACGGATGACGGGATGTAAGGTCATTAATTCTTGAGCGAGTTTTTCAGAATGATGAAGCTTGAGCGGATTACCGTCCAAACCAAGAAACGCGTAATGTGTGGTGGTCTCATATTGTTCCAACGTCGCGCTAATTCGATAATAGATGCGAAATACGCCAAACTCATCTTGAACCCAAATAGGTTTGAGTTTGCGATAACGGCCTGCGTTAAGTTCGCTCTTGTCGTTAGCTTTTAATGCGAGAACAATTTGAAGATGTTGAGACTGTGGGTGTGAGACGGAGTAATCGACATGAAAATCGGTCATTTCAAAGTGATATGGCACACCGTCTGAGGGAAGAACGACGGATAGGGCATCCAATAATGAAGACTTACCCCAAGTATTTTCACCAATAAGCGTGGTTAGCTCGTCAAACGCGAGTGACATGCGCTTGATACCTCGAAAGCCAGAAATCTCGATTCTTTCTAGTTGCATAGGCTTACTCCTAACGGAAGGCTCTGCTAATTGTTTGAAAGCTAACAGATATCTTTAATCATAATCGAAAATCACCAATTCGGTATGCTCATCGGTCACAAAACCCATTGATTATTTATACGGTGCAAAATGAGATTTTTGATCTATCTCGAGTATTTTTTTGCAGTGCAGTTTCATAAAATTCACGATTCTGTCATGATTCTCGACCTAGTATGAAGGGACAAAGAGAGAAGAAAATATGACTAAAAAGAATAAGCCGACCAAAATAGTGTTGGCACACATCAACGACACCCACTCATACTTCGAACCAACCTCATTACAGCTATCACTTAAAATGAATAACCACATCATTGAACCTTATGTCAGTGCTGGTGGCTTTGCTCGAATTTCAACGCGCTTTAAACAAATAGAACAAGATGCCCAGCGACAAAAGGTTGGAACCCTGTTCTTGCATGCTGGGGACTGCTTTCAAGGCACTTTGTACTTTTCTCTGTTCAAGGGGAAAGCCAACGCCGATCTGTTGAATGCACTTAATATTGATGCCATGACACTTGGTAATCATGAGCTAGACATGGGTAATGAACCCGTGGCGATTTTCGCGAAAAGAATCAAATTCCCGCTGTTGGCCGGTAACTGGAATCTATCGAATGAGGATATCAATAAAACTCATACCTTAGCAGACAACGACATTGTTAAGCCTTACCTGACGAAAACACGCAGTGCTTGTTTTATAACGAAAGAGTTTGATGGCGAGAAAGTTGCCATTTTCGGCTTAAGCATCGACAAGATGTCAGGTATCGCTAACCCAGATATTGATACACCGTTTGAAAACGCATTAGAAACGGCAAAAGCAACGATAGAACAAATTCACCAAACTGGTATTAACAAGATAGTGCTGCTTAGTCACCTGGGTTATGAAGCTGATTTAGAGCTAGCTGCGAATGTGAAAGGCATCGGCGTGATTGTTGGTGGTCATAGTCACCGCTTGCAAGGTGATTTCTCGGATATCGGCTTAGTGAAAGATGATGACTACGGCGTAAAAATTGGCGATACCTATGTTGTACAAGCCGGTTTCCACGCAATGAGCTTAGGCCACTGTGAAATTGAGTTCGATGCAAAAGGCAAAGTGACGCACTTTAACGGTAAGAACGAACTTTTATTAGGTCGTCGACTCTTTATAGACGCGAAACTCAGTGAAGTCGGGCAAGACGATGCCCACGATATGGCGTGTGTGTTTTTGAACAATCACCCTAATATTGCAGTGTGTAAGAAAGATCCTGAATTACAAAGCATTCTGACGGACAAGTATCAACCTAGAGTTCGTAAACTTCAGCAGCAAGTCATTGCTCATGCAGATACTAAACTACGCCATGTGCGTATCCCTGATGAGAAAGGACCAAGCCAACTCGCGCCTTTGGTTGCTCAGTCATTCCATTACTTGATGAACAAGAAAGGCCACCAGGTAGACTTTGCGATCCATAATTCTGGAGGGGTGAGAAACTCACTTAATAGCGGCGATGTTTCGGTTGCTGATATTGCCGGAAAACTACTACCGTTTGCCGTACCCATTGGTGTGTATGAAGTTAAAGGTGAAACGATCGCTGGCATGCTTGAAGGCGCAATCAATAACGCGCTGGATAATGGCGTTGTAGGCACAGGTTCAGGTAGCTTTCCTTATACGCATAACCTGAGGTTTTGTTACCACAAAGAAGCGCCTATAGGACATAGGATTCACCATCTAGAAATCCACTCTGAAGAATCGGGGTGGCAAGCTGTTTCTCGCAGCCATATTTACCGTGGCGCGTCTTCAGCCTACACAATGAAAGGGAAAGAGGGCTATAACGCCGTGTTGGACATGATAGGTGATGGCACGGTCACCACTGACTCTATGGCAGACTGCTTCATCGAGTTTCTACAAGACCACCCAGAGTCGCTTCAACACAATGAACCGTTAAATTGCATGGAATGTTTTAGATAACCACAACTGATGCTGATGCTTAATGTTATGACGTTGGGTTATTTATAAAATTGGCATTGTTTATGCTTCATCTCTGCAGGTCGCCTTCTTGTGGAGATATGCATGGATAAGAAAAATTGGTTAGATGCGGTAGCGGTTGTCGGTTGGGTATCAGTTTGGTCAGCGTTAGTGTATTTGGTGCCTACTACAGGTTTGTAATGGTTCTGCTTGCTGGATAAGACTAGCTTTTGAACAGTCGCAGTATTCTTATTATCAATACACGCATACTAAGCGTAAGTGAAAGAAATAAAAAAGGAGCAGATTGCTCCTTTTTTGCTTTTTCCGTGCAAATTTATATAGACGAAACACAATCAGAGGATTATTATCCACGCGTTTGGGGAGTAGTTAGCGCAAGTTTACATATCGTCATCTCGTTAGGCCAAGTGTCTATCCGGTATGTAAAGGTGAAATCCCATATTTCACTTCAACGAGACCAACGCAATCACAGTCAAGATCCGTAATGGAGCTTGATATGCTTTGTTTGCGGAAGGTCTTTGTACAGTTCTTCCGCCCGGAGGAATAATGAACTCAACTCAATCTCTATTAGCTACAAATAGTGAATCCTTTTTTTCATCGCCGATCATGACGACTTATGCGGGCTTTTTCCTGCTGACGGTGATTCTTGTCTCTATTGATATCTATCAGACTCGTGGTGGCAACGTCACTATCAAGAAAGCGGCAATCTGGAGCGTTTTCTGGTTTGTACTTGCGTTTTTGTTTGCAGGTTCTATCTACCTATTTTGGGACATTTACGCGCCTAATAGCGACTACACAGCGCAAAAAGCAACAGTGTCATTCATTACCGGTTACTTGCTAGAGAAGTCACTGAGCGTAGACAACCTGTTTGTATTCGCGATGATCTTCGCTCAATACCAAGTTCCTGAGCATCTACGACCTCGTGCGCTTCTTTGGGGCGTAATTGGCGCATTGGTGCTTCGTGCAATTATGATCGCACTAGGCGCGCAACTATTGGCGGAATACCACTGGGTGCTTTACGTGTTTGCAGCGTTCTTGATTGGTACTGGTATTAAACTGGCGTTAGACAAAGGCGAAGAAGAGAGTGTGAATACACTGCCTGAAAAGCTACTTCGCAAAATCATGCCAGTAACAGAAGACTTTCATGGCCCAGCACTAATGATTAAGCAGGGTACCAAATGGGTACTGACACCAATGATGTTGGTGATTGGTGCTATCGCAGTCATGGACGTCATGTTTGCACTGGACTCTATCCCTGCAATTTTCGCCGTTACGCGAGAGCCATTCTTAGTATTGGCTGCAAACGTGTTTGCGTTACTTGGTCTTCGCTCGTTGTACTTTGTACTTCAAGGCATGATGGATAAGTTCATCTACTTGAAGCCAGCACTGGCATTCATCATGGTCTTCATTGGTGTGAAAATGCTACTGGTCGACAGCGAATGGGCTATCCCAACCTACTGGTCTTTAGCGGTGCTGATTTCAACGATGACGATTGCGGTTATAGCGTCGATTTATGCAAAGAAGCCAGACATTGAACAAGTAAATTAAAACAAATATAACTTATCGAAAACTCGATAAGAGATAGGTGGTCGATGAAGCGGGAAATTTATTTATGTAAAATTTCTGTGACATTGGCCACTGTTGTTTGCGGGGTATTTGTACTAAATGCATGATTTAAACACTATGTTGAATTTATACTCACGTATCGTGCATATGTATTTCGTGGTGTTGTTAATGGTTTGTTTTATTAGAAAAACTAATCTGAACAACCAGTTTTAGTCATTTTTTAACCTGCAAAAGATCACCTATTATTCTTGTCATCAGAACGAAACACACAAACAAATTTATAGAGAGGCAATCATGGCTCAAGCAGTACAAATGAATACTATCGCTGTTCCTAACTCTATGGATAAGAAGACCTACTCGGTTAACTTCAAAGGATTGATTGCACACATTTTCGATATTCTTTTCGTAGATAACTCTCCACGTAGTTACTACGCGAGCGATCTATCTGGTCACATGCAACGCGATATCGGTATCAACCGTTAATCTCAGCGTAAACGCATAGAATAAAAGAAAGACAGAATTAAAAAAACGCCAGCTACTCCAGCTGGCGTTTTTGTATCTGAAACAATTTGTATTTGAAAGAAAACGTTAAGTATCGCGGTCTTTAGATAAGTAGCTTCTATGAGGATCACGGTATGTCACACGCCAAACACAACACATCATTGATCAAACTCTGCTTATTTGCCTTACCGATCGGCTTCTATTCTTCAGTGTCGAATGCACAAACCTGGAGTAACGAAGGGCAACCTGCGCAGGTTATCGAACTGTTCACCTCTGAAGGTTGTTCGAGTTGTCCACCTGCTGATGCCTACCTCAGTACTTTTGAAGATGATCCAGCACTCTGGACACAAGTCATCCCGCTTGCGTATCACGTCGATTACTGGGATTACCTCGGTTGGGGAGATAAGTTTGCGAGCAAAGCGTTCAGTCAGAAGCAACGTTTGTATAAAGCTTATGGTGTAACCAGTGGGGTTTATACGCCTGGGTTTGTGGTCGATGGAAAAGAGTGGCGCGGTTACTTTAATTGGCTCGATAGAAATCTCCCTTCGCTCCAACAACAAAGTAACCCTAAGTTAACCGTCAATCATAAAGGCGATACGTTCAGTGTAAGTTACGAAGACAAAGGGGATTATGTGGCTCATATTGCCTTATTGGCGATGAACGAAGTCACTAGCGTTAAAGCAGGTGAGAACAAAGGTAAGAAACTCGAGCATGATTTTGTGGTGGTTTACGATGGTTACCAACGCGGCGAATCCAAATGGCAATTCAATGTCGACTTTGATCCATTAGTCGCCACGCCAGATGCCGTGGCCGTGTGGTTAACCGAGCCTAACTCGTATGTGCCGGAACAAACGGTAGCAGGGTGGCTGAACTAAGTGCCAACCACGACAATTGCTTAGTTGGAATACACTTAGGCGAAGTAGGTAGGGCTAGTATCGAGGTTCTCACATCGATAGCTTGCTTTCTGACTAGTATTAATCGGTGAAATAGAAGCGAAAGGGCGATTTAGTTACGTAATACTGCTGAAATACGTTAATATAGCGCGCTATTATTTTAGCTTTGAGTTTCTGCAATTAATGACTAACACCACAGCACCAACCAACTTCTCTGATCTTGGCTTAATTTCTCCTTTGATGGCTCGTCTAACTGAGCTTGAATACCAACAGCCAACGCCTATCCAAGCGCAAGTTATTCCAAGTGTGTTAGCAGGACGCGATTTAATTGCAGGCGCAAATACAGGTTCAGGTAAAACCGCAGCATTTGCACTTCCACTTTTACAACAGATCCATGAAGATGCCCCTCTGGACCGTCGTTCAGGCAAAGGTAACTTTGTTTCTGGCCTTATCTTGGTTCCTACTCGTGAACTTGCTAAGCAAGTGGCTGACAGCGTTAAATCTTACGCTGTACATTTCAATGGCGCGATTAAAACGGTTTGTGTGTTTGGTGGTGTATCGGTAAATACTCAGATGCAGGCATTACGTGGCGGCACTGATATCTTAGTGGCAACGCCAGGTCGTCTACTCGACCTAATTTCGAGCAACGCAATCAAGCTAGACAAAGTAAAAACGTTAGTGCTTGATGAAGCTGACCGAATGCTGAGCCTAGGCTTTACCGAAGAACTTGATGCAATCTTGAAGCTATTGCCGAGCACGAAACAAACATTATTGTTCTCTGCGACCTTCCCAGAGCAAGTTCAAACGCTGACTCACGAACTACTAAGCGATCCAATTGAAGTTCAACTTCAAAGTGCCAATGCGAGCACACTGGTTCAACGTGTATTCGAAGTAGAAAAAGGTCGCAAGACAGCGTTACTCGCACACCTAATCCAACAACACGAATGGCGCCAAGCTCTGATCTTCGTTAATGCGAAGAACAGCTGTGAGCACCTAGCAGACAAGCTTTACAAGCGCGGCATCATCGCAGAAGTATTCCACGGCGATAAAGGACAAGGTTCACGTACTCGTATCCTAGAAGATTTCAAATCTGGCGAGATTGACGTTCTTATCGCGACAGACATTGCGGCACGTGGTCTGGATATTGAGAAGCTTCCAGTGGTAATCAACTTTGATTTACCGCGTAGCCCATCAGACTACATGCACCGTATTGGCCGAAGTGGTCGTGCGGGTGAGGTTGGCCTAGCGTTATCTCTGATCGATCACGAAGATTACCACCACTTCAAAATCATCGAGAAGAAGAACAAGATTCGTCTTGAGCGTGAGCAAATTGAAGGCTTTGAAGTGGATGAAGAAGCGACAGCTGAACTTATCGCTGCACTAAAACCTGTTGCGCCACCGGCTGGCACAGGTAAGAAGAAAAAGAAGAAAGCAGCACAAAACCAAGATGTGTGGCTGAAAAACAACTGATAGTGATTCAGTAAATAATCGATATTTTGAAGGCGCTTAATTGCGCCTTTTTTGTGTTTGTAATATGAGGAGTGTAAGTAGCTAGAGTAACGTTGTGCTGGTATTCAAAATGAGCCAAGTTTGTTCGTAGGGTTACGTCCTTCATATGAGATTCAGTGATTTCACGTTTTGCTCATAACCTATTCGGGTTCTAAGCAACTGGGTAACGGCGTGAAGACCTCGATTAAACAAGTAATATTGGCAGCTTCACTCTTCATGGTTAGTCACCCCGCAGCGATAGGCGCAGACTTTAAGGTTGAAGGGCTGAACAAAACTCTCACTGAAAATGTAGAGTTATACTTAGAACCTTTGGTTGATGTCCCAGCTTCCCAGTTATCCCATACTAAGTTATTGAAACGGGTTCAAGACGCGCTCAACCCTTATGGCTACTATCATCCTCAGATAGAACTCAAACTTGATGACAGTGATAACCTCACCTTGAACGTCGATTCTGGCCCTGTCATGTACATTGCAGAATCGGTTGTAAAAGTCACAGGTGAAGCGAGTAAAGACGAAGAGTTCATCAAAATACTCACGCAAAGTAAGTTAGATTCAGGCTCTCCATTATCTCACCAAGAATACGACCAAACTAAACGGGCGATTTTCTCTTTAGCAAAGCGGAAAGGTTATTTTGACGGTAGGTTTATCGAGTCAAAGATTGAGGTGATTCCTAGCGAAAACATCGCCAATATTCACCTGCATTTTTCTAGTGGCCCACGCTACAAGTTTGGCGCCATCAGCATTCCTGATGATGGTGTTGAGCCTGCGCGTATCGAGAAAATTCCCATATTCAAACAAGGGGACGACTTTGACACGATTAAGTTGGGCGAGCTGCAGTCTGACTTGTTTGAAACTCAGTGGTTTCGCAGTGTCGTGGTACACGGTGACTTTAATCATCTTGATGACAATCTAGAAGTGCCAATTGAGATTATTGCTGAACCAAGCTCTCGTGACATTGTGCAGGTGGGTGGCGGTTACTCTACCGATCTCGGTTTAAGAGCGTCTTTAAACTGGTCAAAGCCTTGGTATAACCGGAGAGGCCACAGCTTTGAAACACAGACGTATTTGTCTGAACAAGAGCAATCACTGCAGCTAGGGTACAAAATCCCCACAGAGAAAGTGACGACCGATTACTTTGGTATTCAGTTTGAATCAAAACGAATTGATCATCGAGACACCAATAGCCTTTCAAACGATCTTAAGTTCGAACGTTACTGGCAATTAGACAGCGATTGGCAAAGCACCATTTACGTCAAATACTTGCATGAACAGTACCATCAGGCCTCTGAGGAAGACCAATCACAATTGCTGTTACCTGGCATCAGCTTTTCTCAGGTTGATCGTAAAAATGATCAATTGGAGCTCAATCATCGACACATCTACTCTGTTGAGTATTCTGAGCCTAGTTTGTTCTCTGATTCAAGGTTGTTGCGGTTGGAAGGAAACAGCGTGCTTTCGTGGGATATTAGCGAAAGCCAGAAGCTTCATTTCCGTTCAAATGTCGGCATTAACATAGCTAAATCGTTGTCGGATGTACCGTCGTCACTGCGTTTTTTTGCTGGTGGCGATGGGAACTTACGAGGCTATGGTTATGAATCGATTTCTCCAAAAGATGACAACGGTGAATTAACAGGTGCACGTTATATGCTAACAGCAGGGCTTGAGTACCAACATCAGGTTTACCGCTCAATTTGGATAGGCGCATTTCTCGATGTTGGTGATGCGTATGATGATGAAGCGGATTGGAAGCGCGGTACAGGCCTTAGTCTGATTTGGAACTCACAATTGGTGCCTGTGAAACTCGATTTTGCTTACGGGTTAGATGCGCCTCAAGGCGATGAGTTTCGTATTCACTTTTCCTTGGGGACTCAATTCTAATATTCGTATGTTGTTTAAGCTTTTGCGAGGATACGGTCCATCCAATGGGATTCAAGCAAATCGACAGAGTGTAATAACCTTTGTGCTCTAGCAAACACAAAGGTAAAAACAATGAAAAAGGTACGATTTGGTGTATTTGGTAACATGGGCCCTGAAGCGGATGCTCTGTTCCAAGATATCGTCGCCAAAAAAGAGATAGAACACGGCGCACTAAAAGACCAAGACCACATGGCCATGATTGTGGTTAAAAATTCAGATATCCCAGACCGCTCTGAAGCCATTAACGAAGGCGGTATCGACCCTGTTCCTGAGCTAATTGAATCAGCGTGCATTTTAGAACACGCGAACGTTCAATTTGGCGTTATGACCTGCAACACCGCTCATTATTTCAGGCCTGAAGTTCAAAAACATACCAATGTTTATATCGTCGATATGCTTCAAACTACGGTTGATCAAATCAAAGAGCAGAATCCTGAATCTATTGTCGGTATTTTATGTACTAACGGCACATACAATTCGGGAATCTATGACCGTTACCTAACTGACGCCAACCTCGTATTCGTTAAGCCAGATGCTTTTGAGCAAGAACATAACGTTCATAGCGCTATCTATGGCGAAGTGACGGGCGAGATGAGCGCATGTGGACAAGCAATCCGAGAGACCAACGGCATTAAAGCAGGCGAGTTTGACCGTAATGCGGCACTTCTTGCTATTGCGGTTCAAAGCATCGTAGGAAAGGGGGTTGATACGGTTATTTTGGGATGCACGGAACTTCCTTTGGTTAGAAAGCAACTTGAAATGGCATTTCCAACCGTCACTTTTATAGATCCTATGGAAGCGGTAGCTGAGCGTGTCGTTGATATTTATCGACTCGCAGAGGAGTATGTTGAGCGTGGACATGTGGATTACGACATTAACGATGTTAATTCGATCTTCACAACGCTTGATATGGTGAACTACGTAGCCAAAAGAGCGATGACCTACCGTCTGTAAGCTCAGATACGTCTATTTGAAACATGAGAAAGCCGCGAATTACGCGGCTTTTTTGCATTTGGACTGGTGGAAGATTAAAAATTAAAATTCGAAGCTCGACACTTAAAGCTCGAACTCGCCATTCATTTTTCGAAATAACCAATCCGGTACCTTGTTCCATGAACTGTAGTTCGGGTTCTTAGTGTGGATTTTTTCCCCTGAAGCCCAGGTAGTCTCACCTGATTGTTCTCGCGACACAGCCCAGAACAAATCCTCTTTCTGACGCGTTAAGTAGTGTGTCACTTGCTTCGCAAACTCTTCACTGTCAATCAACACACCAAACTCCACGTTAAGAAAATCTGATCTCGGGTCGAAGTTAGAAGAACCAATATAGGTGACACGGTCGTCTAAAATTACTGTCTTGTTGTGGTAGTAAGTATCTACATGAAAGTAGTGGTCATCATTGATAGCTTGGCTTTTGTACTCGTAGATACTTATGCCCTTGTCGAGTAAAGTCTGGCGGTGCTTTTCGTAATACGCAGGCACAAAGCCCGAATCATTGGAGGCCGATGAATTCGTCAGTAAGGTGACTTCGGCTTGGTGCTCTTTGAGGGCATCGATGAATACAAACTGGTTATCGCTTGGCACCATGTAAGGCGTAGAAATAACAGCCTTAGAAGGTGTCGGTACTTTTTGCTTCATTAAGTGCTCTGTACGTTGACGAAAGTAGGGCTTGTTGTCATTGAGCTTCTCTAATGAATCAAATAAAGGCGTTACCGATGCTTCAATAAACCTTGGTTCGCTTAGGCGATCTATCTGTTGCTCAACATTGGAAGTGATCGGCTTTTTATTCTTCTCACCTTTATTTATTGCCTTGGTAAACGCTTTGTATTGGCCTTGTTCTTTGACTTTGATTCGTTCTTGAATTGGCACGGCATATTGGCTGTCCCAAAGCGCTTGGTAATTGTTGTCGAAAGACGCGATTACGTCACCTCGAAACAAAACGTCCATATCAAAGAAGTTGGCATTCTCGCTATAGCCAAAGTAATCATTACCGATGTTTCTTCCGCCTAAAATCATCGAGTGATGATCAACATTGAAGTACTTCTCGTGAAGCCGATTATCCAGTTGTTTTTGATGAGTGGAGAAGTTGAACGCACGACCAATCCAGCCCGCTTTACGTGACTCAAAAGGATTGAACAGTCGAATCTCAATATTGGGGTGTGAGTCCAATTCCGCTAGCCATTTATCATTAAAAACCATTAGGTCATCTAAGGTCAGTCGAACGTGAACCTCACGATCTGCCGCTTGCTTTAGCTCGTTTAGAAGCATCAAACCAAGCGTGTCACGTTCCCAAGAGAAGTAAGTCATATCAATCGAGTGTTGTGCTTGGCGAACAAGGTCGATACGACGAGCGAAGGCTTCTGGCGCAGTCGGGATCAGGTACACTTCTGATTGGTGTTCCGTGCTTTGCCAGTTTGCTTCGAAGTCAGGTTCAACATCGGGATAAGGTTGGGCACATCCTGTGACCAAAGCAATCAACATCATTGTGTATGCTGTTTTTAGTTTGCTAAGTGTCATAACTAACCTGCGTTTGAACGTAAAATTTGGATATAAAAACGGCCAGCGAGCTGGCCGTTACAGTAGAAGGGGGGTGAGTACGTTTAGTTTAGGTACCACTGCCAAGGCATAAGAGCTTGATCTTCTAGACCGCTTAAGCGACCTTCACGAAGCTTTGGATCAACACCTGGGTTTGTGACATAGTCCCAGTCGAAGGTAGTACTGTTTTCGCTGAATCCTGCACCATCAATTACAAGCACATTGTCGGTTGTATTGTTGTATTGGTAGTCGTTCTGGAACAATTCATCGCTAAACCAAAGACGCGACATTTCATTCATTAGTGCTTTTTCCTTGCTTGATGGATTTACTTCACCTCCATCAAAACGCACGGCTTTGTTAAACACAAACGGCAGTTCTGAACCGTTACATGTACCGCTGATACAACCAATAGTTTTAAATAAATCGATAATAGATAGCTCACCATTTAGCAAGGTATTGTAGTTCCACATGTTAAAGCTTGGTTTGTGCTCAAAGTGGTATAGCGTTGCTTCTACTCCGCTGTTTGCTGCCATGTGACGAGCTGGACCATTGAACAAGGTGTCATTTAGCAAGGTTTTAAATTGCTTCATGTTCGCTGTTGCGCCGCCCAGAGTTGCTTCTGAGTTAGGGTAGTAATCGGTTAGAGCCAGAATATCTTGGGTTTGTTGGTGGCTTGTGATATCAACAATATCAACCAAGCAACCTACGGTACCCGCAATATCATTGGAATCAATACATCCAATCATTTCAGCTACATCACCTTCTAGCTTGGCACCATAAAATAAACCCGTTACTGCGCTGTAAGCACTGCTTGGTAATGCAAGCTCTGCTGAAACTTCATCACTTGCTCGCTCAGATAGTTTTTGTTGCAGAAGAACGATGTTGTTTTCATCTTCTAACCAATTAAGCATAACTAGAGCAAGCTTTGCGGGATCTTCATTAGTAAGTAGTTCAGGTTCATCATTTGTTAGTAGTTCTATGACTGTCGGAATCAAGAACGTTGCAGTAAAGAGCATGCCAAAACTGTTCGCTTCATGTGCATTTTCACCGAGGACAGTAGGTACTGAGAAGCCTGCTTGCATTGGTGATTTTGCTGATTCGCTACAGCTACCAAGAAAACTAGTTTTTTCACACAATATGTATGGGGCAAAAGGCATCAGGTTTGACATTGGAGTCTCATCTGCTGTTGGGCTCAGAATTGGGATTTGCAAAGAACCTAACAACCAATTCTTAAGCTGTTCAATACCATTCAAAGTCGTTTCTTGTGACGCCATGATTTCGTCGATCGAAGTGTCTACGTCAAAGTCATTGTTGCGGTCCTTAGCCACGTCATAACTAGGATACTCAAAGCCATAAGGGTTACTCTGCATGATGGCACGTTGGAAATATTGACCTGCAATATCGTCATCCTGTTGCAAGAAACCAATAGACATAGCACCGGAGCCTTGACCTATGACGGTTACGTTTTGATCATTACCACCGAAATCAGCAATATTATTGTGTACCCACTCCAAGGCACGCTTTTGGTCACCTAAGCCATAGTTGCCATCTTCGTTTGCGCCTTTAATCCATTGAGTACCTAACTGACCAAGACGGTAGTTCAAGCTTACATAGATGAAAGGCTTACCATCGTCGCTTCCTTGAGCAACCACGGTATCACCGTACACAAGTGCTTCAGAACCTGAGCCATATTCAAAGTCACCACCGTGGATGAATACATAAACCGGTAGGTCTGCATCAGCATCTACGCCTACTGGACGCCAAATGTTAAGGTTCAAACAGTCTTCAGATTGTGTCTGTGAAACGTTTTGCAATTGAGGACAAGCATCACCGAACGCAGTCGCATCAATGTCAGTCCCAAGATCGATAAGTTCACTGTGCTCAAAGCGCTCTGCCTCAGCAAATTTAATACCTTTAAAAGACTCAACAGAAGCCAGTTTGTTGTCTTCGGTATTTGAAGTAATAACCAGTTCTTCTTTGGTCGCTTTAATCGTTACGTCACCGATTTGAGCGGTAAAAGGTTCAGCAGGTGCCGGAACTAACGGTTCTGGTTTGTCTGGCAATGGAACTGTAGGGGCAGTATCAGTATCGCAACCTGCTAACGCAGCAGCAATAGTAAGGGCGATCATAGAGCGGTATGCAATAGTCATAAAAAGAGTTTCCACAATAGTATTCGGCGTAGTCTGTTTCATCGTCATCTACTTAGATAACAGAGCTACAAAATTTCTTATCAAGAACAACCTGGTTTTAAGAGCAGGGCTGGTAATCAAAGTTCGGTGACTAGAATCGGTAGCCAAGATTCAGCGTTACAGCCGAACGAGTTTCGCCTTTGTTGTACAACACAGTCATGTTGTAATGCTTGCCGATCTGTTTGTTAACCCCTGTTAGGAATGCCCACTGATCGATGTCGACACCAACGTCATAATCAAATTCGATGTCATCGGTTTTTACGGTGCCTTGCATACGTGAATTTAAACCTTGATATTCAGCGCCAACGAAAAACTGAGCTCGATAATCGACTAATTGGTAACCCAACATAGGTTGAACCGTAACAATGCCATCGCCCCAGTCGTCTAATCCTTTAAGACGGGTTTGTGAATAAGTGCCAGTAACAGAAGCAAAGAACTCTTTGTAACCAACGGACAGTGTTGTACCCATACCGCGTAAGTCATACTCGAGATGAAGTGGAACATTTAAACGACCACGGTTGCACAGAGCTGAAACTTTGTTACAAAGCAGGTCACCTGCGCCATCAAATCGATCATTGAGCTTGTCTCTTAAGTATTCACCTGCTGCGCCGGTATAAGAGGCATCCACGTTCGCATCAACGTTTACCTTTCCTACATAACCGAATACATTCCAGAATGGCAGGATATTTACGTCACCGCGTATCGAAAGGCTTTCCGCTTTTACCGTCGCAACGCTATCTTCCGGGTCAAATAAGTCATTCAAGCGCACACCACCAATCACGTAATCAGTCATTGGAATGTCCATGTCTTGGTTGCGATAAGCTACGGATACACCGAATGGAAGTGGCATATCGATACCTTTACGACGGACCATATCACCCATTAAAGGGAAGACTCGGTCTAGTTTTACGCTTGCCTCTAACATTCTTGGGTCTGATACTTCTTGAAGCCTTGCTTCGTTAAGCACCTGTATGCCGTTATCGTCTTCATAAAACGCGACTGGCTCGATTATGCTTGTCATCTTCACTGGTTTGTTCTTGGTTGTACCAACGACTTCAGTTGTTTTACTCGCGATGACTAACTTACCCGACGGTAAAGTGTGAAACTCAATCTCTTGCTTATAGCTTTCTACCTTGTATATGTGGTGTTTAAACGGCTTTTCATTGCTGATCAGCATGCGTTTTGGTTGACCGTTGACTAACTCAATGTTGACATTCAAAAAACGGAAATATGCGATGTCTTGAGGTAGTCCATACTTCGAATAATCGAAGCTGATGATTACTTTGTTATCGTCAATTTCTTTTACGCGAACCGAAGATGAATCAAAGCTTTCTGCATAGTCACGTAAACGATATTCGGTACGTGTGAAGGCTTCTATTTCATCGAGTAGGTTTTCGTTATCATCCAGCTCTTCTGGGTTATATTTGATGCGAAGATCGATGTTGCCTTTAGTGTCGGTGTTTTTAACGAGATAGACGCTTGAGTCACGAACTTCATCACCAATTTGCAGTGTACGATGTGCGTGTTCAACTAGGTGTTCGCCCTGTACGAGTGAACTGATTGCTAGCTTTGGTAAATCATGACTGATGCCATATTTGTCAAACAGTGCTCGACCTTTTTCCATGACTTCGCTGTAAGTCTTGGTTTCTGCTGCTGACGCAAAGGTGGGTGTGGTAAGTAATAGGGCGCTCGCTAACACAGAAAGAGTATGGGTCTTACAGGCGCTGGTGCGTATTTCAAAAAAACTCATGACGGATTCCACGCTGAGTAACCTCAAACCTTCGAGGCTCATACAGTCGATGTAAAACTGAACTTCGTGTTCAGTTGTTATGTATTTATCCATTAGGATTGCTAGTGTGAATGTCGCGACTAAAAATGCATTGCGTCAATCAATGAGAGGATTTTAAGAGTATGTGACAGATCGCGTTAATCGCGTTTGATGGACGCTATCCTACTTTAGTTAATTTTGATACTAAGGTTATGATTTGTATGTGTTTTAATCAGATAAAAAACGGCCTGCTTAGTAAAAAACTTTGCAGGCCGTGTTGTTGTAGTGGTAAATGTATTGAGTTTTAAGCGGTTATCTTCACTCTAAATAGATCAGTAAACAGCTTGGCTATCATCAAAATGATCATAATATTTACTAGCATCAATAGTGGCGTTTCTATTCTATATGTCGGTGTGAGGTTGAGAGCACCAGATGTAAGAACAACCAATAAGTTGATACCCAAAATTCTATGTATCATGAGCTTAGGTGTCGCGAACACTTTCCATATCACCATAATATTAAGGAAGTAGAACAGTCCCAACTCCCATAGCTCTGTCATTAATGGCATCACAAAGATGTATTGCAACAGAATCACCGATCCTGTGCCCAATACGCCATAAAAGGCATCCTTAATAACGCTTGGTGGCATGGTCGGCACCATAGAAGAGAATACACCGGCTAACATAGGAAATATAAAACCGCCCGGCACTGGAAGATAAATCCAAATCAACAGCGATGTGATAAACATCGACACGCCTTGCAGCACTTTTCGCCGATCTTCATTCAAATGTTCAACAAATGTGCGATGAGCATGATGCCAAGACACTTCTTTTTGATCGCCCATTACCTTGAGTTCACCCTCAACCAGAGATTGATCTGGTGTTAACACATCGAACGTCTTCAAGTTATGAGTAAGAACTGCCCATTGGATACCCAAGTTTGATTCGCTGTTACTTTGTTTGAGTAATGTATCTTGGATATGTGCCATTTCATCGACACGCAAACGCCATGTTTGGATGTTCTCTTTAAGGTGGTAACTTCCGGTCAGTGGCAGATCTAAAAGTTGATACAGCTTATCAATATTTGCGGTATTGCTTTCAAGTGCGGCAATGTCGATGTCGTCTGTATTTTCCATTGCATCTAGCAAGGCTTGTTTACTGGTTTCGAAACGTTGTACAAAGTTGAGTTCTGTATTCACAGGCCAAACGATGCGATACACAATCGAGAACACAACAACACCTAGTAGTGTTTCTTGAAGTCGAAGTACAGCAAAGTGAAAGGTGGTTTGGCTATCAAACCCGCCCATGCAAGCAACAATCGAACACACGGCAAATCCTATTGAAAAGATATAGCCGTACTTTTCATCGCTCGACATGAAGATACATACGCCAAGAAATAGGGTGAAAAAAGTAAGAAACAAGAAGCGATCTTGAGAAAATATGGCGATAAGGAAAAAGGCATAACTGGTTCCTAACAAGGTTCCCATTAACCGGTTATGGCCTTTGTTTATTGCATGGGCGAAACTCTCATTCAATGCCATCACTGCCACGGCTATCGCAGCCCAATACGGTTTTTCCCAACCAAACCACAACGCTAGGCAGATTGCGATAACGATAGATAGTGCGGCTTTAATCGCGTCTTTAGTCGATGCAGTGAACATAAGAATCACCTAGCTATTTTTGATTATTTTAATCGAGGCAGTCATACCAACACGTAGTTGCACGTCTTCTGGTATTTTGTCTAACTTAACTTTGATAGGGATGCGTTGAGCTAAACGTATCCATTGGAAGTTTGGATTCACGTTTGGCAATAAATCATTACCTGTGCTGCCGTCTTGCTTCGCGATACCAAAACCAATACTTTTGATATGTCCTTCTAGCTGAACATTGTTGTGCATCATTAAGGTCACATAGGCCGTGTCCTGAGCGTCGACGCCGACTAAATCTGTCTCTTTGAAATAGCCTTCAATCCAAAAGCTATCTTCATCAATTAACGCAACCACAGGTGAATTCGCGACAACTTGAGAGCCCACGCGTAGGCTCAGATTAGTGATGTAGCCGTTAGTAGGCGCGTATACCTTGGTGTACTCAAGGTTTAGATGTGCTTCTTCTACGTTAGCTTTTGCCAGTTCCACATTCGCGGTGCTAGTTTCTACTGCGTTGTTTAAGTTGTTTAGAGTAAGAACGGGCACAGCACCGGGCGTTCTTTTCTCTAAATTCAACGCGCGTTGTTCTTCATTTTTGGCTTTGGCGAGTAGGGCAAACGCTTGTTTTTGAGTCGCAAGTGCTTTTCTGTAGGTCGCTTTGTAAATACTCGGATCGATTTCAAAAAGAAGATCGCCTTTTTTTACTTTCGAGTTGTCTTCGACATGCACTTCAATCACTTGACCCGTGACTCGAGGTGTAATCGAGACAATATAAGCGCTAACTTGCCCGTCTCTGGTCCATGGGTTACTTGAGTATGATTGGTAATAGCTATAAACCACAGATCCCGCAGCAGCCAATAATAAAAGTGTGATGAGATAACGTTTGATCACAGTAAGTGCCTCAAAAAATTGTAATAAAATGGCCGATAGCGCCAGTAAAAATCACGATCAAGCTCAGTTCTGCTATTGCAGGAAAGGCGACGTACTTATGAAGGCCAAACCTTGTAGCGATTGACCCTGTTAGCATTGTCAGTATGTAAGCCAGTGCGATAACCAATAACAGCGGTGGGAAGTAGACTTCACCCCACACAAGTTCATGTGGCATTGTGTTCATGGTTCTGTTCTCTATTTGTTTGATGAATGCAACGATAACGGAATTCGATTTATTGTGATAATCGCTTATAGAGGATTGGATCCATCAAAAATCCGACTTTATTCGGTGACTATGCCAACTGCATCTTTGTTTAGTGCCGAAAGCCAGTAAAACAAGTGTAGGTAGGTTGTTGTTCTGGATGTCAAAACACTTAATTGAAATTGATTTGAAAATTATCTACTTTTGCTGGTTTAAGATAAATCTATTAAAAACAGTGACTTCAGATGTAGATTGAACTTAAATAACTCTCCAAACAGTTAAAGTGATGATTTGATCCATCAAATGGGATTACATAATAAAACCTTTTGTTTTTAATATTCGGTTCGAAGCAACGAGATGCTTTATTTATTTTGAATAATCCAACAAATATCATTATGAAGTTATTCGTTAGATTATTTACTCCTTATATTTAGTAACAAGAGTAAATTTGTCATGGACATTATTTCTAATCTGTTTGACATGGCACCATTTGTCGCACTATTTATTACACTCTCATTAGGTTATATGGTTGGTAAAATTACTATCGGCCGATTTGTTTTAGGCGGGGTAGCCGGAACATTATTAATGGGCGTAATTATTGGGCAATTTGGTGTTCAGATTGATCCCGGCGTAAAAAGTATTTTCTTTGCGCTCTTTATTTATGCTGTGGGTTATCAAGGCGGTGCACAATTCTTTAAAGCCCTTAACTTCAGAACCATTAACATTCTGCTCTCCGCGGTTGTGATGACGGTTTCAGGCTTATTGTGTGTACTTGCCGCTGCGTGGTTATTTGACCTAGATAGAGGTACAGCTGCAGGTCTAGCGGCTGGTGGCTTAACTCAATCTGCGATCATTGGTACTGCAGGTGATGCGATTGCACGTTTAGGCGGCGTATCTGAAGAAGCCAAACACCTGATGCAAACAAACGTAGCAGTTGGTTACGCGGTAACATACATCTTTGGTTCTTTAGGCCCAATATTGATGGTGACTTGGGTATTCCCAACGTTGATGAAGTGGGATATCCGATCTGAAGCTATCGCACTAGAAGAGAAAAACTCTAACGGTAAACGTGATTTAGCAGATGGCGAATTTAACGCAGTTACTGCTCTAGTGACACGTGCTTTTAAAGTAACTCACGACGATAAACTGGTTGGAAAAACACTCGCGCAATTGAATCAATCATCACTAGCTGCGTGTATCGAACTTATTGAGCGCGACGGAAAAGAGCTGAGTGCAGATAAGTTCACAGCACTTAAAGCGGGCGACCTTGTTGTGGTTACCGGGCGTAGAAATGCGGTTCATGAGCTACAGAGCAAGGCGCAAAGTAATGAAGTCGCATTACCGGAAAGCTATGAAGTTATTGAAGAAAATCGTCAACTTATCGCTGATAATCGCAAGCTGATTGGTCGTTCGCTAAGAGAGATCAAAGATAATTCAAATCAACGTTCGTTCCGTGGTGTGTATGTTACAGACTACATGCGTGAAGGTACTTCATTGGCTATTACCGAAGACCTTATTGTTGAGAAGAACGATGTTATCCAGCTAACGGGTACCGCTCAAGACATCAACCGAGTTGAAAAATACATCGGTAAGCGTATGGGTTCTGCGACTATGACTGACTTCATCGTACTGGGTTTCGGTATGGTGTTGGGCCTTCTTATCGGCTTAATCAGCTTCAAAATTGCAGGTATTCCCGTAACGATTGGTTCTGGTGCAGGTTGTTTGATCTCTGGCTTACTTGTTGGCTGGTTACGTAGCCGAAACCCACATGTGGCTCAATTCCCAGCGGGTGCAGCAAACTTCATTCGTGACTTTGGTTTAGCAGCGTTTGTTGGCATCGTTGGCCTAGAAGCTGGCCCTCAAGCGGTTGACACCATCAAAGAACATGGTATGTCACTTCTGTTCTTGGGTATGGCGGTCACTATCATTCCACAGATTATTTCATTCTTCTTCTCGTACTTTGTATTGAAGATCAAGAACCCAGTAGAGGCGTTAGGTTGTGTGACTGGTGGTCGAAGTGCAAACCCAGCATTCGCAGCATTGATGGAAAAAACAGGCAATGCAACGCCAGTATTCTCTTTCACTGTGACTTACGCAGTAGCCAACGTGTTACTGACGCTATGGGGACCAATTATCGTCGGAATTATTACCGTTAATGCGGGTATGTAATTAAAACCGCGAACTCATTATAGATTTAAAACAATTATCAACTTATTAACAGACCTACCCAATCAAAAAATAGGGTAGGCCTGAATAATCACGATTAAGTAAAGCACTTTATTTAATTACAAGTGTTTAATATTAAATTATTAGGTAAATATTATGACTACACAAAATACAACTATCGATTTTTCAAAATTCGCTGATTTAAGCCCGTTTGAATTAAAAGACAAATTAATTGAAGTCGCGCAAACAGTGCCGGATCGTGCTTTATTAGATGCAGGCCGTGGTAACCCAAACTTCCTAGCAACACTGCCACGTAAAGCATTTATTCGTTTAGGTGAATTCGCAGTAATGGAAGCGGAGCGTACATACTCATATTTAGACGGTAGCTTTGGTGGCATTCCAGATGGTGTTGGTATTGTTGAGCGTTTTGATTCTTACGCAAACAGCAATCAACAGAACCCGGGTGTTCAATTCATTGAAAAAGCGCTGAGCTACGCAAAAGACCGCTTAGGTATCGAGAAGCAAGTGTTCTTAAATGAGCTTGTGAATGCGTACTTAGCGTGTAACTACCCAGTACCGCCACGCATGCTGACGAATATCGAAAGCGTTGTAAAACAATACATTGCAGAAGAGATGTACGGCCCAATGCCAATGACGACAGATTTCGATCTGTTTGCAACGGAAGGTGGTACGGCATCAATGACGTACACGTTCCAAACCATGTTTCACAACGGTCTACTAAAGAAAGGCGATAAGGTTGCGTTGATCACACCAATCTTCACACCTTACTTAGAAATCCCTGAGCTTTCAGAATACGAACTTGAGATTGTAGAGCTTCGTTTAGATGAGACAACATGGCAGTTACCTATGTCTGAAATCGAAAAACTTGAAGACAAAGACATTAAACTGCTGTGTGTGGTAAACCCAGCAAACCCTGCATCAGTGAAGTTCTCTGATGAGACTCTGAATAACCTATCAGACTTCGTCAACACACAACGTAGTGATCTGTTCATTATCACCGATGATGTGTACGGCACATTCGCAGACTATTTCGTTTCTCTGTTTGCCAAACTTCCATACAACACGCTTTGTGTTTACTCATTCTCTAAGTACTTCGGTGCGACAGGCTGGCGCCTTGGTTCAATTGCGATTCAGCACAACAACGTGTTCGATGATGCAATGCGCAGCCTACCAGAATCTCGTCAACTGGAACTGGATGATCGATACAAAACGCTAGACCCAGAACCACGCGGTATTAAATTCATCGACCGTATTGTTGCAGACAGCCGCAGTGTTGCACTAAACCACACAGCAGGTCTTTCACTACCACAACAAGTTCAGATGGCACTGTTTTCATTGAACTGCCTAATGGATTCAGAGCAAAACTACAAAGAAGCGTGCAAACGCATTATTCGCGAACGTTACAAAACTTTGTACAAAAACATGGGTGTCGAAATTGAAGAAAACAAAGATCGTGTGGACTACTACACACTGCTTGAGCTCGACACTTTGGGCGGCAAATTGTACGGACCAGCTTTCGTTGAATGGTTCAAAGCGAACGAGAAGGGCAAAGACTTCTTGTTCCGACTTGCACATGAAACTGGCGTTATCTTGCTTCCAGGCAAAGGCTTCGATGTAGTGCACGCTTCTGTACGTGTATCGCTAGCTAACCTGACTCACCATGAGTACGAACTGATTGGCCGCGCAACTCGCAAGGTGTTGGACGAGCACTTCGCTGAGTTCCAAGGCGCATAAGTTCTAATCAGGCTTAGGATCGAATTCATGATTTTAAGCTAACGATGTTCAAATCACTAAGAATAAGCCTCGGCGATGTCGAGGCTATTCCGACCAAATAAGCACAGTGTTCAAGTAGCTATCTATTGGATGCAATCGTTGTGTTTATTTAGTCGCCAAATCCAAGCGAAATTCATTCCGACAAAATCAGAAGAGCGGCGTATGAAAAGTATTATTTCTATTCAATCTCACGTGGTTTATGGGCATGCAGGCAACAGCTCTGTGGTTTTTCCAATCCAAAGAATGGGACTCGATGTGTGGCCAATTCATACTGTTCAGTTCTCGAATCACACTCAATATGAGCAAGGTTGGACTGGAAAGACATTTAGTTCAGATGATATTCGAAGCTTAATTCGAGGCTTAGACAACATCAGTGCATTGAAAGACTGTGGCGCGATCCTTTCGGGTTATCAAGGAAGTGCAGACCAATGCAAAGCGGTCGCCGAGGCGGTTAACCTCATCAAAGAAAAGAACCACAGCGCGCTCTACATTTGTGACCCTGTAATGGGCGACCCAGACAAAGGTTGCATTGTTGATGATGGCGTTAAAGCGGCTATTGCCCAACATTTGCTGCCCATAGCTGATGTCATCGTACCAAACCAATTTGAGCTGAGCGAGTTGACCGATACCAAAATCCACTCGCTTTATGATGCGGTTACAGCCTGTAAAAAAGCTCTGGAACTTGGGCCAAAGATGGTGCTCGTGAAACATCTGCATTCGTTACCCGATGATGCGTTCAGCATGATCCTCGCAACGAAAAAAGCATGCTATTTAGCCCAACGGCCGAATATCGAATTTGATAAACAACCAGTTGGTGTTGGCGACCTTATCTCAGGTTTATTTACAGCAGGATTAATGAAGAGAATGTCTCCGGTGGCTGCATTCCGTCATGCAAACAACGCGGTTTATGGTGTGTTAGAGCTGACTAAGAGCTATGGCACTTGGGAGTTACAAACCATTAATGCTCAGTATGAATTTGTAGAGCCTACCCACGATTTCAACGTGGTCAAAATAGGCTAGAGCGATTAACTCCAACAGTGCTTAAGGTCAAGTAAGGGGGGCGACTATTCGATGGATAGCGTCCTACAAACGAGATTACGAGTTAAGCCGGATACTAGCTATATTACGACCATAAAGAGATGGACTTCACTTTATCCCTATTTATTAACCTCTCTGTTTTTTAGTTTTCTTATTTATTAAACAGAGTCTCTGAATCACTTTAGAGAACACTAAATGAGCCTAAATATGAACCGTCTAATCTCTTCGGGTCTTACCGTTGCTTTGTCATTCTTGGTAGTGGCTTGCAGTTCACCTCACACGCTAGACGTACGCGTAAACAAAGACAATTACAAAGAAGTCACTGTAGAAGATACATCATCAGTCGCTGAGCCATTGCGTATTTGGGCGAGTGAGTCGCCAGACTTCTTATACTCCCCAGCCGATCAAACCACGCCGATTACCGTATCAGGTGACCAATTGAACATTTTGGCCTTGTCAGGAGCTGGTGCCAACGGAGCTTTTGGTGCCGGTATCTTGATAGGGCTTGAAGAATCAGGCCAGCTGAAAGATTACTCGATAGTAACTGGTATCAGCGCAGGCGCTTTAATAGCACCGTTTGTGTTCATCGGAGGAGATGCGTTCTCGAAGATGAAGGACGTGATGTTGAACATAAACGACAAATCCGTACTCGGTAAAAAGAATTTTTTGAACACCGTCTTTAAAGACGCGTTTACCGATGGCGAAAACTTGTATCAGTTTATTGCTGAAGCTTTCCCAGAACCGATGATTGAGCAAATCGCAGCACAACATCGTAGCGGTAAGCGTCTGTTTATTGGTAGCACTCATTTTGATTCTGGTGAGCTTGTCATTTGGAATGTGGGTGCAATAGCAAATAGCGACATGCCAGATAAGTCTGAACTCATATATAAGGTGTTGGCCGCAAGTGCGTCTATTCCTGGTGTGTTCCCACCGCAGTTCATCGATGTAGAGCATGAAGGTGAAATCTTTGAAGAACTGCACGTCGATGGCGGTTTAGCGACTCAAGTGTTCTTCAATCCCTCCAACTTCGACTATCAACAGATCTCAGATGCACTTGGGTTAGATACACCACCACAGCTTGATGTTATTCGAAATGGCGCGCTAAAAGCCCCGTATCACTCGTTGAGAGATAAGGGACTCGATTTGGTAGCAAAGAGCGTATCAAGCCTGACTCTTGCTCAAACACGTGGTGATTTATATCGAATGAAATACATCAGCAAAATCAACAACATTGATATGCAATTTACTTACATCGAGCACGACTTTGGTTACGCCAAACGAACCAAAGACATGTTTGATGAACATTACCTATTAACCATATACGAATATGGTTATCACAAAGCAACTCAGGGCAAACCTTGGGTAACAGAATTACCTTAATTAGGGATATAGTAAGATGAAAAAAACAGCATTAACGCTACTTATCATGGCAACGTCTAGCGCTGCAATGGCACAAAACGTGACCTCACTGGATCAGCAAAAAGTCGATAACGACATGCTACAACTGACTGACGTTCAGCAAGAAGCGGCGTTGATCATGGTTAAAGAAAATTCAGATTACGTGGCGATTGATTACATTGGTCAGTGGGTTGAGGTGAACAATTACGTCACACATAAAGAAGCCAAGCAACGCCAGCTTCAAAAGACCACCAAGAAATACATTTACTCGCAAACGGGTGAAACTCTAGAGTCGATTGAGCAGCGCATTGCTGAACATATTCAAGCAGATCAACCTAGATATTTCAGTGTCGATGTTTACCGCAATTACCACGGTGATTCAGGCGACTTTAACTACCTAGCTCGAGTTATCGAATACATTTAAGTTATTCGTTACACATTAATGATAGAACCTACTGACTTAAGTAGGTTTTTCTGTTTAAACCAGACGAATTTATTTCATTATTATTCTGACAAAGTAGATATTTCGTCAACTTGTGATAATTTAAATACATAACGACTAAAAGTAAGCACAACAAAATGAATTTCAGCATTGAACAACTTCTCGCGTTCGTTACCGTTTATGATCAGCTTTCCTTCAGTAAAGCTGCCGTTAAGCTCAACAAGCACAGAACGACAATCGGGCAGGTGATTACAAACCTTGAAGACCAACTCGCAGTAAACCTATTTGAAAGAGTTGGAAGGTCGGTTAAGCCAACAGAAGATGGCCATCACCTTTATCACTATGCTAAGCAAACGATTGAACAAGCACGCACTTTCGACAAGGTAGCCTTGAGCTTGTCTTATGGCGGTTTGGAAAACATTACTTTTGCTTATTCAAGTGTGATTCCTCATCAAATCCTTGTGGATATTCGAAAGAAGTTGCGTCGTGATTTCCCTATGATGCGAGTGAATTTTCTAGTAAGAAATAAAAAAGACATTAAACAAGGCCTTCAGAGTGGTGAGTATCATTTTGGACTGGTCAACGTGCATGACAGTCGTGGAATACACAGTTTTGATGCCACCTTTTTAGGCCATATAGAATTTTTTCCTTTCGTCCAAAAAAATGGCGAGTTTTCTACTTTAGCAAAAGAAGATGTACTTTTAGCGCTAAGAAATGCGAAGCAGTTTGTCTTAAGATCCTTCATTGAAGAAGGAATGTCCGAAAAAATAACCGTTAGTTCTGACAATGAAGAAGTTGACCAATTAGCGCTGGTTATCAAAATGGTTGAAGCTGGTCTAGGGTGGGCGCTTCTACCAAAAACGTTCGCTCATTCTGAATTTTCGCATTACGACATCGAACCTATACAATCGTCTGAAATGGAACAAGGATTTAAATTTGGCTTTGCACTGTGGTGCCCTCATTCTAAACAAATTAGCGAAGTTAAGTCATCAGTATTATCAGTTATCAAAGAAAACGTAGAGCGATTGCTAAAGCGAGATTAATAAACCAATCACACAGTTATTTTTTATAGAGGCTCATTTATATGAGCCTTTTTCGTATCTGTCATCATTAGAATGATTTGATTTTGTAGGGCGAGATCCTCCATATGAGAGTAGGGGAAATATTAAGAGCTAGCTATTATGCTTGCGCTGCCAAAGAACGATCTTTGTAGCAAAATGTTATTATTTTTAATGTTTATTGCAAGGAAGCAAACTTTCGGCCGGGTTTCATTACCCGGCCTTTTTTATGAGGCCAATCTTATGACTCGCTGCGGCGGCTTTGTTCTTCTTTCCTACTCTCTGTTTACAACTTCTTCTTTAGCATCGTTTTATGATCCTGTTGATGGTCAATTTGATATGGGGCATCACCTTGCAGAAAATGCCCATGGCTTTTTGCCTATTCCGATTTTGATTACCGAACCTGCGGTGGGTTACGGTGGCGGTGTAGCTGGCTTGTTTTTACACGAGACAGATGAAGAAAAGCGACAACGAAAGCAGGCAGCGCTATCTGCTATTGATGGTGGTGCGCAGCTTGTTCCTTCTGCCATGTCAGTGGTTGGCGCGGTAGGGACAGAGAACGAAACATGGTTTGTATTTGGGGGGCACAGACGTTCATGGATGAATGATTCAATTCGTTACACGGGAGGTGGCGGTTTTGGTGTTGCTAATTTGGATTTGTACACATCAATTAACTGGGGACCGATAGACCGTGATCTTAGAATAGGCACATCAACTTCAGTGGCCGTTCTTTCACAAAAGGTACAATTTAGGATCGGACAGTCGCCTTGGATGTTGGGGATAAAACAGTTACTAGCTAAGTCTGAGATTGAATTTGATAATACGGTTTTAGACCGAATTTTGGGTAATGAATCGGTGACTTCTGGCCTAGGGTTGGAAGCTGAATATGACACAAGAGATAATCTATTTTATCCAACCAAAGGTTACAAATTGTCTGCAGACTACATGGTGTACGACGATGCGATTGGCAGTGATTACAATTACCGCAATTTGAACATAGATGGTGAAGCCTATATCCCAATCACTCAGAAATGGATGCTAGGGTTAGCCGCGAATTATCAAAACTTCGACCAACAAGATCGCTTTGTATCCCCAACAGCGAAACCATATGTGTCGTTGCGTGGAGTGTCTTCTTACCGCTACCAAGGTGATGAAATTGAAACGATACAGGGGCAGCTCACCTATAGTATTAATCATCGTTGGAAGGTGTCTGGGTTCTACGGTTCTGGTACTGCAAAGCAAGATAATATCGTAAGTTACGATAGCACCATCAATGCTGGAGGTGTTGGTTTCCGATACCAAATTGCAAGACGTTATGGTTTGCATCTTGGAATGGATTACGCGCAGAGCCATGAAGAGCGAGCTATCTACTTTAATGTAGGCAGTGGTTTCTAGAACAACTCATGAGTTGAAATTTTCCCAAGAAAAAAGGCGCTATTCAGCGCCTTTTCAATTTCTTATCACACTTTCTTACACTAAGATTACTTCTTACGGCAGAACTCAGCGATTACGTACATTGATTGACCGCCGTTTGTTTTACCAGAAACAAGCTTAGGATCGTCACCAACGCTGATACCACGGATAACAGTACCTTGCTTAATCACTTGGTTAGTACCTTTGATTGGCAGATCTTTGATCACTGTTACGTCGTCACCTTTTTTAAGCTCAACGCCGTTTACATCAAGAGGTTTGTCGTCATCAGACATGCCGATCTGTGCCCAAACAGACGTTTCTTCTTCAAGATACATCATGTCTAGCAGGTCTTGAGCCCAACCTTCGGCGTTTAGGCGAGTCAGTTGACGCCATGCAGTAACTTGTACTGGCGCTTCTTGGCTCCACATGCTGTCATTTAGACAACGCCAGTGGTTGATATCTTTAGGATCGTCAATCTCACCAAGACATTTGTCACATACCATGATGCCGTGATCCACTGTTACGTGGCTGTGTGGCGGCACTGCGTATGCAGTAAGAGAAGAATCAGAACCACATAGTTCACATTTAGATTGGCAGCGTTCTAGCATCGTAGCTTCAGAAGACATAATGGACTCACATTTATTAGGTATTAAATTACGGGGCTATTATCCACTTTATTTACAATAAAGAAAGAGGTCGTACGGTATTCTGTCTTGATTAATTTTAGCCGAGATCAACCATTTGTGTTTTAAAGTTTTATGCAAACGGTTAACTAGGGAAGGTTAGCTAGTCACAAAAACAAAAATGCCAGCGGTTAGGCTGGCATGAATAAGTTATAACTTGGCTTAATGATCTGGACTACTTGCCTTTTAACTATTAGTTGCTTGTTGCTAATCAATCGTTGCATCAAGCAGTGCAGGGTTAACGGCTAAGCTACCCGTGGCATTACCTTGGGTGAGATTGAATTGCACAATTTGTGACACCATTTCTTCATGCGCGGCACTGTCGTCTTCTGCAGGTAGGTGAGATTTTTGTGGTGCAATCACGGTACTATGCTCAGCAAATGAAGTTCGAGCAAAGTAAGACGCCAATAATTGGCCTGTAGAATTATTAACACTGTTCTTTAACTCAAGTTTGCTAAACAGAGCTTGTGTGCCAGCTGTAGGCAGTTGAGTCGTATTAGGTATTGTCTCATCACCTTCTGCTTGTATGCCAAGTACTGGGCCAGACATAAGTGTCGCAATGTTAATCGGGTCAACATTATCTAACACGGTTTGCGCCGCATAAGTGAATGACGTGAGCGTTGCATCAACCACGGCTTTTGTTTGCTTTTGTTCATCACTTGCGTTTGAGCCGCTGAGCGTTGTATAGAAATCATCAAAGCAATCACCATCGTCAACTGCCGGCGTTTTGTTATAACAATTGACGGCATAATAGTCTTGATAGGCGGTGACTTGAGCACCTATTACCGTATGCTTTATTGTTCCGGAAAATGAGCCAGATTCCAGTAAGAATGGACCGATACCACCGCCTGGATTCGCAAGCGTTGTCGCTTTATAAGCAAGTTCGTCATCAACCGTAATGCCGAATGTCGTATCAATCTTGGTGTTGGCTACCGCTGAAGAGCTAATGCCGGTGATGCCACCAATAGAATGTCCCATCAAAGAGACGTTACTCGTATCTAAAGAGCTAAATGGTGCACCAGTACCGTTATTGAGAGCAAGTCTCAAACCAATGCCATCAATCGCACTTTGTCTAATATTGTCACGGGCAACCGGTAAGTACTCAAGGTTCATGTACACAGTCGGTGTGTTTGGCGTAGTCACGACTTCTCCATTTTGTCCAAGACCTCGCTGGCCATGCAGTGGTTGATCAATCGCAACAATGGCATAAGGTTGTTGGCCGGTTTGGATTGCGCCCGCAATATGCTGCAACGCGAAAGCGTAACTGGTCTCTTTTAAACTAGTAATACCATGCTGGTATTGAAGTACTGGAAGGCTGTTACCTACAGGGCCACCAGAAGGGATAAACATAATGACATCAACGCTTTCTACAGAGCGAATCTGTGGAACGGCACTGTATTTGGTTAAGATTCGTTCTGGGTCCAGTTGAGAGCCGTCCGCTAAGGTCAGCTCCGTACCAACTAGGTTCTTTTGGTAGTTTGGATCGAGTAGTTGAGTGACTGGGTCAGTGATACCCAGTACAAATAGTTGCCTTGCTATTTCACCTTTGTCTGCGTCCGAACCAGACGTTAGAACTTTGAGGATCTTGAGGACACTCGGCATGCTACTGCGCCAAGGCTGAGTTTTCCAACCACTGTTCGCTGTGTCATTAGATAGGAAATACGGCAATTTAACTTTAGCACGGTAGACCGTGATTTCGCTGCCCGTTAACTTTAAATCAGCATAATTGGTGGTGAGGGCATTAATGCCACTTGTTCCCAGTACCGCTTTTGCGTATGGATCAACACTTAGTGCGGTATCAAATGCCATGGTATTTGGAATTTGGCTCGCAGTATCAATTTCTATCTCGTAAAGGCTATTGAGCATATCTGCATCAATATTGTTCGGGTTGGCGCTGCCTTGCCAAATCTGAGATTGGGTTGATTCATACCCTAGTGCTAACGCGTTTTTAGTATTTTGCATTACGTTACCTGCTGACGCCGTAGTAAACCAAGATGAGTAGATGATTTCATCTGAGCTTGATACAGAACCATAGCCAGCGAATAACGCTTCAACTTGATGGATGATTTTTTGTGGTAAATCGAGCGAGCCTGCTTGGTCTATATCTGTCGTTTTTAAAGACGCGTAGGAGCTTGATGTTCCAAGTGGTTCATCTGCACTATCAATAATTGAGTCAGTTAATGCATAGATGTAGTCAGAGCTAGGATCTAAACCTTTAAGAGGTAAAACTTGTATGGTCTTAAAGTCGCTAGATGCCACTAAGTAGTCAACTCCAGCAGTTAGCGCAGTAAAGTTAGACATGACACCGGTGCTCAGGTCAACATCCACTTTAGCAACTTTTACACCGGCATTTAGGTGCGCGCTAAATGGTGTCGTCCCGTTCATTACAACATCATTCTTAAGTGTCCTATCACTTGGCAGATTCACATTAATAGTAAATGGCATGATAGTACTCCAACCATCAGCTTCTCCCATCGCAACTGCTGGATCATTTAGCAAACCCGTTGAGTTAGCGTCCAACGGAATATTCAACGTATGGTCGTTTGTATCGAATAGGAAAAATGAAGGAAGAGGGATATCTGCTTCGTTGCCAAGAAGTGTAAAGCTAACTGAAGAACTGCGTGCTAATGACTGTTCAATTGCATTTGAATAGATAGAACCAGAGCTTTCAGTATTGTCCCCACAGCCTGCCAGCAGTAATGCCGAGCATACGAGAGATAAAGAAAATTTGTTGTTCATGTAATTATTCCCGTACGGTTAGTTGAAGGTATAGTTAATTTGTATCGCTGAAAGGTAAGCAGCGCCTTGAGCATCAAATGTTAACTTGTCGTCGGCAGCATCGGTTTCGGTAAACGAACCGCTTTCACTTTGTACCAATGCAAATGCTGCATCGACAGTCATATTCTCTGAAATAGAGTAGGTGATACCTGCTGAATACCACATACGATCACTGTCTGGAATGCTTAATGTCGCTTCACCAGCTTGCTCGTCATACGCTAGACCCGCTCGTACCGTCCAATTTTCATTAACCATGTAAGTTGCACCTACAGACCATCTCTGATTGTCTTCGTAATGTTCGGTTTTTAAGAAACATTCATTGTTTTTACAATCTGAACTAGTGGCTTTTAACTCTTTGAACTTACTCCACTTAGTTAACTGCCAACCATAGTGTATTGCCCAAGCATCGTTAAGTTGATGAAAAGCTGATAATTCGAAGATATCGGGCAGTTCAATTTCTAGACGTCCTGTGGTTTTGCCAGGAGCGTCGTTTTCCATTTTTAAACCTGTGTAGTCTGTGAACTCACCGTCATCAAAATCGAGCTCGACGGATGATCGGTAGCCAAATCCAAATCGGTTGTATTCGTTCAGTTCATACAACGCGCCCACATTCCAACCAAAAGCAAAAGTCTCACCAGTCATCGAGATCAATTTGTCGCTTGGTGAACCACCAACAGGGAGGCTGCCTTTGTGTCTGTTGAGTTCGGCTTCTGCATAAACAAAGTTCACGCCAGCTCCAACACTAAAACTATCGTTAACTCTGTACGCGATATTTGGATTTAAGTTGACTGAAATTAGTGATGTGTCACCAGCTAAATCACCTGCATAAATATCGTCGGGATAATCAGTAGCAACGCCATATGTAGTGAACATGCCAATCCCCCATGCCCACTTTTCATTGATCGGACTGATGTAGTAAGCGGCTGGGACTATTTGCAAAGGGGCTACGTCAGAAGACTTCTGATTGAAATCGCTATCATTAATTTTGGTTTGAGTGACGTTAACCTCTGGATCAACGATAGAAACCGCGCCTGAAAATTGGGCTGTATCAAATAGGGTCATTGCGGCGGGGTTTCTCGCTAGTACACTCGCGTTATCAGCTACTGCACCTTCACCTGAAAAGGCACGACCAAGACCTGAAGCAGAATGCTCAGCAACTTGGAAGCCAGCCGCAAGTGAGTTACATGCAAATAGTACTGAAAGTGAAACGAGAGAGCGTTGTATTGTTTTCATCCTTGACCCTCCTAGGGCATCGAATTTCATTATTATCGTTTGAAAACACACTGAGCATTGTTGGTGTTGAAGCTCCAATGTAAACAGCATGTTAAATTCATGTTTTATATAAAGTCAAAGAAAGAGTTGTTATTTTGTGAGGTTATATTTTTGAGGGGCGGCACTTTAACACTAATAATATAATTACAATCAATGGCTTGTTCGTGGTTGGAGGTGTGACCAGAATGTTTATGTCAGCTATTGGTGCAAATAGTGTTCAATTGCTCAATATGTAACAACTTTGTTTATGTTTACCGCCGATCGCTAAATCGGCATAATATCGACACTCGTTAGAAGTCATTAAATTGGAATTTTTAGTTTGGAATTACTCGCGATAAAGTTTCTTGGTAAACCGCTTCGTTTAGAAGGATCAATGGCAGGGTGGCAGCAGTTGTTTTGGGACAACACGTTAGTGTCTCAATTGGATGCGACTTCAGAAGACGACGATGTGAGAACGCACACATTTACGCTTCGTTCGGGTGAGGAAACGTTGCAGTGTCACGTTGAATCGACCGTTCAGTGGCAACCCTTTGAGATGACGTATAAAGCATCGGTTAATGGGCAAACCATTACCGAAGGAAATCGCAGCACCAAAGATATCGAACAACAAACTCCGGTTGTGGCACCTAAGCCTGAAAAACGTTTTAGCTTGATTGGTTTGGTGTCGCTCGGAATGAAAGCGCTGAAGAGTGCTAAGTTGATTAAAGTCGTGCTTGCTTCTACGAGTTTAGCGGCGTATTCATGGCTGTTTTCTATTCAGTTCGCACTGGCCTTGATCGCTTGTCTTATGTTCCATGAGTACGGTCATATCAGAGCGATGAAGTACTTTGGGATGAAGACAAAAGGGATCTACTTGATCCCATTCCTTGGTGGATTAGCGCTTTCAGACGAAAAGATTAATACTCGATGGCAAGATGTGGTTATTTCTATCATGGGCCCACTGTTTGGCTTGATATTGTCGTTGATATTTACGGTCTTGTACTGGGCAACTGGCGAGATGTTCTTCGCCGGGCTTGCGGTGTTTAATGCTCTATTAAACCTGTTCAATCTATTGCCGATTTTGCCGCTCGATGGTGGCCACGTGTTGAAAAGCATCAGTTTTTCGATGAATAGCGTGTTGGGTATTGTACTGTGTGTCGCTGCAGCCGTTGCAGGTGTCGTGTTGAGTTACCAATTGAACTTAACCCTGTTTGGATTCTTATTGATCATGGGTAGTGTCGAGATTCTGTTCGAATGGAGAGGCCGTCACCATAGCCATTTGTTGCCATTAGACAGATATGGCCAAATCGTATCGTTCCTTTGGTATGTGGGCTTAGTAACGGGATTGATCGGTGTTATCTGGTACTTCGCTTCAACCGGCGACCAATTACTGAGCCTCCCGTTACAGATTCTAGGCACTTAACGAATATCTATAATTGAGTGACTTGTTCATAAAAGCGCAGGGTCGCCAAATATAAACAAAATGAAAAACGCCCTAACCATTTGGATAGGGCGTTTTAACATCTGCAGTTTTAACTTGTGCGTTCGCTAAATCAAACTTTGCAATTTGGTTTAGCAACGTTCGATTGAGGCAGTGTCGTGATCTTAGTTTGTAGATCTTTAATTCGGGTACTGTGAGAAGGGTGCGTCGAAAGTAATTCTGGTGGTTGACTGCCGCCTGATGCTTTCGCCATATTCTTCCATAAATCGACACTCTGGTTTGGATCAAACCCGGCTTTAGCCATGTACTCTAGGCCTACAATATCAGCTTCAGATTCTTGAGTTCGACCATAGGGCAGAATTACACCATATTGAACACCCAAGCCTAATGCAGCCATGGTCATGCCTTGATACTGTTTGTATTCTGATGAACCTAGAGCAACACTGGTGATCGATAAACCTGTATTGGCGAGTTGTGATTGTGATAGGCGTTCGTTACTGTGGTCAGCAAGAACGTGCGCCACTTCATGTCCGATAACCGTAGCCAGTTGGTCTTGGTTTACCGCGACATTGAGTAAACCTGTGTACACGCCAATTTTTCCGCCTGGCAGAGCGAACGCATTCACTTGGTCACTATCAAAAACCACCACTTCCCATTCACTAAAGCCTTGCTTAGGAATGTGTTGAGTAATACTGTTCGCTACGCACTGAACATACGCGTTGGTTTTTGCGTCTTTACTGATGGGTTGCTCTTTCTTCATTTGTTCGAAAGACTGTGCCCCAAGCTGAGACATATCTTGATCTGAAAAAAGCAGCAGTTGGTTTCTTCCTGTCGGGGAAGCGCTACACGCGGTTAGGCCTGCAAGAGTGAGAAGCGAGGCAAACTTCGTCCATGACGTCATACAATATCCTCTGTGTATTCGGTTTTTATGCATGTTAACATCAACTTGCGTAATAACTAAGGACTGTAAGATAACTAACAGCCAGTAATATAGAAAAAGCTATGCACGCGACAACAAGATCATTAATTAAGGAACCCACATGAGCATTTGGAAAAAGCCCGTTGACCTAGACACCTTCAACGCGACCTCAAAAAATACCTTAATTGAGCACCTCAACATTGTTTACACCGAGGTTAACGATAATTCCTTGGTGGCAACCATGCCAGTTTGTCATTTCACGCACCAACCACTGGGCATGCTTCACGGCGGTGCATCTGTGGTTTTAGCAGAAACGCTTGGCTCACTTGCTGCAAACTTCTGTGTACCCGATGGTTACTATTGTGTAGGGCTAGACATCAACGCTAATCACGTTCGTTCAATGCGTGAGGGGCACGTTATCGGCACCGCTGAGCCTATTCACCTTGGCGTATCTACTCAAGTATGGCAGATAAACATCACTGATGAACGTCAACGCTTGGTTTGCACAAGCCGTTTGACCATTGCAGTGAAGAAGCACAAACGTTAGTTCTGCAATCAAGGTGAGGCGCAGTAATCATCCTAGCCATACCTGATTAAACCTCATTTACACACTGTTTATTTTAGCTAGAGAAATCCATGGTCATAACGTTTAAAAGTGGAAAAGTCATCGCAACTGCACATGAGTTGGTTGTTCGTTTAGATGGAGAGCATAGAGTTACATTACAAGCGCAAGTTGATGCAATTCAGCTGATCGGAAAAGGGGCAAACGTCATTTCGGCCAATGGTTCTGAGTGTAAATGGTCGATTAAATTAGACAACGAACAACAGCTTCGTGACATTGCCAATGAAATCGGCTGTGATGTGATGTAATTAGCGGTTATCATTGCGTTTATTTCGGCTTTTCACTCTCTGTTAAAAGCACTAAATCGCCCACATTCGTAATCCCTTCGTAAAATAGTATTAAGTTCGATTGATTTTGGCTCATAAAATAGGGAAACTGAATTCAATATCCTTTGAATAAGTTTTCCTCTTTATGAGCAGCCCAAGACTTCGCGTTCAATTTGAAACCCTGTTTGAATACTTCGATGGCAAAGATTCTGATGTTCAGCTCGACGACATAACAGAGGTGCTCTGTTGTACACGTCGTAATGCCAGAATGGTATTGAACAAGCTCGAAGAAGAAGGTTGGGTAGAGTGGTTACCTGCAGCGGGTCGCGGTAAGTTATCTCAACTTATCTTTAAGCAGAATCGTTGTGATGTAAGCGAAAACTTAGCACGCCGCTACTTAAAAGAAGGTAAAATTGGTCAAGCCCTGTCGGTACTTGACCAAAATGCCGCCAAACTTACTCAAGTTATTCAGAATTACTTGGGAGTACAGTATCAAGAGGGTGAACAGGTTATTCGTTTACCTTACTACCGTCCGCTTTCCATGCTTAATCCAACCAAATCGATGCGACGTTCTGAGCAACACATCGCTTGTCAGGTATTCAGTGGATTAACTCGCTTAGATGAGAACGATCAACTGCAGCCTGATCTCGCTCATTCATGGCAAAAGATAAACGACCACCAATGGCGATTTTTCTTAAGGCCGGGCGTCCGTTTCCATAATGGCGAACCGTTGTTAACGAGCCACGTTGTGGATACGCTGCTTTTACTCGAACCGCTTAACATGTTCTCGCATATTAAGGACGTGTCTTCACCGGCAAATTGTGTGGTTGATGTCTTTTTAACGCGTCCAGACAAATATTTCCCACTCGCGTTAACTGAATCCGTCGCAAAAGTTACTCTGCCGATGATTTTACGTGGAGAAGATTACGATATTCGCCCAATTGGTACAGGCCCTTATCGCATTGAAAAAAACGACGAAAAGCAACTCGTGTTAACGGCTTTCAATGGATACTTTGGTTTTAGGCCGTTGATCGATCGTGTGGAGGTGTGGGTCGTTGATGAAGCCTATTCGTCGATGGTTTACCCAAGCCTTTCGAAGCCGATAATGGCGGACCGTGGTGATAGTGATGACGAAGTAGAGCTTGATCCGGGCTGTACATATTTATTACTGAACAGAAAGAAGGGCATCGCACAAGACCCAGCTTGGGCTGAGTTTCTATCAAACGCGTTAAATGCGTCAGATTTGTTTGTGCATATTCCAAAAGAGACAGTGATCGACTTGGGAGTCTTGCATGCTTACGGTATCAAGCCCGGTTGGTATGACATCAAGTTAAAGGTACCGATTTGTCCACCAGCAAGTGTTAAACCAAGTATCAAATTAGCGTATCAATGCCAACACCCAATGTTTCCAACACTCGCTAAAGCCATCGTCACTGTGTTGAAGCAATATAATGTTGATGTCGAGCTTTCCGGTTACGAAACCGAACCACCACACGCTGATGATGTCGATATTTGGATCAACCCAATGGGGATTGCCAATAATAGAGACGATGCATTAGCCGGTTGGTTGATGGATTACAGCTTTCTGGATGAATCGAGCCCAGCTGAAGATTTCGACCAATGGTGTCACATGATTGATCGTTGGCGTTCGGGAGAATTCGAGCAATTCCCAGCACGACAGTTAGGTAAACAACTGGTGCAAAGCAATCAGTTAATTCCGATGTTCCACTGTTGGTTGGGCGTTAACAAAGATCAATGCGGTACGTTGCAGAACGCAAAGTGTAATGCACTCGGTTGGTTCGACTTTAGCCAAGTTTGGGTGAAGCCTGACGTTGATTGAAATCCAAGAACACTTATTAGGACCAAACAACTCAATTAGGACAAAACGATGCAAACTGTGATGGTTACATTTATTACGCTGGTGGCCTTTGCTGCTAATTCAGTTTTGTGTCGTTGGGCCTTAATGGATCAAACGATTGATCCTTTGAGTTTTTCGGTCGTGCGCATTTTATCCGGTGCACTCACACTGTTGATTTTATTGACCTTATCTTCAAGCGCTAAACGTAAACAAGACAAGTTAGAAGGTAACGCTTCTATGTATACCAAGATTCGCTCTGAGCTCGATTTAACCGCGATATTGGCTCTACTGGTTTACATGTTCGGTTTCTCGTTTGCTTACCTCACATTAGGTGCAGGGCTTGGGGCTCTGGTACTGTTTGTCGCTGTTCAATTTACCATGATTGCTGCGCACTTATTCGCTGGCAACAGAATGTCGTCGATTGAATGGGGTGGCTGTTTATTGTCTGTTGCAGGGCTTGTTTATTTACTCATGCCGACTGGTGCGACAAGCTCACCAGATCTAACCTCTATCATATTAATGGTATTGGCTGGAGTTGGGTGGGGTATTTACACTCTGGCAGGCAAGAAATCTACGAACGCACTTCAATCGACGACGGCCAATTTTGGTTTTGGTTCGTTAGTCATTCTTGCTTTGTTAAGTCTTCTAGCCTTCATTCCGAGCGTCACGGCACAAATATCTATAACGGAGCAAGGTTTGATTTACGCAGTATTATCGGGAGCGGTAGCTTCTGGTGTGGGTTATAGCTTGTGGTATTACGTCGTGAAAAAACTAAACACCGTTGTTGCATCTATCGCGCAACTCTCTGTTCCAGTTATCGCGACACTTGGTGGTGTAGTACTGTTATCTGAACCTGTCACCATGCAATTTATAGTCTCATCAACCGTTATACTGCTTGGGATAAGCTTGGTTCTTGTCGCCCCTAAACTTAAGAAATAAAGAATTCAATCATTAACTGCTATGGCTAAACCAAACAAGAAACAACCGACCAAGACGGTTCAGATTTTCTGTGCGAAATGCAAGACACAGCTTTTCAAGTATCGGAAAGGAGGCAAAGGTGCTCTCGTTAAGTGCTTTAAAGAACGCATTGTTGAAGATTTCACGACAGAGCCCTGCATTTGCCCTGAATGTGGCATAGAGTTCGCACGTGATACCTTAGTTAGAGGCACACCAGCCTACAAGTTTGTTGGCGGCAAAGTAACGATGAAATAAAAATGCCACAGCACGAATTGTGTGTGGCATTTCAGAGCTGTTATTGAAGTTAAGAACTGATCTTGATGTTAAGAATCAGAGTCGAGTATCAATGAACTCTAATTCGCCCTTGAAGCTTGAGAAGTAACAACGAAACTATCGCTCCAGTTGTATCGCAAAGCATGTCTTTCTGAGCATCCCAAATATCACCTTGTGAGCCAAGGAATGCGATACCTTCATCACCACCTGCAATCTCCGCATACCACCACTCAATAATCTCATAACCTGCTGCAACACTCATGATAGCAAATAGCGCAAAGAAACAGGCCAGTACCGGTTGAGCCAGTTTTTTACGAATCAAGTACTCAGCGAGCGGGTAAGCGTAAAGACCAATCGAAAAGTGCGCCACGCGGTCAAAGTTATTACGTTCAGATCCAATCAGGTTATTAAACCAATCAAATGGCACTTCTGCGAAGGTATATTTCGCGCCTATCGTATGTAAAATCAGCCAGATAAACATCAAAACGTAAGCTGTCTTAGTGAAGGTTAGCTTTGTTGATAGCCACCAGATTCCCACCAATATCGCAAGCGCTGGGACAATTTCGGCAATCCATACCGCTCTTGAAGAAGGAGCAAACGCAGAAAATAGAAACACAATCAGATAAAACGTTGTCAATGACAGTAATGGTCGATTTTGAGCAAGTGGCGTGATTGTCATATCAAGATCTCTCGTCGAATTTTGTGATAGTGTTACACAGTAATGAACAGTGTTCAATTGGGTGTTGATTACCAGATTTGTTGAAAAGTAGTGTTATAGCCCAGTATCTAGACAAACGGTTGCTAGAGTTTCACAAAAGTTTGATTTACAACAAAGCGATCCTTAAAATCGCTCTATTACTACATAACAAGAAAGAAAGTCATGAAACTGGAAACTGTCGATTACCTTGCTGACGACGCAGCAGAACAATTTGTTCGCTCTCTACGTGAAACTGGTTTTGGTGTTCTTAAAAACCACCCAATCCCGAAAGAGCTTGTTGAGTCAATTTACGAAAACTGGTACCAATTCTTCATTTCTGAAGAGAAAGAAAACTTCCACTTTAATGTTGAAACACAAGATGGATATTTTCCACCTTCAGTGTCGGAAGTTGCAAAGGGCCACACTGTAAAAGACATCAAAGAGTACTTTCACGTATACCCTTGGGGTCAGATTCCTGAACAACTGAAAGAACAGATTCTAGATTACTACCAACGTGCTAATGCTTTTGCTCAAGAGCTATTAGGTTGGGTTGAAGCACACGCGCCTCAAGAAGTACAAGAGAAGTTCTCAATCGCACTTTCTGAAATGATTAACGGCAGCGAGCAAACTCTGCTTCGCGTACTTCACTACCCACCAATGCAGGGTGATGAGGAGCCGGGCGCAATCCGTGCTGCAGCTCATGAAGACATTAACCTTCTAACGGTTCTGCCTGCGGCTAACGAGCCTGGCCTTCAAGTTAAATCTCAGAATGATGAGTGGATTGATGTTCCATGTGACTTCGGTAACATGATCATCAACATCGGTGACATGCTGCAAGAAGCGTCTGGTGGTTACTTCCCATCAACGACTCACCGTGTAATCAACCCATCAGGTGAACGCCAAGAGAAGTCTCGTATCTCTTTGCCTCTATTCCTTCACCCGAAGCCAGAAGTAGTGCTATCTGAAAAGTACACAGCAAACGAATACCTAATGGAACGTCTAAGAGAACTTGGCGTTATCTAATCAGTTAAACTGTATATTCTTGAAGGCCAGCGTAATGCTGGCCTTTTGTATATCTGGTGCAACGGATTGATGTTTATTTGATTTGAAACTCGACAAACTGGCGTAAATCGCTTTCAATTAATAAGACACTCAAATGCATATGGCAACGGGCCCACTTTATTATGTTAGACAATCCAGAATCACCAAGTCATCAGGATATTAGCCCTAATTTCCAAAAACATATGGAAAACCCGTTACTTTGGCCAATTATGGAAGTGCTAAAACAAAAACCAAGCGGATGGAAAGTACATACATTGGCAGCTCATCTGAACGGCCTTGGTTTTGTGCCAGTGTTGGATGCTGTGCCGGAGAAAGAGTTGTTTAAGAAGAACTTCCTCATTATGAATGCGCTTTATCAGCTTCAAGAAATCTTACACCCTGATGCTTGGCTCCAAGTCCAAGCGATGGACATTGAATTAATGAATGGCCGTTATCACGGAAGCAGTCACAACATTGATCATCAAGACCCACTTCGAGACTACTACATTAATTGGGTTAACTATGAAGCGGACGAAGGCGAAGTCAAAAGGCTGTTGAACGAATTTTGGACTCGATACAGGAAGTTTGTTGGTGGTGATGAACTAGATATGGATCGAAGCCGAGCGTTAAACTTATTTGAGTTACCTTTAGATGCCACTCACCATGACATTAGAAAGCGTTGGCGACAATTGGCGTTGAGATGGCATCCAGACAGAGACGAGGGCAACACCGCAAAATTTCAAACGCTCTGTGAAGCGTGGCATGTATTGCGAAGCACGTAATCTAACATAACTCTCGACTACGTAGTTTATTGAAACTCGAAACCCTAAAATAGAAAGCCCCACATTGTGAGTGATACAAGTAGGGCTTTGTCGTCATTGCGCTATGCGCTTTAACATACGTTATGTGTTGGAGCTATTTTATTTGTTGGTGCTAAGAGTGATCTTTGCTCTGTTGACCGCTTTTATGCTCAAACGCATAGTCGAGTACTTTACGGATATAAGGTGCCCCAACTTTTGAACCGCCGTTACCGTGCTCAATAACCACAGTAGCGACATATTCAGGGTGCTCATACGGTGCGAAAGTCGTGTAAAGTGCGTGGTCAAGTAAATGCCTAGCAAGTTTCTTCGAGTTGTAGACCTGATCTTTGGCAAGATCAAACACTTGTGCAGTTCCTGACTTTCCTCCACTCGTATATTCAGTTCCCTTAAATGCACGTCTGCCGCTGCCTCGACTACCGTGGTTCACGAGTCGCATCGCGTTGATCGGCACATCCCAAATTCTGTCCGGTACTTCAGTAATCGAGGGCATTGGTTCCGGTTCGACAAGTTGTTGCGTACTGAAATCTTCACCGTGATCTAAGGTGGCTCTCAAGATATGAGGTGGCATCACCTTACCGTGATTAACCAATACTGACGTTGCTTTAGCAAGTTGCATTGGAGTAGATGTCCAATAACCTTGGCCAATACCAATCGGAACTGTGTCGCCCTGATACCAAGGGGTACGATAACGCATCATCTTCCATTCTCGAGTCGGCATGTTGGCGGTACTTTCTTCATAGATGTCGATGCCTGTCGGTTCACCAAATCCAAATCGGTTCATCCAACTTGAAATGCGGTCAATACCCAAGTCAAAAGCAGTTTGATAGAAGAACGAATCCACTGACTCTTCAATGGCTTGAGTTACATCGACAGGTCCGTGACCCCAACGTTTCCAATCACGCCACGCTTTGGAGTTAGGTTTAGAACCGGGAATCTGCCATGAACCATGATCATCACGAATGGTGTGCTCAGAGATAACATGTTCTTGCAGTCCTGCCACAGCCATGAATGGTTTGACGGTCGAAGCAGGAGGATAAACGCCTAAAGTCGTACGATTTACCAACGGGTGAGCTGGGTCATTCAATAAACGTTGGTAGTTCTTACTCGAAATGCCATCGACGAAAAGGTTAGGGTCATAACTCGGGCTAGATGCCATCGCCAACACGCTGTTGTCTTTCGGATCGAGAATAACCGCGCTTCCGGTTCTGTGATCAAGTTGCTCAAAGACGTATTTTTGCAGCTCAAGGTCAATATTTAACACGATATCTTTGCCAGCTACTGGCGGCACGTACTCAATGGTTCGGACTATTCGCCCACGGCTGTTTACTTCAACTTCTTGATAGCCTTTGGTACCGTGCAGTATATCTTCGTAATAACGTTCAACGCCGAGCTTACCTATAATTGTTGTGGCTTGATAATTCGCTTCTATCCCTTGTTCTTCAAGCTTTCTGAGATCGCTATCATTGATGTGTGCCACGTAACCAAGAACATGGGTAAGCACTTCACCATTCGGGTAAAAACGTTTTAAGCTGGTATCGATCGATAGGCCGGGGAACTGGTACTGGTGCACGGAGAACTTCGCAATCTCTTCTTCCGTTAAGTTCTCTAGAATAGTCACTGGTTTAAAACGGCGGGTGTTGTGATAACGTTTTTTGAAACGAGCGATCTGCTCAGCATCACGGGGGACGTATTTGTCTAGCTTGGTGAGCATTGCATCAACATCATCGGTTTGCTCTGGAATCATAGTCAGGTCAAAGACAAGCTTGTTTTCTGCAAGCAACACTCCGTTGCGGTCGTAAATAAGTCCACGAGTAGGGGCAATAGGTAATACTTTGATTCTGTTGCCATCGGCACGAGTTTGATAGCTTTTAAAATTTTCAACTTGAAGTCGGTATAGATTACCAACCAAGACAAGAGTGAACATCAAGATCCCACAAAACGCGACGATTACGCGATTTTTGAACAAGTTCACTTCGATTTTATGGTCACGCATCTTAACGCGTTTATGATTCATTGAAGCCTCAAGGGTTTGTTACATTTGGTTACACCTTTCGAATCGGAACTCTATATGAATATCGCCATAGTTTTGTAAAAGCTGTGTCATGATTTTTAGGATAAGCACAATATTAGTGGGTTTTATCGTTAAACAAGAGAAAGTGATGCAGGAGTCAGCCTGAACGCTTTAGGCATAGAGTTAGCGAATAAAAAAACGGCTCTCACAATGAGAGCCGTCAATACAATTTATGATGCTTAAATCTAACTTAGTTCGAAGGTTTGAACTGAGATTTACGCATACGGTTTAGTGCAGCCATTACATCCAATACTCTTGGTTTCGCTAAGTCACCGTAGTTTGGCATGTTCACGTGCCACTCATCGCTTAAGATAGCGCTAAACTCTTTAGCAGGGTTGTTTGACCAGCCCGGAGTTTGTGCAAACTGGAACCATGCCCAACCAATCGCGTTCACTTCTGAAGTCGACTCTAACTGCTCTAATGCAGAAAGATCCGCGAATTCTTTACCAAAACGCAGCGACTCTTTGCCTTTCGCATTAACTCGGAATTTACCGTCAGTAAGAATGTTCATCAGTGCTGCGCGGTTTAACGAGCGAGGAACAAACGTTTCTAATGCCGTCTCACATTCGTTAGTTCGTTGAGTAGGGTGTTGAGCAATGACTTCTTGTGCTTTTTCAGTTACGTCTACCGCTTGGTAGTCGTGCATTTGAATTACCGTGTCAGCTACATCTAAGTAATCACCAGAGCCACCCATTACCACGATAGTCGAGATGTCCATCTCTTCTCGAAGTTGGCCAATACGGTCAACAAGTGGAGTGATAGGTTCAGCACCTTTGGATACTAGCGCTTGCATACGTTCATCACGAATCATGAAGTTCGTTGCTGACGTATCTTCATCAATAAGGAGCGTTTGTACACCGGCTTCAATAGATTCTTGTAACCAAGCCGCTTGCGATGTAGAACCTGATGCATCTTGGGTGCAGAAATTAGACGTATCTTTCTGCATTGGTAAATGGTTGATGTAGTTTGAAAGATTCAAGTTATGTACACATCGGCCATCTTCTGCACGGATCTTCATCGTATCCGTCGCCGTCACGATACCTTCACGACCATCACCTGGAATATGGTTGTAAATAGAACGTTCAACAGCATTCAATAGTGTAGATTTACCATGGAAACCACCACCAACGATCAGTGTGATACCTTTAGGAATACCTAGGCCAGTCACATCACCTTTGTTTGGTGTGTTTAGCGTCACACTCAAAGACTCTGGTGCTAGGAAAGGAACCGCGCCTTTCATTGGTAGGTCGCAGTTACCTGCAATTCGAGGTAATACACTGCCATTTGCAACGAATGCCGCTAGGTTGTTTTCTTCTAATTGAGCACGCAATGCGTCTTGGTCTTCAACGGCTTCACAATGTTTAACCATCGCTTCAATGTTGAGTTCGCGTTCAAGCGTTGCGCGACGAATAAACTTAGGCAAATAGAATGTAATGATGTTGATTGCTTTCTTTGCAAGAATACTGCGGCCATCAGCAGGTAGGTTGATACGAAAACGAATTTCGATACCGTGCTCGGTGAAAACCACAGATGTGTTATCCAAAACAGTTTGACCTGTTAGTGCGATAGACACAGTCGCTTCTTGCTTAGCAAATTCAGAGAAGCTACGTGCAATGAAATCACGTGCTGCTACTTGGTATTCATAAGACTTTTCTTTAAGCCAATCTAACCCTGTTAACGACCAAGCGCGTGTTGCGCGAAAACGTGAAGATGAAGCATACGGGTCACCTTGAACGTGGTCGATGTGTAATTCGAAATCAGCAAAGTCGTATTGACCTTTAATTTGTTGATATGCGCGGAAGTTTTGTTTTTCGAGCTTTTTAAGCTTTGCAGTCAACTGATCCATAACGAGGAATGCCTATATAAAGGGAAGATAAAACAGAAAGGCGGCGATTATAAAAATCACCACCTATAGAGTAAAGAGAAAGTAGGCCTAAATCCAAAACAAAGTGTTCTTTTTCGCTTTAAGCGTAACGAGTTGTCCCCAAATAGTTTTGATTGATTAAGCTGTGTTCGAATTCTTGGCTCGGCATTGGCTTGCCATAAAGGTAACCTTGTCCTACGTCGCAGCCTTCATTAATAATAAATTGCTCCTGAACCTCCGACTCTATGCCTTCAATCGTGACTTTTAGGTCGAGCTTTTTGGCAATTTGGACAATAGAACGAACAATTTCCGAGTCTTCGTGTGAGTTGAGCATTTGGTCGATGAAGCTCTTATCAATCTTAATGGTATCGAATGGGAATTTCTTCAGGTAACTGAATGAGGCATAGCCCGTACCAAAGTCATCTAGTGACAATGTAACGCCGATATCATGCAGAGATTCCAAGGTATTCTTGGCAACCACTTCATCAGCAATCAGGCCGCTCTCCGTGACTTCAAGTTCTAAGAAACGAGGTTCTAGGTGGTAGGTTTCGAGTAGGTGAACCACTTGTTCCGCAAAGTGAATGTTCTTGAGTTGAATCGCAGATACATTGACGGCCATTTTGAAATCGTCAACGTATTCAGTCCACTCTTTAGCTTTTTCAATCGCATTGCGCAGTACAAAGCTACCCACTTCGAAAATCAAACCGTTTTGCTCAGCCATGTGGATCAGGGTTTCGTTAGAGATATCGCCCAAAACAGGGTGCCGCCAACGAAGTAAAGCTTCTGCACCAACCCAGCGATGCGTCAACGGACAAACTTTGGGTTGAAAATAGAGCATAAGGTCATCATTACGAACGGCTTGAAGCAAATAGCCTTCGATTTTATTAATGTGGGTTTGTTCTTCGGTATGGGAATGAGAGTAGTAAGCGAACTTTTGGCCTGAATCTTTACAGGCTAGCATCGCTTCAGAAGATTTCTGAAGAATGCTCTCCGCGTCATCTTCGTCGTTGGTAATAGCAATCCCAATAAAGGCGTGTAAATGCACTTTGTCACTTTCGATATCGAATTCTGAATGGCCAACTTTAACTAACGTCTGGCAAAGTTCTTCAACGCGATGGTGCAAATCTTTAACGCTAAACGCCAACACGAGGTCAACCGAAGTAGGGCGTGCAGTTAATACATCGATATCAGAAAGACTGTCGATGCGTTTTCGGTACTCAACCAGTACTTGGTCTAACGCGTTATAGCCGTATCGAGCCTGTATGCGCCTGCCGTTGGTAAAACAAATATGAACGACGGCAAATGAGCTGCCTGTCAGCCTTCTCTGTGACAGTAGCTTGTGGTTTAAGCGAGATTCAAATGCGTTTCGGTTTAAAAAGCCTGTGCCGAGATCGTGATTCTTTTGGAAATTGATCTTTTGTTCTGCTGCTTTTCGCTTATCAATCTCTTGATTCAATGAATAATTAAGACTCGCAAGATCTTTAGTCCGAGTATAAACACGGTTTCTTAAGTCTCTATTCATTTGAGTGAGCTTAGCATGTTGAAACAGGGTTTTAAGCTGAGACTCTATCGAGGTGCGAAAGCTCTGTAAAAGCTTGATATAGGTGGGAGTGTAGTGGTTTTCTTTCGAGTCTAAAATGCAGATAGTGCCAAATAATTCACCATTCGGCCAAAGCAGCGGAATGCCACAATAAGAGACTAAACCGAGCTTTATGTCTGGGTTGTTTCCCCAGGCAGGATCGGCGAGGGCATTGGGCACAACAAGTTGTTGTTGAGACTCCATCACCGTTTCACAGTAAAGCCCATTGCCTAAGGTTTCAGAATCCCCTTTGTTGTATGGATTGTTTTTACTGCGACTAGTAGAGAATACTTCAATGTAGTTGGCGTGAACACGCATGATGAGCGCGGCAGGCACTTGAGTGATTTGAGCTAAGAGGTCAACAATGTTCTGCCAACCGGACTCCATATCGTCTGGAATATCTAAGTCAATCGTTTTTATTTTCTTCATATGACTCCGAGTCAATTATGCTAAATGCATCAACACATCCTGTGTTAATTATGATGAACCAAATAAACTGTGAATCTTACGTTAATTAAGTATAAGAAATGTTGCACAAAAAAACCTCCGCAATTTTGCAGAGGTTTTCAAATGTGAATCCGGGTCTCAGTAATGAGATAAGTTTCGATTAAGGCTTTAACTTTATAAAATCTTCTGTGTTAAGTTTTTGCCTATAGTCTACCGATGGTTGACCAAAACCGTTTAATTGCAGAAATTCCTCTTTAAACCCTTGGTAATCGCCTAAAGTTTGGAAGTTGTTTTGATCCATATTTTCTAGTAACTCAGTCACGTGTGCTTGGGTTTCTGGTTCTAGTTCCCAATCATCCATACGAATCAATCGCTCACCATCAAGTGGTACTTTTGATTGACCATAAAGTTTGGTGCTAAAAAGACGCTGCATTTGCTGGATACAACCTTCATGGGTCTCTTTGTTTTTCATCACTTTATACAAAGCAAGTAGATAAGGGCTGAGTCCCGGGATGAAAACGCTCGCTTTAGTGACTAGGGCTTTACAGACAGTCGCGTAAGCGTTGCCATCAAAGTTAGCCAACTCTAGGTTTAGTGCGTGGCTGGTTTGGTGAAGGTCGATCTTAGCGCGTCCTAATGTACCGTCTAAATAAATAGGGTGTGTGACTTCTGGACCAACATAAGAAAACGCGATTGTTTTGCAACCCGGAGCAATAGATTCAGCGTTGATGAGCTCATCAATCCATTGTCCCCAATCTTCGCCACCCATTACTTTGAGTGTGCTTTCGGCTTCTTCTTCCGTTGCAGCTTCTAGTGTGTTGGTCACCCAGCTGTCATGTTCCAAAGAAATGGTTGCGCCAGTCACGCTTTCACCAATAGGCTTGATGGCAGAACGCCAAAACTCTTCGGAATCTGGTTTAGGGCGAACACCCGCAGCTAAGCTATAGATAATCAGATCCACTTCACCTTCGAAGTAGGTTTCAATGGCTTCGACAACTTGTGAACGTGTTTCTTGCGAAAATGCGTCGCCAACGATATTGATAGCAGTGCGTTGCTCTCGTTCGGCTTCTTTTTTGAAATAGATGTTGTTGTACCAACCAGCACTACCTAGGGATTTTTCATTTGGACCGCGCTCGAATGAGACGCCGATAGTGTCAGCTTTTGCGCCGCCAAAAGTAAGGGCAATACGAGCGGCAAGGCCAAAGCCTGAGGAAGCGCCGATAATCAGTACTCGTTTAGGGCCATCTTTGATTTGCGGCGCACTCTTAACAAACTTGATTTGTTGCTTTACGGCTTCTTGACAGCCAAGAGGGTGAGCGCTTTTGGCTACCACACCCTTGATAACAGGTTCGATCAGCATAAATAACCTTACAGTTAACGGTGATATGCACTCAGGCTAACGTAAAGCTGTGTAAAATTTATTGAGCTAGACCATTAAAACTTAAAGATACTGATATAATTCTTCGGCGACGAATTCAGCAATCCAAGGTTGAGCTTCTGGTTTTGGATGCAATCCATCGTTCATCATCCACTCAGATTTAAGGATGATATGCTCTAGGAAAAACGGTAAAAGTGGTACGTTTTGTTGATCAGCAAGCGCTGCAAAAACGTATTCAAACTGCTGGTTGTAACGCTTTCCGTAATTCGGTGGGATTTTAATCTGCATCATTATAGGTTTCGCGCCCGCAGCTTTTATCTGCTCAATGATTTGATCAAGATTTGCAGACATCAGCTTTGGTGGGAATCCACGAAGTCCGTCATTCGCACCAAGTTCAATAAGAACGGTGTCTGGAGCGTGTTCTTCAAGCAATTGTGGTAAGCGAGCTAAACCATTGCCAGTTGTGTCTCCAGAAATACTTCCGTTAACCACGGTTACCGCTTTGTCATGCTTTGCTAACGCGTCGGGTAACAGGCTTGGCCAACTCTGTTTGATGTCCATGTTGTAACCGGCACTCAAGCTATCACCAAGGACCAGTAACTTAGAATCTAACTCGGTATCTTGAGCCAAAGAAGCGGTTGAAAATAAAATAAAGAATAAAAAGGAAATTAGTCGAGTCATGCATACATCCATCATTAAAGCAGAAGCTGTTTCGAAGACAGTGTCTACTAATCAAGAACATTTAACAATCCTAGAGCACGTCGATATCGATATTCGTGAGGGCGAAACTGTCGCGATTGTCGGCACGTCTGGCGCGGGTAAGTCGACCCTAATGACGCTACTTGCTGGTCTTGATGTACCAACGAAAGGCGAAATCAGTTTATTAGGGCAGCCACTTTCACAGCTTGATGATGAGGCAAGAGCTAAGATCCGCAGTGAATCGGTAGGGTTTGTATTTCAAAGCTTCTTATTAATTCCAAGCCTTTCTGCGCTGCAAAATGTCACGTTGCCTTGTTTGTTGAAGGGAGAAGACGAAGACATCGAACGCGCGACGGCTCTGCTTGAATCAGTAGGCTTGAAAGACAGGCTTGATCACTTGCCGTCTCAGCTATCTGGTGGTGAGCAACAAAGGGTCGCGTTGGCGCGCGCATTTATGATTAAGCCAAAAATTCTTTTTGCTGACGAACCCACAGGCAACCTAGACCAACAAACTGCTGCCAAAATTGTTGAATTGTTGTTTGAATTGAACTCATCCCACGGCACAACGTTAGTGTTGGTGACACACGACCCCAAGCTTGCACAACGTTGCCAAAGAACACTTAAGATGCATGTCGGTCAGATAGAGGAAGTCTAAATTGAATTCATCAAACGGACTGAATAAACGCCTGTTTTCGTGGAGTATCGAAGAGATTCGACACGGTCAGTTGTGGCCAGTTTCAATCGCTTTAACGCTTATTATTGCTTGTGTATTTGCATTGTCGGCATTGGCCGAACGTATGGAGCAGGTAATTGTTAAGCAGGGCAAAGATGCGCTTACTGCCGATAGCGTGTTTATCTCAGCAAACCCAGTTCCACAATCCTTGTTAGACCTCACTCAAGTTGAACAATTAGAAAGCTCTCAGTTGACTCGTTTTTCAACCATGGCATTCAGTGACAACTCGATGCAGTTAGTGACGGTGAAAGCGGTTGAAAGTAATTACCCATTACGCGGCGAAATGATCTTAGAGGGCGCTGATAAAGCATCAAGTAACCATGTTAAGCCGGGTGAACTTTGGCTAGACGAGCGTATATTCGCACAGTTAGAGGTTGAGATTGGTGACAATGTCACTATTGGCGATGCCGATTTAGCGATAACTGGACGAATCACTCAAGAACCAGGCTTAAGCTTTAACCCATTCCAACAAATGCCAGCCGTGCTGATCCATACAAGTGATATCGATGCCACAGGAGCGATTCAACCGGGTAGTCGTGTTAGTTTTAGGCTGTTTCTCAACGGTGATGATACAAAACTGAAAGCCGCGCAAGACAGTGTCGAGTTAACACCGAGCGATCGTTGGCGTACTCAAGATTCAGCAAGTCGTACTAATGACATGTTCGAAAGTACGACTCAATACCTTTCTTTAACTGTGGCTATCGTTGTGATCATGGCTGCGACTACTTTGGTACTCACGTGCCAACATTATGTTGCGAGTCGCCGAAAAACCATCGCGATGCTAAAGAGTTTAGGTGCAAGCAAGCAGTGGATCGTTAAATGGTTGTCTGTACAGGTATCTCTGCTAGTGGTTATCGGTACAGTTCTGGGAATTACCATAGGTATCGGCTTGGAGTTTTTGCTTCGTATACCTCTGGGCGACTTATTACCAACGCCACTTCCTAGCTATGGCATTGAACCGGCTATCTTGGCGATTTTATCAAGCATCTTAATTGGTGTTCCTGCTCTTGGTATCCCGTTAATTGGCTTGGTCAACACCTCGGCAATCAGCGTTATTCAATCAAGTCACCAGTCCAATGAAAGCTACAAAAAATACCTCTTGTTACTGGTACCGATTATTCCAATGATGCTGATGTATGGCGACAATCTATTGGTATGGATAGTTCTAGCGGGTATCGCTTGCCTGTTCTTAGTGCTCGCAATTGTTAGTACGCTCGTTCTGCGTTTGGTTGGTAAACTACCGACATCGACATCTATGCGTTTGGCATTAAGTCGAATTAATCGCACACCATTAGCAACTGGGATTCAATTTGGATCTTTAGCGCTTTCACTGATGTTGCTGTCTATCATCTGGTTGGTAAGAAGTGATTTACTGTCAGATTGGCAGCAAACCTTACCAGAGAACGCACCGAATGCGTTTGCCCTTAACATTGCAAGTTATGAGAAAGACAGTTATCTCGAGACGATTGATGCAAACGAAGTAGAGCGTACTCAGGCCTTTCCAATTATCCGAGGAAGACTGACGACGATAAACGGTGTTGAAGCGTCGGAATACAGCGATACCTCAGGAGAAACAGACGCACTAAGCCGCGAGATCAACTTCACTTGGGGAGATAGCTTGCCAGAGTACAATGAAGTATTAGAAGGCAGCTGGACACAAGAGCAGGGCGTATCTGTGGAATCGGATGTCGCGGAGCAACTGGATCTAAAGATTGGCGATGAGCTTTCATTCACAATCAACAGCCAGAATGTCTCTGCCAAAGTGAATAGCATCCGCAAAGTCGAGTGGCGTGAAATGAAGCCGAACTTCTACTTCATCTTTACTCCAGATGTCTTGAGCTCAATTCCTTCTACTTGGCTAGTGAGCTTCAGATTAGAAGAACAACATAATCAGATGCTCAACGAACTCTCTCGAAATCACCCAACCGTGAGTTTGATGGATATTCGCAAGATGGGTAGCAAGATCCAAGAGCTGCTCAAACAGATTGTTTGGTCGATTACCGTACTTGCGGCATTAGGTGTGGTGGCGGGGCTGTTGCTTATCTTCACTCTATTGCGATTGAGCTTATCTCAAAGACAACAAGAGATACGCTTGTATCGAACATTAGGCGCGAGTAAGAAGCGAATTCTCAATACTATTTGGTGTGAGTACGGGTTAATGGCGTTAGTCGCAGGCTCAATTGCAGCGCTCGGTTCTGAGCTCAGCGTGGCAGGCGTTATGAACTTTGGCTTCGAGTTACAACCTTCACTACACCCGATGTTTTGGATAGCGTTACCGGTGTTAACGTTCATCACATTAGCTGCGGTAGTGAATAGTTTAATCAAACGTTTGTTGGCACCAGTAAACAAGGATTTTGGTTAGTCGCTGGCAAGATTTAGCCAATCGCTTAATACGGTCTAAAAGTGAAATCACTTATACTTAGTCATGCACTATTTATAATACGCCGCTTTAGACCGTTTTTTATATGACCAACCCGTAGCATAAGTAAAAAATATCGCACCTTAGATTCCACTCTTTTTAGCATTTTTTAAAACTAATTGCACAATAACGCCGATTTAATAAACAGCGGTTAGTCCCTGTAAACAAAGGGTTTGCGCAACTTAGCAAGAACGTTATCAACAGTTATCCACAAAAACGGTGGATAACTTTAGGGATAAGTTAACATCCATGTTTTAAGAGTGCTGAGGCAGCCTTTATGTGGCGTCACTTAGGACAAATTTGACTGTTAGAATAACCTTCAAAACTCTATCTGGGGTTATTGAGTCAAGAGATTATTTATGTTTTTTACATAGATATTAAATCCCACTAATCTAAGACCTTGATAAAAATGTGTTTTAATTCATCGCAGAACAAAAGTAGAATAGAGACAGTTAATCTTATTCTACAGAACACGATGAACCACAACAAAACGGATAAAAATCAACCTTCTATTGCCATTGTTGGTGGTGGTATTGCCGGAACAACGAGCGCGATTCACTTTAGTGAGTTGGGTTTTAAGGTCACTATATTGGAAAAAGGGCCGAGTTTGGTTAATGGTCCACCAATTTGCCACCTGCACGCTGGCGGCAATTTGTATCGAGATATTTCTGTAGAGCAGTGTCTTCAATTGCTCACGCAGTCAATTGATACCGTCCGCTTATTTCCTCATACGATCAATATTCGCCCGACAATCATCGCCGTTCCGCACAGTGATGGTGGTGAGCCGTTGGATTTGCTTCCACGCCTTAAGATAATCAAAAGCGCTTATGCCGATCTTGTTAAACAAGATAAAAGCAACCAAGTGCTTGGTGATCCGGAAGAGTATTACAAGCTGTACAGCAAAGAAGATTTATTAGCACTTTCCGCGAAAACACAGCCTCTGAAACCAACATCGCTGGATGATTGGTGTATTCCTTTTGCGAAACATACAGATTTAGAGACCCTAAAATATCCTGTTGCTATGGTTCAAGAATATGGTTGGAGCGTATTCCGACTCTCTGCTACCGCTCAACTCTCTTTGGGGCAACAAGCTAACTGTACCGTGTTAACCAACAGCCGATTACAATCTGTTGAGTCGATAGGCCAAGCTTGGTCTTTGACTTATACAGACGCTGAAAACCAAAGCTGCCAACTAACGACCGATTACTTGATTAATGCGAGTGGGTTTGAAACGGGTATCGTGGACGACTTTGTTGGTTCTAAGCAGCAAAGACTTGTTGAATTTAAAGCTGCATACGTTACAGAGTGGCCATATTCGCAAGAATGTAATGAAGAGTGGCCAGAGGTTATCTTTCATGGCCCTAGAGGTACACCACAAGGTATGGCGCAATTAACGCCCTATGCTGATGGTGTGTTCCAACTCCACGGTATGACAGAAGGGATTACTCTGTTTGAGGGTGGGCTAGTTTCTTCATCAACAGATTCGTCACAGCCACAGCTGCCTTCTAAGCTTCTTAAGAAAATCGTATCGGGTTGGAGCGAAGAGCAGCTTGAATTAAGAACTCGCGCTGCAATAACGCATATGTCTCAGTTCATTCCAAGTTTCAGCTCTGCGTTAGTAGGTGGTAAGCCTTTGTTTGGTGCACAGCAAATACCAGGAACTGATCCTAGCTTGCGAGCTTCAGACGTTTCATTCTGTGGTGAACGTTATGCTCGACTTGAAGTAGTGAAAGCTTCTTCAACACTCGAAGCTGCACAAAAGGTTGCTGAACAATGGTTTGATATATCAGAGGCGGTATCTATTGAAGGTACGCACTCAGTGACAATGTCACTTAATTTAAATGATATTGAAAACAGAGCGATAGATTTAACACAAGAACGTGGATATCCCGAAGCGCTTGCAAAAGTGTCAGGTCAAGATCACGCTTAATAGCCAATCATCATCTACCGCGCTTAACTTCTTCAATTCGGCTTACTACAATAGGTAAGCCGAATTTTCATTTCAGCATCAGCTTAGATACCGAAACTCATCCAAACTACTTCTTCCTAGCTAATTATTCTTAGTTACATAGCTACATAGCAATTAGCTACATAGCTACATAGCAATTAGCAAAGACTAGTAGCCGAAAAATTGAGCCCATTGGCACCAAACATCTTGTAAACCTAAGCGATCGCCTTTACTAAACGCGACTGCATGCCCCGGTTTGGCTTGTGCTAAGCGCGGTAAATCGATTCTGGCGACACATCCAATCTTCGGATAGCCACCAATGGTCTGTCTGTCATTAAGCAACACGATAGGTTGCCCATCTTGGGGGATTTGAATTGCACCTAAAGCAATGCCTTCTGACAACAGCGAAATGTCAGGCGAGGCGACGGGGTTGCCACTGAGTCGATAACCCATGCGATTAGAGTTTTGGTCAACGTGATACTGCGCGTTATACAAAGTCTCTTTTGCTGCCTCTGAGAATAGCTCGCTTTGATAGCCTTCGATCACTCGTAGGTTCACTGGTAGGTTGTAATCAGGCGTGTATCGGAAGGTGACACTCAACGCTTTAAATGGACGTGATAGTTGATGTTGGGTAAAAGCTATTTGCTGCCCTTGCTGGCATGGCTCTCCATCTTGCATTAATCCACCAATCTTTTCACGAGTCACGGTAGAACAACTATCAAGAGTTGATGGAGCATCGAATCCGCCCTTAATGGCTAAATACGCCCTTAGACCATTTTTAGGTAAACCAAATGAGAGAACTTGCCCTTTAAATGCTTGAAAAGTGCGCCAGTTAGCCTGTGGTTTACCATCGAGTTTCGCTTGTAAATCACCCCCGCATAGTGCCATTTCACAATCAAAATCGATTCGTAACGCGCATTGCCCAAGCGTGATTTCCAACGCCGCTTGGTTTACTGGATTGCCCAATAGATGATTAGCCCAGCTATAAGAGTAATCATCAACCGGTCCACCTTGCGTTAATCCAAGATGAGCAACACCAAATCGCCCAAAGTCTTGAATCAAACTCAACGGGCCTGGCTTAATCACTGTTAGTGTTGGTTTAGCTTTTGTCTTAGCCATTTATGATACCTCCACTAATCTCCATAAACGTAAGCTCTACAAATTCTTGTCTTGAAATCGCGATAAAACGGACTGTGTCACCAACATTAAGCAGAGACAATGGTCTTTGAGTGATATCGGCGTTCTTCAATTGGCTATGATCGAACAACGGAAGCGGGCAATTGCCAATAATATTCCAACCGCCCGGTGAATCCGAAGGGTACACAGCCGTTTTCGTGTCCGCGATAGCGATACTGCCTTTGGGTACATTTAAGCGAGGTGTGGAGTGACGGGGCAAAGCAAGTTCATTAACTACATCAGACATAAACGCAAAGCCAGGTGTAAACCCAATCGCACTGACGCTATATGTCTGTGAGGTATGATATTGAATAATATCGTCCAAATTCACGCCTTTGTCTTGATACCTGACTAAGTCGAGCGCCGTTTCTGGTGAGTAATAGGCAGGAAGTTCAATCGTATTACGAGTTTTACTAACACTAGAAAAGGACGATAGAGCGTGATTCAACAAATTATGGAGTTGTTCTATGAGCTGTTGTTCTGATATTCGATAAGGGAGGTAGTCGACCAATATAGTTTGGTAAGCCGGCGTCACATTCATCAGCACCGATGCTAAATTTTGGCGAATGGCATCGGAAAAGTGAGCCATGTACTGCGCATATTCGGCGCTAGATTGATTATTTGAAGGCGATAGCGTCAACGTCACCAAAACGCTACATTCCGCGACTGGCGCTATATTGAATTCAATCTGATTCGTCGTCATTTCGTTTCCATACGTTTGTTATCTTTCCTTTTATTAGCTTACTTGTCGTGTCTCACTTCCGTGTCCAAGCCAATACAAAACAATTAGATCTTAGGAGCGATTGATTAGGTACTCGATTGGGCGAGCGATTAGACCATGCGTCATACCAATTACACGCTTCATGCCAATCAAACGCTTCATACTAGTTAAAAGCGTTGAGGTCTTGTCTGATTTTTCTAATTAATGCGATGGATTGAGGGTTATCCCCATGAACACAGATAGTATCAGCTTCAATAGGCAGTCTTTCACCCTCTAAAGTCGTAACCGAGCCATAGTTAATGATTTGCATGACTTGGTTATAGATATCGTCTTGATTGACGTAAACCGAGCCTTTTTGAGTACGTGGTGCTAAATGTCCGTTGTTCAAATAGGCACGGTCGGCAAACGCTTCAAACAAGAGAGGCAAATCATGATCGTCTGCAATATCCAAATACTGTTGATTGTCTGATGAAGAGAGAATCATCAAGGGGATGTTAAATTCAGCGACGGCTTGGGCTACTGCATTAAACACATCAATGTTCGCCATCATATCGTTGTAAAGGGCGCCATGAGGTTTCACATAGCCAACAGAGGTGTGGTGATAGCGGCAAAGGGCTTGTAATGCACCGACTTGATAGCACACCAGTTCACTGATCTCGTCCATGGTATGTGGAATAGAACGGCGACCAAACCCAACGAGATCTTGATAACCGGGATGGGCACCAATTTGGGTGTGATAATGCTGTGCCAGTTTTATCGTCTTGGACATAACGTGCGGGTCAGACGCGTGAAAGCCACAAGCGATGTTTGCCATATCGACCCATTCCATGACCGACTCGTCATCGCCCATCTTCCAATTGCCGAAACTTTCTCCCATGTCGCAATTAAGCAAAATCTTCGTTGTCACGTGGTGCTAATCCTTTACGTTGAGGTAAGTAATGACGGTCTTATAAATACCATAAATAAACAGTGACCTAACTCAAACTTTCGACACCGTAGATTTACCAGTATGGCATTTCATATATAGTTGAACTATTGATTAAAGGATTAATATCTATCTGTATATTAGGTGAGCACATGATATCCCGCCAGGTTTGCTTAGGACTAGCATTAACGACACCTGTTTTTGTCTCTGCTCAAGAAAAATCTCTAGACCAGTTCATGTCGATGGGCCTTGGAGAATTGTCTATGTTAGGTGTCGAAATGGTAACGGTTTGGAAAGTGACACAAAAACTCACTGACATTCCGTCGTTGGTGTATATGAGGGTCTCTAATGAATTCTAAATGGCTTAAGCACCGCGTTAAGCTCAGCTTATCTAAACTAGGTTTTGCCGCTTTAATTATGCTTATTGTGCCTTTGAATACCTCAGCGGCTAGCATCAAGCCTTATGAAATTAAAGCGATGTACCTTTTTAGAATTGCGAATTTTATTCGTTGGGACGATGAAAGTTCAATGAACACTGTGAACTTTTGTGTGATTGGCGATAAAAAGGTAAGCCAAGTGTTAACGTCAATTACAGAGGGGAAATCTATTCGTTCACTCGTAATCCAAGTTCAACAGTCGAATACTTCTAAGTGTGATATTACATATTTATCTGATCATGAAAATGATCAATTTCGTAGCCAAGAGCACTCCCCACACACTGTGACAATCAGTGACATCCCTAATTTTACAGACCTAGGTGGAGTCATTGAGCTAACGAACATCGATAATAAGCTCAAAGCTAAGATCAACCTAGATAACGCTAGGCGCGGTGACTACGTCATTGGCGCAAACCTGTTACGAATCGCTATAGTGGAGGGCCAATAATGTTGCCTTTCATTAATAACATATCGATTAAAAACAAGATGGTATTACCCATTATCATCTTCATCGTAGTCACTTTTGTTACGATTCAATCAATAAATTACACTGTCACGTTTGAAAGAGAAAAAGAGAGCCTGATTCAGCGTGTTAAAGTGCTAGCACAAGGTGTTGCTTATAACCTACAAGCCGCAATCCTATTCGAAGACAAGTCATCGGCTCAGGAAATCTTGTCAGCATTCGTTGCAGATAAAGATATTGTTAGAGTGAAACTCTATGACATTAACGAACAGCTTTTTGCTAGCTATCAGGTGAGTAACACTCTGGTTCCAAGGCCAAACGCAGATGAATTAGACGATATTGCGGCGCATCAATTTGCCATCTCTGAGCATTTCATCTTTTTACTCGTTCCTGTGAAGCTGGATGGCGTTGTGATCGCGAATTTAAGAGTCACAATATCGAAAGAAGCGTTTCATTCGATCTCAACGACTATTTTCAAGGTTGCGGCCGTCTACCTGTTGTTTCTGGTGATCTTAGGCGCAGTGCTAGTCAAAATGGTCCAACGCTTGATTATCGAACCGATGTTTAACCTCAATGAGGCGATGCAAGCCTTTGTTGAACGTCGTTCCAAACAGCCTAAATTGGTCGCAACGAACCGGGATGAAATCGGTGATCTGGTTCGAGCTTTCAATACCATGCTCGATAGACTTCAACATCGCGACAACCAAATCAATTTTACGTTGGACAAGTTACAAGAAGAAAAATCGTTTGCAAATGAGGTCATTGAAACCGTTCAGCACTCGTTGTTGGTGGTGGATGAAAAAGGGCTCATCGTTCATGCGAACGCAGCTACTCGGGATATTTTTAAATGCTCAGAAGCCTTTCTTGAGAATTTGTTAATCCAAGAGTTGATCGCAACCAAGCAAACGAGTTTCTTACAAGATGTTATTGATGCCAATATTGAACTCAATGACGAATTACTGGAAACCACCGATCTCTTTCAATCAAAACGCTGGCTTCGTGTGAGCAGCCGTTCTTTGACAAAACATGGTCGTATTCTTTATGCAATCCAAGATGTCACAGACATAGAAACGGCCATGAGTCGTCAGCGTATTGCAGCGGGTGTTTTCGAAAACAGTAAAGACGGTTTAATCGTGCTGAACTCGTCCAATGTGATAACTATGGTTAACCCAGCTATCACACAACTTCTCGGTTATCACGCCGATCTGCTGGTGGGCAAAACACCATTTGAAGTATTTTCTTGGCAACAATTTTCATCACTTCTGCCGACAATTCGCAATTCGTTAGACAACTATGGGCAATGGCAAGGCGAAGTTTGGGAGAAGAGCGCGTCCGGCACGTTAATTCCTATGTTTGTCAAAGTGAATCGAGTTGCCTCAGACAGTGAGAAAGACGAGTTTGATATGGTATTAACGCTGTCTGATTTATCAAACGTCAAAGAGATGGAAAGACTCGAACACTTAGCTCATCACGATGCATTAACCGGGCTAGCAAATAGAGCGCAGCTGTATAAGGTCATAGATGATATTGTCACATCGAGCCACTATTCTAATCAGCACTTTGCGGTTATCTATTTGGATTTGGATGGCTTCAAAGAAGTGAATGACAACTATGGGCACGATGCAGGTGACGAAATCCTTAAACAAGTGTCAAACCGGTTGTTATCTCAGGTAAGAGCGGGAGATTTGGTTGCACGTTTGTCGGGTGATGAATTTGTTCTTATTATTAAACAGACAAACAAAGTCTTGTTAGCTAAGTTAGCCGAGCGATTGCTGGGTCTGATTGGGCAAGAAGTGAATTATAAACAACGTTTACTTCATGTTGGAGCGAGTTTAGGTATCCATTTAGTTGATGGCCCAGAGCGAGATATTGACGTGATTTTAAAAGTTGCTGATGAAGCGATGTACCAAGCGAAACGCAAAGGAAAAGGTCAGTTTGTGTTCTCTCGTAAGGGTAAATAGGCTCCAGTGTTTGTGAGCCAACCCTAAGTTGTTGTATCATAAGTGATAGGTTGAATAATTTTAATTTAAAGGTCTGCTAAGCATGAATGTTTTAGTTACAGGTGGCATGGGTTACATTGGTAGCCATACAAGTATCCAGATGATCAACGCAGGTATGAAACCTGTACTTTTTGATAGCTTGTACAACAGCAAGCCAAGCGTTCTAGAACGTATCGAAAAAGTATCCGGCGTTCGCCCCAACTTCATTGAGGGTGACGTTCGTGATAAAGCGCTTTTGACTGAAACCATGAAGCAACACAACATCGAAGCGGTTATCCACTTTGCTGGTCTGAAAGCCGTCGGAGAATCTGTGGAAAAGCCTCTTGAATACTACGACAACAACGTAAACGGTACTTTAGTTCTTGTTGATGCAATGCGTGATGCTGGTGTAAAAACATTAGTATTTAGCTCTTCAGCGACGGTATACGGCGATCCTGCGAGTGTGCCAATTACCGAAGACTTCCCAACAAGCGCAACCAACCCATATGGTCGTAGTAAGCTAATGGTTGAAGAGTGCTTAACCGATTTCCAAAAAGCCAATCCAGATTGGAGCATCACACTACTTCGTTACTTTAACCCTGTAGGCTCTCATCCAAGCGGTGAGCTGGGTGAAGACCCACAAGGTATACCAAATAACCTAATGCCATTTGTATCTCAAGTAGCAGTAGGTCGCCGTGAATTTCTTTCTGTATTTGGCAGCGATTATCCAACAAAAGACGGCACAGGCGTTCGTGATTATATCCACGTAATGGATCTGTCTGATGGCCACATCGCAGCGCTTGAGAAAGTAGGGCGTAAAGACGGTCTTCATATCTATAACCTTGGCACTGGTAACGGTTCAAGTGTATTGGATATGGTTAAAGCGTTTGAGAAAGCGAGCGGTAAAGATATCCCTTATAAGCTAGTCGAGCGTCGTCCGGGTGACATCGCTGAATGTTGGGCAGATCCTGCTAAAGCTCAGAAAGAACTTGGTTGGAATGCGACACGTACACTGACTGAAATGACTGAAGATACATGGCGCTGGCAGTCAACGAACCCTGATGGTTTCCCTGGTTGATATAGTTATTTCATGAATGATTAACTTACAAAAAGATGCTTTAGGGCATCTTTTTTGATCTTAATCGAATAAAAAGTAAATTGGTGGTTAAAAAGTATCATTCCGTATCGGTTGTGTTATTATGCTCGCGAATTATATGTTTAATGTTAATTTTCTTTGGAGTTAATCATGGAACTAGGCCTAATCATCACTTTCATCATTGCTGCTGCAGTAATGGTTAAGAAAGAAATGGCAGAGAAGTAAGACGTAATTTCACTTATTCCTTTTTTATACAATTTTTAGTGAAATAAAAAAAGCCAGCATTTAGCTGGCTTTTTAGTCTCTGCAATTCAGGTTTTTAACGAATTAGAATTCGTATTTAGCAGTCACAGACCAGTTACGACCAGCTTGCGTGTAATCTTTATCTTCTTGTGAGAAACCGCGAACGTCATTCCACGAGTAGTACTCTTCATCCGTAACGTTGAAAAGACCAGCTCTAAGTGTAAGGTCCTTCATTGGCAAGTAGTATGCGGTTAGATCGACCACTGTTGCTGAATCAGTTGGTAAAATTTCATCAGATAAACCAACACTATTGATATCACTAGACTTCTTACCAGCAGTATAACTGATGTTAAGTGATGTACCCCATAATGCTGAAGGAGCATCATAGTTAAATCCAACTACAGCGTTCCAAGGGTTCACGCTGTTAAGAGGGTTACCTTCACCGTCTTCGCCTTCCGTGTACGTAGCTGCAACACGAGTACTCACACCTTGTACTGGCATGAAGCGATTCCAAGATAACGTGTTTGAAGCTTCAATACCTTTGATGACAGCTTCATCAATGTTGATATTCTTATAGACTGTCGGATCCATAGGAGAGCCAGAACCACTAACAGGTTGAGTATCAATAAAGTTATCATAGTCGCTGTAGAAGATAGCGATTTCACTTGATGAGTGATTAGTGTTGTGGCGCCAGCCAAGCTCGTATGAAATACTTTCTTCCGCTTCTAAATCTGGGTTAGGAGCATTTACGTAGCCGTGCGCTGGGTTACCAAATGAATAATAAAGTTCTTGGAAATCTGGTGCTCTAAAGCCTTGGCTGATTTGACCGAAGATCTTATTCTCATCATTTAGAGTATATGTTGTACCCAAACGTCCCGTTACCGCTGAATCAGAGTATTTAGCATAGTCTTCTGCAGGGTTACCACTTGGGTTTTGGCTTGTATCACCTGGATCTGTTTCAAAACCATCAAAGCGAACGCCCGGAGTAATCATCCAATTTCCGATCGTCATTTCATTCTGAGCAAAGAATCCATATTTTGTTTCAGATGCGGCAGGGATATAGAAAATAACTTGGTCTGCATTGATAGAGTTATATTCATTATTAACGTTTTTAATATCTTTGTCAGAGTATGAAGCGCCATAAATAAAGTAGTTTTCTACGTTACCCGTCATGAAGAACTTATCGAATTGCACGTCAAACTGATAACCTTCATCTTCGTAAATATAATCTTTTTTCTGAACATTACCTGCAGGTGGTAAGAATATGCTGCCGCCGTTAGATGTACGATTCGTTATACCGTTTTCTTCTTTACTCAACCAATCAGCCTGCCAAGTAACGCGATCAGCAAACGCTAGGTTGGCATCCCAAATATGTTTGATACCAATTTGCTGTTGGCTAGTTGAGTCTTCGCCAGTGTAGTCGGTGTAACTTGCACTATTTAAATCGGTATCACCAGAATTCTCAATGAAGTTACCGGAAAACTCTAAACGGTGTTGTTCGTTCAATTGATATTGAAGCTTAACCAACAAATTATTGTTCTGAGTTTCTTGCTCGTCAGGCGTACCGAAGTTGTCAATTTGTTCACCATCTCTGCGAGTATAAGCAACTAGAGTTTCAAGATCGCCGATACGATTAGCTAAGGCAACAGACTCACTAAATGTATTATCAGAAGAAGAGTAGTTGAATTTGGCATGGCCACCGAAATCTCTACCTTTCAAGAAGTCACTTGGATCTTTTGTTTCGAATGCAGCGATACCACCAATTGCATCTGAACCGTATAAAGAAGAGGCCGCACCCTTAACAATTTCTACAGACTTCAACATATCCGTATCAACATCAACACGTGAAGAGTTGATAAAGTTATATGACTGAGTACCGCTTGGAGTGAACTGGCTAGTTTGTGAGACGCCATCAACGATAACCTTAACTCGATTACCTTCCATGCCTCGAATATTAATACCTTGAATCCCTTGACGAGAATTCGTAGTTACCGTGACCCCTGGCGTGTACTTAAATAAGTCTTCTACATCCGTTACCATGTTCTTTTCGATATCTTTATCGTTAATCACAGTTACCGACGCAGCAACATCTTCAAGTTGTTGATTAGTACGAGTCGAAGATACAACAACCTCGTCAAATAGGGCATAATCTTCAGCAAAGGCTGAGGTTGATGAAAGCGCTAAAACGATTGAAGCAGAGAGTAGGGATTGCTTATACATCTGATAGTTACCTTAATTCCATAGTATTATCTTGATTTGCGAAAGATAATATTGGATCTAAATGATAATTACTATTATTTGCATTTGAATTTATTTTCAATTTCGTCAGTCTAAACCTGTTTTAACCGTATAACTCGTTGTATTTTAAAAGCTTTAAACGTTCCATTTAGCTGGTGAATACTTCAATTTTTGTGATTAACCTCTCATTTATAAAGTTGGATACTGATGCATAGCCCAATAACACTTGAAGCACTACATATACTGGATGCCATCGATCGCCGTGGGAGTTTTGCGGCCGCAGCGAATGAAATGGACCGAGCACCTTCTTCATTGAGTTATCAAATCCAGAAGTTAGAACAAGACTTGGATATCATGATTTTCGACCGCTCAGGCCACCGTGCAAATTTCACAGAGGCGGGGCAGTTAATATTAGAGCAAGGTAGGATCATTCTTGGTGCCACTGAACAACTCGTTAATGATGCGAGTATTCTAGCCAATGGTTGGGAGCTTGATTTGACCATCGCCTTCGATGGCATCATCCCAATTGCCAACTTCTTTCCACTTGTTGATGAACTAGGCAAAATTAGTAAGACACGTGTTCGTTTACAAGAAGAGATCCTAGCTGGTTGTTGGGAATCTCTCACAGATGGTCGTGCCGATTTATTGGTATGCCCTAAGCTCGATACAATTCCAAACGATATTAAAAGTGACGTGATTGGTAAAATAGAAATGGTATGGGTCGCGGCGGCAAACCACTATGTTCATAAACGTTCTGGTGAATTCGATCAAAAGGCGAGAGAAAGTTACAGGGTGATCGCAATTGCGGATACTGCCCGTGACCAACCGGCATTAAGTATCAATATTCTAGAGAAACAACCGCGCTTAACAGTAACGAGCTTCCCCGCAAAAGTAGAAGCTCTAACGACGGGGTTAGGGATTGGCACTTTGCCGAGTGCTATCGCTAAACCACTGATCGAATCTGGCGTTCTACAGCAGATTTCGGGAACAGAACCGCAACCTATCGATATAGTGATGGCTTGGCGACGCAACAAAATGGGCGACGCCAAATCTTGGTGCATTCAACACCTAAAAAAGACATGGTCACTCAAGTAGCGGCAGAACCATATCTGCCGTGCCATCTTCAAAACTGATATCTAGCTTAAAACCGAGCTTTTGAGCTAGTGTCAGCATCCCTCTATTGGTTGGCATTGTCATACCCGACATCTGATTGGTCTGCTTCGCCCGGCAATAGTCGATAACCTTAGTCAATAGAATACGACCTAATCCGACACCTTTTAGATCAGAGCGTATCAGTATCGCAAACTCTGCATCTGTGTTTTCTGGGTTAATCAGTGCACGAGACACACCGATGATCGCTGGAACGCCTTGTTCCTCGCGAACTACCACAAAAGCAATTTCTCTATCGAAATCAATCTGAGTGAAATTCGCCAACGCCTCATGATTGAATTCACCTACATCACTAAAGAAACGTTTATAGAGATCTTCCTTAGATACACGATTAATGAAGTCTGCATGAAGCGGTTCATCTTCGGGTAGAATAGGGCGTAACAGCACTTCGGTTCCGTCTTTTAGCTGGATACGTTCCTCAAGCTCTACGGGATAAGGGCGAATCGCCAACCTTTCTTGTGGATCCCCTTCGTAAGCTTTCAATATGATATCGGCATCTAATATTGTGAACTTGTCTCCGTTGGCCAGTACTGGATGGATATCTAGGTCATGTATTTCAGGGCAATCGACGACCATCTGTGATATACGTACCAATAGTTCAGAAAGACCTTCTATATCAATAGGATTAGGGAGCTTTTGAAGGCGAATCTTGCCACTTTTTATCGCTCGAATAATCAAGTAACGCGCCAGTGTCATGTTGAGCGGTGGGAAAGCAGCGGCAGCATCTATCGATTCATCCCACTCCGAACCACCTTGTCCAAGTAAAATGATGGGGCCAAAGGTTTCGTCTGTTGTGACCTTAATACGCAACTCTTGGCCGCCCGCCAACTTCGCCATACCTTGAATTAACAAGCCATGGATGTGCGCTGTAGGGAAAGATAATTGAGAGCGATCGAGAATTGCTTGAGCAGCATTGGCCACTTCACTGCTGTTTCGTAAATTCAGCATAACGCCTTGTACGTCCGACTTGTGTGCAATATCCGGCGAACGTAATTTTACTGCGACGGGATAACCAATCGTTTCGGCTATGTGTACCGCTTCGCTTGGGTCAGAAGCAATCCAAGTCGGCAGTACATCGAGATTGAAGCTCTTAAAAAACTGGCTATTTTGGTGAGTATCAAGGCTAACTGTATCTTTATCCAGTAGTTGACGTTCTATCCAATTTTTTGCATCTGCTAGATCTTCAATGTGTACTTTTTCTGCCGTAGTCGGCGTTTCCATTAACTGACGTTGGTTACGTCTGTACTCGACTAAGTGCATGAACGCGACCACTGAACTTTCAGGGGTGCGATAAGTTGGGAAACCCGCTTCGGTAAACAGCTTTCGCGCAGGCCTTGCTGTTAACTCACCAGACCAATTCGTCAGGATGTTAAATCGCTTGTGGCGAGGGTGCTTTTTAATGGCTTCAATAATTCGCTCAGCCGTTTTAGCGGAATGCGCTATCGCTGACGGACTATGCATGATAAGAATTGCATCCGCTTCATCGCCATCGAGTAAAATGTTTATGGTGTCGATATAACGCTGATCACCGGCATCACCAACAATATCGATAGGGTTGTTATGAGACCAACTCAATGGCAACACCTTATTCAATTTATCAAGTGTCTCTTCTGAAAACTCTGCGAGCTTACCACCACGGTCAAATAGGGTATCCACCGCCATAATCGCAGGGCCGCCACCGTTGGTAACAATAGCTAAACGCTCGCCACGCAAGGGGACTGAATGAGTCAGTGTTTCTACCGCAGCAAACAGTTCATGTAAGTTCTTAACTCGTAGCATGCCGCTGCGTCGAATTGCAGAGTCGTAAATAATATCTAATGTGTCGGCACCGCCAGTGTGTGCTATTGCAGCAGCTCTGCCTTTCGCGGTTCGTCCGCCTTTCAACACCAAAATTCGTCGATTGCGCGATGCCGCACGCGCTGCAGAAATAAAGCGCCTCGCATCAGTAATACTGTCTACATAAAGCAATATCGCTTCGGTGTGAGAGTCGGTACTAAGATAATCCAATAACTCCGAGAATTCGATATCGCTACCATTACCTATAGAGATAAACGCAGAGAAACCGATCTCCTTGTCATTAGCCCAATCGAGAATCGTGGTACACACAGCTGCCGACTGAGAAACAAAGGCGATCTTACCGGGTAATGCTGTCACAGGAGAGAATGAGGCGTTCAAATTTAACCAAGGGACAATTACCCCCAAACTATTTGAACCCAACATTCGAATGTTGTGCTTTTTGGCAATCGCTAGGCATCGTTCATCATACGTCTCACCATTATCGCTTTCTTGCTGCATGTCGGAAGAAAGCACAATCACAGAGGCTATACCTTTCTCAGCCAGCTCTTCGAAAATGGTTACATTGCGTGTCGCATTGGTACACAAGATTGCGAGATCAGGAACAATCGGTAACGACAAAATGTTCTTGTAAGAGAGTACGCCTGCCACCGAATCATATTTCGGCGTAACCGGCATCACCGCACCTTTAAAATCCCCATGCAACAAATTGTTCATAACAATATATCCTGCGCGCGTTTCTCGTTGAGAAGCACCAACAACAGCGATTGAACGGGGTTTAAGTAGAGGATCAAGATGATTCATAGACATATCCTAGCAATGCACGTAAGTTCATCGTAACTTACTTTTCGCTTGCGGGTTGATGGCAAATTCACCGAATTCAGATGAATAAGCAAACACTGCATAAAGTTTGTGAAATAGGTCACCCGCTAATAGTGTATAATCTCAAAGTGAACTTGATTCTAAACCGACGTATCGGCATGATTTATAGTAATTATTATTAAGGATATTGAGCTTTCCATGAAAAAATTTGCGATTGTGACTTTGCCACTGCTCTTGGCTGCATGTGTATCTGACGACTACGTTACCAATGTCACTTCAGATAGTTATCAAGAAGAGTACAAAACGGCCAAAGTTGAAGCTCCAGTTGTATCTCAATCTCAGCAAACAAGCGTTGTTGAAGAAAATGTTGTTAACGTTGTTAAGACAGAGTCTGTTGAACAAAAAGTGACTCAAACAACGAGAACTAAGCCAGTTGCGACAGTGACAGGCCCAACTCAGAAACAACAAGACATGAACCAGCGATTTGGTTACACGGTTCAAGTTGTTGCTGTGGGCAGCCAAAGTAAAGTCGATTCTTTCGTGAAAATGCTACCTACGACTTCTCAACCAGTTTGGGAAAACTACAAAATGGTTAATGGCACTAAGTGGTTCACCGTACTTTACGGAGACTACGCAACGCGCTTAGAAGCTAAAAAAGCAATCTCTACGCTGCCAACCACTTTCCAAAACTTGAAGCCGTTCGTTAAGAGCATTGATGACATCAAGAACTCGGAATACCCAACGCTTAACAAGTTAAACTAAGTTTTAATTCAGTAAGAGGGAGCAAATGCTCCTTCTTTTGTTTTAAAACTCGCTATTTTGTTTAATAGTTAATCGCTTGATCTTTCGAACGCAATTTTGACAATCAAAACGCTGTACCTATCTCGACTTTTGTTTATCATTGAAGTCAGTATTCCTAGTTTCAAGGACCGAATTTACCCATGAACACCACAAACATCCTTCTACTTTGCGGCGGTGGATCTTCAGAACATGAAGTGTCTTTAGTTTCAGCCAATTACCTTTTTGAACAACTCAATAGCGTTGCAGATTTCAACGTTGTAAGAGTTGAAATTAAAAACGAAGGCTGGTGTCTTGATTCAGGTGAATTGGTTTATCTTGATATGAATGATCAAACCTTACGTGGTGAAAATTTAACATCTAAAGTCGATTTCATTGTTCCTTGTATCCACGGTTTCCCGGGTGAAACTGGTGACATTCAATCACTGTTTGAAATGGCTAAGATTCCGTACCTAGGTTGTGGTTCAGAAGCAAGTAATAACAGCTTTAATAAAATCACGTCAAAGCTTTGGTACGACGCGCTTGGTATTCCAAATACGCCTTATCTGTTCTTATCAGACAATAATGACCAATCTCACTTGCAAGCAACTCAAGCATTTGAAAAATGGGGTAAAGTGTTCGTGAAAGCTGCTCGCCAAGGCTCTTCTGTAGGTTGTTACCAAGTTAACCAAGTAGAAGATTTAAGTGAGGCTATCAACAAAGCGTTCACTTTCTCGGACCAAGTATTGGTTGAGAAATCAGTGGTGCCTAGAGAGCTAGAAGTTGCTGCTTATGAAATCGATGGTGAGCTACATATCAGCAAGCCGGGTGAGGTGATTGCACCGAATGGCGCATTTTACTCTTACGAAGAGAAGTACAGCGCAGACAGTCATTCAATCACTGAAGTTGAAGCAAATAATCTAACTGACGAGCAACGCGAGTTGATCGCAGACAGCGCACGTAAAGTTTTTACACAAATGAAGCTCCGCCACTTATCTCGTATCGATTTCTTCTTAACACAAGACAACGAGATCTACCTAAACGAAGTAAACACCTTCCCAGGTATGACGCCAATTTCTATGTTCCCTAAAATGGTGGAACATGATGGCCCTAAGTTCAACCAGTTCTTAGAGAACTGCGTGAGAACGAGCCTTTCTTAGGTTTCTAACTCGTTTTCGTTCACTTAGAGCTGAACCAACAAGTGCCTCGAGCTTTCGCCAAGGCACTTGTTGTTTTTAAAGCCAGCTGTTTTTAAAAATCTATCGTTTGAGCCGCAACTTATATCCAAATAACAATATCCAAGTAATCTACGAAGCGCTTATTGCCAAGGTATTAGCGCCTTAAACTTCAGCTTCTCACTCTCAGCCGTTCCAGTGAAACCAACATATTGGGCAGGCATTGCAGGGCTGAGCCAACGACCAAAGTCCTGAATCTCTCTTACCTTAAAACCTTGTTTAGACAACTCTTGCGCTGCACCAACACGAATCGAATTTCCAGAGAAATGATGGTTTTCTGGAAGTTGCAGTAAGTCGCTAGCTCTTCTCAATATCCGGTAAATGGACGAATCATCTAAAGTCTGCAAACCAATATTCTCATGCTTGTCTATCGCTCGAAATACCGCCAACTCATCTTGTATACCAGCAAACGAAAGCCAACGTTGAAGTGCAATACTGGCTATTTGTGACAACTGATAAGCAGAATCTTTGACTGTTACTTTATAATGATCTTCGACGTACTCAACATCACTCATCGATAACGCCTTAAGTTCTGAGCGCTTTAAAGCACACTCGAACATCACATTATAAATAGCGATGTCTCTGATCTCTTTCAAGTTTGCTTTCTCATGGGAGAGTAACGTATTTAAATCAGTGAGATGCACAGATGTCATAGCATTGGTTTGTTTGGCGTCACCGGCCATTTGAGATTGTAAGTGGAGCAGGGTAAAACGAACTTGCCTATGCTTAATCGGGTTAGCAAAGCCGAGCACAGTGTGCAACATGCTAAGCGTTGCAGTGTAACGTTTTAGGGATGCGTATTTTCTAGCGTTAGACTCAGTTTCAAGAAAACGACGAACAGCGGTTATAGATGCGGGAAGTGTACTAATACGATGTCTAGTACAGAACGCATGATAGCGATTCCAGTCACTGTAAATGCCCAATAGTGAATTATGAGAATATTGATAACCTGTCAACTCGTCTATAATTTCAATTGTCACGTGCTTGTTTAATTTTTCAACAAATGAATTAATTATCACAGGGTCGGTTAAAATAGGGACTTTTTTTCTCAAATTACCGTACCTCGATAGGTGTTTTTACCATATTATGCTTGATATCATTATAAGTATACTTATGATTAATGCAGCGAAAACAAAAAGATGATCAATAGATATGGCTAATTCAATTTACCGAAGCATCCATCTTCAATCGACGGATGCCACTAACACGGTTTGGCGTGCGAAGTTAAAAAATAATGTTATTCAAGGCAACCTAGCTGCCGTTAAGAAGAGTATTGATTGGTGGATTGAAACCGCATCTATTATTGATCCAAAAGAGTTCACTGCGTTAAATAAGTCGAGAGGAACTGGTGGTTCGACGGAAAACTTCAACGGCTACCAAATCAAGAATGACACCGGTGAGCCTAATGCGTGGTATTGCATGTTTAACGGTCGCCTAATTAAAGGCGGCAAGATTGCTATCCAACGTCATATAGAAGCTTACTTACTCGCAAAACAAAAAGCAGAGCAACAAAAGAAGTAAATTATGAGCCTAGTATATTCAACAGAAACAGGTCGTATTAAGCCTGAAGAAGAGAAAGTCCAACGTCCTAAAGGCGATGGGATTGTTCGAATCCAAAAAGAAACCAAAGGCCGTAAAGGCAAAGGCGTTTCTGTCGTTACTGGCTTAGACCTAGATGACGCACCATTAAAACTCATGGCAGCAGAACTTAAGAAAGTTTGCGGCTGTGGTGGCTCAGCAAAAGATGGCAACATCGAAATTCAAGGCGACGCGCGCGACAAGATCAAAGCGCATCTTGAAAAGAAAGGCTACAAAGTTAAATTCGCTGGCGGTTAATCTCTAACTAATACCAGGGTTAAAATCGAAGATTATTATCACTGGATATTAGGTATTTTATGGTAAATAACCATTATGGTTAAATACACAGTATAAATCAGAGAATATCGACACTGATTAAAGGCAGGGCATCACGCAAAGATACCTGCCTTATAAACACCAAAACCAATTTAACATAACGTACATAATACGCAGTGACGGACATTGAAATCTGAGATTATTCAGCACCTTAGTTCTTGCGGATTTTGCACACAACGCTTGAATAAGTCTTTCATGTCATGGGTTTTATGGGTCTTGTTTGTCCGTTTACAAGCGTTGACGTGGCCAATGGCTACATCATTCTAGACAGCAACTTTAATAACGAGAACTTTTGTTCTTCTGATCAAACTTACCACTATTTCTGTTTACACCAATGATTCAAGGTACTGTATGTCAATCTTGTGTGTATCGCTGTTCGTTTCGCTTCAGATTTCACACACGAGCGTGTTTTTAATCAACTCCACACGCTGAATTCTGTTTTGAGTTACCTGCCAATTCAGACTCGTTAGGAATTTCGTACGCTTACAAAATTCTCGAGAAAACTCTCATCATCCAGCAAGTACAATATATCTTGAGCTGCATTTTGAAAAACTTCTTGGATTACACCTTCAATACCATATTCATGAAAGGACCTCGATTTATCCAAATAAATTGTGCTGTTAGAAAAATCGATAACTCCAACAGCGGCTAATCCTGCCAGTTTAAATGCCTCATCAAAAGTTATTGGAGTGCCAAGCTTATGCGCCAATCGATTTGTAATGTTATTCACACCGCGTAGAAATTCCGTGCCGTTCTGAGAAATAGTCCTCTGCTTGAGTTTATGTATAAAAGTGACACTGCAACGAAAGTGTACTCGAGAATTATAAATATTGTGGGGCAAATTGGACTACATAACCGCTCTCTTAGCTCTGTACGCAACAAAACATGCACTTTCTATTTAACTGCATATTTATACAGTTAAATATTCTCCCCGTAAAAACCGCACTTATTGATTGAATATTAAACAAAAATAACAAAATACGAGGGCGCTTTGATTTATTATGAATTTAATAAATCTGTTTCCTGTATAAAAGTCGGCTGTTTGTTCGTTTTTGGATGCTACGATTCCACCACACCGCAATTCAAAAGTAATCTTTGGTTGCGCCAGAATAAGGCATCGCGCATAATCAAACAGTCACACGTACTGATTAATATTATGAGCGATAAAGCTTTCAGACAACTCAACATATTCCTTTCTGTTTTATGCCTGGCAGTCACTGATCTCTTTTCGTACTATTATGGATAAGAACTACATCATCACACCAGACAGATACCCGACCCTTGTTAACACTGACAGAGACCATGATGGCGGCACGATAGGTTCACTACACAAGTCGAAAGATGGAATTGAGTTACAGTGTGACTTTAAACGAACTATAACGCTCCATTCTGTGAGATTGAATTCGTAATATCGACAGAAGGTAAAGGGCTCGATCTCTCTACCTATGATTCAGTCACTATCAACATGGATTACCAAGGCCAAGAGAATCCAAGATTTCGCTTCTACATTCGGAACTACGATGAGAACTACAGCGTTCAGGCGACGCGATGTCCAACAAGTTCAATCGCTTAGATTTCTCATTATCCGATATAGGCAACATCAACTTAGATTACTTCAATGTTCCGCTTTGGTGGATTGATTATTACAACCACCCTATTACTAATAGCGCGGTGGATATTACCAATGCCGTTTCTGTTGAGCTTGGACTTGGCGCTAGCACGCTTGACGGTCACCATAAGCTCACTGTAAAAAGCATTGTATTCCACGGCAAGACGATGGACCGTGTTGTGCTAGGAAAGCTGTTGATCGGATTATGGGTGATGTACGCGATCTTGTGCTTTATACATCGCCAAGCGAGCGAAAAACGTTGCTGCAGAACACAGACATTTGTTAACCCAAGAGATCGAAGAGTTAAAGGTAAAGGCAACAACCGACCCTTTAACTGGTTGCAGAAACCGAACAGAAGCGTTGGATACCTTCTATGATTTTGAACGTCTTGCGCAACAAGGTAAATCGATTCATATCGCTCTATTCGACCTAGACCATTTCAAGCAAGTAAACGACCAATACGGCCATGAAGTGGGTGATCAGGTTCTGATTCAGTTTGTCGCTACAGCATCAGAGAACCTCGGTGAGCACTACTTATTGTACCGTTGGGGTGGTGAAGAATTTCTACTGGTCTGCATCGATCAAAATACGCTACAGTGTAACGAAAGTATCACTAATCTCTATGATGCGCTTGAGCAAAGCGATTGGCCATTTAAACTTGCGATCACTGCATCTGGTGGATTTACACAACTGACACAAAATGAATCAATTCGTTCAGCTATTAAACGGGCAGCTCAGGCGCTCTACCAAGCCAAGGACAACGGACGAAACCAAGTCGTTACGTCTTATTAAGGTTCGTGAGACTGCAGCTAAAGCTATACAATACTCAATTAATGCTCTGTCGCTAACTGCTTCGTATAGTAGCCAATAGATTCTCAACAGCTGATTAAACGAAGTCATAAATAAGCTTTGTTGACTCGACATAGCTACTCCAATCGACTCACACTTTTAAGCTCCCTCTTCTTACCCTGAATAACCCGACAGTAGTACTCTCAGGTTGATTGTATCCTCCCAGATCACTCCCCTATAAAGAGCTTCTTTACGTCTCTATGTTCATAAATATCTATTCTGAAATTAGCATATTTGACCGACTAAGATTGGGTTAAGCCGAGTTAAATCGATCCCGCTATCGGTATTGAGCAAATCGGTTACTACTTATTTAGCTCTGTTCTTAGTTCAAATGCCCAATCATCTATTTACCCACATTCTCCTGATCATATGCTACTCAAAATAGAAGTCACAGCCTCACCAGACTGAAAAAACGCCATATATTTAACTACTTAGGCACAGTGACATAAATGCTGACACCTAGGGTGGTAGTTGTTTCACTTTCAGGTCTGCTTGTAATTTAATTACAAATGGAAACCAAGAAAAGCCTTCAAAGTGAATTACTCTGACGTAAGTTGCTGAATAAGCTAAATTTAAGGGTTTTGGTTAGGCCGAGATTTAGGGTAACTAAAGGGCTGGTATGTACAAAATAATATACTAGAGGGCAATATATTTAGTTATAGTGCATTAAGGTGTTAAAAAAGAAGGGCTGATGCCCTACTCTTCTTTATTACTCATTTCTTCACGAATTTGCTCAGCAACGATTTTGATAGCTTGTGCTGTGCTGATGCCCTGAGTCATCATTTCTTGAATTCGTTCAACAGCTTTCTGTTGTTCTTCGTGAGAAAGGGTTGGTAAGTCGTTTAGCATGCTCTGCTCCTTTGTTTAGGAGCAGAACTATATAAGGACTGTTAGTAACTAGCAAGGAAATTGATTGAAGCACCCATCGCATTTTCATTCGTGTAGTTAGCACTGATATCTAACTGGAATAAATTAAGGGGAGACAAACCAATACCAGCGGTGACTGTTCCTTCCGAATCCGAATAAGCCAAGTTCTTGTAGTACCCTCCCCTTAACTTAAGCTGACGTAGCAAGTCGACTTCAGTACCCACACGAATCATCTGCTCGTTATCATCAAAGGACGTGAACTTTTCTGTCTCATTCAAATCGTAATCGACACTTAACGTAAAGTAGTCAGACACGATACCTGCACCAACCGTGTAAACCGGCTCAAGTTGGTAAGTGTATTTACCACCTACTTGATGAGTTGCACCACTAGTGCTTGTGATTGTTTTTGAAGTATCTTTCGTTTCGATATCTCGAGAGATTAAGTTCGTTGCTGCAACACCTACACGAAATGGGCCGAAGAACCAAAGTGCGCCGGCATCCATGTTAAATGCCGTCTCACCATCACCATTTTCTCTGACATCAGACAAGTCATAATCATTAACCGAAGCGATGTAGTTGTACGTGTAAATACGTTGAATCTTAGGTGTGACACCAAATGAGATGTGTTGGCCCATAAAGGTTTGGTATTTTGCTAAAGAAAGACCAACTTCAGTAACACCGATTGAAACTGCTTCAACCGTAGATAATTCAAGCTTATCTGTATCTGAACCCCTGGTATAAACGTCGGGTGTGGCAAACGATTCTGTGTAGGCTTTTGCGAAAAGGTTTGCCGCGACAAACTGGTTTGGAAGAGCAAATGCGACAACACCACCGAGTTCAACGTTCGCTTGATTGCCATCGAGCTTATCAAGGGCGGCATTTAAATCTGATGTGTTTGTTGCGTCGATAACATTATCGATATTCGATTTCATGTCATCAGGGTCGTTATAACTACCACCAAAGCTTGGTGTAATCATGCCCATGTCATCGTTACGACGATAGATCGCAACCAATGCTGGGTTATAGAATGGAGCGGTTAGGAAGTTTGCAGAAACAACACCAACACCACCCATAGCATCACCACGCGCTTCAATGGCGTAGTTTGCTGCTGAAAGAGGAAGACTGGCGAATGCAATTGACGCTGCGAGTAGTTTAGTAGTTTTTTTCATGCCGTTTATCTTTGTTAGATCCCTTACATAGTTAACGGCACAATTTTAAATTACTTTAACTCTTCTTCGCTAGAAATATCATAAGTTTTACTGATAGTTTGTGCTTGTTCTATCGCTATGTCGCCTTGCCAACGCGAATGTACCATTGAAACGGCAAGTACGTAGCGATCATTGGGTAGATCTTCACCCGTAAGATTCATCGGGTAATCAGATTCGTAGCTCTTTCCCCAGACCTGTTCATAGTGTTCGTCGACATAATCGTACAAACCAACTTCAAGTTTAGGAAGTGGACAATAAGGGTTAAGCAGTTCTTTCTTATCGATACGCCACGTGTCTTTAGATGCCCAGCGAACTTGCTGACGCATGGCAACTTCACCAAGAATAACCCAAGTGCTCCAAGAGTTACCGCCATCACCTTTTACGTTTAAACGATATAGTCCAGAATCAAGCTGAGACGCTAAGTTATAGCGCTTACGATACAAATTGACTGAGGCGTTGTTGACGACTTCGTTCTCTTTGGTGAATTCACTATCAGACGAAACAACTTTATCGACCCATTTTTCAAAGGTGATATCTTGAATATTGTTATCAGATTCGACCTCAATCGCAACACGGAATGTATCTCGCCCCGGGCTTTGAATGACGTGTCTTTTTACGACTACCGAACTGACCCAATCCGGTAATGTCTTTTTGGTGAGGGTTTTACCACAATCTTTATTCAACGCTTGGTCAAACAGTTCATTGAGGTGATCTTCTCGAGACTGAGAAGCATTAATCTGCCAAACTTCCACTAATGAATCAAACATCTGGGACAAATCGTTATCCAATAAATGCTTGTGCACTTGGGTTAGAGCATCGCTGTTCTTAAACCAATCTGCAGCGTGCGCGTTATTGAACACGCCAGACAGCAATAATAGTGGAAGTAAGGCTTTTTTCATTACGCTTTCATCTTGTAGCCAACGCCACGTAGCGTTTCGATTTCTAGACCCGGCAATTTCTGTCTAAGTTGCAGAACGTGTGTGTCTACTGTACGTGTTGTTGGGAAGTGGTTGTAACCCCATACGTGATCAAGCAGCTCGTCACGAGTGAAAACGCGACCAAGGTTGCTTGCCAAGAACAATAGTAAGTCAAACTCTGTGCGTGTTAGCGTTACTTCTTGTTCGTTGAAAAACACTTCACGAGTTGCTTTATCGATAACAAGGTTTTGAGCGATGACTTTTGATGCATCTTGTTCTTCAGCATCTGGTAAGCGAAGTTGAGCACGAATACGAGCAAACAGCTCTGCTTCTGCAAACGGCTTAGTTAGGTAGTCGTTAGCGCCTGAATCTAAACCCGCTACTTTGTCTTTTACTGTAACTAATGCGGTTAGCAAAATGACAGGGATGTCTTTCTTTTTCTTCCAACCAGGAAGTGAATCTACTGAGTCACCATCAGGAAGTTGACGGTCTAGGATAACCAGATCCGCTTGTTCCCAATAGCCTTCAACTTCAGAGATCAGTTCTGCATGCAAACATTCATATCCAGCTTGCTCAAGGCTAACTAATAAACCGTCAGCTAAATTTTTATCATCTTCAACGAGAAGCAATGTCTGTTTCACAAGGTATCTCCAAAATAAATGTTGTTGGGGGGCCGATAAGCGTCATGTGACCGCCCATTTTTCCGACCATAGATTCCACTATCGTCAGACCTAAACCGAGTCCACTCTTACTAACGAATGGCTTTCTTAGTTGCCCCCAATCTTTGCGGGACAAGTCTCCATTATCTATAACTTTGAATGTCAGCTTCTTGTCAGAAGTATTCAGTTCTAGTATCACTGGTGCGACACCGTATTTAACAGCGTTTCTGATCAGGTTATCGATACACGTTCCTAACCAATATACGTTTACTTTTGCAGCAATATCTTTGTTAACACGCAGTTCAATTCCCGGCGCGAAATCTTCTTCAACTTTGTACTGAAGCCACTCTTCGACACTCGGCACCCACTCTGTCGCGAGTGGTTGATTGTCTGACTGTAAATAGTCTTTACTTGCTTCAGCTAACTGTCTTAAACGACGAGTATCTTCGCACAATCTACGGAACTCACCATATACCGATTCTGGTAAGTGTTCGAATTCGCGTCTGAACCCTTCAACCGTCAATGACAAACTCGCAATCGGCGTTCTTAATTCGTGCGTTAGAATTTGAAGAACAAGCATACGGCTCTTCATCTCTTGTTTCTTACTGTTCCAACGATAAACGGCCCAACCAAGCACCAACATGATGTTGGCGATCACCAAGATAAACATGGCGACTTGTAGCAGCTCCGAATGATCTTCTATTTCCCAACAGACGTTACCGCGTTGGACAAAACAGCTGTTGCCTTCTGAAGACAAACTGAACGACAGCCCTGCAAGCGTTGCGTTTTCGTTCCAGACTGATTCTTTATACAGGTAATATCTGTCGCCGCGTTTTACCCACATTTCGTCCAATTCAACGAACATGCTCGCGCCAGCTAACAGTGCAGTAATAGCTTCGTTATCCATCTGCTGCAAACGAGACAACAATTCATCATGTTCAGCGTTTGGTCGCTCTTGAATGTGCATATAGCGCTTCAAAGAATCGAACTTTTCTGGGTATTTCTCAACGTAACGAGCAGCGTAAGACCCTCCACCTGGGTGAATCAAACCACTACGACTAAACCATCGGTCTGAAAGCTTGGTGCCTTTACACATCGCGCGAGTAAAAACCAAAGGTTCTGTGATCAAAGGGCTTAACGGTAACTTTCCGCTACACGTTTTTGATAACTGGTATAAGCGTTGGATGTCTTTTAACGGATACTCTGCCGTTTGTGGCAGCATTGAAGACGGCATGATCAAGCGAGTTGGATAATCAGCCTGAAGCAATCGAATGTCATAAGATTCAACTGCCGTTTCATGATCAAAGAGTTTGGTAAAGTTATCGATACGCTCAGGCAAAGAGTCAGCAAACGCGTTTACTGACACTGACAATGTAGCGATAAGAAGTGTAAATTTTCTTTTGATGATCACAACCCAGCGCAAATTCATATAGATCAATCAAATATATACCATTCGCTATCAAAGATAAATTTTTAACCGCATGAAAAACAGTGAGAATGACGACTATCAGCGGTTAATTCCATGATAATACGGCGGTGCCGTGCATGCGTACTAGTTCATTGATTTAATAACACGTCAATCCAAGGGCGGATGTTTCATGATGAGAACTTTGCGATTATATGCGAATGATTATCAAAGAATCACTTTCCGCTGTTCAAAAAAAGGAGCTCATATGAGCTCCTTCGTTTACAGGTGTTTTTAGAACAAGCCTTATAGGTGCTCTAAAATCCCTAGACAGCTCTGTTTCGCATCGCCAAACAACATCTGTGTGTTCTCTTTAAAGAACAGTGGGTTTTGAACACCTGCGTAACCTGTATTCATAGAACGTTTGAACACGATAACGTTTTGAGCGTTCCAAACTTCCAGAACTGGCATGCCAGCGATCGGGCTGTTTGGATCTTCTAATGCTGCAGGGTTCACGGTGTCGTTTGCACCAATAACCAATACAGTATCTGTCTCGTCGAAGTCATCGTTGATTTCGTCCATTTCAAGAACGATATCGTAAGGTACTTTTGCTTCAGCAAGTAGTACGTTCATGTGACCCGGTAACCTACCTGCAACTGGGTGGATACCAAATCGAACATTTACGCCCTGCGCTCTTAGCTTCTCAGTGATTTCGTGCACTGGGTACTGAGCTTGAGCTACTGCCATGCCGTATCCCGGTGTGATGATTACTGACTTAGAGTTCTTAAGCATGTCAGCCACATCTTCAGCTGAAGTTTCACGGTGTTCACCCTGCTCTTCATCGCCATCAGATACTGTGACTTCTTGGCCAAAGCCACCAGCGATAACACTAATGAACGAACGGTTCATCGCCTTACACATAATGTACGACAGAATTGCACCTGACGAACCAACGAGTGCACCGGTTACGATAAGCAAGTCGTTCGCAAGCATGAAACCTGCCGCCGCCGCTGCCCAACCTGAGTACGAGTTCAGCATAGAAACAACCACTGGCATATCTGCACCACCAATCGATGCCACTAGGTGGTAACCGAATGCAAATGCGATAAGGGTCATTACCATCAGTGCAAACATGCTGCCGTCTGCTTTCACGAACATGATCATAAGCAGTGTAGAAACAACGATAGCCGCTAGGTTCCATTTGTGCTTGTGAGGAATGTTCAGTGCAGACGAAGAGATAACGCCGCGAAGCTTACCAAACGCAACAATCGAACCTGTGAACGTCACAGCACCGATAAACACGCCAAGGAACACTTCTACTAGGTGGATCACGTGCTCTGCATGAATATCAGCAGGGTTAAGTGACACAGCCGCCGGTGGATCGATGTAGCTGTTGTAACCCACAAGTACCGCTGCCATACCTACGAAGCTGTGCAGAATTGCCACCAGCTCAGGCATTTCAGTCATTTCTACTTTTCTTGCGTAGTGGATACCAATACCACCACCGATCACCATTGCGATGATGATCCACACAATACCCGCTGAGTGAGGGCCAAAGATCGTCGCGATCAACGCGATTGCCATACCCGTGATACCGTAATAGTTACCTGCACGTGCAGATTCCTGCTTCGATAATCCAGCCAAGCTCATAATAAAGAATACAGCAGCAACAATATAAGCTGCTTGTACTAATCCTTCAGACATCTGTTACTCCTTAGTCTTTACGGAACATTTCAAGCATACGTTTGGTCACAGTAAAGCCACCAAAGATATTGATACTTGCAATTAAAACGGCAATGAAAGAGAGGAAAGTCACGACGCCGCTTCCTTGTCCAATCTGTAATAGCGCACCTACCACAATAATCCCTGAAATCGCATTGGTTACAGACATCAAAGGTGTATGAAGAGAATGGCTAACATTCCAAACTACGTAATAACCCACCACACAAGCGAGAACAAAAACGGTAAAGTGAGATAAGAATGCAGCAGGAGCAACCGAAGCTATCCAAGCGAATGCACCAACAGCAACCGCCATACCCGCCGCTTTCTTAATTGGAGAAACAGGTTCTTCAACTTTAGGCTCGGGTTTCGCTGCTTTTGGTTTCGCTTGTTGCTGAGGTTGAGCAGAAACTTGAATGGGTGGAGCTGGCCAAGTCACCTCGCCTTCTTTAACCACAGTAACACCGCGCAGCACAACATCTTCAAAGTCGATATTGATGTTGCCGTCTTTCTCTTTGCAAAGCAGTTTCAGTAAGTTAACAAGGTTAGTCGCGTACAGCTGAGAGGATTGAGTCGGTAAACGACCAACCATATCGGTGTAACCAACAACTTTGACACCATTCGCAGTAGTGATGACTTGATCCGCAACCGTGTATTCACAGTTACCGCCATTCGCAGCCGCCAGATCCACAATCACGCTACCCGCACTCATGCTATCTACCATCTCTTTGGTAATTAGCTTGGGTGCAGGACGACCTGGAATCAGTGCCGTCGTAATGATGATATCAACGTCTTTTGCTTGAGCCGCGTAAAGTTCTTCCGCTTTCTTATTGAATGCTTCAGACATCTCTTTCGCATAGCCATCACCAGCGCCTGTATCCTCTTGGAAATCAACTTCCAAGAATTCAGCACCCATCGACTCTACTTGTTCTTTTACTTCAGGGCGAACATCGAATGAACGAACAATCGCACCTAAGCTACCTGCTGCACCAATTGCCGCTAGACCAGCAACACCCGCACCTGCAACCAGTACTTTCGCTGGTGGAACTTTACCTGCCGCTGTTATTTGACCTGTGAAGAATCGGCCAAATTCATGTGCCGCTTCAACAACCGCACGATAACCCGCGATGTTTGCCATAGAACTTAGCGCATCGAGTGCTTGAGCTCTTGAAATACGAGGCACAGAATCCATCGCCATCACATTGATGTTACGACTGGACAATTGTTCCATTAATTCTGGGTTTTGAGCAGGCCAAATAAAGCTGACCAATGTTGCGCCATCTTTAAGTAGATCGATTTCATTTTTAGATTCGTCAACGATCGGGGCGTTAACTTTAAAGATAATATCGGACTTCCAAGCTTCATCTGCGCTTACAACTTTTGCACCAGCTTGTTCATAAGCTGAATCTTCAAAACTTGCTAGCGCACCTGCTTGTGATTCAACACAAACTTCAAATCCTAACTTTAGAAGCTGTTCGACCGATTTCGGCGATGCAGCGACTCGCGTTTCACCAGCGAGCGTTTCTCTTGGTACACCTATCAACAAATTAGACTCCTTGTGTATCAATTTGTGATTATTATTCTTACCAAAGACAAATTAAAGAGGTCGTAAGCGCACTTGGCTACACCAATTTGCATAGCGACACTTCAACTATTGGCACAATGACTTATTCGTTTGTATCTAACGACAACTAATACTTCAAGCGTTTTGTTCAAAGAACAGAAAAAGTTATTACTTATAACGATTTGGATAGAATTTGAGCGCTTAATTTCGATAAATGAAGGCCCTCTCGAATAAAGAGGTCAAACCACTTGCCAATAATCCTTTTGATAACAACCGACTAGCTGTTCTTTATCCCTAAAACTAAAAAGAGCTTTCAGCATATACACTGAAAGCTCTCTAAATTATGACCAACATCAATTCTAACCCTAATTGGCTAGCTAAATATGTTGTCGCCCATTTGGTCGATGAACATCTGCGATTTCTTGAGCATCAGTTCGTTGGCGTCTTCTTTGTTTGAAACAACATCTGAACGAATAAAACGATGATTTTTAATTTCACCGTCAATTTCTTTCTCGATTCGCCCAGCAACACGGTATTGACCAGATTCAGCAATGGCATCTTGATAGATATTGAAGCCTTTATATTCGACTGACTCAATTTCTACTTTTTGTTCGGTTTTTTCTTTGCCACCAAATAATCTAGAAAAGAATCCCACGTTTTTTACTCCTTAAATGACCGTATTCACCCTAAACTATCATGACTGTTTACGGTTCAACAACGGCTTTTCATACCATTGCAATTCTACGTCATCGTCAAAATTGTGTTGACTAAATATAACAGGCACATTGTCGTCACGTTCGCGTCTTCGATCGTCAATAATCATACTTTCTGCATTTTTGACCGCGATCTCACTATTGCGTTTATAGAGCACCAATTTGTCTTCTGGCAGTGCTGACAGGAAATCGATATCAAAACGAATATAGATAGGCTTTAGCTGACCTAAAGCCAAGCACGCGAGATCGGCCAACTGTTCGTTGGTATAACTAGACACATATTCCTCGGTAGCCAATACATGACCTACCAGAGTTTCCATATAGTTATGTACATCAACACTTATTTGCATACTACACCTCCATTTGTAGCGGTTGTTTATGACCGAGTTTCAGCCAATGAACAACCTAATCGCAAAACTCACTGTAACTTAGTTATAAACCTTACTTAAATTTCATTACAGATTTACATTTCTCGCTTGTTGGTCATCATGTAACCATTAAGTACAAACCACCTAGCTTTTGTTAAGTATCTATAACGACTAATTAAATTCTCATATATACTGTTTAGTCCGTTCTATAGTTAATAGCAACTCAAATACATATAAAAATGATTGCACCAATAGCGACCTATGACTATGTTTTTGCTCTAATTTAGGCAAAAAGCTTGGCAATTGCTTGTTTAACCGTATCCTACGCATAGTATTAAATAATAAGATCATCAATATAGTTAGGCTCACCACATAAATGGCATCATCTTTTGTAACGTCGAGCATGTTTCGATTTTGCTTCCCTTTAGTCCTGCTAACAATTTTGCTCGTTGGTATGGACAACGTCATTCTCGTGACGGACTCAAATTTAGGGTTTGCTAGCAACCTTCCTTACATTTTATTGAGCGTTGCGGTTCTGCTATGCCACACATTCAGACAAGGTCGAATGGCGATGGTATCGGTGACCATGCTTCTCGCTTATCTGATCATCCAAGTTCGCTTACAAACGCCTCTCAATACTGGCACAACACTATTAGAGCTCTCGTTACTTGCGGCATTGGTACCGGTCACTTGCTTACTTGTTTATGCCTTCCCTGATAACGGCGTAAACTCAAAGTCGATGCTGCTCTACGCCATCGTTCTCGTTCTATTCATGGTGTGGGCACAACTCATCGTCTCCCACTTCCATGCCGGCGGTTTTGAATCATGGAGTGAAGGGCTTCTGTTTATTGTCAGAGACTTCTCCAAACTGCCTTTTGTTTTGGTGTTGTATAGCCTTTGCTTGTTTGGTATTACTGCCATTCTAGTATTGGTGTATAACCGCTCTATCGATGTTGTGGTTTATAGCGCAATTTTGCTTTCTTCTTGTACGTTCATCTTCTTCGACGTTCAATACATCTCCAACACCATGTTCTCATTGTCAGGCACATTGATCATCGTTTATGTGATGTCCGCTAGTCATGATATGGCCTTTAATGACCAACTAACTAATATTCCCGGTCGACACGCCTTAGAAGTCGATATGAAGCACTTAGGGCGTAAGTATTCGCTGGCGATGGTCGATATCGATCACTTTAAGCAATTCAACGATACTTACGGACATGACATTGGCGACGATGTGTTAAAACTGGTGGCTCGCATTCTGAGAGAAACGACCGGTGGCGCGAAAGCTTATCGTTATGGTGGAGAAGAATTCACGATTATCTTTAAAGGCAAACATTCGGAACAAGTTAAAGAGCATCTTCAAGCTCTAATTTCCGAGGTTCAAAACTACAACATGACGATTCGGAATAACCATGAGCGCCCTGATGATCATGAAGTGGGTATGAAAAAGCGTGGTAAGAACGGTAAACCATCGGAAGTGGTGAATGTGACGGTGAGTATTGGATTGTCTGATAGTACAACCACCAGACTTCCTGAAGAGGTGTTAAAGCTTGCTGACCAAGCGCTGTACAAAGCGAAAGAAACCGGTCGAAACAAGCTGTGTATTGACCGTTAACAATGTGATAGTTAAAGATATTGAGTGCTAGAGATCCAAAGGACTGAGGATTAATAGCGGTCTACTTCAATAACTATCACTTCCAAGTTCAACAAGCCTCATTAATTTGAGGGCACGCCGACTAAAGCAGTTAAAAAGAGCTTAATCTTGGTTGAAGAATATAACCAAGCTGCCACCTTTTAAGCTACTTCCGTAGTTAATCGTAAAACCTATTCCCACGTTATCGACCCACTCATTAAACAGGTTTGGATTAAGCAGCCAACCTACGCTGCCTTCATAGTAGGAGGTTGTACCCATCGACTTTACGGTGTCACCACCAATATCAATTCTTCTTATACTCGAGTACATCGAGGTGATGTTCTTATCCCAACGTACGAGATCATAGAAGACCTTGGCTTCATTGGCGATATACCACCCTTCAGGATGACCGACATTGCCATTATTTGCCTCACCCCAGCCGACGCCATTAAAGTAATGCCAACTGGTACTCAATTTATACTTTCCCCAGTCATTCTTATCTTCGTACATCAGCTTGATTTTAGGTTCAATGATATATGCCCAAGCATCAGTATTAAGGTAAACACCATCCAGTTGATCTTGAATAGGCTTTAGTAGAGAAGCGCGATAATCATAGTCATTACGGTAATATGAGATGTGATTGCCAATACCGGAATGAAAGCTCCAATATTCATCTAACTGGGACACATTCGCGAATTCCACGTAACCAGACACTACCGACTCTTTTTGAAAATCTTTTTTATTTGCTGAAGCGTATTCAACATCGTTCTCGATTCGCAACGCAGACAAGCGCAACGTCACCTCTTGATGGTTGTCTTCAATATAACTTGGTAATTCAAATGTGTAAGGCAAGCTCAGGGAGGTGATGCTTTGTCTACGACTGACCGAATCATTCGAACCGATGTTTTCATTGTCCAAACTAAATACTTTATTGGGATCAAAATTATTGATACCAAAAGTGAAAACATCGGTGTCGTTGAGCAATACACTGGTGGCGAAGCTCTGTTCTAAATCCTTTCTGAAACGATCAGTTAGCCAGTTGGCATTAACGGTCGCCGAAAAAACGGTAAAAAATAGAGGAACCGCAAGTGTCCAAGATGTATTCGCCATAGAAAATGACTTCGAATGTGGCATTTCTCTTATCACTAAAGCACTTCGTAGCTCAAACGCTAATAGAAGTATAAACTGAAATATCTAAAAGAGCTCGCCAACTAACGAGCAAGCTCCAAAATGTTGCGTTGTACAAAGGTATTTCTACCACTTTGCTTCGCTTGATAAAGCGCTTGATCGACCTTTTCGTAAATAGAGGCAATAGATTCACCACCTTCAGGCACAAAGGATAACACACCTTGTGATGCTGTCACTCTATCCGATACCGTTGAGTGGTCATGAGCGTAGTTCATCTTATATAATGCCTCTTTAACTCGAGTCGCGTGTACCTTCGCAGCTTCGCTATCTGTATCGCTAAGAATCAAAACAAACTCTTCACCGCCATAACGGCCGACAAATTCACCCGCTCGAACAAAAAGCTGTTTCAAGGTATTAGCAAGCCCTTGTAAGCACTTATCCCCTTGAATATGACCATAATTATCGTTGTAAGGCTTAAAGAAGTCTACATCTAGAAGTATAACTGTCATGGTTATATTACGTCTTCCGTGCCACGCTATGCTCTCTTCAAGCTTAGTATCCATATATCGACGGTTATACAATTTGGTCAAACCATCTTCGTTGGCTTGTTGTTGTAGAAGAATGTTCAGTTCTTCGAGTTTGGCGGTACTTTGTTTTAGCTCTCGTCTCATGTGCGCGATACGTTGCATCGCAATCAGCTTAGAATTTAAAACGACCTTGTTTACCGGTTTGATCAGGTAATCATCACCACCAGCATCAATCGCTTTGGCGATCATTTCTGGCTCTTCATGACCACTCAAGAAGATGATAGGCACCCACTCAGGGAACTGTCGGCGAACCTCGTTAGCGACCTCAAAACCGTCCATATCTGGCATGCTAATATCCAGTAAAACAAGTTCAGGATCAAAATCAGAATAGACGTTCAGGGCTTCTTTTCCGCTACCGACAGCTTCCACAATATGACCCAGTTGCTTGAGTCGAATAGCAAGTTGCATCCTGTCTAGTTGAACATCATCAACCAGCAATATGCGCATCGAAGATCCCTTTTCTATCATCACATCACCTTTATCTAGTGTTGAATATTCAAAGTAGCTCAAATTTGGGCTTAAATCATGCCCTAATCTCTATATTATATTGACTTTTTTACAGAACTTTTTAGCATTGTTTCTTTTTAAAGAGAAATACTATGTCAGACGCTACAAACAACGAAGTACAAGAAATCGATTTAACCACTATCTCACCAGAGCTTCGCCAAGTTATCGAATTTGATGAAGTGCCGAAAGAGATGCACAACATGGTTACTTCTATTCATGAGGTGTCTGAAGAAGCAGTGCGTGAAACTTGGAGCAGCCTTCCAGCAAGCGCACAAAATGTTTTGGACAACTTTGAGCAATTCCACGCTCTAATCTCTGTTAGCCAAGCTTTCGCTGGCGTAAACATGATGGAAGAGTTCCCTACTCTTAAACTTCCAGAAGGCATGTCTGATGAAGAAAAAGAAGAGTACCGAGCTCAACTGCTTGACCAAATTTTACATAATTGTGTGAAAGACATGGCTAAGCAAATCAAGAAAGCACGCCGTGATGCAATCTTGAAGCGTGATTTTAAAGAAGTTTTCATCCGATAAGCCATCATCTCACCTAAATTTAGGTTGAGTGCTTAAAGAAAACTTATGATTGAGCCGTATGTTACTTCAAACATACGACATACGGCTTTTTTATATCCGCTATTTTCTTTACGTCGAGTTTTACATCTGTATATCCTTGTTGCTAATGTTCATATGATTCAACAAACAATATGCCTTCACACTCATACATTGTGGCGCAAGACTCGCAGTTATACCGTATAAAAATGACGCGCCTATCCATTCATGGAATCAAGATCAATATTCATATCGCAGACAAGCATTCAACATCGCTGACAGGCTGTAAACATAAAAAAGACAATGAGCGAACCTATCTATGCATTGCCTCTAAGATCGCATCTGAATCAGTGCGTGACGGCAATATCTCTTTGAGCGACACTCACACCTTTAATTTGCGCGTAAACACGCTGCCCGATTTCTAGATTCAACTCATCCCGCGCCCACAATGTAATGGTTGCCCATAGATAGCATCCAGACTCTAACTCTAGCTCGACAGCGACACTCTGCTTATTTGTGCCTTGCTGGTGCGTCTCTACGCTCTTAATGATCACAGGAAGGATATTACGTATCGAAGTGCCTTGCGGCTGTTCTAGCGTGATAGAGACATCATTTGCCCTAACTTGTAACCTTACCGCCGCCCCTAGGTCACTCGATACTTTCTGAACCCATAACGACGTCGACTTTCCTAGCATTAGGCGAGACAGCGCATAATCGTCATTATGTTCCGCTAAAGTCGCTTCGAACAACGAGCTTTGTTCAGAGAAGGATTGCCAAGGCTGCATGGCTCTTGATGCCCATACTTCTTCCGTGACACCCGAAGATATCACTTTACCTTGATCGATAATCACCAAGTGATTCGCCAAGCGTAAGATCTCATTGAGACTGTGCGTGACATAGATAATCGGGATTTGCACCGTTTCGGATAAGTTCTCAAGAAACGGCATCACTTCACGCTTACGAGGTAAGTCGAGAGAGGCTAAAGGCTCATCCATCAACAGAATGCTCGGCTTAGACAACAAAGCACGACCTATCGCCACACGTTGCTTCTCTCCACCTGACAAACGTGCCGGATAACGATCAAGTAATGAGCCCAAAGACAACAATGAAACGATTTGCTCAAAATGCGCCTTATCAACGCTTTTCATACCGTATTTGAGGTTCGCTGACACCTTCATGTGTGGAAACAATCGCGACTCTTGGAACACATAACCCACGTTACGTTTGTGGGTTGGCAAGTTAATGCCCTTGCCACTATCAAATAAGGTACTCCCTGATACGCTGATCAGTCCCTTATCCGGTTGTTTAAGACCGCTAATCGCATTAATAAGAGATGTTTTACCCGCACCAGAACGACCAAAAATAGCCGTGATTCCACTACTTGGTAGTTCTAAGTCAATATCGAAGAAAGTTTCGCCGAGCTGTTGTTGGTATTGGAGGATCAAAGCACTCATGCATTTCCTCCTAGTCGTTGTGCCGACTTCTTATTAAGCCATTCAGAGAGCATCAATGAACCCAGTGCTATCACAATAGAAATCACACACAAACGTGCCGCTTCCATCTCTGCACCAGGGGTTTCAATAAAGGTGTACATAGCCAAAGGAATGGTTTGCGTTTCACCAGGGATATTTGAAACGAAACTGATCGTCGCGCCAAACTCACCTAAGCTTCTGGCGAAAGAAAGCATGGTGCCAGTAATGATCCCGGGGATCATAAGAGGCAATGTAATGGTGAAGAACACGCGAATAGGCGACGCGCCTAATGTGGATGCCGCTTCTTCCAGTTTGCTGTCGACCGTCTCTAAGCTAAGTCGAATAGAGCGAACCATTAATGGCAACGCGACAACAACACACGCCAATGCCGCTCCCTTCCAACTAAAGCTAAATACAATACCAAACACCTCATTTAGCCAAGAACCAATAACGCCTTGTCTGCCCATCATCACCAGCAACAAATAGCCAATGACCACTGGAGGGAGAACCAAAGGCAGATGCACGATACTCTCAACAATGCTTTTGCCAACAAATTGTTTCTTAGCAAGCAGCCAAGCTAAGCCAATGCCGATAGGAATCAACCATAAGATGGCAAACCCAGCGACTTTCAAGCTCAGCATTAAGGCTTGGTATTCGTATTCCGATAAGTAACTCATTTAACGCACTTCAAATCCAAAACTGTTCAAGATGTCCTTCGCTTTTTCTGTGTTTAGGAAAGTATAGAACTCTTCTGCACTCACTCTGTCGCTCATTTTCGCTACAGGGTAACGTATTGAGGTGTGCAAATCAGACGGGAACGTCTCTACTAAACGCACTTCTTTAGAGAGCAGCGCATCAGTTTTGTAGACAATACCGAGTTTCGCTTCACTGCGTTCGACTAAAGCCAATGCCATACGAACATTGTTACTTGGTGCCAATCGAGTGCTCACATTATCCCAAACACCCAGAGCTTCTAACGCTTCCTTAGCGTAAATACCTGCAGGCACCGACATCGTATTACCTACAGCAAGTCGTTCATTAGTCAGCAGTTTAGTCCATTGGTCTCCCTTTGAGAGTTCCAATGATACTGACGTCTCTTTCGGAGAAATCAACACAAGTTCGTTTTCACACAAGTTTGTGACATTGTCACTAGAAACGTATTTTCGGTCAACTAAATGCGTCATCCACTTTTCATTTGCTGAAATAAAAATGTCCGCAGGCGCCCCTCTTTCAATCTGTCTTACCAATGACGATGTGCTGGCATAAACGGGAACAATATCGACCGAATGTTCTTTCTCAAATTCTTCTATCAACAAATTAACCGCGTTAGTCATAGACGAAGCGGCATAAACTCGTAGCTTTTCTGCCGCCAAAAGATGAGTCGAACTTAACGAAGTCGTTAACGCCAAGGTTACAAGGGTGACTAGCTTTTTCATTGTTCTCACTTATCTGTTGTTCGTTTGATTTCTTAACCGATATTTCCAGTTCAAACCAAGGCTTTAAGCTCAGGCCAAAGCAGATCAAGATTTAAGTGCTCTTCGATGGCATCGGCGATCCGGTTAATACCCAACTCTTTAAGTTGTTCGTGGTCAATCGCGGTTACATCATTGGCTCCTGCCCATTCGCAAATAAGCGATAACGCATCACTGTTATCGAATACGCCATGCAGGTAAGTACCAAAAATCGAGTTGTCTTGATTCACTGCACCATCAAGGCTGCCTGATTCTAACTGAACCGGTAAGGCTGTTTCATTGACATCAGTCCTACCTACGTGAATCTCATAACCTTTTACTTGTGCTGATTTTCCATCCAGCATCATAGTACCGTGCACATTAGTTAAGGTTTTCTGCTGCGTTAAGGTCGTTTCAGTATCAAGATACCCTAACCCTTCACTGCTGCCGGGTTTACCCTCGACTCCATCCGGATCGTGGATGATCTTTCCTAGCATCTGGTAACCGCCACAAATACCCATAACCTTGCCGCCTAAACGTAAGTGGCGCTGAATATCTTTGTCCCAGCCTTGCTCTTTCAAGTAATCCAAATCGGCTCTTACTGATTTTGTACCCGGCAAGATGATCAAATCCGCGCTGTTTACACGCTCGCCTTTGCCTACATAACGTAAATCAATGGAAGGATTGAGCCTTAGCGCATCAAAGTCTGTGTGATTGCTGATTCGGGTTAGAACAGGCACCACGACTTTAAGTTTAGCTTCTCCGTCAGACTCTTGGGCTGAAGTAATGGCATCTTCCGCTTCAAGGTTAAAACCATGAAGGTATGGCAGAACACCAATCACTGGCTTGCCGGTTTTCTCTTCTAGCCAATCAAGACCTGATTGAAGCAGCGCGATATCGCCTCTAAAGCGGTTAATTACAAAACCTTTTACGCGAGCTTGTTCAGATTCAGATAACAACTCTAATGTGCCGTAGAGGTGCGCAAAAACGCCACCACGGTCAATATCGGCAACAATGATCACCGGAATATCCGCCTTTTCAGCAAATCCCATGTTCGCAATATCATTTTCGCGAAGGTTAATTTCAGCTGGGCTGCCCGCACCTTCAATCATCACGCTTTCGTATTCAGCAGAAAGTCGGTCGAATGAATCGATCACCGTATTCATCGCGACTTTCTTGTAATCGTGATAACCCGTCGCTTCCATATTACTCAGTGCACGGCCTTGTAGAATCACTTGTGCACCCGTGTCTGAGTTTGGTTTGAGCAATACAGGGTTCATGTGAACAGACGGTTCGATATTACAAGCTTGTGCCTGAACCGCTTGCGCGCGACCAATTTCACCACCATCTTTTGTCACTGCACTGTTTAAAGCCATGTTTTGTGGCTTGAATGGTGCCACTTTAATGCCTTTTCTGGCCAAGACACGGCATAAACCTGCCACCAAAACACTTTTTCCGGCATCTGACGTTGTCCCTTGAACCATAAGGGCGCTTAATGGTGCTCGCATTCGTACTTCAATCCTTAATGTTTTAATTTCTTAATATTCAATTTATAGCTGTAGGCAATATTTCTCTGCCTCCATCTTAACGTCATTGCCGAGTAGATGCTCAATAAAATGAATGGAAAATGAATACCTTACTCACTCTGGATTCAACCCTAGTGTTGTTTAATAGCTCCATCGAAACAAAGCTTACAAACAAAATAAGCGTATCAACGAAAAACTCACTAACGAAAAGAAATGTTTCAAATTCAGAACAACGTTTCTATTAAAAACAACATTAAGGGATTCATCATGAAAAAAACTGTATTAGCTATCGCAACCACAATTATTCTTGCTCCTACTTTCGCAATGGCTGGCGACCACAACAATAGCGGCAACAGCAAGCACGAGAGCCCTATTGCTTACACAGGACCGATTGAAACCGTTTCTGTTGCGACACTACTTGCAGACACAAGCATGTTCGCAGAGCAAGAAGCGATTGTAGATGGCAAGATTGTTCGTCAGCTAAAGAATGATACATTTGTCTTCTCTGATGGGCAGAGTGAAATTCAAATCGAATTGGATGATGATATCCGCCTAGCACAACCGCTAACTGCTGATACTAAAGTACGCATCTTCGGCGAATATGAAGGCGGCAAGACGCCGGAAATCGAAGTAGATCATATCCAAGTTCTATAAGCGATAAATACAAAACATACTGACTTCAAGTAATTGGCCTGCATATTGCAGGCTTTTTTGTATTATACTGCCGAAAATACAATTTATATGGAGTCACCATGCTAGGTTGCACGAATAAGACTGTCCTTTTAGGACTAGCTGCACTGTGTTCATTCTCTGCGTCTGCAAACAACTTTAACTACAACACATTCGAGCTACGCATGGGGGCTAGCCCTAGTACGTTTGGTGGTGAGTTCACAACATTATTTACTCAAAATGCTCATTTTATCGGTCGTATTGATAGTGGTTTCGAAAGTGACTGGGATGCTGCAGCTGGTGTTGGCTTTAATGGTCCGATTGGACAGTTTGCCGATATCTATGGCCAGATGCTATTACACAACATCGAGCGAAACGATGAAAACGACATTAAAACGGAAGTAAACATCGGCGTAAAAGCCTGGATCATTGCAAATGTTGAAGTCAACGCACGCCTTGGTCAACTGATTGATAACGATAACAGCAACTCAATTGTTGGTTTTGGTGCTCGTTTTCACTCAACCGATCAACTTTCTGTTGGTGTAGATCTGCGGAACAATGGTACTTATGGCCACCAAATCTTAATGTCTGCTCGATTCGGCTTCTAAACTGAATCGGCTGCTAAACTGAATTAGTTGCCTTAGTTAAGTTCTGTTTCTAAGCTAGGGTCGACTTTTAAGCTAAATTCCCTTTCTAAGTAGTGATACAGAGATACTATTTAAAAAGCCCCGAGCACAATCATGCTCGGGGCTTTTTATTATTCGCTGTTATCGCTCGCTTTAGCCACATTAAGGCTTAGCGAGCAATTTGCATCTATAGAGCAACCATCAGCATCTTTTTCTGATGATCTAAGTACTCTTCATAAGTACCTTGGAAACTAACCAGTTGCTTGTCTTTCACATCAATGATGTGTGTTGCCAATGAAGATACAAACTCACGGTCATGGCTCACGAAGATAAGCGTGCCAGTGTAAACCTTAAGTGCATCGTTCAATGCTTGGATAGCTTCCATGTCCATGTGGTTGGTTGGTTCGTCCATTACAAGTACGTTAATGTCTTGCATCATTAGCTTGCCAAATAACAGACGGTTCTTCTCACCACCAGAACAGTTGCGTGCTTTCTTGTTCGCATCGTCAGCCGTAAACAGTAGACGACCAAGAATACCGCGTACCATCAGGTCATCGTGCTTCGCTGTACGCCATTGTGAGATCCAATCGAAGATACTCAGATCGTTATCAAAATCCTTAGTGCTGTCTTGTGGGCAATAACCTACAGAAGCATTTTCAGACCATTTAACGATACCTTCGTTCTGCTCTAGCTCTTGAACTAGACAACGTAGCAGCGTGGTTTTACCCACACCGTTCTCACCGATAACCGCAAGGCGCGTACCCGCTTCAAGCAGTAAATTACCACCAGCAAACAGTGTTTCGCCATCGAAGCCGTGACCAAGTTCTTGAAGTTCAAGCGCTTGACGGTGCAGTTTCTTGCCTTCACCGAAATCAATTGATGGGCTCATGCGGCTCGATGATTTCACTTCATCAAGTGTGATTTTGTCCATTTTCTTAGCACGTGAACTTGCTTGCTTCGCTTTCGACGCGTTAGCACCAAAACGGTTTACGAAATCTTGAAGCTCGCTGATTTCAGCCGCTTTCTTAGCATTGCTTGCTAGAAGTTGTTCGCGAATCAAGCCAGACGCTTCTAGGAAGTACTCGTAGTTACCTGGGTAAATACGTAGCTCACCGTAGTCGATGTCCGCCATGTGCGTACACACAGAGTTCAGGAAGTGTCTATCGTGCGAGATGATGATCATTGTACATTTACGCTGGTTTAACTCTTCAGCCAGCCAGTTAATCGTGTGAATGTCCAAGTTGTTGGTTGGTTCATCAAGTAGCAAGATATCTGGGTTTGCAAATAGCGCTTGTGCCAATAGCACACGCAGTTTCCAACCCGGAGCAACTTGCTGCATCAGACCGAAGTGGAACTCTTCCTCGATACCCGCTTGAATCAGGATGTCACCTGCACGGCTTTCAGCTGTGTAGCCATCCATTTCAGCGAATTCACTTTCAAGTTCAGCGACTTTCATACCATCGTCTTCGCTCATTTCTGGCAAAGAATAAATACGGTCACGTTCTTGTTTTACTTCCCACAGTTTTCTGTCACCCATGATCACAACGTCGATAACGCTGTATTGTTCAAAAGCGAACTGATCTTGGCTTAGCACACCCAGTTTCTCTCCTGGAGTGATAGAAACGTTGCCCGAGCTTGGCGTTAATGCACCACTTAGGATTTTCATGAACGTTGATTTGCCGCAACCATTAGCGCCGATCAAACCATAGCGGTTGCCGTTACCAAATTTAGCAGAGATGTTTTCAAACAGCGGCTCTGCGCCAAATTGCATTGTGATGTTCGCGGTAGATATCAAAGAACTAATTCCTAAGCGTGTACTGACAGATAATTATTAGGCAGAAAGACGTGCCTAAATAAGAAGTACGAAAGTATGGATTAAACATAAAACGAAGCGCGGATTATATAGAGATCAGGATCACATTGTCGAGGTTAAACAGTGAACGGATAGCGAACAATGGACAATTAAATGCATTTCGTCGGTTATTACGCCATAAATAGAAAAAATCCCCGCTAATTCCATTAGCAGGGATTCAATTTATCAAAACAGAAACGTGAGTTTGAGTCAGAACTCATAGACTTAAATCTATTTAGTGATTTTCTTCTGAACGTATTTTTTGCTTACGTCGACAACCGCAACATCTCTAAAGAAGCTTCTACCCAACAGAAGTGGGAAAGAAAGATGCGTTCGGTCGGCTAGCGTAAATTCAGTTTTGTCTTTTAGATCGCCAATTTGAATCGAAGCAACAACAACAGCACGTCGTTGTGTTCCTTCCGCGCTTGATTGCTTGATCTTAACCCAACGTTCTACTGGCAAGCTGACCTCTTCAGTTGTGATGCCGTCGTGTTCAATCTTGAACTTAACCCAGTCTTTGCCGTCACGTTCAAAATCAACAATATCAACTGCACTGATTGAAGAGGTTGTTGCACCTGTATCGACACGTGCTTTAAACGCTTCTTTTAAACCAGGAACAAACACCCACTCTTCTTCACCAAGAATTAGTTTGCCGTCACTTGTTTTTCTAACCTTCTCTACTGGTTTTTCAACAGGTGCAGGTTTCACTTCTGGTTCAGTTGGTTTTACTTCTTCAGGCTTCTCAGTAGGCTCCGTTACTTTCTCGCCTTCTGTTGCGTCAGTTTTTGAAGAGTCATCCACAACAGGTTGTTCGATTTGAGGCTTTTTCTCTGGCTCGACAGGAACTTGAGTCGTTGTCGAACAAGCAAACAAGCCGCCACTTAACATTAGGGTAATAATCGCTTTCCAATTATACATTCAGTCACCTTCTATTTTGATACGTTGGCTATCGCTTTTGCTACATAAGGAATATGGGATTCAGAAAGACCTGCAATATTGATGCGTCCATCACCAACACCGTAGATACCATATTCTTCACGTAATTGATTCATTTGAGTTTCTTTAAAGCCTAGTACAGTAAACATACCTTTATGGCTTTCAATGAAATCAAATTGTGACGTGTTATAAGTATTTCGCAATTCATCACATAAACTTTGGCGCAGATTTAACAAACGTTGCTGCATTTCACTCAATTCTTGCTTCCAAATCGTTGTTAATTCTTGATTCTGAAGAATTGTTTTCACCAAAGCCGCACCGTGATCTGGCGGCATAGTGTAAGTTGAACGCGCAAGCGTCAGCAGCTTACCTTTGGCATTACCAACGTGTTCGCTGTTTTTGCCAATAACGATTGCTGCACCTGTTCGTTCACGGTACAAACCAAAGTTCTTTGAGCAAGACGTTGTAATCAACATCTCTTCAACGTTATTCGCCATATGTTGAAGACCTTTCGCGTCTTCTTCTAGACCGTCACCAAAGCCTTGGTAAGCAATATCAACGAACGGTAAGAAACCATTCTTTTGCGATAGTTTAGTGATTTCCTGCCACGCTTCAAAATCGATATCAGCACCCGTTGGGTTATGACAGCAACCGTGCAGTAGTACCACATCTGATGGACCCGCTTTTGAAAGGTCATCCAACATTTTTGCAGTATCAACTTGCTTCGTTTCAGGACTGAAGTAATTGTAGTAGCGAACTTTTAAGCCTGCTGCTTCCATCACCGGTTTGTGGTTAACGTAGCTTGGGTTTGAAATCCAAACAGTAGTGTCTGGCTGAGAAACTTTCATTAAGTCGCCCAACATACGAAGTGCACCACTTGCACCCGGTGTTTGAATCGCTGCTACACGATCCATTGCAGAAGTCCCTTTAAGCAGCAGATCAACCATGCTCTGGTTAAACTCTTCACAGCCTGCTAGGCCAACGTAAGCTTTGGTTTTCTGAGTTTCAACAACGATATCTTGAGCCTTAGAAACGGCTTTCATGATCGGAGTTTCGCCTTGGTCGTTTTTATAAACGCCAATGCCTAAATCGACTTTATCAGTACGAGTATCGCCGCGGTAAGCAACAGAAAGAGATAGAATTGGATCTAAAGTTGGTTTTGGTAGATGTGAAAACATGAAAGTCACAACCCTTTGAAATTCAAGTAATGGCCTCCAAGTTATCATTTTATTTACAATTTAAGAAACAGAAATTCATCAAAGTTTTGATTTTTAGGAGATAACTCTAGTTGAAACCGGTGCAATCTAATATTCCCTATTCCAGATAGTTCAATACTCCATCAATTTACAAATTTAGCACGTCATAAAATAACAAAGCCTCAGCAGAGAAGCTGAGGCTACTAATTTGCACCAATGTAGCATGACGTTAACTAACGCAAGTCCACTAGAGTCGGAACCGATGAATGATTTGGTTTGAGCTGCCACGCCAATCTAACATTGGATCCGCTTTATCTTGTTCAAAGCGACCGTCAATCAAAGTATCGACGTATTCCAGTACTTGCTTCTGCTTTTCATCCAACTCGTCTAGCTCGTAACCGGTCCACATCCAGATATCTTTGCCTTCGCATTCGGCTTTTACACGCTGAACAAGCTTAAGCACTTCAGACACATTCGCAGGATGAAGAGGATCACCACCAGAAAGCGATAAACCACGACGTTTAATTCGCAGATCATTCAGATCAGCAATAATTTGGTCTTGCAGTACTTGAGTAAACAAATGCCCAGAGTCCAACCTTTGCGTCGACTGGTTATAACACCCGCGACACTGGTGCACACAACCCGACACAAACAAAGTGCAGCGTGTTCCTGGGCCGTTTACAACGTCGATTGGGTGATATTGATGATAATTCATAAGGCAGTATTGAAAACTCGTTATTGCTTAATAGTTTGAAGCGAAATGCTGCAAGAACTGAAACAAAAGAATTGGTATCGACATAACGCCGATACCAATCTTATTTCTAATGCTCTTAGGCCTGACTAAAGGTGCTTCACGCGGCGTTTAACTTCTTCTTGCTTACCGAAGTTAAATGGTCGTGCATCGGGGCTACCAAGGTAACCACAAACGCGGCGTGTTACTGACACTTTAGTTGAGTCATGGTTGCCACATTTAGGACATGTAAAGCCTTTACTCGTACAGTCGAACTCACCGTTGTAACCACATTCATAACACTCATCAATCGGCGTGTTGGTGCCATAGTAAGGAACACGCGTGTAGCTGTAGTCCCATACGTTTTCTAGCGCTTCGATGTTCTTCTGCATGTTCGGGAATTCGCCGTAACAGATGAAACCACCGCTAGAGATTTCTGGATAAGGCATCTCGAAATCGATCTTGTCGTATGGGTTCACTTTCTTTTGTACGTCTAAGTGGAAGCTGTTGGTGTAGTAACCACGGTCTGTTACGCCATCAATCACACCAAACTCTTTGGTATCGATGCTGCAGAAACGGCTACATAGGTTTTCACTCGGTGTGCCGTATAGGCTGAACGCGTAACCTGTTTCTTTCGTCCAAGATTCCACTTCACGCTTCATGTACTCCACCAGCTCAAGCGCTTTAGCACGCATTTCGCCATCGTCGTACAGGTGAACGTCAGTGCCGTAAAGTGCTGTCATCGCTTCATGGATACCAATGTAACCAAGAGAAACAGACGCACGGCCATTCTTGAAGATATCGGCAATAGAGTCGTCAGCTTTCAAGCGAACGCCACACGCACCTTCCATGTATAGGATTGGCGCAACACGCGCTTTCACGTTTTCTAGACGAGAAATACGAGTTTCTAGAGCACGACGAGCTAGCTTCAGTTTTTCATCAAGCAGCTCGTAGAACTTAGTCATATCTCGTTTTGCGTTAATCGCGATACGTGGCAAGTTCAAACTAACAACACCTAAGTTGTTACGTCCTTCATGAATCAACTCACCGTTTTCTTCGTAAGTATTCAGGAAGCTACGGCAGCCCATAGGCGTTTTAAATGACCCTGTCACTTCTACCACTTTGTCGTAGTTAAGAATGTCTGGGTACATACGCTTAGATGCACACTCAAGCGCTAATTGCTTGATGTCGTAGTTTGGATCTTGCTTCTGGTGGTTCAAGCCATCTTTGATTGCAAATACCAGTTTAGGGAACACGGCTGTTTTGCGGTTCTTACCCAAACCTGCGATGCGGTTTTTCAAGATAGATTGCTGGATAAGTTTTGAACCCCAGCTTTCGCCAAGACCGAAACCAAACGTCACGAATGGTGTTTGACCATTAGCGGTGTGAAGTGTGTTTACTTCGTATTCCAGAGATTGGAACGCGTCGTAACACTCTTTCTCGGTACGAGAGATAGCAAAAGCTTCTGGGCTATGAATGTCCCACTCTTTTGCTAGCGATAAATGCTTTTCGTAGCTCGCCATTACGTAAGGTTCTAGAACCTCATCGATACGGTTAATCGTTGTACCGCCGTAAATGTGGCTCGCGACTTGTGCGATGATCTGCGCGGTTACCGCTGTCGCCGTAGAGATCGATTTAGGTGTGTCGATTTCAGCGTTACCCATCTTAAAGCCATGCGTTAACATGCCTTTAAGATCGATAAGCATACAGTTAAACATTGGGAAGAACGGTGCGTAGTCTAGATCGTGGTAGTGAATGTCACCACACTCGTGAGCCTGAACGATGTCACGCGGCAAAATGTGAGTTTTCGCATAGTGTTTAGCCACGATACCCGCCAGCAAATCACGCTGAGTTGGGATAACTTTACCGTCTTTGTTGGCATTCTCATTGATCAGATCAACATTGCTTTCTTCGATCAAACCTTCGATTTCACGCGTTAAAGCGCTTTGCTTTTCACGTGCGATGTCGCGGTCATGACGATATTCAATGTAAGCACGAGCCAAAGACTTATAAGGTCCCTGCATTAGCTCGTTCTCGACCATGGTTTGAATTTCAGAGATATGAACTTCATCGTAGTCTTCGAGCTTCAACTCAACTGCTAATGCCACATTCAGAGCATAAATAGCAATTTCCTTATCGGCTTTGTCTGATGCTGCTTCCACTGCAGCTTGGATGCGATCTCTACTGAATGGAGCTCTTGAGCCATCACGCTTGATTACGATTGATTTCACCACTTCTCCTTACTCTTGAGGTATTCACAGACTTATCCACAAACACACTATATAGAGCGATTTATCGTTTAACTAACACTAGATATTGTGGCGTATTTAACGAGAACCACCAACTTTGAGTATTGATTTGGATCAATAAAACGCGCACGCTGAACAAGATAAATCCAATATTATTACGTGAGTTCTCAAGTCGAAAAGAAACAATGTAACAATAAAAAAACTGCTAAAAAGAGTTGAATTTTCGGTAAGTGTTGTAGGATAACGGCTCAACTATATTGGACGACAAAATTAGGGATATTTGGGATGAAACGACTTCAAAAGTGGGTAATGTTAGGTTGCTTACTCAGTAGCCACACATTTGCTGAACCTTTGACCATATCCAGTTGGAATATCGAATGGTTATCAACCAATGTGGCTGTGAATAAGTTTTCTGCCCAACGTGATCAAGCGGATTTCGATAAACTCGAACAGTATTTCCAATCCTTAGATGCGGATGTGGTTGCTTTTCAAGAAGTCGATGACATAAACGCCATTCAACGCATCGCGGGCGATCAATATGAAATCTTGATATCTGATCGTTCATTGCCCAAAAACAGTAACCGACAATTCAAAGAAGTGAACCAATATACGGGCTTCGCGGTTCGTAAAGGAATCGCTCTCACTGACTACGCTGACTTTCCTCTAGAAACGAGTGCTAGCAGCAAGCTTAGGTTTGCCAGCTATATGGTTGTAGAAACGGACACAAAACCAATTCACATGCTGTCAGTGCATTTAAAGGCGGGTTGCAGCGGCGCGTATAAGTCTACCCGTGACTGTTCAAGGCTCAAAGACCAAGCTCAACAACTGAATAAGTGGATACAGCAAAGAGAACGTAAAGGCGAAGACTACGCGATTCTGGGCGACTTTAACCACAACCTCTCCTATACAAGAGATTGGATGTGGAAAGATATGACGCAAAACACCGATGCTCAATTGGCAACAAGAAAAACTCGAGCAGATTGTAAGGTTCGCTCAAATCGTAATAACCACCGCACGCACCAGTTCCGTTCAGTAATAGACCATATTGTGGTAAGCGAGTCCTTAGATGCTACTCCTGCGAAGCAAAAGGTATTTGAAACGCAAGATGTGCTCAACTACAAACTCAGTGACCACTGCCCAGTTTCAACGACTGTTAAATAATAGATTTTAGATAACTGCAAATAATAGAAACAATAGATATAAAAAGAGGCTGACTGGCTTTCTAATTAAAGCGAGTCAGCCTCTATGCTTGGTCAGTTCAGAAAGAATAACGTCAAAGCCAATGTAATCAGCGATAAGCTCGCTACTAACAGGTTTTGTTCGTCCGACCCGCCAGCCACATTCCCACCAGCATGCTGACCATAAACACCCATACCGTCGGGTTACCGCCACTTAGGCTGGTTACCGCAGGGCCCGGGCAAAAACCTGCAATCCCCCAACCTAAACCAAAGGCAGTTGACCCTAGAATCAGCTTTCTGTCGATTAGTGGATTGTTACGGCTATCTAACGACTCGCCATTGATCGCTTTAGCACGCTTTTTAATGACCAGATGATAAAACGGAGCGAAGACCAACAGCGCGCCGCCCATGACGAATGCCAAACTAATGTCCCAGTTACCGGTAATGTCTAAGAAGCCGAGTACCTTCTCAGGATCAACCATGCCTGAGATGATCATTCCTGACCCAAACAGAATACCTGCGACCAAACCGATAACGATAGTAAATGAAGTGTTTTTCATTATGCCCCCAAACCAATCAGGTTCTTGATAAACACGGTTACGATTGCCACACCCATAAACACACAGGTAGCAACAATAGATCGTTTAGACAGGCGTGCCATTCCGACAATGCCATGGCCGCTGGTACAACCGTTCGCTGTTTTGGTACCGAAGCCCACCAAGAGGCCAGCAATAATCACCAAAGCGAGATTCATCTCTTCCAACTGTGGAAGTTGGTAACCCGTCGGAATCAATACCCAACCACTTGCGACCATTCCCACAACAAAGGCAATGCGCCAGTGCTTTTCGGTCTTCTTAACGTTGTTGTCCGAACCTACTTGAGAAGCCTTACTTGCATTATTGTCCGAGCCTAATGGCAATAGTCGGCTAACAATACCGCTGATTCCTGCTATTCGCCCTATTCCTAACATAAGAATAATTGCCGACGCGCCTAACAACATGCCACCGAACAATGCATCCCAAGGTATTAAACTCATCACCGACCTCTCCCATCTAACAACTCGAATCTAACTCGTTACTGCTTAAATTTAACTCGTCGCAACTTTAAATTAGGCTTTACTAATAAACTTAAATTAGAGTTTACTAATAAATATAAATTAGTCAATGCTAATGTATTGCTAGTATGTTTCGGTTTATAAGTCTGGAATTAATAAGCGTCCTACATGAAAAAAGCCCCTAGGCGTTAACCTAAGGGCTTATTATTTGATTCAGTTTATTGTGTCTGTTACTTAGTCTTGTTTTTTTCAGCTATCCACTGCGACATATACTTGGTGCTCGCCATGCTGTGGTGCTTAAGCATCGAACCAAAGAAGTTATCCAGTCGATGAGATTCAAGATCAGACTCTAACGCAGTTAATCGCTCAATCAATGTGTCGCCCAGTTGATTCTGTTCATAGTGCGCTTCAAGAATTGAATGACACTGACTTTGTGCCTTAAGCCACTTCTCTTCATCGTTATAAAGAGCAACAGCTTGTTCAACAAACTCGTCAATATCGTCTGCAACCGCGCCCGGCCATTGCAAATCACCTTGCGGTAACATGCCTTCACTGCCGATTTCACTCGTCACGTTCGGAGTTTGTAACTTCATCGCATCAAGCAACTTACCTTTAATGCCCGCACCAAAACGCAGTGGTGCGACACACACGCGAGCTTGCTCCATCACTTCTTGAGCGTCTTTAGCCCAACCTTTGATATGGAAACCGGTTTTAGGGTTGTGCAAAGCCGTTGCTTTCGGCGGCGGGTAAGATCCGTAAATATGAAGTTCAGTGTCAGGTAACTGCTTGCGAATCTTCGGCCAAATCTTTTGTAACTGAAGCACTGCATCCCAGTTCGGTGCGTGTCTAAAATTACCTATCGTCATGAAATGCTTACGTTCTTCAAAGCTTTTCGTGCTTTCAGGTAGAGTATTAAGATCAACCATGAACGGCAAGTGATGAAGCAGTTTAGGATCGATATTGAACTCAGATTGAAGCAGATCCATCTCGTAACTTGAAATGATCAACGAAAGATCACAGCGTAAGATTGCGGCAATTTCACGTTTCGCTAAGTCACTGTACAAATGCGCTTTGGTCAGTTCAGTCTCTTTCTTAACCGCTTCATGGCGCGCGTTACGTAGGAACTGCAAGTCTTCCGTATCCAGTAACTTAAAGGCATTCGGGCATACTTTCTCAACACGCCAACCAAACTGCTCTTCCATCATGAAACGGTCAAACATCACGACATCGGGTTGCAGCTCTTCGATGTACTGGTCAAAGCTATCGCAATTTAACTGTATGGATTGGCTCGAGATGCCCTCTTCAGAGAGATCGATCATGTGCTCAGTTTCTTGAGCTGGCGTTGCAAATTCAACTGACCAACCTTGTCTCTTGAACAGGCGTAAAAGAGACATCATATGGCTGCCAGCCGCCGATGAATTCGGTTCTGGCCAAACGTAGCCAATTGCTAAAACTTTCTTCAAAACACTTCCTAAGAAATAACAAAAGGGACTGTAGAAGTCCCTAATTAAACGTAAGTCGATTTATACCGCTGATTATAATTAGTTCTAAAAACTCAGCGATCAGATTCGCTCACCTACATTGCGAGCTATCATAAGCACTTCATCAGCTGAGTACAGGTTTGAAATTGTGGTTTCGACTTCTGCACCCAACGTAGATTGATAAAGCTTTTGTGCAAAGTTGTCTGCTCTGGTGGTCACTAGCACGTGTTTGAGCGTCGAGCCTTGCTCTGCTAGCTTATGCTTCACTTGCGGCAGGGAGTCTAGAATCAGCTTTTTACCCAATCCTTGGCCCTGCGCGCTTGGTAACACGGCAAGTTGCTCTAGCTCCAAAACAGCCTCAGGTCTAAACCCACTCTTTTGAACCCAAATAATGTAGCCGACAATCTCGCCATCGCTTTCAGCAACAAAGTTAAGAAAGCGTGGTGAAGCGTTTAAGTTACATTGTAACCAAACTTTAGAGTGCTGTTGCCGAACAAATGTAGCTTGGTGAACTAAAGCCGCCTCATTAAGGTCGGCTTTCGTCATAAGACGTACTTTGGCGACTGTACCCATCAGCGTTATTCGCTCGCTGAATTCGGGTGTGTTTTACAGTGTAAAATGGCTCTTTCTAGAAGCTCTAAAGCAGATTTGTCGGCTTCTGGAAGCTTAGCATCTGATTGACCTAGCGGCTCAACACGGCTACCCCATTTAATATGGCCAGCACCCCACGTTAAACCCGCACCAAACGCTGCAACAAGAATATTGTCGTTAGGCTTAACGAAACCTTGCTCTAGCGATTCACACAATGCGATTGGTACAGTCGCAGCGGATGTGTTGCCGTAATTTTGGATGTTAACAAACGCTTTATCGCGATCGATACCCGCCATATCACACAGAGTTTGAATGATTCGGATGTTCGCTTGGTGCGGAATCACAACGTCAATGTTGTCGGTTGAGATACCAGTGCGGCTCAAGACTGTGTGTGCCGCTGCGCCCATGCCTTTCACTGCACGTTTGAAGATCTCTTTACCAACGAAATCAAAGTCCCAATAACCGTTGTCAGCAGCAAAACGATCCATAGATGTACCGAATTTTGGTACCGCTAGAATATCACGGCCTTCGGCGTCACAACCGATCTGAGCTTCTTGTAAGCCAACTTGTTCTTCAGTGCGAGATAGAACCACAGCGCCAGCGCCATCACCGAAAAGAACCGCGGTATCACGCTTGGTCCAATCAATGAAGAATGACAAGCGTTCTGCGCCCACAACGATAGCGTTGCGGTAGTTACCCGCTTGAATCAGTCGAGTCGCCGTTTCAACACCGTAAATGAAGCCAGTACACGCTGCGTTAAGGTCGAAAGCCGCTGCGCTCTTAATGCCTAGGTTCTGTTGAACCTTAGATGCGGTGTTTGGGATAAGTGAGTCTGGGCTGCACGTCGCGATGATAACAAGATCGATATCTTCAGCAGTTAGGCCAGCACACGCCATTGCATGTTTTGCTGCGACAGTCGCAAGTTCAGAGGTATTTACATGACTGATACGACGGTTTTCGATACCAGTTCGAGTTCGAATCCACTCGTCAGACGTATCAATGAAAGTGCTTAGATCATCATTGGACAGCACGGCTGGTGGCAGACACTTTCCCCAGCCAGTAATTTCGGCGTAAAATTTTGTCATCATTTACCTGTTTATTGTTTGTTTTTATTTAAGTATCGTATTCTAGTTTTAAACAGTATAAGCGCTCCGTGCGTGATTCGTAAATCGCGTTAGACACGGAGTTACAATAAAAAGAGAAAGTTATGTCTACATTCAACACACGTTGCCCTTCTTGTAATGGCGTAAACCGAGTTCCTTCAGAAAGAATTTCAGAAAGCCCAACCTGCGGTAAATGCAAAACAGCATTGCTCGATGGTGCTCCTATCGAGGGAACGTCACTTAATTTCCAATCTATCTTGAACAGTTCACAGCCTGTGGTTGTCGATTTCTGGGCGACATGGTGCAACCCATGTGTTGGCTTTGCGCCAGTGTTCAGTGAAGTTGCTAAAGAGCGTTCGGGAGATGTTCGATTCGTTAAGATTGATACCGAAGCTCAGCAACAGCTTGCCGCGATGTACCAAATCAGAAGTATTCCGACGGTGATGGTGTTTAAAGACGGTAAACGTGTCGATACGATTAACGGTGCGTTACCAAAAGGCCAATTTGATCAATGGCTTAATCAAGCTCTGACCAAATAGATCCGTATTTTATATCGCTTTTGATTTAGCTTGTGCTTGAAGAAGCGTACAAAAAAATAGGTTAGAGAGCCTTACCAAAATATGACTCCCTAACCTAATGTAAATCAGTTATCTCTGTTTCTCTTAATTATACAACCATCTCGTCTTCTGCCTGTTCATTGGCTTGTTGCTTGCTAAAACCGTATTGTTCTTTTATTTGGTCTGCAACTTTTTCGGCGATCATGATAGTTGGCGCATTGGTATTCGCTCCCACTAATGTCGGCATCACAGAAGCATCAATGACTCTTAAATTATCCAATCCATAGACTTTAAGGTCTTTATCTACCACGGCCAGCGAATCATCATTAGATCCCATTTTGCAGGTTCCCACTGGGTGATACTGGGTATCCGCACGGTTACGAATATCTTGCTCGATAGCCTTATCGTCACTGGCGTCGACTGGGTAAAAAGCATTACCACGGATGTCATCAAACGCCGAGCTCTCTAGCATTTGATACTGTTTCTTCCAGCCCTTAATCATAATCTCCATGTCTTCTGGATGACTGAAAAACGCAGGATCGATCTTAGGCGGATCATAAGGATCATTACTATTGAGCGTTACGGTGCCTATGCTTTTCGGTCGTAGCAAGGTGACGTGAGAGGTAAATCCATGACTGGTATGTATTTTTCGAGCGTGGTCATCAACCACAGCGACGACAAATACAAACTCTAAATCCGGCACGGCGATATGATCTTCTGAACAGAGAAAGCCTATCCCTTCTGCAAAATTACTGCTCATCTTGCCACGGCGTTCTTTGTGCCAGAGCGGTAAAGCTTTGGTCATTTCAGAGGCCATTTGCAATGAGATACCAAAAGTTTCACGCTTTTCACTGCATTTGTAAGAATGCACTAAATCAATATGGTCCTGAAGGTTCTTACCCACTCCAGACAACTCATGAACCTGTTCGATACCATGCGCCTCCAATTCACCTTTAGCGCCGACACCCGACAATAACAGCAGTTGGGGGGAACCAAAGGCACCAGCGGATAGAATCACTTCTTTACTGCATTGGATCTGATAACGCTTTCCGTTAGAACCATACTCGACCCCAACCGCCTTCTTGCCTTCAAACAAGACCTTATGCGTAGTGGCCTTGGTCACGACAGTGAGGTTCGGTCTAGAAAGATTTGGCGTTAAATAAGCCTTGGCAGCACTGCATCGTTCGCCATTAATTTGAGTCACCTGAGTCGGCATCGCCCCAAATTGTGCGGCGCCGTTGATGTCCTCATTACGAGGAACCCCTATCGACTCACATGCTGTTAAGTAACGTTCCAACATCGGGCTTGGCGATCGAAGGTTAGCCACATTCAATGGACCACCTTGGCCGTGATACTCATCTTGGTGGACTTCGTTATTTTCTGCTTTCTTAAAGTAAGGTAGACACGATTCATAATTCCACCCGGTGTTACCCAAGCTTTCCCATGTGTCGTAGTCGTAACGGTGCCCACGAGCGTACATCATGGCATTTATAGAACTAGAGCCGCCAAGTGTCTTGCCTCTCGGTTGGTAACCTTTGCGACCGTTCAAACCCGGTTGTTTAACGGTTTCAAAAGCCCAATTATTCAGTTTGGTTGGCATCATTGCCACCACGCCAACTGGAGTATGAATGAATGGGCTCGTGTCTTTACCGCCCGCTTCTAGTAAGCAAACCGTAATATTGGGGTCTTCAGATAGCCGCGAAGCCATGACACACCCCGCAGAACCACCGCCAACAATAATAAAATCATAACTATCCATTGGTTACCTCCGCTATTTCTAGTGGGTGTAATTCTCGTTTCAAAATTTTGCCTGTCGCCGTCATTGGTAGCGCCTTACGAATGAACACCTTGCGAGGGTATTTGTAATCGGCTAATTGTTCACGACACCAAGCTATCAGTACTTCGCTATCACATTGTGTATGTTCATGAAGCACCACATGAGCGTGGATCTCTTCGCCTAGGCGATCATGATGCTCACCCACAACGGCGACCATTTCGACATCAGGATGGCACATCAACACTTCTTCAACTTCGCGCGGATACACGTTGTAACCACCACGGATAATCATGTCTTTCACTCGGTCAACAATGAACAAGTTGCCGTGCTCATCGGTGCGCCCGATATCTCCGGTTAGGAACCAACCATCTCTAATGGCTTCCGCCGTGGCTTCTGGTCTTTGATAGTAGCCTTTCATGACGCTTGGACTCTTGATGCATACCTCACCCAGTTCACCCATGGCGACTGAATTACCTTGTATGTCTGTAATCTTAATAAGGTGACCACACAAGGGTTGGCCAACACTGCCCGACAAGCGATCACCATCAATATGGTTAAAGGTGGCAACCGGCGCTGTTTCAGACAGCCCATAACCTTCCAATACCGGAAGTTCGAATCGGGATTCAAACTGACGAATAACCTCAAGCGGCATAGAGGCGCCGCCAGATACGCCAAGCCTTAAGCTGTGTTTGACTTGTTCAGAGCGTTTGCTTGTGTCTTCTAAACTATCAGGAGACTCTTCTCCAGCTCTTAGAAGCGCGATATACATAGTAGGTACGCCCGCAAACACACTGACTTTGTGGTTAATGATCTGTTCAATAACCAGTGACGGTTCAAAACGCGGAATTAAGACCATGGTTGACCCCGTCAACACGCTCGCATTCATCATTACGGTTTGGCCAAAGCTATGGAACAGAGGAAGCGTAGCCATGGTCGTGTCGCTGTATTCCAATCTCATTAGATACTGTGACGACATCGCATTGGTTTGCATATTGGTGTGGGAAAGCTCAGCGCCCTTCGGCTGGCCTGTGGTACCTGACGTATAAAGAATTACCGCGGTATCATCGCCATGACACGCTACAGACTCATACGCATCCAAAGGTTGTGCTAGCCAATCTGCAATCGTTTCTTGCTGCTCGTGTTTTTCTGAGAGCGTGGATGTTGCGCCGTTTGGTATTGGCATAGACACGAAATGTTCGCAGTTATCGGCCTGCGCAAAACCTTGTAATCCATAGCGCCCAATGGGCAGCTCTTCACTGCCCTCAAAGCATAAATAAGCTTTCGCATCTGAATCATTGAGGTGATAAGCGATCTCTCTGGCCTTGAATAACACATTCAAAGGCACCACCACACAGCCCGCTTTTAGAATCCCGTAATAAGCGATTGGAAAATATGTGACGTTCGGACACGACAACGCGACCTTATCTCCCTTCTTTAACCCGAGTCTTTTTAGATTCGCGGCCACGTTTCCAGAAAGTTGTTCTAACTGAGAAAAGCTGACTTCATCCGATCCCATACGCAGAGCGGCTTTAGTTGGAAAAAGCGAAGCGCTGCGCTCCAAGTTAACAGCAAGATTGTGCATCCATGATCTCCTTATTCGGCTTAGACCTGTTAATCACAGTCACCGTAGACGTTTTAATCGTTGTAATAAGTGTTGTCTTTGTTGCTATCAAACCCTGCACATTGGCGTGTCATGTAGGTAAGAGTATTTATTGAGCAAAATAGTAATTATTGAGCAAAATGTTTGAGATGTTCCAATATGCAACCCATTAAATTACAACATTTTGATAACATTTCGAACAGGTTTCAAAAAGACAAAAACCGGTGATATTCGGACACAGCTCTATCAGGCCTTGTAAAACCTTGCACACATAAAGCAAAAGTTTGAACAAGCTTGGGAAAGTGAGAACAGGCGACAAGCGAAAATGTTAAGAGTTCGGTTAAGATGGCAATATTCAACAAGAGGCATCCTATGAAATACACCGCAGTCTACGAACCCGATATGCAAGCATTCGGCATTCTTGATCTTCAATTACTGCATCGCTATATGTCACCCGCCCTCAATATCGAAGCATTATTGGAAGGCAGTAACATTGATGCTCTGCAACTCAACACGCCAGACACCCACATTACCTTGGCGCAAAAGTTGGCGGTGTTCAGTAACGCATTGGCGAACACTGATGAAGGCGGTTTAGGGTTAAGAGTCGGCCAACAAGCACGGTTTAGCGACTTTGGTGTTCTAGGTTATGCCGTATTCAGTAGTGAAACGCTGTTAGATGCTTTGCTGATTGGATTTAAATATCTGCAACTTGCTGGCCCTGTACTTAGAAAAACGATGTCAGTAGAAGATAACGTTGGATACTTTAGAGCCGAGCAGCTGATCGACTTGGACTCGCTGCTGCCATTTTGTTGCGAATATTGGTTCACCGCAATTCAAAGCCTGTGTGAAGAAGTACTGCAACAGCCATTCCCATCCCAAGTGATCCGCTTCCCCTACCCGAAGCCAGAATACGGCGACCTCTACACAGAGATTTTCCGTTGCCCTGTCGAATTCAATAGTGATCGCCTTGAATGGCAGTTTGATGCAACAAGTTTGTACTCGCCTCTTCCTACCGCCAATACCATCACGCTGCAGATGTGTCTGAAATCGTGTGACGACATGTTGGCAAAAGTCAGTGCGTCCACCAGCCTAAAAGAAAAAGTCTCGCAAATGCTACTTGAGAGACCTGGATGTTACCCTTCGATAGAATCTATTTCATCAGAACTGGGGATGTCTTCTCGAACACTACGCCGGCACCTCAAAGCCGTCGATACGAGTTACCAGAAGATACTTGACCACGTTCGTTTTCACCTTTCTCGACACTACCTTTCTTCAACTCAAATGAGCATTGAAGAGATATCTGAGCGCGTTGGGTTTTCAGACAGCGCTAACTTTCGACATGCCTTTCGTAAGTGGAGTGGAAGCTCGCCCAGACAATACCGAAAAGAAGTGGTCTAACACGATTAAACGCCCTAAATTAAAATCTGATTAATACAACGAATCTCTCTCCGTCTTTCAAATTAAATAGTCGTTTGAACAACGCTTTATCGGCTATTTAACCGCAGAAAATATCGCGAAAACATGAAATATCACAACGGTATTTTAGCCAACAAACACGATAAATTTCTTTTATCTTCACGACCATTTTTATTCGTTTTACCCAATCCAGTTTCTCCCCCATAGTCGCGGAAAATTCATCGTTTCTTTCACTATTTAGAGGCTCCTGCATTGGACAACATCCAACCAACAACTCGCATAACTGTTCCTGTTATTGCATTGTCTTTTTACGCGATAGCTTCAGGCTACTTAATGAGTTCATTACCATTAATGCTGTCTGAGTATGGCTTAGACAGTAATCTATCGAGTTGGTTGGCGAGTGCCTTTTATGCAGGTCTTTTAGCGGGTACGTTATTGATTGAGCGTGCGATCGCTCGCGTTGGTCACAAAGACGCGTTCGTCATCGCATTGAGTGTGTTCATCGCAACGATCCTTGTATTGCCATTGATCCCACACCAAGCGGTATGGCTATTAGCTCGCTTTGTGGCTGGTGTGGCTGTTGCAGGTATCTTCGTGATTGTAGAATCTTGGCTAATGAGCGGTGATGAATCTCAGCGTGCGAAACGTTTAGGGGTTTACATGTGTTCGCTATACGGCGGTTCTGCCGTTGGTCAACTTGGCATAGGATACCTTGGTATTACAGGCGGCGTGCCTTTCATTGCAATGTTCACCTTGTTGTTTGGTGCAATCATTGTGTTGATGTACGGACAAGCGACAGCACCACAAATTCACGATGCTAAGTCTCTGTCACTGAAACAAATCAGCAAACTGAGCCACAGCGCACTAATTGGTTGTATTGTATCGGGGCTCACACTTGGTTCTATTTATGGCTTGATGCCTGTAGAACTGGCTCAGCGCAACATCGCACACCAAGATATTGGCGGTTTGATGGCCTTAGTAATTATGGGTGGTATGGCTGTTCAGCCGATGGTGACATGGTTATCTCACCACATAGGACAAGTGTTATTAATGGCTCTGTTCAGCCTACTAGGGGTTGCAAGCATTGGTGTACTAACGATAAACCATGATTTCTACGTACTAGGCATGAGCCTATTCGTACTGGGCATGGCAACATTCGCACTTTACCCAATTGCGATTAACTTAGGTTGTCGTAACTTAGACCCAAGCTATCTGGTGTCAGTGACTCAGGTTATGCTGTTGTGTTACAGCATCGGTTCAGTCGCAGGACCATTAGTTGCGGATAGCTTTATGGACTCTCAAGCAGGACTATTTACTTACCTGTTTGCGTCTCTGCTAGCGACAACGATTTACATGTTAATCGCAAGCCTAAAGCGCTCTCCTCTACAGATTGCTGGCGAGTGATATAGAAAGTTCATTAGATAGAGAATAGTGGGGCTCTTCGTGTGACTAATCGTCTAAATGAAGCGCCCTTTTCTTTAACTGTAATAATGCGGAGAAATATAAAACCAGCGAACAGTGTTTAAGGTTGGAACACGTAACCTTCACCCGTTATCGTCATGATCAGCCCATCACCAAACAAAGATCGAATTTCCGATATGGCGACGATCACAGAAGAATTGGTGACTTTCTCACTTTCCCAGCCAATCTTCTTTAATTGACTAACACTGAACAGTTCGCCACGATGTCGATTCATAAATAAAATGATCTTTCGGTACGCCAAAGGCATAGTAGCCAGTACGTAACCATTTTCAACATTGCGGATGAGTTTGGTGTTGAGTTCAACAATTTTACCGTTTAATTCAAGTACTAGGTTGTTTTCAGAGTGGTTCGTTTCTATTGCAGGATAAGAGTCCATTTTTATATCATTCCCTTACTATATAGCCAGCGACAATGTCAGATTCATTCATATTTATATAACGTCGCTTATAAGTGGACGTTTTAGAATTGACGATAATCAATGGAACTCGTACGGTAAAGAGATTAAATTTTTATTATTAATATATTAATAGGATATCAATAGGAGATTATTTATCACTCCATAACATACCCTTCGTTGGAAACGGTTTGTATACAACGGCAGTCGAGAATCCTTCGTATCTCGTAAATAGCAACCAACACAGATGCAGTTGTCACCGCTTTACCAGCCCAACCTACACTCTTGAGAATTTGCTTACTTACAACTTGGCCTCTATTGAGGTAAAGATAGAAAAGTACTTTACGATGAGGCTCAGAAAGCGTTCCTATTATTGAACCACAACCCTGCTTTCGAACAATTTTTGTACCTGATTGAAACTCTTTATTATTTAGAATAACCTTTGACGGGAATTCAAAATCATTCACACTTTTGATAGCTTGTTGCATTAATTCCTCGCATTGCATATGCAGTCACCCTCTTGGATATTTCCAATAGTACCGAATAGAGTAAAAATACTAAATTGATAGATATCTCAATACAGTATTATTACTGCAAAGATTGATCTTGCGTAATTGATCGAGGAAATAAACTACGCTAACCGGCAACCCGATGACTTTTACGATATTGACTTGGCGATAAACCAAAATGCTTTTTAAAGCGATGTGAGAAGTTATAAGGATCTTTGTAGCCTAAGCGGTTGGCAATCATCGACACTGACCAATCTTGCTGCTTCAACAAGCTGGTCGCTTTGTCCATTCTCAGTTGTATCAACTTGCTACGTGGAGACACGTTAAACAACGACTTAGTGACTCGGTTTAACTGTTCTTCACTGATGAAAACACGTTCTGCCATCCCCGCTACGGTCCACGCTAAATGTAGACTGCTTTCGATTTCGTTGTATAACGCCTGAACACGTGCCGTGGTGCTGGTCGATTTGGGCTCAAAGCCCGTTAAGGTTCGAATGATCTCGCTCATGAGCAGTTTTCTGTAACTTGCACGGCCGCCAATTTCAAAGTGAACCAAATTCATCAGCGACCAGATCTGTTCACACTGTCCAAAAGGCACAATGTTCTGACCTAAACTCGCAATATGCTGCCATTGCGGGGCATCGGGCGTCAGCATCCACGCCATTTTCCAATAGTTGTATTGAGGATCTAGTTCAAAGCGAAATGGGGTTCCCGCAGGAAGAACCACAAGTGTGTATGGCGTAATCGCTTGTACTGAGGTTGCGGTGGTTAAGATTCCCCCCCCTTCTTGAGTAAAAATCAACGTATGAACATTTACAGATTCACGTTCAACCCAATACGCGTCATGCAGCTTTGCCATACCAGCCATGTAGACGCCACAGCTTTTCATTTCCGGGATATCTTCAACGGTCAAAAAACGTTCTTTACATTGTTCCGCGAGAAAAACATCATCTTGCCACGTAGATTTAGGCTTCATTGCATCAATGACGGATTCGCACAGGTTTTGTTGTTTTTTAAACATGTTGTTACTTCACTCAAATCACTATAGTTCTGCCATAAATCGGAGAGCTTATGACAACTAACATCAACCCTAACTCATCTATGAATAACAAGCCAGAGAGCATCTTACCTCGTATCGTTAAACTTGGTTTGCCTGTTGCTTTGCAAAGTGCGTTGGTTGCTATTCTTGCCCTTGCTGACGTCTTAATGGTCAGTGACTTTGGCATGGAAGCAGCGGCCGCTGTGGGAATTGCATCAAAATGGCACTTCGTTGCTATTATGATTATGGCAGGGTTGGCCTCAGCAAACGGAACATTAGTCGCTCAATACTGGGGAAAGAACGACCGTAAAAGCGCACGCACAGTGTCATCCATCGCAATGGTATTTGGCTTAAAAGTTCTGCTGCCTGTCACTGCAATCATCACTCTTGGATCCCAGTTTTTAATGATGTTGCAAACCAGCGATCAAACCGTGATTGAGCTTGGCGCCACTTACCTTTGGTACGGCTTTCCTGTTCTGCTGCTGACTCATATTGTTGTCGTGGTGGAAGCAAGCATGCGCTCATCAGGTGACACCGTAACTCCACTGTTACTAGGGGGGGTTACCATTGCACTCAACATTGCGCTTAACTTCATTCTAATTAAAGGGGCTTTCGGCATTCCAGCGATGGGCGTTGCAGGTGCGGCATTGGCAACAACCTTAGCGCGATTGATTCAAGTGGGCTTGATGTATAGCTACATGCGTATGCGTAAACACTGGCTGTTAACCACTCCAAGCTCACCACATCGTCCGTCACTGTGGCTGTCTTACCGACGTATTGCGTTGCCGCTAACGATGAATGCCGTGCTGTGGGCAATGGGTACTATGGCATACCAAATGATCTTCGGTCACATGGGCACAACAGAGCTTGCGGTTTTCTCGATGCTCGCACCATTTGAATCGCTGTGTTACTCGATCTTCTTTGGTATTTCAGTGGCGTGTTCTGTTTTGTTAGGCCATTCATTAGGCCGTGATGAATTTGATGACGCGATGAGCATGGGTCTAACATTCATTAAAGCCGTCGTTGGGTTTGGCGCGGTCGTTGGGTTGCTACTGTTTATGGGTAAAGAACATGTTCTATCATGGCTAAACCTTTCTACCGATGCATTGTACCCACTCGCTGCACCTGCAATGACTATTATGTGTTTTGCAGTAGTCATTCGTATGCTCAACATGGTGATCATTAACGGTATTATTCGTGCTGGTGGTGATAACGCTTTTTGCCTGCGAATGGATTTCATCGCGATGTGGATGGTGGGTATTCCAGTATGTGTTTACGGTGCGTTTGTCGCTGGATGGGATTTCAAATACATCTATGGTCTGATGTTGGTAGAAGAAGTGGTGAAACTGGCCATCTGTTCACACCGATACTTGAGCCGACGCTGGATCAATAACCTGACGGTTACCTACGAAGAGCCTCAAGCCGCGTAATCTCTTACGTTCTAGGTTTAGTCATCGAACATAAAAACAAAAAGGTCTGAGAAATCAGACCTTTCTTATTTCTAAACCGTTTTCCACTGCAAACAATACGTTACTTTTTGTTCATTCGGATATGGCGGTTCGACACATTCGGCAATGGCTTCTCTGGCACTTTACGCTTCTCATGTATCAAATGTCGTATCGCTAAAATCGGATGTTTGAGTAGCATTCTTGGACCAGCATATCGCATCACTAAACGCATCTGCTCTTTAGGCTCAGGCTTATAGCAATGAATTGGACACTTATTGCAGGTTGGCTTCGCCTCGCCATAAGGACAGCGATCAAGTCGTGTTTCGGCATAACGCAACAGTTGCTCGCACTCTTCACATAACGCGTTGTCCAAACGAACAGCACCGTGATGATCTTTGCAATAGATGTGCACCATAGCAATAACAGTTTTGTACTCGGTTGCGAGTTCGCCTTGCAGAATGTTGTTATGTTGAAACATGATTAATTACTCAGTGATAGACCGTACAGGTTGAGATTGACGCTTTCATTGATCGCCTCTTCAACTCGCTCAAACACAAAACCCAACTTAGTCAGCAGTGCGATGCTTCGAATATTATCAGAGGTCGTGATGGCAACTAAATGATCGATATCAGCATTATGTTGAGCTTGTTCAATTATCGCTTGTGCCGCTTCCTTTGCATAACCTTGACCATAGACTTCAGGTACAAAACCATAACCAATATCATGCGCCTCTAGTGTGTCTCTTTTAATCAAACCACAGACACCGATTGGCGTTGAAGACTCTTTAATCTCAACCATCAGTAAACACACACCCTTCTCTCTATACATCTTAAGAATGTTGTTTTCGATGTATTCAACAGCCTTGCCAGTATCTGTAATTTCCTTGTTTCCGATGTAACGTAAGAAATCTTCTGAGCTATATAATCGCTGAATAAACGCCGCATCTTGAGGTGCGATCATTCTTAATCGTAAGCGTGCGGTATCGACTGCCTGCATAGTGATATTTTCCTTGCTGGATAGCATGTAAATATTGAGTTCTAGATCTAAAATGATTATCCTCCACCGCATAAACTAAATACAAGGCTATGCAGCAATGAACCGTAAGAAAAAAATCAATCAAATTCTAAAGAAAAGACAGAAACAGGCGACGTCTAAACTGCATGGTAGCAACAAGCCTCGCTATATTTCTAAAGCTGACCGCGCAAAAATGGAAGCTGAAGAGCAAGCGAAAGCCGCTCAAGAGCAAGCTGAAGGCACAGTTGAAGCTTCTGTTGAATCGGAAGAAGCGGGTATCGAAACTAAAGAGACAAAAGCTGCAGAGTAAGTTGTAAACTCGCAGTTCTCTTGTCTGATACTCTTCCAAGAGCCAATGGACAAGAACAAAAAAAGCAGCCTCTAATTGGGCTGCTTTTTTGATCGTACTTTTTTCATTACGTGGTTTATTAGCTAACTTATTTTAGCCACTTAACCTTTGAAAGGCTGAACTTCCCAGCGTGCAAACGGCGCTTTTGCATTAATCCCCGCTCGTCCCCAACGGTCAACGGAATCAACCACTAAGATACGCTCGTTAGGTACTAGAGACTTAATTAAGTTAGTTGGCTTTTTCGCTGTGACTAACCATAGTGCATCATCTTCTGAAAACATCGCTTTGAGTTTGGCTTTGTCTTGCTCTGTCCATTCCAGTTCTGCTTTGAACATGCGCTCTTCAACAAACAGTTGGCTACCTGAAGCGAAATCTTCCAAACTTTCTGAAAGCAACAATACTGAATCTACGTCGTTATCCAATAACACCGCTTGTTGCTTGTTAATCAGTTCACGAACATCAAGCATTACGCGCTGTAGGTTGCTATCAATGGTCTCAGCTTGCGCCGGCCACAACAACTTAAAGTCATCAGCCACAATTGCCGCCATACGCGTTAGATTGGTTGGGTTTAACCACGCGTATTTAGACACTTCACCATTTGATAACGTCAGCGCAGCGACACCTTGCGCGCGCGGTGTAATCGCTTGAGCAGCATCAACCTCAACCAAACGAATGTTGCCTTGTCTTGCGTATACAAATGTAGGATCAGCTTGCCAGATAGATGACAGCGTTAGTGCAACGGTCGCCTTTTCTCCTGATTGAAGGACTTTGCTCGCCCCCTTAGTGCCAAACCAATTAGGCAAGCGATCAATGCCGTAGCGTTTTGGTGGTAGGTATTCAGTCGTAATGTCTGTGCCTTTGGTCAGCTCAGTCGCCAACGCGTAGGTCACCGGCGTACTGGTTAGGATATCTTCAGCATTAACATTGAGAGACACCATTGAGCCAACCAAAAACAGACTACTAAGTGCACTCACTTGAGCCGCTGCTTTCACTGAGATTGAGATACGATTCATTAAAGAAGTCATGATTATGCCTTTCTTATAATTCGGTATAGCGTTGCCGCTAGGAAAAACGTTGCAGAAACGATGATGATTGAAGCGCCTGATGGCACTGGCAATTTAAGCTCCATCGGTAATACCGTTCCGACCAAACACGCGATGGTTGCCAGCAACGCAGAAAGCAAAACAAAGCTGCCCATGCGTTTTGTCAACAGTCGAGCCGTCGCGCCAGGGATGAGCAGTAATGCCCCAACAAGAACCGCACCCACGATCTTCACTGCTGCAATCGTCACTAAGGTGATCATCATGACAAACAAGTAGTCATAAAGGCTGGTGTTATAGCCACGAACCTTGGCAATATCAGGGCTAATACAAGTGAGAAGAATACGGTTGAACGTCGGTATCAAGAGCAAAATGATGAGTGCGCAGCTGCCTGCGAGAATCGCTAAGTCTTGATCTGTTACCGTGAGAATCGAACCAAACAGCACGTTCTCAAGCATGTGGATGTTGATCTTACGTGCCACGTACATCAGCAATGCCGCGCCGACCGCTAAAGCGAGCGCAAGGAAAACGCCGACTAAAGTATCGTATGGCACATTGGTTCTGTTTCTTACAAAATGAAGAAGCAAAGCAAAGATCATACAGAAACTGAACAGACCAATAATTGGGTTTTCTGGTGGCTCACCAAGCAAAACACCGATAGCAATACCGGTTAATGCAGCGTGACCTACCGCTTCAGAGAAGAAAGCCAGACGCTTTGCAATCACCAAAGTACCGAGGCCACCTAGTAAAGGGCCCAGTAACAACGCGGCAACCAGAGCATTCACCATGAACGCGTACATGAAGCTGTCTGATAACCAACCCGCTTCAACGCCACTTATGGCAAGTTGTCGTAACCAATCCATTACGCAACCTCCTTCGGTTTGTTCATCGCAGCGCCACTGCTGTAATGCTGGAACAAGCTTTCAATCTTACTTGGGTGCAGCACTTGTTCGTGTGGACCACTATCCACCAAGAATCGATTCACAACATGTACATTCGCTTCAAGGCGACGCACTGCGGTTACATCATGGTGAACGGCAAGAATCGTACGGCCTTCATCAACACATTCACGAATTAAAGATTCAAGATAACGAACGCCCTGCTCGTCCATACCTGTTGTCGGTTCGTCCAACACCAACAAACTTGGGTTATCCAATAGCGCTTGTGCAAACAACACCCGTTGTTGTTCACCGCCCGATAACTGGCCCATACGGCGGTCGCTACGAGTCGCCATACCCACACGATCCAATTGTGCGAGTGCGAGATCCAATTGCTTAGACTTACGACGCCAAAATAGCGGAATTCGAGTTTGGTTAAGCAACACGAAATCCATTACCGTTAGAGGTAAGCTCGATTCGAAGGCCGCTTTTTGAGGAACGTAACCAATACTTGGCTTTTCTGGCCAATGAATATTGATTTGTCCAGAGAAAGGCGTAAGGCCAAGAACAGAGCGCAGCAGAGAAGTTTTACCACCTCCGTTTGGCCCCATGATTACATGACACTCACCCGCTTTAAGTTCTAGTGAGATATCGTCAAGAATGACGTTGTTGTCGTATTGCAGACCGAGTTGATTGATTGAAATCGATGGACCTAACATTATGCGTTCCCGCTTTTAGCTTGGTTCGCCGCCGCAAATTTCATTGCTTCGATCAACGTCTCGAGGTTCTTCTTCATCTCAACTTCAACTTTGTCGTCTTGATATTCGCCATGCGTCATGTGAGAAAAACGGTAAAGCTGCACACCTGTTTCCGCTTCAATCGTGTCAACAAAACGGTTTGGCATGTTTAGCTCGTAGAACAGAACATCAATGCCGGAAGCGCGGATCTTTTCGATCGTCTCTTGCAGCTGGCTCGCACTCGGTTCAACACCGTGTGCAGGCTCAATCACCGCCGCGACATCCACACCAAACTCTTGAAGGATGTAGCCATACGCATTGTGCGTAGTCGCTACCTTCATACCTGATGTATCTAGCTCACCTAATGACAACATCGCATCGCGCTTCATAAAGCGAAATTGCTTTGCGTATTTACGTGCATTTTTACGATAAAAAGCCGCGTTGTCAGGATCGAGCTTAGACACTTCACTGGCGATGGTGTAAACCTTTTGAATCGTTGTCGAAAGCCCAACGAAGGTATGCGGATTAACGGCACCTTGACCAACAGACTGACCAAGAGCAGGAAGTAAAGGCACTTCTTTGTTTGCTTCAATCATCACTAAGTCATCACGTTGCGCGGCTGAAATCACTTTAAGCGCGAAGTCATCGTGACCAATACCGTTTACCACGATCGCATCCATCTGGCTCAATCGCTTCAAATCATTCGGTTGTGGTAAGTAGTTATGCGGATTAAACCCAGCATCAACCAATGGAAGAATGTTCACTTTGTCACCCACCACCGCTTTTACATAGCTGTAGTAAGGCTGAAGGGTTATACCAATCGTTAGCTTGTCGCTATCGATCTTATATTCTTTTGCCAATGCATTGGGTGTCATTAACACCGCCAATAACGACATCAATAGAGTCATAATTCGCATAGTAAATCTCTTATTATTAGTGAGCATTTTTGTAAGCCGGATTATTTAATGAGAATAAGCATCATGCTGCTCAACTTCTGATTCATTGACGACCATTTTCCAGCCTGAAGATTCCAGTGTGTTCTCATCAAAATTAGTCGGTTGACTTGATACGCCACCAAAGAAAATCCAGATTTCAGGAGAGACACTGTTGGCGTTTAAAATAAAGGAGTCAGCAAAGCCATGTTCGCTTTGTGCAGCATATTCACTTGATGTAGCTTGTTCACTTGGCGTAGAAAAGTAGTAACCACGCGCGTCCAATAACCAAGTATGAGAACCTTTGCGCTTCCAACTCTGGTCTTCAACAAATGGCGCGACCCATTCATCTTTAAGTGACGAAACACTTGGCCATTCGCCGTCTGAGTCCATACGTAGGTCACGAATCTCTTCATGCGCTAAACGCAGCTCTGACAACATTGCCAAGTTTTCTTGTTCAACATCGGTCACCAGAATTTGATGATCAAGTACCGCTTTTACGTGGGTTTCTGCTTGATGAAATGGGATCGCGACCGTAGCAAAGCTCAGAATGAACACAATGATCAGCCCTACCCATTTGCCTTCTCTGCCGCCCGTGTCAGCACGTACACTTTGGATCATCATTTCTCGCTGATCTCAACAACGTCGACTTCAACAGGAAACTCATGGCCTGAATCGAATACAAGGTAGAACTCAGTGTCAGGGTTTGGAAACTCAACGATAGAGCGCTTATCGGTCATCTCTTTTGCAATCAAGTTGTCTTCGTAGTCGTACATCTCAACCGCGTAATCAATCGCTTTACTGCCATCCGAATAACCCGCTTCACACGCCACGATTTTGCCTTCAAACCAACAGCTCATCAGTGGAAAGTGTGCTTGCGCAGGTAATGCAGCGAAACCGAGTCCCAGAGCCAAGCATGGAGTGATTATCGATTTTAGTTTTGTTTTTATTGTCATGGTTCATACCCTAGCCACAGTGCAAATTCTCAGAAGTAAACTGAGCGATAAAGGGCTCAAATGAGCCCTTAAGTTTTTTGGTCGTTTAATCAGGGATCTAGCCCCGACATCACAAATTATTGAAGCAGTGCTTCGAACGTTAGGTGAACGTTCGCGCTTGCTTTGTCTGCCAGTGGGTTGTCAATCAACTCACCTTTGTAGTTCGCTTTCATTACGTAACGACCCGCTACGTCTGGAGTGAACGTGATTTCACCGTTCTCATCACTCACTACATCAATCTGTTCTTGGTGGTTGCGGTAAAGCGTGCCTTCACGAGTGATCTCCGCTTTCACGTCTTTTTGGATTTCACCGTTGTAGAAGAATTGGAATGTCACCGGTTCGCCTTCAATGATGTCTGAAGGGTGCGTTACTGGCTTCATTTCAAGTAGCTTGCCTTCAATTTTGAAGACTGAATCCGATGGCTTACCTACTGTGATGTAGCTTTCTGCACGAGTGAAGCTGATTTGTGTTACCACGTCACGCGACTTTTCAGGAAGAACTGAATCACGTTCCGCTTTGTTTGCTTTGATCCATTTCACTGTGTCACGACGACCCGCTTTGTATTGCGTGTAGTAAGAAGGCTCATTGTTGATTGCCACTTTGTGCGTACCTTCTTCTTCGAAGTAGAAATCAAAAATAGAACGACGTTTACCACGAATAACAAAGTTAGGACGCTCGCTGCGACCATCTGGCATGATGACATGTGCGTTTTCACTGCCTGCTGGCTTATCGAAAACGAACGTACCGTGAGATGCAGTAACGTCGAACGTTAGCCAGTCACCGCCTTCTTTAGACACGGTAAAGTGAGACGGCAGAATCCAACGCGGGTGAGCTTGCGCTGTTGTCGTTGCTGCTAGGCCGAACGCCATAACACCCGCTAGTGCAAGTGCCTTAATTTTTGTCTGTTTCATCATGTTCAATTCCATTATTTATAATTGTTAGCCGTGTCGCTCTATCTGAGCCTACGATGACGACTGTCTATTCTGTTCAGTTTGCTTTTGCTATTCGCACTTACTATTTAGCGATGTAGTTCAGAGTGATTTCACCCGTCTCTTCTGTCGCCTTTAGCTCATAAGAAGCATTTACATCCGTTAGCGATACTTTTTGACGAAGGTAATTACGGCCGCCGTGTTCACGCACAACCTCGATATGAACCGTGTATTCGCCTTGCTCTAGAGTTTGGCCATCATCGCTCTTACCATCCCAAACGAAACGGTACTGGCCAGCAGGACGCGTTGCAGAAGTCACTGCATCAACCAATTCACGATCGTAACGCCCAACTTTTCTCCACCAGCTACGTAAGTCTTTAAGCCATTCATCTTTACCGACCCAAAGCTCAATGGTTTTCACTGACTTTCGTTCGCTGTTCTCTACCCACACCGCCACATAAGGACGCGCGTACATAGAGGTATCAATCTTTGGAAGCTTAAAGTTCACATCAAGTTTTGCCGTATCAGGGATCGCTTGTGCCATAGCTAGACTTGGCAAAAGAGATAAAGCAAGAAGCACCTTGCTCCAGTTCAATTTGTTCATGTTTTACAACCTTTTAAATCCGTTAAACCTTTCATCCGTTCTTCAAGTTGCTCTCGCAATCGAACTGAGGGTTAAGGTACGGCGACAAAATAGATAGCAAGTGAGATTGCAGAGCCAAATACCGTCCATTTAATGGAGGTATTGAGTGTTTTTTTCTTAGGTAACAATAAGCACACGCCAGTCAGCACAAAAAAGATCATCAGCAGAGCAGTGATATCGATGAACCACTTCCAAACTTCACCGCTGTTACGGCCTTTGTGTAGGTCGTTCAAAAGCGCGATAACGCCGTAATTGGTGGTTTCGACTTCCACCATTTCAGACGTCACGTCAACGAACACAGAGGCGTTGTAGCCTGGTCCTTTGAAGTCCATAGACACTTCGCCGATGAGCAACTCACCGTCATCAATCTCGGCGTAGATGTCTAAACCTGAAGGCACGCCGGAGAGGTTAGCTTCTTCAAACAGAAACGTTTCAAATGCTGTCTCGTCAGCTTTTAACCGGCCGTCTTGGATCGTAAATAAACTCGTAGGAAGCGTTAGCGTAGAGCGTTGGATATTGGGTTGGCTTGATTCAAATAACTCAGGTCGGTTCAGGGTGATACCTGTCACTGAGAAAAAAAGAAGCACGAACAGAAGCGCCATAGAAATATAAACATGAAGCCGACGAGCCCATGACTGAACCGCCCTACTTTTTAACGACATACAAACCAATACCTATAAATTTTATGGCGACAATTTAGTTGATAATCATTCGTATTGGCATTCAATTTACATTGTTTACGTTTGCCGAGTGGCGTAAGGAAATTTACATAACATTACATGGGAAGTAATCGAACTGTATGCATATTCTTGCTAACGTGTACTAAAGGGATTTGATTCGTTCTATTAGAGGTTATCGATAACAGGGTCAAAGCTCAAAAAAAACTCAATCTCAACACGCTTGATTAAGATGGGTTTAAGGTAACAGTTGTGGCTTTAAGGATAGAAAGTTGGGACTATTTGATCACTGGTTTGATGATAGCTAATGAAGCTTAAAAGGATTTGAAATGCGTATTTTTGTTTTGGCTTTTGCAGCGCTAGCAACAGCGTGCAGTAGCCAAATGGCCAGCACGGAAGAACCTATCCAGGAGTATATCGGTTCAGATATAACCGATGTACAAGAGCGCTACCTAACCGAACGCTCACGCCCTGTTAGTTTTTGGGCATCTCGAAACTATGCCTGGGCTGAAACAAAGAAACCATTAGATAATGGTTATACTTTACATGCCTTTAAGAACCCTTATCGTGACTGCACCATTAACTGGATTGCTGATACCAACGGAGTGATTCAAAGTGCTACGCCTAGTGATTCAAAGTGCTACGCCTAGTGGGACAATGTGCGACCCGTAATCGATCCGACGAGTAAAACTAGACCCACTCTAGCCGACTGAATTATGAGACAGGTTACGAGACAAAATTAAAAAGGGTGTCATTTGAACGATCAAATGACACCCTTTTTCTACTTTGTTGCTTTGTTTCTTGTGTTTCTGACTATCAGCCGTTAGACGTTTCCGTTATCGCTGACTGTTCGTAGCTGAGTCAGATATTTAATCCAACCTTTTGCTTCAGAAGATGGTTCAATGTTGTTTGCACGTTTTGCTTGAGCAAGCGCGTTATCAAGATTCTTTAGCTTGTACCATGAACGCACTTTTGCTAATGCAACGTCAGCCTGTTTGTTTTTGTCTTTCACTTTGTCTAAAACAACCAGCGCTCGGTCGTAGTAACCTTGCTGAACCAATAACTGAGCCACGTTCCAATGATATTGAGTGTCTTTTTTAGACGCTAACGTCCACACTTCAATGGCACTGTCCCACTCTTTCGCTAGCTGCCAGTAAGTTGCTTGCTCCGCCAGAAGTTGAACGTCGCTGTTCGCATCATCTAGCTTGCTAATTTCTTGAGCTGCACGTTCTGGAATGCCGCGTTTCGCGTAAAGCTGTGCTAACAAGCGGCGATCTGAGTTTTTCAGCTTAACACCTTGTAATTCAGCCAGTGCTAACGTGTTCAATGCATCACGATTACGTTCTAATCTTAGCTGAATACCAACAAGTTGACGCCACCAGTTATCTTTCTCTGGTTGAAGTTCAATGAGGCTTTCCAGTGTCGGAATAGACGGTTTCCACTGCTTTAACTGAAGCTGTGCGCCCAGTTTTAGCGATAGAGGTGATAACTCTGGTTTTGAATTGAACTTGTCGTGATTACCGATGGCCACTAGGACTTTCGACCAGTTTTCAATTTGGTATTCAGCTTGTGCAATTCGCATCCAAAGCGTGTCTTTCTTTTCCTTCTCTGGCGCTGTTTTCACTAACTCGTAGTAGTGCGGAAGCGCGTTTTTAAACTGCTGATCGTTCAACAACAAATCAGCCAGCATACGCTTCGTTATCCAAGCTTGCTCATCGACTAGCAAATTCGTATCGACGGCATAAGTTAGCTGCTTAATCGCCGCGTCAGTTTTGCCATCTTGCCAGTAAAACACACCCAGCATACGAGCTACGTATGCTTTGTCGTAACCTTTAGAAAGCTCCAAGCCTGCAAGTACATCAATCGCCTGCTTAACCTGTTCATCTTGAGCAAGCTTATGCGCCTTTTGAACACGAATGGCAGTATATTGAGATAGCTCTTGCGCTTGTGTTGTAAGGGGCATTAACAACAAGCCCACTAATATCCATATCTGTTTCATCATTTTGCCAACTTAAACTCTAGTTTCACGGTTTGACCAACCTGAGCTATCGCTTTTCCATCGACGACTTTCGGTTGATATTTCCATTTTTTAAGTGCTCTCATCGCTTCACGTTCAAACATACGACGTGGGTTTGCGTCAGTGACTTGAATGTCAATTGGGCGTCCCGTTTCATCGATAGTAAAAGACATAATCACATGGCCTTCAGCTCCGCGCTTCAGCGCTTTCGCAGGATAACGAGGCTCTACTCGATACAAAGGCATTGCCTGTTGGTTTGACCCAAAATCAGAAAATGTCGGAGCGTTAATCGCTAGGCCGTCAATCGATGTATTCAAATCCAAAGAAGGCAGTGAAGACATCGAATTCAGAGGCGTAACTTCAGCTTGTGACTGAGACGTTTGCGCTTCCGGTGGCGGCTCTGGCATTTCTGGTTTTTCAGGAACTGCACGTTGTCTTCTTTGGACTTCTTGTTCTTGTTCCACCATTACCATGTTGAAACTTAACGTCTCACTGTTGTCTGGTGAACGTTGATGGCCATTATCGACCATCCAAGCCATAAAAGAAAACAGAGCTAAGCCCAATGCACCCGCTAGCGGTAAAGCAAGAAATAGGCGAATCATTTATGAAGATCCTCCAAGATCATCGCTTTTCAGCAGCAAGCGCGATGTTTTTAACACCCGCACCTTTAGCGGCGTCCATCACTTTAACAACCGTACCGTTGTAAGCGTGTTCATCCGCTTGAATAACCAAAGAAGCATCAGGTTGTTCTAGCAACAAGTGTTCTAACGTCGCTTGGACACGCTCAACATCAACAACACGTTTATCGATGAAGATGTCATTCGCAGAAGTAATCGCAACAAAGATGCCCGCATCCTTTTGGCTTACTACGTTAGATGCTTGTGGGCGATTGACTTCAACCCCTGATTCACGAACAAATGAACTGGTCACAATAAAGAAAATAAGCATGATAAATACAATATCAAGCATCGAAGTAAGGTCTATTTGAGCCTCTTCGTTTTTTGAATGACGTCGACCGAGTCTCATCGTTGACTCCTTAAAGATTTTTCTAATTTCAATTCTAAGCGGTTACACACTTTCGCTAAACGAGCGTGAACAAACATGCCCGCTAATGCAGCAACCATACCCGCCATGGTTGGCAGTGTTGCCAACGAGATACCTGAAGCCATCAATTTAGGGTCACTGCTTCCTTGAGTCGCCATGACATCGAAAACAGAGATCATACCGGTAACGGTACCCAGCAAACCCAACATCGGACAAATAGAGACTAACAGCTTAATAAAGTTCAAGTTCTGGTTAAGTAAGATACTCGCTTGCCCTAACCAACCTTCACGAATGGCTTTGGCGTGCCAAGAAGAGTGATCTTCTCTTTCATGCCACTTAGTAATCCAAGCTTGGCGCTGCTTTGGAAAGTAGAACGCAAGATAAAGTACACGTTCGACTACAAGCACCCAATAAACCAGGACGACAGCCGCTAGCCACCACAGAACGAAACCGCCCTGCTCCATAAAGCTTGATAAAGACAGCAGCCAGTCACTCGTTAACCAACGCGCTGGTAATAGAGAACCCGAAAAAATATCCATTACGCAGCAGTCCCAACTGGTGATACGACAGCTTTTGATTCAACCGTTTTTTCTGCCTGCTCAGCAACAAGACCAATACCTTGTTTCTCAAGAATATTGCGAATATTTTCAGCCTGAGTGCTAAGAATGTTGTGTGCTAATAGAATAGGCATTGCTGCAACAAGACCAAGTACGGTTGTTACCAGCGCCATCGAAATACCACCCGCCATCACTTTAGGGTCGCCATTACCAAACTGTGTGATCACTTGAAATGTTTCGATCATGCCGGTTACAGTACCTAGAAGACCTAACATTGGAGCAAGCGCTGCCAATAGCTTAAGCATCGATAAGCCTTTCTCTAGGTGAGTCTGTTCATCCACTACCGCTTCTAAAAGTCGTAGCTCTAGTGCTTCAACGGTTTGGTTTTGCTCTTTGTTGTAAACCGCAAGAACACGACCTAGTGGGTTATCACCCGCTTGCTCTGGATTCTTAAGTTGAGCGCGAATTTTCTGGCGAGCGATAGCCAAAGAAATACCACGAACTAATGCGATGATTAAGCCAATTGCCAGCAAGCCAAGAATCACTTTACCAACAACACCACCGGCTTGAAGGCGATCTATGAGGCTTGGTGTTAGCGCTAGTTGCTCTAGCATGAACCCACGAGAAGGATCGACAACCACGTTAGACACATCGCCATTAGCTAATGTAGATAGCGATGCTAAAGTTGGACCATTCGATGGCTGTTTCAGATACGCAATCGCATCTCCACGCTGAGTGTTCCAGCTAACATAGCCTTGGTCTGTTACCAGGCCGATTGAACCTAAGCGATAAGCGTCGACAGTTTGTGTGTTGCCTTCACCATTGATGAAAGCAATTTGAGATTTGCTAAGCTCAGAGCTCGCTTGAATCTGCTCTACCATACTCATCCACAAGCCAGAAAGCTGTGGCATTGATGGTAGTGATTTCGCATCGATAATCTGATCAACAGTCGCTGTGTGCTCCGCACGATCAACACTGTTTACTGTTGAGCTAAGCTCTGCGCCTAGTTCTTTAGCATTTTGACGAACGACACCGAACAGCTCGCCTAAGCTACCGGTTTCTAAACGCAGCTTCTCTTCTAAGCGAGCAAGCTTGTTTTCGTTATCACTGAAGGTTTGAGTCAGAACATCTGTCGCACCTTGGATAGAGGTACGTTTCGCTTCAAGCTGAGCTTTGATCGCTTTCAGTTCTTGTTCTGTCTTTTTGAAATCAGCTTCACGCACTACGTTGTGAGAAGCTTGAGTTCGACTCTCTGATTTTGCTTTATTAACTAGCTGAGCCGTCGTGTCTGATGCAGAGAAAGCAGAAAATGAAATAGACGTAATGCAAAGCAATGCTGCTAATGGTTTTAAGTTCATTACTTAACCTCCGCAACAGTTAAAGAAACAGGTAAAGTAATTAGGCTTGGCGCCGCTTGTTGGCTTGCAATGTCGTAAGCTTTATCTAGCTCAGATTTCATTGAAGAATCTAGCTCTTGCCACTGATTTTGTGTTTGATTCCAAGACCAGTATTGGCTGCCATTTAGGTTACGAGCCACCAAAGAGATACGACCTAGATGCAACACGTCAGCTTCAATCGTTCTATCGTTGCTCAATGCAATACGACCTTGGTAAGCACCGAGCTTGATGCCGTAGTCCATCTCGATTTGGTAAGCTTCTAGGATACGACGATACTTCTCAGCATCACTCACATCAGCACGAATCATCATTGCTTGTAGCTTTTCAACTCTTTCCAGACGCTGTTCTTTCTTGATTGGCACATCTTGCTCAACTAACTGTTGAAGGCCATCAATCATCTGATACATCAGAGGCACAACACCTTGACGTGTGTATTTGATTTCGTCGATCTGCCCTTCAATGCTCTGAGCTTCTTGTTTCTGGCTCTCAACCAATGCAGCAAGGTGATCGTGATAGATTTCTAGATTTTTCACTTCTTCTTGCAGACGCTCAATCTCAGCTTGCAGCATTAAAGTCGCTTGTGAGCTTTTATCAATAACCTTTTGGCTCGAAGCCGACGCGTTATTGGTCTTGTTTTGAATTGATTGAGCTTGATCCAAGCTGTTTGCCATAGAAGACGTTGCAACCAAACTGATGGCAAGCGCTAGGCTAGTTTTTAAAAGATTCATAATTGTAGTCATTTACTATAGAAGAAGGTCAAATGAATTTTATTGATAAGCACTCTCATTATCATTAAAAGTCACTCTCATTACTAGGGATATTTTTACTGAATAACAGAATCACGAAAAGGGAAAGCCGAAACTTTCCCCTTAGTATTTAGGCTAACAATAGTACCCTACTAACAAATTAGTATTTTACCTGTAAAGTCGCCATGTAGTTGCGGCCTTCGCCGATTACTACGTCTTCAGCAAATTGGTGGTTTGAAGATGTTGAACCGCCACCCGCTAGGTATTCTTTATCAAATACGTTCTCTACTGTTAGACGCGCTACGAAGTCAAGAGAATCGTCGTACTTAAGCGTGTATGCAGCACCCATATCTACACGAGCGTAGCCGTCTTTCTTGAATGTGTTCGCGCTATCACCGTAACGAGAACCTTCGTAGATAAGACCTAGGTTTACATCAACTTCGTTTGTTGCTGCATAAGTAGACCAAACGCTTGCTGCAAACTCAGGTACGTCTACTGGACGGTTACCTTCATATGTTTCATGGTTAGTGATTTCAGCATCTAAGTACATTGCAGAACCAGACATTGAGAAGCGCTCTGAAATAAAGCCTTGTGCGGCTAGCTCAGCACCACGGTGAACTTGTTCGCCACCTTGTGTCTTCGTCCAATCACCTGATGCAGTGTCTTCTACATCCATTGAGATGTTTTCTTGAGTGATATCAAATACCGCACCAGAAACAAACAGACGCTCGTCCATCAGCTCCCACTTAGTACCGACTTCGTAAGAAACACCCGTTGCTGCGTCAAGAAGTTCACCATCGTTGGTGTAGTTGCGGCTTCCGCTAGAAACAACACCTTGTGGTTCGAAACTTTCAGAGTAAGAAGCGTAGATACTACCGTTTGATGCTGGGTGGTAAATCACGCCAAGCTTAGGCGCCACGTTTTCTTCTGCTACGCCATCACTTACTTTACGGTCGAAACGAGCACCCGCAAGAACTTGCCATTCATCATTGATAGTAATCAAATCTTGGATGTAGAAGCCCCAAGTATCGTAAGTACTCATCTTACCTAACGATGTTGGACCCACTGACGGCGCTGGTACTGTTGCATCTGGTGCGTATTCAGCGCTGCTGAAGCGATCCATACCACGGTAGTAGCTGTAACCTAACCAGTTAGCACCGAATAATAGTTGGTGCTCTGTGCCCGCAAGATCAGCGGTTGTTGTTAGATCAACGTAAGCCGTTCTGAAACGCCATTTATCATGACGGTAGTTACCGCCTTGAGTCACGGTGCCCGTACCATCAGGATTCATATTTGAAAAGCTTGGGTAGCTTTCCATATCAATACGTTCGAAATCTTGGTAATTGAAACCTGTTTTTACTGACCATGTATCAGTCAGGTTAGCAGCAATATCAAAACCAACGTTCTCAACATCATTCTCGATCTGTGACCATTGTGCATCCCAGATGTGCTTGTCGCTACCCACTCGGTTGCCGTCTAGTGTGTATAGAGCGCCAGAATCTACGCTACCTTCGTCGTTAGTTTTGTCGTAATGAACAGAAACCGTAACGTCTTCAGTAACATCGTAATCAACGAATACACCACCAACAAAACGTTCTGTTTGTGGTTCAGTTCCGTCACCGTAAGTTCTCCAAGAGCCGTAGCTTTCTTTAGATAGAATCGCGCGACCACGTAGAGTTTCAGCATCGTTCAAAGCGCCACTTACGTCTACCGTCGTACGAGAATGGTCATTAGAACCAATATCTTGGCTAACACTTACTTGTGTATCGTAAGTTGGCTTCTTGCTTACCATATTGATCAAACCACCTGGTGCAGAAATACCGTAAAGAAGACCAGAAGGTCCTTTTAGTACTTCAACACGCTCTAGCAGTTCAATTGGTTGACGGTAGTGAGACCAATGTTGCTGGCCATTTTTAAGGAAGCCCGAAGAGCTTTCTACCGAAAAACCACGTAGAGAGAAACGTTCACGGTTACGGCTTGTACCGCCAGCACTTACACTCGCGTCATTTTTAAGCACGTCACCAAGCGTTGTTGCACGCTGTTCATCGATGATTTGCTCATCGATTACTGAAACTTGTCCCGGAGTCTCTAATTGAGTCGCCTCCATGCGCATTGCTGTTGTGTTCGTGTCGGCTTTGTAACCGTAGTCACGACCTTCAACAACCATATGCTCGTCTGTTTTTACTGTTTCTGCCAATACTGCTGGTGAAGCTAATACCGCGCCGATCACTAAAGCCAATGGGCTCTTTGAAAACATGTCCTTTACTCCGTTTTTATTCTTTTAGACGAGCACTTTGTTATTTATTCGATGTGCTCGCTGAACCGTTTCCGGTACCACTGAATTATTCCGAGAGAGAATATAAGTGATAACTATTACCATTTGCATTAAATTTACATTCTTTGCATTCGTAAAGTTTTGTAAAGGCGTGTCGGGGAGTCGTTTTTATAAAGTTAAACAAAACCAATTCAATACAGATGGTTAGAGAGCATTTACGCTAAAAAGTGGTTATCGACGTCAAATCTTTTGAAACAGCGTTATTAGCTCCACCTATTTAAGATGGCAAGATTGATAAGAAAATTATCTCTTCTTATTTACTACCTTTGAAACGACAGCTTTATGTATAAAACTCTCGATAAATGTAAATTTATGGTGAATTATTTTGTTTGATTTTGTTTAATTGACGGAATTATCAGTGATTTTGATCACATCTATAATTCCAAACTCATTTTTTGTTTTTCGATTTGAACAACCGACTGCTAATCTCCTGCTCACTTTGAAAAGGTATCAAAGTTACAAATAATAAGGAGTGTTCTAAATGAATACCAAGAAACCTATGTCTCTGACTGGTCGAGTAATCCTCGGTATGGTCGTAGGTATATTAACGGGATTTGCCATTCAATCCCTTTTTGCAGACAGCGGATTTGTTAACAACTACATCGTTAACGGACTCTTTGAAGTAGGCGGACAAATCTTTGTCGCCAGTTTAAAAATGCTTGTTGTGCCTCTAGTCTTCGTTTCACTAGTGTGCGGTACAAGTTCTCTTAAAGACTTATCAACTCTTGGCCGTATGGGTGGCAAAACGCTTGCACTTTATATCGGTACTACTGCCGTTGCCATCACTCTAGCATTAACTATCGGTAACCTGTTCCAACCTGGAGCTGGTGCGGATCTTACTGCTGCGAGCTCTTTCAAATCAGCGGATGCCCCTTCTTTGGGCCAAGTTATCATCGACATGTTCCCTACCAACCCTATTCAGGCTATGGCTGAAGGTAAGACACTGCAAGTTATCGTGTTTGCTGTGTTGTTTGGTATCGCAATCAGTGCAGCGGGCAAACCCGGCGAACGTATCGCTGCAGTTTTCTCTGATCTAAACGAAGTGATCATGAAGCTTGTTGCGCTACTGATGAACCTTGCTCCTTACGGTGTGTTCTTCTTGATGGCGAAACTGTTCTCAGGCCTTGGCTTAGGTGCAATTTGGAACCTAGCAGAATACTTCTTAGTACTTGCAGGTACCCTACTGTTACACGGCTTGGTGACTTACAGCGCAATGCTTAAAGGATTCACAGGTCTTAGTCCGATTACGTTCCTACGTAAGATGGAAGATGCAATCATGTTTGCATTCTCAACGGCATCTTCGAACGCAACAATTCCAGTAACAATGGAAACAGCTAAGAACCGCATGGGCGTAGACAACAAAGTCGCTTCTTTCACAGTACCACTAGGTGCAACTGTGAACATGGACGGCACTGCAATCATGCAAGGTGTTGCGACTGCGTTTATCGCGCAAGCGTACAACATCGACCTTTCAATGGGTGATTACCTAATGGTTATCCTAACGGCGACACTGGCGTCTGTTGGTACTGCAGGTGTCCCTGGTGTTGGTCTTGTTATGCTAGCGATGGTATTGAACCAAGTTGGTCTACCGCTTGAAGGTATTGCTCTAATCATGGGTGTTGACCGCCTTCTTGATATGATTCGTACCGCTGTAAACATCACAGGTGATAGTGCCGTATCTATCATCGTTGCTAAGTCTGAAGGCGCTCTAGACGAGTCTCGCTTCAACGACCCAGCAGCAGGTGAGAAAGAAGAAGAAGTTAAGCTAGCACGCCAACAGGCATAATCTAGTTTCGCTACGCTCTTGCCTTCGAGCTAAGGTGTAATTAATGGCTACACCTTAACTCAAAAAAGCGTATAAACAGAAACGCCACTGCAGATGCAGTGGCGTTTTTTATTGAGTATCGTTTTTTGAATTCGTATTCGGTATTAACTATCTCTAGAAAAAGTACTTAAGTTAATCGTCGATTGGGAACATAAGATTGACCCTCAGTCCCCCACCTTCTCTATTCTCAGCAGTAACGTGCCCATTCATCACACCCATCGCTTCTTTAACAATCGCAAGCCCTAGGCCGTACCCACCAGACTGTTTGTCTCGAGCTGACTCAATGCGTGTAAACGGGTCGAATATACCTGCAATCTTGTTATCAGGAATGCCATCACCATCATCTTCTACAGATATGACACTGTAACGTTTATCTGTCGTTTGTTCATACGTAGTAACGACAACATGAGCATGTTCACCTGCGTATTTAATGGCATTACCGAACAGATTGCCAATCACTCTTAGAAGCAGCCTCTCATCAACATTCACCATCGATGTTGGCGTTAATAAATCACCGACTAGGGTTTGGTTTGGCTTTAAATCGTTTTGCATCTGGGCGATCAACATTGAACAATAGTGCTCTAGGTGCATCAAGCTCAACTTGGAGTCATAGCGAGAGGTTTCTAACCGGCTAAATTCAAGTATCTCACCCACCAGCTTGTTCATCTCTTCTGTTTCATTTTCCATTCGTTCTAACAAACCAATGCTTTTATCATCAACCTTGCTGCGCAGCAGGTGCAGTGCGAGGTTTTGCCTTGCTAATGGCGTTCTTAACTCGTGTGACACATCACGAATCAAACGACGTTGCTTTTCAGCCAGAGATTGAATCTCAAAGGTCATATGATCAAAATCGTGTGCGAGCTCGTTGAATTCTCGCGTGGTGGAATTTAACTCCGATACCACACTGACCGTAAAGTCACCTTGCGCAAGTCTGCGGCTCGCTTCTCTCAATCTATCCAACGGTTGCTGCAGGCTTTTGGCCATGATAATCGAGAACAGAGACAATACGACCAATGCAATCAATGCTTTAAGCATATAGGAATATGGCGCAAAAGATTTTGCGGGGTGAAACTGGTGCGGTAGTTGGATAACCAGTGTTTTACCGTTATCCAGTGGTAAGCCGAAGATCGGCTTACTCACACGATCACTAAGTTGGTGATCTAACGTTCTTAAGTATTTGAGCTTAAATTCAAAATGCGGGTGCATGTGACGATGTGTGATCGGACGATTGTCTTTATCGATGACGAACAGATAATACTGCTGAGCATTACCCCAGTCTGCGAGTTCATCCATGTCCCCTTCTTCGATCAACACATTCGCTTGGTAAGCAAGGTCTAGCATTTCCGCTTTTACCGATTCTGGCACTTTAAGTAGCGCTTTCATCAAGGCTCTTTCAGCGACAACTTGCAGGATCAAAATACTCACCAAAATGACGGTCAGGTAACTGAACAGTTGGAAAGTGAGTCCGTCTTTACGCTTAGCAATAAAATCAGGGCAACGCAGCAATTTTTTACTCATGCTCCGACCGACTCGAGGTAACTGTAACCTTTACCACGAACGGTTTTAATATGTTGTTTAGACAAACCTGCCTGAACGAGCTTTCTACGTATATTGCTGATATGCATATCTAAATTACGATCGAAAGGACACAGCTCTTTCTTGAGTACATGGATTTGCAAATCAGATTTGGACACAACAATACCGTCATTTTTAACCAAATAATCTAGCAGGTCTTTTTCAGTGCCGGTTAATGGCAAACGAGAGAGTTGTTCACACAAGCCGTGATTAGACGAAGCTAAAGATTGTCTTTGGCGTTCAAAACCCACTCGGCGCAAGATCACCTTAATACGGGTTAAGAGTTCAGGAACATTGAAAGGTTTAGCGATGTACTGGTCGGCCCCAGCTTGGTAGCCATCGAGCATTGAGACATCGTCGTTAAGCGCGGTTAGCATAAGGATAGGAGTAGCAAAACGCTGACAAATACGTCTTGCGACTTGAAAGCCACTTAAATTGGGGAGCATCACATCGAGTAAAACCAAATCAACAGGATTCGATTGAATAAACTCTAGAGCGGATTCACCGCAATGAACGGTATCAACGTGATACCCCTCATTTTCCAATACTTCACCCAGTAGTTCACACAACTGAATATCATCATCAACAACTAAAACACGTGACATTGCACACACCGATAAATAAGAACTGTTTGCATTCTAATTATCGTTATTATTGATTTCAATTATAAAATGAGAGATTTACCCTATAGAAGAAAATCTTTTTCAATCGGTACAAATTTTGAGGCAGAATCGATAAGATTTTGAGCAGTTAACCCGGGAACACCATACACTTCAACAGGTTTGCCAAAGCGCTCTTTGATTCGCTCTACAAGGATTTCGAAATCACCATCTCCTGATACCAAAACAATCGTATCAACCGTCTCAGCAAGCTCTATCGCGTCTAACGCAATACCCACATCCCAGTCACCTTTTGCACTGCCATCTCGACGTTGAATAAACGGCTTTAACTTCACATTAAAGCCTACACCACGAAGGATATGGTGAAATTGACGCTGTTTAGGATCTTGGCTTGAGATTGCGTAAGCATTAGCCGCAACAACGTTACGCCCTTCCGTGGCAACATACCAAAACTGGTTATAGTCGAAGTTAGAACGGTATTTATCGCGTGTCGTGTAGTAAACGTTCTGAACGTCGACCAAAATTGCTATGTTTTCCATAAATTCATACCTTTAGATTTTCCGTATACCCTATTCTATTCAATTGTAAAATGCGAGTCGCTTTACTCAATAAAAATGAACCTACTGGCTATCGTTAACGTAAATCTGATTATATTTAGTGGTGACCTAAGTACCTTTGGCGTAAACCTAACTATGCTTAAAGTCAGTCGATTTGTTCTGCTGCTAGATGGCGCCGTGTTTCGTGGGCTTCATTGACGTCACAACTGAATCGTACTCAGGCTTAGCGTATTAAAAGGAGGTTGGCTATGCTACACCGACAAACACACAAATCGTGCATAAGCATTGAAACATCCAAAGCGGCGCAAGCAGTCAATCGCTCGGACGTTTGGTCTAATGTTTTAAAGGTTCTAACTATCAGTACGGTGTTAATCATGAGCTTAACCATCAACTCAGTGCTTGCCTACCCAGCTTATTCTCATTCCAGTCCACTCCCACACCGAAGCGTCATATATTTCGCGCCAAAAGAGGACTCAGTGGTCAAAGAATTTCTAAACGAAGTGTTGATCAACAACTGCCAATTGGACGAACGTGATGTGGTTATCATGGTGATTGCAGAGAGTGGCTACACCGTACCCACTTGGTTAGAAGAAGAGTTTAACCTAGAGGCAGTAACCAGCGTTTATGAGATCCCTAAAGGGTCACACACTGCGGTATTGATTGGTAAAGACGGAAAAGAGAAACACAGATGGAATGGTAAGACAGACTGGCAGAAAATCACCAATATCATCGACGAAATGCCAATGCGTCAACAAGAAATGCAGCGACAAAGTAGCCGCTGCAGTATTTAACTCTATACAAATCGATTAAGCGTGACTTGGTTACTTGTTAAACCAATCAAGTTTTTCATGAAGCTGAGCCACGCTGCCAACAACGATCAAAGCCGGGCTTTTAGCGACGCTTGCAAGGTTAGCTAAGTCACTCAACCCACCTCGATACACCTTCTGTTCCTGGCGTGTTCCATTTTCGATTATCGCAACCGGCATGTCAGCTCGCATACCATTATCGAGTAGATTCTTCTGAATATTCGGACTCTCTTTTAAACCCATGTAGAACACGATCGTGTGATTGTGTTGAGCAAGAGATTGCCAGTCGATATCTTCGCCATCTTTCTTTAAGTGGCCGGTAATAAACTGGACGCTTTGAGCGTGGTCACGGTGAGTCAACGGGATGCCCGCATAAGCCGTAGCACCAGCAGCTGCAGTGATACCAGGAATGACTTCAAATCTCACGTCATTCTCAGCCAGAGTTTCACACTCTTCCCCGCCACGTCCAAAGATAAACGAGTCACCACCTTTCAGGCGTACTACATGTTTATTCTCTTTTGCTTTAGTGACCAATAATTGGTTGATCTGATCTTGCGGTACACAGTGATGATCAAGCTTTTTGCCCACATACAGCATTTCTGCGTCTGGGTTAGCCATCGCTAAGATATCTTTTGATACCAAGCGGTCATAAACCAAAACGTCTGCTTGCTGAATCACGCGTGCCGCTTTTAACGTAAGTAAGTCTGGGTCGCCTGGACCTGCACCTACCAATGAAACAAATCCGTTGTGTACTTCTTTAACATTCGATGACGATACTTCTGACATGCTGCGCTCCGAAGGTTTGCTTGTTTTATCTCAAGCTTCAATCTATGTGATAAGTCACTGTATTCATGATGACTTATCCAAATCCTTAACCCTTAGACTATCAGGTGTTGATATAAATATTCAGTTTAAATACTAACGAAGATAGAAGTAATTATAACAAAACAGTCTATTGCGAGTAATTTGCGCAATGATATAAGGGCTTTCGAACTAAAAAGCCCCAAACATTTTGTTGGGGCTTTCAATCTCACACTAAATTACGTTTCACCGTATTCAGAATTACTTAGCGCCTAGAGAAGGAGCTGTTTTAGCGTGAGTAAGATATAGAGGAACACATGTCATTAGTAGACCACCAACGATGTTACCTAGGATTGTTGGGATAAGGTTGAAGTTCAACCATGTTGCGATACCGAAGTCAGCGCCAAGAATCATACCCAGTGGGAATAGGAACATGTTTACTACTGTGTGCTCAAATACTAGTGCGAAGAAGATGAAGATTGGGAACCACATCATTGCTACACGGCCAGACACAGTACGCGCTGTCATGTTACCAATCACACCTAGACATACCATTAGGTTACAGAAGATACCGCGTACGAAACACGTGATCCATCCGTCCATACCCATGTTTTCAAAACCTAAGCTACGGCCTGTAGAAACAGCAATGAATTTTTGAGCAACAGCGTTTGGCTCTAGAGAGAAGTTACCTGTTAATGAAACAGCCACTAGGAAAGCAACAATCAAAGAACCGATAAGGTTGCCAAGACCAACAATACCCCAACAGCGTAGGATACGGCCCCAAGTGATGCCTGGGCGGTTGTCGAACTTAGCTAAAGGTGCAAGGCCGAAAACGCCAGTGACTAGGTCATAACCCATAACACTTAGAATAACGAAACCAACTGGGAACACTAGTGCGCCAACAAGGCCAATGCCTGTTTGTACCATTGCTGTAATAGCGACAACAACCGCTAGAGAAAGAATGATACCAGCCATAGTGCTTCGAATCAGAAGGTCGCGAGTGCTTGTTTTAGTTTTCGCTTCACCCACATCAATCATCGTTTGAACGAATTCAGCTGGTTTGTAATCAGGAGACATAATGTTGTCCTTAAAAAGTAAAATTAAAAGTTAAAATTGGATAGGAAAAGGCTCTAGTTGCCGAGTTAAGGCAATATCGAGAACTAGAACCCTTGAACTATCAAATCTTACTCATCCAAAGATTAAGCAGAGATTTCTACAGCACCTTTGGTAACACGAGCTTTGTACGCTTTCACGTTGAAATTCTCGTCTTCCATGCACGCACCTGTTGTCAGGTTAAAGCGTTGCTTCTTAAGCGGGCTTGCCACCCAAAGCTCTTCTTTGTGCTCTACAATCAGACCACGTGATAACACGTTAGACTGGAAGTAAGGGTCTGTATTACTAATCGCGAATACTTCTTCAGCTTTGGTTGGGCGGAAGATAGCTACTTGCTCACCACCAACCAATGCACAAACACCTGTACCTGGGATAATGTCTTCGATCTTACAAACTTTGGTAAATGCCATGATGTCGTCTCCCCTTAAACAGTTTCTACGTGAATGATGTCGCCCTGGTGCTTTGAAGTAATGGCTTCAGGGTGTTTCTCAGTGAATGTCGCAGGACGGTGTTGTTCACGGCCATCATCAACAAAAACAACGTTTTCATCACGGTCATCAGCATTGATGAAGTGAGCAAAGCGCTTAAGTTGAGCTTCATCGTTGATAGTGTCAGTCCACTCACAAGCGAAGTTACCCACGAGGCCAGCCACGTCAGCTTCAAGCTGGTCGTTAATGCCAAGTTTGTTATCAACAATCACTTCACGTAGGTAGTCAACGCCGCCTTCTAGGTTGTCCATCCATACCGAAGTACGTTGTAGTGGCGCAGCCGTGCGGATGTAAAACATCATGAAACGGTCGATGTATTTCAGCAGCGTTTCTTGGTCTAGGTCGCTTGCCAGTAGGTCTGCATGACGAGGCTTCATACCACCGTTGCCACACACATACATGTTCCAACCAGCGTCCGTTGCGATAATACCTAAATCTTTACCTTGAGCTTCAGCACACTCACGAGTACAGCCCGACACACCGAACTTCATCTTATGAGGAGTACGGATGCCTTTGTAACGGTTCTCGATCATCACGCCTAGGCCAACTGAATCTTGAACGCCGTAACGACACCAAGTTGAACCAACACATGTCTTAGCCATACGAAGTGCTTTTGCGTAAGCTTGACCCGTTTCGTAACCTGCAGCGATTAACTTCTTCCAGATTGCTGGTAAGTCATCTTTCTGAGCACCGAATAGACCGATACGTTGTGCACCAGTGATCTTCGTATATAGGTTGTATTCAGCCGCAACATCCGCAAGAACGCTTAGAGCTTGAGGCGTTACTTCGCCACCCGCCATACGAGGGATAACCGAGTAAGTACCGTCTTTTTGGATGTTACCTAAGAAGTTGTCGTTGGTATCGTGCAGTTTTACTAGCTCAGGCTTAAGGATATGGTCACCCCAGCAAGAAGCAAGGATAGAACCCGCTAGAGGCTTACATACTTCACAGCCGTAGCCTTTACCGTATTTCTCTAGTAGCTCATCGAATGTTTTGATTTCTTCGATGCGAATCAGGTGGAAAAGCTCTTGGCGAGAGTAAGCAAAGTGCTCACAAACGTCGTTCTTCACTTCCACACCTGCTTTAGCAAGTTCAGCGTTTAGCACAGAAGTTACAAGTGGAATACAACCACCACAACCTGTACCTGCGCCAGTGACTGCTTTGATATCACCAATGGTATGGTGACCTTCAGCGACCGCTTGAGCGATCTTGCCTTTGGTTACGTCGAAACAAGAACAGATAACGGCAGTTTCCGGTAATGAATCAGCGCCAAGCGTTGGTTTTTCACCACCAGCGTGTACTGGAAGAATCAATGCATCTGGATGTTCTGGTAGGTCAATTTCGTTCAACATAAGTTGAAGAAGGTCACCGTAATCAGAAGTATCGCCAACCATTACTGCGCCAAGCAGTTTCTTGTTGTCTTCAGAAACGATTAAGCGTTTGTAAACTTCTTGCTCTTCGTTTTGGTAAACGTAGCTTTTACAACCAGGAGTACGACCGTTTGCATCACCGATTGAACCTACTTTCACGCCCAGAAGCTTAAGCTTCGCAGACATGTCAGCACCTTCAAATGTGCTTTCGTTACCAACAACGTGGTCAACGGCAACTGTCGCCATCTTGTAACCAGGAGCCACTAGCCCGTAGAACGTTTGGTTCCAAGACGCACACTCACCGATTGCGTAGATATCTTTGTCTGTCGTTTGACAGTGATCGTTAATCTCGATACCGCCACGAGGTGCAATGCCTAAGCCCATTTGACGAGCAAGTTTGTCTTGAGGGCGAATACCAGCAGAGAATACGATGAAATCAGTTTCTAGCTCTGTACCGTCTGCAAAGCGCATTACGTTACGAGCTTCAGTGCCTTCAGGAGCAATCTCAAGCGTGTTCTTGCTTGTATGTACGTTAACGCCCATACGTTCGATTTTTTGACGAAGTTGGTTACCACCCGCTTGGTCAAGCTGCTCAGCCATTAGCTTAGGAGCAAACTCAACAACGTGTGTGGTTACGCCAAGCGCTTTAAGTGCACCTGCCGCTTCAAGGCCAAGTAGACCACCACCAACAACAACACCACACTTAGAGTTCTTAGCCGTCGCTTCAATAGCTTTTAGATCTTCAATTGTGCGGTAAACAAAACAGTCTTTACCTTCGTTGCCTTTGATTGGCGGAACGAATGGGAATGAACCTGTAGCAAGGATGAGTTTGTCGTATTGAATTTCACGACCAGTGCTTGAGTAAACTGTTTTCTTTTCACGGTTAACGTTAATAGCACGTTCGCCGATCAGCATGTTGATGCCGTGTTTCTCGTAGAAGCCTTCTTTAACTAAAGAAAGTTCGTCCGCAGTATGGTGTGAAAAATAAGAAGAAAGGTGTACACGATCATAGGCTACGCGAGGCTCTTCACAGAACACCGTGATGTCCATGTTAGCAACATCTGTCTTCTCGACTAAATCTTCGATATAGCGATGACCGACCATCCCGTTACCGATTACGACTAGCTTCATCTTGCTCATAAGAATTCCTGAAGGTTATATATTTCTTAACTGAGCGAATAATGAATTATGAAAGAAAATGAAAATATGATGTAAATCAATTACGAAATCGAACTACCCAAAAGGGGTAGAACAAAAGAGGTAGAAGTGGCTAATTTTACGCCATAGCAAACGAATAACCATAGGTTTGATAAGGTTTAGAGGCGTTTTATAGGCAATTTCACACACAAGCATGCTTGTTGTAATATTTCACAATAGACTAGCAACAACGCAAGTAAATGACAATCATTTTCATTTGCAGTCATAAGAAGTGTAATAACTCATGAAAGCGTTACAGGTTCATGAGCAACTGTGTATAAATGTGAAGAACTGGATGACCAAAAACACAGTCGTTCAGATCCCCTACCCATCGATTCCATTTATAAATCGCACACTCGATTAACTTGGTTTGTCTTGCTGAGCTACTCGCAGTTTTCTTCAAACAACTTTCTTAGAAATACGTTTGGGTTAACTTATACAACCAGTGCAATAAAGCGCCTTGATAACGTAGAACTCCGTAAAGCAGAGCAATCAGATTGAGTCATCTAGCCAGAATTGCGATTCAATGAATGGACGGCGTTAGAAATTAGGAAAGTGCGAAGAAATGGAATTTCAGATAGCAAAAAGGCCAGCATTTCTGCTGGCCTTTCACGTTGAATAGTGGAGGCGCCTCCCGGAGTCGAACCGAGGTCCACGGATTTGCAATCCGCTGCATAGCCACTCTGCCAAGGCGCCTTCAATAGTGTTTTAAGAGAACTACTCTGTTGAGCATCACCAAACAAGGTAACAATCAAATAGATGGTGCCCCGGGCCGGACTTGAACCGGCACAACGCGAACGTCGAGGGATTTTAAATCCCTTGTGTCTACCAATTCCACCACCAGGGCACGCAATTCTTTATTGCGATGCCGATTACTGAAAAGTAAAACACCATCTTAATGTCGAAATGAATCAACATTACAAAATTTGGAGCGATACATCGGGTTCGAACCGATGACCTCAACCTTGGCAAGGTTGCGCTCTACCAACTGAGCTAGTATCGCAATTTCATTCATCAACTTTCTAAAATGAAAGAGAGAATGGAGGCGCCTCCCGGAGTCGAACCGAGGTCCACGGATTTGCAATCCGCTGCATAGCCACTCTGCCAAGGCGCCTTTAATAGTGATTTAAGAGAACAACTCTTTGTTCATCACTCTACTCAGAAGTAGAAGCAAGATAGATGGTGCCCCGGGCCGGACTTGAACCGGCACAGCGCGAACGCCGAGGGATTTTAAATCCCTTGTGTCTACCAATTCCACCACCAGGGCAACGCAATCTTGCGATGCTGATTACTGAAAAGTAAAACACCATCTCTCAGCGACCTAAGCCGTGAGAACGAGGTGTACTTTAACGGATGGATAAAATTCGTCAACCATAAATTTTATCTTTTAATTCAAGTGATTAATTATCACTCTCCAAAGAATAAATTTAGTGCAGCTTGTACGGTTCTTATACGTTGTTCTCTAGTTTTATAACGCTATTTACTAACTAGGATTAACTTAGGCGACAGCAGCCTATTTCGATTTTTCTCTAACGAATCAAGTAAATGGTGTTTTCATGTGCTTTTCACATTCAACGACTAGAGTTTTAAGTAACTCTTATTAAGAAGCAAACATGTGAAACCACTAAAACGATACCAATATGAACGCTACGCCGTTCTTTGTAACCTCGCCTACCCTAGAGTTTTTAAGCAAACTCGCTATGGTTTCGATCCTAATGGACAGCGCATCATAAAGAACCAGTTTGGTAAAACCATGATTCGAGTGCTTTGGAGCAGCGACAAAGACGAAGTGGTTGTGGTTATTAAAGGGTCACACAGTGTGTCAGACTGGCTACTTAACTTCGCCCTATGGACAAGAAGCTGCAAAAGGATTGGACTCAATTACCAAGTACATGCTGGCTTCTATCATCTGATGTTTCAGGAAAGCCAACCAAATCGTAATGAAGATAAGCTTGGCTTAACGGTAATTGAACGGTTGGAAGCGACGCTCATCCCGCTTTTGGAACAAGGAAAAAGAATCTCGATTACCGGTCACTCTTCCGGCGGCGCGATTGGTTGTGTTTTTGCCGACTACTTTGACCAGAAATACCCAGGCTGCATTAAGCGAATCGTGACCTTTGGGCAACCTGCGATCGGTGATTGGAGTTTTCGAAAGCACTATCGCTTAAGTAAGAAGACTTACCGAATCTGCTGTGATATCGACATCGTGACCTTCATGCCGCCCGTACCTTTACTGTATTGGCATGTAGGAAAGGTACTTTGGCTCTACAACGGCAGAATCTATGAAAACACTCCAACGTTTATTCGCCTTGGACGTTCTATTTTTAGTTGGTTAATAAGACCTTTCTCTTATCACTTGATGAGCAAATATATCCGCAATAAGGATTTCTTTGATAAACATTGAAATGTGCACTTAAGAGGTTTTTGGGAAAGCCAGAAACGAAAAAAACAGCCGCGAGGACTGGTTTTTTCTAAATGATGGAGGCGCCTCCCGGAGTCGAACCGAGGTCCACGGATTTGCAATCCGCTGCATAGCCACTCTGCCAAGGCGCCTTCAATAGTGTTTTAAGAGAACAACTCTTTTGAATGCTACCTACAGAAGTAACAACCAAATAGATGGTGCCCCGGGCCGGACTTGAACCGGCACAACGCGAACGTCGAGGGATTTTAAATCCCTTGTGTCTACCAATTCCACCACCAGGGCACGCAATTCTTTATTGCGATGCCGATTACTGAAAAGTAAAACACCATCTTCATGTCGAAATAAATCAACATTACAAAATTTGGAGCGATACATCGGGTTCGAACCGATGACCTCAACCTTGGCAAGGTTGCGCTCTACCAACTGAGCTAGTATCGCATTTCATTATTCAACTCTAGAAATTAGAGAGATAATGGAGGCGCCTCCCGGAGTCGAACCGAGGTCCACGGATTTGCAATCCGCTGCATAGCCACTCTGCCAAGGCGCCTTTTTAATTCAACACTTTAGGGACTAAAGTAAGCCGCACCGCTGTGTTCGGGTGCCTACTTTACGGATTGAGAGGAGATAGTCAAACAAAAAAGTGAATTTAAATTCCGTTTGCTGACATTTAAATCAAATTGCTGCATGTTCGCTCTCTTCAATCAAAAAACACACAGCAAAATCGAGTTATATAAGATGTTCTAGCGTTACCACTTCTTCATGAAACGACCAACTAAGCTTGGGTGATATGCCCAACAATGGTCAAACATGGTCATGAGTTGAGGGTTACCGTACTTAGATAAGCTCACTGCATGGAAACGGTTTTTGTGTTCTTTCAGCTTTTCGACTTGAGCGATCATCTCGTCTGACTGCTTAGGCGCAATAAAATCAGAAAGCACAATCAAATCTGCGTTTTTGTACTTATCACCCGTCATCAAATCAATCGACTTCATCAGCACAGGTTCTAAATCCGTACCACCGTGGAATGAGTAACTTAAGAAATCACTTGCCTCACGCAGGCCATCTTGTCGTGTTAGCTCATAGGTGATCTGCTCAGAAGAGAACAGAATCACGTAGCAGTCTCGTTCTTCCGCAAGAGCGATTTGCATCAAAGCATAAGCCATTGCTTTGGCAGATTGCTCTGGGAAGCCACTCATCGAGCCAGACGCGTCCACACAAACGATAAATGGGCCTTTTTCGATATCAACTTTCTTGCTATCCGGTTTTTGCGCTTTAACTTTGCGTAACGTACGAGATTTACCTTGCGAGCGATAGCTTAGTAAGCGCTTGTCAGCCAAATGCTTGTAGAAGATAACTTCGAGTTCAGGATAAGCTAGGAACATGGTCTCGTTTGGAAGCATCTTATTAAGGTCATCACTCTCGTGAATCCCGACAATGTCATCAACCGCTTCATCGCTTTTCTCTTCCACCATCTGCAGTTCTTCTACAGGGGCTTTGTGTAGCGAAAGATCATCTTCCTCACCAGCCATACGGCCAAGTTTTTCGGCGATCTCTTGTAGGCCTTTATGCTTATTTAAGAATTCAGCATGACGCTTCATTACGGTTAAGTCAGTTTTACTTAACTTAGCCGATGCCATGTCCCACAAGCGCCCTACACTGCCTTCATCACCAGATTCGGTCACTTTATCCATGTTTTTCATGGTTTCCATGCGCTGGTATAGGTCGGCTAAGACTTTCTCTTTGCTGGTTTCAAGTTCAGTAACTTGCGCTTGCTTGATCGCGTCGGACAGTGATTGATACCACTGGTCGCAGAAATAGTGCGGGAACATCGCATTGTAAACGCCCTTGTTGTGTTCCATCAGACGTCTTGCTTGAAGGTAAAACGCTGAGTGCCACTCCAATTTTTTGATGACACTGTCAATCTCATCAAAAAACTGGGGCTCATCCCAGTGAATGACTTCTTGGTAAAGTGCGATTTCTTCTTGGAATCGGTCCGTTTCACACACCTTGGTGACGCGTTTTTTCACTTTACCGCGCCATTTTACCAAGTGGTTTTTTACTGACGTTTTCACGCCTTTATTCTCAGCCGCCATCATGACCTGAGAACGAGCGATGAGATCATTCATCGCTGTATCTATGATGCCTGAGTCAGCAACCATTAAAGCAAGGTTTAAGCCGTCTGCTCCTAACATACTTGTCTCCCCTTACTCGAAGTACTGACTCATAAACTTAATGCGCTGTGCGATCTTGCTGCTCTTCACCTTTGTGGTTTCCAAGTCTTGTGTAACCGCTTGTAAGCTTGATTCCATCGCTTTAGGGAGCTCTGGGTCGATGTAGTTATGTGGCAACGCATCATGGAATTCAGTACGAACTCGTTTCAACTTGAACTCGGCCTCTGTGAGCTGCTCTAACGCTCTCTCTGCGCCAGTTAGCCACTTGTTGTAAAGCTCTTGGTCCAAACCGTCGGTTGTCACGACACTGACTAATACCGAGCGATTAGCGATGTCTTTAATAACCAACTGGTTTGATGCATCAAGATCCAGTTTCAAGCGGCACAGATTTTTGTTTTCGTTTACGTAACCGTAGATGTCTCCATGACCTTCTTTAAGCACACGGTCAAAATCGTCTTTGGCTACGTACACCCATCGGCTATCGCCTTTCTCGGATTCAGACACTGACATGTTGCTTTGTAGCAGAACCAGTTTTACTAAGTTGTACGCGCTACCCACGCTGTACATCTTCGCGTTCTTGATATCGTTTTGGTAAACGTCTTTACGTAGCAAGCCACTGGTAGACTCCATCGACAAAGACACAGACAGCGTCGATTCAACGTCGTCCTGAATTTCTTCAAGCTCTTCACGAGACATTTCGATTTGCGCTTTTGATTCTTGCTGATCGAACGCACGATTCAATGCAAAGTCTTTAACCACGCTACGAACCACATCACGTGATTCAGGGCTGTGCCATAAACAGTCTTGTAGCAGCATGATATCTAGCGGGTTTACGCTGTCTCGACCGCTAAAGAAAGCACTCGCCTTTAATAACTTAACGGCTTTCTTCCAACGTCTATCTGATACGTACAAATCAGACTCAGATGCTGAACCTTGCTTCTTAACTGTTTCCTCAAGCATGGTTTTCAGTTCATACAACTTGTTAAACGAGTTATCGGTCAGTTCTAGCTTGTCGAGCTCTTTCTGCCATTGGTGATATTCAATGTCAGTGATCGCCAAACCTTTTGGAATCACGGCCTCTTGAGATGTGCCAGTCGTCAGCATCGATTTGAAGTTTTGTTTGTTTTGAATACGGTTTACAAACACGCGAACCAACATACGGTCATAAAGCGCTTCTAGGCCGCTGTCTTCGTCTGGAAGTTCATTAGATGCAGAAACCAACAAGCGCATCGGTACACGCTCAATGTCGCTGCCGTTCTTAAAGGTTTTTTCGTTCACGACAGTAAGCAGTGTGTTTAGGATTGCAGGACCTGCTTTCCAGATCTCATCAAGGAACACAACTTGTGCTGTTGGTAGGTAGCCTTCGGTCAGTCTTACATAGCGACCGTTGTCTTTTAATTCTTGGATGCTTAACGGGCCAAACACTTCCTCTGGCGTAGAGAAACGTGTCATCAGATATTCGAAATAGCTGCTGTTGTCAAAAGCTTGGATTAGGCGCTTAGCGATAAGACTTTTTGCGATGCCCGGAGGACCTAATAAGAATACACTTTCGCCGGCGAGAGCTGCCAGTAAACAGAGCTTAATCGTGTCTTCTCTTTCATAGACACCATCGGATAGAGCATGCGCTAATTTATTGATTCTTTCAGAGAGTAGCGCTTTGTCAGCATGTGAGGAAATAGAAGGGTTCATGCGTTACTCCGAAAATCTTTTAACTGTTGAGAGTGTAGATATGTTTTTATACATTTGTTAGCACTTTGTTACAAGTGTATTTTATTATTGAGTTGCATTTATATCAGATGGTTAGGGTCGTAATTTTCATGTAATCATAGATTCCAAATATGAGAGTAACATCACGAACAGCGTAAACCGAAATCTAAAACTAAACCCAATTTTTCTTTTATTTTCGACACCATAGACGTTATGGTGGTGCACGTCTTCAGTTATCGACAAATTGGCAAGGAATGTGGCCAGACTGCATGAGTAAAGTTATCCATCAATGGAAAAGTATTTCTCTTATAGAAGAGAACGTGACGCTCCCTACGAACGTCGTGGTAAAACATACAACAATCAACCACCCTGGCGCGGCCGTTATTCTTCCTATCACTTCGTCTGGAAAGATTATCCTCATTAACCAATTTCGCCCTTCTCTCAAAAAGTGGCTTCTAGAGTTACCTGCGGGCACCATGGAAATTGATGAGACACCTCTTCAATGCGCGCAGCGCGAATTGGAAGAAGAAACAGGTTACAGTGCAACTTCATTTCAAAGCTTAGGGCAAGTTACGCCTTTAGCTGGCTTCTGCGATGAAATACAGCACCTATTCGTTGCAAAAGACCTTAGCCTCACTACCCGCTTTGAATGTGACGAAGATGAAGTCATAGAAGTGATCGAGCTGAGCTTAGAAGAACTGCACGACAAAATACGACACGATCAAATCACCGATACAAAAACTATCGCTTGTTTAAGTAAAGCCCAACTCTGCGGCTACCTATAATACTCTAGGAGAGAAACATGGACTTTCGTTCTGATACCGTAACTAAACCCTCACAAGCAATGCGCGATGTAATGGCAAACGCAGAAGTCGGTGATGATGTATATGGTGACGACCCAACAGTAAACGAACTTGAGCAGTGGGCAGCCAACGAAACAGGCTTTGAAGCCGCAATGTTCACCTCTTCAGGTACGCAAGCCAACCTTCTCGGCTTGATGGCACATTGTGAGCGTGGAGACGAATACCTTTGTGGCCAACAAGCGCACAACTACAAATACGAAGCTGGCGGCGCTGCGGTACTGGGCTCGATTCAACCTCAACCAATCGAAAACAACCCAGATGGCACTTTAGATTTCAAAAAGCTTGCTGCTGCTATTAAGCCAGATGACAGCCACTTCGCCCGCACTAAGCTTTTGAGCCTAGAAAACACGATTAATGGTAAAGTACTTCCAATGTCTTACCTAGCGGAAGCGCGTGAGTTCGTAAACCAACATGGTTTGCAGATGCACTTAGACGGCGCACGCGTATACAACGCGGCAGTCGCGTTAGACGTTCACGTTAAAGAGATCGCACAACACTTCGATTCGATGACGATTTGTTTATCGAAAGGTTTAGGTGCTCCAGTCGGCTCTCTGCTACTTGGTAATAAAGAGTACATCGCTAAAGCACGTCGACTACGTAAAATGGTCGGTGGCGGCATGCGTCAAGCAGGCATCCTTGCGGCTGCAGGTAAAATGGCGCTGACTGAAAACGTTACTCAACTTAAAGCTGACCACGAGAACGCGAAAAACCTAGCGATTGGTCTAAGCAAGCTTGACGGCTTCTCGGTTAACCCTGATCTCATTCAAACGAACATCATGTTCGCTAAGTTAGATGGTTCTGTTGATATCAATCGCATCGCACGAGAGTTAGGTGAAAAAGGCATTACTATGTCGCCAGGTAACCCTGTGCGCTTTGTTACTCACCGTGACATTAGTTCTGAAGACATTTCTCGATTCCTAACGGAATTGGAAAAAGCGCTGTAACTCTCAACAAAATTCTCAGATATCGCTATTAATACTTGAGCTTCCCCTAAGGGGAAGCTTTATACTCTTGTTTTCACAGGAGTATATACGTGTACAACAAGTCCCTAGCTTTACTCATTGCTACTCTCTCTTTCACACTTCACGCAGAAGACTTTGGTGATCCAGAACTTGGTAAACTGAAATCCCCGAGCTGTGTTTTTTGTCATAACCCCACCAGCCCTTCGACTGATAACTCCTATCCCAAGCTATCTGGCCAAGATCCAATTTATCTCTTTAACGCAATGAAAGCGTATCAAAACGAGGAAAGACAAGGTGACTACGCGGATATGATGCGAGCACAACTGAGTAAGCTCAACGATCAAGACTTTAGAGATGTAGCGGCTTTTTACGCTTCACAAAATTAGCGGCTCCCACTTTCATTAAGTCAATCATCAGCTAAATAAACATCACCAAGTCGCCTATACTTCAAGCAAACTCACTGGGCTCATTGAAGGTCGGGATAGATATACCTTTACACGTATCATCCAAGCCTTACAATGTGCAGCAAATATATTTATCAAGGTTTATCTCTATGTCTATTCAATGGTTTCCGGGTCACATGCATAAAGCCCGCAAAGAAATCGAAGAAGTTATCCCACAAGTTGATGTGATCATCGAAGTACTGGACGCTCGTATCCCGTTCAGTAGTGAAAACCCAATGATCTCTTCACTGCGCGGCGATAAGCCTTGTGTAAAAGTGTTGAACAAGCGTGACCTTGCGGATCCTGAACTGACTCAACGTTGGATTGAGCACTTCGAGAAAGAGCAAGGCGTTAAAGCGATTGCGATTACGACTAGCGTAAAAGAAGAAGTTAACCACGTTATGGAGCTAGTACGTAAACTGGCACCGCACCGTGAACAGATGGGCAAGAACATTCGTACAATGATCATGGGCATCCCGAACGTGGGTAAATCGACCATCATCAACTGCTTGGCTGGACGTACGATTGCGGTTACTGGTAACCAACCTGCGGTAACTCGTCGTCAACAACGTATCAACCTGCAGAATGGCGTGATCCTTTCTGATACACCTGGAATCCTTTGGCCTAAAGTAGAAAACCCACACAGTGGCTTCCGCTTGGCTGCAACAGGTGCTGTAAAAGATACAGCAATGGAATACGATGAAGTGGCATTCTACACAGTAGAATACCTAGCAAAGCAGTACCCTAACCTTTTGCAAGAACGTTACCAAATTGAAGAGCTGCCAGAGTCTGACATCGAACTAATGGAAGCGATTGGTCGTAAGCGTGGTGCACTTCGTGCCGGTGGTCATATCGACATTCACAAATGTTCTGAAATACTACTTCACGAATTGCGTAACGGCACTTTAGGTAAGGTAACGCTAGAGCTACCAGAAATGATCACACAAGAGCTGATCGAAGTTGAAGAAGCGGCTGCGCTGAAAGCCGAACAACAGATTAAGAAAAAAGAAGAGCGTCGTAAACGTTACTTGAAGAACAAGCGTTAATCGCGATTAGTTTTTATAATCTGCTTTAGTTTCTGTTTACCACTCTTACACCTGCCTCTAGATATTCACGTTCTATCGATAATAGAGCGTGAATATTGCCTGCTACCGTTTGTTGATCTAGCTAACATACTGACAAATCTATAGAAACGGTCGTTTACAATCCCAAACACTGTGACATACTACGCAAATTATTGTGTATCAATCTCGGCTAATTTCTCAATGCGCTCTTATTCTGGGTTCAAGAATCAAAGATTTAAAACCTATTTCGATAATGAAATTTACTTGCCGTACATAAATTTCATCTACATCCCGATCTCAATATTCTGTGCATTCATCATCACTGACTACATCCACTTTGGTAGTGAGAGCCTTACACCTATCATTTTCCGAGTCATACTTTTTCTATTGATGATGGCTGCCGCCAGATATTGCATCACCAGCAAACCCAACGTTTTAGAACCCGTAGAAAGTACCTTCCTTGTAATTAGCTCGCTTTTTTTGGTCTATGTCGGTCGACTTGCGATTGAGTTAAACAACTTCGATTACCAAGGTGGCGTCATTCTCGTCATGATCTACATTGGTACGTTTTCACGACTGTCAGCCAAATACAGTATCTCTACGCTGTCGTTTATCTTTTTGGCTTATCTCATCGGCCTTGCACCATTGCTTTATGAAGCAGAGCCAAAGAATGAAATAGAAACAATTTCCGTTTATATCTCGGCTTATATCCTAATCTCGGCGGCCTGTATAAGACGTGACTTGGAAGTACACAAACGTTTCGCTCAATCCGAGCAACTGCGCAAACAAGCGATTCAGCTTCGCAAGCAATCTAATATGTTTGAGGCCCTTTCTTATCAAGACGCGCTAACGGGCTGCTACAACCGCCTTTATCTTCATCAGGTGATAGAACCGAGCATAGACCGTCAACTATCCATTACATCGATCATGATAGATATTGATCATTTCAAATCGATCAACGACACCTACGGCCATCAAATGGGTGACATGGTGATAAAAGAACTGGCTGATGAGATTCAAAAACGACTACCTACCAGCAGTAACTGCTTTCGATACGGCGGTGAAGAGTTTTTGGTGATGGTTCAAGGAGAAACTAAGGCTTCAATTGAATCGCTCGTTAATTCCCTTTTAGAATCCCCTGCTCGCCTTAGGTTAGATGTAACGATTTCAATCGGTGTGAAACATGCCCCTCAAGCCCTTGGTTCTGTCGAGCAACTTATCGACGACGCCGACCAAGCACTGTACATTTCGAAGAAAGGCGGTAGAAATAAGATCACATGGTGTGATTAGTCACCCAATATTTCACGCGCCTTTGCGAATCATTAAAACAACCATAAACCCAATCAAAAAAGCCCCGAGCTTACTTAATGCTCGGGGCTTTTGTCTTTGTTCTTCTGCTTTAAAATAGCTTCGTTAAGAATCTGCTACTCGGCAAAAAAACAGCATTCAACAAGAATCAGCTAAGAATACACGACGCTTGCTGTTTTCTGTTCAAGTTCAACGGGAGAATTCCAAGAAATCACTTTCTCGTTCACTTGGCTGCCGCATGGTGCGTTCCAAACTTGCTCTAGTTCTTCTTTGCCACCAATCGCTTCATAAAAAGCAATCGCTTGGTGGTTCTCAGACATCACCTCGAGGTAAAGCCCTGAGTCCGAATAGTATTGTTGCAACCACTTCGATAGTTCAGACAATAAACGCTTGCCTACACCTCTACCGCGATAATTATTGTCAACGTGTAACGCATCAATGAACGTGCCACGCTCAAAGTTGTGATTACCAAACGCGCAGACGAAACCAACCAGTAGACCGCCTTCTTCAAGCAATAACACATGTTGGTTGAAAGGAGGATTAATCAAACGAGTCTGCCAAATAACAGATCTATCCTCCAAAACATCATTTTCTAAGTAATCATCAGCAAGAATGCCACGGTAATATAGCTTCCAGCTATCCGCGTGTAACTGGGCAATCCGCTCATAATCTTTATATTCAGCTACCTTAATTTCCATTTATTAGCCCTTAGTACTTCCATTTATGACTTGCTACTACATTTCACACTACCTTTATACAATATTTAAGCAAAACATACTAATACACGTTTACACTTTCAATATTGACTTACACGTGTACGCTGATATTCTAGCGCACAGATGTAAGCCCAATGGAAATTTGCTAATGAATAGTGCCGACAAACCATCAACAAAAAAGCCGCCATTAATCTGGCTCAATATTTTTGTTTTTTCTTCTAGTATGCTGCTTGCTGTTGTTGCGGCTCCCGTTTATGGCTACTTTTTTGGCTATGGTATGGAGCACTGGATATGGCTAGCGATCTGTTTTACTTTTTGTAACCTGTCTATCACGACAGGCTATCACCGCTTATGGTCTCATAAAGCGTTTGAAGCGCATTTAAGCCTAAGATTCCTGTTTGCTTTGGGCGGTGCATTTGCCCTCCAGAACAGCGCGCTACACTGGTCTTCTGACCACCGTGTGCACCACAAGCATGTCGATAACAACGACAAAGACCCATACTCAGCCAAACGTGGCTTCTGGTACTCGCACATTGGCTGGATGGTCCGTAATTACAACACAGCAATGTATACGGACTACGAGAATTGCCGCGATCTGAAGAAAGACAAGATTGTGATGTGGCAGCACAAGCACTACGTTTTGTTGGCATTACTGATGAACTTCGGTGTTCCTATCGCTTTAGGTGTGATTTACGGTGATGTACTAGGTATGTTGTTAATCGTAGGTGCGGTTCGTTTGGTCCTTAACCACCACACAACATTCTTCATTAATTCTCTTGCTCACATCTGGGGTAGCCAACCTTTTACTGACAAAAACACAGCGCGTGATAACGGTGTGCTAGCAGTACTCACTTTCGGCGAAGGCTACCACAACTTCCACCACATCTTTGAGAACGACTACCGTAATGGCATTTACTGGTGGCAATACGATCCAACGAAATGGTTGATTAAGAGTGCTTCATTGATGGGCTTAGCAAGCAAACTAAAGAAAACGCCTCAAGCCCGCATTGAAAAGGCCGAAGCGACCATGCTACTTAAGCGCACACAGCAAAAAATCATGCACCGTGCCGACAAGCAACAAATCGCAGACAAGCTTCAGCAAGAGTTCGATGCACTCGTGTCAAATATGAACGAATATTACGAAGTTAAAAAGCAACTACTTGAAAGCAAGCGCGAAAACGTTGTGAAAAAATACGAACACTCTGTACTTAAAGTTCGTTACCAACAAATCAAAATGAACTTCGAACAACAGAAGAAAAATTGGGCAATGACGGTGGAACAGTACGCTTAACCTTTTAATAACATATTCTTTTTTATCAAGCGCCTAGGCTAAAACTGTCTCGGCGCTTTCTTGTTTTTATGACCCTATTTGCGATTTGGGTTGAATAAAAACTCTAATCAAAAATGGACCAATGTCAAATATCACACATACAGTGTAATAAAACGTTTTATTACATTACCAACTGTGACAAGAGTCACTTACGGAATTTCATTTTGTAACATAAAATGCGCGCCCTCCTATTCCACGGACTACAAAAGCGAATCATTTTATGAAAATGTTAAAAACATCACTAGCGCTAGCAATCTCTACTACCCTTTTATTCGGCTGCGGTGACGAAACAACTAATAACTACTACCCTCAAGAACCAACCGTACCATCTTCTACAGAAGCTAAAATCGCCGTATTCAACCTGTCTTTTGACCGTTATACCTACGAAGATCTTGTAGCTGAAATGAAACTGACTAAGCCAGAGCAAGACGCATTGGTTGAAGGCTGGGAAAATGATACTTTGTCTGAAGAAGCCAAAGCCACCGCTCTTAAAGTAATCCAGATTCGTAACGTAGCTGCAATCATCCAGACTGAACGCCCAGAAGTAATCATGATGGCGGAGTTTAACAACGATGGTACCGCTGAAAATAACGATGCTCTTATCGGTTTCCGCTTGAACTACCTATCTGTATCTCAAAATTCAAATAGCTTTGATCAAGACGGCACTCAGTTAGATCCAATCGTATTCCAGTACTTTGCCAACTTCGCGACCAACACTGGCCTTTTAAACGAATTTGGTTTTGACCTAGATAATGACGGTAATCCGGGGCAACTACCAGGCGATGCATGGGGCTTTGGTACCTACCACGGACAATATGCGTTCGCTCTAATGTCTATGTATGAAATTGATCACGACAACATTCGTACTTTCCAAAAGTTCAAATGGAGCGATATGCCTTCGGCTACCATGCCAACTATCACCAACTGTAACGATTCTTGGAACCCTATGCCAGATGGCATGGAGTGTGGTGACGACTGGTATACTGCTGAAGAGTGGGCAGAAGTTCGCCTTTCTTCTAAAAACCACGTTGACGCACCGATCCTAATCCCTCAAGAAGACGGTACCTCAGAGACGATTCACCTACTTATGTCTCACCCAACGCCACCTATTTTCGACACGGGTAAGAACAAGGTTCAAAATGCAGATGAAGTTAATTTCTGGGTCGATTACATCGAAGGTCAAAGCTACATGTACGACGATAAAGGCGTGACTGGCGGATTAAGTACAGACGCTAAATTCGTTGTTATGGGCGACCTTAACGCTGACCCTCTTAAAGGTGATGGTGATTTGACAGCAATCAATGCACTGATGGACCACGACAAAGTTAACCGGTTAGCGACGTTCGGTCCATTAGCACCTGCCAGCCTTGGTGGCCCAGAATGTCTAGCTCTTGGCGAATGTAAAGAAGCAAACTGGGATACTCCATACCCTGGTCAAGTGACCAGCACGAGCGGACTACGCCTTGATCATGTTGTACCATCAGAAAACCTAACGATTTCAGACTCTGGTATTTACTGGCCAGCAACGTTCGAAGACGGCCGTCTATTAATGAATGACGAGCGTGTAGGTAATTACGGAAACGGTAAGGACATATCTTCTGACCACCGTATGGTTTGGATTAAAGCAGAAATCAACAACTAATACTTTCGAATAAACTCTATCATCCATGTCCGACTATTATAGTCGGGCATTTTTTATTAAAGAGACTGGCTTTAATTATGGACTAAAATATCCATAGTAATTGGATCTAGCCAATCTTTAACCCTCTCATTCAACTGCTTATATTAATTACACTTACCGAGTGGAACGCTGAGGAATAAAGAATGAGCAAACTGACCATTATTGCAACGATCGTCACTAAAGAAGACAAAATTGAGCTTGTAAAAGCTGAGATGATTAAATTGATCGATAAAACCCGTGTCGAATATGGCTGTATTAACTACGATCTGCACCAAGATAACAGTAACCCTACGCACTTCGTTTTTCATGAAAACTGGGAGTCTGAAGCTCATCTAGAGAAACACTTAGCTAGCCAACACATCGCCGAGTACATGGCTGCGACCGAAGATTGTATTGAAACCTTCGTGCTTAATAAAATGACACACATTGCCTAACCAATCATTTAGTACTGATTCAATAAAAAACCCTGCTCTTATCGCAGGGTTTGTCTTTTCTAAAGGCTTGTATCTGCTTATTCTAACAATGAAAAAACCCGCCAGAGTAGCGGGTATGGTCAATAATCATGACTGTCAAAGACAGATAGATAATACCAATCGTAGTAAATAACTGTCAGCCTAGCTGGTTCAAAAACTCGATAACTGCGTTAGAATTTTTGATTGTAGAATAACTACTTATCGAAAAATTCTGCCTTGTTCTCAAGTCTTTTTCCTGCGCTATTTCTATTCACTTACTTACTGTGATTGGTATAACAACCATCAATCTAATATTGAGTACCACTACAATGGCACTCTGACATTTCTTTTACTGATCGCTAGCACGGGGGCACTAGTTAAAAGCACGAGCCAAAATGCCATTCCCTTGATATTGGTAAACACTTGAATTACTACTTACAAAGACCGACTCTCCAGGCTTAAGAGAAACTGTACGTCCTTCTGAAGTCACGGCTGCCTCTCCTTCTACACAGAACAAGATCTCTGCGCTACGTAAATACTGTGACTTACTCTCATCGGTCGCAGACAAGATATCAAAGCCAAAGTCATCCACTGGAATCGGATAGCTCATCTTGCCCTCTTTTAATACAGGCTTAAGGCGAATATCTTCTGGCTTAATCGGTTCAAAGATCGTGTTATCGATAAGCTCAGGAACATCTATGTACTTTGGTGTGAGGCCAGCACGCAACACGTTGTCTGAATTTGCCATGATCTCCAAGCCTGTACCTTGGACATAAGCGTGTGGGGTTTCTGCGAATAGGAACATCGCTTCACCAGGTGCCAGTTCAACCGTGTTAAGCATCAATGGTGCAAACAAACCAATATCACCCGGATAATGTTGTTTGAACTCTTTGCTGTATTGCAGAGCTTCACGCCCCATGACCGTTTTAGCTGGTCGCGCATGCGCAGCATAAAGCTCGTTAAGTGCAGCATCTTTACGCTTACCTTCAAGCGACATAATTGCGCTAAAGAAAGACTTCAGAGAATCACTGTCGGTATTGGCTTTAAGTACATTAAGCTCAATCGCTAACGAAGGAATCTCCGCTTCTTCGAACAACGTAATAATATCGTCGATTGGACGAAAGCCATTCATCGCTTTGTAGAACGTCAACGCATAAACAAGTTCAGGTTTGTGGTTTGGATCTTTGTAATTACGATTAGACGCATTCAAAGGGATACCAAGTGCATTCTCTCGCTCAAAACCTAACTCAGATTTACGCTTATTTGGGTGAACCTGAATCGACAACGGTGTTTCTGCTGCCAACACCTTAAATAAAAAAGGTAGTTCACCGAAACGGGCCGCCGTGTACCCGCCTAAAACATCGATTCTATTTTCATCAATCATGTGAGAAAGCGGCTCACCGGTATCGCCTACTTTTGAACAACCATTAGGATGAGCACCCATCCAAATTTCAGCTTGAGGCTCTTGTTTTGGGTTAACAATACCAAACAATTGGTTTATGGAGTCTTTGCTGCCCCATGCGTAGTTTTGGATAACGTTGTCGAGTTTGAATAGAGACATAATTACTTCTCATTAAAAATCTGGCCGCCAAGCTTGAGCGTGGCTGCGATATTACGGGCACTACGAGTCAAGTTTTGGCTCGCTTCTGATAAAACTTGGTCTAAAGGCTGCGGTGAACGTACGGTTCCAAATAAGCTAGACATTGAGCCGTAAAGCTTTTCAACGTCTTTACCCAAAGATCCCGCGATCCCAATGGTTGGAATGTTCAGCTTTTGCGCTCGCTGTGCGATACCAAAAGGTGTTTTTCCTTGCAGAGTTTGGTTGTCCATCTGCCCTTCTCCGGTCACGACCAGTGAAGCACCTTCAAGCACCTTATCCGCATCTAAAGCGTCTAGTACCATCTCAATACCCGCTTTAATTTGGATATTGAATGCAAGACTTAAACCCAGTGGTGTACCACCAGCCGCCCCAAAACCAGCGGTGTCTCGATGATTAATTCTTGTATACGCTTGAGCGATATCGGCAAAGTGTCCGATGGCAGTATCAAGTTGTTGAACTTGAGTTTGTGAAGCCCCTTTCTGAGCACCAAACACGGCACTTGCTCCGCTTTCGCCACACAATGGATTATTCACATCGCACGCGACCACGAACGTCACTTCCTTACATCTAGGGTGCAGTCCATCAAGATCGATGCTTGCTAGCTGACTTAACGCGGCGCCGCCACCCGTTAACTCGTTGCCTTGCTGGTCTAGTAACTTGCCTCCCAACGCTTGTAAAATGCCAGCCCCCGAATCATTGGTGGCGCTGCCGCCCAGACCAATGATGATTTGTTCTACGCCTTTATCTAGCGCATCTCTAATCAGCAAGCCAGTGCCGTAAGACGATGCTGTGAGAGGTGATCTTTCTTCTACGGTTAATCGGTCTAAACCCGATGCTTGGGCAAACTCCACCAAGGCAGTGTTTACGCTTTTTCCATCAACTAGCTGCTCAAGTGAAGCCCAGTAAGCCGTGCATTCACGTCCGATTGGATCCGTCGTTTGTAACCGTTGTTTCTTACCACTGAGCGCGTCTAGCAACACGTCTACCGTGCCTTCTCCACCATCGGCGAGTGGCATTTTCACAAACTCTGCGTGAGGGAAAACGTCAGTAAATCCACGCTCAATACAAGACGCAACTTGATGAGCGTCGAGTGATTCTTTAAACGAATCAGGGGCAATTACAATTTTCATTGTCGTTCACCATTCCCGCCCACCAAGGTGAGCGGGTTATCGAAATTAGAATTTGATTTGGAATGTTTTTGCTTGGCAAGATGCCAGTTCGCCAAAAGACAAGCCACCGAAGGTTTCAGTTGCCATACCACCTTCACGAACGCGCTCGTTCATGCTTGTTTCTTTCCAGCTTGAAACCGCTTGAGTGAACGAAATTGAATCTGACACAGAACCTGTTTCTGCCGGGTTATAAACACGCATGATCAGTGCATCTTCATCTTCCGCTTTCTTCAGCACACTCAGCACTGCGCCTGATTGTTGCTTAGACAGAAGGCTAAAGGTCATCGGTAGGTTTTGTTCGCCCACATTCAGCTTCATCGCATTGTAAGGGATCTTGTTGTAGCATTCGATTTGAGTGACATTGTCACGTGCTTGCGCCATGATGTTCGCGTCAATGTGATTACCAGAGAAGCCACACAGTGTAAATTCACACACCAACTTGCCGCGCACTTGTGAATCTGGGGTCGGGATCTTGATACCAGAAGGACGACCCGGACGAAGCAATAGCTCTTCTTTACCCAACACCCCTATACCACGGAACAATGTCAGTGCGAAGGTATCTCTGTTTTCGTCACCTTGAGATGCAATCACCTCAAATTCGCGTAGGCCATTCGACATGATCGCCATGCCTGCATTGCCGTTTTCTAGCGCTGCAAAGTTCATTAACTGATACACAGGAACCGGCGCTTCTTTCCACTTCTCTTCTTCCCAAACCGCCATAGCAGGGTCGTTGGTCGGGCGAGTAATGCAACCGAACTGGTTATCTGCAACGACAGTTTCAGAAACGAATGGCGTTGGTACTAGCACACGTACACGGTGGTCGTCGGCTTGGTTGTCTAACTCCATGCGAACTTCGATGCGGCGAGAACCTTGCTTCAATACCACTTGGCATTGCGCTTCTACAAAACCGTTTTGACCCGTACGTTCTTCACGCTCTGCCAGGTTTGCAGGCACGTTCATACGGAAAGCGATGTTCGCTACCGATTGGAAGCCTTGGTGGTCAATTGATGTTTCTACCGGAAATTCGTCTGAGTACAACAACCACTCTTGACGAGATGGAGAGTAATCGTACTCATCGCCGTCATCAGAACCGTCTTCTAAACGAAGTACTTGGTCGAACACTTGCTCCGTCTCTTTATCGAAAATAGTCAGAGTACCGTTATTGTTTACATTGATTCGGTAGTATTCGTTTTCTAATAGGTAGTCCTTCTGCTCAGCGACTTTAACTGCGCCCTTCTCATTACCTTGGATGTGTAACGTGGTGAAGCCCATCGCTGGCACAGTGCGTTTGATTTGAATATCAAACTCCATGAACGGGTCGTAGTTGCCGTAGTGAACGATTTGACGGTCTACTTTACCTGGGTCGATTTGGCGCTTGTCTTGGATGAAGTACTCAACTGGGTTTTCGTTTTCATCAAAGATAGAAAATTCTTGAGCACGGATAGTAATGGTTGTGTTCACCACTTCTTCACGCTCGTACGGAGAAAGATTAAACATCGCCAGTTTGTCGCAACCTTCACGATCTGGCATGTGGTCGACAATCTTACGCTTGTAGAAGTGAATCAGGTTTGTCGCCATATCGTCCGCAAGGATGTAACGGTTTAAGATCTCTGCGTGCACCTTGTCAGAACAACAACAACCAATCGAGTCATGAGCGTGGTTCTTCATGCTCTCTTTCCACATTTTTTCAATCAAACCGTGGTGATATTCAAAGCCTAATGTCCAAGCGATAGACGCTAGAGGTTCTAAGATATTTACAATCTTGTTTTCGATTTCTGCGTGGATCAGTTTGATGTCCATACGCGTAGAAGAGATCGTACGGTGAACACGCATGTATTTACCGTCGTTGAACTCGCCTTTGATTGTGTCGAGTTGATCGCGTGCTGCTTCTACTTTTTCGAATACTTCTTCAAAGCGACTCATTGAAAATTCGCGATCTGGATAGATTTCGCGAAGCTTGTCCATTACTTCAAAAATGTCTTTCTGAATAGGCATTTGATCGTGACCATTCGGCAACAAGATGTCTTTGGTTACCGATGGTTTTTCTAGCACTGGGAAGTACTTATCTAAACGAGCACGCAAGCCTTCTTCGTCTTGTGGAAGGTATTTACCAATCGCGTAACCCAGCGGAAGCACTTGTGCCGTTACTTCACTGCCGTCGTTTGATTGCCATAAGAATTCTGTTTTGTTGGTGCCATGACGCTCTGAACAACCACGCCAAAACATTGCACGTGTAATGTCAAAGCCGTTGTAGATCATCGGCAGTTGAGAACTCATGCTGAATGAATCTGGTAGGTAACCAATCTTCATTGCATCGCCAAATTTCATACAGTCACGAATGCCATACATCATGTTGCGTACAATCGACTCACCAGAAACTTGCATTGTGTCGGTTTGAGAATACCAAGGGCCAATAATAAGCTTGCCCGCTTCAACCAATGCTTTTACGCGCTCTGTGTTCTCTGGTTTGATCGCAAAGTAATCTTCTAGAACAGCGGTTTGACCATCTAGAACGTAGTATTTGTATTCTGGATCGCTCTCCAGACGGTTCATGATTTCTTCCATGTTGTTCACAAGAAGAATACGAGACTCTTCTGTTGTGAAATACCATTCACGATCCCAGTGCATGTGCGGAGTAATATGTACGCGTGATGTAGTCATAATCATTTACCTAAATGTGTCGCTTCGAGTAAATCTAAAATTCGAGCTCAAATACGACTAAATTAAAGTTTTTCAAGGGGTTAAAATTGGCTGCCACTAAATTTAGGGTGCAGAAAACCACGCCCAGAATCTGTGTGAATAAAACCGTTAGGAGCACAGGTATTTAGGACAGCCAAGTTGTTCGTTATTTTTTATATGGTGTTTTAATTGCGAGTTAGAAGTTAGCTCAAAAAATTTAGTTAGTTCTGTGTTGCAGTACTTGCTTCAAACTTACCCTTTTTTACAGCATGACCACGCCACATCAGAAGAGTAATGGTTGAAATCACTGTGCCGACAATCGCAGCACCGAACCAGATTGCAGCAGCAGAGAATGCGCCCAAACCTGAATCGTGTAACAAGAAGATAGAGAAGATACCTGCGCCCGGAGTCGATAGACCAATACCTGCCGCGCCAACCATAGCACCTGTAACCACTGATCCTAGTAAGAATGAGCCGATTACACGGATTGGATCTTCAATCGCCATTGGGATTGCACCTTCGGTAATACCCGCTAGGCCAAGTAGCCATGTAGATTTACCGGTTTCAATCTCAAAGTCTTTGAATAGGCGTGGAGCAATCATGGTTGAAGCCGTTACGGTGAACGCCGATACCATTTTTACTGAACCAAAGATTGCGTATGGGCCATAAACACCGTTCGCCATTGCACCTAAACAGAATGCGTAAGCAGCTTTGTTTACCGGACCACCTAAGTCGAATGATACAAACAGACCAAGAATCGCACCCAATAACAGCGCATTGGTGCCTGACATACCGTTCAACCAGTCCGTTAGACCTTGGTTTAGGAGCGCTACAGGTTTACCGATAACAAATAGCATCAAGCTACCTGCCACCAAAGTACCGATCACCGGATAAAGGTAGAAAGTAAGGAAGCCGTTAAACGCAGGGCCTAAGCGAACATGCTCTTTTACCCAACGCATCACGTAACCAGCAATCAAACCACCAACAACACCGCCTAGGAAACCAGAGCCAATGATGTTTGCTGCAATACCTGCGGCAAAACCAGGACCAAGTGCGGGTTTGTCTGCTAATGAGTAAGCTGTGTAAGCCGCCAGTACTGGCACCATCAATGTACCCAGTAGGCCGCCACCTAGTTTGCGATACATCCATAGCCAAGAATCTTTTGTTGCGTACAGCTCTTGCAGGTCAAAAATTTGCGCGATAAGAACAGCAACCGCAAGAACAGTACCACCAGCAACGATAAGAGGAACCGCGTAAGAAATACCAGAAAGCAGTGCTTGTTTAAGCTCAGTTTTCAACGGCAGTTTTTTAGGTTTGTCATCAGTAGCAACTTTACGTTCTGCACCGTTACCTTTTTTCGACTCTTCAATTGCTTCATTAAGAATGCGTTCACCGTGTTTAATCGGTTCCGCAACTGGGGTTTCAACACGAGGAATGCCATTAAAGCGCTCAGATTCTTTAATCGCGACTTCAGCAGCAAACACGCACGCCACAGCATTGTTAAGTTGTTCCGCAGTTAAACGATCTTCAATACCGTTTGCGCCTTGTTTTTCGACATGCACATTATAGCCAAGCTTTTTGCCCGCCTTTTCAAGATATTCTGCCGCCATATAGGTATGAGCAATGCCTGCTGGGCAAGCAGTAACACATACAATTGTCGGTGCATTTGTATCTAAGTTGTCTTGTTTTTCATCTTGTTGATTGTCGCCATCAAGAAGCGCAAAGATTTCTTCAGCGGTTGTCGCTTTTAATACCGCTTCGCGAACATCGTCGTCAACCAATGTAGTTGTCAATGCAGTGAGCAGATGCATGTGGGTAGAACCCGCTTCTGCATTTGGAATCGCAATTAGGAAGATAAGATTTACATCTTCGTCTTCATCCAAGCCTTTCCATTTCATGTCTTTTTTAAGCGTTGCTACAGCGAAGCCAGCTTCTTTAACCGCGTCAGTCTTGCCATGCGGTACTGCTAGGCCTTCGCCAAGCGCTGTCGGGCCTTGCTCTTCACGAGCAAATACTGCATCAATATACTCTTGCTTGTTATGCAGTTTGCCTTGCTGATCCAGTTGGTCAGCAAGTGCGTAAATCGCTTCTTCTCGACTGCTAAACGTAGTTTGCAGATTTACGAGCGACTTATTCGTTAGAGTAGTAAGTTTCATAACCTTTGTCCCATAGTCACGGATTAGTACGACAGTCGTCCCTGCCGACGAGAAGAATAATACAACTTCAAGACATTTAATCCGTGATCACGATCTCACCAATACACATTTGTATTTAATTTGTATTTAAATCGTATTGGTAAATCCTTTAAGAAAGCTTGTTATGTATCGTTTAATTTGTATTATATGTACTACAAAACGCCGATACGACGCTCACACTAACCTTTAAAGCAAGGCTTATATAGAGCAAATTTACGTATTTAAGGTACAGGTTGTTAATCAAAGTCTAGTTGTCCTAGCGCACAAATGAGGCAAAAATGGCAAGACTCCCTATGTATCGCCAAATCGCCGATGCAATAAGAGAAAAGATCAGTTCTGGAGAATATAAAGTTGGAGAGGCACTCCCAACGGAAGCGCAATTGCGTGAAGTATTCTCGGTAAGTCGTGTAACGGTTAGACAGGCGCTGAAACTACTGATCGAAAACGATGAGCTTGAAAGCGTTCAAGGCAGCGGTACTTACGTCAAAGAGAACAAGATCAATTACGACATCTACAAACAGTCGAGCTTTCAAGAAAAGTGGGCGCATTTGGATGTGGTTACACACAGTGAAGTTCTGGCTTTTGAAATGAAGCCGTGTTCTTTGGCGATGTCTGAGCATTTAGATATCAAAGAAGGCGAATTGGTTTTCTACGTAAAGCGTGTTCGTTTCATAGACAACAATCCAATCACGGTTGAAGAAACTTGGTTACCTGTTGCCCTATTCCCAGATCTCACCTATCAAGTGATGCAAACATCAAAGTACGACTTTATTGAGAACACCAAAGGCATGGTGATTGATAGAAGTGAGCAAGAACTGGTACCGATTCTTCCGCCTGAAGACGTTGCTAAACAGTTAGATATTGACCCAGCTCAGCCTATCATTGAAAAACGTACTCGCGGTTACCTCGCCAATAACACGGTGTTTGAATACAGCCGCAACTACTTCACGTCTAACGATTACCGATTTACTTTGGTCGCAAGACGCCAGAGATAATACTCATCAGCGAATTTTTATAATAGTAAGATGACCAACACAGAGAGCGCCTTGCTCTCTGTGTTTCTATGCTGTTAACTCAATCATAAACCCAACTTTCCTCCCCAAATATTCCTAAACCAATATCAAGTAACCTCACGAAAGATCATTCACATTCATTTAAATACTGTTCGCGCGCTTTGACCATAAACTAAGCGCCAAATGACAAGAACAACAGTCGACAGGAATGTAGATGAATACCAAACAACTTGAGGACGCTGTAAGTGAAGTGAGCTTATTCAATCAGCACCTCCACTTAATCCAATCCGTGCATACCATTCCGACCCCAAAAATGAATTGGGAGTCGATTGCGATGGAACCTGCGCCGACAATGCCAACGGTTCGATTCGATCATAAAGTCAAAGCCATGGAAGCTCTCGATGAGTACAAACCTAACTGGCTAGATATGTTGCTGGGCAACAAGTCGAAGTTGTACACCCTCACCAATAATATCGAGCGTGCCGCCGAACAAGACATCGAGCAATACAAGACAGAGTTTGTACATTGGGCTCAAAACTACAGCTACTGGGCCAAGGGCAACCAATTATCAAAAGGTATTTTAAACAACGATAGTGAAGCAAAACTATCAGCCCTTTCCGAAGCTCAACAGAACCCGATTAACGCTGCGGTAGTCGACACTAAGCTGATTAACCATAACTTCAATACCTATAAGAATGGTCACTTGCTAGAAGTCAATATTCAGGTTAATAAGCACAACGTGATCCCTAAAGAAAAAAAGGTATTGTGCCAAGGCGAAGTGAAGCTTGAAACGATGTCTCTTTCTGAAAGTAATGCCTTATATCGAGAGTATGTCTGCAGTTGTATTCTCAAGTGTGCGCAAGATGCTTTCAATGTGTTACCCGAGACGAGCGTTGTGGTCAATGTTGAACAGATTTCAGCAGATCAATCGAGCGAGACCATAGTTTCATGCCATGTCGAACAAGGGCTACTCGAGTTCTTGTTAATCGAAGACGATAAACCCTCTGAGATACTTGAATTCTTTGTCCACATTGAAGATTTCAATCCTCATCGAGGTAACGGATTCTCAGCGATAAAAACGATTTTTTCGCCTTTGCCTATGGCGTCATAACTCACTCGCATTTTCGATTCAATCATTGACGACTCTTCACGACTAGCCTTGCGTTCGTCGTGTTCAATCACCTTATATACCAAATCATTATGTCGACACACGCTATCCCACAAACAACGCGCCCATTAACCAACACAGTTTCATACATACGATCCCGAGCAAAGCTGCCTCTATTTCTTATCGCGTTCTCTATGCCCGTATTTGGAGAAGAGGTTGAAGAAGTGGTACTCGAGGACGAAGTCGCATTAAGCGAAGGTTCCGAGTTACAAGAAGAAGCTGAAGAATCCCCTTTTACGACCCTGACCAAGCTCGGGTTTATCTACTCGCAAAACACCAGTTCATCTTTGTCGATCAACTCTGGAATCTCTGTTGGATACAAAAAAGAGAACTGGGGCCAACGAGTTCAGTTTGATACCTACTATACCGATGCTGAAAACGACGAAGACGGCACCAATCGCTATACCACCAACTATGGCATCAGCTATGACTTGAACGAAGTCACCTATTTGGTCGCGACAACACGTTTTGAACACGACCACTTTGGTACTTATCGTAAGCAATTCATAACGGCTACAGGACTGGGTCGCCACTTTTATGATACTGAAAGAATCAAACTTCAAGGCTCCGCTGGCCCGGGTTACCGAATCAGTCAACGCCAATCCTCCGATGAAGAGTTCCCGAACAAAGAGAACTATGAGCTGATCGTCAATGCCAGTGTTGATGGTTCTCTGACGCTCACAGAAACGTTTTCTATTGGGGCAACCGCTAACATGGCTTGCGGTGAAGAGAACACCAATTACAACCTCAAAGGCTATCTAAAGAACATCTTGATGGGTAATTTAGCGCTGACTTTCGATACCGAATACATCTACAACACCACTGTCGCATCAGACCAAAGTAACGCCGAAATCTACAGCTCAATGAACCTAAACTACGATTTCTAAATAACGCTTCCCCCATCGAACATGCAAAAGGATTTGCGTGATCGTTCAGAAAATCATTACTAAACCGTATACGAAAACCAACCTCATTGACTCTAGCTCTAGCTCCATAACTAGAAAAATTGTATTGAGATGTGTTTTTGGAATCGGTAGCTCAAAGCTCTGTCAACAAAATGTAAAACCTCTCTTTATCCAATGAAAAACTCATGGTTTATCGATAAAGTTCGCTCACCTTTTGTATTACAAATAATTTTTATGTTCAACTATCAACAACCTTTAAAATACCTAAAAATTGCTGCGCTTATCTCTAGTGGATTATTACTCGCTGGCTGTGAAGCCAACGCTAAAAGCGAACAAGCAGAGCTTAAAACGTGCACCGATTGCAATTGGAACATCGAGCAATGGAAGATTACCCTTCCAGTCAGTGGTGACGATTACTACAACAATGGCCGCACTAGCGCAGCCGAGCTCATCCCACAAGAGTGTAATGGTAAAGAGTATCTAACCAACGACACTCATCTCCCTTGGTTTTCGCGTGAATCGGTTAACGGTAAAGAACGTCTCAAGTTCACTGTAGATCTTGGCGGACAAGTTTCCACAACGCCAAACACAAAGTACGTTCGCTCAGAGCTTCGTGAGCTTTACAACTTTGATTCAGAAAATCGTTGCAGTACTAAAGAGCAAAACTGGGCAGTAACCGGAACGCACGAACTAAAAGCGACATTAAGCGTTGACCAATTTCCGAATAAAGATGTAACAGGCAGCGACCCTAAAGTCGTTCTTGGCCAAATCCATGGCAAGGACATTAAGCAAGCGCTGGTCAAATTGCAGTGGGATGGTGAAAACAAACCGGTACGCGTTGTTCTGAACGATTCATTTCTACCAGGAAACAAAATGTGTAGCGACTGTCAGCCATTCAGTGTCAACCTAGGAATTGCGCCTGCAAACCTGGATTGGGATTACACGATTCGCCTCGATGAGCAAGGTATTTACCTTTCAACACTCATTAATGACGAATTATCAGAGCGCTTCTTACCTTGGGGCATCGAAACAGAAGATCGTGATGGCAACAAGGTTACGTTGTCAAAAGCATGGTTAGAGGAAGAGTACTACTTTAAAGCTGGCCTTTATGCTCAGATAAAGCCATCGAAAGAATTAGCAGGTGAACTGTTCTCGGTAAGCTTCTCGAAGATCAATATCGATCATAAGTAAAAATCGAATCTGCTAACACAAAAACAGTCTGGGACCTATGATTGTTAATGCGCCCACCATGACACATGGTGGGCGCTTTTTCGTTTCTTCGATTACGTTAACCGTAAATCGATTAGATAAATTAGGCTGGTTTGGTTCTCAATCGAGTCAATACATCCATTTGCTTTAGGTTCGCCATACCTACATACGCGACAGGCACTAAAAACAATGAGAAGAAGGTTCCAACCGATAAACCACCAACTAACACTAAACCAATATTAATACGACCCAGTGAACCCGGACCATCCGCTAGTGCCAGTGGCAATGAACCGAGGATCATGGTGAGTGATGTCATCAAGATAGGACGCAATCTTGAACGCGCACTGCTGATCGCCGCCTCTTGAGCACTCGCGCCAGATTTACGTTTCTCGTTAGCAAATTCCACCAGAAAAATACCATGTTTGGTCACTAGCCCAACCAGAGTAAGCAAGCCGATTTTTGAGTAGATATTAAGGCTTTGGCCAAATATCGATAGCGTCAGAATCGCACCCACGATACACAACGGAACCGTTAGCAAGATGATCATTGGGTCGACAAAGCTTTCAAATTGCGCCGCCAAAATCAGGAAGATGAAAATTAACGCCAATACAAACAACACCTGTGCACCGGCTGTTGAATCAACCAAGTCTTTAACTATGCCATTGAACTCGTAGCTCTGTGCGGGTTTCAATAAGCTCGGCACCGTGTCGTCGATATAAGCTTTCACATCGCTCGCTGTGTATCCGGGCATTAAGTCAGCCGTAATTTCAGCGCTGTCTTTACCCATAAATGTCTTAAAGTTAGATTCTGATGTCACTTGTTTAATCGATACAAACTGAGACAAAGGAAGCCTTTGGCCAGACTGTGAGTCCACATACAGCTTATCGAGCACCTTGAAATCGCCAAGATCACTGAGATTTACTTGAACTTGAATTGGGTACGTATAACCGTCATCGGCTTGCAAATCTGCCGCCTTCACTGAACCTAAGAAAGTAGATAGCGCATTGGTGACATTACTGTAATCCACGCCAGACAACACAATCGCATTGCGGTCAATCGACAAGTCATAACGTAATTGGTCGCGTAACATCGAATTTTTAATGTTGGTCACGCCCTCATAACTCTCAAGCGCCTCCACCACCTCATTCGCAGTTTCCGACAATACGGTGGTATCACGGTTAACCGTCGTTAACTCTAGGATCATATTAGTGGCAATGTTCAAGTTATCAGCCGAGCGAACCTTGAAAGACATGCCATAAGCAGAGACCGAACTTTGCGCTTTAGCGATAAACTCGTTCACCAACTCATCAGCTGACTGGTCACGCTCGCCCCATGATTTCAATAAAACGTGATTGGTCGGAGTCCCTTCGATGTAAGATAAATTCGCTTCTACTGAATTATCACCTTTGAACACACTGTTAAGCTGCTCGTTGTTGTCTAGGTGATACTGACGTCCGACTCCTGTAGGAGGCGTTGAAGTGACCTCAACAAAACCAGTATCTTCCGTTGGAAGCAACACTTGAGGCATTGTCCAAACCGCCAAAGCAGATAGAGCAATCAATGCCAAGGCAATACCACTCATCAGTGTTTTACGCTCAAACCATTTGCTAAGTTCCTTGGTGTACAAGTCAGACAGAACATTCAGCTTCGCATCAACTTTTTTGTACCACCTTGCCGGCTTTGTAACTGGCTTCATTAAGTAAGCACACATCATGGGTGAGAGCGTTAAAGCCACAAACCCAGAGATGATCACTGCTGCTGCTAACGTGAAAGCAAATTGTCTAAATAGGTCGGCGGTTAAGCCCGACATCAAACCAATAGGGAGATACACGACCGCTAAAGTCAGCGTCATCGCTATCACAGGAAAGACGATCTCTCGGCACCCTTTGATTGCCGCATTAAAAGGGTTTTCGCCCGCTTCGATATGTCGGTAACAGTTTTCAGCCACGACGATGGCATCATCGACGACCAAACCAATCGCAAGAATGATGGCCAAGATAGTCAGCACGTTGATACTAAACCCGAGCACATGCATAACTGCAAACACACCAATCACACACACTGGGATCGTGATAATAGGAATAGACGCCACACGAACTGAACCAAGGAACAACACGACAACGGCTGAAACAAGAACAATCGCCTCAACCAAAGTCATAAAACCTTCATCAATCGCAGTTTTAATGAAGTCGGCTTGGTTATAAACCATCTTCATCTCAATGCCTTCTGGCAACTGAGGCTGAATCACGTCTATTTGCTTCTTAACCTTATTGGCAACAGTCACTGGGTTTTCACTTTTCAGTGGCAGTACCTGAATCGACATTGCTAAGTTGTCATCGACTCGAAGAATACTCGGGGTTAAGCTTTCTTCTCCCATTTTAACTTCTGCAATATCGCCGACGCGAATGATCTTGCCGTTATCAACACGAATCACCAAATCTCGCACATCATCAACACTGGTCACTTGGTTGACCGGGTTAATAGAGAAATCTCTCACCTGACCTTTGATCGTACCCGCGGTAAATGTCGCGTTGTATGAGCTTAATGTACCAACTACATCCGATGCACTCATATTAAGCGCCATCATTCGATCAGGTTGTAACCACACACGAACCGCTTTTTCACTGCCACCATACGGCCCCCAAATCCCCCCCACACCTTGGATGTGCTTAAACTGGGGCACGACTTGCTGGCTAATGTAGTCGTACATGTCTTGCTTAGACATCTTGCCGGTATTCACAAACGTGATGATGTTACTCGGCATACTGGTATCAGAAGAGTCATCCGTTACCGTTGGCTTATCCGTCATACTCGGCGGGAAATCACCAATCGCTTCAACACTGCTGCGCAGATTGTTCATCAAGCTCGTGTATTCGACGTCATTAATGTCATCTTCAAAAATGATTTTTAGATTACACGTTCCTTCCTGACAGTCGGTCGTCATGGTTTTCACGTTGTCTAAGCCCGTTGCCGCCATGATCAGTTTGTCGGCCACATTACGCGACATGAACTCAGCGCTCGCGCCATTGATCGCCGCGGTTACAGTCGCCGACGGTGTTTTATGTTCAGGAAAGTATTGGATTGAGAGCTTTTGAAACGACAAAAGCCCAAGCAAAACAATCGTGATACTCAGTACTGAAGCAAAAACTGGATGCTTAATACAAATCTCAGGAAGCTTCATTCAGATTCTCCTTCGTTACAGCTTCCTTGCTTAGTGTTTCCTTGCTTTGAATTTCGCTTGATGACTCCTCAACAGTCGCACTGGTCTCTGCTTGCTCACTGTTTTCGCTGATCGCTTCGTCCACACCTTTCGATGCTTCCGTCCAATCAACCGAAGGTTCAATAGGATGTGGTTCATCCACCTGTATTACAGTCTTTTCTACTTTGGGTTCAGCGATCTTCTGAGTGTTTTCTTTGCTTGTCGGTTCCGTTATTAGCTCAACAGTTTTCTGCTCAGCATTTGGGTTCATGACCTTAACTAACGACGCTTTCTTGAGGTTCTGTTGTCCCGTCACAACGACGTTATCGCCAAGCTTCAAGCCTTTCTCGACAACAACGTAACCGTCGTTAGTATTCACGCCTAATTCGACAATGCGTTGCTCGATCTTTTCACCATTCACCACCCAAACAAAACGCTCTGCATCTTTTGCTTGAACGGAGTTTTGAGAAACCACCATCTGCGTTGAATCTTCGCTGGTCATCTGACTTACTTTGGCAAACATACCCGGAACTAAGCGATGCTCTGGGTTAGTCACGTGCGCGTGAACTTCTACACGGCCCGAGCTTTCGTCCACCGCTGGCGCAATGTAATCCACCACACCAGAAAATGCTTCATCGACAAATGCATCAACTTGGATGGAAACATTCTGCCCAAGCTTTGCGTTTCCTAAATCCGACTGTCCAATGGAATACTGAACTTCGACAGGATCGAGTTTGATCAAACTGACCAACGCGGTTGCGCTATCAATCTTACTGCCCACTGAGTGAGTGAAGTTAGTTAGCTGCCCATCAAATGGCGCTACCAATAAATAGTCATTCATCAGCGCTTCTTTCTGACGGAAATCAGCTGCGGCTAGGTTCGCCTGTTCGCCCAGTTCTTCCACATCTTGTTGAGACATAGAGTCAGGCTGTTTCTTTAGTAATTCTTGTACTCGCTTTAATTTCGACTTTGCTAACGCTAGAGAGCTTCTTGCTTTGTCTAAATCGGCTTTCGCTTTGGTATTGTCCAGTTGAGCGATCAGTTCGCCTTTTTTAACTGAATCTCCATCTTTGAAATGGATGTTGAGAATTTTGTCGGAGGCACTAAATGTCAATGCAGCAGAGTCCGTTGCCCTGATTTTACCAACCTCGTTGATTGAAGAAGTGAATGCTTGTTTGTGAGCTTTTTCGATAGTCACAGGAATCAAGTTTGAGTCTTGGGCAAACGATGGATAGATATGTAAGGCAAACAGTGCCAAACAGATTGTTTTACTAAGCTTTGTAAATTTCATTTTTAATAACCATAACCGTTGAATTCGTCTGAATTAAGACGTTTTTCTAAGCAGCTATTTCTTACTTAATGAGCTTCCAGCTATTTAAATAATGCTAAAACAGCTAATAATGAGAAAGGGCTCAACTCACTGTCGAGCCCTGCAATTTTTATATGATTCCTAAATTTTTACGTTCTGAACTCCAAAGTAAAAGTTAAAAACGATGCTGATACTGTACACCTAGGAGTAAGGCATCAGCAGTCACGTCAGCAGTAACATTAGTTCTTGATAAACCATCTAGACTTTCATCTACGTGTTGAGATTCACCAACAATGAAACCAACGCCAAGATCTACAGAACTTGTTGTTGTCAGGTGGTAAGTCCCTCCAACTGTAAACCAATGACGGTTAACATCAGGGATAGATAACGATGTGAGTTCGTCAGTCGGGGAAATGTCATACATGTAACCCGCTCGTACAACGATGTCTTTCGACATGGTGTACGTACCACCGACAGAAATATGCCCTGCATCTTTCCATTGATATTCTTTAATCGAGTCGTCATAAGAGTCAGATGTTAGCGAGTCAAATTCAGACCATTTCACCCATTGCAGACTGTAGTGAAATGCCCACTGTTCGTTGAGTTGATGCCAACCGGAGAACTCCAAAGTATCGGGTAACGGAACGTTCATTTCGTCAGCAGAAACGCCTGCTTTAGTGATGTCACCTTCAACTTCGATATCAGGGCTGTAGCGATAAGAAATACCGAACCTGTTTCGCTCATTCACTTGATAAGTCGCACCAATGTTGGCTCCCAAACCAAAGCCGTCCGCATCTACATTCAACAAGCCCTGACGGTAGATCTCACCCTCACCGTAGATAACATCCAGCCCGGCACCTAAGTTGATTTTTTCAGACAATTCATAAGCAACAGCGAAGCCAACATTGATACTTGAAAGCGCCGTTTTACCCCCAAACTCATCTGCTTCGAACGAGTTATCAAATTCAACATCAGTGCCAAAGTTGGAGTGAACCGTCGTACCCAACGTGAACTTCGAATCTTCGATAGGATGAACATAATGAATGTTTGGAACTAATGTCCCTGCGTCTAATGATTGGTCATCTAACATTTCAGTATCACCAACCATTGGTGTGTAGCTAACGCTAGACACATCAATACCACTATCGATATAGATAGCGCCGACAGAGAGTGTTGGTTGCTCGATGTAAGCCATCGCAGCGCTGTTTTTAGCAACAATTGCCGCGCTATCTGCCATCACTGCATCACCGGCGAATGCACGACCTAACCCGGTTGCAGACTGCGCGTTAAGTTGAAAGCCAGCCGCATTAGTCAGGCAAGGGACAAGAGCAGCGGCAGTGCTCAGTAAGAATTTATTCTTCATCTTGAGGCACCTCGGTTTCGATGTGATCTTCGTTATTAATGACGACTACTGCACCGTCACTCATTACCATAGAAGCAACGGCAATTTGTTGAGTGTCCACCGCTTCACGAACGTCTGACATGTTTTCACCTGGTGTGCCCGGTAAGCCATTTTCATCAACGGGACCTTCATAGGGGAACAGATACGTACCATGCCCGCCGGTTGTGGTTCGTACTGCTCCACGCTTTTCATTAATATTTTCTGATGTGCCTGTTATTGGGTCTAAGCCAAGCGCAGTAATCAGTGGTTCAGTACCAGTACGAATGTTACCTGGCGCGGTATTGGGAATTACGCTATCTGGGACATAGTCAACACCAACGTCACAAGTCTCCCCGCAATCTCCAACGGCAGCTAACAAAAGAGTTGGTTGCTCAGCAGCGACTTGGCGAGAGATAAAGCTCGCAGGGTCAGCACTATCAATTGTTGCTTGGACCCCTTGTTTAAGGTCTGTCACAACCAAATCGAAGATGTCATCCTCTAGCTGACTAACAAGCAGCGCGTTATCTGTTGAAAGTGCGACAAAATCACGAAGCGCTTCAATGCACTGCTGATTCGTTGCTTCTGTTGTACATGTATCTGGTATCACCGTTTCAGCAATGCCGCGCTGAACATCTGGGGATTTCTTAACCCCTTCTGGCATTGCAGCGGTCGGGAAACCACCTTCAGTATTGGTAATCCATTCGTATAATGGAGGGCAGTTTTCTTTTGGATCAAACTCATCGATGGTGCACTCAGATTCTCTTTCTTGAGTAAAAGGCAGATAAGACGGTATTCTTAACTTCTTAGAGTACTGGCTGTAGTCACTATTAAACTCGCGAACCTTTTCAACGCCATCTAAAAATTTAGTATGGAAATTAACGTGATTATTTCTCATTACATCCAGAGGGGAATAAGTACTCTGAGTTTTAAATTGCGCGGCATATACAGGAATACCCTTATCTGGATATAACGCATAATATGAATCAATAGCGCTCAATACTTGCTCTTGAAGCACTTCTTCTTTTTCGTTATTTAATGGAACTTCTGAATAAATCAAATCATCAAAGCTAGCATCTACTTTTAAAGGCTCATTAAATTCAGTTTTTACCCCATCCGTTACTACAATCGAATAAGTACGACTCTCAGCTAAGCCTGATTCACATTGAATTTTAATATTGGAACCATCAGCGGATATTTGAGTGACAACTTCTTCGCCTGTTAGGTCATCAATTAATACAACATTCCCGGCTAAGGTTTCGTTATTGAGTGGATAACGTTTGTCCGAATTAACACTTTGTAGAGGAATTAAAATCGGTTCCGCACAAAGTCCCCAACCGTCTAGGGCTGCGTATGAATTGTTGTAGTCCTGATAATAAGCATCATTGGTCGATGACATTGCGGCAACTTCTTCACCGACTCCTGATATTGTTCCATCGTCGTCATACCCATACCCATCGTTTGGTTTTGGTAGTTCATTAATGTTGTAGGGAACCAATACCGAAACGGCCTCTTGAGTCGAGTCTTCAGACTGACAGCCGAGTAAGGCAAGCGTAATTAGTCCACATATATATGGCTTATTGAAATCTTTCAAAACAGCTCCTTCGTAGCTTTCGCATTTAACTGGTGTGGTCATGCGATTTATCGTTATTTGAGTTGCCGATTGAGTCGGAGGTAAGTTCGACTTTTATTTGTAGAGAGCAAGGCAACACGAAATTGGAATGACACGTTGATAGAACTACGTAAGAAATTTGAGCAATTAACCCACACCCACTAAATCAGCGTCACCCGTTAATGATCCAATAGCTACTAACGGCAAGCACCTGAAACCACATTAAACAACCTCAAAAAGGTTTATAAGGGAATCTAAATAGGGAAATAAAATAAATTTATTCAATAACTTAAATATCAAAGGAGACAAAGTCAGCGAGTTTATATTTGTAGCAACATTTGTTATATTTAGGTTAGAACGCTTACAACAATGAGAACCCAGATGTCTGCTGAATTTATTATCAATGATGATATACAAGTCAATTTAGAAGAGAGTGAAATCCATCACTTTAAGACAGGTCGTACATACCCAATAGGTTCGAATGAATTAGAGCTACTCAAGTTTTTTATCTCTCGACCGAATGAAGTAATCACTCGCCAAGTTCTGATCGAACAAGTGTGGGTTTCTAAAGGTATATACGTTGAAGATGGAAGCTTAATGCAAACCATCTCTATCTGCCGAAAAGCTTTGGGAGACAAGAGTGGAATGATCATCGTTACTGAACGTGGTAAAGGTTATCGATTTGCAGGCCAAGTAACCCAAGACAAGCAACGCGCGCTTAGTAAAATTCAATCGCAGTTAAAGCAAGAAGCTCAACAGCAAACCGAAAGCATTGTAAAAGAGAGTACAACGACAGAAAAAGCAGTTCATACAAAGAAAACAAACAATGTATTAGCACTGATTGCATTATTTGTAGTGACTGCGGGTTTATCCCATTATTTGTTTTCTTATTTAGATAGAAATGGCCTAGGCGAAGATCTCGTGGGTCAGCATTTTATCTCTTGTAAAATCGAATCCGACGAATTCACTTTTAACGAGTTATTCAACGTCACGCTTTATGAATATAAGGGACGAAAAATAATCATAGATAATTCAGGAAAATCTCTGAGCTTTCCAGTAGGATTTAAAGGAGTGACTTGTGAATAACAAAACGAATACAGCAATTTTTGTAGTACTGCTTGGCGTATTAGTCGGCTGGGTTTCTACCTTTATTCCCAAGTCACATCTTGAAGGGCATTATTTAGCCAATACAGCATCGATTATTAACCCATCCAATAATATGATTCATAACCAGTCTGCTATTAATATCGAGTTTAAGAAGAATGACAGTTATGACTTATTGTACGTATCAACTAAGCAAGTCGGCTTTACGTCATCAGGATCTTACTCTGTCACTCAACACGACATCTCACTGGATGAGAACCAACACCAGCAAATCATCCCGAATCGCGAGTTGTCGTTTTACGAAAAGGTGATGATAAGTGAAGGGGCTACCCTTTCTTCTGACGCGATGCCTTATATTCCATTGAATAAAGAAGAGTTTTTACTCATTACTCGCTATGGGATGATTCACTTTTGTAAGAAGGTCATCTGTTCTGAGCTGCCAACGTATTCAAATGACACTCCTGACGTTGATATAAACTAAACTCGCTCGTTATTCTAATTATATTTTAGTGCCAGCTTGTGTTTTAGCGCTTACTTAAGGGAAATAAGTAAGCGTTAAACATAAGTAATCTTTAAACGTAAATAAGCTTCAAAGCTAAGTAAGCTTAAAAGCTAAGATTCTCACCTCTTTACTCCGATAAATACTCACTTCGTTACACATTCCCTTCCAAAGTACAGAAAACACCCGCAATTTATAAAACAAGGCCCACATATGCAATTAGAACAACCAAAGGTGATCCAAGTTATATTCTAACGAGCTACAAAATTTGTTTATTAACATCTAAACAACAGTAGTTAATCACGATTTACAACCACAATTAACATCGAAAAAAATGTTTGTCTTAGATCATATCAACCTCAACTATGCCTCGTGCCACAGTGCAGTTTTCTGTACATTCATTGTCATATTCTGAAACACTTTCTTATATTTCTTAAACTTTGTGGAGATTTCTATGTTAGAGCTCTTGATCGGATTAGTGATTACTATTGCTGTTGGTTACTTTATTGTAAAAGGCTATAAAGCAGCGGGTGTACTACTAACTGCTGGCCTCGCCCTACTTCTTATTACTGGCCTTATTGGTCACACAGTTTTACCAGCTAAGGTAGCTTCAACAGGTAACATGGTTACCGACTCACTAGAATTCGTTAAGTATATGCTTCAATACCGCGGGGGCGGCCTAGGCATGCAAATCATGCTTCTGTGTGGTTTCGCTTCATACATGACTCACATCGGCGCGAACAACGTGGTAGTAAAGCAATTTTCTAAACCACTTGCAGCGATCAAGTCTCCTTATGTACTTCTTGTTGCGGCTTACATCGTAGCGTGTCTAATGTCTCTAGCAGTAAGTTCTGCTACAGGCCTTGGTGTGCTATTGATGGCAACCCTATTCCCAATGATGACGGCAATGGGTATTTCTCGCCCAGCAGCAGTTGCGGTTTGCGCATCACCTGCAGCCATCATTCTTTCACCAACCTCTGGTGATGTGGTTATCGCAGCAGAAAAATCAGGCATGTCTCTTGATGTGTTTGCTGTTCAAACGGTACTGCCTGTTTCTATCTGTGCAATCATCGTAATGGCTGCAGCCGCTTTCTTCTGGAACAAGTATCTAGATAAGAAAGAAAACACACCAATGGAAAAAGTAGACGTTTCTGACATTGAAACAACGGCACCCGCTTTCTACGCTGCACTGCCATTCCTACCTATCATCGGTGTATTCCTATTTAACGGCCGTACGATTCCAGGCCTTTCACTTGATATCTACACCATCGTAGTGGGTTCTATCTTCGTGGGCGCAATCATCGATTACGTTGTGAAGAAGTTTGACGGTGAGAAAACACTAGAAGATCTAGACTCTTGCTACCAAGGCATGGCGGAAGCATTCAAAGGCGTGGTAATGCTGTTGGTTGCGGCGGGCGTATTTGCTCAAGGTCTAATGTCTATTGGTGCGATTGATAACCTAATCGGTCTTGCTGAATCGGCAGGCGCAGGCGGTATCGCATTAATGCTTATCCTGACAGGCCTAACGGTGGCTGCTGCTATCGCGACAGGCTCTGGTAACGCGCCTTTCTATGCATTCGTAGAGCTGGCTCCATCATTAGCGGCGAAAATGGGCTTGAACCCAGCGTTCCTAATCATCCCAATGCTTCAAGCATCGAACCTAGGCCGTACCATTTCACCAGTATCTGGTGTAATCGTAGCGACTTCTGGCATGGGTAAAATTAGCCCATTTGAAGTCGTTAAACGTACGTCTGTACCGGTAATCTGTGGTCTTATTACCGTTATCTTCGGTACGCTTGTTCTAGTACCAATGGCAGCTTAATTGTCAGTAAAAGAGACATGGTAATTTAGATATAAAATGCTTAAACAAAAAGGCGCTGAACTTAATAAGCTCAGCGCCTTTTTTAATGTCACATGTTCAATGTCGTTTGAAGCTAACGCTATTTGATCCGAGCACTTGTAACTAATAGTACGGCTTGAAATAGTTTTATTTCAAAGGAACAAGCCCTACTTCATTTCACCGTAGCGTTCTAGATACAGAACCGTTGCAGCAGTACGAGAAGGCACTTGCAGCTTTTTCAGCAAGCTTTTCATATGTACCTTAACTGTCGATTCAGAAATAAACAGGTGATCTGCTATCTGCTTGTTACGGTAACCTTTCGCGACTTCTTGAAGGATTTGCATTTCGCGTTCAGTCAGTTGGTCGAAGATATCATTGCGGCTACCAGCGTCATTTAAGTAACGAGCAACCACACTGCTGTAAGCCTTGTCACCGCTGTGTGCTTGCTTAAGCAGTTCGATTAACTCATCGGGTTCTGTGTCTTTCAACAAGTAGCCATCAGCGCCTGCTTTTACAATCGCTTCAATGTCTGCAGGGCTATCAGAAACCGTTAGAATAACGATGTTAGCGCTTGAGCCATCAGTACGAAGTGCTTTCAGCGTGTCAAGTCCAGACATGCCTTTCATATTAAGATCCAAAAGGATCAGGTCCGGTTCTTCTTCATGGGCAAGAGCGACCGCTTCAGTACCGTTACTTGCTTCTGCAATCACTTCGAATTCATCTTCAAAGCTCAGTAATTGGCTTATACCTCTGCGCATCAATGGATGATCATCAACCAGCATTACTTTACAAATCGTCAACTTTAACTTCCTTCAAACTTTTATATTTCAATATGACTGTACAGCCTTCACCTTGAGCCGCTTCAATCGTTAAGTCGCCATTCAGTCTTGCCGCACGCTCCTGCATAATGCTCATCCCGTAGTGGTTCATCTTAGAACTACTTGAGTCAAAGCCATCTCCATTATCTTTAATCACGACTAATACTTCACCGTCCTCATCGATACAGCATACATCTATCAAGTCGGCATTGGCGTGTTTTATTGCGTTAATTGTTGCTTCACGAATCAATTGAAGCAAGTGAACCTGACTATGTGCATCAAGTTCTATGGATGAAAGATTGTTGGTTAGGTTAATCTTTGCATCTGTTCTTTCACTGAGCTCTTCAAGCATGGTGCTCAAAGCGTCTCCGAAGTTGCCCTCTTTTATCGTCAACCTAAAGGTTGTGAGCAACTCTCGTAGTTGAGTATAGGCATCAGCTAAACCGTTGCCGATTTCCGACGCTATTTGTTCAGATTGCTCTCGGTGCTGTTGTTCTGGCAATTTGCCAATCACGCGCTTCAACAATGTCACTTGGATTTTCAAATACGACAGTGATTGAGCCAATGAATCATGAAGTTCACGGGCAATCGTTGCACGCTCTTCCATTATAATAAGCTGTTCTGCTTTCTTCTGCGCGCGATTATAATAGATCGCTCGTGATAACAGTTGGATAAAGCTCTCAATCAGCGTCTTGGTTGAATGACCATGATGATATGAACAATATAAATAGCCCAAGATAAGCTCGTTATCATCCAACTTCATTTCAAACTTTTCATGGTCCAAGTTCGAATCATACCCTTCGTCCATAATCAACGAACGACCTGAACTATCAGCAATCTCAAGCCTTAACGACTCTATTCCTTCTAGACTGACTAGGTGCTGCAGAATAGCTCGGAAGTTTTCTGGGGCGATACGCGTAACCGTAAGTTCTTGTGAAGAGTGATAAAGCGCCTGCAAAGATTGGTTGGCGTTTTGCAACTCGACCGTCTTAGCGTCGACAACAGACTCAAGGTTTCGATAGAGCACGCCCAAATCTTTGGCCATCGAGTTAAACGTCTTAGTCAGAATGCCAAGTTCATTGTTGTTAGTGACTTTTAACTCCACCTCAAAGTCACTGTTTTTGATCCGCTGACTGGCTCCAACGAGCGCGTGGAGTGGCTTAACAACTTGTTTACGTACAAAGTGAACAACAAAAAGAGATATGACCAGAATTCCACCAAGGCCGATACCACCAGCCCACGCTAACTTTATTAACTTGTCTTCAGAGAACTCTTGCAGCTTATAAACAAAGCCATCGATTTCAGCCACGAAGTTTTCAACCAACACGAGATAGTGATCGCGCTCTTCGCTATTCAAGACCTGTTTCAGCTCATGCCAACGGCCGATAATTAAATAGTAATCTTCTGTGATGTCTGTCGGAACATTCCAACTGACTAAATTGGTCATGGATGGCGAGTAAAGAGAACTTTCGAATTCACGAATATGAGATTCATAATCGACAGATTCTATTTGAATATCATGGGCTAAACGGTAGCTTTGCATTCGCATTGAACCGGCCACGTTAACCGCTTCCGCATCATTCAAACTTGAAGCCAAAGTAAAGATGGCAAAGCCAGTTGTAGCAACCGACAACAGCAGTATAGAGAGCAAAGATTTTGCTATCGTACTTGTTACAGATGAAACCGGTCTTATAAGCAAAAGTGCCTTCCTATGATAAATGACTTGCCAGCGATATCGTATTGTCACACATCAAAAATCATAGCTCCATTCAATATGTGATCACTCGCTCCGTAATTTATTGATCTAAGACAATATATGCCCCCAATTAGCCCTTAGGGGGTATTTATACAATTGTTTCTAAAACTACACTACTTGTGAGGACTCATTACAAGATATTAATAGAATAATGACCTACAATTACAACATCTTAGTAACATCTATAGGTATCTAGTGGTAGATCTATCAAAACGCCGTCTTTTTTCAAGACGAAAAGTTGACTCAAGCCAGATTCGTTTGCCTTGGATTAACAATCTAGAAAGCTTTACAGATGACTGTACTCGCTGCGGTAAATGCATCGAGAGTTGTGAGACTAAGATAATCATTGTAGGCGATGGTGGTTTTCCTACTGTCGATTTCTCTATTGATGAGTGTACGTTCTGCTATCAATGTGCAGATGTATGTCCCGAACCCATTTTTAAGCCAAAGCAAGGAGAGCCTTGGCAAGCAAAAGCACATATCTCTGATAAGTGTTTAGCACAGCAAAATGTTGAATGCCGAAGCTGTGGTGACATGTGTGAACCTATGGCCATTCAATTTCAACTTAGAGCAGGCAGTGTTGCTCTACCAAAAATCAAGTTAGATGAGTGTAGCGGTTGTGGAGCCTGCGTAGCAGTTTGCCCTACTTCAGCTATTCTTGTGAGTAATGCATAAAACAAAAATAACGAGAGCAATTTATGGCACTAAATGAAGTGCATATATCAAGTTTAGTCGTGCATGTGAGCCCAGAGCATCTAGACGAGATCAAAGCACAAATCGAGCAGTTCGATAATGCAGAGATTTACGGCAGTAGCCCTGAAGGCAAAATCATAGTGGTCCTAGAAACCGAGAACCAAGGTTTTGTAACGGATACCATCGAAGAAATTAATAATATTACGAACGTTTTAGGGACAGCTTTGGTTTATCACCAAATCGAAACTGGACTGGACGAAACGGATTTAGAAACTGGAAGCAACAATTCTCAACTTGAGGGTGAAGTATGAAAATGACAAGACGTGCGTTTGTGAAAGCAAACGCAGCTGCATCAGCGGCAGCCGTTGCAGGTGTAACTCTACCGGCAACAGCAACCAACCTGATTGCTAGCTCTGATCAAACAAAAATCACGTGGGATAAAGCGCCTTGTCGTTTTTGTGGTACGGGCTGTTCGGTACTAGTAGGTACTCAAAACGGCAAAGTGGTTGCAACTCAAGGCGACCCAGAAGCACCAGTAAACAAAGGCCTTAACTGTATCAAAGGTTACTTCCTTTCAAAAATCATGTACGGCAAAGACCGTCTAGAACAACCTCTTCTTCGTATGAAAGATGGCGAGTTCCATAAAGACGGTGACTTCGCACCCGTATCTTGGGACAAAGCGTTCGACGTGATGGCTGAGAAATGGAAAGCATCTCTTAAGAAGAACGGCCCAACAGGTGTTGGTATGTTCGGTTCTGGTCAGTGGACAGTAATGGAAGGCTACGCAGCCGTTAAGATGATGAAAGCGGGTTTCCGTTCAAACAACATCGATCCAAACGCTCGTCACTGTATGGCTTCTGCGGTAGGTGCATTCATGCGTACCTTCGGTATCGATGAGCCAATGGGTTGTTACGATGACTTTGAACACGCAGACGCATTTGTACTGTGGGGTTCAAACATGGCAGAAATGCACCCAGTACTATGGACCCGTATTACAGACCGTCGTCTAAGCCACCCACACGTTCAAGTAAACGTACTGTCTACTTACTACCACCGTTCTTTTGAGCTTGCAGACACTGGTTACATCTTCAACCCTCAGTCTGACCTTGCGATTGCAAACTTCATCGCAAACTACATCATCCAAAACGATGCGGTTAACTGGGACTTCGTGAACAAGCACACGAACTTCAAGCAAGCAACGACAGACATCGGTTACGGCCTTCGTGACGATGATCCACTACAGAAAGCAGCAGCAAACCCTAACTCAGGTGAAATGACTGCTATCTCTTTCGAAGACTACAAAGCGTCTGTTGCTGAGTACACAGTTGAGAAAGCGTCTGAAATGTCAGGTGTATCTCAAGATGACCTGATCAAACTGGCTAAGCAATACGCCGATCCAAACATCAAAGTAATGTCACTATGGACAATGGGTATGAACCAACATACTCGTGGTGTATGGATGAACAGCCTTGTGTACAACATCCACCTTCTTACAGGTAAGATTTCTACTCCAGGTAACAGCCCATTCTCACTAACTGGCCAACCATCTGCGTGTGGTACAGCTCGTGAAGTTGGTACGTTCTCTCACCGTCTACCGGCAGATATGGTTGTTGCTAACCCTAAACACCGTAAGATTGCAGAAGACATCTGGAAACTTCCAGAAGGCACTATCCCTGCTAAACCAGGTGCTCACGCTGTTGTTCAAGACCGTATGCTTAAAGACGGTAAGATCAACGCTTACTGGGTAATGTGTAACAACAACATGCAAGCGGGTCCAAACATCAACACTGAACGTCTGCCAGGTTACCGTAACCCAGATAACTTCATTGTTTGTTCAGACCCGTACCCAACAGCAACAGCTCAAGCGGCTGACCTTATCCTTCCTACAGCAATGTGGATTGAAAAAGAAGGTGCTTACGGTAACGCTGAGCGTCGTACACAAGCATGGTACCAACAAGTGAAAACGGTAGGTGAAGCTAAGTCTGACCTATGGCAAATCATGGAGTTCTCTAAGCGCTTCACTATTGAAGAAGTTTGGGGTGAAGAACTGGTTGCGAAAATGCCTGAGTACCGTGGCAAAACCATGTACGACGTGCTTTACAAAAATGGCAATGTTGATGCTTTCCCTCTGTCTGAAGCTCAAGAGCTTAACGACGATGCACAAGCACAAGGTTTCTACGTTCAAAAAGGTCTATTCGAAGAATACGCAGCCTTTGGTCGCGGTCACGGTCACGATTTAGCACCATACGATCGCTACCACAAAGTTCGTGGTCTACGTTGGCCTGTTGTTGACGGTAAAGAGACACTATGGCGCTTTAAAGAAGGTTCAGATCCATACGCTAAGAAAGGTTCTGATTGGGACTTCTACGGTAAGCCAGATGGTAAAGCACTGATCATCAATGCTCCATACGAAGCGCCACCTGAAGTACCAAACGATGAATACGATATGTGGCTATGTACAGGTCGTGTTCTTGAGCACTGGCACACAGGTACTATGACTCGTCGTGTACCAGAACTTTACAAAGCAGTACCGGATGCACTTTGCTACATCCACCCTGCTGACGCTAAAGCTCGTGGCCTTCGCCGTGGTGATGAAGTTCTTATCGAAAACAAACGTGGTGAAGTTCGTGTACGTGTTGAAACTCGCGGCCGTAACCGTCCACCACAAGGCTTGGTATTCGTACCATTCTTTGATGCAAGAATTCTGATCAACAAGTTGATCTTGGATGCAACGGATCCTCTGTCTAAACAGACGGACTACAAGAAGTGTCCAGTTAAGATCACTAAAGTCGCTTAAGCCTAGGCTTAGAGAGACGATCTTAAGTATCTAATATTGCGACTACTTTTTTCACTGTTTTGAAAAAAGTAGTCCTCTCAAAGAATTAGCCTTTAGGCGGAGAAATTAACATGAAAAAACTGATTACTGCCCTACTATCAGCTGGTCTTTTACTAGCTGGTGCAGTTCAAGCTGAAGCTGAGCTGGATAACCCAGGCGGCATTGGTGGCGTAGAATCTCTACGTGGTGCAAGTGAACTAGAAGCAACTCGCGCAGCGGACGACTTTAAAAAGTTCCCACGCGACCAAGTGCTAGAGAGCGATTACGTATACCAACCACCATTGGTACCTCACACAATTCGTAGCTACGAAGTTTCTTTAAACGCAAACAAATGTCTGTCTTGCCACAGCTGGAAAAATGCGAAAGAAATGGGTGCAACTAAGGTGAGTGTAACTCACTACATGAACCGTGAAGACGCCGTTCTTGCTGATGTGTCACCTCGTCGTTACTTCTGTCTGCAGTGTCACGTTCCTCAAGCTAATGCAAAACCACTAGTTGAGAATGAGTTCAAACCTGTAGATTCACTGCGTTAATCGTAGCCGGACTGTAAGAGAGGCTATACATGATAAAATTACTTAAAGCGTTTTGGAAAAGACTCGCGACACCAAGTAAAGCAGCGGTAGGCGTTGTTTTATTCTTGGGTTTCTCGGGCGGTCTTTTGTTCTGGGGTGCATTTAACACGGGTATGGAAGCAACCAACACAGAAGAATTCTGTTCTGGCTGTCACGCACCTATTGTTGAAGAGATCCAAGAGACGATTCACTACTCTAACCGTTCAGGCGTTCGTGCAATCTGTTCAGACTGTCACGTACCGCATGAGTGGACAGATAAAATCGTTCGTAAAGTTCAAGCATCAAAAGAGCTATATGCGCACTTTATTTCTAAGACGATTGATACGCCTGAGAAATTCAAAGAGCGTCGTCATCACTTAGCAGAGCGCGAATGGGCTCGATTGAAAAAGAACGATTCACTTGAGTGTCGTAACTGTCACCAATTCGATTACATGGACTTCTCAGAGCAGAGCCCTCGTAGTGCGAAACAACACTCGACAGCGCTAGCTTCTGGTGAGAAAACGTGTGTAGACTGTCACAAAGGTATTGCACACAAACTACCAGACATGCACGGCGTTGAAGGCTGGCAATAAGGAGCGATTGAATGAGTACTTTAGAAAGCGTAATTTGGCACATCCTAGGTTACAGCGCTATGCCAGTTATCATTCTGGGCGGCTTCGCTGGTGTTGCAGCCGTATCTCTTTGGATTTTATCTATGGGTAAAGACAAAGAAATCGATTAAGAATCGAGATTGCGTTAACTTTTTCCAGTTATGCTTGAGATAAGTTGACACTAAAAAGCCACTGAATTCAGTGGCTTTTTTATTATCTGGCGTTTCTGTTTACAGCTAGGGGGATGATGAAACTTTAGTAAAGCGACATCGTAGCTAATATAAAGAAAGCCTTATATAACAAAACCTAGGCTTCGTTTTTCGGAGCTTCTGTGTCAGCAGGCTCTTTATCAACAGCCTCTTGCTCAACAATCGGCAGCACCTGTTTTACATAGTTACCTGGTGCCTTGCCAATCACAGGGTTAAGCTCAGAACCTTGATTGAAAGGTTCGATCTTCTCGTCAGTCTCAAAGCCCTGTAACCACTGGTCCCAGTGTGTCCACCATGAACCTTCGTTATGGCTCGCATTTGATAGCCACTCATCAGCAGAATCATCAAGGTTGTCATTCAACCAGAACCCATACTTCTTCTTGTCTGGATGATTAACAATGCCTGCAATATGACCGGATTCACCCAATACAAAGGTTTTGTTGCCACCCGTATTCAATGCACCGCGATAAGTCCCCTGCCACAAGGCAATATGGTCTTCTTTGGCTGAAATGAAGTAGCTTGGTATTTTGATCTTATTCAAATCAATCCAAACACCGCCCACTTTCACACCTTTGTCTTGAACCAGTTTGTTTTCAAGATAAAGCTCTCGCAGCAAGAAGTTATGACACTTAGCTGCTACGTTTGTGCTATCACTGTTCCAGTACAGAAGATCAAACTCCATCGGGCTGCTGCCTTTGAGGTAGTTATCAATGTAGTAGTTCCAGTAAAGACTGTTTTCACGCAGCAAACTGAACGTCACACTCAATGAGCGACCATCCATATAGCCTTTGGCGTCGTTCTGTTTCTCAATCGCGTTAATGATCGTTTCGTTGATATACGCGCCAACCTCTCCCGGCTGCGAGAAATCCAACAAGGTGGTAAAGAAGGTCGCTGTTTTGATGCGCTTTTTCATTCGTTTCGCAGCGTAATAAGCTACCGTCGAAGCCAACACCGTACCGCCAATACAGTAACCGGCTGCATTGATTTGCTCTTTACCTGTGATGTCTTCAATCGCGGTAACGGCTTTAACCACACCTTCCGTGACATAGTCACCAAACTCAGTGTCTTTCTGCGCTTCACCTGGGTTGCGCCAAGACATCATGAATACGCTATGCCCTTGCTCAAGTAACCAGCGCGCCATCGAGTTCTTCTCACGAAGATCAAGAATGTAGTACTTATTGATGAACGGCGGAACGATCAACAAAGGCGTCGCGTTAACCTGCGGTGTCTTTGGATGGTACTGAATCAGTTCAAACAGCTCGTTTTGAAAAACAACATCACCTTCGGTGTTCGCCACATCCACACCCAATCGGAAAGCGTTATTGTTGGTCATGCGGATCTTGAGTATATCGGCGCTTGCTTCAACGTCCGCTTGTAACTGCTCTAACCCATCGAGAAGGTTTTCACCATTTCGCTCAAGCGTCAGTTTCATCAACTCTGGATTCGTTGCAATAAAATTGCTTGGAGAAAGTGCATTGATTGCCTGACGAGAAAAGAACGCCACTCTCTCTTTGGTTTTTTCGTCAATACCCTCGATCGAGTTGATGGTGTCGATATAGCTTTTACTGAATAATAAATAGGATTGTTTGATAAAGCTGTAGAACGGGTCGTTTTTCCACGCTTCATCAATAAAGCGCTTGTCGCTGCGGTCTTCTGAGATAAGACTCTCGGTGTTGCCCATCAGCGCGGCATTCTGCCAGATCTTAAGTTGCTGTTCCCACCATTGAGATTGTAACTGAAGTAGAACGGCGGGTTGGTTGGCGGCTTGCTCGAAGATTTTTGATGCATCCTCAAAGTTCAATTCTTGCATCGCTTGGTTTAGGGGAGATTGCGCGGCTTCCTTGTTTTGTTCAAAGCTTTCCCACCATTGCTGGTTCGTTTGTTGAAGTTTAACAAGGTAGTCCGAAAAGAAGTGTTGAAACATAACATGACTCCAATAATCGGAAAATCGCCACCGAGCCTCACAGCAAACACTGCGCTAACTCGATGGCGATTAAATTTATGCAGGTGTAACTGTTTTCAAGTTTTCAGTTGTTAGTGTTTCAACATCTTCTTTGAACTCTTTTGCAGCAGCTTGCATTTTTGAGCTATCAGTCATCATCTGTTGAGACAATTGAGTTAGCGCTGCTAGTTGCTGGCTGTTGAAAGCCGTTAGGCTAGTCACGTCTTTGATTTCAGTCACTGCTTTCATTTGCGCAAGACCCATGTCCGTGTAAGTCTGCATTGCATTCATTTGCAGTTCAGTCATCGTTTGGACGTTCTTTGCAACCAACTTGTTGAACTTTAAGTACGGTTCAAATTGCTTTTCAGTTTGGTCAGTAATTGTTTTGAAAATATCCGTGTACATAAGTAACTCCTGATGAATACATAGTTTAATAAATTTGTGTCACTACCGTTTCAGCCAACGCTCATCGATTAACTCACGATGCTTTGAAAAGCTGATCCGATATTTTAAGCTTGCTACCGATATATCAGGCTCTAACCTTCAATACCTTTTAGCAAAACAGCGGTTCCCATTCCTCCACCCACACAGAGTGAAGCAACGCCATAAGTCATTTTCTGTTCAAGCATTTCATGGATGAGTGAAACAATAATTCGATTGCCTGACGCACCTAAAGGATGGCCAAGCGCGATTGCACCACCATTCACATTCACCTTTGGCTTGAACGCATCAAGCGGTAAGTCATGCTGCTCTGATAATTGGTACATTACGCCAAGAGCTTGTGCTGCAAACGCTTCATTCAATTCAAATAAATCTATTTCTTCGAGAGTGAGATTCGCTTTATCAAGCGCTTTAGAAACCGCTTCTACTGGTCCTAAACCCATAATCTCTGGATCCAAACCTGACTGTGCGTAGCTGGTCAGTTCCACTAAAGGTGTTAGACCATATTTCGCTACCGCCGACTCAGACGCTAAGATAATCGCACTCGCACCATCATTGATGCCCGAAGCGTTACCCGCCGTGACAGACCCTTCACAGTCAAAGGCTGGGCGAAGCTTTTGCAGACCTTCGAATGTCGCGTCTGACTTCGGATACTCATCCGTATCAAAAGTCACGGTTTGTCTACGCTGCTTAACTTCTACAGGCACGATTTGCGCGTTAAACTTACCCGCTTCAATTGCAGCAACGGCTTTCTGTTGGCTTTCTAAGGCATAGTTATCTTGAGCTAGGCGCGAAATATTTAACGTGTTCGCGATATTCTCAGCAGTCATGCCCATGTGGTAGTGATTAAACGGATCGGTTAAGCCATCACCAACCAGTAAGTCTTTCATTGAGATGTCACCCATTTTGTGACCATTACGAACGCTCGCTGGTACCACAAAAGGAATTTGGGACATCACTTCAACGCCGGCAGCGATAATCACTTCAGCATCTTGTGCTTTGATGTGCGCCGCTGCGTCCATCACTGATTTCATGCCACTGCCGCAAATCATGTTCACGCCGTATGCTGGTGTTTCCTCAGGAAGCCCCGCATAGATGGAAGCCTGACGAGCAACCCCCATGCCTTGACCTGCCGAAATCACGTTGCCGACGATCACTTCATCAATCGCATCTAACGAAATATCGACAGACTCAAGCGCACCTTTGATCGCAACGCCAGCCAGCTCGCCCGCAGATACGTTTTTTAGCGACCCGGTAAATGCACCAATAGGAGTGCGCTTAGCCGCAACAATAAATACTTTTTCCATCATTCCAATCCCTTCAGTTTCGCCAATTAGTGCATGTACAAGCCGCCATTCACAGACAATGTTTCGCCTGTAATGTACGCGCCAGATTGACTCGCTAAAAAGCCCACTGCGTCTGCAATTTCAACAGGTGTCGCTAAGCGTTTCATCGGGATTTGGTTCTTGATTGAATCCAGTACTTCAGGCTTCATTTGCTCAACCATAGGAGTTGCTGTGTAGCCAGGAGCAATTACGTTCACGGTTACGCCGCTACGAGCGCCTTCCGCAGCCAATGCTTTAGAGAAACCAATCATTCCAGCTTTTGCTGCCGAGTAGTTAGTTTGTCCAAATTGGCCTTTAAGACCATTGACGGAAGAGATGTTGATGACTCGGCAGTTACCCTTTTCACACATAGGAGCGAACAAAGGTTGAGTCACGTTGAACAAACTGTTTAAGTTCGTTTCGATAACCTCTTTCCACGCTTCGGCATCCATCTTTTTAAAGACGCTATCACGTGTAATACCTGCGTTATTGACCAGCACATCCACCGTGCCTTCTTCTTCTAACAACTTGCTTAAGCTCAGCGCACATTCCGCAGTATTGGTAACATCTAATTCAAACAATCTCACTTGATCTTCGGTGAATTGTTTTTCATTAAACCAATCCAATGCACATTGGTAATTTCCAGTAAAATAAGTCGCGATAACACGATAGCCGTCTGCAACTAATTTAGAGGAAATTGCTGAGCCGATACCGCCTTTTGACCCTGTAATTAAAGCAAGCTTTTTCATTAATGGTTCCATCCCTTACAAGCAATTAAATAACAATGATGTTAATAAGATAATGTCTTAGTTGATAATTAAATTTTTCGTTTTGCTTTAATTAAACCCTACAACTCAAGATCAAAAAGTATTATTACAAATATAAAATATTTCCGTATTATGATTAAAAACTAGACTTGCATCCCAAAATCAATGAAATGTTACACATATGCAAACCAATGCAAGACTATGATATTAGTAAGGTTTATTTAATTTCACTTTTATCACCAAGCCGATAAGCCATTGTTTACCATAAATAAAATGATGCTCTCCAACTTATTTCAAGAATAATGCAACATTGGAAAATCAAACAATTGACGGTGCAAATAATAATCAGACCATTATTTCTTATTAATAAATCTATCGAGGCTAACCTATATCGAGTTCAATATAATTTAATGCTTAAATTCATAGTAACTAACTGTTTGATTAGGTCATAAAAACATATAGGTAATAAAAAAGCCCACTCTCGCTGAGAGCAGGCTTTCGGTCTAAATCAATAAATAGAAAGGTTAATCGCTATTAATACATCGAATATTAATAACGGAGTGGATCTTACTTAGTAAATATTTCATTTGTATTTACATCTAAATAAATTTTATTTTCAAGAGACAGTCCACCACAATAGATAAAATAGACATCTCGGTCACTGTACTTCACCGATTTCACCCAACCACCTAGTTCCTCGAAGTCACTTGGGTCACATTCGCCATCAGAGATCAGCTCTGCAACCGTATTGCGGAACTTCTCTTTATGGATCTTCAGATCGTCGGATTTGACCAAATATGAATCCAATATCTCTATGCTTTCTTTCTCGGAAATAATCACTTCATCATTCGATAGGCCAGACATCGAAACCCATTCGGCTGTCTGTGGCCCGCCTTCTTTTAGAACGATGTAATCTGAGATACGTGCCCATTCACCCTGCTTTTCGAGCACTTCGACTTTTTCGCCTTTGTAGAGGTGGTCTGTTATCAGACCATCAATTTCCGGCTGTTCTACCACTTCAAGCTTTCTATCCAGAACGTAAAACTCTGTCTGCTCTGGCTCAGGTTTAAGTTCCATGATCGGTTTTAAATCAGCTTCAGGCTGAGCAACTTCTTCAACGGACTCTTCGGTTTTCTCTGCTGGTGTTGGGTCTTTTTTCATAACAAAGAAGTAGTACGCCGCTCCTCCTCCGCCCAATATTAACAATACAAGTAAAGCGATCAGCGCTTTTTTCATCAAATCCACCAGCTCTTCCGTTTTAGGTATACATGAAGTGTACATCAACTCATGCTGCCACTCATCTATACTCTCTATAGAGAGCACGGTAAGTAGAGGAAAGTCATGCGTTTTTGGGTAAAGGTTATCATTATGAGTATACCTTTGATTGCCAATGTCGCGGTCGCAAGCCATTGCAATCGTGAAAACTGGCAAACACTGCTGGATCGCCAACTCGTATTTGAAGGTCGCTACAACCAATACACCAAAGAATTCAACCAAGTGCTCTCAACCTATGAATCACAAACACTGCTATCTAAACACTTCAACGAAACACAGATCATTGAGCTTTGGGCGAAGTATGAAGAAAGGTTTAATACACAGCTCAATAGTCATATGAATACCGCTTATGATGTCTCTGAAGTTTTGTTAAAACAGGCATACATCGTTTCTAGCGAACTAGAAGGAGCTCAGTCTCTCACTCGCTCATGGCAAGCCGTTGCTCAACACTGTGCTAAAGCAAAACTACCGCGCCAATCTGAAAGCGCACAATCGCATGTGACAAGTTCACAATCGCTCTCCAAAGATCTCCATACACTCAGTGATAAATTCCGTCAGCTGTCGTCAAAGTATCGTAAAGAAGCCAATATGATAGATGAAGCACGTCATGCAAAGGCACTGATAAACGATGCATCAAACTGAAACCCACATTCAACTTTCTCTGTTCATCGACTGGATATCTCGTTGTAACAGACTATTCTCCTGCCAAAATATCCAGAAAAATCGTTAATCAAAGCTTTATCAATAGCTTGTAAAGCTAATGTGGTAACTATCAACAATAAAGTTCACTTTCCGACCAACGCAAGCAAATATGTGAGATATTCATCACAAAATAGATTTACAAACGCCAAGAAATTGTTATCATGATTATTCATATAACTTAATAACAAGAAACATTTTGGCTAGGTAATATGCAAAAAACTATGGCTTTCAACTGCTTGAGTAACACGGAATGGACTGCGGAGATAAGAGGTAAACTTTTATCTGTAGCTAAACACATGGAAGAGTTCGGTTCAGTAAGTGAGCTAGAGCTATGTAAGATATTTGGAGAGACGATTTGGAATGACGGTGTGGATTATCATTCACATGCTTTTTCATTCAGAATTAACGCTCAAACTGGGGATTGTTCAATCTCTAACTTTAAGTATCACTAAGTTTTGCACCTATCATATACGGAGTACCTTTCACGAGGTGCTCCGTTTTTTATTGCTTGGAACCTGACAACTTATCGATGACATTTAACATTGACGGCACTTCTAACTCAAGAGCAAACCATTTCGATTTCAGCTCATTCAGCCGCCGCGTAGCTGCTCTAATTTTGGTTTAATCGGTATAAATTGGCAGTGCCGCGTTGCCTTTTACTTGTCTTATCGCAAGGTGAGTATGGATGTCTTTCACGTTAGAGAGCCTTTGAAGTTTTCTTGTAAATGCCTCGTAGGCCATCAAGTTAGGACTAACCACCTCTAAGAGATAATCATAAGCCCCAGATACAACGTGGCAACTGATAACCTCCTCCATCCCTACAACAGCCCCTTCAAACTTATTAATCGACACTTCTTGGTGATTGTTTAAGCTTACCTCAACAAATACACTCATTGCGATGCCAACTTGCTCTCGAGACAAGCTCACACGATAACCGTCAATAATGCCCTTTTCTTCTAGCCTTTTGACCCGCCTTGCGCAAGGCGACGGTGACAAACCCACTTCGTCAGCAAGTTCAGCCGTGGTTAACCTGCCATCTTTTTGTAGCAGTTCGAGAAGATGTCTATCAATTCTATCCATAGCAAATGCCAAACATTAGTTAAATCCGTTAATTATTTGGCAAATATTAGCAGAAATCCTCAACGATAGCTCAAGTTAGACCAAAACTTGCCAACCTGTGGCACACCAACTATCCCATAATGGGCCATCACCCACTCTCCTTTTATATTATGAATCTTGGCTACTTATCTATTACTGTCACCCTACTCATTTGGGCGAGCTTTTTCCTGTCTCTTAAAGGCGGAGCAAATTCAGATTTAACACCTGCAGATATCGCTCTCACAAGGTTTCTCATACCGGCTTTGGTGTTATTGCCTCTGATGTGGAAAGCACGCAGTGCGATTGCTGAAGTCCCAAAACGATATCTAACGGGTATGTTTGTGGGTAGCGGATTACCTTATCTACTTGTTGCAGGGACAGCCATGCAGTTTGTTCCAGTATCACACGGGAGTGCTTTGGTTCCGGGAACGCTTCCTCTATTCGTAACAGGAATCGCGGTACTCTTTTTTAAACAACCGCTTAGCCGGCACCGTGTCGTTGGTTTAGGTCTTGTTTTACTCGGGATATTGTTGTTTCTAGGAAATAGCTTAAGCAGCTTCAACTTTGAATACACCAAAGGTCACTTGTTGTTTTTGTGCGGCAGTTTGATGTGGGCGACTTTTACCATCTCAGCACGTGTTGCCAACCTTAATGCGCTCGTGAGTGCAGGTTTTATCTCATTCTGTTCCACTTTGCTACTACTGATCCTTATCCTTACAGGAACCCTTCCTAGCCATTTAATGAGTACACCAATTGCTCAATGGCCAGTCACAGAGCTTACCGTGCATTCAGCGGTACAAGGCGTTGGTGCAGGTTTAATCGCGGCTTTCACTTATTTATATGCTGTAAACACGTTAGGGGCGGAGCGTTCAGCAGCATTTGGCAGTGCAACTCCAGCCGTAGCAACTTTGTTGGCGATCCCACTGTTCAACGAGATTCCGGATACGATGACTTGGTTAGCACTTGGTTCAATTTGTATCGGCAGCTTGGTCGCGAGCAACATTTTCATGAGAAACGACCAGTCTATGCAGTATCAACCGCCAAGCCATAACAAAGCCTGATACTGCGTTCCAACCTAAATACAGTTCCCCTAAACATCAATTTTAGGGCTTGCAGTACACAGATAAGCCTACCAACGTAGGCTTATCTAAAATCTGCTTTTTCTGAGCTCGCTTCTCCATTAAACTGTCCGACCTTTTTGCAGATCCAAGAGAACACCATGCAACGCGATTACACTTTAACTTGCTTAAACAACATGCCTCGTGAAGAACTAGAAGAATTTAGTTTAAGAATGATTCATCGCCTTGTCCCTGAAGATGCAATGACGGAACTGTTTACGTTCGAACAGGAAGAAGTGACCAATGAAGAGCGTATGCAATCAGCGAAATTTGATGCGATGCTTCGAATGACTGCAATCGCGCTGAGTGAAGTGAATCTTGCGTTTAGTGAGTCGGATAACTCGCAACAAAACATCGAGCGCATGACTCGACTATTGCTTTGGCACTTCTATGCAATGTCGTTCAACCTTGAGCAAGCGATCAGCCTTGAAACTCACTGTGACAAAGTCGAGAAGATTTTGTTGAAAGCACCGACAGAAGCATTTGCTTGGGTAAAAGAGCTCACAGAGCTGCTTCACTTCTATGCTGAAGTGAATGACGACAAAGAAAACGGATAGACTCGAATATCTCCGAGCCGAAGGCAGACAGAACTATACCGAAGGCAAGTAGAAACTTTGCTGAAATGAGTTCTCTGCCTTTGTTGTTTCTAACACACTGTGATGCAACATCAGTATCGACTGTGCGATTTTAGTCCCAATACCCAGCGATCCATTAGGTGCTTCCAACTCGATCTCATTGTGTATAACCACTTTCACCCGTTTTGAATCCGCTTCTAGACCAACATTCATCGATACCGCCGTCCCACTTGGGCTATGTCTTAATGCATTATCTAACAGATTCAAGATCAATCTCTCAAGCAGATCACTATCACCTACAGCCTTAACCCCATCAGGTATTTCGATATTGATCTGAACATTTTTCTGCAAGTATTGGCTTTGTATCGTCTCTAAGCACTCTCCCATCAACACATTGATATCAATCGAAGCATACTGATAGGTTGGCACAGGGTTATCACGTTTAGCGCTATCGAGTAGTGAATGGAGCTGTTCTGACAACTTGTTGCCATTGCGGTAAGCGACGTCAATTAACGGATCTGATTGCGGGTTTTGAATCTTCCACGTTTCCAGATACCCCAATACACTCGACAATGGCGTTTTCAAATCATGACTGAGTTGCAATAAGCTTTGTCTGCGGTGTGATGACTGATATTCAAGTTGCAAAAATTGCTGTTGAATGTGCTTCGCCATCAATTGATACGAGCGCGCAATCGGCACCAATTCTGGTACTTGATGAATGAAGTTCGGATCCAATCGAAAATCTTGCTCTGCTTGTTGCTGCAGCTTGTTGGTTACTGCTTCTATTGGGTTTAATAGGCTACGTTTGACCAACAGATAAGCCCCAACCGCAAAACCTAAGATAGAGATCAGCATAAGCCCTGCTAACGCAATGTATGGCGTGTCGACCTGCGAATTGGCAATCACGGTGTGGCGATTACTGCCAATCAAAACGTACAGATACCCAACGGTCGAACCTAGTTCTTCAATCGCCGCCACAGAGAACACCTTGCGAGCCCCCGGATTGATCGGGTCTTCTCCCAGAATGGGATAAGGCTCGTCGTTTAAAAACTGTTGAATGGGCGCTAGGTCTATCTGGTTCGCTAACACAGTGCCTTCCGGCGCAGCATGGGTCGTAATATTGCCCTGACTGTCGAGGAAATAGATATCGAAATCTGGCCCTATCAACATCAAGGTGTGGAATATGGATTTGAGCGCTTTAGGGTTGTAGTCAGTACCAATCATCAGTGGATTATCATCACGCATATGCACCGCCAGATCTTTATGTAAGCTCTGCTTAGTTCTCTGTTCTATGGTCTCTTTTTGCCAATGATAGGTGTAAGCAATCACCACACTCACGATCAGGAACCACAAGCTTGTGAACAACACTAAACGCGATTTAAAACTCATGTTTTCTCCTCGAAGGATCTTAAGCTTGGGACGCAACACATAAACCTAAGCTTTTGACTCAAACTTATAACCAACACCCCAAACGGTTTTGATAAAGTCATCATCACTATTCGGCATCGCAAGCTTGGTTCTTAGGCGGTTGACTGTGCTACAGACGGTATGGTGATAGCCAGAGTGATGAGTATTCCAAACATGATCGAGCAGTTCGTCTTTGCTATACACACGTCCTGGGCGTGTTGCTAAAAAATGAAGTAAGGTAAATTCAGTAGCAGTCAGCGGTACGTCTTGGTTATTGAGTGAAACCTGATGGCGTTCTGGTTGAATAGTGAGACCACCAAAGCTCATAACCGATTCTATTATTGAAGTATCTTGATCAGTTGATTCGACATGGCTTAAACGGCGAAGCACGTTCCTCACTCTTGCTTGAAACTCGAGAACGCTGAAAGGTTTCGTTATGTAGTCATCAACACCGGCTTCTAAGCCTGACACCTTATCTAACTCAGCGTCTCTTGCGGTTAGCATGAGTACTGGCGTCCAATCCTCTTGCTGACGCAACATTCGACAGAAATCGAGTCCGTCACCGTCTGGTAAGCCACGATCCAGTACGATCAAATCAAAATGACCCTCTTTATAGAGCGCCTGAGCTTTTTCAATCACATTAGCTCTGATTACGTTATGCCCCTGGAACTTAAGATGCATCTGCACCAGCTCAGCCAAGTCATCATCGTCTTCAACCAACAATATGTTTGCCATCAAATTTACCGCAGCACTATTCATGATCCCTGCTCTATTCTGAGTCTACCCACCTTTCAATTGACCGGAACAGAGCAGGAATTCTTTCATCGTGCTTTCAACCTGTTACTCAGTTCGAGTAATGGTGATTCTTGCACCGGGGTTAAGGAAACGATGATTTGCACTTAAAGTAGAAGTCGTAAGGCCGTCATCTTGGCTAATTACTCCAGAGTGGAAACTCACTACATCGGTGTCGTCTCGTGTGGTATTAAAACCTTCACCACCGCCTGCTGGTCCCGGAATGGTTGCAGCGAGCTCATCGTTCAACTCAGTTCCCGAATCCCAAACATTCATGTTCATGGTAAAGGTATAACCCACCGCTAATGACTTGAGCGATAATCCGGATTCGCCGACAAACGCATCATTGGTGTTCACCAACATGGAAGCAACTGAGATATACCCTTCTTGATTTGGGTCGACACGAATCGACACCGTGTCTTGCTCACCTGAAAGAATCAGCCCATTGCCTGAGATGCCTTGATAAACATTTGCGTCACTGTCACTGAGCGCAAGCAATTGTGCATTACTGCCCCCTTCCGCCAAGTATTCAAGATCGACAGAGGCACTTTGCCCAACTTCAAACAGGTCAAAATTCGTATTATGAGTCAGCACCGCGAGCGGTGACATTGGTTGATTAGAGGTGAGGTTAGTAACACTCACATCATAGCGATAGTAATCGTCGTCATCGTCCGGACAACCCGCCAAAACAGCTACTGATGCAGCGATAAATAGAATTCTAGCTTTCATACATCCCCCTTACTTCACAACAATGGTGATAGTTGCAACAGGGTTTAACCAACGATGGCTGCTGCTATCGAGGTCACTGATGCCACCCGCCGCGTCACTATCACCAATGTTACCCGGATGAATATGAGCCTTAGCGTTTGATACTGCCGTTTCTACACCAGTGCCACCAGCGCCAAAGGTAATGAATGGAGGGTTCGGCATGCTGCCCGCCAGCTCATCATTGGCTTCTGTGCCTGCGTCATAACCATTTAGAGTCGCTTTGTAAGTGCCCGCTTGAGTTGGGATTTTCCAGCTATCTAGACCAACAAAGCCGTCGTTGGTCGGCAGCAGCATGGCACCTAATGATAGGTACTCTAAATCACCAGTACTGATATCAAATGTAGTTGCGACGCCCGGGTTGAGAATTCCGGCGGCTGGATTCTCAACCACCACGCCGCCCGCGTTAGCAATGACACCAGATAAACCTGAAATATCGCCACCTTCAGCCATGGATTCTAGTTCCGCAGAAGCAGTTTCACCCGTTCTAAACATGAACAGGCTTGAGTCATGAGCCGCCGCTAAGATAGGCGTAAAGTAGATCCCTTTCGTTGCATTAGTGACAGTGACTTCAAGCTCAGCAGCCTGAACTTGAGCCGCTCCGAAGGCCAGCATAGCCGAGCTGATCACTAAGCTGATTTGAGTATGTTTATTCATTTTGATTCCATCCTTTATCGAGTCCTATCGTTGCCAACAAAACGAATAACAGCGATATACCGTTACCTTTGCCAGAACGAACTATGGTGTTGTTGACTCTAAGAATGGCGATCAAATCTATCAGCAACTTCATTGAATTCTCATAAAACTCTCACAAGTTTATCCAAACTTATTACTGCCAATAAAAGTAGCGATAAGGTACTCATATTTAAAAGAAAGTTATTGATTAATTATTTACGTAGGAAGGGATAGAAAAGAAGGTAAAGAATAGAAATGGAACGAATAAAACGCAAAAAGGCCGAATCGATTTACCGATTCGGCCTTTATTCTGGCGTACTGTTGTTACTCTTTCATAAGCCGTATTTGGCCTTTCAATCGAGCTAACAACACAACATCAAATTAGAACGCGTAATTTGCGTCAATTAGTTCGCTAACTTCCACTTTGCTTACTTCAGCACGGGCTTCAAGCCATTGTGCAACTTGCAGTTGTTCTGCTTCTGTTACTGAACGGTAGCGCTCAATTGAACATAAGAAACCTTCAAACAGCTCAAGGCCGCCGCCACCAAAGCACAGACCGATGCTGTCGATGAAATCAATGAACTCGTCAATGAACACATCGTATTGGTCAAAATCAGCAATCGAAGTCTTGCAGCTTACTTCAAAACCCAGAATCGCGAATTCACCTAGATATAACTTTTTGCGTAGGCGGCGATTTTTGTTTTCGATTTTATCTAATTTCATAACTGTCTCTCTTTTGGTTTGATAAAGCATTTATACACAGTTCTACCCTAATCCCCAAGAGTTTTGTATTGCACGAGAGTGTTAATAGCAAAATTCGTGCTACAGAAACAAAACCTTAATCAAATCTATAAAAATCTGTCACTTAACTGCTTCACGATTAGTCACACATTGACCCAACTTATTAACTCGTTAGTTAATAACTGGGTTAGTCATGAATAACGAATAATAAAATCAGACAATAGGAAGCAGTCGAGATGAGCAAGGAAACATTTGATAGCACTCGTTTTAACAAGAGTAACAACAAACCCTTCGAAGAAGTGTTAGATGCGAATCTTTCAAGAAGAAACGTTCTGAAAGGCGGCTTAGGCATCAGTGCAATGACCGCATTTGGCGCGTTTGGTTTAGCAGGCCACAGTACAGCGCACGCTGCGACAGCATCATCTAGCGCACCGAAAAAAAGCACTGCTACACTTGCATTCGAATCGGTTAAAGGCTCATTGACAGACAGTGTCGTTGTGCCAAAAGGCTATACAGCACAAGTATTGGTTCCTTGGGGTACTCCACTTAATAAGCAAGGCAAGGCTTGGTTAAAAGACGGCACCAACAACGCACAAGATCAAGCAAACTCACTGGGCATGCACCACGACGGCATGCACTTCTTCCCGCTTGATGGCAACAGTAACGACGGCTTATTGGTGATCAACCACGAATACATCGACCAAAAAGCACTGCACGCTAATGGTCCTACATACGATCAAGGCAACCGCCCTAGCCTTGATGAAGTACGTAAAGAGATCAACGCGCACGGCGTGAGTGTGGTTCGCGTGAAACTAGAAGGTAACCAATGGGTAATGGTCGATAACGATCCACTGAACCGCCGCTACACGGGCGCTACAGTAATGGATCTGTCTGGCCCTATTGCTCACAGTGAATTTACCAAAACCAAGTTCTCACAAGACGGCAGCCAAGCTCGTGGCACGTTGAACAACTGTGGTAATGGCTACACGCCATGGGGCACTTACCTAACGTGTGAAGAAAACTGGCCGGGTTATTTCGTTAACAAAGGCGAGACAACGCCAGCGCAAGAACGTATTGGTATCGCAACCGACAAAACACGTTACGGTTGGGACACGCTTTCAGATAACAAACAAGAACGCTTAGACGAATTTGCTCGCTTTGACGTAACACCAACAGGTGAGTCAGCAATGGATGATTACCGTAACGAAGCACACGGTCACGGCTACATTGTTGAAATCGACCCATACACTGCAAACTCTCGCGCTAAGAAACGTTCTGCACTGGGTTGTTTCCGCCATGAAGGCTGTACGTTTGGTAAGTTGACCGAAGGCGAGCCAATCGTATTCTACTCTGGTCACGATTCTCGCTTTGAATACCTCTACAAATTCGTATCTGAAGAGAAATGGGACCCGCGTGACGCAGACCCACGTAATCGCCTAAGCGCGGGTGACAAGTACATGGACAAAGGCACACTGTATGTGGCTAAGTTCAATGATGATGGTTCAGGTACTTGGCTACCACTGACTCTGAGCAGCAATACAACAAATGGCGGCAAGCTAGGTGATTCATTTGACTCTCAAGCAGCGCTTATCATCAATACAGCAGGCGCTGCCGACCTTGTTGGTGCAACGCCAATGGATCGCCCTGAATGGTGCTCTGTTGACCCGATGACAGGTACCGCTTACCTAACGCTGACTAATAACAACAAGCGTAAAGAAGCGAACTCTGCGAACCCTCGCGTAAACAACAAATTTGGTCATGTTATCCGTTGGGATGAAGGCAAAACGACAGGTGAGTTCGATTGGGATATCTTCGTATTTGGCTCTCCAGCAGTGGAAGACAAGTCTATTAACCGCTCTGGTCTAACAGACATGAACCAATTCGCGAGCCCTGACGGCTTAGCGTTTGATGCTCGTGGCATCTTGTGGATTCAGACAGATAACGGCGCAGACGAAGTAACCGGCTACACCAATGACCAAATGCTGGCTGTTGTTCCATCTCAATTAACGGATGACAAAGGCAACAGCGCAGTGATTGATGCAAACAACCAAGCACAGCTTAAACGCTTCTTTGTGGGTCCAAACGGATGTGAAGTAACTGGCTTTACTATCAGCCCAGACTTCAAATCACTGTTTGTGAACATTCAACACCCTGCAAACTGGCCTTCTTCAAGTGACGCAACTGCGCAAACTCAAGGCAATGTTCGCCCGAGAGCATCTACGGTTGTGATTCGTCGTGAAGACGGTGGTGAGATCGCCGTTTAATCAGAGCTTTAAAGCTGGTCTTTTTGATATCGATAGTGATTAAAAGCGGCTCAATCTAAAGACGTTACAACGAAAAAGAGCGATAAGGTTAAATGCCCTATCGCTCTTTGATATTCTATTCATTCTTCGGTTTGAGTAAGAATCCGAGCCTTCAAAACTCATCGTCATTCAAAGCGCTCGTAATCCTAAGCTCTCGTCATCCTCGAGTAGGAGGAAAGACTGAATCAGGGATCTTTAACCGTTATCGCTGATCGCAATACCGTTAATCACAGTTAGCTCACGAACAACCACACACCAACACCCATCATCAACGTACCTGCAATACGGTTCATCAACTTAACGTTATCGGCTTTGCCCAGCATATGCTTTAAGCTCTTTCCGCCTGTCGCGTATAAAGTCATACAAACAAATTCAGAGACCAGAATAATCGACACAAGAATCAACAACTGTGGTGCTAAGTTTTTACTGTTGTTGATAAAAGGAGGCAGTAGAGAAATCATAAACGCCCAGCCTTTTGGATTAGCGATCGCAGTAACAAAGCCTTGAGCCACCAAGTCCCAATCATTGTTCACTTGAGCTTCTTGATTATCAGTACTGATCGCCAGCTTGCCTCTTGAACGCCACATCTGAACACCTAAATAGAACAAGTACCCTGCGCCCACAAACTTGAAGCCTGTAAATAGCCATGGGTAATTCAACATAATCGAAGCGATACCTAATACTGCGGCAACTGAAACCACAGCGACACCAGCCAATTCACCGATCATCATCCATAATGTACGCTTGTATCCAACACTCATTCCAAGTGTCAAAGCCAAGGTCATACACATGCCGGGCGTGATTGACACGAAGAAAAACGTGGGAATAAAAGCCCAAAGTAGTGCGCTATCCATATTATTACCTTATCGACTTATTTTTATTTGAGTGTTCAGCTTGTTGAACGATCTTTGTAAGTAGCGACCTTGTATGTAGCGACACAACGAAAAAGAGCCACAATACAGTGGCTCTTTTTCATTACCAACCATAATTTTACTTACGACGGTTTTTAATTCGCTTCATCATAGTCAAACGACGTTCAGCGCTTGCTTGATCTTGTGGCTCTTCGTTCGCGTTGTTCTTACGACCTTGACGGTTTTTGTAAGCCGATTTAGTGTTCAACTTCTCGATGTAAGCATCACGTTTCTTCGGTTCATAACCCGGTTGTTCAACACGGCGAATACGCTGTTGAATCAGTTTTTCAACTTGGACAACAGTCAGCTCTTCTTCGCGGTTGACGAAAGAGATTGCGTGACCTTGTTTACCAGCACGACCTGTACGGCCAATACGGTGAACGTAATCTTCCGCTAGGAAAGGCATGTCGTAGTTAATTACGTGTGGTAAGTCTTCGATATCAAGACCACGAGCCGCAACGTCGGTTGCCACCATCACACGTGCTCTACCTTCTTTGAAATCATCCAAAGCACGACGACGAGCGCTTTGCGCTTTATCACCGTGACAAAGTACTGCTTTAATACCGTCTAGCTTAAGCTCTTTAACTACATCGTTCGCTGTTTCTTTGTAGTTCACGAAAACAAGCACTTGGCGCCAGTTTTTACGACCAATTAGTTCAGAAAGCAGTTCAGTTTTACGCTCTTGATCCACTGGGTACACTACGTGACCTACAGTAGCAGCCGTTGAGTTTTCGCGCTCAACACTAATACGTTTAGGTTTACGCAGAATATCAACAGACAGCTGGTTTAACTGAGTAGAAGTCGTTGCAGAGAACATCATGATTTGCGGCGATGTTTCTACATCCAACATGATCTTACGAACGGCATTGATAAAGCCCATATCTAGGATACGGTCAGCTTCATCGAATACTAGGAATTCTAGATTTGCGATAGACACGTTACCCGCTTCTAAGTGCTCTTCTAAACGGCCGGGGGTTGCAACCAAAATATCCACACCCAGTTCTAATTGACGAACCTGTGAAGACATCTTGTTACCACCGTAAACCGCAGAAACGCTTAGATCCGTGTATTTAACGTAGTCTTTAATGTTTTGAGCGATCTGCGCAGCAAGCTCACGAGTTGGAGCAAGAATAAGGCCGCGAGCCGTTCCTCTAGACGCCTTTTTACCGCTGTTCAAAAGGTGTTGGATAACAGGCAATGAAAATGCCGCTGTTTTACCCGTACCGGTTTGAGCAGTAGCAAAAATATCATGGCCTTTACGAGCCATTGGAATCGCTTTTTGTTGAATTGGAGTGAGTTTTTCATAACCACACTCAGTCAACGCTTTGACTAATTCAGGAGCAAAACCTTGAGAGGAAAATGACATTGTTACGGGTTCCTTAAGCAGACAGCCTACATTCTTATTTCAGCCGAGCACTATAAAGTAATTAGAGTGATTTATCTCACATTTATCGTGATATAACGCAAACTTTCTCATTTAATCTGGTGTTTATCCCGCCTTCAACGAAGTAAACACCAAGATCCTTGGTTCAAACAGCAAAAACAGGGCTATTGGATGCCACACAGCTTGAGAAGAATCTGCTCGAGTTCGCCCCACGGCATTAACTGCGAGTCGATCACTTCAAGACGAGATTCGAAGCCATCATAGTAAATTTCGTTCAATACCAAAAGAATAGATATTTTAGTGATTATCGATAAAGTTTACGACACGTTTACCAGCCTTGTACTTCTAGATTTTAGCTTAGTTAAGAACTGTAGATAGACTTAGTGCACCTCGAAATCATCTACCTAATGTCAAAATTTTTTGAGTTATTTGTTTCACTCTTGTGTGGCGACTCATTTGAATAATGAGTATGTTCCATCAAATCAGCGTTGTGATAAGCAAACCTTACCTCAGATTTACGCATATTTTTGGCTCGTAAATATGCTTTGGTTTTCTTTGCTTCTACATGTACTTCTTTCACCTTAGCAATCGCTAACTTTTTAGTTTGATATTCTGAGTAAGATCCATCTCCAAAATAGACAAAATGCTTTGCTTTCTTCTTAACGCTTCGTCCAAAACACTTAGTTAGTATCAGTCCAGTAAGTAAAAAGAGTATCGTCAATGAAATTACGCTCACAGGTTCCCCATTATTGAGTAGTTAGATCTATTTAATAGATTATTAGTACCAGGCCTATAAACAATAAAAGGCACAGTTTAATCTCAAGGCCATTCATATTATTTTTGTAATGTAAATCAGATTGAAATCACCAAATAATTAGGTACTTGTTAGGCATGAGTATTAGTCACCTTACGTAGGAACGTACTACCTACATGAGATGAAGTAAGCTCATGACTTACCAGCGATATAGTATCCCAACCCAAAATATGAATGAAAACAGGCCGACCGCATCAATGAGATTCTTTTAATATCAATGAGGCCGGAAATATTCTTGATTAGGACTATTCTGGGTAAGTGGAAGGTTTGAGAATGTTTTCGAAAGTAATAAGAGGGAATGAGATTTGAAATAGTGCTTAGAAAGCAAGCAAGCAAGCAGAGTGGAGTATGAACATGAAGCTATATATGCCAACTATGAAGTCGACATATACAACTTTAGATATTTAAGTTATCTAAACCGCTATTTAATACCACACAGCTTGAGAAGAATCTGCTCGAGTTCGCCCCACGGCATTAACTGCGAGTCGATCACTTCAAGACGAGACTCAAAGCCATCAAGAGAAATTTCATTCACTGACACCACTTGATTCGCCACATTGAATGCGTAGCAACCTTGGTCGGTGTTCACTACGGCTTTTACACGCTCAGCCGTTAGATCTGACAACATTGAGAATAGTGCATCGAAGTCGAACTTATGCTCTGCACCAAAAAGCCAACCACAACTGAAATAGCCCTGACCTTTATTCTCTTTACGGATGAAAGCTTCACCGGGAGGAAGTTGGAATTGTGGCTCTTGTTCAGCGTGATCGTGATGATGCGCTTCAAGATGAGATGAAGCACTGCCGTATACTCTTTCAATATCCAACACTTCCAATGGCACTTCACCATCGTGAATTAGCTTATGGAATACTTTTGCTGGCGTTTGATCCGTCACCCAATCATTAAACACATCGATGTCTTCAGAATGAACAAGGTCAACCTTAGTCCCAAGAATCACATCAGCACTGTTTAATTGGTCATTGAAATTCTGATTCGAGGTGTACTTTTCATTGGATAGATTTCGTGGGTCAACCAAACCAAGCGTCGCTTTTAGATCAACATAAGGCGTGTACTGATCGGAAGTCAGTGTCGCAATCACTTGTTTAGGGTGACCAAGCCCTGTCGGCTCAATCAATAAACGGTCTGGTTTTTGGCGAAGTAAGGCATTAATACCTACCGACATAGGCACGCCCGCAGTGCAACACATGCAGCCACCCGGCACTTCTTTAATCAAAGCGCCTTGATCTGTCATCAATGCGCCGTCAATGCCGATTTCCCCGAATTCATTAACAAGAACAGCCCAGTTTTCATTTTCAGGTTTATTTTTTAGTAGGTTCAAAATGGCTGTCGTTTTACCAACGCCTAAGAAGCCCGTAATGATGTTTGTAGGAACTTTTTTGGTCATATCAGTTCTCCTTTTTAAGGGAGTATATACTTAATCACCAAAAAGTTGACCCCAATCGCTTGTTTATACTCAGATTGGCGAGCAGAAGAATGGATTGGCTGATACCGAAGATTAGACTGACTCACGGAGAGATTGCACTTAACGAAGTGTGAAGGCTTAAGCTGATAAATAGATAATAGAAGTGAAAGTTAAATTTTGGATGCTCCAAACGAACTAAAGGCGTACTTACTCAGTACGCCTCACCCTCGTTACTCAATCGTGAGTTCGCGAATCAGGAAGCCTTAAATATCGACCTGAACATTTAACGAGGAACTAAAAATTTGTTTCTGAATCCATCCAAATTGTGTGTAAAACCTCACTTCTCCTTGCGGTTTGTTATGTTGCTTTACGATTTAACTATGGTTCATTTTTGGTGATATTCAAGCCGCCACTAGAGAATCGTTCAAAATTGTGATGGTGATTCCACTATTGACCATATATATCATTTATGTAACACGTATATTCCATAAATGAAATTCAACTTTGCATCTTTGTTGCTATAGGATATGCAGAGGAAGCGTATAATTTATTTCAATCCCGCCCTAACTCATTCAGGAGACTTATCTCTATGACCAGAAGAGAGAAAATTAAGCAGTCCTTATTAGCCAAGATGCCAAGGGATGCTATTAATCAATTTCTCTCAAGAGATAAAACTCCAGCTTCCGTTCTCTTTCTTTCTTGTATTGTGGGGGTACTTGCTGGCGTAGTGGGTACCTATTTTGAGGTTGCGGTTCATTTCATCACAGAAACTCGTACCGATTGGCTGAAAGATGAAATCGGTAGCCATTTACCACTTTGGCTTGCTGCTTTCCTTATTAGTGCTGCATTCGCCTTTATTGGCTATTTCCTCGTCCACCGCTTTGCTCCAGAAGCTGCCGGTTCAGGTATCCCTGAAATAGAAGGTGCGATGGACGGCATGCGTCCTGTTCGATGGTGGAGAGTATTACCAGTAAAATTCTTTGGCGGTATGGGCGCGTTAGGCTCTGGTATGGTGTTAGGCCGTGAAGGACCAACCGTTCAAATGGGCGGTAGTATTGGTCGTATGGTCACAGATATATTTCGAGTTAAAGATGATGACACTCGTCACTCCCTGTTGGCGTCAGGCGCAGCTGGTGGTTTAGCCGCCGCATTCAATGCACCGCTAGCTGGCATCATGTTTGTGGTCGAGGAGATGAGACCACAATTTCGCTACTCACTCATATCAATCAAAGCCGTCATTATCTCAGCAGTTTCAGCCAACATTGTATTTCGCTCTATCAACGGCCAGTCTGCTGTTATCACAATGCCTCAATACCACCCGCCTGAACTCGAGGCACTTTGGTTGTTCTTGCTGTTAGGTGTGTTATTCGGTCTGTTTGGTGTGATTTTCAATAAACTGATTACGCTTTCTCAAGACCTGTTTGTGGCAATACACAAGAATGACCGTAAACGCTACTTGATGACTGGTACCCTACTTGGCGGTTGCTTTGGCTTGTTGCTGCTCTATATACCTGAATTAACTGGTGGTGGTATTGGTATCATCCCTAACATCACTAATGGCAGCTACAGCACCAACGTATTGTTATTGATCTTCCTAGGGCGCGTTCTGACTACTCTGCTTTGTTTCGGCTCTGGTGCGCCAGGCGGTATCTTTGCACCAATGCTTGCGCTAGGAACACTCTTTGGTTATGCGTTCGGGCTTATCGCGGCAGCATTCTTTCCGGAACTGAATATTGAACCGGGTATGTTTGCAATTGCTGGCATGGGAGCCTTATTTGCCGCCACCGTGCGAGCACCTATCACGGGCATACTGTTGGTTATTGAAATGACCAATAACTACTACCTCATCCTGCCGTTGATCATCACCTGCTTAGGCGCGGTAATCATTGCTCAAATGTTAGGTGGGCAGCCAATTTACAGCCAACTGCTTAACCGTACGCTGAAAAACGAGAAGCTAAGACAACAAGACCTCCCCCAGCAAGAGGAAGTCCGTTAATTACAAATGACTCATGAAAAAATACACATTCGACGTGTTTAATCTCCCGATTCCGTATCAAAATCAAAAAAGCAAACGTTAAACTTGGTATCATCCACTCAAAATTAGTTGAGTGCCCTCAAAATCTATTGATTAAACGCCTACACGCTCTAACTAAAGCAAATAATCCAATATTCTGTAATTAACTAAGTCGGAGCAAGTCGTTGAACTGGAGAAGATTAACCCAAGTAAAAAATGTGCCGCCATCTCAGGCGTCTTTAGCACTTGGCGTTATTGGGCTAGGACAAGCTTGGGCGCTATATGTCCCGGGCATTGGCGAGATTATTCGTCCCTATCTAGCTTCATTCGGCGCACTGTTGCTGCTGCCTGTTTTACTACGCTATTTAACAAACTTTAATACTTTCCTTAATGATATTCGCCACCCGTTAAGTGGAAGCTTGATGGCACCCATGAGCATGGCTTTACTGATTCTGTGCGACTATTTAGCCGAGATATCGCCTGTCATCGCTTACCCAGTTTGGTTCTGCGCGTTGTTGTTGCATTTTACTATGATGGTGTTGTTCTTTAGTTTTCAGATCATCAACTTCAAAATGTCGAACATTGTACCAAGTTGGTTTCTGTATCCGGTCGGTTTGATCAGCAGTTCCTTAGCGGGCACACAGTTTGGACATACCGTCTTTTCAGAAACACTTGCAGCCACTTGTATTGGTATCTATTTCCTTATGTTGCCAGTGGTGTTGTACCGCTTGGTGTTCGAAGGCAATCTTCCTCGCCGGGCAAGACCAACACTCGCCATCATGGCAGCTCCGGTTAACTTATCTTTAGCTGCTTACTTGGTTAACTTCGACAACCCAGACCCGATTCTGACAGGCGCGCTGGCTGGTATTGCCATCACCATGACTCTGTTGATTTACTTGTGTTACATCCGATTAATGCGCCTCAAGTTCCAGCCTTCAATTGCTGCTGTTACCTTCCCATCGGTGATTAGCGCCATTGCCATGCATCGCTTAACCACCTTTTTTGGTGCTGAATACCCACAATGGTACTGGCTACACAAGTTTGGCTTCTTCGAGCTGACCATCGCGACGATCTTGGTCATTTGGGTTGCAGGCGGTTATGTGAAGATGTATTGGCCGGAGTTTTTCGATTCTGACTACATGTCTAAAAAGATCAAACGTTCTTAGCGTTTACTTAATGAAATTCTGTTGCTTATCTGTGCCAACAAAACTTAGCGCCTAGACCCAAAAATAACGCCATTTGTTACATGTAACAAATGGCGTTATTAGTTCGCGCTAAATCAACTTACAACAATAATGTTTAATCGATCAAAGCACCATATTCGTCAAAGAATGGATAAGGACCATCACTATCTTCTATATAACTAATATGAGAAACCACGGACTTCTTAGCTATAGTCAGAAGTTGTATCGCTTTAGGTTCTAATGAAAAAGATGAATTTGCCTTTGGGTCGAGATCTAATGTGACTGAATGACTATGAGAAGGCCCCACCCAAACTGGAATTGAATTCCAAACTGCTGTAATTGGTCGATGTAGGTGGCCAGCACAAATACCCAGGATATTGCTAAAAGGCTTAATGACTTCGTAAAATTCATCAGCATTCTGTAAGTTCTGCACATCCATATGGTTCAAGCCTACGGCCATCGGAGGATGATGAATAAACAACATTATTGCCCTATCTCGATATTGTTCTAAGACCAAACTAAGCCATCCCAAAGTATCCGCAGTTAAATATCCATAGGGTTTACCAAGAACTGAAGAGTCTAATCCAATAAGTACCTCGTCATGACTATCTACGACAAAATTACAATATTCATCGTGATCAAACGAAACAAGATTCGACAACCCCTCACGCAGATTGTGTCTATCATCATGATTACCAGGAATGACATATAACGGCATGTCGAACTTCTCAAGAGCTTCGTTGATCAGTTGGTATTCTTCGATCAAACCAAAGTCACCTAAATCACCAGTAACTACGACACAATCAGGTCTCGGGCGTAAGTCGTTGATATGGTTTACGGCATCATATAAACATTTCAACGTATCAACTTTCTTATAGGCCTGCTTACCCCCCTGCTTGATGTGCAGGTCTGTCAGTTGTGCAATTAACATAGTATTACTTCTTTAAAAGAATTAGCCGCTCAGAGGCGAACGAGATAATGACAACTTGACCAATTTGATAATCAACTCGAGCAAAACAATCAACCATCAGAGTTCTGTTTTTCTGTAAGCCCGACAACGTTACGCGCGTGCGGTCGCCAAGAAATACAGTACTGATAACCGTTGCAGTTAGTGCGCTGTTTTCATCAGTTACTTGCGTTAGTAAAATATCTTCAGGCCTTAACATTACACTGATTTCTTTATTAGTAGAGACCTGTGAGAGCACTTGATCAGACAAAGTAATCTGTTTGCCTGTATCCAACATCAGTTGTCCATCACCCACACTCCCTTCGAGTCGGTTCATTTGACCAATAAAATCGGCAACAAAGTTGTTAACTGGCTTCAAATAGATATCTTTTGCTGAACCAATTTGCGCAATTTCTCCATGGTCTAAAACCGCAATGCGATCCCCCATAGCCATTGCCTCTTCTTGATCATGAGTGACATATACCGCTGTAATGCCGAGTTTTTTTAAGAGATTTCGGATATCACCACGTAACCTTTGTTTCAGCAGAGCATCTAATGCAGATAACGGTTCATCAAGTAAAAGAACATCTGGTTCAGTGATAATTGCTCTTGCTAAAGCGACGCGCTGACGCTGGCCTCCTGAAAGCTGATGGACATTTCGACTCGCATACTTTTCTAAGTCAAACATGTTAAGCATTTCTTTTAGTTTTCTGGTTATCTCAGACGGAGCGACTCCACGAACCTTAAGTCCATAAGCAATGTTTTCGCTAACATTCATATTTGGGAATAGAGCATAAGACTGAAACACCATCCCAACTTTACGTTGTTCGATTGGCAAACACGTAACATCATGATCACCAAACACAATCGTGCCGCCATTTTCATCCGCAAACTCTAGGCCTGCAATCATACGCAATGTAGTTGTCTTTCCGCATCCTGATGGGCCCAGCAAAACTAAGATTTCGCCCGCCTCAATTTTGAGATTTGTCGGCTTTAATGCCAAGGTTCCATCTGGGAATGTCTTCGTAATATTATTTAGCGAAATTTCCACGCCATTTTGTTGTTCTAACATATTGATTTTGTTCTTAATTATTTATCACTGGTTTCTTGTTCAACGCTTGAGCCAAGACCAATAGAGGGAGAATTAAACAAAGGAAAATAAGTGTGTACGCTGAACTTATCTCAAGTCGCATAGAAGCATATGAATCAGCAAGTCCAACAGGCAGCGTTTTCGTCAATGGTGTGTGTAGCATCCATGTCAGGTTAAACTCGCCAATAGACAAAGTGAGTGTCATCAACATACCAGCGACAATACCAGCCTTGCAGTTGGGTACAATCACATCGAAAAATCGCTGCCAAAAAGTCGCTCCAAGACTTGCAGCGCCTTCCTCAAGAACACGGAAGTTAATACTCTGCAAAATTGATAGAACAGACTTAACCATGAAAGGCAGTGTGAAAATCACATGACCAACAAGAATAAACATCCAACTTGAGCGGAAGTCATTAAACCCTCCATACGCTAGAATCAAACCTAACGAAATTGCCATCCCCGGAATTGCAATGGGGAGTGTAAGTAGCTCGTCAAAAATAGAAGCCCATCTACTTTTACTTTTCGCAAGTACGTAAGCACACGGTACACCTATGACAACATTGATTAACGTGGTTGCAATGGCTATTTGTAGGGTTAACCAAATCGTATCTGAATACAGTGCCCATACTTGTTCAACCCAACGAAAGGTAAACCCACTTTTAACACCGACAAAATAGTTATTTGTAAGACCAGCGATTACCGACATAAACACCGGCACAATCAAGAACGCACATACCGTCAATGTGAAAAACAGCTGCATGTAAAAGTATTTATCTTTTTTCATTATTATCCCCCCATCGCTGCAGATGCGTTGCCATAACGCTTAGCCAACGCCAAACAAAACCAAGTCACTAGGCCGAGAATCAAACTCAGTGCAGCTGCCATTGCGAAATTGGCATTGAGCGTAAATTCGGTATATATCGTCATAGGAAGAACGTTGATATTAGTCGCCAACGTAAACGCGGTACCAAATGCTCCCATAGATGTAGCAAAACAAATCGAACCCGAAGAGATTAGGCCGGGGGTTAGCGCCGGAAGCGTGACGTCTTTAAAGATCTGCCAACGATTTGCACCTAGGGATCGACCGGCTTCAAGTAGATTGTGATCAAGCTTTTCCGCCGTTCCCATTACGGTCAATACAACCCGTGGAATAGAAAAATATAAATAACCCAAAAACAGCCCTGCCATCGTATAAGCAAACATCCAACGTTCACCCGTCAACATCAACCCAAGCTGAGCAAAAAGCCCCTGTCGCCCTGAAAGCATGATGACAAAAAAACCAATAACAACACCTGGGAAAGCCAATGGGAAGCTCAGCATTGCAACCAAGATCTGCTTACCTTTAAAGTCATAGCGAGTCAAAAACAATCCTGAGATGGTCGCTATCGCTAAACTAACCAGAGTGACTAAAACAGACAGTCCAACTGTCGAAATCAAACTTTTTAAATAGATAGGTCTAGTTAAAATATGCCAGTAACTTATAGCGCCGCCATCTATTAGCGAAACCTTGATTAACTGCACGACTGGCAATAGAAAAAATGCACAGCTAACGGTGATGGCTGGCAAAATCAGAAATAAGGAAATACGATCATTTTTCATAGAGATATTGGCGGGTGTAACCCCGCCATCCAACATTTTAATAGGCTATTAGTTCATTTCTCGAATATACATATCCGCAAATGTAGATTGATTTTCAGACATTTTTGCGAAATCAACAGAGCCTACTCGTTCGTACTCTGAAGCTGGGAGGAACTTACTTTGCGCCTCTTCGCTCATCACACCATCAATTACTGGGCGTAAATAGGCTTCTGCCCATAATTGTTGGCCTTTATCTGACAAGACAAAGTCTAAAATCTTCTGAGCATTCTCTGAATTCGGCGCATTCTTCACTTTACTCATTACATAAGGAACAGCGATAGAGCCTTCCTTGGGAATAACAAAAGCCGCATTAGTAAAATCGTTGTATTTTGCGCGATACGCATTGAAGTCGTAATCAATTAAAATTGGGATCTCACCAGAAATCACACGAGCATAAGAAGTTTGTCGAGGAACAATTGGTCGATTCTTCGCTAACTGTTGAAAATACTTAATGGCTGGTTTGAAATTATCAATATCGCCACCCATAGCCTCATTAACTGCTACAGCACTTGCGTAACCAACAAAAGCACTCGTTGGATCTAAATACCCAACCATACCTCTATAATCAGGCTTCAACAGGTCTTCCCAGCTCGTCGGCACTTCTGCGCCATCAAGAGCATCAACATTCACAAAAATGTATGGTCCGCCCCGTTATTGCAACTACAATTAAGTAATAACGGAGTTGG
>NZ_JAPHPW010000030.1 GCF_026241515.1 Vibrio sp. 14G-20
AGCCTACTCTAAGCTTAATGGCTTGAGAGTGAGGCGGACCATATAATTAAGCCCCCAACACTTATGTGCTGGGGGCTTTCTTATTACGTAAACCGTGTTCGCTCTGTTTTAAATAAATGAGGCTCGATATAACAGATACTTAAAGTCAGCTAGGTTCTAAATCGGTTCACTTGGCTCTCTAGGTGATGAGCAACCTCGGTTAAGTCACTCGCTGCGCCAGAAATACTGCTTACAGACTCTTGGTTACTTTGTGCGATGGTGTTTGCACCTTGCGCATTTTCACCCAGCGATTTAGTCAAGTAATCCTGTTCATCAACCGATACAGCGATCTGGCTGTTGGCCTGATTCAAATCTTGGATGTGTTGGTTAATCACATGCAGGTTCTGAGAGGCTTGTTGTGCCTGAGTTGAAGCATCTGAAACCGTGCTGTGGCTCTCTTTGATCGACTCTAACGCATCTTTAGCACCACGCTGTAGCGATGTGATGAGTTCATCAATTTGGCTAGCAGAATCTTGAGTACGCTTAGCTAGCGTTCTCACTTCATCGGCTACTACTGCAAATCCACGGCCTTGTTCACCCGCTCGTGCGGCTTCAATGGCAGCGTTCAATGCTAATAGGTTAGTCTGTTCAGAAACGCCTTTAATCACTTCAAGAATAGCACCAATGTTCATCGACTCTTTATGTAGGTCAGTCACTTTCTGGCTACTCACCTGCATGCTTTCATCGGCGCTGCCAATCTCATGCAGTGTTTTATCTACTTCTTTCAGACCCATCGCCACATTCTCAGTTGCTTGGTTTGCAACCTGAGACGCGTGGTTAGCACTTGCAGCAATTTCTGATGTGCTGGAAGCCAATTGATCAACGGCAGAAGAGATATTGATCATCTCATTGTTCAACTGTGTTGCGTTGGTCGAGCTGTTATTGGTCACTTGATTCAGCGACTCCGACATCTCACCAATACGCACACTAGATCGGTTCACTTCGCCAACGATATCGCGTAGAGATTCAATGGTAATCTCCATGTTGGTCAGCAGTTCGCCGATCTCATTTTTGCTCTCTATGTTTACCTCAACATTCAGATTGCCTTGAGAAAGTTCGTTGGTGATCTGCTTAACCTGTGCAAGCCCTTTAGTAATTGAACGAGTAACCAAAACGGCGCTTGTCATACCAATGATCAAAGCCACACCCGTTAGCAAGAAGATGATTTGAATCGAACGTTTTTCACTGGCTTGCAGTTCAGGCGTCAATGCTTGTTTCTGTTGCTCTAGAATGCTTTGAGCATCCGCGACTGCAATCGCTAAACTGTCACCAATAGAGGCGAGGGTAGCGGTTCTTTGAGTGTTCTCAATCATCTGTTGATGAACTTGCTCAAAACCTTTCGCGTACGCTTCGCGTTGGTTTGAGAAGTCTTCAATCAGTTCACTTTGATAAGGAGATGATTTAAGAGATTCAATATCACCCTCGATACCTGGCAGAGCATATTCAAAAATGTCTTTACCGGCTTCATAGGTTTTGAGGTCGTTGTTGTTTGAGTAACTCAGCACAGTGATCTTGGCGGCGAGGAAGTTCTCCATCAACATGCCAGCGTACAAGCTCGCGTTTGGATCGTTGTTGTTGTAAGACTCATACAACAAGCTCTGCGCGGCCTTTAGTGCGTTAGTTTCGCGTGTGACCATTTCCACGTTAACTAACTGGTCAATGAGCAGTTGGCTCTGTTTCATTGAACCATAAGCCGCATCAAACGCCGCAACGCTGTCTTGCACTAATTGCAGGCTCGACAAGCTGTCTGTATTGGTGGTGGTTTGGATTAAGTTGTTCAGCAGTTCATCAATCGCGAGTTTGCTCGATTGATAATTCGCTTTATATTGATCATCCAATGACTCTAAGTAACGTTCAGAAGCTAAACGCATCTGAAGAAAGTGCACTTGAATGTTGCCTGACAATGTCGCCTTGTGGCTGAGTTCACTGTATTGGCTAAAGCCGTTCGACAAGGTTTGAATACCTTTGTAACTCACAAGGCCTGAAATGACGAAAAAGAGCAAGCAGATGGTATAACCCAGCTTGATCTTGAGCGCTATAGAAAGGTGGCGCATAACTATCCCTATATTTACCTGATTCCTTCATAGGGGAGTATTTCATAAAACAGCATTCTGGGCATGCTAAAGCGAACAGTTTGTGTAATAAGTAACGCTTTTGTTAAAAAGTTCAGGTTTTTCGATATGCTTTCAACGAGTTGCGTATTTGAATTCCCCGCCTAACTTAAGGAACTAAGTGCTAACTTCCATGCATAGGATGTGATTTGTCGGTAAAATGGCAGAAAACCAATTTTAGAAATCGACTTCAAAGGTACGCGATGAACCCTTATAAACTTTATCTGGTGACTGACGATCAACAAGACCTAGAAACGCTTAAGTTCGTGGTTGAACAAGCGGTTGCTGGTGGCGTTACTATGGTTCAAGTAAGAGAAAAGCATGGGGACGTAAGAGCGTTCATTGAGCGCGCAAAAGCCGTTAAATCGATTTTAGCTGGAACGGGTGTGCCCTTGATCATTAATGATCGTGTTGATGTGGCATTGGCCGTTGATGCCGATGGTTTGCACTTGGGGCAATCGGATATGCCTGCCGCGTTAGCACGTAAGCTAATTGGCGCGGATAAGATTCTTGGGTTATCGATTGAGACTGAGCAACAGTTAAAAGAAGCCGATAGCTTGCCGATTGATTACATTGGCCTTAGCGCGCTGTTTGCTACGGCAACCAAGACAAACCTAAAGAAACACTGGGGTTACGAAGGCATTCAAATGGCGTTAGAAACGACCAAACTACCGATTGTTGGGATTGGCGGTATTAACGAATCGAACATCCCTCAGCTGACTGAAACGGGCATTCATGGTTTAGCATTGGTATCAGCGATATGTCACGCAGAAGATCCGAAACAAGCGACGCAGGATTTGCTGTCCCTAATGGGAGAGTGAAGGGGTAATAGACTAGAAAACAAATGAGACTTGTCATTTGTTTTCTAGTTAGAGCGCATTAAAGCGCTCGATGCAGTAGCCAGTAAATGTGTGTTTTAACTTACTGAATACACAAAGCAACGGTGCCGATGATCATAAGAACGATCGCAGCGTACCAGCCGTATTGCGCAGTTTTATCAGCAACGAAAATCCTAATGTAGTTGATCTCTTCGTGCGCCATTGCGATGAAGTCGGTGTAGTTAATCGATAACTCACGGCTTGCGTCTTTCAGGTCTTGCTGAAGCTTGTTGAAAGACTCATCGATGAAGCCTTTTGTTTCCGAAGCAGACGGAGTAGCAGTTAACGCTAGGCTATTCCAAACAGCCATGCGCGATTCATATTCGCTTTCACTGACACAATTAAGTACGCGTAAATCATACTCTCGTTTGTTACGCTCTTTACCCATTTTCTCAGGGCAAATATTTCTTAAAACGTTCACGACAAATTTTCCAAAAGGTTCATTTAGATATAGAAAAGCACTAAAAGAGCGCTCATAAACTGGGGTGAATTAAATTCAAAAAGTGATCTATTTGAAGCTGTCATAAGTGGCTGCGATACAAAACACTCATGTGGGAGATTTGAAGTTAGGTCAGTGGTGTTAAAGAGCGATTTGGGTCTGTCTATATTCGTTTGAAAAGATAAACCCGTTGGGATCGCAGTGTAGTTAGGTCACTTTGGGACATCAACTAGGGTGTTTTGTCCAGACGACAAAGATATTTATCGGTGAAGCGTGTAGAAATGCGGTAGCACGGAGAAACGCACTACCGATATTGCAATGTAGTGTTGAGCTAGTTTGCTTGCCATTGATTGTATTGCAGTGAGTATCCTTCTAATTTCTCAATCAAACTGGTTAGCACAGGTCCATTGATGTGGCTTCGTGATACCAAACAACCGACAGGAGTTATCCAGCCGCCATGCTCGTGTGCCACTGGCAGAGCAACCAAGTCACCTTTCTGAATGCCTTCCATCACCATCATTTCAGGCACATTTGCCCAGCCAACATTTTGTTCGACCAATTCGATGATGGTTTTATGATTATTCGCATACCAAAGCATTGAGCTAATTCCATAGGTGAACCACAGCTCACGTTGCTTTGAGCTACGATGCACGCATTGGCGGTAACGTTTTAAATCGGAGTCTTGCACCACAGGCATTTGGCTGAGCTCGTGTGTGGCGGAACTGACAGTGAGAAAACGTGCTTGGCCAAGTAAGAAAAAGTTCATATCTACCTTAAGTTCACCATCGGCATATATGATGCCTATTTGTGCTTTTCCGCGTCTTACTAAGTCTTCCACATCGAAGGTAGAGGTCGTAATAATATCGAAGTGTGTAATTGGGAATTGATCGGCTAGCGAGCTGATTATCTTGATGAAGTTCTTATCAATGATGCTCTCATCCACAGCAATGATCAGTTCGTGCTCATCTTCTTGTGTCAGCGATTCTACTTTCTGATCGAAGTACTTTTGTTGGTCGAGAATCGACTTGGCGACAGGTAATAACGCTTTACCTGTGTTGGTCAAAACGGGGATGTTTTTCTCTCGGTTAAACAACTCTTGGTCGATGGCAATTTCCAGGTTAGCGATCGACTGGCTGACACCGGATTGAGCGCGTTTCAGCTTGCGTGCCGCAGCCGAAAAAGAGCCACTTTCACACACAGTGACGAAGACTTTTAGTTGCTCAAAACTGTACATGTTATCTCTCGCTCAAAACCAAATTGGGGTGATAATGTTTAGGCTATCACTATTCGTGATGGCTGTTAACTTTCTCTTATTATTTCCGATGACATAATCCTAGCTAATCCAACACATACTAGATTATTTAGAGGAATGTATGAGTACGTTAGAAAGAGTGTTCCACTCAGTATTATTCGAAGTTTTGGCCGTAACGCTTTCAATTATAGGCTTGGCGATATTTACCGATCACGATGTGAATGCCTTATCAGGAACCATGATAGTTGTCGCTACCATCGCGATGATGTGGAACTACTGTTTCAATCGCATTTTTGATCGCTACTTCACGGGTGAAAAATCCAAGCGTTCGCTGAAATTACGCATTTTTCACGTGGTGCTGTTCGAAGCTGGCCTGTTGATAGCAACTATCCCGGTAATGGCTTACTTACTTAATGTAGGTATATGGCAGGCGTTCTTGATGGATATCGGCGTGACCATTTTTATTACCATTTACGCGTTTGTATTCAATCTGATTTACGACCATGTTCGAGCATTCTGGGTACGCAGAGCCGATCTGGCAGTCCAGTAATCTACCAAATCAGTAAACGCTAGTTTGGCTACTAACCGATTGTTTATACGTCATTTTGGCGGAGGTTTTCGGTTAGTAAGCCTAGGTCAATCGTCATTTATTCTGCTATCTTAAATAAGGTGATAACTTGAGTTCGTGAAAGAACAGATTAAGAGGAAAGGATGCCTAATACCCCTCAAATGACGGTTGTAGACAAGAAAGAAGTCGAGCTTTTTGCTGAGCTTTTCAAAAATATCGACGGTGAAATCTATACCTTGCTACGCAGTGCCAAAATTCCCAATGACATTCTCACCAGTAGCGACCATTACGAGTACCTCCCTGAGACCACCATTAAAAATGTGGTCAATATTATGGGGGAGTCGGCGTCACGAGAAGAATTTGCACTGTTTATGTGGAGCTTCTGCAAACAAACCTATGTCCCTAGGTTCGTCGCTAAACTGAGCAATCAGGATTCGCTAAAAAGTACGCTCGACCAATTTTCCGAGCAATTAAAGCAAGTCTCGAATGGCGCGCACCTTTATACCAAGCAGTCTGGTGGCAAATGGTGGTTTGTTCGTGAGAAGCCTTTTACGAATGCGCCTTGGTTCAAATTTGCAGAACTGTTTTCGGTTATATTTATCAACGAGCTGCTTTCCGTATTGACGCAAGGCCGTTGGAAACCATCGGAAATCGGTATTCAAAGTGGCGACCTCGATTGCTTTCAATCTCTTCCGCAAATGGGCGGTGCTCAGTTTTACACGCACAGGCCTGTGACTGCGTTTGAAATACCTGAAGAGATCATGCTTGAGCCGATTGTGTTACCCAAAGCACCCCAAGAACTCGAACTCGCCAGCCCTTTACCTAGCTCATTTCTGAGCGCTTTTAAGCTAGTGATCAAGCCTTACCTAACCATGGGGAAATTGCCTATTAGCTTGGCATCTGAAATTCTGAATATTCATGTCAGAACCATTCAACGCCGCTTGGAAAATGAAGGGGTGGTGTACAAAGCTTTGATAGAAGAGATGGTGTTGGAACAGGTTTTGGATTTGCTCAAACAACCGGATTTATCGATCACTCAAGTGGGTGCAAAGATGGGCTATTCTGATTCTTCTCATTTCACTCGTGCATTTAAACGACAGATGAACATGACGCCAAGGCAGTACCGAAAAGAACACAGCGAAAGCCAGTAAGCAAAAACTGGAGTCTGCACGCAGAATTATTTATTGTCACCAAATGGCCATTTATCAACCTTGAATACTGGCAATATCACTACTAAGTTATTGAATGTGGATAAGTTGTTTTTATTTTTTTAGCGAATGTCGCAAGCAATAAAAACACCTTTGAAACCTCATGACACTCATTAGTAGTTACGGAATCGTTATGGGAAGTGGACGCCACTAACAAACGGAATCAAGGTGTAAAAATGAAAAATGCAGGCTTAAAGCTCTCTGTTGTTGCTCTTTCGTGTTCATTTGCTCTTTCTGCAAATGCAGCATCAACGCTATTTACTAACGTCGATGTATTCAATGGTACGGAAAACAAATTGTACGAAGACCATCATGTATTAGTCGAAGACAATCTTATCAAACAAATCTCTGCGAGCCCGATCGAGGCTGGTGATGCTGTAGTGATCGATGGTGAAGGCAAAACGTTAATGCCTGGCTTAATCGATGGCCATGCCCATGTTATGATTAACTATAATTTTGGTGATATCGAAACCAATAAAGATCTCACTGACATCTCCATTCATGCAACGCAAGTGGCTAAGCGCTACCTAGATGATGGTTTTACAACCGTTCGTGATATGGGCGGACCTGCTTTCGGTTTAGCTCGCGAAATTGAGAGTGGCAATGTTGTTGGCCCTCGAATTTATCCGTCTGGCGCATTCATCTCTCAAACATCAGGTCACGGTGATTTCCGTGATAGAAGTGATCCCGGTTTCACGCCTAATTCGGTAGGGGATATTTCTAATTTCGAAAGAATGGGCATTGGCGCTGTAGCCGATGGCGTGCCTGAAGTACTCAAAGCGACAAGACTGAACTTACGCAATGGTGCTACTCAGATAAAGATCATGGCCGGTGGTGGTGGTTCATCTCGATTTGACCCGATTGATACAACCCAATACTCGGTAGATGAAACTTGTGCCATCGTTGAGGCAGCAAAAGATTGGAACACTTATGTTGCTGCGCATACATTTAATGATCGCTCGGTAAATCGTCTGCTTGATTGTGGCGTAAAAACCTTTGAGCACGGATTCTTTATTAACGACGATACGATGAAGAGAATTGCAAAAGAGGGTGGATACGTTGTTCCACAGATGTGGGGTCTATCACCAGATCTAGCAAAGAATCCGCTTATGCCGGCAGAAAAACTTCCTATGGTTGCTCAGCTTCAAGAGCAGTACGGTGACTATGGTAAACGCCTACTTGAAAATAACGTGAAGGTTGTTTTTGCATCAGACTATGTAGGTGCAGACTCGGATGCCGAGCGAGCTCGCCGTTACGAAATCTACTGGAGAACACAAGCGTTTGGTAGCAACTTCGAAGTGCTGAAACAAATGACTTCTACAGCTGGTGAAATGTTAGCGATGTCAGGTCCTAGAGGCACAACTCAAGGCAAGTTAGGTGTTATCGAAAAGGGTGCTATTGCAGATATTCTATTGGTAGATGGTAACCCACTGGAAGACATGAAGGTATTAGGTGCGACTGCCGAGTGGTTTGACGCTGACCCTGAATACAAGACAATCGACACAATTAAATTGGTAATGAAAGATGGCGTTGTATACCGCGACGAAATGTAATCTTTGGTTTGATGTTTAATAGTTAGGTAGGGGAGTTCCTCCTCTGCCTAACTTAGTTTTACGATGTTTTTGTGAGGTAAAGTTTCATGGTTATTTTGAAGCCAATTTGTTCGCTGTTTGTATTGTGCTGTTTGTCGTTTTCATCACTAGCTAACGAAGTGAAGGTTACATACTGGGACGAGTTAGTTCCAAGCATGGAGTTGATCGAAGACCCATTTCAAAAGCTTGATCGAAATCAGATGTTCGATATGGCGACAATTGCTCGCTTTAAAGACGCGCAAAGTGAAGACGGTTTTGTCGCAAGTGACGAAGCAAAACAGGAAATAGTGGAAGTAACAGAAAGGCTCAAAAAGCAGAGCGTCGATGTTGAAGCGCTGTTTGTTGCTCGTGAGCAGATTATGAAGCAACGAGAAGCGTTAGGTTCTAAACCAAATAATGAGGTTGTAGGCAGTAAGCATCGAATCCCCGGCTATATCACTCCGATTGAAATGGATGGCACCAAGGTGACTAAGTTCTTCTTAGTGCCTTCCGCTGGAGCCTGTATCCACACACCACCTCCTCCTGCGAATCAACTGGTTCTGATAGATTACCCGCAAGGCATTGAATTAGTGAGCTTAATGACGCCGGTTTGGGTTGAAGGTGAGTTAACTGGGCATCAGTCGAAAGAAAATGTGAATTACTCTGACGGCGTAGCAAACGTGCAGTCGGTATATGCGATGAAAGCGGACGGTATCGAACAATATCAGCCTTAACGAGTGTATTTAGTGGGCTCCAATATATTGTAGGAAGTATTTAAATAGCTCCGTGTCATCAAATGACAATTTTCAATGTGAGCAATGAATAAAATAGAACTCACTCAAAAAGCATTGGTGACAAGATGAATTCAAGATTATCTAAAGTAAGTATGGCGGTAATGGTGCTAGCAACCTCAATGAGCCCTGCGGTATATAGTGCAAACTTCGAAGGTCCAGATTCGGTTGAAAATACAATTTCAAAGCAAAAAGATCAGCAACTGGGTTGGCGTGAAAAGCTTGCTGCGGATGGTTTTACATTTGGCGCGGATTACTTTGCTTTAGGCCTTACTTCTGGAGATGGCGTTGGTGGCGATAGCGTTAATGCATCATCAGGCGTCGCACGACTATACGGTTCATGGCATCTACTCGGAAATGGCACAGAGAACTCAGGGAGCTTGGTATGGAAGGTGGAACATAGGCATGCTTATGGCGATACTTCTCCAAAAGAGTTTGGCTTTATAGGTTCAGACCAAATTGGTTATGTAGGCTTGTTAGGGCCAGCTTTCAGTGACCAAGGTTTTCGAGTTACGGACTTAAATTGGAAGCAAAAAATCAACGATGGTAAAGGTACTATCGTTGTCGGTTGGCAGGACGTGACGAACTACGCCGATGTTTACGCTCTGGCAAGCCCTTGGTCTGGCTTTACGAATTTAGCGTTCTCGACAGGTTCAGGCGCCATGGGATTGCCAGATGATGGCGTACTTGCTCTTTCTGCGGGTCATATGTTGGGCGAGAATTTTTATGTCGTCGGTGGTATCGCCGATGCAAAGGGTAAGTCAGATGACATTTTTGATGGCTTTGATACCGCTTTTGGTAGCGATGCCTCTTATTTTACGACATTGGAGTTAGGTTGGACGGCTTCGCAGGAGCAGATCTATACCGATAATTTCCACGTGACTTTCTGGGACTTTGGTGACGATACTCGCCATAGTAATAGCATTGCAGCGGAAGGTGGCTCAGGCGTTAATTTCTCATGGAGTCAGTTTATGACTCCGCAAGTGATGCCGTTTGTTCGCGGTGGTTTCTCAGAAGGGGATGTTGCCCTTTACGATAAATCAATTTCCGTTGGTATGGGCTATTTCGGATTAGGAAAACCAACCAATAACCTAGGTGTCGCGCTGAACTGGGCTGAAGTGAACGGTGATTCTTTTGAAGCTGATGCGAAAGCGATAAGTGGCAGCACTGAACAATGGACAGCTGAAATCTACTACAACATGCAGTTTGGCGATCTCCTTCAAGTAACGCCTGATATTCAGTACATCAAAGATCCTGCGTTTTCTAGTGAAAGCAGCGCTTGGGTATTCGGTATTAGAGCGAGAGTGTTTATCTAATTCCGTTAAGCATTATCTTGTTTAGACTTAAAAGCTAAACGTAAAAAGTGAGCCCATGTGGCTCACTTTTTTGTTTCTAGTTCGATTAAATCTTTTCTAATCTGACACTTAGGCTTTTTCGGCTTTCTGCGTGTCATCCAGTGCAAAGTAGATCTTAGAAACAATCACTTCGGCAACCAGAATCGTAAACACCACGGCAAAGAAGGCGACCACACCGTTCCAAGGGCCTGTGAAATCGACTTTGTCGCCAAATAGGATGTTGATCGCTTCTAGCATCACGAACTTTGAACCGACCAGAATTACGTAGCTAGACAGGCCTCTGTAGATCTTAGGCGCAGTGCCCGGTTTCGATTTAAAGTAATCCGCGAGCTTATGTTCTAAGCCGATAGAGAGTTTGAGCAACAGCTGTAGTAAAATCGCGGCAGCAAATGAGATGGTGAATGACTCGATATTAACGAAGTCCCAGTATTCATCAAAAAAATTAAGAACGGTTAAATCGACGAGTACCGCAAGCGTGTATCCGACAAAGAGTCGTTGGGGCGTATTAAATCCATATACTTTTTCTATATTGCTCATCTACTTCTTCCTGAGTAAAGGGTTATAAAAAACTTAGGAGTTAATCTTATAATTTTCAAACGCTTATTGTTTTATATGCGAAACAGCTCTTAAAGTCAGTTTGGCGCATTATGGTAAGTAAGGGTTTTAAGAATGATCCAAGATAAGACTCCAATTTAGACAGAGGCGCATATGATTATTCACTTTAGAATCCAAGACGTAGAAGAGCTTTGGGGCTCAATAGATTTGGCGACACTCTTACAAACGGAACTGAGAGGGGTATCAACCACACTATTAACTATCTGATTGAAATAGTTAAATTACCAATTACACTTGAAGCATAAGTTTGAATGGAGTCAACTTAATGCTTTCACCCCAATCGTTATATCCCCCTTCTATTGCTTTACTTTTAACGGGCCTTATTTCTTCCTCGGCCTATGCATCCAATGAGTTGATTCAACATCGCTTGGAAAAGATATTCGCCGTTTCTATTGCGCTTACAGACAGCGATGCCGTCTCTATTGGTTTTGTGGACTTTGACCCTAACTCGTTCATTAATTTAAACGACAGTGGTTTTGGCTCCGATAAAACCATCGACACTCGAAGCCAAGTCAGTGTTGGCTCTATTCCTTATTCTTCCGTGATTAAAACCGATGATCCTGACCTAGATTTGGTTTGGTCGGTGCGAGGCTCTTATGCGCTCTCTGAGCAAGATATTGAGATTTCATCCGATGTCACATCAGACCGCCAAGTTAACCCGAATAAAGACTCAGTATTGGGCCTGTATGGCTTTTTCGGCGCTCAAAGCCATTTAAACCAACATTGGTCTATCGTTTATGGTCTAGGCACTCACTTGCTCTACTACCGCAATAAATACGAATATAAAAACAGCTACTCTCAAGCCTTTCAATCTCAGCTCGATGGATACGCGCTGAACACTTCAGCGTGGGCATTGATTGGCGAGCCGTCGGTCAAACTCAAATACCTACAGAAACAAGAGTGGGGAAGTTGGAATGTGTCATCAAGAGCGCGTTATTTCTATGGAACGGGTTGGGGGGAAGCCAATGATGGCGATATCGGTAACCCTGAAGGTTTGCGCTTTATCAATGAGATTGAATTCAGACAAAATGTGGCACTGGATGCTTGGTCGTTAAAGAACCCTCAGATTCACTATAACCTGCGAAGAATCGACGTAGCAGGGGATCTCACTGACCCACTCGATACCCACTATTACTATGAATTTGGTGCAGGTTTAGTGTTCGATGTGCCTTACGATTCTTACTTCTTTGATAACTTTGGTGTTGGGATCAACTTCAATTACGGCAGCTCGCTCAGTGGTGGCAGTTTGCTCTTCTTACTCAATAACTAGCATAAGTTGTTGATCTTCAAAGTACTCATATAATTTGAATTTGTATGTGTCGTAAAATGGTAAATATTGTTTATAAAACTTAGTCATCATAGCGCTCTGTCCATCACCCGAGCACATTATGAACAAGTTGAATTTTGACCGTAGAGCCCCGTTATACGTGGTGTCTGCACTTGTCCTAAATACGTTGGTTAGCTTGTGGTTGCTGAGCATTGCTTCTACCGCAGCTATGGTTTTTTCTGTGTGCGCGTTGTTCCTTCTTAGCACACTGATCACCGCACGCCTGTATCGACATGAAATGACTCAAAGCCAGAACAGCTTGTCTGAGGCGATCATTGATGGTGTTGCCGGTTTTATTATCCTCGACAGTCAATTACGAATAATTCAAGTCAATCAGCAGTTTTCTAGAGTCTCTGGTTATGCGTTTGACCAAGTCGAAGCACGTCCTATTTCAGACCTCTGCTTTATGAACAACAGCAGCTTGATCTCGACCATTGCTACCTCGCTTAAGCAAAACCACAGGTGGAAAGGTGAGTTGAGTGGTGTCAGCCGACTTGGTGAACACTTCACGGTCAACGTGGTTGTCGAAAAGCTTACCGAATTGCTGCCACACAATGAAAAATACGTGGTCACTTTTACCGATATTAGCCGACGTAAGATCTTAGAGCGTCGATTAAGAATGCTGGTGGAAACAGACTCGCTCACAGGGTGCTGGAATCGACGCCGTTTCGATAAAGATCTAAACCACTATTCAAACCTCGCGGAGCGTTACGGTTACACGCATTCTTGTCTTGCGCTGATCGACTTGGACCACTTTAAATCCATTAACGATAATCACGGCCATGATCAAGGTGACGCGGCACTTAAAGAGGTTGCAGAACTATTGAGAAACAACAGCCGAGATACCGACATCGTGGCACGCGTTGGTGGTGAAGAGTTTGCCATCTTAATGCCAGAAACCAACTTGGCAGATGCTTTTGAAGCCATGTATCGATTGAAAGAAGTGATTACCAAAGGCACGACCTTGAACCTAACCGTGAGCAGCGGTGTGTCTGAAATACAAGCGCAAGCTGAAGCGACCTATCGCAGTGCGGATAGGGCGCTGTATCGTGCCAAAGGGAATGGTCGAAATCGAGTGTGTAGTTCGAGTTCAGGCATCCCTGCACCGATTGTGCTTGGGTAATCTATTTAGCTAACGAACTTAACGATGCCTAAGCCGATATCGAGCGTTGGTAAATCTTCGGAGTAAGTCCAGATACCCGCTTAAAGGCTCTAGAGAAATGCGAGATGTTGGTGTAACCCAGTTGGCTAGAGATGTAAGTCAGCGTATGACCTTCTTCCATCAGCTCACAGGCGACAGAGAACATCAGGTTCTCTTTGATCTTTCGGTAGGTGGTGTTTTCGTTTTTAAGCTTACGTTGAAAGGTTCTTACCGAGAAATTAAGCAGCTCCGCGGCCTCTTCAAGTGAGAGGTCTTGCTCTTTCATATAAGGCTTAAGTAACTCGTAAACACTGTCGGTAAAGCTGGTGTGCCACTCTATGATCGCGGGCTTGTTGCTTAAGTCTTTGGCAGTCAGGCGAATGGGTAGCTGTAGGATCTCATCAGGGATCATCACCGCGGTTGAACTGTGGTCGATGAACAGTTGGCAATTGCTTGGAACCAGCGTTTTGACGATGTCGGTGTCATGTCCTTGCAAACGTATCTTGGTAGGTTGCCAAGGTGAGTGAGACAGAATCGTGATTAGCTCAATGATGTAGGTGATGGCAAATACTTCGCCCCACTGGAACATCGACGAAGGCTCATCAGGTGACGTTCGACAAAACCAGCTTTGGCCGTGTTCAACAACGAAATCGATGCTACTGCCCGGCGAGTCATAAGAGAAGATCGTGTTGATGTGTTTTAACGAGTCGCCAATGGTTTCGAACTCAGTAAATTGATGCAAGACGTATGGGATGATTCTTCGTCTAAAAGCAAGGCCAAGTACATCCGTAAATCGGGAAACGCCCAATTGCGATGAGGTCAGATAAATCAATCGTTTGATGGATTCCGACGGCACAAAGTCACTTTCTGACTCAATAAGATCAGGTGGTAGGCCCGAGTCTTCGAGCAGCTTGTGTAGGTCTAATCCATAGTCAGTAAAAATTTGGACTAAGATCTTGGCGTAACTGGTTTGTATAACGGGTACTTGATAAGAGCTGTTGGCCATGATCAATCAATCCTTGTGCATTGATACATAATTGGACGTGCATATCATTTACGACACTTTGTTTAGTAAATCTAACTCTATTTACTTGAGTTTTCCATCGCCGGGTTTATTTTTAAAGTATTAATTTTGTTGATGTTAGTTATTTAGAAGGGAGTTCCATGTCTGAAGTTAAAGGGAACAAGCAAGACGACAATGAAGAAAGTAGCCAACCAGAGAATGGCAAGGATAAGGTAAGAAAGGTAACCAACTACCTGCTTGGGTTTGTGGCATTCACGCTGCTGTTCAGTATTGTTGCTGATCGAATTATACCCATCACCGATAATGCCCGCGTGAAGGGTTACATCGTTCCTATTAAGCCTGAAGTGTCAGGCAAAGTGCTTGATATCTTAGTTAAGCCGAATCAATTAGTTAATCAAGGTGACACACTCGCGATTCTTGATGAATCTGATTACCGAATTGCGGTGCAACAAGCCGAGCAAAATCTTGAGATTGCAGGGCAGAATGTTGGAGCTCAAACCGCCAACATCGCTTCTGCACAAGCCAAATTAACTTCTGCTCTGGTTGAGAAACAAAACACTCAGCTTCAAGCGAAACGTGTGTTGGAAATGGCAGAAAAAGGCGTGATGTCTAAATCAGATGCTGATGAGGCGAGAGCGGCGTTAGCAACTTCTCGCGCTGGCGTGACTAACGCTGAAGCGGATCTGGAGCGTGCCAAGCAGCAGATGGGTAAAGAGGGCGAGGAAAACAGCCAAGTGAAAGCGGCGTTATTGGCGCTGGAACAGGCTCAGCTAAACCTTGAACGTACCGTTATCAAAGCACCGACTCAAGGCGGTGTTTCTAACTTTAGCCTTTCTGAAGGCTTCTATGCTTCTGCAGGACAAGCGATCATGACGTTTGTATCAACAGAAGACATCTGGATCGAAGCTTATTATCGTGAGAACAGCTTAGGTAATGTTGCGGTGGGTGATGAAGTGGAAGTCGCGCTTGATTTTGCTCCGGGTCAAATTGTCAAAGGCCGTGTCAGCAGCATCGATTGGGGTGTTGACTGGGGACAGAACGATCAAGCGGGTAAACTTGCTCAAGCTAGCCAACAAACGGGCTGGTTACGCCAAACTCAAATGCTACCAATCACCATCGAATTTGAGCGTGACACCATGCAAGGCATGTTACGTGTAGGCGGTCAGGCAGATGTGATTGTTTATAGCGGCGATAACTTTGTTTTCAATGCGATAGGCAAGCTTTGGATTCGATTTATTAGCGTGTTGTCTTATGTCCGATAAGCCCGTACTCGACCAACAAACACAGCAACGGATCCTGCGGTATACCGTCGGGGTTACGTTGGCTGTATTTTTGGCGGCGTGGATTAACTGGCCACTTGCGTTCGTTGCGCCAGTGTTCACCGCTAAGTTTTTAATCGATAAACCTAATCTGCACAAAGAAACCGTCTACGAACTGTTGTTGGCGGTGGTTGCCACCATGGCGCTCGGTTTGTTGCTGTCTCGTGGTATTACCCATTATCCAATCCCGCTATTGGTTTTAGTAGGGCTGATGATGCTGTGGGGCTACTACTTGTTTGTTGACCCTAAGTGGAATCTGTTCGCCACCATACTGCTGATTGCCGTGTTGATGCTGCCATTCATGGCCATCGATAATCCGGGTGTTTCGGTATTGCTGGCATCTGGTTTGGCAACATCGGGTGTGGTTTCAGTGATGATCTTTGCGTTAGTACACGTGTTCTTTCCTGAACCTAAATCGGAGTTTTCAGGCTTCGCTGCTGCGCCACTCGAAAAGAAACAACGTTGGTATGCAGCCTTTAGGGCGATGATTATCTCTTACCCTGTGGTGTGCTTTTTCTTTATCTTTCAGATATCTGAAGCCTTGTTAACCATGATGTTTATCGCTTTGTTGTCGTTAATGATCACGTCGGAAAAGTCTGTAAAGCTGAGCGCATTTCTTGTGATCAGTAATGGTATTGGAGGCTTACTAGCGATTGCAGCTTTTTCAATCCTTTCTATTGTTCCCAATATTGTCTTCTATTCTTTATTTATAGGACTTATCGCCATTCTTATGGCCACCAAGATCTATACCGTTCCAGAAAAAGCACCGATTTTCGCCACTGCATTCAGTACTTTATTGGTACTAGTAGGAAGCACATTGATGAGCTCAGGCGATATCGACAGCAACACATTCATACGTATATTCCAATTAGTGTTAATTGGAGTTTATATGATTTTGGCTTCACTCTTCCTTGAAACTAGGAATTGGAAGTTTCTACAAAATCAGCCCTAATTTTTGCCCTAACAAGGACGTCTCATGAAGTTAACCGATGATTTTTCAAAACAGGCGATTGATGCCGCAATAAAAATTGCAGCCATTGCCATGCTCGTCTATTGGTGTTTTTCAATTCTACGCCCATTCATTCTGTTGGTTGTGTGGGGTGCAATCATTGCGACTGCGCTTTACCCGGTGGCAGTGGCGATTTCAAATAAAACCGGGATGTCGAAAGGCAAAGCCAGTGCATTACTGAGCTTTATTGGTGTGTTGTTGCTGCTGATTCCGTTGGTGGCGCTGTCATCTGGTATTTACACCAGTGCATCAGATCTAATGACAGGGCTACAAGATGGCACTTTGTCTCTGCCTAAACCGAAAGAATCTTTGCAAGACATTCCGTTGATTGGTGAAAAAGTCTATGCGGCCTTGGTTCACGCTTCGTCCAATATAGAAAGTGTGTTCATCAAGTATGCGGAAGAGCTGAAGATATTCGCGACCAAAGCAGCGTCGATTCTGGGTTCATTGGGCGGTGGTTTCATTCAATTTATCATCTCAACCATCATTGCTGGTGCGTTCATGAGTAATGCCGATAAATGCCAAACGGGTGTGACTCACTTGGTGGCGCGCTTAACGGACGGCAAAGGTGAAGAGCTAGTACAGCTTTCTAAATCGACCGTTCGTAGTGTTGTACAAGGTGTCATCGGTGTTGCTGTGATTCAATCTATGATGTCGGCTGTTGGTTTGGTGATTGCGGGCGTGCCTGCTGCAGCGTTTTGGGCGCTGGCGGTATTGTTAATTGCAATCATCCAACTTCCACCGATTCTTGCTCTGTTACCAGCCATTATCTACATGTTCAGTGTTGAATCGACGTTGGCGGCAAGTTTGTTCTTAGTGTGGTGTATTTTGGTGAGTGGCAGTGACGCTATCTTGAAACCTGTACTGCTAAGCCGCGGCTCTCATATTCCTATGCTGGTTATTTTATTGGGTGCGCTGGGCGGAATGGCGATGTCAGGCATTGTCGGTTTGTTTGTTGGTGCTGTGATTCTGAGTTTGACCTATGAACTGATGATGGCGTGGCTTGGACTTGAAGATAAAAACCAAGAAGAAGCCGAAGAAAACAAAGCAGAGATAGAGGAGAAATAGATGAAGGCAGTCTCGAAAGACGACAACTTCTACTTCTTATTCTATGCACTGTTGGTGTTGTTTTTTGGTTGCGCGGTGATGCAGCAGTTTTACCCGCAAGGCCAAAAAACGATTCTATTTTTGATCATTATTACCTTAGCGGTTTCGATTGTCGGCATTCATAAAGAGCGTTCTCTGTATCGCTCTTGGTATGGGTTGTTGTTGATTACAGCGTCGGTATCGGGTGTGTTTTCTTTCTTAGAAGGCTACAACCTATCGATTGTTACTTTAACTGCGTTGGCCATCTTTCTGTTTTCACATATCTATTCGGCGTTAAGGCAGGTGATACAAGCGAAAACAGTCACACCCAATCACATCATTGGATCTATCTGTATTTATCTGTTGTTGGGGTTTGCTTGGTCGACCATCTACTTGTTGATTTTAGAGATCTTTCCGAATGCATTTAATGGCTTAGAAGAACAAATTTGGCTAACTAATCTGTTCAATGCGATGTATTTCAGCTTCATCACTTTGACTACGGTGGGCTATGGTGACATTTCACCTGCTTTGCCTATTGCTCAGTTCTTTGTGTTTATGGAGTCGATCATTGGCAGTTTTTACTTAGCGATTATGGTGGCAAGCTTGGTGAGTATTCGACTTGCGCAATCTCAGTCCTAATCGAGCAGATACAAAGAAGCCCGGCAATCGCCGGGCTTCTTCTGATTTAAACTGTTCAAAGTCGAACGTAGCTTTGAATTGAGCTCGCTATGAGCTACGAATCTTAAGTTTCAGTACGATCTTTGAATCTTAAGCCTCAGAGCCTTGTATCTTCTCTAGCTCAGCGATAGTCGTTTGAGACACTAACTGACCGTCCATGTAGTAAGTTACGTTCTGACCTTCTTTGATACCAGTCAGCGTTGCGGTTTCACCACTTGTATAGACGATATCCATTTGGATAGTATTTTCATCAATCTTAATCATCTCACCAGTCTCGATAGTGCGGTTGTTTGAGATTGGGCCGACAGGAGCCTCTTTTAGGCTTGGGTCAAGTTCATCATTAACCTTAAAGTGTGTGTCTGTTTTTGTATCGAACACGTGTGGTGCGCCGCTGATTGGGTTTTTACCCGTCCAGAATTCAAGTGAGTTGAATACTACGTAGTCGGCTGCTGTGGTAATACCGTACACAGGCGCTAATAAGAAGTTTACACCTGCACGAGCATAGCGGTTATCGACAACTTCAACGTTAAATTTCATCACTTTCCCTGTTACGGCGTTACTGCCGATACAACCAGTTAGCGCAGAAGCCAAAACCGTTAGTCCTACAATTTTAAGTGCAATCTTTTTCATTTTAGTACCTGTATAAGTTAGAAGTCTGTTTCGTTGGAACAGGTGTAGTATGGTTTTTATTCGATGGTCAGTTTTACCATTTAACGCCATTGGCGATATAAAATGGTCACGCATTTCAAGTATCAGATTTTGGTTATGGGAAACTTAACTACGGGAAATACGGACATAAAAAAAGCGCGACCTAAAAGGGCGCGCTTAATGTTTTGAAAGGAAGAGTCGTGATAATAACAGCGGTTACTTCATGACATAGTTATAAGTCTTCACCGCAAGCCAACGGAAAAATCGGAACAAAAGGGTGGTGGCTTTAAAGACAAACTTGGCAATAGAGACCGTTGCTTCACCAGCAATGCTCACGCACTTATGTAAATCGGATTCTTTGTATTCTGAATAGGTCATGATGATCTCTCACTTCTCGCTGTTATTTTGCATATATAAGTAAAGACTCCTGTCTGGCTGTATACCCTTAGTGCGTAATGTACGAATATTCGCCGTTCGGAACTTACCATTTAATGCCATGTGGTCTAAAAATTAGCCGAATGAGAATGTGCTGAGTGAATTTAAGCGTCTACCTAGGGTTAGCGCCTGAAGTAACCGAAAAACTGTGGTTAATAATGGTATGATCTCGGGTTCAGCACCGCGAGTTATAAAGAATTAGGAAAGAGAATGAGCAACCTTACAGAACAGCAAGAAGCCGCAATGGCGACGTTTAAAGAAAACTTACACCTACCCAATGGTGGTTTTCATAAACTGATTATCGAGCTAAGTAAGGAATTTCAGCTGCCTTTTCAAAAGGTGCGCGCTGTTTTAAAGAAAGCTCAGAAAGACGTTGAGCGTCAAATCCGTGAAGATTTTCAGAGTGTTGATGAGGCAGTACTGAGCCAAGCGAATTGGGTAAACATCATTAAGTCGAAGCTTGTTGAGTTAGCGGAAGAAAACCAAACGGTCATGGATAAGCTGCAACAAAACCTGAAGTATCAAAAAGTGTTGTCGGTAACCGAAGGTTCAATCGCAAGCGAAGACGAACGTGACGAGTTGATTGAAGAGTTGATTCAAGCTTATGAGAAAGAGGTGTTCAAACCTTTACTGGCGATGCTGCATACAACAAAGCTGTATTGGAAGTTAATGCTGGTGGATGAGACATGTAAGATGAATGAGGAAAATCGTGAGAAGTTCAGTGATTACCCTCAACACATGCAAGCTGCAGAACACTTATATACTTTGGATCAGAAGTTAAGGTCTATGCCGTTAACTTTTTAGTCCATGAATGCACTGATAATGACTCAATGGTGATTCAGAGTTTGATATAAGTTGGTTTCAATAGAAGCACGATAACCTAGCTAGCGTTAGCCGCGTGTGAAATGCAAAAAGGGCTAGGTTTCTGATCTGTTTTACTTCTACTCTATTTTGTTCTGCTAGAGCGAATTGAGGGTGACATCTTTTATATCTTTGGAGCTAGGCGATGTTTCTTTTTGTCGCCTTTGGGAAATGCTATAGGACTGTGAAATGTCCTAGGGTGTTTCCGTTGCCTGAAACGATAGTTCCGATGCTTTCTCGTTCATTAAATTCAAAGTCGATGAGATAACTATGATGTTGTAGCTTGGGCAATATGTGGCGGTGGAGTATATCGCTATTGAGTTGTCGAATCTCGGTGACCCATGAAATCTCTTCTTTGTGTAAGTCTATTTTAATCTTGAGCATTTATTACCTTTTAGTTTATTGACTGTTTTTTCGCGTGATAGTTGGTACCAATGGGTTTGTCGTGTTGTTCTACGTGACATAACTGTGCCTTGTGTTTATTAAATTTGTATTTAAGTGATCGATCTATTCTGACTTCGCTGATAAAAGAGCAAATGACGATAGATCGGTAGTAGGATCGAATTTAAAAGCTATTGAATGACTATCTGGGTGAAAGCTGACGCAGAGATGGTGTAACGAGGGAATCGAGAACTGTCTATGTGGAACTTGGACTTACTTTAGCATTAACAGCTCTATAGATTAGAGCCAGGTGGCGAACTATACGCCTAGTTTTTAAAATTACAACCCTATTTTCAATTAGATTTAAAAATATTTTTGAGTGATTTGTCATCGCTTACTGAAGGGTAAATGAGCGAAGAGCAGGGGGACTTGCCTTGATATGTGACTAGACTTGGCTTTGCGTCTGTTCGTATTCATTATCATTAGTGGTTTAAATTAAAGCAGTAAATTTACTAATGATTAAGTGGCTGTTATATATCATCTTTACATTGTAAATTACAAATCGTAACTTTGGGTCAAGTGCCGTGATTGCAGGTCTTTAGGTCACTTTTTGCCATCAAATGTCCTCTCCAGATTGATAATTATTTTCCTTTTCGTGTCTTTTTCTATTTCTGATTCCTAATACTTTTCTTGACTACGCAAAACATGAATACTCACTTTTACATTTCTGAATAATAAAGTTGTTGTGTCGCCAATTTAGTGCAAATATAATTGATAATAATTCTCACTTGCGTTACAAGTTTGTTGTCAAATCAATGACAGACTTTAAATTATCGTTATTTAGCAGTTGTGTACGCCCCATGCTCGTCTATGAGTGATGTGACTTTCATTGTCATGAGTAGTGGTTTGTATCAATGGCAAAGGAAGAAACATGAAGAAAACAATCAATTCAGTTCGCCAGTTATTTAGCGGGCTTGCCATCGTTCTAGCATCATCATTCATGATGACCGCACAAGCGGAAACGGTCACCATTGAGCATGTAAAAGGCACAGCGCAGTTTACTGAAGTACCACAGCGAGTGGTGGTTCTTGGCCATGGTAGCTTAGACGTGCTAGATCAAATTGGTGTGCAACCAGTTGGCGCGCCTCATAGCTTGCTGCCTGATTACCTCGCTTTATACAAAGAAACGACAGCAAATACAGGCTCATTAAGCGAACCTGATTTTGAAGCTATCTACATGTTGAAACCAGACATCATCATTGCGGAAAACCGCATGCTTAAGGTTTACGACCAACTAACACAGATCGCTCCTACGGTCATGTTCTCTATCGAAGGTGATAAGTACTGGGCTGACGCTCAACAAAACTGGCGCGCGCTAGGCGACATTTTTGGTAAGCAAGCTGAGGTCGAAGCGATCATTAAAGAGACTCAAACTTCGATCACTGCGATAAACGACAAAGTGGCGTCTAACGAAACTTCAGCCATGATGCTAATGAACAACGGCAACAACATTGCTATGTTCAACAAAGGCAGCCGTTTCTCAATCATCTTTGATGATTTTGGCTTCGTTGAGTCAAAGAGTGCAACAGTGGCTCCGATCAAAGGAACACACGGCAATCTAATCTCTTTTGAATACATTGCTGATGCGAAACCTGAAGTGCTTTACGTTCTTGACCGCGAAAAAGCGATTGGCCGATCTGAAGGACGCGCACAACAACTGTTTGATAACCCATTAGTTGCGGCAACACCTGCAGCGCAACAAGGTAACATCGTTTACCTTGATTCAAGTGCTTGGTATCTGGCAGGCGGTGGTGTCACTGCGATTCACAGAATGCTTGGTGATGTTGAACGTACTATTCAATAGTTACTCATCATCAGATTTTTGGGCTTATAAGAGTGTTCTTATAAGCCCTTTTCACTTTTCATACGGGCTACCCGAGACCTACCTTTAGTATTATTTCTATGTTGAAACCCATTGCAGCTGCTGTATTTCTTGTTGTGTTATGCATTGCGTCATTGATGATTGGAGTCGCTGAAATCAGTTTTAGTGACTTTTTCAATGGCAACCAACACGCCAACTCTATTTATATTGTTAGTCGGATTCCTAGGTTGTTCGCGATTGTGCTTGCTGGCGCTGGTTTGAGTGTCGCAGGCTTGATCATGCAGCAGATCGTACAGAACAAGTTTGCCGCACCTTCGACTATGGGGACCATTGACTGTGCCATGCTGGGTTACATCGTCGGTATTCTAGTTCTAGGTAACGCAGCACAATGGAGCTACTTAGGCTTTATTTTCGCGTTTGCCGTTTTCGGGACCATGTTGTTGGTGCGTTTCTTACAACATCTAAAGTTCAAAAATGCGGTTTTGGTGCCTTTGATTGGCATAATGTACGGCAACGTTGTCTCGTCTTTAACAACCTTCATTGCTTATAAGTACGACTTAGTACAAACCATGTCTGCATGGACGATGGCGAACTTTGCGAGCGTGTTGCAGGGCAGCTATGAAATCCTTTATCTCGCAGTGCCTGCTTGTGTGCTGGCTTACTATTTTGCGAGCCAGTTCAGTGCGGCGAGCATCGGTGAGAGCTTCGCGAAAAACATCGGCTTGAATTACCAGAAGATCGTTTTCATTGGCGTGGCTCTTGTCGCTATCTGTGCTTCTTCTGTGGTGATGATTGTTGGTGTTATTCCATTCCTTGGCCTTATCGTGCCGAATATCGTGTCGCTGATGATGGGCGATAACATGAAGAAGATTCTGCCTTGGACAGCCTACTGGGGCGTGATCTTGGTGTTAGCTTGTGACTTGTTAGCGCGAATCGTTATCTTCCCTTATGAGATTCCAATCTCAATGGTAATCAGCATCTTTGGTGGTTTGATTTTTATCTACCTAATCATGAGAGACAAGTCGAATGCGTGATTCAGTAAAAATTGCGATTCTGGCTATCGCGTCTTTGGGTATGACCGCGGTTTTTGTGGGGCAGGGGCTTACGTGGGATAACTACGAGTTCTTCCTGTCTTTGCGACTACCAAAACTATTGTCGATTGTGTTAGCTGCGGTGGCTATCTCTGCGTCGTCATTGGTTTTCCAAACCATCACTAATAATCGAATTTTAACCCCATCCATCTTGGGCTTTGATAGCTTATACATGCTGGTTCAAACGGTGCTTCTGTTTGTATTTGGCAGTACGAGCTTCTGGGTAATTGATTCCATCGCAAACTTTTCGATGTCTGTGACTGTGATGATCTTGTTCTCTTTCGCTCTGTTTCACTTCTACTTTAAGAGCAAGCGAAACAACGTATTCACACTTCTGCTGATTGGTATCGTGTGTGGCAGCGTATTCTCGAGTTTGTCTAACTTCTTGGCGATGTTGATTGATCCTAACGAGTTTGCGGTGCTGCAGAATGTGATGTTCGCAAGCTTCAATAACGTGAAAGGTGAACTGGTCTACCTCAGCCTTGTTCCGTTAGGTTTGAGCTTATTGGGATTATGGGTGTTGGCGCCTAAGCTTGATGTGCTTTGGCTTGGTGTCGACAACGCGACAAGCTTAGGCGTGAACACTAAGCGACTGACCCAGATTACCTTGGTGATTGTGTCAGTGATGGTGGCAGTATCTACAGCCTTGGTTGGCCCGGTGCTTTTCTTCGGCTTGATCACCGTGAGTTTGGCTCGTCAGATATTCAGCTCTTATCAGCACCGTACTCTTATCATCGCTAGCAGCTTATTGGCAGTGGTGTTGCTCGTTTCTGGCCAATGGTTCATCGAAAAAGTGATGTCATTTGAAACCACAGTGAGTGTGATCATTAACTTGGTCGGCGGTTTGTATTTTATGTTCTTGTTGTTACGCACCAGAATTCAGTAAAGGTAGTAAGTAGTGATTAAATTAACAGGTTTAAGTAAGAAGTATGGCAAATCACTCGTGGTGGATGATGCCAGCGCTATGTTCCCGAAAGGGGAAGTGACTTCTATTATTGGCCCAAATGGTGCGGGTAAAAGTACACTGCTTTCAATGGCAAGTCGCTTAACAGACAGTGATGCTGGTGAAGTCATTATTGGCGACAAGCTACTGGCTGAATGGGATACCAAAGAGCTGGCTAAGCACCTTGCGGTATTGAGACAGTCGAACAACATCAATATGCGATTTACGATTCGCGAATTGGTGTGTTTTGGTCGCTTCCCCCATTCACAAGGTCGCTTAAAAGACGAAGATCATAAGATCGTTGATACTGCACTAGAGCACCTTGGTATTACTGATATTCAAAACAAATACCTTGATGAGTTGAGTGGCGGTCAGCGTCAAATGGCGTTCATCGCCATGGTTGTGGCGCAAGATACAGACTATGTGTTCTTAGATGAACCTCTGAACAACCTAGATATTAAACACTCTGTAGAGATCATGCAGACGCTGCGTCGTTTAGCGCATGAGTTTAATAAAGCGGTCGTTATTGTAATCCACGACATCAACTTTGCTTCTTGTTACTCAGATAACATCGTCGCGATGAAAAAAGGTCAAGTGGTTAAGTCGGGTAAGGTTTCGGAAGTGGTTGAAAAATCAGTGATGGAATCGATCTACGAGATCCCATTTGAGATTCGCGAGTTCGATGGCGTTCGAATCTGTATGTATTACTCAGGTCGTTAGACTTATTAGTATTTAGCTACAGAAAAGAAAGAGCTCCCGCATGAGGAGCTCTTTTTGTTTCTCGTTATCGGATCTTTTGCTAACGCATTTTAATGACCGAAAGCTCGATTAACCGAAGTCACCCGAAATATAACGCTGTGTGCGGTCATGTTTCGGCGCTTTGAATATCTGTTCTGTCTCACCAAACTCGATTAACTCGCCAAGATACATGAAGCCTGTGTGGTCAGAGATACGCATCGCTTGTTGCATGTTGTGAGTCACGATAACGATGGTGTACTTCTCACGAAGCTCGGTAATGAGCTCTTCAATCGCCGCGGTCGCTATTGGGTCGAGTGCAGACGTCGGCTCATCCATTAGGATTACCTCAGGTTGCAAAGCTATAGTGCGCGCGATACACAAACGTTGTTGCTGTCCGCCCGATAAACCCATCGCGTCGGCATTCATCTTGTCTTTCACTTCTTCCCATAGGTGTGCACGCTTCAATGCTTTCTCGATTTGAGTATCGATTTCATCCTTGCTAAAGCCACCTTTAAGCTTCAGACCAAAGGCCATGTTCTCGTAAATAGACATTGGGAACGGCGTTGGCTTTTGGAAAACCATTCCTACTTTTGAACGTAATTCATTGAGGTCGATAGAACCTAGAATGCTTTCATCATCAAGCAGAATGTCGCCTTCTGCATATTGAGTGCGATACAAATCGTAAATGCGATTCATGGTTCGCAATAGCGTTGATTTACCACAACCTGATGGGCCGATAAGCGCCGTTACCTTGTTGTTGTAAATCGGCATGGTGATGTTCTTTAGAGACGCTGGTAGATTCTTGTTGTAGAAGAAGCTCAGGTCTTCAATTTGCATGCGACAAGTCATTGCTTGGTCATTCGCTGCCTCGGTAGACAGGGTATCAAGACCTTTTGAGAAAGAGTTGTCGTTTACTAATGAGTTAGTCATTGCAGTCATTATGCTTTTCTCGCTTTCAGGTATTTAGGCAAGCTTGTCGCTAGGATGTTGATAAATAGAATGAATGAAGTAATTAGAAGGGCACCAGCCCACGCTAATTCTTGCCACGATGAATAAGGGCTCATCGCAAATTGGTAAATCGTCACTGGCAGGTTCGCCATCGGTGCGCCCATATCTGTGGTCATGAAGCTGCTGTTTAACGCTGTGAAAAGCAGGGGAGCTGTCTCTCCTGATATTCGTGCGATAGACAATAAAATAGCCGTCACGATGCCCGGACCGGCAGCGCGGTAGCTGAGCTTAGTGATCACTCGCCATTTCGGCGCGCCCAAACCACTGCCTGCCTCTTTGAGCGTTGGTGGTACCAGACGTAACATCTCTTCGGTTGAAGATATGATCACAGGCAAAGCCAAAATAGCTAACGCGATAGCGCCTGCCCATGCCGAGTAAGAACCCATTGGAACCACAATCACTGCGTAGATGAACAAGCCAACCAGAATAGACGGCGCGCTCACTAGCATCCCATTAAGGAAGCGCAGAGTTTCAGCGGTTTTATTCTCTTTAGGCGCCTCAGATAACCAAGTACCTGCAAGCACACCCAGTGGAGCCGCAATCGCGATGCCCATCCCGGTTAAAATCAAGCTGCCGTAAATTGCGTTTTTTAGGCCGCCTTCACTGCCCGGAGCAGGGGTCAGTTCCGTAAACAGACTCCATTTTAGTCCTTTGATTCCTTCCCCGATTAGGGTGTAAAGAATACTCGATAACACGATAAGCCCCGTTGCGGTTGCGGCAATACAAAACGCATAGAACAGGCCATTCTTAAACTTTCTTAGGTTCATGCTTTACCTCTTTTCAACAGGTAACGGGCAGCGCCCATAACAACGAAAGTGATCGCAAATAACACTAGCCCTAGTGCGATTAACGAAGAGATGTGAACTTCATTAGTCGCTTCATTAAATTGCTGAGCAATGGTCGACGAAATAGAGCTCGCAGGCATAAACAGTGAGGTCTCGATTCGGTTTGCACCACCGATAACAAATGCTACTGCCATGGTTTCACCAAGAGCACGTCCTAAACCTAAGATACCTGCGCTTGCGACGGCGCTTTTTACTTTAGGAAGTAGCACTTTAGTGATCACTTCAAAGGGCGTGGCACCAACACCGTAAGCTGCTTCACGCAGAACATCGGGTATTGAGCGAAGTGCGTCACGAGTTAGCGCCGTCATGATAGGTAAGATCATGAATGATAAGATGATGCCAGCACTCAGTAGACCGATGCCGATAGGTGGTCCGCTAAACCAAGTACCAAGAATAGGGATGCCAGATAAGTTGGTTAGCGCCCACATCTGGAAGCCTTCCGAAAACCAAGGAGCAAAAACAAACAAGCCCCACATGCCGTAAATGATGCTCGGAATTGCCGCTAGTAGTTCAATCGCCTTGCTCACGGGGCTGCTGATCCACTTGGGTGCTAATTCAGCTAAAAAGATTGCAGTGCCTAAGGCAACTGGAACCGCTATACATATTGCGATGAAGGAAGTAACCAGTGTGCCGTAAATCGCAGAGGCTGCACCGAAGTTGCTGTTAATAGGATCCCAGACATTGTTAAAAACAAAGCCAGGACCAAATTCAGAAAATGCTTTCCAACCGCCATCAATTAAAGAAATGATAATGCCAGTTAGTGCAATAAAAATAAGAATAGAAGAAGTGAAACTCAATTTTTCAAAAATTGAATCACCATCTAGTCTTTTAATAGTCATTGTTTTATTCATAGGTAAGATAAATACCGCCAGCAGCTCTTTCATGGAAACTCTTGCATAGAAGCTTTTCCAAAGAAGATCTTTCAGACAAGCTATTTCAAAGAAGATATATTCAATAAAAATCACAACTGGCGGTATTGGGTCTCAATTAAAAGTTGATATTAGTTTCAATGAACGAATTCATCGATTAATTAAGAATGGCTTTGCCATCGGTAGTTAGCTCTTGCGACCAAGTGTCATTCACCATTTTAGTTACGGCTTTAGGCATTGGAATGTAATCCAATTCTTCCGCCGCACCTGCGCCATTCTCATAGCTCCAGTTGAAGAAGTTAATGATCTCTTGAGCTTTGGCTGCGTCTTTTTGATCTTTATGCATCAAGATAAAAGTTGCTGCCGTCATTGGCCAAGAATCAGCACCTGGTTGGTTGTTCAGTAGAAGGTGGTAGCCAGGAGCGCTTGCCCAGTCACCATTTGCAGCCGCAGATTGGAACGTCTCCATCGTTGGTTGCAAGAATTTACCTTCTGCACTGTCCATTTGTGTATGAGTCAGGTCGTTTTGCTTCGCGAATGCGTACTCTACGTAGCCGATCGCGCCACGAGTGCGGCTCACGAAGTTAGCAACACCAGCATTACCATTACCGCCGATGGTCGTTGCCTGACGCGGCCAAGTGATGTCTTTACCAACACCTATTTGGTTTTTCCAATCTTCGTTTACTTGAGAAAGGTACTCAGTAAAGTTGAAAGTCGTGCCAGAACCATCTGAACGGTGGACAACGTAAATTGGTTGAGAAGGAAGGTTAAGATCACTGTTTAACTCAGCGATTTCTTCACTGTTCCAATTATCAATTTTGCCTAGGTAAATATCCGCGAGGACTTCACCTGTTAGTTTCATTTCACCTGCTTCAATGCCAGGGATGTTTACAACCGGTACGATTGCTCCCATCACCATTGGGAACTGAATCATCTCTTCCTTGTTGAGTTCATCAATTGTTAGTGGTGCATCTGTTGCACCGAAATCAACGGTTTTAGCTGTGATTTGACGAATGCCACCGCCCGAGCCAATCGCTTGGTAGTTGATTTGAATACCAGTTGCTTGTTGGTATTGCTCAGCCCACTTTGCGTAGATTGGATGAGGGAAGGTAGCACCTGCACCATTGATCGTCGTGTTCGCAGAAACGTTAAAAGTTGCCGCAACCAATAAAGACGACAATAGTGTAGATTTAATCAATTTCACGGTATATCTCCAGTTAATCTATTATTCGTTCGAATAATGTCGGTGTTTGAATAAAGGGGTTTTAGTGTTCAAGTAAAACATTTGTGATTATTCAAGCTCAGTAAAATATGACTAGACTTATTAAGTTGTCGAACTGGAGACTATTAATTGAATATTTCAGTTTTATTAAACCTAATTTCAAATGGAAATAAATAGAAAAGGTTTATCTGAATGCGTTTATTCTGATAAGAAAACTTCACAGAATTAAGCCGATTTTGAATTGATGAATGCAGCCATGTTCATCAAATAAGGGTTAACGTGCGCCGCGTATTCAAGGGGTGCTCCTTAACTATTCTGTTGCTGTTAGGTGAGTTGCATACAGGGTGAACAATTGAATCTAACTGTGAATTGTTCAAACATTGTCCGCCGAGTTTCTGACATGCATATGAGCCCACCGTTAGTTTGATGTCACTCGAAGATCTACTCTTCATTTTTAACAATCATTTGTCATTTTCATGTTGAGTGGTGCGAAAAGCCATCTACACTATGATTATAACTGTTTGATTTTTATACGAGGCATCAATGAGTCGTAAACCAATAGTGTTAGTAGTAGATGACACGCCAAGTAACTTGGATGTGTTAACTGCAATACTCAAAGATACCTACCAAGTAAAGGTAGCCATTAACGGCACCATTGGCATCAAGATAGCGAAGATGGTGCCACAGCCTGACTTAATCCTTCTCGATATCATGATGCCTGACATCGATGGCTACGAGGTATGCAGTCAGCTAAAAGCTCAACCTAATACCGCGCATATACCGATTATATTTGTGACCGCCAAAATGGATCCTGAAGCCGAAGTGAAAGGGTTATCTTTAGGCGCCGTTGATTATTTAACGAAACCGATTACCCCTGAAATCGCTCTCCAGCGTGTGAAGACACATATTGCGTTGTATGACCAACAACGCGCCTTGTTCAGCCAAGTTAAAGAGAAAACCCAAGAGATCAATCTTGGCAAGTTAGAGACTCTGAATATCTTGGGTAGGGCGGCTGAATTCAAAGACAATGAAACGGGCATGCACGTTATGCGCATGAGTCATTATTGCGAAATATTAGCCAAAGCTTTGGGTATGACAGATGAAGACGCGGAAACCTTGCGTGATGCTGCACCGATGCACGACATTGGTAAGATAGGTATTCCTGATAGCGTGTTACTTAAGCCGGGTAAGTTGGATGCTGACGAATGGACTATTATGCAGAAACATGTTGAATTCGGTGTAGAGATACTTGGCAGGCAGAGTGATTCCAAATTAATGCAAATGGCCATTCAAGTCGCGCAATATCACCATGAAAAGTGGGACGGCAGTGGTTACCCAAATCAGATAGCAGGCGAAGATATTCCTTTAGTTGGTCGTATCGCAGCGGTTGCGGATGTATTTGATGCTCTGACCGCAGAAAGGCCCTACAAAAAAGCGTGGAGTGTCGATGAGGCGTTGAGTTTGTTTGAAGATCAGAAAGGCAAACATTTTGATCCGAGAATCGTAGAGCTGCTGTTTGAAAACTTACCTCAGATTTTAGCCATTAAAGAAAAATTCAAAGATGATTAATCTCTTCACTAGACGTTGTGCATTCGTGTTGGAGTTAAAAAACAGAGTCGTTCTATTCACGATGTGGTTATTGGCGGGGCTATGTTTCAACGGGAGTGTCCGCGCCGCCGAAGTGACAGACGCGCAGTTAAACCGCTGGCTCGACAACAAACCCACGATCACTTTCATCGCACTGGCTAACCATTACCCTTACTCATTCATCGATGATGATGGAAGAGTGTCTGGCATCATCAAAGACTGGGCAATAGATCTTGAAGACAGATTCGGTGTTCATGCTCGTTTCATCAGCGTTAATTCACGAGTAGAAGCAAAAGCTGCACTACTCGATGGGCGAGGCGATGTGTTCCCTTTTCAGCAGTTTGACCCAAGCGAAGGTGGTCGCTTTTTAGCAAGTGATCCTTATGTTCCGTATCAAGTGGCTGTGATTGTGCCTATCGACAACGTCATCGATACTAACTTAGACCAAACCCACAAGCGCCGCATAGCGATGGTTAATGAAAACATCGACTTACAGAAAGCTGGCGTTCAATTGAACTCTATTGAAAGAGTCGATTTTGATAACGTTATTGATGCGGTGCGCGCCCTAGGTGAAGGAGACGTCGACGGAATTGTTGGTGAACCCATTACGACCATGGATCTTGCGAAAAATATTGGTGTTCATGATTTAACGATCAATTACGTGCTTGAACACTGGAAAAGACTCGAAGCCTCAATGGTCGTCCGAACGGATGAGGAAGAGCTACTGACGCTACTCAACAAGCAGGTAGCAACCTTTGACATAGACAAAAAGAATAAGATTTTATCAAAGTGGCTAGACAGTTCACCTTATCGAGTGCCACTAAAGGGCGTATTTGGCTTTGGTAATCCTCCGTATATGTACCCAGACAGCACAGCAGTAGGCCTTGAACACGACATTATCCAACGTGCACTGAACGATATGGGTTACAAGCTGGGTGACGTTGTCACGCTTCCTCCTAGTGCCGCCAGAAAAGCCATTGATAACAACAACTCAATATCTTTTGTTTCTGGTGTTCAGTTTGATGATCCTGAAGCGCACTTTTTAAGTGACAACGTTCTTAATGTTGAGTTTGTTCCAGTTTCGCTGACTCGCCGCAAACTTAACCTCCAGTCCCAAAAAGACTTGTCACTAGGGGCGTTATTGTTCGACGAGACCTCTCCAATTAAAAACTCTGTTGAAGTACTGAAGGGCAAGTTAGACATCGATCGTGTTGAAGATTACGAAGGTCTTGAATCGGCATTCTCACAGCTTAGGGCTCAAAATGTTGACCTGTTAATGGTTGAACGAAGAGTATTGGAATGGTTTATCACCAATACTCGTTTTATCGAAATGGCAGAGCTCACGTTACATGACGAGTATAAGATTGAGTATCCGATCTATGTTGATTTTAAGAGTGAAGAAATCAGAGACAGCTTCAATGCCGCGATTAAAAGGCTTAAACAGGCGGATGATGGCTTAAACCAAATCATCGAGATGCAGGTTAAGAGTGATTTAAGCCAAGTCCTTAAAAAAGCGAATATTATCGCGCAAATATCTGCGTATTTTATCGTCAATGACCGCTTTGAAGAGTTGACGGAAGTGTTTGAAATTTTCGACACGGACAGTTCTTTTCAGGTGATTACCGCGCAAGCAGATAATAATAATCGCCCCATTAAGGCTTGGTATATCGGTAACCTTGTGGATGATATAGGAGAGAAAAAGAATACCTCCCACTTTTCATCCGTCACCAAGGTGGCGAGCTACCGCACAAAGGGTGGCACGACTAATTCTGGCTCAATGACTTTCTACTTTGATACTAAGTCACTTGAGAAAAAACACGTTTATTTCCCCGCTGTTGAACAGTTCAGTTCGTTTGGTGATGCCGCCAAGCGTTACATTGCGGACACCTATCAAGCAAATAATCTGACGGGCGAAATCCTAAACCTAAGCCAAGCTGAAAGAGAGTGGGTGAAGAACAATCCGGATGTGAGAATTGGTATCGATCCAGATTCGCTGCCTTACGAAGCGGTGTCCAGTACTGGTGAATACATCGGGATGATTGATGACTACTTAACTTTGGTCGAGCAGAAAACAGGGTTGAGGATTCACCATGTCGATGTGGCGAATTGGTCAGAGACTCGAAGCTTGGTCGATCATGATGAAGTCGATATCGTCTCTGCAGCTCAAGAGAACCGCTCGTTGGGAGATAATGTAAAACCCGTTAAGAGTTTCTTTTCAAGCCGTTTGGCTCTCGCATCAAGACGAGACGTGAGCAGTTTAGTGCTTGAGGAAGCGACGGGGTGGAAAATCGGTATTCTTAGGAATGCTGCCAACACCGATGCGATTGTCGATAAATACCCGAATGTTGATTGGGTATTGGTCGACTCCACCGCAACAGGCCTCACCATGCTGGATGATAAGAGTTTAGACGGCATGATCGACACTGTTGATGTGCTCAACTATCTTATCGATTCATATGGTCACCGAGAAGTGGGGATTATCGGGCGACTGGACTTTTTCCTTTCTCCGACGTTACATGTGACCAAGTCAGAACCTTTACTTTATTCTATTTTAGATAAGGCAATTACCAACATTTCCGCAGAAGAACATCAGAAGATCTCAGCAAAGTGGGCGGCACCTAAAGCGATAGAAAGAGTCGACTACCAGTTGGTTTACACCATTTCGGTTTTCTCGCTGGTTATCCTTCTGCTTATTATTTTCTGGAACCGCAAATTAGCAAAGCAGATCAGTATTGCTAATGAAGCGACTGAAGCGCTCAAAAAGGCGCAGAACCAACTCTACAATATGCTCAATAGCTCTCCGATTGCTGCTGCGGTGGTATTTGAGGAGCAGGTTCGTTATGCCAACGACACAGCAAAACGCTTGTTCGTCGTAGAAGGCAAAGAGCTTGATGATATTGATGTGGCAGCGATTCATGACTCGTTAACGGTACGTGAAGAGGTGCACAAGGAGCTAAAACTTAACGGCAAGGTGGAAAACAGAGAGTTAGTGTTGCGTAAGTCAGATGGCACTCGCTTTGTTGCTCTAGTGAGTTACTACCTGTTTGAACTCGATGGTGAGATCGCCACACTGTTTTGGGCGTTCGATATCTCAGAAATGAAGTACCTCAACGAGCAATTGGCTGAGGAGAAAGAGAGAGCGGATCTCGCAAGCCAAGCGAAATCGGAATTCTTGGCTAACATGAGCCATGAAATTAGAACACCAATGAACGCGATTATCGGCCTGTCTTATCTGGCGATGGGCGAGATCGTTAACCCAGTAGCGAGAACCTATGTTGAAAAAGTTCATCGTTCAGGTCACTCGCTGTTAAGCATCATTAATGACATTCTCGATTTTTCTAAGATTGAAGCAGGTCAGCTCTTTATCGACAATATCCCATTCAACTCTCTGACAACGTTCCACGATGTGATTGAGCTGATGGATTCGAAAGCGGCTGAGAAACGACTCAGCTTGTCGATGTCGATAGACCCTGAATTAGATACTCCACTTCGAGGCGATCCACTCAGGCTGTTCCAAGTCGTACTTAACCTTATTGGTAATGCGATTAAGTTTACGGCGAAAGGCAGCGTGGCGTTAACTGTGGCTCATGTTAAATCAAACGAAGACAGTTTGACTATGAAGGTGAGTGTGACAGATACCGGTATTGGCATCTCAGATGAGAATCTACATAAGCTGTTTGAAGCGTTTAGCCAAGCGGACACCACTACAACACGTAGGTTCGGTGGCACAGGATTAGGACTCAACATTAGCCAGAAATTGGTTCATGCGATGGGTGGCCAAATTAGCGTTGAGAGTGTTTTAGGCCAAGGTAGTGAGTTCTCTTTTGTACTGACATTACCAAGAGCAAGCGCTGAAGAATTAGCAGACTTTAAAGCCCAAGAGCTGCAATTGGATTACCAGATAGAGTTCAAGGGCCAAAGGGTATTGCTCGTTGAAGATAATGAGTTGAATCAAGACTTAGCTTTGGCATTCTTCACTCGCTCGAAACTGAATGCTGACTTAGCTGAGAATGGTAAAGAGGCGGTAGAGTTAGCTCAAAGTAATGATTACGACATGATCTTTATGGATCTGCAAATGCCGATCATGGATGGTTTCGAAGCCACACGTTTGATTCGTGAGTTTGATAAGGACGTGCCAATCATTGCCATGTCAGCCAATGTGTTTGCCGATGCGAAACAACGAGCAAGGGAAGCGGGTGTCACGGACTTCTTGGATAAGCCAATTGTTATTGATAAAGCGATGTCTTTGATTACTCGGTATATTGTTCCTGAGGTATTAGTTGAAGGTCGAGCGCCATCTGACTCGTCTTCAGATGCGATACAGACAGGTGATTCTGGTGAGAGTGCAGAATTAAACTCCGATACTCACATGGAGACGCCTGTTTTCTCGCAGTCTCGGTTCGAACAATTGACTTATCACGATGTGAAACTGCAGGCCAAGATGCTTGATAGGTTCTGCCAAAGTGCACCTGACATTATGTCGCAAACAGTCGATAACCTAACTCAGGATGAGTGGGTGACGTTAGAACGGAATCTGCATACCTTAAAAAGCATGGCGGCTTCAATTGGTGGATTACGATTGGCAGAGTTGTTCAGTGATTTAGAAAGCAAAGCGCACAACAAGGCGTGTGATGAGCACGGTCTTAAACAAGGTGATCTTGGGTTAGTCGAACTGATTAAAGCGGTTGAGAGCAGCTTTGATGTGTCTGGTGCTGCAGGATCTAATGCTACAGGGACTGAAGAAGCCGATGCGAGTATTGCTGATACATCTGATTTACCGAGTATCACGTCAGAACAGCGTGCTCAGTTGCTATCACTGCTGGATGCTTATGATAACGATGCAACTCAATATGTGACTGAGTTACTGGCGCAGTATCCACATTCGGCTGTTCTCAAAGATGTTCGCAGTGCGTTAAATAATTATGACTTTGAACGAGCTAAAGAGGGGCTTGGCGCTTCTGAATAGCTGTCTTTTATAAATATCACTTCAACATTATAGCCTTTAGCTCTTACAGCGAAATGACGAACTAGCTAAAGGCTTTAAATCTATCTATACCGAACTAACCACTCACGTTCTGTTTGATTAGCTCAACAACCGTATCGTATCGGTGCGGCAGTTTTCGGTTTCGTTTTTGAACCAAATACAGCGTTTCTTCAACTTCTACCTTTGGCGGCACAACGTGTAGCTTGTCTCTTTCTGGGAAGTGTTCAACCGCGCCAGCCGGTAACACGGTAAAGCCCAATCCTTTTGATACTGGCAGCAATATCTGGTGAAGCTGGTTGATGTAGCCAGATTTTGGTATTTCATTCACGTTGATATTGGCCAAATCTTTATCTCCGCATAAATCGAAATACAAAGACAGGTAGTGAGCAGAATCGGGATGGGCAATGAGGCCAATCTCGTGCAGAACTTGTGGCGTTATCTCTAAATCAGCAAGACTGTGATGGACGATAAGACACAAGGCTTCTTTACCGATGACTTGGCTTTGGTAGTAGCTGTCGTTAGGGGAGTGTCTCACAATGCCGATATCAGTCGTGCCTTCGCTTAGGTCATTCAATATCTTTTTGTTTGGAGCGGCTTCTAAGTTAATGCTGAGTTCTTGGTGTTGCTGCTGAAGTTCAAGAAGCTTGGGATACAGACGTAAAGAGAGTGAACCAGAGCAAGACAAGTGACATTGCCCAGCATAAGGGTTGTCAAAACTCAGAGATTCAAAAAGATCTTCTTGGTCTTTCTCTAGCTTGAGCGCATAGCGATACATAATCCGACCTTGTTCGGTCAGCTCGAAGCTCTTATTTTCTCGAGAGAGTAGGTCACAGTTACAAGCTTGTTCAAGTTTCTTGATGTGTTGGCTGACTCCAGGTTGTGTCATATACAACTTTTCAGCCGTTTGGGTGAAATGGCCAACTTCAACCAGAGTCTTAAACGTATTGAGCCAAAGTGGATTAATCATACTCACCTTCAAATGCTAAAGCCTATAAATAACAGAAAATTATTATTATCTTAAGTAATGATAATTTCAACTCTAGCGTCTTAAGTAACGCTAATCAAAGTCATATGGTGGTAACACTTTATATTGGTCTATTGGCCGCTTTGTCGAGTTGCTACGAGTAACAAAGTGTTGCGACTTTGTTGAATTTTTGGTCTATTGACCAACTGTGCTCATATTTAGGAACGAAGATGAATAGAAATGTTTGGCTGCTTTCACTGTGTCAGGCCTTATTGATGACGGGTAACATCTTACTGATCTCGGTGATTGGCTTGATAGGCAAGCAGATTGCACCCAGTGTCAGCATGATTACTTTGCCCGTTGCGCTGCAGTTTTTAGGCTTAATGGCTGCCACGATTCCTGCGTCTTTGATTTCAGGTAAGCTAGGACGGAAGAGAGGGTTTAGCATTGGTAATGTCGTGGGTATTACAGGGGCAAGCCTTGCTACCTACGCGTTATCTCAGCAACATTTCTACTTGTTTTGCTTCGCCACATTTTTGCTCGGGATAGGTATTGGTTTTGGTACGCTTTATCGTTTCGCTGCTATCGAAGTGTGCGATGAAAATGCTCGCCATCGTGCGATTTCTATATCAATGGCTGGTGGCGTTTTAGCAGCAGTATTAGGGCCCAACTTGGCGATTATGTCGCAACAGTGGTCGGAAGATGGCTTGTACATTGGTGCTTTTGCTTCTTTGATTGGATTGAACATTCTTGCGTTACTCATTTTACAAACCATTCAATTCCCAAAAGTCTCTTTTAATAGTCAGGCGCCTAAATCCGATCCTCTCAGTGTGATTGTGAAAGCGCCTAACTTTATTGGCGCAGTGTTTGCTGCCATGGTCGCTTATGCGGTGATGAATATCCTGATGACAGCAACGCCATTGGCAATGATTGGCTGTGGCTTTGACTTTACCAAGGCGGCGGGGGTGATTGAGTGGCATGTTCTGGGGATGTTTGTACCTGCATTCTTTACCGGATCGCTTATCGAGAAGTTTGGCTCAAGAATGATGATCTTGGCGGGCGGGATTCTTTTCGTTGTCTGTATTGCGATTAACATTCATGGCGAATCTATCTGGCACTTCAGAGCGGCGTTGGTGGTACTTGGTGTAGGTTGGAACTTTATGTTCATCGCAGCAACGGGCTTGTTTAGTCAGTCTTACCAGTCTCAAAACAAAGCTAAGGCGCAAGCATTTAATGAATTCGTTGTGTTTGGTTGTGTGACCGTTACGGCATTGCTTTCTGGTTGGCTAGAATCGACTGCAGGGTGGCAGAACCTCAATATCTACGTATTACCCTTCGTGTTAGCTGTTATTATCTTGTTCGCGTTCAGTGGCCGTAAATCACGTCTTCAAAAACAACCTGTGTGATGGCTTATTGATCTCTTGAATTGCTGATTCAAGGAACTCCATTTATTCTTTAGTTCAAACCGAGTTACAATTTGGTCGTCTTCAAATTTGCATAAATAAAAAGCCCTACCATTTGGTAGGGCTTTGCTTATGGCTTAAATAATAACGTTTTCTTAAAACTGTTGTCGTGGCTTATGTCCTTTGACAACAGTACTTAAGCTTGCTTTCAAGTCGATATGGCAGAGTCCACATTGCTATTATTTGGTTTAAAAACCTGCGGTGATTTACAGGTCGACTAAAATTGTCTTAGTCGTAACCCCACCTTGGTCATCGATTATCTTCAGTGCCACCTCGTGCTTTCCGTATGAAGGGAAGATTGACGTGAATGTGCGACCACGTTTCACCTTTCCGTTTGGAAGTGTCCACTCGGTATCAACAATACGACCATCGCTATCTGAACTTGTAGACCACATGGTTACCCAATGACCCAAGTGAATGTACTTTGCACTCGCTTCTGGAAGGGCGTTTGGAGATTCAACACTCACTACGGAGCTAAACGAATCGGTAGCGCCTTTGTCGTCGAAAACGGTCAAGCTTACCGTGTATTCACCGGCTTGCTCGTAAGACCAAGTAGGTGCCATTTCGTTGCTTGTTACACCGTTACCAAAGTCCCATAGATAACTGGTGATCTCACCGTCTTGATCTGAGCTGAAGTTGCGTGAAGAAACGCTCAGGCCAGTGACATTGAGCTCAAAGTTCGCAGTAGGAGTGATGTTGTGCTGGCTTACTTTAGATAAGCGCACCACACCGTACTCGTTGTTGTCACTCTGATTCACAATATCAACCGCTAAACCAAATTCAGTCAGGATACGTCCTGAATCTGGTGCTTGAGGTGATGTGTAATCTTGGTCATCAGAGAAGCTGGCACTGCCCACCAAACTGGTGTCTTCGAGTACGTCATTGTCACTGTTTACAAGTCGCATTGGCGTATGATCTTTGAGTGAAAACGCAGCGTCTCGAACTTGGTAGCGTGTTTGAGCCACTTCACCAGAGCTTGCCCACACCATGGCATTTTGGTCTGCATCGACCACGCCTAACCAACCTTCACCAGGGTGTTTACCTACCCAGTTGTCAGTTAGTGATTCGTCGACGTACCAAATGATCAAGCCTGGGTCGAATGACATCAATTGACCCATGCGTTTGATGTTAGCTAGGCCTTCATCAACGTCCATGTGGCTGCGCCATTGCAGTAGGTAGTAGTGCTGAGCTTGATGGAATCCATTACTCAGCTTGTAGCCATTGAGGGCGAAGGTGGAGTTGCTTTCGCCATCGTCTATCTCGGTTACGTCACCATCGACAACCACAGCAAGGTTATCTAGATAGAAACCTTCCATCGCCAAGCCACCGTCTGTGATGTACTCAAATGAAAGCTCTACTTCTTGGCCTGTCCATTGTGAAACGTCAAACTCAGCATCAATCCAACCACTAGACTCACCACCAATCGCAGGGACGAGACCCGTGTTGTATGGGTCATCCATTGAGGTGATGTTGCCTGCGATGGCTTGTCCATTCACGAGCACGCGTGCAAAGTCGTAATCTTTCTCGATTTGATACCAAGTCTTGAACGAAAGCAGCGCTGAATCACCCGCTGGAATCACCACCTTACGAGTCATGCTGTTTTTCAGGTCATCGCCTTTTTGAGAGTGGAAAGAGTACTCTCCAGCAAACGGTTTCAAACCCTCGATCTGCTTCTCTGGAAGATCCACTTTAATCATGTTCGGACGGCTGTTATCCGTGGTTTGGAACAGCGTATAAACCTGTGGGTTGTCTTCTAGGTCATCAATCGAGATTTGATCATCGTTAATCCAACGACCACCAATCGACTTCTGTAGGAAGTGTTTTGCCCAAGAGCTGAATGCGGTTGGTTGAGTACCACCAATTTGACCAGCCCAACTGCCAGAAGACATGATAGACCAGTATGAAACGGGCTCACCTTTGCCTGTGTATTGAGTGTCGTACTCGTCTGGCAGACCTAAGTCATGACCATATTCGTGAGCACAAACACCCGCTGCCGCATCGATCGGTTGAATCGTGTAATCAAATGCTGCGTATTGGCCGTTAAAGCGATCTGGAAGTGAACTAGAGGTGCCTTCTAGCACATGTGTGCGACCAAGGTTGAATCGGTGAGACCAGATTGCATCAGGGCCCAGCACACCACCACCGGCTTCTTCGCCTACGGATGCGTGGAATACCATTAGGTGATCAATCACGCCATCGGGTTCACGGAAGTTTCCGTCGCCGTCATAATCGTAACGATCTTCGATGTCGTAATCGGCTAGGTTGATGCTCGGATCTTGAGCCAATTGATTGAGCGCTTCGCGAACCAGTTCTTGTGCGTTCAAGTCATTGTCGGTGGTAGGGGAGTTGCCACCATAGAATGACGCAGGCTTAGAGGCGCGATACCAACCCGCAGCTTGGCCCGCAACGCTATAACTGTTTCCCGATTCACTTTGATAATATTGGCGCATCGAGATTAGGTTTTGACCATTCGGCCCTGTGTAACCCGAATTTGAAAACAACAATTCTTGATAATGTTCTGGGTTGTAGCTCTCGTAGAGCATTTGCGTGTGCTCTTCGGTTAGCTTGTTGTCATCCCAATTCAAATCCGGGAAATCAACCAATAGCGCGAGCACTTTATCGGTACGCTTGGTGCCGACTTCCAGAGCAAAGACGCTCGCTTTTTTAACGCCAGACCCTTTTTCGATGGCTTTGAGTATTTTCGCTCGTTGTTCTAGCGCTTTTTTACCGAATTGAGCATCGCCTTTAAAACCGGAATTGATCTTATTTTTTAAATAACGGTCAAGAGCATCGTGTTTTGCAACATCGCTTGCGTCTTGGTCGACTAAGCCTTGTCTTACTAGCATTTCAATCAGTTTGTCTTCATTAACAACACCTAAATCAATCGGTGTTTTAGCATAACTACTGACGCTAAATAGAGTAAGCATTGCTGAAGCTAGCAATGTTTTTCTCATTATCTTCATTACATTTCCTTTTTGTATTTCCATGTCGATATCAGAATCAACTAGCCTTATTCAGAATGGTTATCCGAGTTTGGCTTAATACACTCTTTTGGTGTTTTAGGTATCTGACGTTTATTAGTTAACTTGTTTTTGCTTTCTATCTCGTTTGTATTACCAGGCTCATTTTTATTACCTACATCATTGATGCTTTCTATTTCTCGCTTATTTTTCAAATCAAACTGACTGCCTTTCACATGCTTTGCGTTGAGATAGATACGTAAAGCTTCGCGGTTGTCCTCGTAGGTTAAGCCGGGACAAATAACGCCTCGTTCAATCAATGACTTGAGCAACAGTTCATCATTCTCAATGGTGGAAGCCTGTGACAGTGAGGAGAAAAGTAGAACCATTAAAGCCATTGTTTTGTGTGACATTTTTATATCAAGCCATCAGTTTTGATTATGTAACAAAATATATTTATAAAATTAACCAATCAAACTGATAATTATCACAAATCATTATCCGTTCCGCTTTCAACATTAAGAGTTAATATCAAATAAGATCTGCTATTTATTTTATTGTCAGCTATTTAATGGATTTGGACGCATTAATAGTTGATAGTATTAATAGTTAATAACAATGTTAGGATTATGGTTACCATGCTGGAGGGTGCTTTATATAAGGTGTCGGGTATTAATTAACTAACGCGATGTTCTATATTTGATGTTTAATAAATGCACGTAATAATTGAGTGTTTAGTAAATAATTACTCTCAAATTATTTTCACGAGAAATAGTATCAATTAGTTGTTCAAGCATGTTTTAAAGTGCTTCACGGAGGGGTATTTGACGTTGGAACAGCGATGCGGGGTGATGGAAGATCAAAAAGAGCCCAAGTTTAGGCTCCTTCGTAACAGGTAAGCGAGTGTTTAGCGCTTCTAAGATTGGGATACATCGCGATAAAAGTATCGCTCACAAACACTTGGGTTGATACGCTTGATGACGTTAGATATCAAAGCAATAACGAGTATTGAGAATACGAGCCTTCCCCAAAATATGGTGTAAAAATCAGCCCCAATTAACATGATCAAAAGTGTATCTTCAATCAAACTGTGGAGTAGATTGAGCAGCATGATTGCAGTGAATACATCCCTCGCCGAGATATGTCCCTTTTTAGCTTCATTGATCAATAAGCCGCCGCCAAACGAAAGACCAAGCGTGATTCCAATAATGGTTAGGTTAGTCGCGTCCTTGCTGATTCCGAGTAGTCTCAAGAATGGTCTTAACAATATTGCCATGAGCTTTTCAACGCCTAGAATTTTTAAAATCTTGAGTAGCAGTAATAGTGCTGAAATCACCATGAAGATCACGGCAAAGCTCTTTAGCTGCTCAATAGCCCATCCAAGATAGCTCGTGTCTCCAGATACTTCAGGTTGCCAAAGCACGGTTGCTGGGTAGTTGAGCAAATCCCCGTATTGATAACCGAGATTGAGTAACCATGCCAGCACCAAGCTACCACCGACTCTCACTGATAGGGTAGCCAGCCAACTCACACCCGCCTTTTTAGCTATTGCACCCTCAATCGGTAATGAATGCGCTAGTAGCATCATGCTGCCTAAAACCGAGGCTTGAGCAACCGTTAAGGGAGCATCGGAATTAATAAGAATAATCAGTCCCGCATAGATGTTAGTGAGTATGGTTGTTGCCCATACCAAGCCCATTTCTTTCGGTAATCCGACGCTTTGCATTATTGGGCTTAGCCATTCGCTAAGAATCACGACGCCGCCAAGTTCTTCAACGACCTTTATCACGATGATGATTGGAATCATGATTCGGAAAAGAGTCGAGGTGACATCGAAAATCTCTCTGAGGAGTTCTTTAAAAAATTGATAGATTGATTTCATAGTTACGACCATGGTTCGATTGTTTGGAATGAGAAGATCTTACCTTGATTATTGTGATGGTTATTTCAAAATCTATATCAATATTCGACTCCAATTTTTTATTTGTCGTAGTATTCGAAATTATTGGTCACGAAATTAGAGCTTTGAGAAATTATGGAAATTGATCGTATAGATAGGAATATTCTCGTTGAACTGCAGAAGAACAACCGAATCCCAAACCTCACATTGGCTGAGATGGTTGGGTTATCGCCTCCGGCTTGCTTAAAGCGAGTGAAACGATTGAGAGAGGAAGGCGTGATTGTGAGTGATGTGTCTATCATCAACCCAGAACTTACAGGCAGTAAGATGACTTTGGTTGTGTCCGTAGAAATGGAACGAGACCGAGGGGATATTTATCAGATCTTTCGCCATTCTATTTCTAAGGCGTCAGAGGTCACGCAGTGCTATCAGATATCGGGCAGTTTTGACTTCATGTTGATTGTCACGGTCAAAGACATTCAAGCCTACGAAGATTTTGTTGAACGAGTACTGCGCAAAGATTTAAACATTCGCAAGTTCCATACCTCTGTTTCTATGAGAACCGTGAAATTTACCACTGCAGTTAACTTAGATGAGTCATGACCGCTAATTTGAGAAGAGAAGAGAAAAGACGTGAAGCTTTGAGCTTTGTGAGGTGTCAGGCGTATTTTTGTATAAATAGCAGGCATTTACATAAAATGTGACGTTCACATTTTGTCATAACTTTAATAATTGTATATATTCCTCGCCTAAAACAATAATTAACAAAAGTTAATATAAATGACTGTCAGTTCATCTTCTCAATCTCGTGAAACGCTTCTAAGCGAAAACGAGCAACTTGTCTCGACTACCGACCTTAAAGGTGTGATTACTTACAGTAATGATGCTTTTTGTCGCATCGCAGAATACAGCCAACAAGAATTGCTAGGGCAACACCACAATATCGTGAGGCATAATGATATGCCGAAAGCGGCTTTTGCCGATATGTGGGTTAACCTAAAGCAGGGTAAAGCGTGGCGCGGTATCGTAAAAAATAAAACCCAATCTGGTGGTTACTACTGGGTTGATGCTTACGTTACCCCTATTTATGATGGCGGGAAGGTGAGTGGCTACCAATCGGTTCGTGTTAAGCCTAAAAACGAATGGGTACAAGTCGCGGATAAGGCTTACCAAAGCTTATTGAAGGCTGAGAAGTCGGGGCGTCAATGGTCGTTACAGATCAGTGACAGTGTTCGTTACGCAGTGTTACTCGGTTCTTTAGCAGCCCCTTTGATTTCAAACCTAATCGAAGTAGGGCAAGTATCGCAATGGTTATTGAGCTTACTTCCTGTTTCCGCATTAGCATTGCTTTTCCGACAAGAGCTCATTGATACTCCATTGCAGTTAAAAAAGCTGCAATCTAAATTCGATAGTGTCAGTCGCCTTGTCTATTCAGGCAATAGTCAGTTCTCTGTTGCCGATTTTCACTTAAAATTATTGTCTGCAAGAATCCGCACGGTACTAGGTCGCATGACAGACTCAGCCAAGCCACTGCAGGATTTGGCGGACAACCTGAATGCCACGTCATTTGAAGTATCAGAAGCCTTAGACCAACAAACAAAAGACATCCTTCAAGTACGAGAGGCGACTGAAGAGGTTGAAGTAACCGCGAATGAGGTCTCTTCTCGTACAGAAGAAGCGCACCAGATTGTTGATGTGACTTTGCAAACCTGTGCTGGCGCTAAAGAGAGTATTAATCAAACCCATCGAAATTTAGAAAGCTTAGCTTCACAGGCTGAAAAGGCGACTCAAACGACTTACCAATTGAGCGACCAAGCGCAGAGCGTAAGCAAGATAATGGAAGAGATTGGTGGAATCGCCGAACAGACCAACTTATTGGCACTAAATGCAGCAATTGAAGCGGCTAGAGCGGGCGAGCAAGGACGAGGCTTTGCCGTTGTTGCCGACGAAGTACGTGCACTATCGGGTCGCACGTCAAAGGCGACGGTTCAGATCAAAGAGAGTATCGACACCATGCTAGCGACGATTGAAGGTTGGCAAAAGGATATTCTGGCGAACCGAGAGCAAACGGACGCGTGTGGGGATGTGGCGAAGGTGAGTGCAGAGCGCTTGTCTGAAGTCGAAACCTTAATGCAATCGATGAACGAGTTGATGCAGTCGGTTGAAAGCTCCGCGCATAAACAGCGTCAATTATCGAGTGATGTAAACCTGCATATGCAGTCTATCGCGTCGACTGCCGAGCAAAACCTAGTGGCAACGCATTCCGTGAAAGATCACTCCACTGAGCTAAAAGAGCAAGTGAATGAGTTCTATCACTTGGCGAAGCGCTTCGAAGAGAAATAACCGTTAAAGACAAGCTGAATGAGAGATAAGAGAAAGCCTTGCGAAATTTGCAGGGCTTTTTTGTGAGCTAAAAGAACAGATAACAGATTAACAGGCAACAGATACAAAAATGTATGGTCCGCCCCGTTATTGCAACTACAATTGAGTAATAACGGAG
>NZ_JAPHPW010000031.1 GCF_026241515.1 Vibrio sp. 14G-20
CTCCGTTATTACTTAATTGTAGTTGCAATAACGGGGCGGACCATACATTTTTGTACTTGCAATGAAGTTAACTACAATAACTACGAATGTCATCACTCCCTAGACTGAAGAATGAGCGACTCCTTAACTTTTATCATTCCCTAAAGTAAGGAACGAGCGTAATAGGGAATCTGCTTTTTCGAGGAGAGTTGTTTGATTAGGACGGAAATTAGATGCGCTCTACAGAATCTATAAAGCGCAAATTGGGGTACAGCAGCTGGTGGAATACTTAAGAAAGATTAAACAAACGCTTTAAGTGATGAACAATACCTGATGGTTTGTTCTCGGCTTGATAGATGTTCAAGCCATCATAAAAACTCGCCATGAACTCTACGCGAATCTCATCATCACTGCTTCTCGAAATGCGAGACAGTAGCGTCGCGGCTATAGCAGCATGATCATTGGCTAGGCTGTAATCCATTCCTAGTCGTCCTTGAATGAACAACCATAAATGCGTCACTAATTTTAACTGCTGAGCGTTAGAGTTTTGAAACTTGTCGCCGTGCTCACTGCCTACTGTATTATCGAAGACACTTTGCATCGCTTCGTTAGCGTCTTTATTACTCTCAAAACGATAGCTTGCGTCGATATGCTCTTTGGTCAACAAGCCAAGCAGTGTCTGACGCGACGAGTTATCAGGCTTATTCTCACAAGCGTGTTTAAACAGGGCATGATTTGCGTCGATAAAAGACGCTAGCTCTTTTTCAAAACCTGTCGCAATCGCAGTTACTGAGTCTAAACCAGACTCTTTCAAACAAACGTAGAGTTTAGTTTTGGCTTGCTGGTTTGCTTCAAGTTTCTGCTGACTGTTAGTTGGTAGCTCAGTCATTACTCTGTAGCTCTTCCCACGTTACTTCAGCTGATTGCGTGTCGCTATTTACGAAAGCAGAGTTACCTGACAGCATTACTGAAAGATCCATTGTGCGTTGCGTCATTGCAGCTAATTGCTCAATACCATCGTTGTCTAGACGAACGATCTGAGCTTTTAGGTAACCGAACTTACCTTTGTTCTGCTCCCACCAAACGTTTGATTTCGTGTTAAAGCTGAATACACGCACTGATTTAGATAGGCGAGTTGCCTTCTTAACACGTTCTGGATCCGGTTCGCCCACATCAACCCATTCTAGAATTTGATCATCTAACGATTTCTGCCATAAATCGGGTTCTTCAATGCTAGACAACCCTTTAGTGAACTCAAGTTCAGGAGACGCATTGATACAGAAAGCCATGATACGAGCCATCATTCGCTGTTCTGTTTCTGAAGGGTGTTGTGCAACCGTTAGATTAAAAGAATCGTAATAGTCGCGATTCATATCGGTTAGAGAGATACGAAACTTGTAGATTGTCGGTTTAAGAGCCATTGAGGGGGTGTCTTAGGTAGAAATAGTGAAGGGGAATATTACCTTAAATCTCTGAATAGCGGGTAAAAAAATAGCCAGCAGAGGCTGGCTATTTTTAGAAAGCTTTAAAATACTAAATTAAAGTACTTTGATGCTGTCAGCTTGTGGGCCTTTTTGACCTTGAGATACTACGAACTCAACTTTTTGGCCTTCAGCAAGAGTTTTGAAACCGTCGCCTGTGATAGCAGAGAAGTGTGCGAATACGTCTGGGCCGTTTTCTTGTTGAATGAAGCCGAAGCCTTTAGTTTCGTTGAACCACTTTACTGTACCAGTAACTGTGTTAGACATGATGATATCCTAAAATTAAATTTTTATTTTGAGCCAATTGTGGCACTGATAGCGCGGAAAAGTTTATTGCTATTGCGTACAACACAACGGGGTTACTAGTAATCCAACGAAATGTTTATATACAAAGAACTTTCTTTCTAGCCGGAAACGAGTCTAAATCAAATCAGGGGATAGTCAATCGAATACATAGGGAAAGGTTGCAGAAACTTGGGGGTAGTCAAACTTTGCATTCCTTAAATATCATGGAGTTACAGTTGTATGGTGATTTCTTGTCGTTTTTGTGAAAAACATAGGTATGTTTGATGACGAAATTAGAGTTGTTGCACTGTTTTGGTACATTTTATTTTGTAGTGAGTAAGCCGCTATTTGGACTTTGAGCCCAGTTTTAACGGCTTGTATTTATAAATTTCGTTGTCAGTATCGTGTCTCTATTTTAAAGAGGGTCAGGCTATTTTTTCAGTCGGTAAAGGTTGCCGTTATCAGTACTAAAATAGATGTCACCGTTTGGTGAGGTTTCGATGTCTCTAATTCTTTCCCCTAAGTCCTCTAAAATGCGCTCTTCTTTTATTGCCTTACCTTTCTCGTTGACTGTGACGATATTGATGTGGGTAAGTTTGAGTGCCCCTGCCAACAGTTTACCTTGCAGTTCTGGGTATTTCTCGCCTTGGTAGACGATCAAACTTCCCGGTGCGATTGAGGGAATGTATATCTTTTTAGGTGCTTCGATGCCTTCTTTGGTTTCCGAATCACCAACGCTGATAGGGCCCCAATACTCTTTGCCGTGCGATGTCACTGGCCACCCATAGTTAGCACCTGCTTTTATTAGGTTGATTTCATCACCGCCACGTGGACCGTGTTCAATCGACCAAAGTTTTTGACTTGGGAAATCATAGAAAAGCCCTTGTGGGTTGCGGTGACCGAAACTCCAAATCTCATCGAGAACCTTGTCGTTATCTGTGAAAGGGTTGTCGCTTGGTATGCTCCCGTCAGCATTTAACCGCAATATCGAGCCAGCATGGGTTAAGGTGTTTTGGCCGTTGTCTCGATCACCACGGTCACCGATCGAAAAATACAGGTGGCTATCATCAAAGGTGATACGGCTACCAAAGTGACGTCCGGTGTCAGTTCTCGACTTGGAAACAAACATATCTTGCCAATTGGATACTTCATCATCTTTGTATGTAGCAGAAGCGAGTGTGGTTACGCCTTCACCATCGACGTCCTTACTGTAAGTGACGTAGAACTTACCGTTTTCAAAAGGAGAGAGTGCGATATCCAATAATCCACCTTGGCCTTTAGCCCAAACATTGGGCAGCCTGAACAGTGTGCTTTGATCGCCTGTTTTTAAATCGACATGTTTAATGACGCCTGATTTTTCGGTGACTAGCATGGACTTATCGTTCACATAAGCTAAACCCCAAGGGATCACGAGTCCGTCAGTGATCTTTTCTGCTTGCCACGCAAATGCTGACGTTATAGGACCAGAGGCAAGCAGCGCCAAAGCACATGAAAAAATACGGTGATGAGTGTTCATTGAAGTCCCTTGATTATGAGCATCTAGTGTTAGTCTAGCGCCTATGACCGGTAGGCGGAAAGCCGAGGTTGCTGAAAAGTGACTATTCACATATTTAGCTGAACGCCTATTGTATGATTATACAAGCTCACGTATGTTTACTGTGCCTTTCTCTATTTGATCCCGTCGGAGCATTATGAACAACTCGCCAGCAGCATTTTTGCTATTTTCTCAGTTTTTATGTTGTGAGTTAGATACGCACGATTTTTCCTCGAATGGACGAATTAAACGATGAGTCGTAGATTTGATTTTAAATCGATCTTACTTGCGTGTTTGGTCATCAGTATTGGCCAGCTCAGTATGGGCTTGGTGTTCCCTTCTTTACCTTGGATCGCCAAGGATTTTGATGTCTCGCTAGAGCAAGCTCAACTTCTGGTGAGTGTGTATTTATTAGGCTTCGGTCCTTCCCAGTTTATTTATGGCCCCATTTCCGATGCTTTGGGACGTAAGAAGGTACTGTTGAGTGGCCTGTTGATCGCCATGCTGGGACTATTGATGATCATCTTCTTCAGCCACTCGTTTACCAGTATGGTGATGGGGCGATTCCTGCAAGGCTTAGGTACTGGTTGTTGCGCGGTACTTGCTCGTGCTTCCACGCGAGACCGATTCAGTGGGGCAGATTTACCGCTCGCGATGTCTTACATTGCAATGGTTGCGTCTATTACACCTTTGATTGCGCCCGTTATCGGCGGCTTTATCAACTTCCATTTTGGCTGGAGTATGGTGTTTATCTCACTACTTGGCTATGTCTCATTGGCTTGGGTGGTATTGGCGTTCAAGTTTAAAGAAACTGTTACTCAGGTCTCGGCTATCCCTTCACCGAAGAAAATGGTTTCTCAATATAAAGAGCTACTCACTTCTCGTTATTTTATGAGCTTCGCGAGTATCGGTTGGCTTAACTTTAGCTTGATGATCACCACTGTGTCGGTGATGCCGTTTATCATGCAGAACCAGATCGGCATGACGTCAGATGAATACGCGATGTGGGCGGTGATTCCTGCATTAGGCATGCTAGGTGGAACAAGCTTATGTAACCGTATTCGCCCTATGCTTGGTAACAAGAAAACTCTGTTATGTACGCCTGTACTGCACGTTGCTGCGGCGTTGTGGCTGTTCTTCTGTCCACTCGATCCTTTATATCTCATGCTTGGTCAGTTCTTGATGATCCTTGGTAATGGTATTGCGCTGCCTTGTGCTCAGGCATTAGTGATGTTGCCTTATAAGAAGAATGCAGGCGCGGCGGCTGCGATGTCTGGCGGCGGGCAGATGGTGGTGTCTTCCATGGTGAGTATGGGGTTAGTTCAATTAGGGCTGGGAGAAGCGTGGCATTTATCGCTCGTCATCATGCTGTTCACATTGATTACCCTGTTTAACATTTTGCGTGGCTTTAGTAGCCAAGAAGCCAGAGATTCTCAGCTTAGCTAGTGAGTTAGAATTAGTTAGCGAATTTAAACAGAAAAGGCCATTGAAGTGATGAATTTCAATGGCCTTTATAATGTTCAGCGTTTGGGTTTAACTGTCAGAATATAAGTTATTCGCAGACCACGGCGACTTTCTCGCTTGCGGCTGTTTTGGCTGGAACTGGGTGGTCGATCAGTCGGATAGGGGACTCATACAGTGCCGATAATGCCTGTTCATCGAGTAACTTATCGGCACTGCCTTCAAATGCGATCTGACCTTTCTTTAAAGCAACGATGTGTGTCGCGTAGCGCAGCGCAAGATTCAAGTCGTGTAAAATAACGATCACCCCAACATTTTCTTTTTTGTTGAGTTCCGACAGTAAGCCCATCAGTTGAAATTGATGATGAACATCCAATGCAGAGGTCGGTTCATCAAGGATCAATACCGGCGACTGTTGAGCCAGTAGCATAGAAACCCATGCACGTTGACGTTCACCACCAGACAAATCATCCGCTAATGCTTGTGAGAATTCAGTAACCCCAGTTCTTTCCATTGCTTGTTGGATGATCGATTTATCTTCTGAATTCCAACGGCCTAATGCCCCTCGCCATGGAAAGCGGCCTAAACGAACCAGTTCTTCGACGGTTAAGCCAGCAGAAGCTGGGAGTTTTTGCGGTAAATACGCAATCTTCTTAGCTAAGTCTTTGCTTTTTAATGAAGAAAGAGAAGTGCCGTCTAATTCAACGCTGCCATGATCCGGTAACATCTGCCCTGATAGCAAATTAACGAGTGTAGATTTACCTGAACCATTATGGCCAAGAACGACAGTGAGTTCATTGGTCGGAATCGTAAGGTTTTCGATTGATAGAATGGTTCGTTCATCACGAACAATTTTGATGTTTGAAAGCTGAAACATGTCAGTCCTGTGCCTAGACCAATAAAGCGACTCAATGAAATCAAACGAGCTTTATTGGCCTTTAAAAATAGAGGGTGTTATTGAGCTGCTTTTTTGTTGTCGGGATGTCTTGGACAATCGTCGCAATACTTTCCTGATTCGCATTTGTAAACTAAGCAGCAGCTGACTCTGATTAGCTTTAGCATGCCCGAATTAGTATCAACCTTCAGGCTGTCCAAATGACTTTCTGACAATTGGCATGCTGCTAACCAAAGCTTAGCTTGTTCAGTGATATAGTCGTTGGTTAGGCTTGGTTCGTGTTGCTGAAGTTTTATCAAACTGCCTAACAGTAGGTCAGCCAATAAATGATTGGTAAACCCCGGACGAATACGTGTCCATTCACTTATTTGGCTGCGATAAAACTCAGTGAGTGCAAGTATGGCTTCGCCAGCTTTAGGTATCAATTCCTCAGGTGAGCCGTGTTGATGATCACCATTAAAGAAGCGATATCCTGTGACGAACTCTTTGTACCTAAACTGACCGATATTCTTGATATCAGGCAGGGAGTGAAGGCCGTAGATAGAAACGAAGGTCACATAGATGGGCTGCCAGCAGACGAGATCCCAAGTCCGGGTCAACCAATAAGCTTTACCTGCTTCTGTGTGATTTTCCGCTAAGCCATCGTAAACACGTTTGATCTCGATATGGCTCTTCTCATTCGTCATTGCGATGCTTCTGCTGCTCAGAGATCCATAGCTGCCGCTTAAATAAGGCGTGACTTGTTTAGAGTAAGCGAAGATTTTTTGGTGTAGAGAAGGCGCTCTCCGACGAGTGATGATGTTGTGCAGCTGGGAAAGCATCATAAACCATTAAATGAGAATCAGTTTCGTTATCATAGCGAACCTTCTCGAGGATAACCATACAAAATGGAGCATACCCGCGGAGAACTCGTTATATAAGATATTTATAAATTGAGCATGCCTTGGTCATTTTAAGTGATAAAAGTCGCTTTAAATGATAAAAAGTATTTCTGAATCTAATATGTTGTTACCACTACCGAGAGTTTGAAAGCTTGAATATGAACACACCTGCATTTGACCGTATCAGCCGCGTCTTGGCTTATATCCATGCGAATCTTAGTTCTGCGTTATCTCTAGAAGATATTGCAAAGCAAAGCTGTTGGTCTCGCTGGCAACTGCAAAGAGTGTTTCAAGCCGAAACAGGGCTTACTGTGGCTAACTACGTGAGAGAGCTAAAGCTGAGCCAGGCTGCCGAAGAGCTACTTGATGGAAGAGAGCGTGTCATTGATGTTGCACTTGGGCTTGGGTTCAACTCAGAAATCAGTTTTAGTCGTTCCTTTAAGCAGATGTTTGGGGCAAGCCCAAGCCAATATAGAAAAGCGGGCAAAAGAGTTGGACTAAGAAAGCCGATACAAGTTTCTGAAACCGTGAGTGCAGAAGAGAAAGGCGCTCTGAGTTTTGTTGAGGTACGCATTGATGAAAGAGAGTCTTTCCTTGTTAAAGGTATTACCTCAGAAATAAGCGGCTTGTTTTCACTGACCCAAGATTTTGCACAAAAAGTCCCTCAATTGTGGTCGCGCTTAGAAGGCGAAGTGAGTTTGCCCGATGACAACGCATTACAGTTTATTGGTGTTGTCGATCTCACTCAGTCATGCTTTGACGGGACTAACATTCATTATTGGGCAGGGGTCGAGCTTCATGATGGAGTTTCAATTCCACAACTACCAAGTCTCATTTCTGACAAGTTAGAAGTGCTGACCATCCCCAAGCAAACCTATGCCGTGGTTAAGCACTGCGGGCCTATAGAGAATCTGCGACATACCTTGAGTTGGTTTGTGCTGAATTGGATGCCGAGTTCTGGTTATCGTGGCCTTGATGGTTATGAGCTTGAAGTGTACCCATTTGGCTATCAAGCCCATGCTACTAATGCAGAAATGGAGTACTGGATCCCTATTATTAAATCGCAGTCATATCCTCGCATTTCCTTCCTAGCAAAGCCTTCATGTTGATAGGGTCAATTGTATTTTTAATCATCAATTGACCTATATTTCATTAAAATAGGCCAAGTTCTTTTTGAACTTGCACCAAATTGTTAATTATCCCATTCATAGATACATACAATGCAAATGAGATTTATTATTATTTATATTAAGCATTGGTACCGAGGGAATCATGACCACTCACACTCGTTTTAAGTATTCATCACTTGCAGTAGCGTTGCTCACTGCATTTTCAGCGCAAGCCTTGGCGGAAGAGACAGCTACAGTAGCAGATTCGAATGTAGAAACTGTTACGATTATGGGTAAAGCCTATCGTAATACCGCGACTAAGTCGGCACTTGAGCCAGAAGAAACGCCTCAAGGTATTACCGTTATTGATGAAGAACAGTTAGAGCAACGAGGTGTTCAATCTTTGAATCAAGCCCTTCGTTATGCACCGGGTGTTGTAACTGAAAACCGTGGTGGTTCTGTAACCATGTTCGACTCTTACTCTATCCGAGGATTCAACACCAACAATGTAAACTACTACGATGGTCTTTCTCTACAGTCCTTGAATGGCTGGAACTTACAGCCGCAGATTGATCCTATCGCAATGCAACAAGTTGAGATTTTTAAAGGTCCAACATCAGTGCTTTACGGTGCAATGCCACCGGGTGGTATGGTGAACATGATCGCTAAGGCTCCTCAAACTGAACAATCAACGAAGGTGGGTGTTGCCACAGGTTCGAGAAACCTACAAGAAGCTTCGATTGATACGACAGGACAGTTTGGTGATAGCGACTTTTCATACCGTTTGATCGCTCTTGCGCGTAAACAAGATAGCCAAGTTGATAACGCTGAAGAAGAGCGTTATTTGATTGCTCCTTCTGTCGATTGGCAAGTAAGCGAACAAACGTTAATCAACTTTAACCTTTACTACCAAAACGACCCTTCTATGGGCATTAACTCAGCAACGCCTTTGGATGTATTGAAAGCGAGTGACCCTTCGGTTTCTATGGGTGATAAGAACTGGAGTAAGTTTGAGCGTGAAGTTCTTATGGTGGGTTACAAAATTAACCATGACTTTAATGACAGCTGGACATTCCTACAGAATGCTCGCTATACCGATGCATCTCTATATCAAGAGAACACATATCACCTTAGTTACGATCCAAGCACACCAAACCAGTTGACTCGAGCGCTCTATTCAACAGATGAAAGCTTCAAAGGTTTTGTTATTGATAACCAGTTGAGCGGTATCGTTAATGTTGGTTCAGTAGAACACAACTTATTGCTTGGTTTAGATTACCAAGACATGGATGGCAATGTTAACTACTCAGCTTACAGTGCGAATGGCAGTGGCTTTAATAGCTTTGATCCATTAAACCCTAACAACGATCTGCTTGACCGTAGTGACGTTACAAAAGAAAACGAATACTTAGATGACACGACGTCAAGTCAGCTGGGTTTCTACGTTCAAGACCAAGTTCGTCTGGACGCATTAGTACTGATTGCGGGTGCGCGATTTGATCACTACAAATCTGAGAGTGATTACTACGCTCATGAATCTGATCACAAGCAGTTCACTTACCGTTTAGGTGGCTTGTACCAGTTTGATAATGGTTTAGCACCGTTTGCAAGCTATGCGACTAGCTTTGAACCAGCTCCGGGTGTCGATAAAGCAGGTAACGAATTCGACCCAGAGAACGCACAACAAGCAGAGATCGGTGTGAAATACCTGTCTGACGATATGTCGAAGGAAGCAACAGTTTCTCTATTCCATATTGTTAAGCAAGACATGTTGATGACAGACCCGACAAATGTTTATGGTCCAAGGATCCAAGTCGGTGAAGTGGTATCGCAAGGTGCAGAACTATCTGGACGTTGGTTCGCAACAGAAAACTTCGATATTGCGGCTTCATACACATATGTTGATATGGAAATTACCGAAGACTCTAGCAACGGTTTAGAAGGTACGACGCCAATCTATGTACCTGAACACACAGCTAACATGTGGGCTAACTACAATGTATTTAACGGCATGCTAGCGGGTTCTCGATTCAGTGCAGGTGCTCGTTACGTTGGCGAAATGCAAATGGACGCAAGCAATACTCAAGGTAAAGTTCCGTCTTACACGGTTGTTGACTTGTCGGTGGGTTATGATTTGGGTGCAGCAAGCGATACGCTATCTGGCGCAACAGCGAACCTAGCGGTGAACAATATTTTCAATGAAGAATATTACGCCTGTTACGACCAATCGAACTGCTGGTTCGGTGCTGAGCAGTCTGTAGAGCTAAGCGTGAACTATGAATTCTAACTAGGTTAGAGTGATCAATTTTAAAGCAGCCTTCACTGGGCTGCTTTTGTCGTTTGAAGAAATATAGAATTTAGATTGAGTAGGCAACAGTATGAATTTACAACGAATAGCTTCCCATTTTTCTAAAGCAAAGAGCTTGAATACAAACCTGGTAGTAACCGTATTAGCGAGCGCTTTATCGTTTAATGCGATGGCGGATTATCAAGTTGAAGACAGCGAGGGCGTTAAAACCCTTGAAGGTCAGCCTGTTAGAGTGGCTGCGTTGAACTGGGACATTGCAGAGCAAGTGATCGAACTTGGTGTTACTCCAGTCGCGGTGCCGGATATTGCTGGGTATAGCGATTGGGTTGTTCAACCTGCGATTCCTGAAGGCGTGACGGATATTGGCACTCGAACTGAGCCTAATTTTTCTGCTTTGAAGAAGTTAAACCCTGATGTGATTCTTATCGCTTCGCCTCAGAAAGATCTTCAGGAACGACTTTCTGAAATCGCGCCCGTGCTTTACTACCAAACATACAGTGACCAGCACAGCAATGCAGCGGCTGCTATCGAGAACTTCAAGAAGATCGGACAGTTGCTTGGTAAAGAAGAGCAAGCGAACCAAAAGCTGGCCGTAATGGATGAGCGTATCGCTGTCCTTAAGGCTGAACTGGATAAAGCGTATCCGGGCGACAAGCCGAAAGTGACCTCTTTTCGTTTTGCGAGCACCACTTCGGTGTTCATTTACGGCGATAACTCTATTCCACAATATGCACTTGAGCAGCTAGGTTTTGAAAATGCGATGGATCTTCCTGCAAGTCAGTGGGGCATCAGTCAAAAACGCATGACCGAGCTTAAGAACGTGAAGAACGGTATTGCGCTTTACTTTGAACCTTTCCCATATCAAGACAAACTAGACCGCTCTCCGGTCTGGAAGAGCATGCCCTTTGTTCGTAATGGTCAATCTAGCCCAGTGGCAGCAAGTTGGAGCTACGGTGGTGCCATGTCGATTTTGTATAACGCGGAAGCTATGGCGCAATCGTTGTTGACGCTATCGGAGCAATAATGAAATCCAGTGGTTTTATGATGGGGGCTGCGCTGCTTTGTGCTGCCCTTGTTCATTTATGGTTAGGGCAGTCGGAATTTGGCCCTATTGGAGAGTTGCTTCAGCAAGTCTCACAGATCAGTGACATCGCGACATTCAACTCAATGGTTGATGATTCATTTGAGTTGATGGCGTTAGCCTATGTCAATTTACCTCGCTTGGTGATGGCAATCTTGGTTGGCGGAACACTTGGCACCATCGGCAGCTTGTTTCAACAATTGACACAAAATCGCATGATGTCGCCGCTAACCTTAGGTACATCGTCAGGTGCATGGCTTGGTCTGGTTATTCTGAATGTGGTTGCGCCGATGTTGGTCGCTCAGTATTCAGTTTGGTTTGCGCTAATTGGTGCGCTGCTTGCAATGGGGTTGATTGTCTCCATTGTTGGCATCAAAAACATGAGCGGTTTACCGATTGTTTTGGCGGGCATGGCAGTTAACTTACTGCTGGGCGCATTCGCAACTGCGATTATTCTGCTTAACGACCAGTACGCACAGAACCTGTTTGTATGGGGAGCGGGCGATCTAGGACAGAACGGTTGGGAACAAGTACTTTGGCTGATGCCTAAGTTACTGCCAATCTTTGCTATTTTCCTGTTGGCTCCAAGAGTTTTGACTCTGCTTTCAATTGGTACAGAAGGGGCAGCAGCGCGTGGCCTTAACATCGGAACGACATTCTTTGTGCTAATGGCTATTGGAGTTTGGTTAGTTTCAGTGTCGATTACCTCGGTGGGCGTGATCAGTTTTATTGGCTTGATTGCTCCGAACATTGCTAGGCATCTAGGTTTTCTAAAGGCCAAATCTGAACTCATCGCGAGTTGTGTATTAGGTGCGTTATTACTTTGTATCACTGACAGTTTGGCGATCTTCTTGGCACAATGGTCTTTGGACATGATTCCAACAGGAACTGCAACTGCTGTGATTGGTGCTCCTGCATTGATCATTATTGCGAGAAAGCAGTTATCTGCTCAAGATCAGCTGTTTTTCTCGATGCCGAAAGGACCAAAGTTCATTTCGCCTTTGGCTTATTTCTTGTTGGGCACGATGATCTTCGGTTTGTTGGCGTTAAGCTCGCTCTCACTGCCTTCTTCCGATATCGGCTATTTTGTTATCCCAGACGCATTTGAGTGGTCGATTCGCTGGCCGAGAATGTTAACTGCCATATTCGCTGGTGGCGGCTTAGCGGTGGCGGGTGTGATTTTACAAAGATTGGTCTACAACCCGCTCGCAAGCCCAGATATTCTTGGTGTGTCGGCGGGCGCGGTGCTAGCTTTGATTTTCAGTAGCCTGTTTATGGGGTATTCGATTCACTCGCTAAGCCCGTGGGTAGCGTTTTTGGGCAGCGCGATTGCACTCTGTTTATTGTTGTTCCTTGGCAAGAAGCATCAGTTTGCTCCGTCTATCTTAATTCTGACCGGTATCTCGCTGACCGCGGTGTTAGAGGCTTTAGTGCAATTTTCCTTAACACGAGTTGGTGAGGGGAAATACACCTTATTGGCTTGGTTGGCAGGCTCTACGTATCGCGTTGAACCTGATGCGGCAACGATCATGGCTATCGTGGTCACCGTTTGTATTGGTGTTGCTTTGCTGCTGAGTCATTGGGTAACGTTAATTGCTACTGGCCGACAGTTCGCGAGTGCGAGAGGGCTAAACATCAACATCGCCTACGTGGCATTGTTGTGCATTGTTGCGATCTTATGTTCGGTCGTGACAACCACCATGGGGCCTGTCGCGTTTGTCGGCTTGTTAGCTCCGCATATCGCTGCAATGGTGGGGGCTCGTTTGGTTCGAGAGCAGATCATCTTGTCGTTTTTAATTGGTGCTGCTCTCATGCTATTTGCAGACTGGTTAGGTCAAGTCGTGGTATTCCCAGCTCAACTCGCCGCAGGGACGCTAGTTTCCATTATTGGTGGTAGCTACTTCATCTTCTTGTTATTGAAGTCTCGAAGAACATAGGTTCTGCCAATGACCTAAAGCCATTGGTAATAAAACCTATTGCTAATCAAAGCTATTGGCGAAAAAGCTACGAATGAAAAGCAGTGAATGGAGCGATCCATCACTGCTTTTTTATTGATGTCGTTTGTGTAAGGGGGCGGTGTTAAGCAACACAGGTCTCGCTTCTTAATGTGCAAGTTTGGCATATGTTAATAAAATGTATAATCTAAAGGTCTGACCACTTATAAGGTAGCCACCATGCCAAACCTCGATCGTATTACTTGTTCTATCGATGAAAACCAAATTGCGACGGTTGTGTTGAATCGACCCGATAAGCTCAATGCTATTGATATGGCGATGTTTGAAGCCGTTAATGACATGATAAGTGAGCTCAAGAAGAACAGAGATATTCGAGCTGTTATTGTTAAGGGCAGTGGTTCCGATTTTTGTTCTGGCTTAGATGTTAAATCGTTATTGAACAGTAAAGTTGGGGCGATGAAGCTTTTGTTCAAATGGTTACCGACATTACCTAATGCTGCGCAGCACTTTTCGCTTGGTTGGCGAGAGATCCCATGTCCTGTCATTTTTGCGATTCATGGTCGTTGTTGGGGAGGCGGCCTTCAATTAGCCAGTGGTGGTGATTTTAGGATGGCCAGTCCAGACGCGACTTTCTCGATATTGGAAGCCAAATGGGGTTTGATTCCAGATATGGGAGGTGCCATCGCATTTCGTGAGTTGATGCGCAAGGATCATACGTTAGAAATGGCGATGACGGCCAAGGTGATCGACAGTGAAACAGCAAAAGATTATGGGCTGGTAACCAAGATTGCCGAAGACCCTTACGCTGAAGCTTATGCGTTAGCACTTGAGTGTGCGAATCGGTCGCCAGATGTTGTCGCTGCTAATAAGAAACTCTACAACAAGACTTGGTGGTCAAACCCTGGCATGGCCGTGTTTTACGAGACCTGGTATCAGATAAAGGTAGGGTTAGGCAAGAATAGAGCAATCGCTGCTCAACGTGAAATCAACCGCGACAAACCACGCCCTTACGTCGCGAGAAAGTTTAAATAACGTTTGTACAGGAATAATCGATATTCCCTTTTTTTATAGGGCTTTGCGGTAGCCTTAGAGTAATTTAATGTCTAAGGCTGAATGAGCACCCTGATGAACAAAACTTTTACCTACTCTCTAGCTGCCACCGCAATATTTACAAGTTTAAACGCTTTCGCAAGCGGCCTGTTTTTACAAGAGGCCGTTGTTGCCAACGCGGGTACTGCTGGCGCAGGTGATGGTGTTTACACTCGATCTGCTGCTGCGATGTGGACGAACCCTGCCACTATGTCTCATATGGGCGAAAGCAAAACGACCATCAACACCATGGCGTTTGATCTTGAGATGAAATATAAAGATAACCAAAATTCTAGCGGCGATGGGAAAGGGCATTCAGTTCTTCCTTCATTTGGTGCCTTCCACGCGCATCAAGTTACAGACAAATTGCACCTTGGTATTGCGCTCGGTGCTGTTGGTGGTTCGAGCCTAGATTACGGCAGTGATTGGGCGGGTGCTGCGCTTCTAGAAGATATTACTCTAACTGCAATGCAAGTGAACCCATCACTGAGTTATAAGCTGAATGACCAGTGGTCGGTAGGCGCGGGTGTGCAATTTAGCTGGGGTGCATTCCAACAAACGACATCGGCATTTACTGCAAAACAAGACACTGATTGGGCTTACGGTTACAACCTTGGTGTAATGTTTACACCAAATGATAAATTTAAGCTGGGTGCGAGCTACCGCTCGAAGCTAGAGCATGAATTTAACAATGAAATAAATGGAAGCTTGCTGCTTAATTCGTTATCAACGGATATTATCTTGCCTGAGATTATCGACTTAAGTGCAAGCTATGCATTGAACTCTCAGTTAGATTTATTAGCAAGTGTTCAGTTACACCGTTGGAGTGAATGGGACACTACTGTTTTAGATTTTGGAACCCCAATTGGGGGGCTCCAGCTCGATCGTGACTGGGATGACGTTTGGAAGTTTGCTGTCGGTGCTGACTACCAACTTAATTCTGACTGGCGTTTAAAAGCAGGCTTCTCTTACGAAACGTCTCCACAAGATGACCCGTCAATGCAATGGGTTGATCTACCTGTAGGTGAGCAGTACCGATACTCGGTAGGTGCTTCAACGTATTGGGATGATATCTTGATCGACGTGTTCTACGAATACGCTGATTTAGGATCAGTTGATATGAATCGTAACTTAGCCGATACATCAGCTACATTAATTAATGGATCATTCGATGGCCGTATCCACTTTGTTGGCGTTAGTGCGACCTTCTGATGACATTACGTAATCTATTACTTGTTGCTACGGCAACGCTCGGATCGATGGGTGCTTTTGCTGAAGAGAAGCACCCTGACGACCCGACTAAAATCGTGACCAAAGCGGGCGTTGCTTATAACGAAGATTTGCAGTTCTCAGGCTCTATTGGTTTAGATGAAGCGCGAATGATCAATGCTCGTGTCAACGCGGACGGCGAAGAGTGGCGATTAGGCGGTTCATGGCTGTTGCCGATGGGTATTGTGAACTTCAACTTTAGCCGTTCTGAATATGACAACGATGCTTATAAGAATAACTACAGTATTGGCACATTTATACCACTGAGCTATTTCGATATTGAGCCGTTCGGTTGGCAAATTTTCCCCATGGCTGGTTACAGCTATAATGACGGCGAAGTAGCGGTTTTCGATGACGATAACGTTGGTTCTGACTATGTATTGATGCCGAGCTCAACACACGGTGGCTACATTGGTGCGTTTGGTTTAAAAACGATTACTGATGAATGGTCTATCATGGGCTTCGGTGGCGGTTCAATGGGGTCTGATGATTATTCAGGGTATTGGGCAGGCGTCGGTGCTAGCTACAAGTTGAGTGATGCTCAATCATTCAACTTCTTCACTATTTTTGCTGAGGATGACTTTGGTGAAAATAACAGTGTTGGTGCGTCTTACACCTATGAGTTCAAATAGTTATTCTCATATATCGTCTTAGATAAAAAGAACTGAGTGTAGGCTCACTAATTTAGTGAATCTACACTCAGAATTTATCGCTTTTCTATGAGATTTCTAGGGCTGAGGTCGTGTTAGCAAGCCGCTTCGTAACGTTCAACATAGCTCTGCATTACCGCGTTCATCGCTTTCGTGATATTGGCGTATTGAGCTTCCTCTAGGTTAGCGAGAGACACTCGCAGAGACCACGTTGGCGCATCAAAACCTGCCCCCGGCATCACAATCACGCCATGTTCTTCTGCAAGGCGAACCAAGAAATCCAACGGCTCATACGTTTCTTCTAACCATGCGAAGAAGTCGTTGCTGTGAATCGTTTGAGCAATCTCTTTTAGATCAATCTCCACGTAATAGAACGCACCGGTTTGATCGCCTTCGGCAACGATTGGCGCGGCTAAGTTCTTCTGCATTAGAGTGTGGTAGCGACGACGCACAATTTGTTTTGCGAGTCGTTTGTACTCTTCGCCATCCTTCATCAAAGACAGTAGCGAGAACATTGTCATTTGGATCTGCTGAGGTGTTGAAAGACCTGCGGTATGGTTCAATGCCACTGCACGGCTGTCTGCCACCAAACGGTCAATGAACTTAATCTTACTTGGTTCAAGTGCAATGCCTTGGTATCGCTGAGATAACGTGCTTCGAGTGTCTTCTGGAAGATCACGAATCATGCGGTCGAAATTATTGTCTTCGTGCACGCCAATCACGCCTAAACGCCAGCCTGTTGCACCAAAGTACTTAGAGTACGAATACACTAGAATCGTGTTCTTCGGAGCCAGCATTGCTAATGATGTGAAGTTATCAGCGAAAGTGCCATAAACATCATCAGTAAGAAGGATGAGGTCAGGGCGACGGTTAGCAACCTCTGCAATCTTATAGAGTGTCTCATCGCTTAATCGAACCGAAGCAGGGTTGCTTGGGTTAACCAGGAAGAAAGCTTTAACACTTGGATCGTTCAGTTTTTCTAATTCAGAGTCTGGAATTTGCCACGCAGACGCTTCATCCGCCATGATTTCAACTTTGTTGAGCGCGTAATCTTCTAGCTCTGGCATTTCGATATACGGAGTGAAAATCGGCGCACCAATCGCGATGGTGTCGCCAGGGTTTAATAGTCGGTTGCTCTTTAGCGTGTTAAAGATGTAAACCATGGCCGCTGTGCCACCCTCAACAGCAAACAAGTCAAACTTCCCAGCAGGCAGTGGTTGTGATCCTGCCATCTCTTTTTCTATGTATTTACGTGCGATCAGCTCTGAGTACTTAAGCATGCGATCCGGGACAGGGTAGTTATTGCCTAAAATGCCTGCAACCCATTCATAAATAAGGGCATCACCGTCTACGTGATATTGATCTGTGATGAACTGAAAAGCTTCAATCAAAAACTGTACGCCTTCTTGTTCTTCGTGTTTCTCACAGAATTGGAGGAAACGCAGGCTAATGTCTTCCTTTTCTCCCATGCCGCCAAAGCCTTGGTAACCAGAGAAGGTTGCTTTTGACTCTTCAAGCGCAAACATACCGAGTTGGAAAAAGGCTTCACGAGGCGCGGTCGCGACCCAGTTTGGGTTACCACGACCAGCGTTGATCATGGTTTTTTCATGTGAATGCTGGGCAAGGTCGATCAGTGTGTTTTTTACTTCGAATGGGCTTAGTGTTTCTAGGCGTTTTTCATCTGTACGTTTCATAGTCGTTTCTCTTTTAATTTGTTTAAGATCCAAGTTTGTTGGATAGATAAGTGAGTCATTTCTTTGAGCAGCTAGTCTGCTTGGCTAGCTGCTGTGTTAAGTCGTTAATTAATAAGTTGAATCATCAATTGGTTGATTCGGTGCTGATTACGAGATTTTGGTAATTAGGTTGATGATGATCGGACCCCATAAGGTGAGGAAGATATTGGCAACCGCATAAGTCATCGTGAAACTCGGTACCGGTGTGCTGTTTTGTGTTTTTTCTAGCAGCGATGCGAAAGCTGGGTTAGCGCTGCGGCTACCTGCGACAACGGCTAAGGCTTCTACCGGGTTCTTGATTTTCAACACGTAGTAGTTGAATAGGAACGTCAGTATTTGAGGGATAAGAGTGACCAATACACCAAGCAGCAGCAGGGTTACGCCATTTTGTTTGATAGCCGTCAGTGCTGGAGCACCTGCATTGATGCCCACAACGGCAACGAACACAGCAAGGCCAAAGGTTTGCATGAAGTTAGCGGCACCGTGGTTAATGCTGCCCAGACGTGGTGTGCGCATTCTTAAGTAGCCAACCAATAGTCCAGAGACCAAACAGCCTAAACCTGAACCTAGAGCGATATGAGAACCGCCGATGGTGAAACCAATCTCGCCAATCAGATAGCCAAGCACCATGCCGAAAGACATTGTCACGAAGTCAGTTACGCTTGGAAGCGGGCTGTTGTAGCCGACTTTTTTGGCTACTTTTGCTAGGTCTTCTTTTTGGCCGACAAGAGTGACTTCATCACCAAGGTGAAGTTCGGTTTCTGGTAGCGTTGAGATGTCGTGCCCCATACGAGAAACCTGTGTCACGTATACGCCTCGACGTACGTTCGCATTGGTTTCATCACGCAGTTTACGCAGAGTAACGCCAGCGAGTTTTTTGTTGGTCAGTACGATTTTTTGTCGTGTGTGAACCACATTGTTTTCTTCACTAAATTCACCTAGCTCAACACCCAGTGAGGTCACTTTAGGGAATGCTTGAGTTAAGCCTGTAAGGTAGACTTTGTCGTTGGCAGCTAGGATTGGGTTTTTGGTCAGATCTAAGCTTGTGTCTTTGTCTTCATTTCCTCGGTGAATCGCTTCAATCGTTAGGTCTGCATTGAACGCTTCTTCAAGCTCAAGCACGCTTTTGCCAACAAATATTGAATTGCTACCTACTTGATAGGCACGTGATGACACTCGGCTTAGTGCTGAGAATTCCCCTTCATTTAACTGTTTGCTGCCAGAACCCATTTGTTCAGCGAGCTTTTTCGCTTCTTTAGTGATGTTCCAACCCATCACCATCGGAATGAGTGACATCATTAGAATCGGACCAAGAGAGCCGAAGATGTAGGTGATCGAGTAACCCACAGCCACGTTTGTTTTAAGTGTTGAGGTGACATCTGGTGCTAGGTTCAGCTGATCAATAGCATTACCTGCAGTACCTATGATTGCCGATTGTGTTAAGCCACCAGCCGCAAGGCCCGCTGCTAATCCTTTGTCTAAACCTGCCCACTTAGCGAGTAAAACGACAGTAATCAGCCCGACAAAGGTCATCACGAACGAAGCAAATAAGCGTGTGAGTGAAGAGAGGCGGAATGACGAGAAGAATTGTGGTCCGCCGTTGTAACCCACCATAAAAATAAATAAAGCAAAGAAGATGCTTTTTACTTCGTTAGAAATCGCGATACCGCCGATCTGACCAAGTGCTACAGCAACAAGCAGTGAACCTGCGATTCCACCTAATTCAAACTTACCGATTTTAATTTTACCGATTAAGTAACCGAGACCGAGTGATAAAAAGAGCGCTATAAACGGATAGTCTCTAAGTTGTTCAATAATATATGACATAGTAATCCTTGAATGAAATAGCATCATCATTGACTCGCTATTTCATTTTTTAATTTGGTTTAACGTTTGATTAAGCATTAATCAACATTTGGTTGATGAACTGATCTAATGCTTTATTTTTAATAATCTGGGCTTCATCCAGTCTTCTACTTTTTATGATGCAGTCGCGATGATTTTTTATGGTCATGCATTTTATTTTTGTGATGTTTATCATGATGACCATCAGAATGGTGATTGACTAAATGCTTATGACCTTCTGGGTCGCCACCATGTTGACCAGAATGAGAGGGTTGATGCTCTCTATATTCTAAATGGTCTTTATTATGTTTATGGGTAACATCTTCTCCATATATACGTTTCATCTTTTCTTTAATAGCGACTTTAGTGTGATTAATTTGATTCGACATAGTTAACTCGTTTATTTGTTTAAGGAACGATGAGAATTATATCGATCGAGAAAATAGATAAATCATGTTCAAATAAAATAGCAATAAAACAAAAATTGAGTATCGATTGATGTTTTTATCATAAGTGTTTGATTTTTAAAGTTTGATTTTTATTTTATATAACATTCGGTGGATGTTATATGAGTTTGATTTATTGGCAGTGTCGATAGATAGAATGACCAGACTTAAAAAAAAGGTGAACACATGAGTAAGTATAAAGGCGTTATTGTCGGGTCAGCTCTTTTTATATTACTGTCTTTTGTATTTGGCTTTCACTATGTAAAAGGTGAAATGATCAAAGAGAAGGTCGCTAATTTCAAATTGCCAGCTATATCTGTAACAACGGAAAAAGTAAATCAAGATACTTGGGATAAAAGTTTAAAAGTCATTGGTAACATTCATTCTAATCAATCTATTGATGTGACGAGTCAAATGTCAGGCCAAGTAAAAGAGATTCTCTTTACTTCAGGTCAGCAAGTAAATAAAGGTGATGTTCTTGTTAAATTGGATGATGCGTTATTGAAATCCAACTATAAGAGCCAGATATCCAAAGTTGAATTGGTAAGAGTTGAATTGATGAGAAACAAATTGCTCCTTAGAAATAACAGTGTTTCAAAAAACTCGGTTGATAAGCTACAAGCTCAATTTAATGCTGAAGGTGCAAAGCTGGAATATATTGCTACGCAAATTGACTACATGAAAGTGAAAGCGCCATTTTCTGGCAGCGTTGGGATTCGTAATATCGATGTGGGTGACTTTATTAATTCAAGCACAGCGATTGTCGAGCTGGAAGACAAATCAAAGCAATATGTCGATTTCTCTATTCCAGAGCTTTATTTACACGATGTGAAGGTAGGGCAAGATTTACAGTTTTATTCAGAAGCAACGAACGATGAAGTCTTTCACGGCACGATTTCTGCCATTGAACCGAGCTCAGACAGCAACACGCACAATATCGAATTGAGAGCCATGGCTAACCAAGCTGTGCCGTTAGAGGCGGGTATGTATGTCGACGCTACGTTAATCACATCAGAATCGGACACTATCGTGGCGGTACCTTCTGTTGCGATCAGTTACACCTTATATGGGAACACCGTGTTTGTGTTGGATACGTCGACTAAAAAGGCCAGCGAACATTCGAGCAACGATGCATCACCATTTTACGAGTACAAGGTTGTGCAGCGCACTGTTGAAGTCGGCCCTAAACAAGGTGGCTATGTTGGCGTGGTTTCGGGCTTGAAAGAGGGGGATGTGGTTGTGACTTCAAACCAACACCAACTCAAGAATAGTGGATGGGTTCTGGTTAATAACCAACATCCGCTGATTACTGACAAAAGTACTAAGCAAAGTAACTAGGAAACTCCCATGACATTTACTGATGTATTTATCAAACGTCCAGTTTTAGCTACGGTATTAAGCCTTGTACTGTTGGTGTTAGGTCTTAAAGCCTTTACCTCACTGCAAGTGCGCCAATATCCAGAAATTGAAACGGGCGTTATTACCATTACAACGAGTTATCCAGGTGCCAGTGCATCCAGCGTTCAAGGGTATGTGACGCAGCCACTGCAGGCAGAAATTGCTCAAACAGCGGGCATTGATTACATGACATCGGATAGTGCTCTGGGTAAGTCGGTTATCACGGTTTATTTGAAGCTAGGGTATCCGCCGGATAGTGCTTTGACCGAAATTTTGTCTCTCGTGCAGCAAGTGAAATATAAGCTGCCGTCGGGTGTATTGGACCCGAGTATTCTTAAATCGACGTCTCAATCTCCGATCTTATATGTTTCATTTTCGAGTGACACATTGAAGACGGAGCAAGTCTCGGACTATGTGAGCCGCGTAGTTAAGCCGACTTTCTCTACTGTTGAGGGGGTGTCAAAGGTCGACATATTGGGGCAAGAAGATTTTGCAATGCGAATCTGGCTGAACCCTCAACGACTGGCTTCATATGGTCTGACGGCTGAAGATGTTCAAAACGCGCTTCGTGCAAATAACATTGTGAGTGCGGCGGGCAAGTTGCAAAACCCTTATATCGAAGTTGATATTAACGCTCATACCGATTCAAGTTCGGTAGACGATTTCAAGAACATGGCTTTGAAAGCGCATGACGGGCAACTTGTGCACTTAAAAGATGTGGCGACGGTTGAACTAGGCGCAGCAAACTATGACTCAGACGTTGAGTTCAATGGTGTGACTACCGTATCAACGGCGATCAGCAATACGGCAACGTCGAACCCGCTAACGGTTGTTGAAGGTATTTACGAATTGCTTCCGCAGATCCAAGCAGGCTTACCTGATGGTATTAAAGCGGATGTAATCTATGACTCGACTAAGTTTATCGAAACCTCAATTGATGAAGTAGCAAAAACCTTAATCGAAGCCGCACTGATCGTTGTCATCGTTATCTTCGCCTTTTTGGGCTCAATGCGAGCGATGTTGATACCACTTGTAACGATTCCTTTGTCATTGATTGGCTCTATGTTCTTCATGTTGAGCATGGGCTTCAGTATTAACCTGTTGACGCTGCTTGCCATGGTATTAGCAATATCACTGGTGGTTGATGATGCCATCGTTGTTGTAGAAAACACCTTTCGCCACTTAGAAGATGGCACCAGCCCAATTAAGGCTGCAATAGACAGTGCTCGTGAAATTGCAGGCTCGGTTATTGCGATGACCATTACATTAGCCGCAGTGTATGCGCCGATTGGTTTCATGGGAGGACTCACCGGCAAGCTGTTTACTGAGTTCGCATTCACTTTGGCGGGTTCAGTACTCATTTCGGGTTTCATCGCCTTAACACTAACGCCGATGATGTGTTCAAAACTGCTTAATAAATCGGTTCTCGACGGAAAACTGGTTAAGAAGATCGATGCAGTGATTGAAGGCGTAACAGAGCGCTACCGAAAAGTGCTCGAACATGTGTTGAACAACCGTGTTTATATTTGGCCTGTGGTAGGAACGTTGCTGATCAGTTTGGTGTTCATGTTCATGAATACTTCATCGGAACTGGCACCTGAAGAAGATCAAGGCGTGATGATTGTGATGGGGCAAGGTCCCGCTCAAGCGAATACCGATTACATTCGCCACTTTACTCCGGCTCTGATTGACTTTATCAGCAAGAACGATGAAGTCGAAATGACCATGCTAGATAACGGTTACATGAACAACAATGCGTTCTTTGGTTTGGGTGTTTTGAAAGATTGGGATTCGCGCGAAGCAACGGCTAAAGAGGTAATGCAACGTTTCGAAAAAGAGAGCTCTGTATTGCCGGGTTTGCAGGTGTATACCTTCTCTCCACCTGATTTGCCAGGCACACCGCAAGGCTTGCCATTCCAGATGGTTCTGAAAACGCCAACGGGTTCTTATCAGGATCTCTATCAGTACGCTGAAAAACTGAAAGAGTACGCGCAGAAGAGTGGCAAATTCATCTATGTACAAAACGACCTGAATTTTAATAAACCACAGGTAGAGATTCGCATCGACCGCGATAAAGCCGCTCAGATGAACGTGAACGCTCAAGACATTGGTACCGTGTTGTCTCGCTTTATCAGTGAAGGCTTCGTGAATTACTTCTCGATGGATCAGCGCAGTTACCAAGTTATCACTCAGGTACCTAACGAGAACCGTAACTCTTGGGATGATTTGAAGAACTACCACGTACGCTCCAACACCAATGAGATGGTACCGCTGGCGTCATTGATTGAAATTAGCCAATCAGTGCAGCCATCGAAAGTGGATCAGTTTCAACAGCTTAATAGCGCCATGATTGAAGCGAAAATGATGCCGGGAATCAGTATCGGTGAGGCTTATAAAGTGATGGAAGAAGGGGCGGCGAAGATATTGCCTAAGTCTTATACGACGGATACTTCGGGTCAGTTGAGACAGTTCCTACAAGAAGGCTCGTCACTGGTTACGACGTTCTTCCTCGCGCTTGTGATTATCTACTTGGTTCTGGCGGCTCAGTTTGAAAGCTTGCGAGATCCCTTAGTGGTATTAACCAGTGTGCCACTGTCTATCTTTGGTGCTCTGATGCCGCTGTATTTGGGTATTGATACGCTCAACATATACACCGAAGTGGGGCTGGTGACCTTGATAGGCTTGATCAGTAAGCACGGTATTTTAATCGTTGAGTTTGCTAACCAAATGCAACAAGAATTGAAATGCAGCCGACGTGAAGCGGCCATTCGTTCGGCTACCGTTCGAATGAGACCAGTATTGATGACAACCGCAGCCATGGTTGTCGGTGTTGTACCACTCCTGATTGCAAGCGGAGCCGGTGCTCAAAGCCGTTTCTCGATTGGTTTGGTCATCACGGTGGGTATGTCGGTGGGTACATTATTTACTCTGTTCGTTGTACCAACGATATACACCTACTTGGCGGCAGATCACCGCGGGCAAGAGCAAGAAGTTTAGTCCGTTATCTGGCTGGTTACTTTAGTCGGCTAATACACATAGAAGCTTAATCAACACGAATCCCAATTTATGAGCCTTATCGCTTAGGGATTCGTGCACTCAAAATTTTGAAAATTAGAGGTTCACATGAAACTACATTACCTATTCCCATTGATCGTTTTATTCACTGCTGGCTGTTCAAGCAACATGCCAAATAAACAAGAAATCCAGAGCGTCGACTCAAACCACTACTTCATTGATAGCCAGTTTGATGACGACATGAAAGGGGTGTCATGGATAGCCAAAGACAGCCGTTCACTTCACTTCAATGAGTTTGAATTTACCACCGTTGGCATAAAAAGTTCGGGGATTGACCAACGAGTATCAAAGCAGGTTCAGTCTCAATTCAAAACACAGCTCCATAAGAAAATGGAGGAGAAGCTGGCGGCTAAATTACAGGGCTACAAGAACGTAGTGTTGGAGAACAAGGAACTCGATATTAGCGTGATGCTCTATGACATCAATGATATTCCAGAAGACATGCGTGTGACTGAGTTTATCCCTGTTGGCTCTGTTATCGGCGCCATTAAATATGCGGCAGGTACTCGTGACCGTTCGATTCGGATATTGGCGAGTGTGGATTTGAAAGATCATGATTCATTTCAGCTCATTGGTCGCCGTATTTTCGTTGTGAACGATAATGGCGTACTTGAGAATGAAAAATCAGAAATCACCATAGATATGCTCGATAAAAACCTCGAGCAAATCACCCAACAAGCGGTCGACTTTGCTTTTGAGGTGACTTATCTAGATAAAAAGCAAGGGTAGTGTGATGCAAGCTCGTAAACAGAACAGCGCTAGTAAACGCATCGGGATTGGTGAAAGTCTAGCTAGACACAAAAACACGCTTGCTCTGCTGGCTATAGGTCTCGCTGTGAATGCTTCAGCGTATGCCAATACTAGCGGTGCTGATGAACGAGCAAGCTATGAGCAATGTATTTTGGCTTCATTGGCCAAAGCGACCAATCAACAAAGTATCGAGTGGTTAAAGCAGCAATGTTCATCGCAAGAAGGCGTTGCATCAAGCAAGACACCCGAGAATAAGTTGTCGGGTGAAACCAGCGAAGGCGGTTTAGACTCAATCAGCGAAAGTGCACTTGAGTCTAAAGTCCCACGATTAAAGATGGAGTACACAACCGAAGATAACCCGTTTGTAATAACGCCTTATCGCTTGAACTACATTTTGCCAGTGACTCACATGACCAACGTGAATACACAGCCATATGGGGATGAGCGATTCGGAGGTAAAGCGGATGACCTCAGCGATGAAGAGATCAAACTGCAATTAAGTTTAAAAATTCCGGTGGTCGATGGTGGTGTGTTTAATCAAGCAGACAAAATCTATTTTGGTTTTACCTTGAAGTCATTTTGGCAGGCGTATTCATCCGATATTTCGGCACCATTTAGAGAGACCAACTATCGCCCAGAGATCTTCTATGAAACACCTTTGAATATCGAGTCGGCTGATGGTGTTTGGTTCTCGCGTTTGGGTTTGGAGCATGAATCTAACGGACGAACGGCAGAGCTTAGTCGCAGCTGGAACCGCGCTTATGTTGGGCTAGGGTATACCGAAGATGATTTTGCGATTTACTTCCAGCCTTGGTACCGAATCCCAGAATCGAGCAGTAGCGATGACAACCCTGATATTCAAGATTATCTCGGTCACTACGAATTGTCTGGCGCCTACAAATGGGATGGTTTCGAGGTTTCAGCATTGGGTCGTTATAACTTTCAAACCGGGTATGGCGGAATACAGACATCACTAAGCTTTCCTCTGTATGGCCGGCTTCAAGGGTATGTCCAGTGCTACAAAGGCTATGGAGAAAGCTTGATTGATTATGACTACAACAGTGAAAGGATTGGTGTCGGTATTCTACTAACCAATGCGTTATAGCGGTTATCGCTTTTTATTAAGGATTTAGCGATTAACGATTTTAGGGAGAACAGAAAAACACACCGCCTGAGTAAGCGGTGTGTTTGCAGTCTTAATAGCTAACGGCTAATAGTTAAGAACTCAGAGTTGTTCATCATTGGTTGATATCCAATTTGGATTCAATCTCGGTGACGTTGCTTTTGAAAAACATGGTTTGGGCGACTTTCAAAACCACAGAGTGACCAGATTCCAATATCGCTTCATAGTAATACTCCTCAGCCATCGCAGGGTTGCCTTGAGACTCTTCAATTTTTGCCAAGATAATCATGGACATCACACTGTATTCATTTCTCGGTATCAAGCTCAGATAGTAATCGGCTTGGTCTGGATCATCTTCAGTGAGAAAGTAGGCAGCTAACGCGTCATAGACTCGGTAGGAGTTGGCGTTGTTCTGAGCATTTAATAACTGTTTTTTAAATTTCTTATTGAGCGCTTCAACCTGCTTATTCTTATGTTTCGATCTCAATATAAAAATGTCGGCAAGCTCATACATGTAACGGTTCGACATAACGAAGTGGTTGTCGGGTTCTAGCTCATTGGCTTGGGCGATCTTAGACAAGGTGTCGGTTCTGTCTAACGTCATGAAGGTGAGCCCGAGCGCTTCAAGGGTGAGCTTTAAGGCTTCTTCTTGTTTGGGTAACTCAGAGATTTGCTGCTTCAATATCGATTTTTGAATATCCAAATTAAATGAATCCAATAGATCATCGAGCATTGAACGCATGGTCGTGTGGAGTGAAGCCGGGTCAATCAGGTAATCTCGACCTAGGTGTCTGAAATTAGAAATTCGGTTGAAGTAGGTGATATCAAGGTATTCTCTGTCGCCGTCAATTTCACTCTTGAAACTGATCACGTTGGCTGAATTCGGCACCAAGGTTTCATCGACTACGACACGGAAATCGCGATAGGTGGTCAAGTAGCTCATTAATTTATGGATGATCCCACGCTTAAAGGCATCCGTCTTCAAGTTGTCATCGATACTTACGTAGATGTATCTAGGTTCTAAAGACAAGTAATGCACAGATTCGTGTGCTTTGTGGACTTCTAGGTTTTGGCTGTCTGCTGTTTGATTAAGACGATTTTGTTCCGTTGATTGATTTGAGTCAGCGAGTGGTTGGTTTGATTCATTAGCGGCGGTATTTAAACTGCTCAAATCGAAGGCGTCCGATGTAGGGCTGGTCGGTTTTAACATCCACCAAATAAGTCCAAGCGCAATAACTATAGCGCCCCCAAACATTACAGCACGAGACGTTCTTTTCTGAGGTTTATTTTCTGCGATAGGCGCTTGTTTGTCGTTAGCCGTCTTATTTACAAGTGGTTGTTGAACGGACTGTGCTGTACTCGAATTGGTATGGCTTGGATCGACATAGCTGGAAGCGCTAGGTTGCGGATCGCTAGGTTTCGAAGCGCTAGGTTGCGGATCAACAGGCTGAATAGGCTCTTGTGAAGCAGGTTTTTCTGAGGTTGCATCGATTGAACTCTCTTCAGATTCTTCGAGTACGGTTTTGGCCTCTGAGCCTTGATTGCTTATTAGGTTCTCACCAGTAACCGATTCTGCTTTTGGTTCGACTTGTTGTTTTTTATCCTCATCCAAAACTGGCGATGTATCTGGTGCGTTTGTCTGAATTGAATGAGAGGTATCAAAGCTGTTAGATGCATGCTCTATATCTGCAACTGACACGGTATTTGTGGTGACACTTGCAGGCACCAAGATGGTTTTGTGGACATCAACATCCAGCTTATAACCACGTTTGGGCACGGTGATGATATGTCCCATAGAGTGTCGTTCAGCCGCTTTGAGTATTTTGCGCAGTTCAAAAATGGCTTGCGTGATCACCTGATCCGTTAAGATTGAGCCATTCCAGACTTCATTAATCAGTTCATCTCGTGAGAATACGATCTTAGGATTCTGGCAGAAAAAGTTGAGTAGCTTAGACAAGCGATTGTCGATAATCACGTCTTCTTCGTTCATGATGAGTTTGTCTTCATCAGGAATAAATAACCACACGTCGAAAGAATATTGAATGCGTTCTTTTTTCATAACCACCGAGACTAAGTCATTGTATTAAAATTACTTTAGTAGACATGTTGGGGCAATTCAATTAACCAATGTTTAAATATGATACGTGGTCGTGCTTTTGAGTAGATTAGTGAGAACCAGCAAAAACTCAAAAATAATATTGAGACTTATTCTCATTTATTGATCTCGATAAAGGAACGGTTTAAATTGTCTGGTTAGTATCACTACAACATGAATATTATGAGGTTTTTTATGAGTACGGTCGTTGTATGGGGAGCAGGAAGTGGGCTAGGTGCTGCAATTGTTGAGCACTTTCACAAGCAAGATTATCAAGTGATAGCCGTTGCGAGAAGCCCGGAGAAGAACACGCGTTTAGCTGAACTTGGTGTCACCACACTTCGCTGTGATGCTACTGATAAAGAGCAAGTTGAATCTGTGGTTGCTCAGTTACCTAAATCTGCACTTATCGTTTCTAGTATGGGCAGCTTCAGAGCTGACATTCCTGTTGATTACATTGGACACCGACATCTAACAGACGCGCTTGAAGCCAATGGTATCGCTCGATTTGTACTGGTAACGTCGTTGGGTTGTGGTGACTCTTGGCAGTATTTGTCGGAGCGATCTAGAAAAGGGTTTGGCGCAGCGGTTCGTGAAAAGTCGTTGGCTGAAACTTGGTTAACCTCGAGCTCTTTGGATTACACCATCTTACGCCCGGGTGGCTTGTTAGACGGTGAGGAAACTGGTAATGGCGAGCTTTCCCAACAGGTCGAAGTTCATGGTGTGATTTACAGACAAGAAGTGGCGCGCCTCATCGAAACTCTATTGGCGAACGAAGCGAGTATCGGCCAAGTGTACCAATGTATCGACCCTACGGTTAAATACGGCTAACTCTTTTAAAGCGTTAGTCAGAGGTATATCTACCTTGTCATAAACTTCTAAAGCCGTTTAGCCTGACTGAACGGCTTTTTGTTTTCTGTCCTCAACGTCCTTCTATTCGAAGCAAATGTGCCTGTTTCTTATGTGAGAGTGCCGCTCTCTTAATCTAGATTAAGTTTTGCTTGTCATATTCTCTGTAGTATCCGCCTGAATCAGTGCCCATGCTTGATGGGTAACTCGCGTAATACGATTTTGAGAGGAAGACACTTGAGCACTTTGTTTACAGAAACCCACATTGGCAAGATGACACTAAAGAACCGCTTCATGAGAAGTGCAACGTGGGAAAATATGGCCACCGAAGATGGGCATATGACAGATAAACTGTACGCTATCTACGAAGAGTTGGCTCAAGGTGAAGTCGGCCTGATCGTGACGGGTTACGCGAACATCGTTGAAGAAGAAAAGCCTAATGCGGGCATGATGGGGATGTATAACGACTCATTCATTGCAGAGTATCAGAAACTGACTCAACTGGTGCACGACAACGACTCTAAAATCGTGATGCAATTGGCTTATGGTGGCACCAAAACCACGCATGATCTTGGCGAACGAGTGATCTACGCACCAAGTGAGGTTCCGGAAAAAGGAACTCAAACACTAGGCAAAGCGATGACCAAAGATGAGATAGACTACATTGTTGATGCATTTGCTCAAGCGTCTTTGAGAGCACAAAAATCAGGCTTTGATGGCGTTGAGATTCATGCCGCTCACACTTACCTAATTAACCAGTTCTTAAGCCCTTACTACAACCAACGTGAAGATGAATACGGCGGTAGTTTAGAAAACCGCATGAGATTCTTGTTAGAGATCTATACCGCAACGCGCAAGCTGGTGGGTGATGATTTCCCTATCTTGGTTAAGCTTACAGCTTCGGAGTTTTTTGAAGGTGGCGTGACCTTCGACGAAACGCGCTTAGTTTGTAAAAAGCTTGAACAAGTGGGCGTTGATGGCATTGTCGTGTCAGGTAATATTCATGGTAAAGCCGACACTATGATTGGCGAGTCGCACGATGGTTTTACCATTCAAGCTGAAGGCTACTTCCACGAATATGGTCACGCGATCAGCCAAGACGTTAATATCCCGGTTATCACGGTTGGCGGCCTAACGGATTTGGATGCTATCGAAGCGATTGCAAACAACACAGGCATTGAATACTTCGCGCTTTCAAGACCGCTGCTTTCTGAACCGCATTTAGTGAAGCGTTGGAAGGAAGGGGATAGAAACCCTGTTGAATGCGAACGATGCTCTAAGTGTCGCACTAAGCGCGGCAACTTCTGCGTGGTGAATAAAGACAGAAAAGTACAGCTTGCTCGCATGTAGTCGCTGAATCCAGCTCCAAGCGAGAGCCGAAGTTTATAGCTGACTCTAAGTTTGAGCCTGTGTAATCGCGCAGGCGCTTGTTTATTCCGTATTCCACGAAACGAAATTTGAAACCTAATTAATCACATCTTCCTGTTAAATTGGCGCGATTAAACAGATACACTACGCCTGTAAATTATCTAACCAAGTTATCGATAACAAACTGAGCAAACTTTGAAATTACTTCCTCTTCTTAAGCAACCTCGAATCCACTGACGCCTCTTTAGTTTTAGCGACTTTGCTATGATTTAAGCGTGATACTTATTATTCATCCCAGTGAACCGTGTGTTTATAGGGCATTAGTTCGTGCACCTTGAATTTGCATCGTCGAACACTTTGATATTGAAACGAATAAAACTAAATAGATCATTCAGAGGTAAAAATGCAAAAGAAGCATTGGTCCAAATTCGAGTTACTGCATGAAGTCGTAACCAACCCCAATATTCACGTAAAAGGTCAACACAGTTATTACAGCGATTGCTGGGATAATGGCTTTGAACAATCGGTAGTGCGCTATTTACATGGCGATGAAGTTAGCCGCCAGTGGGAGCAGCGATGGGAAATCGACGAACTCTATATTGGTGATTATGTCTGTATTGGCGCAGAGGTTGTGATTTTAATGGGCGGCAACCATACGCACAGAGTCGATTGGTTTTCACCGTATCCATTTATGGATGTTATCGACGATGCCTACATTGGCAAAGGCGATACTCACATTGAAGATGGGGTGTGGTTAGGCATGCGAGCGATGGTGATGCCCGGTGTGACGATTGGCGAAGGCGCTGTAGTTGCAGCGAATAGTGTGGTGACTAAAGACGTCGCTCCCTACAGCATTGTTGGTGGCTCTCCAGCTAAAGTCGTCAAATACCGCTTTGATGAGTCCGTTATTGATGAGCTCATTTCATTCAAAATATACGAGTGGCCAGAAGAGAAGTTTGAAGCGTTGAGACCGTATTTATGTAACTCAGACTTTTCAAAGTTAAAGCAGGCGATAACGGATTACGACAATTGTTTGTAAGGAGTGTTTGTAAGGAGTGTTTGTAAGGTACGGGTATAGCCACAGATTTGTGTAGAAAGATCTGTGTCATATTTATATTGAAAAACACGTTAAATCAGTCCGTTACCTTGCAATACTCAACATGGTGTACCAATCTTATTTCATAAGCATGGATAAGGATTGTGTATGCCCGCAAGTTCAATGAAAAACAAAGGGGTGGTGGGGAAAGTCCTACTGCCTTCTTTGCTCATAAATCTTCTCTCTCTCGCCGTACCGTTAACGGTTTTACAAATTTACGATCGTATCTTACCTAACCAGAGTTATGGGACTGCCACTCTGTTATTAGCGGGTGCGACGTTGGCTGTCGCTATGGAAGCGCTCATCCGGTTTGTGCGAACTTGGCTTTTGTCTGCCGCGGCCAGTAACACCGAGAAAGCGACTTATCAAACTTTGGTTGAAAGGGTGACTAACGCGTCATCCGCTCATCTTCGTCATTTAGGTGTTGGTGGCGTAGAGGAAGGGCTCGGCTCTGTATCCAAAGTTAAAGATTGGTATTCCGGTGGGGTGATTGCAGGTTTTATTGATTTACCTTTTGCATTGATCTTCTTGGGCTTGGTGGCTTACATCGGTGGTGAGCTAGTGGCGATACCTTTGGCAGTTTGGCTGATTACTCTCGGAATTGTTTGGCTATCTTCTATTCGCGTGAAAAGCTTAAGTGAAGAAGCTTCCCAAGATGAGCAGGAGAGAAAAGCCTTCTTGATTCTTCTTAGTCAAACCATTCAGGGAATTAAACGGCAGGCCGTTGAGTCTCGAATCTTCAATCAGTTTAAATCGCTTAATAATGTCCGCTCTCAATCCAAAGCCAAAGAAGAGGAACAGAACGCCTTCGCCCAAGAGTCTATTCAGCTTGCAGCCTTAGCGACGTCAGTTTTACTCGTGATTACTGGCAGCTTGTGGGTATTGGATGGTCAATTGACCACAGGTGGGTTGGCAGCATGTTCTATCTTATCAGGCAGAGCGGTTGCACCGTTAAGCGCTCTGGTTGGCGTTCGAATCAAGCTTAATTCAATACACAGTGCCAATCAGGCAATAGAAAAATTGAGCGACTTATCACTATCGGAGTCTTCAGATTCTGAGCAAGCTGAGAGCCACGTATCTGACTTTGAGACCTTGGAAATCAAGCAAGCGACCGTTGAAAGATACGGTGAACTCGCTCATGCAGATGTCACACTAAATAAAGGTGAGTTGGTATTGTTAGAGAGTGAGGATCGCCATACCAACAGTCATTTATTGTCGTCGATTGCAGGTATTGATGATCTAAAGTCGGGTGAGTGCTTCATTAATGGAGCTGCCGTTTCAATCGCATCCGTAACCAATATTGCGGCCTACTGTGGTGTTAAAGGGCAATTGGTGTCAGGCACTATTCTCGACAACTTGTGCGGGTTTGATCCTGAGAGAACACATAGCGCCAGTGACTATGCTAAGCGTTTGGGTTTAACCAAGGAAATTACTCGATTACCGGATGGGCTAGAGACACAAATTGGCCATACAAGTGCGTCTCTGCTGAGTATGGGCAACGTGAAAATGCTCAATATCGCGACTCAACTGGCAAGTGATAAACCCATTATCATGTTAGAAAGGCCAGACTCCTCGCTTGATTTAGATGCCCTTGGAAATCTAGCTAAAGTGTTGGAAGAAGAAGTGACGGCAGGACGGACGGTACTGATGGTGAGCTACCATTCTAAACTTCGCGAATTAGCTAATCGAATCATTACAGTGGAACGTCGAGCTATTGCGGTCGACAGTGAGAATAACCAGGAGGCTATCGTATGAATCGTTTAGATGCGAGCAACCGTGCAGGTACGAATGGTCGACAGGAGGTGATGAACCATTTAGAAAATGAAAGCCTTTCTGTCCTTAAACAGTTGGAAGTGAATGCGAATATCCAGTTGTTCGCACATCAATGGGTCGATGAAAATGGGATTGAATCAATCGACGATATGTTTGCCCTGTTCGATAGGCTTGCATTGCCCTATCGCTTGGTTGCCAACCTAGATGAAGTTGGCGAACATAAATTGGTCTTACTGGTACTTGGTGAAAATGAGCTGGTCTCTGGTCATTTAGAGTCGAAACAGTTTATCGCTTTTGATGCCAATGAAGACATTGCCGAGATACCACAGTTTTGCATTGTTATCGAAGGTCCACCACTAGAGAAAGCTTCTCCTGATTGGGTTGGCGAACGGCTACATGCGTTTCGTCCCATCATTCCTAAATTGTTGTTGGTCAGTTTTATCACCAACTTGTTTGCACTTGCCGTCCCCTTTATCACGATGTCGATTTATGACCATGTGATTGGTGGTGATGCAGGGCATGAGCTGCAAGGTATCGCCATTGGCGCGGCCTTGTTGTTTGTCATGATGGGTTGGTTAAGAACATTGCGCAGCCGAGTGTTTTCTTCAGTTTCAAACCGAGTGAGTCGTGAGATATCTCAATCCCTAGTGCAGCGGCTGCTTCGAAATAGCTATGCTCAAAATCAGCAAACAGCCTCTTCTAGTCAGCAAAACCAAGTGATGCTGTCGGAGCGTATTTCAGGTGTGTTATCGGGGCCATTAGGAAATGCGCTGTTTGATCTGCCATTCGTTCTAATTTTTGTACTCGCGATTGGTGTATTAGGCGGATGGTTGGTGCTGGTTCCTCTAGTCTCTTTGGTTATTTATTACTTGCTAGCAAAACGTTCGATACGCTCTAGCAGCAAGCGCTCAATGCAATCGACGGTAGCAGGTACGAATCGTCAAAACATGACTAATGAGCTTTCATCCAAACTCGCCTTCATTCGCAGTGCTGGATTCTCGGGGCACTGGATTCAACGCTTCAAAAAGGCCAATATTCTTGCTTCTACAGTGACCTTTAATCAATCGGTTCTCCAGAGTCGGTACACCTCGATTTACTATTTCATTGGAGTGGGTTCGACATTAGCTGTGATGGGGCTAGGAATAGGGCTCATTTTTGAACAAGTGATGACCCCCGGTGGCTTGATTGCTTCAATGATGTTGATATCCAAGGTGACGGGGCCTGCTCAGGTGTTGGCAAACAGCGCGATGCGTTTTAATAGCTTTAATCAATCCAAGCTGCAAGTGAACCGTATCTTGTCTCAGCCGTCTGAGCGTGAATTCAGTTACCAGCATCACCCGTTGCCTGTGGTAGCGCCTAACTTGAAATTAGACCAAGTGACACTGCGTTATCCTAAGCAGAGTCGCCCAGCATTGAACGGCGTGAGTTTTGATATTGAAGCCGGCGAAATTGTCGCGATTACTGGCCCTTCTGGGAGCGGTAAATCAACATTGATCGAAGTACTGTCTGGCTTACAGCCTATCCAAAATGGCATGGTAGAGCTTGAAGGCGTTAACCTCGTTCAATACGACCCGCAGCTCTATCGTCACTGGTGCTTCATTCGAGCCGCTTATCCTGATTTGCTCACACTGAGTATTCGAGAGTGGCTAAACGACGGCCATAAAGTCGAAGACCAGAAAATGATCTCTGCGATTGAAATGGTCGGCGGAAAGCGTTGGTTCGAGACATTGTCTGGTGGGCTAGATACGTCCATCAGCAGTATTCAACCGGATAGCCTTTTTGACATGTTGTCTGGCAGTGTTGCGCAGATACTCATTGATGCAAAAGCGCTGGTTTATGACTACCCCATGTTCTTAATGGACAACCCTGTGCCTGATGCTCACCCAAATGCTAAGCGCATATTTGGTGAGTTTGTGCAGTCGAAAAAAGGAAAAGCAACGGTGATCTACACTTCTCACGATCCGGATCTAATCAAGCTTGCCGATAAAGTCGTGGTGTTAAATGAAGGTGCTGTGGTTTATGCAGGCCCATTAGAGGCTGAGCAACCTTCAGAGCCTCAAACGTCTCAAGAACAATCGCTCTCTCAAGAGCCGTCTGTTCAACAAGATGCAGCCCCACAAGAACAATCAGAGTCTAAGCAAGGAGTCGCTAATGGCTAAACAACCTATCGAGAAGGGCAAGCGCTACGGTGAACTTGTTGAATCACAAAATACGGCTCGTACATTGGCATTGGCGACGTGGTCAGTTGCCTTGTGTGTTATCGCTTTTGCCACTTGGTCTGTCGTCACTCAAGTTGATGAAATTGCCAAAGCCAAAGGCGCTGTGATTCCAGAAGGCGAGAAGCAAGTATTACAAAGTGCAATTGGCGGTAAGTTAAAGCAAATTCTCGTTAAAGAAGGCCAGTTGGTTGAGAAAGGTCAGCCTCTTGTTGAGTTTGATGCCACCTTCCAACGTACCGCTCTTGAAGAATTGAAATCTCAACAAGTGACGCTTCTAGCCAGTGTGGAACGTATGAATGCTTTGCTTGAACAGCGTGAGCCAAATCTTGCTGAGTTTGAGGTCGATTATCCAGAGATCGTTAGTCAACAAAAAGCGCAGTTGAATGCACAAAAAACCCTCTATTTTCAAAAGCGTGTGGTACTTGAGAAAGAGAGTGAACAAATTGCAGAGCAGCTTCGTAGTGTAGAAAAATCACTACCTAGCTACGAGAAAGAGCTGAATGCGACCAAGCAAGAGTTGAACATACTGGAGAAGGGTTATAAAGCGGGCAATATTTCACGTTTACGTGTGCTTGAAATGCAACAAAAACTGGCCAGTATCGAACAAAAAATCGAAGAAGCTCGTGGTAAGAAAGCTGTGTTAATCAAGCAAGCAGACAGCACTGAACAAAAAATTGAACAGCTTTTGGCAGAGGCGAAGGCGAAAGTGAGCGACGATCGCTCTAAAGCCGTATCTGACTTATCAGCACTGAATGCCAGAGTTCGTTCAAGCCAAGCTAAATTGACGAACACAATGTTGGTGTCACCGCTACAAGGCTTGGTGCAAAGCCTGCCAAGTACGCAAAACGGTGGTGTTATTCAGCCGGGTGGCACTGTGGTTGAAATCGTTCCTGTTGGTGGGAAAGCTGACTTTAAAGCTCGTTTGTCGCCAAGAGATATTGGTTTTGTGAATGTTGGGCAGCCGACTCGAATCAAGATTGATGCGTTTGATTACAGCCGCTTTGGGGCGCTAAAAGGGGCGGTTGAGAGTATTTCACCGACCACAAGTCAAAGTGAACGCGGTGAAATCTATTATGAAGTCGTCGTCTCGGTGGATGTTCCCTATTTCCGTGATAATCCGGAGAGCTTTTCTATCTTGCCAGGTATGACGGGCGAGGTAGATATTACAACCGGTGAGAAGTCCGTTTTCCAGTATTTATGGAAACCGATCTACACCAATGTCAGTGTCGCATTTGGTGAAAGGTAATCGTTATATAGAGTGTTGAGAGTAAACGAATAACAACAGCAAATAATAAAAAGGGAGCACATCATGTGCTCCCTTCTGTTTGGTCTCGTTATCGGTTAACTATTAGGATCAATGTCCGGCAGCCCGTCTACGTCGTTGTGATGGTGATGCTCATCATCTTGGTTGTGGTTGACGTTCGCATCATGGTGTTCAAGCGCATCCGACATATCCAAGTGCGTTTGGTCATGTGTTACTGCATCTTGTTGGTCGACTTGTGCTAGTACGATGTCCATATCCGCAGGTTGATCGTGAACCGTTGTCGATGTCGCATCGGGTTTAATGCCCAATGCATCCAGATAAGCTGCTGCACCATGGTGGCTGGTTTTCTGATCGGGTTCTTGATGGGTCTGCTGGGTTAAATCTAGATTACTATCATCGCTTAGTGTGACCGTAAAGTCGGCTTGCGAAGCCATGTCTGGCTCGTCATGTTGAACAGGAGGCGGTGGTGGTGGAGCAGGGTGTGATGTATGGACGACAGGAGTGATTGTCATATCAACCACTTCAGTTCCAACTGTCAGCTTACCACTATGTCCTGGTCCATGACTGAGTATTTGGATGTTTACATGGGCGACCACTTCATCTTGATTTGTTCCTTGTAGTGCGACCTCAAATTTGTCTTCATGTTGACCGATACCCGAAGCGCTACCATGAGGGCCCGTGTGAACTTGGGCTTGCTCTTGGTAATGTAAGTGACCAGTTTGAGGGTCAATGGTCAATGTTCCATATTGCCCATGATGACTGGTCACATACTGTCCATTAGGTAAATGGATTCGCCAACCACTTTGTGCTGTTGGTACTGGAGTTAAAGATGGTAACAGTGGTGGTACCCCAAGCGTACCAGACACTTGGTGACTTCCTGATGGTGGTCTGACAACGATCGGTTCAGGTATAGCACTTGTAGCGAAACCTTGGCTACCTGCGGTATTACCGTGTTCGTCAGTCATTGTTGCTTGCACATTAGAACCGGGATGAACTTCAATTTGTATTCCATGTTGAAGACTGTGAGCATCTAGTACATGGTCCTGTCCGTTAACAACAAGATGCTCACCTATTTTGGCATCACCAGGAGGCGTAACGGTTGCTGTAATCGTGTTTGCCAGTCCTCGGGCGATTTCAGCTTTGCTGTATAAGTTGTCTGCCCCTGCGTTTTCAAAGGTAATCGTAGGAACGCTAACCTGTGTATCGACTTGGTAAGTAACATCTGCAGTGGCATGAGCGCTATTACCTGCGGTATCTGTTACCGCTACTGATGCCTCTATTTTTTGGTCAGCATCGGCAAGGAGTTCACTGCCAGGTACGGCAATTGAATAGTGTCCTTTTGCATCGACCACGCCAGTATGCTGTGTCCCATTTACATCTAAAGTCACAATGTCGCCTGCATTATAATCGCCAGAAACGGATCCGGTGATGTCAATGGAGTTGTTGGATTCTTGAGCATTAATCACATTGTCGGCGGTAATCGGGTTTGTTTGAATACCGACGTGCACTTGTGTATCTATATGGACGGAAAGAAGCGAAGAGGTAGCCGGTAGCACTGACGAAGGAGCCAATGCTTTGGCGGATAGATTATGATCGCCCTCCGATAAGCTGCTCACCGCCACACTATATTGCCCCGAGCCATCAGAGACTGCATGACCAATAGGTGTGGAGCCATCATAGATAGTGACTTGTGAGTATGGAATATCAGTGTGTCCCGTGATGGTTGGTGTGGTTTCTTTGGTGACGTTATCGGTATCTGATAAACCAGTATCACTAGATGCTGCTAAGTCGACGGTGATTGCATTATTTGGCGGAGTGTTTGTCCCGGTTGGTAAACTTGGTTGTGTGGTCGTTACCAGTGGATTTGAAGGTACAGAAGTTGAAATCGTCGGTGATTGCCCTGGTACAACTGAAACATGACCGTTGGCATCAAAAGTGATGAACTTTGACGACTCACCACCGTGATTGTCCGCCACTTTGACTTCAAACATGTCGGTGCCGTGGTATGTGTGTGTCGTCGCGTTATAACTCATTCCAGCAACCGAACCATTGGCTGTATATACATACGCGCCCGAATCTGGGTCGACCGAGAGTGAACCGAATTGACCTGTTGAATTGACGACAGAGAAGGTATGAGTGTCTTTCACGTCAACATCGGTCTCGGTAAGCGTGCCTGTTGTTGGGGTTGTCTGAGTTACCGATAAAACTGGGTCATCGTTGGTGCCTACGATCTTAATATCAATAACATGCGAATCACCACCAACAGTATGTACGTTGTATTGGACATGTTCCTCTTGCCCTACAGCTAATTGCTGAATTTGGCTGTTGTTAACGGTATAAGTCCAAGAGCCATCTTTGGAAATATGAAGACCACCGTGAACGCCACTGTTAAATGGATCATGGCGTTTGCCCACATCCGTTGAGAATGATGATTGGTCGTGGTCAGGATCTAGGGCACTCAGTTTACCTGATATGATCTCGACAGGCGTTGAAGAGCGATCTTCATACACATCGGGATTTGAGGTGACGGATATCGTTGCCTTGTCATTACTCCCTTGAACTAGCACTTCAATATGTTTGGTTGCGGTTGAGCCGTCAGTAGATATCGCAGTGATATCAAAACCTTCTGCCTTGGTCTCTCCTTGTTGTAGAACATTGGCCTTTGAATGGTCTAGGTCATAATGCCATTGCCCATTGCTATCCACATGAAGGGTGCCGTAAGAGCCAACAGAGTTACCTGCAGTAAAGATGACGGAATCTTTACTGTCGGAATCGTGCGCGAGGAGGGTGCCGAAAATAGAGGTAACCTTGTCCTCAACAGCCGTTCCCAATGCGGCCGTTAATGCGTCAGGCGTATCAATCATCACATGGTCATCGGTGCCTAAGATTTTGGCTGTCAGCGGGATTCGTGTTCCATCTGCGGTGAGCAGAGTGATCGTATCAGTCAGAGAATCGCCATGACTCAGTGATTGAACTTCAGTGTGACTATTATCCGCACTGTAGCTCCATTTATCGTGGCCATCGGTTGAATGAGTGAAGTTGAAGGTACCGTGTGCGCCAGCAAGGTTCATCGCGAAATTTGCTGGTACCGTGTGCTTAACACCGTTGACTTCTATTTGAGTAACTTTTGCCTCTGATGGTGAGTCTACATCTTGAATATCGAGGTTTTTCCAACCTGACCATAACTCATTGGTGCTTGTCCCCGATTTAAGATGATCTTCAGTGACAAAGTTGGAGGCGAGTGTCGATTGTAATGTGGCAGAGTCATTGCTCGGCAACAGCGTGGCAGAAGCGCCAGTATGAGTAACGCCACCGTGAGCATCTTTGACGTCATAAGTGAAATGCACTTTACCGTTGAAGTTATGGTCTGGAGTGAAGGTAAATGTACCATCTTTGTTGTCGACGAGAGTGCCGTGATCCGCATGCAGATTGGCGATAGAGAGTTTCCCGGCATCGTTAGTATCAACATCAACCGTATTTGCAAGTAACTCGGTTGTTGTGATGGTTTGTGTGAGATCTTCTTTTCCGCTGTTGAGCTGAACTTCTGACGAGCAGTACGGGCGGTCATTGTCGCCATGAATGGTGATATGAATATCGTGAGTAGTGCCATCAGCCGCTTTGACGGTGACAGTATCCGTTATTGATTCACCTTGACCGAGATGATCAATTTTTCTACCTGTTGCGTCTTGGCCTATGGAAGCGTAGTAGCTCCAATCTCCGTTACTCTGAAGTATCACATGTCCGTGTGTACCTTGGTAAGTGCCTGTTTGGGCGTGGCTTTCACCTGAGTCTGGATCAACGATGTTCAAGTGGCCATCAGTGTGTATTTCATCGTTCCATATTTTACCGATGTTTCCATGCATGTGATCTGGTGAACGATCATCGACGTAGCCGCCAGACATTGAACCATCTGGCGCTGTATAGGTATGTCCTTCATGAACATCTCCCGTATCGCGGCCAGTGAACTGTGCAGCATCGCTAACCGCGTCAATATGCAGAGTGTTGGTTGCTTCTTGTGAATCGACATGTCCGTCATTAACGGTAAATTTAAACTGAACATCACCGTTAAAGTCGGTGGCTGGGACAAACTGAAGTTTAGCGATATCGGTAGTCGCGATACTTTGACCAGCAGTGATATCGTGTCCATCGAGTACAAATTTACCTTGAGCCGCTGGTGGCAGGTCAGTGATCGCGATAGAGTGAAGCGTATCGCCTGTATCGACGTCGGTGAATCCGAATTGACTCGCCTGCATTTGATAGTTTATATCTTCCGTGCCGTTGCTTAGAACTACCTTGGTGACTGTTGGTGTGTCATTGGAGCCGACGACATCAATATTTAAGTCGTAGGCAGTACCATCGAAGCTGTGTACTCGATAGGTAACCGTTTCAACTTGCCCTTGAGCTAGGTGTTGAAGCGCCGCGTTGTCGACGCTATAACCCCAATTACCCGCGCTATCAATTCGAAGCATGCCACCAAATGGATCATGAATAGAGGTTTCGCCAAACTGACTGTATTGGAATTTATTTTCACCGCTGTCGGGGTCAATGACTTGAAGTTGGCCGTTAGCTAATTCAGTCGTGGTGCCGTTGTTGTGCGTTGCATGTGGTCCATCCTCAATAACACTTCCGGTGGTCACTTCAGAGATAATGGCCTTGTCTGGGGTCGCTACGAGAGTGGTATTTGCACCAGTGTGGGTGGTACCTCCATGAGCATCTGTCACGTCATAAGTGAAGTGAACTTGGCCGTTATAGTCTTTGGTTGGAGTAAAAGTATATGTTCCGTCTTTGTTATCGATAACAGAACCATGATCGACTAATAGATTCGCAATGGAAAGTTTACCTACGTCATTCACATCTACGTCGACAGTATTGGCAAGAAGCTCTTGAGCAGTCAACGTTACTTGCGTGTCTTCTTTACCACTATTAAGTTGAACTTCACTATTGCAATAAGGCCTATCGTTGTCACCATGTATCGTGATAACAATATCATGAGTAGTACCGTCTTTACTTTGTATCGTTATTGTATCAGTGAGAGTCTCATTTGCACCAAGTTGATCAATCGTCGATCCTACTTTTGTTGTTAATCCACCATTTACATCAGCAGTGCCGGTCGCAACACCATAAAACCATTTACCATCTGTATTAAGAATCAAATGGCCATATTTTCCATGATAGGTATAACCAATACCTTTAGAATCAAAACTATTCTCGCCGGTATCTGGATCGATGATTGTTAGTTGTCCCTCAACATGAATCATACTATTAGTTAAATGCGCTATACCTGGCTGGGCAAAGTCTGGTGACATATCAGGGTTTCTGTTTTCATAAACATCGCCAGTATCAACACCTGCTATAACGGCTTTATCTCCAACCGCATCAATATGAAGTGTGTTGGTAGCCTCTGCAGAGTCGGTATGCCCATCATTAACAGTATATTTAAACTGAACATCGCCATTAAAATCTTGCGCAGGAACGAACTGAAGTCTACTGATGTTAGCTGCAGGGATCTGTTTTCCCGTTGTAACATCGTGCCCATCGAGCACAAACTTACCTTGAGCCGCTGGTGGCAGGTCAGTGATCGCGATTGAGTGGAGCGTATCGCCTGTATCGACGTCGGTGAACCCGAACTGACTGGCCTGCATTTGATAGTGTGTATCTTCTGTGCCGTTGTTGAGAACCACTTTGGTGACTGTCGGTGCGTCGTTGGTACCCGTAACGGTAATAGTAATACGGTGAGGCGTGCCATCCGCAGACTGAACCTCATAGATGACATCTTTAGTTTCACCTTGCTTTAGGGCTTGTACTGCAGGGTTACCATTTGCCAAAACGTAATCCCAATTTCCATAGCGGTCGATGTGCATTTCTCCCTGAAAGGGGTCATTGATGGCTTTTTCATGTCCAAATACACCCGTCGCCCTGAAGTGATCTTCTCCAGCATCTGGATCGGATACAGAAAGGCTTCCGGTCACTTGAATATGATGCATCGAATCGGGGAAAACGTGCCGATCTTCGATAATCGACCCCGTATCGACTCCGGTAATTGTTGCTGTGTCTCCTACTGGGGCCAAGTTCATGGTTGCTCCCGTATGTGTTACGCCGGAGTGTGCATCTTTTACATCGTAGGTGAAGTGCACTTGCCCGTTGTAGTCTTTATCGGGTGTGAAAGTATAGGTGCCATCTTGGTTGTCGAGAATAGAACCATGATCAGCATGCAAATTAGCGATAGTGAGCTTGCCGGCATCGTTAGCGTCAACGTCAACAGTGTTTGCCAATAACTCGATTGCTGTGATGGTTTGTGCGGAGTCTTCTTTACCTGAATTGAGCTGCACTTCAGAGGCGCAGTAAGGTCGGTCGTTGCTGCCATGAATAGTGATAACAACGTCATGAGAGGTGCCATCTTTCGAGTATATCGTGATAGTGTCAGTAAGTACTTCTCCTTCACCTAACTGATCAATAGCGCTACCTCTGTTTGTGGTTATACCGCCTTTTATACGTATATTTCCGGCATCAGCATAATAAGACCATGTTCCATCTTCTCGCAGCATTAAGTCGCCAAATCTTCCCGCATAGTTAAATCCAAGGCCTCGTGAATCAAACGTTGTTTCACCACTATCTGCATCAGTAATCGTTAGCGCTCCACTTGCATATAGCGGAGTTCGACCAAGGGTACTCATCAGAGGTTGGGCATAATCCGGAGACATATTTTGACCTGCAGTGCCTTCGATTACATCACCAGTGTCGACACCACCAATAACTGCGGAGTTGTTAACCCCTGTAATCGTAATAGAGAGATTTTGAGTGCTGCTTGCATTATGTTCGTCTGTGACTGTAACGGGAACAGTCAACGTTTTCGTGACACCAGATGCTAATGATTGATAGGTCGAGTGAGCAGGGTTGAAGCTATAACTGCCGTCCGGATTAACCACCAAACCATCAATCTGCGGTGCGCTGTAAGTCAATGTCGCGCCTGTATCTATATCGTGACCAACCATTTGTCCTTTTAGAACGCTTCCACCTTCAGTTACGGAGTGAGATTGTGCATTGATGACTGGGGCATCGTTGGTACCGTGTACTGTTAACTCAATAGTGTGAGTGGTGCCATCAACAGAACGAATGACAACTGAGTCTTGTTTTACTTCGCCCTCAGCAAGGTTTTGGATATTACGATTGTCTAGTGTGTAGGTGTAATGGCCATCTCGCATAAGCAATACGTGCCCACCTAATTTGGTGTCATAGCCAATACCTTGATAGGTTTGTGGACCAATATTTGGGTCAAACTGAGCTTCACCCGCATCGGGGTCTTGAATATTTAGCTGGCCGTCATAATGCAGTTGATAATGGGTATCTATGTAGCCACGATCTTCGGTCACTCCCCGTAAGTCTGCATTGGCTTGTGCGTCGGTAATAATCGCGTTGTCTGGAGCGGCGGTAAGGTCGAATTTAGCTTGTGTATTAACGATACCACCATGTGTATCTTCAACTCGGTAGGTCAGACGAACCTCGCCGTTGTAGTCTTTGTCTGGAGCAAAAGTATAGGTGCCGTCTTTGTTATCGGTCACGCTTCCATGTGTGGCGTGTAAATTCGTCACAAGCAATATATCGCTAGTATCAACGTCGCTGGCATGTGTTAGTAAATCAGAAACCTTGATGGTTACGGGTTGATCCTCTTTTCCCGCAGGAAGCTGAGTCCACGCACTGACTATTGGTTTGTCGTTGCTACCTTGCACATCGATAACAATTTTATGAAGGACTGTCGCTCCGGCTGAATCGGTTGCGGTAATCCAGAATGATTCAGACTGATGTTCACCAGTCGCTAGCTTATCTGCGGCACTACCGGTTGAATTGTCTAGCTGATAGTGCCAATGACCATTCTGGTCAATCGATAGCGTTCCCCATTGGCCTTGTGGTTGATTGATTGCCCATTTAATGGTGTCAGATTTATCTAAATCAGTCGCGGTTAAACTCCCTGTCGCATCAGGGGTTCCTGCCGTATTTAAACCCTGTTCGATAACTGCACCACTTGAGGTTCCTGAGATAGTGGGGCGGTCATTGGTGCCGTTAACCGTGACTGTGATTTGATGTGGTGTGCCGTCTGCCGAATGAACGGTAATCGTGTCGGTGGCAGTAGCGCCTTTGCCCAAGGCTTGCACGGTTGGATTGGTGTTATCGAGGCCGTAAGTCCACGCTCCATTATCTTTGAGGTGGAGCGTGCCTAAAGCACCTGCAATATCGGTATTCGAGAAGTGTGCTTCCCCCGTATCGATATCAGTAATCGTCAATGTGCCGGATGTTTGCAGTTGAGTTTCTTCCGTTACTGCACCGGCGTTTGTACCACCAATCACTGCTTTGTCGTTAGTGCCGTTTACTGTAATCGTCATTTG
>NZ_JAPHPW010000032.1 GCF_026241515.1 Vibrio sp. 14G-20
GAGCGCAACCTTGCCAAGGTTGAGGTCATCGGTTCGAACCCGATGTATCGCTCCAGCTTTCTTCTAAAAAGCTATTAAGACTCTTTAAACCACCGTGTTTTTCTTTAGATCACAGAGTTTAAAGACGACCTTAAGGGTCACGCTCTTTCTTTAATGCTGCGAAGCATAATCCCCCCAAAAAGCAAATAATCCTCCATCATGGTGGATATTTTTTTGTCTTAAATTTTTCTTAGCAACTGGAATGCTAGTAAACATCAGGTCTCTGAAGCAGATACTTGAGGTTTTTCATATCTATAAACAGACTTATCCACAAAATGTTAGGTGTGGATAACTTGGTTGATAAAGTTATTTCAGTCTTAATTCTTTATATATCCCTAAAAGATCTTTCTTGTTTTCAATATATTAGCTGAATCGTAGCGATCGTAACTTATTGTTTTTTATCAAGTTGAATGCTTATCTTGAATTTAACAAAAGATCGTTAACTTGTTGTTTTTTGATCTTAATCATTTATCGGTACTGTGTTTAACTTTGTGAGGGTGTCGGAAGTTTACGAGAAATCTGAATTTTTTCCACATTGTTAAAATTGAGAACAAGGTCAAACATTGTTCTAAAATTATGTGCAACGGGTTGTCTTAAATGTTGGACTGCTGATGTGGTGTAACTAGACAACCCTTGATACTTAAAGGGCTAGGCATCTCTTGGAAGGCCTTTCTCAACAATACGTATCAATCTGTGCTTTTTCGTGGCGATTTTGCTGCTATTTTTTTGCACACAGTTATTTTTCTGCATAGAGCTATCTTGTTGCACACTGCTAACGTTAGGTAACTGCTGTAGTTGTTTATTCAAAGCCCACTCAATATGCACATCCAACATATCGCTTTTCCCTTGATGAGATTCCAGTGTTTCAACAATGCGTTGTTGAAATGGTGCATTGCCCATCGCAACAAATATATTGCGTAACCACTGGGTGTGGCCAATACGTCTGATTGCTGAGCCTTCCATCTTCTTTAGAAAGGTCGCTTCATCCCAACTTGAAAGCAAAACCAGATCGGCTTCTTGGAAATCTTCTCTGCGGTGAAAGTCTGTTTGCTCTGTGAGTTCAGCATGGCGATTCCACGGGCAAACTAACTGGCAGTCATCACAACCGTAGATACGGTTACCAATGGCGTCTCTAAATTCTTCCGGGATCACACCATCGTATTCAATGGTTAAGTACGAAATACATTTTCGAGCATCCACGACACCATCAGCAATAATGGCGCCCGTGGGACAAGAGGTGATACATGCGGTGCATTTGCCGCACTCATCGACACTAGGTTCATCCACAGGAAGCGGGATGTTAACTAAGAGCTCCCCTAGGAAGAACCAAGAGCCAGCGTCTTTATCAAGAATTAACGAGTGTTTACCTGTCCAACCCAACCCCGCTTTTTGAGCGAGCGGTCTTTCCAAAATAGGCGCTGAATCGACGAAAGGACGTGAGTCTAAACCTTCGACTTCCTTCTCGATTCTTTGTCCTAGCTTTTTCAATTGGTTACGGAACAATTTATGATAATCGCGGCCTAAAGAATAACGGCTGATATAACCTTGAGTGGCATCGCTTAGGTTAGAGGCAAACTGCGCTTCTGGTGGTAGGTAGTTCATTCGGGCGCTGATCACTCGAATGGTGCCAGGATGAAGCTCATTAGGGCGAGCTCGCATCATTCCATGTCGAGCCATCCAATCCATTTCGCCGTGATTACCAGCATCTAGCCATGCTTGAAGAGGAGCTTCGTGTTCACTTAAATCAACATCGCAGATGCCAACTTTTTGAAAGCCTAACTCTTTTCCCCAGATTTTAATTTTTTCAGCAAGATGGTCTAGATTCATGGCTTAATTCTTATTTTCTCTGTTTTACAATTAGAGATAAGGCTAATTAAAATTAGGTTCGGCAAAAATGGGGGCGGATCTTAACGGATCTTAGTGGTATTGACCAGAACAGACGCGTTTTAAGCAGTATTTTTCATAGAACTTACACTTGAGTGCTTGTCTCCCAAAAGCATCACGGTTTACTATTCTTGTTCTTTTGATTTTTATATAGTCAACGATCGATTTTTTAGAGAACGTATTCATGAGCACGAAACAATTTACTTTGAAAGATGAACAGGCAACGATTCAACTAGGAACGGAGCTGTCCAATCTTTGCTCACAGCAGACGACTATTTATCTGCATGGTGATCTTGGCGCAGGTAAAACGACTTTTAGTCGTGGCTTTGTAAAAGCACTTGGCCATCAAGGAAATGTAAAAAGCCCAACGTATACTCTAGTTGAACCTTATCAACTTGCCGATTGGCAGGTGTATCACTTCGACCTATATCGCCTAGCCGATCCTGAAGAACTCGAGTTTATGGGGATTCGTGATTACTTTACGCCAGATGCTATCTGTTTGGTTGAATGGCCTGAGAAAGGCTATGGGATGCTACCAGAAGCGGATTTGGACATTGATATTCGTTACCAAGACGATCACCGTATTGTTTCTTTAACCGCTAATAGTGAATACGGGCAGCGCTTACTTAGTCAGTTGGAGTTATGTTGATTTCTAAACGCCTTATTTCAGCAGTGGCCATGATGGCTGCTGTTTTTTCTATACTGTTTTCTTCACTTGTTTCTGCAAACTCATTGAAAAGTTTAAGGGTTTGGCCTTCTCCAGAAGAAACTCGTGTGGTTATCGACTTAAAATCAGAAGCGGACTTTAGCTATTTCACCCTGAGTAGCCCGAGTCGTTTAGTGGTCGATTTAAAAAATACCAACCTTGCGACTAAGTTACCGGTCGTGGTGAAAGATAGCCCTGTTCTATCTAAGATTCGTAAGAGCTCACCGCCAGACAAAAGCACCTATCGCTTGGTTTTTGAGTTAAAGAAGTCGTCTAAAGCAGAGTTGTTCAAACTGAGCCCGACTCCGGGTGGTCAGTATGGACACCGCTTGGTGATCGACTTACCTCATGGCGCTGCAAGTAAAGCGACACCGACGCCGAGTAAGCCAACGGTAAACAAAGACATTAATCAGGTGAAGCGTCAGAAAGACATTCTGATCGTGATTGATCCTGGACACGGTGGCGAAGACCCTGGTTCAATCGGTCCATCTCGTAAATATGAAAAGAATGCGACTCTCAGCATTTCGAAAAAACTCGCCGCCCAGTTGAATGCCGTCCCGGGGATCAAAACTCGTATGACACGTAATGCTGACTACTTTGTAAACCTGAATCGACGTGTTGCTATTGCTCGTGAGAATGAAGCTCACTTGTTGATCTCTATTCACGCAGATGCGTTTACGACACCACAACCAAGAGGTGGTTCGGTGTTTGTGTTGAACACTCGACGTGCCAATACTGAGATTTCGCGTTGGATTGAGAATAAAGAGAAACAGTCAGAGTTGCTCGGTGGCAGTGGTGCTGCGTTCACTGGCAATATTGATGATAAGAACGTAAACCAAACCCTGCTTGATCTGCAGTTTAGTCACTCTCAAAAAGAGGGTTATAAACTGGCAACGGCGATTCTATCTGAAATGGGTAAAGTGGCGAAGCTGCATAACAGTAAGCCGATAAACACCAGCTTAGCGGTATTACGCTCACCACAAATTCCATCGGTGTTGGTCGAGACGGGCTTTATTTCAAACCCGACGGAAGAGAAGCTTCTTTTCCAACGTTCGCACCAAGACAAGCTGGCTCGTGCTGTGACTAAAGCCGTTGTTAAGTATTTGAAAGCTAACCCGCCAGAAGGGATTATCTTGTCTAATGCAACGTCATCAACGGGCAGCGTGAGCCAGCATAAAGTGTCTCGTGGTGAGTCTTTATCGGTGATTGCGAGCAAATATGGCACCTCGACGCAGGCCTTGATGAAACTGAACAATCTGAAATCAAGCAGCCTAGCAATTGGTCAAGTGCTTAAGATTCCAGGCAGCGCTTCAAGTTCATCATCAAGCAGTGCTGTTAAAACTAAGACCATGACTCACACGGTTAAGTCTGGAGAGTACCTAGGTAAGATCGCCAGCCGCTATAAAGTCTCGGTGGCTGATATTAAACGTGAAAACCGCTTAAAATCAGAAACGGTGAGAGTGGGTCAGAAGTTACGTATTACGGTTGAAGTAAAAGACATACCTCTGCGCAAACACAAAGTCGCAAGAGGTGATTACCTAGGTAAGATAGCCTCTAAGTACGGTGTGAGTGTTGATGGTATCCGTAAAGCGAATAACCTACGTTCTGACAGCCTAGCGGTGGGGCAGGTGTTGATTATTCCGCACAAATAAGCTTTTTAACGCAGACATGTTTCCATCAATGGCAGTAAGGTAGCTATAAATATGACGATCAAAATACTGCCAGCTCGATTAGCTAACCAAATCGCAGCGGGTGAAGTGGTAGAAAGACCGGCTTCTGTTGTGAAAGAGTTGGTTGAGAACAGTTTGGATTCCGGCGCGACACGTATCGATATCGATATCGAGAAAGGTGGCGCTAAGATGATCCGCGTTCGTGACAACGGCAAGGGCATTGTAAAAGATGAGCTTGCCTTAGCGTTGAGCCGTCATGCTACCTCTAAGATCCACACCCTTGATGACCTCGAGGCGATCGTCAGCCTCGGTTTTCGTGGTGAAGCGCTCGCGAGTATTAGCTCTGTTGCGCGTTTAACCATGACTTCACGCCCTGCGACTCAAGATCAAGCTTGGGCAGCACACAGTGAAGGCCGTGACATGCAGGTGAAACTGCAGCCTGCGGCGCATCCCATTGGCACCTCGGTTGAGGTGTTGGATCTGTTCTTCAATACGCCAGCACGCCGCAAGTTCTTACGCACCGAGAAAACCGAATTCACGCATATCGATGAGCTGCTTAAACGCATTGCATTGAGTCGCTTTGATGTGACGATTAACCTTCGTCATAACGGCAAAATGATTCGTCAGTACCGAGCTGCCAAAACACAAGTTCAAGCAGAAAAACGCATCGCTGCGGTATGTGGCAATCCTTTTGTTCGTCATATGCTTAAGATCGAGCTAGAACATCAAGGCCTAAAACTTCATGGCTGGATCACCACGCCTGAAGGAGCAAGGCAGCAAAGCGATCTGCAATACTGCTATGTGAATGGTCGTATGATGCGCGACAAGCTGATCAATCATGCGATTCGCCAAAGCTATGAGACCAGCCTTCGTCCAGATCAATTCGCAACGTATGTGCTATTCATTGAACTCGACCCGCATCAAGTGGATGTGAATGTTCACCCTGCTAAACATGAAGTGCGTTTTCATCAAGCGCGTCTTGTGCATGACTTTATTTACCAAGCCTTGAGTGATGGTTTAGCACAGAGCAAGCAGATCCATGCTGCGCCATTAAATCAGTCGGCTTTTCATCAGTCAGAAGTGACACGTCATCAACAAGATAGTACGAGCTCTGCAGTTGATGGTGTTGCAAGTTTCACTGAGCCTGAAAACTCGCTACCTAGTAGCGCGGATCAAAGTCAGGTCTCGGAAAGGGTGCGACACGCTATTGAGCAAACGCCAACTTACCCAAGAAAAGCCGAATCAGAACAGGTTTATGATAACCCTCAACACTGTGTTAATGATGGTGGGCGACACTATGTTTCATCAACTAGCCCAAGCTCATCAACAGGCCGAAGCTCGTCTGCTAGTGAAAGCAACTTTACAGGCTCTCCTCGCCAAGAGTGGATAGAGTCTCGACCTGAACCGAAGAAAGAAAAAGAGCCCCATCAGCATCATGGTGAACCTGCGCCCTCAAAGCGCGAAGTTAAGGCCTATAAAGAACTTTTAAAAACGCCAGACTTTGATAAACCCACTGTGGATCTCATCCCTCCTCAAGAACAGGTGACAGAAGCAGAGGTGGTTCAACAGAAACCAATCCACTCGAAACCACGAACACCCGTGACGGACTTAGGGAAAGCGGTCTCGATTGTTGAGCGTCAGTATCTCGTGATGGGCAATAAGAACGGCAGCGTATTGGTTTCCTTGGCTAAGGCTGAGTTATTGCGTGTTGTTGGGCAGCTTGATACTCGAGGTGGCGCGTTAAAAAGCCAACCGTTATTGGTTCCGTTATCTATCAAGCTTGGTAGTGAGTTGGTTGAGGTTGCGAAGGCGCTGAATCCAACATTGGCACTGCTGGGTATTGAGCTTAAAGCTCGAAACAGTGAAGCCGTGATGGTGATGGGCGTGCCTTCCCCTTTAAGGCAGCAAAACTTACAAATTTTGATCCCAGATCTGTTATCTTACGCGGCTTCATTAAACGCTCAGATAGTTGATAATCACTCGGCTAATGCTTCCAGCGACCTGTTGCCATCATTGGTCAACTGGATCGGGATTCAAACGGCACAAGTAAAAAGCGACTACACTTTATCTGAAGCGGTTCAACTAGTTGGGGAACTTGAACAACTTTGGCATGGTCTACTTCCATTAGATGATCCAGAGTTTGTTAATCCTATCGACTTTTCAGCGACTATAGCCGCGTTTACGGTTTAACTTTTTGCGACGACATTGATCTTCGCAACGATACGTATTTTTGCGACAAAAAAAGCCCTTTGCTATAAAGCGCTATAACAGAGAAACCAATACAAAATATCATGACTGAAAAATTACCTTTAGCGTTGTTTTTAATGGGCCCAACGGCGTCAGGCAAAACAGATTTAGCTATCCGCTTACGTCAGAAGTATCCGGTAGAGATCATCAGTGTCGATTCGGCATTGGTCTACAAAGACATGGATATCGGCACCGCTAAACCGGATGCGGAAGAGCTTGCGCTCGCGCCTCATCGCTTGATTGATATTCTTGATCCAAGCGAAGCGTATTCTGCGGCAGATTTTCGTCGTGATGCGATCAATGAAATGAATGCCATTGTAGCGGAAGGTAAAATCCCGCTACTTGTTGGTGGCACAATGCTTTACTACAAGGCATTGTTGGAAGGTTTGTCGCCATTACCTGCGGCGGATCAAGAGATTCGTAAGCAGATTGAAGCGGAATCTATCGAACAAGGTTGGCAGGCATTGCACGATCAATTAAGAGAGATAGATCCCGTATCCGCTGAAAGAATACACCCAAATGATCCACAAAGGCTTTCAAGGGCATTGGAAGTTTACCGAATTTCGGGTAAAACATTAACAGAGCTAACTCAAACGAAAGGCGATAGCCTGCCATTTCGTGTAAAACAATTTGCAATAGCTCCCAAGGAAAGGACTGAACTCCATCGTCGTATTGAACTGCGTTTCGAGAAGATGATAGAAGCGGGATTTGAAGATGAAATGAAGGCGTTGTACGCCAGAGACGATCTTCACCCTGAACTTCCATCGATCCGATGCGTTGGTTATAGGCAGATGTGGGATTATTTAGACGGTAATTGTGATTTAGACGAAGCGGTTTTCCGTGGTGTCTGTGCAACCCGTCAGTTGGCCAAGCGACAAATCACCTGGTTGCGCAGTTGGGATGATTTAACTTGGTTAGATAGCGAAAACATTGATCAAGCGTTAGAAACTCTTTCAGATGCAATAGCATCTGATTAGTATTGCTGTGTATAATGTGATCGCTTTTGCGTGAATATACTCTGGAAAGGATCCGTTATTGAGGCTTTTAAAAAATCACAGCCTTTCAATAACAACGGAGTTTTTTTATTCATTTAGCTCAGATGCAAGGCCGCACCTTTTTGTGCACCACTAGCTAAATAATTACAACAAAATACAAATAAGGAAAATAAAATGGCTAAGGGGCAATCGCTACAAGACCCATTCCTAAATGCACTCCGTCGTGAGCGCATTCCAGTCTCTATCTATCTTGTTAACGGCATTAAGCTGCAAGGTCAGATCGAGTCTTTCGATCAATTCGTGATCTTATTGAAGAACACAGTAAACCAAATGGTTTACAAGCATGCGATTTCTACTGTGGTACCTGCTCGTGCAGTTAGTCACCACAGCGGCGAGCAACGCACGCCATCTGATCGTCCAGAGAAGACTGAAGATTAATCGTTCAATTGATACAGCTTGCGCTGTAATAAGGAGTTGGTTGCTTGTTTGACCGTTATGAATCCGGCGAGCGAGCCGTACTTGTTCATATCAACTTCACGCAAGAGGGAGAATGGGAAGACCTAAGCGAATGTGAAATGCTGGTCTCCTCAGCGGGGGTAGAAACGCTACAAGTGATTACTGGTAGCCGACAATCCCCACTCCCTAAATACTACGTTGGAGAAGGTAAAGCCCTAGAAATCGCACAAGCTGTTCAGCTGACCGGTGCTGAAATTGTGATTTTTAACCACTCCCTCTCTCCTGCCCAAGAGCGAAACCTCGAACAGTTGTGTAAATGTCGTGTGATTGATCGCACGGGTTTGATCTTAGATATTTTTGCACAACGTGCGCGAACTCATGAAGGTAAGCTACAAGTTGAGCTCGCTCAGCTTCGTCATATCTCTACTCGATTGATTCGTGGTTGGACTCACCTTGAAAGGCAGAAAGGTGGTATTGGTCTTCGTGGTCCAGGTGAAACTCAACTGGAAACCGATCGACGTTTGTTGCGTGACCGTATAAAAGCAATACTGCGTCGTTTAGCGAAAGTGGCTAAGCAACGTGAACAAGGACGACGTGCTCGTAATCGAGCTGAAATCCCAACAATTTCTTTGGTTGGTTATACCAACGCAGGGAAATCAACACTTTTCAATCGCATCACAAGTGCTGGTGTTTATGCGGCAGACCAACTGTTTGCAACCCTAGACCCAACATTACGTAAGATTGATTTGGCAGATGTCGGGCCTGCAATTCTCGCAGATACCGTAGGTTTTATCCGTCATCTACCACACGACTTAGTCGCTGCGTTTAAGGCAACATTACAAGAGACGCAGGAAGCTGACATTTTGTTACATGTTGTTGATGCCAGTGATGACCGTTTTCGTGAGAACATTCAGGCTGTTCATGAAGTATTAGAAGAAATTGATGCTCATGAAGTGCCAACCCTTGTAGTCATGAATAAGATTGACTGCATGGAAGACCAAAAACCTCGAATTGAAAGGGACGAAGAGGGCGCACCTCGCGCTGTTTGGGTTTCTGCAATGGAAGGAGAAGGTATTGAACTGCTGTTTGAAGCTTTAACCGAGCGTTTAGCGAGTCAGATGGTTCAATTCCGGTTGTGTATTCCACATCAACATCAGGGCCGTATTCGTAGCTTATTCTTTGAGATGAAATGTATTCAACAGGAAGAATATGATGACAATGGTAACTTGTTGATAGATATTAGAATGCAACAAATAGATTGGTCTAAACTCGAAAAAAGAGAAGGGGCGCTCTTAGGTGACTTTATCGTTACCAAAGAGACTGCTACAGTATAACGTCATATCAATGATGGAGTTTTCTAATGGCGTGGAATGAGCCTGGAAATAACAACAACGGCGATAATAACGGCCGCGATAACGACCCTTGGGGTAAGAACAATAATCGCGGCGGCCGAGATCAAGGACCGCCAGATCTAGACGAAGTGTTTAGTAAACTAAGTCAAAAGTTAGGTGGCAAGTTTGGTAAAAAGGGTGGTAGCGGTAACGGACCATCTATTGGTGGTGGCGGTGCAATTGGCTTTGGTGTCATTGCCGTTATTGCGATTGCTATCTGGTTCTTCGCTGGTTTCTACACTGTTGGCGAAGCAGAAAGAGCAGTAGTACTTCGATTGGGTCAGTTTGACCGTATCGAAGAGCCTGGTCTTAACTGGCACCCACGCTTCATTGATGAAATCAAAGATGAACAACTGGTAAACGTTCAAGCGATTCGTTCTCTACGTGCTGCTGGCACGATGCTAACGAAAGATGAAAACGTTGTGACCGTTGAAATGGGTGTTCAATACCGTGTTTCTGACCCATACAAGTACTTGTATCGTGTAACGAATGCAGACGACAGTTTACGCCAAGCAACCGATTCTGCGCTTCGTGCGGTAATTGGTGACTCACTAATGGATAGTATCCTAACAAGTGGTCGTCAACAGATTCGTCAAAGCACTCAAGAAACGTTGAACCGTATTATTGATAGCTACGACATGGGTATTCTGATTGTTGACGTGAACTTCCAGTCAGCACGTCCACCTGAGCAAGTGAAAGATGCATTTGATGATGCTATCGCGGCTCGTGAGGATGAAGAGCGTTTCGAGCGTGAAGCTGAAGCTTACCGAAATGACATTCTTCCAAAAGCAACAGGTCGTGCTGAGCGTTTGAAGAAAGAAGCGGTGGGTTACTCAGAGCGCACAGTTAATGGTGCTCTAGGTCAAGTGGCTCAGTTCGAGAAACTGCTACCTGAATACCAAGCTGCTCCTGAAGTAACACGTAACCGTATGTACCTTGATACAATGGAAAAAGTGTACTCAAGCACATCGAAAGTCCTGATTGATTCTGAATCAAGCGGTAACTTGCTATACCTACCAATTGATAAGCTAGGCGCACAAGGTGGTTCTCAGTCGGGCTCTCGCCCTGCAAAAGCATCATCAACTTACGATCAAATTGAGTTAGAAACTCAAGCGGATCCTAAGCCTAGCACTCAAACTCGTTCAGACAGTTCACGCCAAGGGAGATACTAATAATGCGTAAATTAATGATCCCTGTATTAGTTGTGACGATTGCCCTTCTATTGATGTCACTATTTGTGATTCAAGAAGGTGAGCGTGGCATGGTAATTCGTTTTGGTCGAGTTCTCGATGACAACGGCGTATCACGAATCTATGAACCAGGCCTGCACTTTAAACTGCCTATGTTTGATCGCGTAAAAGTACTTGATGCTCGTATTCAAACGATGGATGGTCGTTCCGACCGTTTCGTAACATCAGAGAAAAAAGACGTTCTAATTGATACCTACGCAAAATGGCGTATTGCTGATTTTGGACGTTTCTATCTGAGTACCGGTGGCGGTAATATCATGACGGCAGAAGCACTTCTTGAGCGTAAAGTGACAGATGTTCTTCGTTCTGAAATTGGTGCTCGTGAAATTAAGCAGATCGTGTCAGGTCCTCGTAATAAGGACATCCTGCCAGACTCTGCTGATAGCGAAGTCGTCACAACGGTAGCGGCTGCAGAAGCTCTAGAAGTTGATGGCGAACGCGACAAGATCATGGAAAACGTTTTGTCTGGAACGGCAGAAAGTGCGATGGCTGATTTAGGTGTTGAAGTTGTTGATTTCCGAATGAAGAAGATTAACCTTCCTGACGAAATCAGTGAATCTATCTACCGCCGTATGCGTGCAGAACGTGAGTCGGTTGCTCGTAGACACCGTTCTCAAGGTCGTGAGAAAGCAGAAGTTATTCGTGCTCAAGCTGAGCTAGAAGTGGCAACAGTTCTTGCTGAAGCTGACCGTACAGCTCGAATCACTCGTGGTGATGCAGATGCAGAAGCAGCTAAGATCTACTCTGATGCGTTCAGCAAAGATCCTGAGTTCTATGGCTTCATGCGTTCATTGCAAGCTTATGAGACATCATTTAGCGATAAGAGCGACATTCTAGTACTGGATCCGAAGACTGACTTCTTCCAATACATGAATCAAGCAAGCGGCGCGCCAGCAAAATAAGCTGATGCGTTAGCGAATGCTTAGCTCAATAAGCAAAATACGTTAAAACTTAAAAGGCTCCCATTGCGGGAGCCTTTTTGTTTTCTATGACTTATTTCAGGACGAGACATGCTTGCAGACTCACTATTAGGGCGCGAAAGAAGGCGCTTAACAGAGTGGTACTTATAAACAGATTAGTACTTATAGAAACTAACGGTAGGTCATGAAAGCGATAACGGCGCCAGCGACCACAAGACAGCCGCCAATGCGGCGCAGTTGCGTGTCTGGTTGTTCGCTCAGTTGCGCAACCATGTTTCTCCAGCCATTGGGTGCAATCAAGGGGCCAAGCCCTTCAACAATAAGTACGAGCCCAATAGCGAGCCAAATTGATTGAGACATGCTTCTGCCTTTTGTCTGTAAAAAGGCAATGATATCAGTATCTTTACACATTCGCCTTCAGTTGTTGGTGGTTTATTTTTGTACAGCATTAACGTTTATGAACAAAAAGTGACTGCAAGAAGTGTGATTCAGTGCTAGAATCCATTTTTAATTAGCAACAGAAATTGGAAAGATGGGAAATAACGTAGTCGTTCTAGGCACCCAATGGGGTGATGAAGGTAAAGGTAAAATCGTTGACCTTTTAACTGAAGATGCAAAATACGTGGTTCGCTACCAAGGCGGTCACAATGCAGGTCACACACTTGTAATTGACGGTGAAAAAACCGTTCTTCACTTAATTCCATCAGGTATCCTACGCAATAACGTTAAATGTGTTATTGGTAACGGTGTAGTATTATCGCCTGACGCACTTCTAAAAGAAATGAAGCCTCTTGAAGATCGCGGTATTCCAGTACGTGAACGTCTTTTCATCTCTGAAGCTTGTCCTCTAATTCTTCCGTACCACATTGCTATCGACAACGCGCGTGAAATCGCTCGTGGCGCTAAAGCTATCGGTACAACGGGTCGTGGTATCGGTCCTGCTTACGAAGATAAAGTTGCTCGTCGCGGTCTACGCGTTGGCGACCTTTTCGATAAAGAAGCATTCGCTGAGAAGCTAAAAGAAGTTATGGAATTCCACAACTTCCAACTAGAGCACTTCTACAAAGCTGAAACAGTAAGCTACGAAGAAGTTCTTGAGCAAGCGATGAGCTACGCAGACATGTTAACTGCGATGGTTATCGACGTAACTGACGAACTAGACGCAGCACGTAAGCGCGGCGACAAGATCATGTTCGAAGGTGCTCAAGGTACGCTACTAGATATCGACCACGGTACTTACCCATACGTAACGTCTTCTAACACGACTGCTGGTGGTGTTGCTGCAGGTTCTGGTTTTGGTCCTCGTCACATCGGTTACATCCTTGGTATTACTAAGGCTTACTGTACTCGTGTTGGTTCAGGTCCATTCCCAACTGAGCTATACGATGGCCTTGATAAGCAAGACCCAGTTGGTAAGCACCTAGGCGATGTTGGTCACGAGTTTGGCGCAACGACTGGTCGTCTACGTCGTACTGGTTGGTTCGATGCTGTCGCTATGCGTCGTGCAATCCAAATCAACTCTCTATCTGGTATGTGTCTAACTAAACTAGACGTTCTAGATGGCCTAGAAGAACTAAAAATCTGTACTGGTTACAAGATGAAAGATGGTTCTATCCTAGAAGTTTCTCCAATGGCTGCTGAGTCATTCGAAGAAGCGACGCCAATCTACGAAACAATGCCTGGTTGGTCTGAAAACACATTTGGTGCTAAATCTATCGACGCGCTTCCACAAGCTGCTCTAGATTACATCAAGCGTATCGAAGACCTAACTGGTGTTCCAATTGATATCGTATCAACTGGCCCAGATCGTAACGAAACTATCATCAAGGTTCACCCATACGGCGCGTAATGCCTGTTGAGTGATTACCACAGCACGTAAAGTGCTTGATAATTAAATCGTTTCTAAAAGCCGACTTTCTTAAGTCGGCTTTTTAATACCTGCAATTTAGCCACTCACTCTTTGATGGTGATCTTTTAAGCGTCATCAGGCAAAATATTGCCCATTAGCGGCAAGTTTTGTCTAAAGCCATCAAGGTTGTTGCCGATACAGATATCATGGAAAGTGAAGTTCACCCTATTTTTTGCGTCTACCTCGGTAGCCAATAAGAAATAGATAACTTTAGCGACAAATAATTGAGTGCAGGTATGAAGCTACGAATTGTGGCAGCTTCATTAATAATGGCGCTGAGCTCACCCTTGAGTCATGCAAATTTGGCTGATGTGGGAGAGCCCGTTCCAATATATACAGAAGCTGAACTGATTAAATTAATCGAAAATAATCGACATCTAGAGCGTGTGAAAGCGGATAAGTGCCAGCTAGTAGAAGATATCGTTGCTCGTGCAACGCGTATTAGTTTGCCTTCTTATGAGTTTTTATACGGTGATATGCTGGCGTGGGGTGTGTGTGTTCCACAAGATGTAGAGCTTGGTCTTTACTATATGGAAAACGCAGCGCATCAAGGTTTACCCGCAGCACTAGAGCAACTGGGTCGTTATTATTCTCGTGGAACCTTGGTTCAACAAGACAAAGAGCGTGCAATTCCGTACCTACGCGAAGCGGCTTCTATGGGTAACTTAAGTGCGAGCATCCACTTAGCAGAACTCTTGTTACGTGACTACGGCAGTCCGTTGGATTATGAAGATGCTTACCGTTGGTTGTATAACTCGGTAACCGCAGACCAAAGACAGCACAGGCGTATCACTGTGCTTCGCAGCGGTCTGGAGCAGAGAATGCCAGACAATATTATTGCTCGAGCGAAACGTCGAGACGTGTTCTGGTAATTACGAATATAAATTAAGGTTGATGGCTAACGACTGCACTCGTTAATCATCTATCTTGATCTTGAAAGATATCGATATAAAAAGGCCTCGTAGGTAAATACCTATGAGGCCTTTTTTGATCTGAACTGCTTTAGATTTAACAGAAAGCGCAGTGATTTATAGTCCTAGCCGTTATTGAACAACTTCACCAGATTCAATCACCGTTTTACGAACGACCTTGGTGAAATCGAGTGCTTCCTGGCGGATCTCATCTTCGTCTACCGTTAGCATGTCGCGATCTTGCATGATGATCTTGCCATCAACGATGGAGTGGCGAACGTTACCAGAGTTAGCTGAGTACACTAAAGCTGAGTATGGGTTATAGACCGGAATCATGTTTGGCGCTTTTGTGTCGATCACTATGATGTCGGCAAGCTTGCCTGCTTCAAGAGAGCCGATCTTATCTTCCATATGTAGTGCTTTTGCTGCGCCCATTGTCGCCATGTCGATCACTTTGATCGGCGGCATTGCTGCACGATCTTTGTTTACTAGTTTGTGAACTTTAGCCACTTGGTTGAATTCATCAATGGTGCTCAATGTGTTACCTGACATTGGACCATCGGTACCCAGACCAATACGCACGTCTTCGTCATACATCTTAAGGGCAGGGGATACGCCTTTCGCTGATTTGATATTGGCACTCATGTTATGAGCGACACCCATGTCTGACTTTTTCACCAGTTCGATATCATGGTCATCAACCAAGATCATGTGTGCACCCACCAAGTTTTTGTTCAATGCGCCAATGCTGTCCATGTATTGAACCGGTGATAGCCCATCTGAACGCTCTGCGATTTTCTCTTCTTCACGGTGCGATTCTGCAAGGTGAATCATTACTGGTACATCTAACTCTAAAGAGAGTTTGGAAATTTTCTGCAGGATCTCAGTCGTATTTGTGTAAGGCGCATGTGGGGCAAACGCTGGCGTGATTCGCGGGTGATCTTTGTATTCTTCAATGAAGTTCAATGCGTACTTAATGCCCTCTTCAGCGTTGGCTGCGTCAGCGACTGGGAACTTAATCACGGTTTCACCAAGAATGGCACGCATACCGATCTTATCGACGGTTTTCGCTACTTCATCTTCAAAGTAGTACATGTCGGCATAAGTGGTTACACCGCCTTTTACCATTTCGACGTTACCTAGGTTGGCACCAATACGTACCATGTCTCGTGACACCAATTTCTTCTCTAGAGGGAAGATGTAACGGTGAAGGCGATCTGGCACATCATCTGCCAAGGAACGGAAAACTGTCATTGATACGTGAGTATGAGTATTGATGAGACCTGGCATAACGATATCGCCATCAACGTCCAACACTTGTTTCGCTTGGTACTGCTTCTCTAGTGAAGCATCACCTACCGCAATGATTTTGTTGTCTTTCACGACAACCGTCCCGCTCTCATAAACCGTTTTATCTTGGTTCATGGTGAGAACCATCGCATCGGTAATCATCAGGTCGGCTTTTTCCATTGCTGAACTTGCAAAGGGAAATAGAGCTAGGCTTGCCATTGCTGAAGCCAATAAGGTGCGTTTTAGTTTCATATCAATACTCAGAACAGGAGTTGGTAAAGTGCGTGGATAATAGTGTATTTCATTCATGGCGCAAACGTTTGTTTTATCGTTTGCGTGAAATTTTGATGATAGTCCGCGGCTATGAAGTGATGTTTCATTAGATGAAAATAGTTATCAATCTGATGTTATTTGAGGGTTTTCCAAAGCATATCTGTAGGTTACCCCTAGCATCAGATATACTAGGGGTATATACCTTCCTTGCTTAAGCAGGCCCGCCTATGTCAAAAAACACACCAACGTCAGAAAACACGACAGCGACAACCACTGTTGATCCTTTTGCCGACCGAGAGTCGAAAAATTACGAAAACCCAGTACCAAGCCGAGAGTTCATTATTTCGTTTCTAACAGAAGCGAATATTCCAATGAACCGTAACGATCTATTCGAAGCTTTGGGTCTGGCTGGAGAGGAACAATACGAAGGGCTGCGTCGTCGTTTACGTGCAATGGAGCGTGATGGACAGCTTATCTTTACTCGTCGTCAGTGCTACGCATTGCCTGAGAAGATGGAACTGATCAAAGGCTATGTGATTGGTCATAAAGACGGTCATGGTTGGGTTCGTCCAGACGGTAGTGTGGGTAAAGACAATGATATCGTGCTGCCGCATCACCAGATGAAAACCATCATGCACGGTGATTACGTATTGGTTCAACCTACTGATAACAGTAAACGTGGTCGTCGTGAAGGTCGTTTGGTTCGTGTTCTTGAAGAGCGCACAACTCCACTTGTTGGTCGTTTCTTCTTAGAATATGGCCATTCTTACGTGGTTGCTGATGATTCACGTATTAGTCACGACATCCAGATCCCTACTGAGCATAAAGGCGGTGCTCGAATGGGTAATGTGGTTGTGATTGAAATTACGGATCGCGGTGGTCGTTCTCGTAACATGATGGGTAAAGTGACCGAAGTGCTTGGTGAGAACATGGCACCGGGTATGGAAACGCAGATTGCGATCCGTACTCACCAGATCCCACAAGAGTGGCCTGAAGCGGTAGATAAGCAAATCGAAAACCTCGGTGAGCATGTTCCTGAAGAAGCAAAAGAAGGACGTGTTGATCTACGCAAACTACCATTGGTTACGATTGATGGTGAAGACGCGCGTGATTTCGATGATGCGGTTTACTGTGAAGCGAAGAAAGGCGGTGGCTGGCGTTTATGGGTAGCGATTGCTGACGTAAGTTACTACGTTCGCCCAGATACAGCGCTAGACAAAGAAGCGATTAACCGTGGTAACTCGGTATACTTCCCGTCACAAGTAGTCCCAATGCTGCCAGAAGTGCTTTCAAATGGTTTGTGTTCATTGAACCCTCAAGTCGACCGTTTGTGTATGGTGTGTGAGATGACTATCTCAGACAAAGGTAAACTGTCGGGTTACAAGCACTACGAAGCGGTAATGAATTCTCATGCTCGTCTTACTTATAACAAAGTAGGTGCGATTTTAGATGGCAATGAAGAATTACGTGAGCGTTACGAACCAGAAGTGCCACATCTTGAAGAGCTTCATAAGATGTACAAGGTGCTTAAGAAAACGCGTGACGAGCGTGGTGCGATTGAATTTGAAACGGTAGAAACTAAGTTTATCTTCAATGCGGATCGTAAGATTGACCGTATTGAGCCGGTAATTCGTAACGATGCACACAAGATCATCGAAGAATGTATGATTCTTGCGAATATCGCCTCGGCATCTTACGTAGAAAAAGCCAAAGAGCCTGCGCTGTACCGTGTTCACGATACTCCGGGTGAAGAGCGCTTAATGGGCTTCAAGAGCTTCTTAAGTGAATTAGGTTTAACGCTGGAAGGTGGCCTGTCGCCATCTCCGGTCGATTATGCACAACTGATGCAACAGATTAACGAACGTGAAGACCGTGAGTTAATCCAAACAATGCTGCTGCGCTCAATGAAGCAAGCGGTATACAACGCGGATAACGCGGGTCACTTTGGTTTAGCTCTTAAACGCTATGCTCACTTTACCTCGCCAATTCGTCGTTACCCAGATTTGCTATTGCACCGTGCGATTAAGTACCTTATTGCGAAAGAAGAAGGTCGTAACAGCGAACGTTGGACGCCAACCGGTGGTTACCACTACACTTTCGATGATATGGACTTCTACGGCGAGCAGTGTTCAATGACTGAACGTCGTGCTGATGACGCTACACGTGAAGTGAACGACTGGCTGAAATGTGAATACATGCAAGACCATGTCGGTGAAGTGATGGATGGCGTGATTGCCAACGTGACTGGCTTCGGCTTCTTTGTACGTCTAACTGAACTGCACATCGATGGTCTGGTACATATTTCTGCGCTAGCGAATGACTACTATCAATTTGATGCTGTTGGTCAGCGTCTGGTTGGTGAAAGCTCAGGTAATATCTACCGCTTGGGTGATTCGGTCAAAGTGAAGGTTTCGGCGGTTAATTTAGAAACTCGTCAAATCGACTTTGATTTAGAAGACACCGATCGTCAGCCGCGTGGTAAAGGTAAAACCGCCAAGAAGCGTGCAGCTGAAGCGATGAAAAAGGCGAAAAGCAAAAAGCGTTCAGCGGTGAAGAGCAATAAGCCGGGTGTCGCTGCAACGCCTTTAGTTGAGCCAACTAAACGACCAGACGGAAGTAGCGAAAGCTCAGCTAAGAAGAAAAAGCCCGCGAATAAAACCGGTGCTGCTAAAGCTCGTGCTAAGAAAAAGCGCGCAGCAAGCCGTAAGCCAAAGGCTGATAAGTCTTAAGTTATCGTTTTATAATGACAGCAAGGCTTAACGTCTAACGGATTTAAATGCGAGAGTATCAGGCGGAAGATGCATGCTCTCGGAATAAACAACACAGAGGTGGGTGCATCGGGTTTGATGCCTTCATCTCTGAGCAATAAGAGTAACCAGAGACAATGAGTAACGAATTTATTTACGGTATTCACGCGGTGAAAGCCGTACTAGAAAAAGATCCAGCGCGCTTTATTGAAGCGTACGTGCTTAAAGGCCGTCAAGACGATCGCCTTCTTCCATTACTGAATCAACTGCAGCAATTTGGCGTGTCGATTCAACAAATGGGCCGCAAGCCGCTTGATGAAAAAGCACAAGGTGCGAATCACCAAGGTCTTATTGCTAAGGTGAAGCCTGCTAAGCAGCTTAATGAAACACACCTAGACGATATCCTTGCGCAGCACGAACAGCCTCTGCTGTTGGTTCTAGACGGCGTAACAGACCCTCACAACCTAGGTGCTTGCTTACGTAATGCAGATGCCGCAGGTGTGGCCGCTGTTATCGTTCCTAAAGACCGTTCTTCTCCGCTAACGGCAACCGTAAGTAAGGTTGCTTGCGGCGCAGCAGAAACGGTTCCGCTAGTACGAGTGACTAACCTGGCTCGCACAATGCGTGCACTGCAAGAACAGGGTGTATGGTTTGTGGGTACCGCAGGTGAAGCGACACATGATATCTACCAAGCGAAGCTAACAGGCCCTCTTGCAGTAGTTATGGGCGCAGAAGGTGACGGTATGCGCCGTCTAACGCGTGAAACCTGTGACGACCTGATTAAGATCCCAATGGCAGGTAGTGTGTCGAGCCTAAACGTTTCGGTAGCGTCAGGCATCTGTCTGTTCGAAGCGGTACGTCAGCGCCTAGCTCAATAGTGTTAAGCTGAGTCAAAAGACAAAACGACTTTAAGTCTATGAATTTATTAGCGCTCACCACTTGCTGGTGGGCGTTTATTTTTAGGCTGTAATAGCAAAATCCATCGGTTTGTCGGATGGCTAGATGGCGACAGAAAAACTGTTTCATTATTAGCCAAATACCGCTTGCCAATATCGGGTTCTTTCTATAATATTTGCCGTCCTTAAAACTCGGTCATTTTTCTTTAGTTCCTTGCTTCCCTTGGACGACCGAGCCTTTCGTGGAAGCTAATAATCCGTAAGGAGCAACCAAATGCGTCATTATGAAATCGTATTCATGGTTCACCCTGATCAAAGCGAGCAAGTTGCTGGCATGATCGAGCGTTACACTGGTTCAATCACTGAAGCTGGTGGTACTATCCACCGTCTAGAAGACTGGGGCCGCCGTCAAATGGCTTACCCAATCAACAAACTTCACAAAGCTCACTACGTTCTTATGAACGTTGAAGCTGGCCAAGAAGTGATGGACGAGCTAGAAACTGCTTTCCGTTTTAACGATGCAGTTCTACGTAACATGATCATGCGCACTAAAGGCGCTGTGACTGAGCAATCTATCATGCTTAAGCAAAAAGAAGAGCGTGCAGAGCGTGCTCCTCGTCGTGATGACCGTGAAGAACGTGCACCACGTCGTGAAGAAGAAGCTAAGCCAGAAGCTGCTGCTGAGTAATTCTTTTTTGGCCTTTTAGGTCATTAAATTTTATTCAACTCGTTTAGGTATTCTCACTACAAGCATTTGCTTAGACTTATTTATAAGTTCGTGTGAGTACCGCATTATTAAATTTAGATCAGGAGATAGCCCATGGCTCGTTTCTTCCGTCGTCGTAAATTCTGCCGTTTTACTGCAGAAGGCGTACAAGAGATTGACTACAAAGACGTAGCAACTCTAAAAAACTACATCACTGAAGCTGGTAAAATTGTACCTAGCCGTATCACTGGTACAAGTGCTAAATACCAACGTCAGCTAGCTCGCGCTATCAAGCGTTCTCGTTACCTAGCACTACTACCGTACACTGACAAGCATCAGTAATCGGTAATAGTTAATAATAGTTTAAGAGGACTAAGATAATGCAAGTTATTCTACTTGATAAGATCGGTAACCTAGGTGGCCTTGGCGACCAAGTAAACGTTAAATCTGGTTACGCTCGTAACTTCCTTATCCCACAGGGTAAAGCAGTTATGGCAACTAAAGACAACGTTGCTATGTTCGAAACTCGTCGTGCAGAACTAGAAGCTAAAGTTGCTGAGCAACTAGCTGCTTCAGAAGCTCGCGCTGAGAGCGTTAACACTCTAGAAGGCGTTACAATCGCTTCTAAAGCTGGTGACGAAGGTAAACTATTCGGTTCTATCGGTACTCGTGACATCGCTGACGCTATTACAGCGGCAGGTGTTGCAGTAGCTAAGAGCGAAGTACGCCTACCTGAAGGCGCTCTACGTAACATCGGCGAATTCGAAGTAAGCATCCAACTTCACTCTGAAGTTTTTGCTACTGCGAAAATCGCTATCGTTGCAGCTGAGTAATTTCAGTACCAAGACGAATTCTTTCTTTTGAAAGTTTTAAACACCAGCTTCGGCTGGTGTTTTTTTATGTCTGGAATATAGGAAAATATAGGGAAGGGTTATGGTAAGTAAAAAGCTTACGGTGATCCATAAGCTCTTATTGCTGAACGGACAGTGCCGTTAAGAATGGAATTGCTCTTAAGGTTAGAATTAGTCTTAAGGTTAGAACTGGAAGAGCAGGTTAATCGACAGCACAGAGTCTTCTTTGCTTAACCCTTCAGGCACCTTATCGTGGTACTGGCGAGAATGAGCGATCTTAAGTGCGATATTGTCAGTAATATCGTTGATGGCTTCGAGTTCGGTATCAAACTTTAAGTTACTGTGGCCAGACACTAGCGTCACGTCTGCCTTGAGCTGCAAATTCTTCAACACCTGCCAAGACGTATTCACGTTACCACGGAAAATTGCTTCTTCAACAATATCTGGGAAGATGATGTCATCATCGTCTATTTCATCGAGGTTTGGCTCTTGGTAACGAAAACCTGGGCCCATTTCGACTTCCAACACAAACTCTTCGGTATTTGAAAACTGGTAACCCAGACCACTCGAAATTGTATAGTCCTTAAAGTAAGCACTGTATCGAGAGTCGACTCCTTTAAAGCTGCCGTAAAGGTAGGTTTTAGGGCTTAACTTGTAGTCACTCTGAGCCGAGTAAGTTGATTGCCTTTTGTCTTCTTCACCATCTTTATAGAGGTTATAGTATTTCCATTCACCACTGGTTCTATGACGACCAGCCGTGTACTCACCGTTCAGGCGTGCGTTAAGCGCTCGTGAATCAGAATTACCAGTATGCGACTGATATCCAAATTCGACTTCCGTTTTTAGCGGGCTCGGCAGTTCTGTATCACTCGTATCACTCGGTGCGATATCCAACTCTTTTTCTTCAGGTGTTGGCGCAACGACGACCGGCTCTGCAGTAGGTTCTGGTACTACTATAGAGTCGAGGATTGCATCAACAGAGGCTTTAGCATCATCAGCTAAGGCTAACGGAGTGCTCAGGAGACCGATGCTTAGAAGACTAGAGCTTAGAAGACCAGTGCTCAGAGCCAATAATTTGGACACGCATACCTCAGTTATACAGTGAATGAATGGCGGGATCGTAATGCTACCCTTGGTTAATTCCGTCAGCAATAAGTAAATTCTTCCTGAAGAATAAAACAAACTCATAGGATCGGATTACAAACGGATGTTCTTGGGTATAATGAACGATCATTATTAGTTATTGAGTGTAGTCATAGTGGATACCAAAAGTCAGAAATCAGCCAACGATCAGGTGGACGCCATCAAGGTCCCGCCACATTCATTAGAAGCTGAGCAATCTGTTATTGGCGGTTTGTTATTGGATAACGAACGCTGGGATACAGTTGCCGAAAAGGTTGTGGCCAAAGACTTTTATAGCCGTCCTCACCGTCTGATCTTTGAAGCGGTAAAGGATATCCTTGAAGAAAGCTCTCCTCTGGACCTTATTACACTCTCTGAACACTTAGAGCTACGCGAGCAACTTGAAGAAGTGGGTGGCTTTGCTTACCTAGCTGACCTAGCTAAGAACACACCAAGCGCGGCTAACATCAATGCGTATGCAGATATTGTGGCGCAACGTGCACTCGTTCGTAGCCTGATTGGTGTCGCGAATGAAATTGCTGATTCTGGTTATGATCCTCAAGGTCGTACATCGGAAGAACTTGTTGATCTGGCTGAAAGTAAAGTCTTCGCGATTGCTGAAGGCCGTGCAAGTGAAAATGAAGGTCCACAAAACGTTGATAGCATTCTAGAGAAGACACTAGAGCGTATCGAGATCCTGTACAAAACGCCGCAAGATGGTGTGACAGGTGTCGACACTGGCTTCAACGACCTCAATAAGAAAACAGCAGGCCTACAAGGTTCTGACTTAATTATTGTTGCTGCTCGTCCATCGATGGGTAAAACCACGTTTGCGATGAACTTGTGTGAAAACGCAGCGATGAAGCAAGACAAGCCGGTTCTGATCTTCTCTCTTGAGATGCCAGCCGAACAGCTGATGATGCGTATGCTTGCGTCACTTTCTCGTGTAGACCAAACCAAGATTCGTACCGGTCAATTGGATGATGAAGATTGGGCGCGTATTTCATCGAGTATGGGTATTCTTATGGATAAGAAGAATATGTATATCGATGATAGCTCGGGTCTGACACCAACAGAAGTACGCTCTCGTGCTCGACGTATTGCTCGCGAGCATGATGGTATCTCTATGATCATGATAGATTACCTTCAATTAATGCGTGTACCTTCGTTATCTGATAACCGTACTCTTGAAATCGCCGAGATTTCTCGCTCATTGAAAGCGCTCGCAAAAGAGCTCAACGTGCCGGTAGTGGCACTTTCTCAGCTTAACCGTTCCCTAGAGCAACGTGCTGATAAGCGCCCAGTTAACTCGGATTTGCGTGAATCAGGTTCGATTGAGCAAGATGCCGATTTGATCATGTTCATCTATCGTGATGAGGTTTATAACCCAGACAGTTCACTGAAAGGCATCGCTGAAATTATCCTTGGTAAGCAGCGTAACGGTCCTATCGGCTCGGTTCGTCTGACATTCCAAGGGCAACACTCCCGATTTGATAACTATGCAGGCCCTGCATTTGATGATGAGTAATCGCTAATGACTTACATGAAAGCGGCGACGGCGAGCATTGACTTAAACGCGCTCGAACATAACCTGAACCAGATAAAGTCGAAAGCGCCTCAGTGCAAGGTAATGTCTGTTGTGAAAGCCAATGGCTACGGACATGGCTTATTGCATATCGCCAAACATTCAAAAAATTCTGATGCTTTTGGTGTGGCGCGTATTGAAGAAGCATTACAGCTTCGTGCTGGTGGTATAGTTAAACCTATTTTGTTGCTGGAAGGTTTTTACTCTTCGGGTGACTTACCAATTCTAGTGACCAATAACATTCAAACCGTGGTGCATTGTGAAGAGCAATTAAGCGCGCTAGAGAATGCCGATTTGGAAACACCCGTTGTGGTATGGTTAAAAGTCGACAGTGGTATGCATCGTTTAGGTGTTCGTCCTGAGCAATACCAAAACTTTGTTGAGCGTTTGCATCAATGTGCGAATGTAGCTAAACCTCTTCGTTACATGAGCCACTTTGGTTGCGCTGATGAGTTGGATAGAAGCACGACCGTTGAGCAGACTGAGCTTTTCTTATCTCTTACCGATGGTTGTGAAGGGGAGCGTTCACTTGCTGCTTCTGCGGGTCTATTAGCTTGGCCTGATAGCCATCTTGATTGGGTTCGCCCCGGAATCATCTCTTATGGTGTTTCTCCGTTTGTTGATAAATCAGCGCAAGAGCTGGGCTTTTTGCCGGTGATGACTCTGACTTCACACTTAATTGCGGTTCGTGATGTGAAGGCTGGTGAAAGTGTGGGTTATGGTGGTAACTGGACCAGTGAGCGTGATACCAAGGTTGGTGTTATCGCAATTGGTTACGGCGATGGTTATCCTCGCACTGCACCTAACGGCACCCCAGTATTCGTTAACGGTAGAAAAGTACCAATCGCAGGGCGTGTCTCCATGGACATGCTAACGGTTGACCTTGGTCCTGATGCTACGGATAAAGTGAGTGACGAAGCGACGCTATGGGGTAAAGACTTACCTTCAGAAGAAGTGGCTGAACATATTGGCACTATCGCTTACGAACTCGTGACTAAACTGACGTCTCGCGTGGCGATGGAATACGTAAAATAGATATGTTCAAGCGAACTTCTCGATACTGGTTAATGTCAGCAATGGCATTACTCGGTGTTAGCTTTTCTTCTTCTGTTCTAAGTGAAGAAAAAGACTCCGCTTTTGTTCCTTTCTATTTCAGCACCGAAACCATGGGTAATACCTTTGGGGTTGCTGGTGTCGCAAAGGGCGTTTGGCAACCTCAAGCTGCTCTGTTTGGTATGGCGCTTTATTCAGACAAAGACAGTTACGTCGGTTTTCTATCGGCCTTTAATTATGCCTTGTCTGAGAATGTCTTGTTTAGTACTCAGATGTACCAAGCGCGCTTCAACGACAATCCTTATTATATTGGCTCTCAAGGCGATAACGATTCATCTATCGATAACAAAACCATTGCCGATGGCTTAGAGCAGAATTATCAGTTTGAATTTAAGTATCTGCTGCCTTGGGGCAATGTTGCAGAGCATGGCTTACTCGGCGCGTTTCAGCCAATCAAAGATGTCAGTTTTGCTTCGCCAGTTGAATCGGGTGTCAGTTCGATTGTCTTTACGCCTTTTTATACCGCTCGTGAGCTGGAAGGTTTAAATAATACCGAGGAGGCGACCGGTTTTAGTTTGGCGTTCGATTGGGATAATCGTGATAGTACACGTAACCCAACCAAAGGCTCTCATACTAACCTTGAGTTCACCACCGGTGCCGATAGTTGGTCTAACGACGATTTGTGGCTGAAATGGACTTTTCAAAACAGTCAGTACTTCGCTTTAGGTCCTCTAGGGGACTTGTTCGACCAACAAGTTGTGGCACTCGATTTCTATACCGCTGATACACCAACCTGGGATAACTGCTCTGGGCAGGATTGCGCTCGTCCACCGGAAACAGAACAAGCTCGGCTCGGTGGTTTGTATCGTTTACGTGGCTATACTGGAGGTCGATATCATGGGCGATCTGCGGTTCACTATTCTGCAGAGTATCGAGTGCTCCCAGATTGGCAGCCACTCGGTGATATTCCGCTAATCAACTACTACGACCTGCCTTGGTGGCAATGGGTCGCATTCGCCGAAGTAGGGCGTGTGGCTGATGAGTACGATATCAAAGAATTGCACACAGACATGAAATGGAGTTTAGGCGGCGCGGTTCGTTTTCAAGTGGAAGGCATTGTTGTTCGTGCCGAATTAGCGCGAGGCGGTGATGAAGGGACCTTTAGGGTTATGATAAACCAGCCCTTCTAAAGCTTTCGGCCTACAGTAGGCCAAATACTATCTTGATAAGAGTGGTCGTGGAAACACACCACTCTTTTTGTATTAAAAAAGCATTGTTTTTATTAATAAAATCTTGCTTTCAGATTGTCTACTCACCTTGAATAGTCGCAATCACTGTGCGGCTGCCACCACAATCACGGTGTTCACCCAAGTATATGCCCTGCCATGTTCCCAAAGCTAAACGACCGTTGGTTATCGGAATTGTCACACTGGTGCCAAGTGTCGATGCTTTAATATGAGCAGGCATGTCATCATCACCTTCATAGGTGTGTCTGTAATAAGCGGCTCGCTCGGGTACGAACTTATTGAAGTGTGATTCCATGTCGCGGCGAACCGTCGGATCGGCGTTCTCATTGAGTGTGAGGCTGGCAGAAGTATGTTGAAGAAAAAGATGTAATAAACCAACAGATAGAGAATTGATATCGTTTATCTGTTGTTCAATTTCATCAGTAATGAGATGAAATCCACGCTTTCGTGCATTTAGGTGTATAGTCTTCTGAATCCACATACGCCATCCTTTATAATGTGTTTGGAAAAAAAGTGGTTTAACGCTATCTTTTGAACTTGAATTTATCAGCTATCGCTCACATTTAATTATGTTAGAGCCTGAGTCAGCATCGATCTCTCTATCAGGAAATCGAATCCTGATTTATCTCAAGGTGGCGCTCTTCATATACGGCATAATACGTCGTGAAAAAAAATTACAAAGAATCTTTCAGTGGTGATGCGGTCTGGTCATCATAGAAAAATATAAACTTTCGCCTAATCGGGGGTTCTATTCATCACTTAGGTGACGTCTAGAATAAAACCTACAGTAATATCGGGATAGATACCATGTTGAAAAATATCAACCCAACGCAAACACAAGCGTGGAAAGCTCTAACTGCACATTTTGAGTCTGCTCAAGATATGGATATGAAAGAACTATTTGCTCAAGATGCAAAGCGTTTCGAGAGCTTTTCTACTCGTTTCGGTTCGGACATCTTAGTGGATTACTCTAAGAACCTTATCGACGCTGAAACGATGCAGCACCTATTTGCTCTTGCAAATGAGACTGAAGTTAAGTCTGCAATTGAAGCTATGTTTAGCGGTGATGCAATCAACAAGACTGAAGGTCGTTCAGTACTTCACACTGCTCTACGTAACCGTAGCGATAAGCCAGTAATGGTTGATGGCAAAGACGTAATGCCAGCAGTTAATGCAGTACTAGCAAAAATGGAACTGTTCACACACCGTATCGTTTCTGGTGAGTGGAAAGGTTACACAGGTAAAGAGATCACTGATGTTGTCAACATCGGTATCGGCGGTTCAGACCTTGGTCCATACATGGTGACTGAAGCACTAACGCCATACAAAACGCGTCTAAACATGCACTTTGTTTCGAACGTAGATGGTACTCACATTGTTGAGACACTTAAGCCTCTGAATCCAGAAACAACGTTATTCTTAGTGGCATCTAAAACATTTACCACTCAAGAAACAATGACGAACGCGCACTCTGCACGTGATTGGTTCTTGGCTGAAGCAGGTGACAACGCGCACGTTGCTAAACACTTCGCTGCACTATCAACTAACGCAACTGCGGTCGCTGAGTTTGGTATTGATACTGACAACATGTTCGAATTCTGGGACTGGGTTGGTGGTCGTTACTCACTATGGTCTGCGATTGGTCTGTCTATCTCTCTTTCTATCGGCTTCGATAACTTCGTTGAGCTATTAGATGGTGCTCATGAGATGGATAACCACTTTGCTTCAACTGAATTTGAAAGCAACATTCCTGTTATCCTTGCGCTTATCGGCGTTTGGTACAATAACTTCCACGGCGCTGAGTCAGAAGCGATTCTACCTTACGATCAATATATGCACCGTTTCGCTGCATACTTCCAGCAAGGCAACATGGAATCGAACGGTAAGTTTGTAGACCGTGAAGGCAACCCAGTAGAATACCAAACTGGTCCTATCATCTGGGGTGAACCAGGTACAAACGGTCAGCACGCTTTCTACCAACTGATTCACCAAGGCACTAAGCTGATCCCATCTGACTTTATTGCTCCTGCTATCAGTCACAACCCAGCATCTGATCACCACCAGAAGTTGATGTCTAACTTCTTTGCTCAAACTGAGGCGCTTGCTTTCGGTAAGACAAAAGAGACAGTAGAAGCTGAATTCCTAGCGGCGGGCAAAACAGCAGAAGAAGCAGCTGAACTTGCGCCTTTCAAAGTGTTTGAAGGTAACCGTCCAACGAACTCAATTCTTGTTAAGCAAATCACTCCTCGCTCTTTAGGTAACCTAATCGCGATGTACGAGCACAAGATTTTCGTTCAAGGCGTAATCTGGAACATCTTCAGCTTCGACCAATGGGGTGTAGAGCTTGGTAAGCAACTAGCAAACCAAATTCTTCCAGAGCTTGCTGACGATGCTCAAGTAACCTCTCACGACAGCTCAACAAACGGTCTAATCAATGCATTTAAAGCGCTTAAAGCTTAATTGAGTTGATAGCCTGAAAAGAAGCGCCAACCTTCGGGTTGGCGTTTTTGTATCTGTAGAGCAAGCAATGGTTAAATCGCAGGTAATAAAAAAGGCTGACGTATCTGTCAGCCTCTTAAATACAGTGTTAGCCTTCTAAATATTTACAGTGGCTACTTCTATTCGAAACAGATCTCGATGAAGGCATTACCCCATTGAGATGAGAAAGGCATGATGATGATTGCTCCTTCACATTTGTGACGGATAGTATGTCCTTTGCCTGAAACGACGATTGGCGTGGCCATATCGAAGTCAAAGCCGCTTTCTGCAAGAATACGTTTTGCACCGCCAGTCACCATGTTGGTGATTTCACCGACCATATCAGTGACTTCTTCGTTCAAGCCGTTTGGTCGTTCACCTAGCATGTTTTCCATGATTTCAAGAGCGAGACCTTCATCGAAGGTGATCGACATTGAACCACGAGATTGTGTACCCACCATGCCAATTAGGCCGGATACATCACCACGAGCGATCTCATCTTTCTTAACTCTTGGTTTTTGTGGCTTTAATTCTAGAGAAGCCATCGTTTTTAATACGTTCATCAAAGAAGCTAAAAACGGGTTTACAAATTCAGCGCGCATAATGTTCTTCTATAATCTTATTCTTTCATATCGGAGGAGCAAGTCTGGCAAATGCCATGCGATTCAATGACTTGATTTGTCAATTGAAAACCGTGCTTCTCAGCGTTACTAGCGAGTAGAGTAACAAGCGCATCGTCTTGCAGTTCTACCACTGTGCCACATTTATCGCAGATCAGTAGTTGAGAGAAATGTTTATGGGCATTGCAAGAACAGCAGCATATAAAGCTATTGGTTGACTCAACTCGGTGAATGAAACCTTGTTCCAGCAAGAAATCCAAAGCGCGATAAACTGTAGGTGGCTTGGCTTGCGGTTCACTGACTTTCAATTGCTCTAATAATTCATAAGCACTGGAGGCTTTTTTATTAGAGAAAATGAGCTCAAACACTCGCTTTCTCTGAGGCGTTAATCTAACTCCTCGCGATGCGCATATCCCTTCAACTTGCTCTATTAATGTGTGGTCCAAATTTTTCACCATTCAATCGGACATCCCTAATCAAACCTTGTTTCTAGGTTACTACGTTTTGGGAGCCAATGATTTCTATTAAAGTCAGGTACAGAGCGTATTGTGACCCACGACTTTGAATAAGACAAGGTAACTCAAAATGACAGTGTGACTCAAGGCATAACTGATTAATGAGGCTGAATTAGAGGTCTGGTGAATAGGTTTATAAAAAAGTGTGAGGCAAAGTTCATATCGTGTGATGTATGTTGGTGTGCAATGTGTTTTTTCACTCGGATTTTAGATTATCGAGACAAATGTACCGTGTGATATAAAAAAGGCCCAATAAATGTTGGGCCTTACATAAAATAGCGTTAGTAAAAAATAGTTAATTTACTGGGGTGCTATCCCAGCGGGTATTGTATTTTACAGATTCTTGGTAACGGCTATCCGTCTTGCCAATAAAGCTATAAACACTATTTGGAGTTAACGTCAGGTAATGAGGAAAGGTAATTGAAGCATTACCCATAGCATCATTGAAACACTGGTTGCTCCCCCAACCCCACCAATAACTAGCTTCGGCACCGTCGCTTAACCAAAAGTTCTCAAAGTTATCTTCAAGCACTTCACAGGTAACAGCATCACCATTCATTGCGTTTTCAAACTTAATGATGGCTCTAGAGTCAGTCAAACTGATACTAACCTGACCGAGCTGAGACTCGTATTCTTGTTCTGTCGGTAAGTAAAAATCAAAAGTGTTTTCAGTTTGATTATTTGAGCTTGATTGAGCATTTAGGCGCTCTTCTACCGCACTTTTATCTGTAAAGTGAGCTTTGCGAGAGCCATGAGCAATAACTGATAGAGCGCCCGATGAGAGGTCACTGGCATCTCCAATTACGGTATAAATTGTTGAGTAAGTGTCAGCTTGAACAACCATTACTGAGTTATCTTCATCAATGGTATATTTACCTACCTCAATCAAGTCAGCATCTGTGGGGCAAGTGGTATTGTTCGATGGATTACGTTTATTCCAGTAGTAAATGCCATCTTCAAATTTGACTGCATCACACCATACAACGCTATGCTCTAAAGATTCCCCATCACCAGTAGATGACCCAGATTCTGTCATATAGAACGTTTTGCCGTCCAGTAAGTTTGGGTCAAGGAGCTCTGGTAATGTTGGCGTAGGCTTAGGTTGTGTTGAGCTTGGGTCCCAAATCGCATTGATACTACGCAATAATGATTCATCGGGTGATTCGAGAACAATATCTACCTTTTCTCCGTCTTCATCTCCATGCTGAGCAACAAGAATTCGTAATTCACCATCATTAAATTGGCGCATATATTGTTGTTCGTAGTCGGCAAAGTTCATTCCTTTGTAAGTCAATAGCTCTTTACCATCATCTGACGTTGAAATTTCCCAAGTACCAGTCCAAATCATTGGCAATAAATCATCATCATAGGCTTCTAACTCACGAGCAGTAAAGATTCCTGACTTTGTCACGTCTGCAGCATAAATATTCTGTTGATTAACTGTGAAGTTTGCACTGCGTAAGCGTAGTGCTACATCAGAGTCGTTTTCCCAATCAATGCTTTGATAAACGGTGTTATCCATCGCAGGGACAGGTAGCATCGCGCTGAATGGCAAATCTTGTGTGGAGTCTAACCAATACAAACCACCTCCAAGTTCATAAACAATTTGGTAGTCCCCATTGTTTTCTGATGTATAAACAGGTGTGTAGGTATCTCCGTCACCAAGTAATGTGCCATCCGACTGGATTTCAATAGGCCAGCAATGCTCGCTATTTGGATCGATAACAAGTGTTTTATTTTCAGGCAACTCTAGTTCAGCAAGTTCTTCAGGAGTCTTAATATCCTTGCTTTTCTCCCAGCAGAAGTAGTGCTGATCTTGGTCTTTCATCAGCGAAGCCCAACCCATCTCTAGGTCATGCTCATCTTCACCAATCTCACCCATGCGCCACTCACCGCCAATAAAATGCTTCTCTTCAAAGCGAGGGGTTGGAGCGGGTACTACTGGGTCTGTAGGTTCAGAGGAATCCTCTTCTGCCACCGGTACATCAAATTCGGCCAAAACTAGGTCATGCACACCATCATCAGCAGAAATATCGAGATCAGCATTACCTTGAGTCGTAGGAGTGCCTATTAGTGAAAGAGTTGTCCCGTTAATTGTTGTATTAACACCTTCGATAGTGTTTTGCGCTGTCAGGGTTAATGCATCATCATCACTAAACAGTTGGTCGAGACTAATATTGCTATTCACAGCTTTACCAACCTGCAAATTAAGTTCTGTTAGCTCATCTGCTATGCGCTGTTGCTCTTTTTTGTTTAACTCAGGAATAGTATTTAGCGCTTGCGCAACATTTAGATTCAGCTCTGTGCTAACTGAAGGGTGGTAACCATCATTCGCAGTAACGTTGAATGTAAATGTACCTTCTTGTTCTGGTGTTCCAATAATATGCAGCTCAGCGCTTTCGTTATCAGCGTTGATACTCAAACCATTCCCCGTGAGGTCTGTTACGTCGTAAGTCAGTTCGTCGTTGTCTGCATCGATAAACAAGTCGTTAATCGATACACGTTCATCAACACTTTGGGTTGCTGTTAGATTTAAAGCATCAAGGTCGGACTGTACGGTATTGTGCTCATTCAAGATTGGCGCAGCATTTGGTGTTGTTGCTGATACATTTAGCACTAATGGGTAAGAACGAGATGCTTCATCAGATGCATAGATCAACACATCGTATACACCAGCTTGAGTGGGAGTAACCGTTAAAGTTGTACCACCGTTCGTAATATCAGCGCCTGCTTCTGCTTGTGCGTCAACGGTATACACTAAGGAGTCGCCATCAGCATCAATGAAAAGTGCACTTAATTCATAGTTGCGTGATTGACCAAGTTCGAAGGTGACTGGTTGAATGTTGGTGTCTTCAGCTTGGGTAGGGCGATGGTTAGTCTCAATACCTTCATAGCCGTTCTCACCAGTATGAACGATCGGAGAATAATCATCACTTAGCTCCTGGGTCTCATCGGCAATAATGTCTGACGTTTCTTGTGAAATATCTGAAACAACATTTAGCTGCTCTTCAACGTCAAGCACGTCGTCATTGTCAACTAACGTTTCACCAACAACGTTGACCGCTTTAGCTTTTTCTGCTTCTTCACCTTCACCTTCAGCCACTGCAACGTAATCGCCAAAGATATCTTCAGAGGTATAAACCACATCATCATTAGTATTGAAAGATTCAACAACAGCTTGTTCTGCTTCTTCTTGAGTCATTTCGACGCCATTTTCTTCGGCATGCTCAATTTGTTCAACAACGAGGTTAGTCATTGGACTGACAACCACAGGTTCGTTAGCACTTTCTGGTACTGAAGGAGCCGCAAGGGTAAATTCATCAACAACAACGCCGCGGGTCATATCAATCGTTTCATTTGCAATGGCTTTAATGCACACTTTTTGATCGACAATGTCATCAGTAAGATCGAGTGTCAGTTGACCACTTTGATTGGTTCTACCTACAAACGAGTCACAGTTGTCTCCAATATAAACTTCGGCATTATTTAGGTAGCCATCAATGGCTGTGATTGTGAACTGTGGTGTTGGTGTTGGTGTTGGTGTTGGTGTTGGTGTTGGAGAAGAGTTTGAGTCATCGCTCCCACAACCTGTTAACGCCATTGAAACTGCCGCTGCCAGCAAGCTGATTTTTTTCATTACTCGTACGTCCTTCGTAGGTGAGCCTTTAGTGTTTGGTTTATCAGGATTTAAATGAAATATAACCATTTAATAAGATCGCGAAGTCTACGTTTTTGAGGGTGAAATTTGGCACTATCAAATATAAATAACTTTATATCTATCTGGAGGGAATTCAGCCTGTGAATTTTGGAATATAGCTTTTGGTTGATGCAGTCGAGGAGGGAGCAATAAGACACAGATTGTTAATTGACTAACTAAATCAGCGTGGTGTAACGAGTTGAAAGTGAATGAAGTCAACTTTCTGAAGGGGCATTACTGATACAATTAAATATAAAAATATTTATATTAATAATCCATATGAATTTTAATGAGTACTATTTGCTGGCTGTTTTTGCCGCGGTAGTGGAAGAGAGACAATATACCAATGCGGCGAAGCGGTTAGGGATAACTCAGCCATCGGTGAGCCAAAGCATTTCAAAGCTGCGAGATATCTATAACGATCCACTTTTCATTAGGGAAAAGTTAGGCGTTAGACCGACAGCTTTTGCGTTAGAAATTTACCCAGATATTGCTGATGCAATTTTAAAGTTAGATGCACTATCTGCGACGAGGACTCGATTTGATCCTAGTTTGAGTAAGCGTGTATTTAAAATATCAACCATTAGTCTATTTGAGCACACTTTAATCCCCGAGATGTTTAAGGAAATTGAAGATGAGGCGCCGAATGTGACGATTTTAGTTGATAATCACAGTACAAAAGAAACCAAAGACATGCTGAGACAAGGTACTATTGATCTCTCAATAGAAGGGTCTTCTGATACTGAATCATCAATACTTTCCCACATGATTTATGATGATGAGTTAGTTATCGTCTGTCGGGAAAATCATCCTGCATTTTCTGAAAGTACGATCAGTAAGAGTGAGTTTCTAGAACATCAACACGTTACACTTTCTAGTTTCTCCGGTAATCATAGTTTCTTCGAGAGTTTATTACCCTCGAGCGTCCAACTGCTGCAAAAGCGAAAAGTGAAAAGGCAAGTTGCGAGTTATTGGGGGTTACTATCTTCTGTTCAAAGTAGCAATAACCTGGCTATTTTTACTCGTAAAATGGTGGAAAAAAACTCGGACGTATTTAATTTAAAAATTTTGGATAACAATTTTTTAGAGCAGAAAGTTGAGGCTTGTGTGTATTGGTCAAAAGCTAGGAACCTTGACCCATCTATTATTTGGTTGACGGAAAAGGTTAAGGCTGCCGCTATTAATGCCTTATCTTGTTAGTTGGTGGTACTGCGATTGTGCCAGTGATATTCGTGTAGATAGAAATTATCGAGACTATTTAGGAACTCATGATTTGGTAATTAGACCTAGGATGAAAGGGAACGTGCCAAGCCTGCTTATGATTGAAGCAATGCTGGTAGGGCTGTATAATCCCCCGCCTTATGTTGATCAGAGGGTGATCACTCATTCTCTCAACACTAAGAACAGCTAACACGTAAAGCGGTGTGCTATGAGCTATATCGTTGAATTTCTAAGAGGTATCAAGTATGCATCCATCATCCCGCTTATCCGTTGCTCCAATGCTCGATTGGACTGACCGCCACTGTCGTTACTTTCACCGTTTGCTTTCTCAGCAGACTCTTCTGTACACGGAAATGGTAACAACGGGCGCGATCTTACATGGTAAGGGCGACTTCCTAGAATATAACGAGCAAGAACATCCTCTTGCACTTCAACTCGGTGGTTCAAACCCGGTTGATTTAGCTGCTTGTGCCAAGCTTGCTGGTGAACGTGGTTATGATGAAGTAAACCTTAACGTAGGTTGTCCTTCAGACCGAGTTCAGAATGGTCGCTTTGGTGCTTGCCTAATGGCTGAGCCTGAGCTGGTGGCAGATTGTGTGTCGGCGATGAGAGAAGTCACAGATATTCCAATTACCGTGAAAACGCGTATTGGTATCGACGACCAAGATTCTTATGAGTTCTTAACTAAGTTTGTTTCGACGGTTTCTGAAAAAGGCGGCTGTGAGCAATTTACTATTCATGCTCGTAAAGCATGGTTGAGTGGCCTTAGCCCGAAAGAGAACCGAGAGATTCCACCGCTAGATTACGATCGCGCATACCAAATCAAGAAAGATTTCTCTGATCTTGTGATTGCCGTGAATGGTGGCGTTACTACTCTTGAGCAGACTAAAGAGCACTTGCAACACCTTGATGGTGTGATGATCGGCCGTGAGGCTTACCATAGCCCGTTTATCTTGGCTGAAGTCGATCAGCAGATCTTTGGTTTAGACACGCCAATCAAGAAGCGCTCACAAGTGGTTGAAGAAATGTACCCGTACATTGAACGTGAGCTTTCAAATGGTGCAAGCTTAGGGCACATCTCTCGTCATATGCTTGGTTTGTTCCAAAGCATGCCGGGCGCAAGACAATGGCGTCGTTACATCAGTGAAAACGCACATAAAAAAGGTGCGGGTATCGAAGTGATGCAGACAGCATTGGCTAAGATCCCTAAAGAGCTAAACGTATAACCTCCCACGAGGTGGAAAGTTCGAGCTTAAAAGCCTAAGCTTAAAAACTTAAGGTTAAATTCGCCATCAGAGGCTAAATTTACCATTGATAGTTTCTTAAAAAGCCACGCATTAATATATGTGGCTTTTTATTTGCCTGATAAGTAAGGGTTTTATTGATTTTATTAACTTGGTATGGAAGCTGCAATGTTAGAAAGTAGGAAAGATAGGTCATTAACTCATTAGGGAGACCATTATGTTTGAATTAATCTTTGTTCTTATTTTCGTTGCCACTCTACTTGTCACTGGTATTACGTTTATGACGGTATTGGCTGCAACCGGAGTCGCGTTAGCTGTCATGTTGGTCTTAGGGATGATGGGGGTTGTGTTTAAGTTGCTGCCTTGGCTAATTGTGATTGCATTGGGTATCTGGTTTTTCAAAAACTTTGTACACAGTTCTAACCAAAGACGTTACTAAGGTCATGGTGTCGTCAAATCTTTGATCGTCAGCGGTTTATCGTTTGAGAATTTAAGATGTGTGATAGAATTTTCCCCAATAATCTATGAATGTGCATACAATTAGCACAACGATATGGAATTGGAGCTATCTCAAATGAATAAAATGCCATTAATTGCTTTAGTGGGAATGCTATCTTTAAGCTCGGCAGTGTCTGCTGAAGAAGAGTTTTCTTACACGGCTAAAGTCGGTGCCGATATGTGGTGGGGAAGTACAAAGCTAAACGAAGTTAGACAAGATGATGATTCTAACTCACCTTCGTTGTATTTCGCATTTGAGCATAATGCCCCGATGCTACCAAACGCTAGCTTTCGCTATACTTCTGTCGATGCGGATTCATTGGCCTTCGATAAGTACGATTACACCTTCTATTACACGTTGTTAGATCACAAGCTGATGAACTTCGATGCGGGTGTGACGTTTACTCAGTATTCAAATTCGAATTACATCGAACCGAAAACAGGTGGCGCTCAAACAAGCTTTGATGAATTTACTTGGAGCTTTTACGGTAACGCAGAGATCAACGTTCCTGACACTAACTTCGATATCATCGGTACGATGGAGTTCGGTGATAGCAGTGGTATTAAGAGCACTGATTTGATGGCGGGTGTCCAGTACCGAATTCCAGTATCAGAATCTGAAATTGCCCTGCGTGGTGGTTACCGTGTGATCGACCTTGATTCGGAAGAGTTATTCTCTTCAGAGGTTGGCAAAGAGTTTGTCATGGTTGATGGCTGGTTTGCTGGCGCTGAAGTGCGCTTCTAGGCCATATAAAGCAAATTTAGAACGAATTTTGAGAGCGCCACTTTATTAAGTGGCGTTTTTTTATATCTATTGGTTATATCCAAGTGGCTTCAAGATGCTGGATTCAGAGCGTTGTCATTGAGCCCCTAATTACCGAAAGTAAGTAAGGAAAACGACGCAGCGTAATAGCTGGCTCTTTCCAAGTTGTTTGACGCAGCAATCGGTTCAATGACACGCTCCCAAAGGGCGAGTTGCCTTGGCTTGTATACTTTGTTGTCGATTCTTGATTTAGGCCCACTAGACCTTTAAATCGTCGCCGCGTCTACAAACCAAGTCATTCTCGCTGAACCAAGCATCTTGAGGTTACTTGGGTATATATCTTTCTGGAATTAGTTAGCACATTCATCACTTTCGACCATCCTTTATACAGAGAGCTAATTAGCGTCTATTCTTATAAGGTCTATGTTGTGAGGTCAAAGCAAGGGATGGAATATGACACTCAATGAATTACGAAATTTATATAGAGAAAATCTGTTAGTTGAAGCGATCATAGAGCCCTCAATTCAAGAAGGGTCTTGGGTTGTGGAGTTTCGCCATATGGGAGGTGGCTTTGTTCTGCTTACTGATGTTCATGGTGAAGAGTGCCATTACGCGGATTTAGACTTAGCATCTAAATCGGCAATGGCGGTTGGCTTTCAGCAAGTGCGTATTGAAAACCAGTAAGTCAATTTAGGTTTCAATCGGTTTTTACTTCCAAAAAGTTATAAAACATACTTTTCTATTCTTTCTTGTTATTAAAAGGAGTGGTTAATCTATCGTCACGCAATGATTAGGGATGTCGTGACCATGTCTTTAAATAAGAAAGAGTCTTCACAAAATAATAATGCACAGCCTGGGGCTAATGAGTTACCTGGGCTAGCAGCACCACTTAATGACCAACAATTGGGTCATCTTCAACACACTGTTTCTGAGTTATCTTCACAACAACTGGCATGGGTCAGTGGTTACCTTTGGGGAGTTAGCCAAGCTCAGCCTGTCGGTGCAGCTGCGCCAATCGCTCAAGCGGCTGCTGCAGTAGCGGCTAAACCAGCGGGTAAGCTCAGCATTATCTTCGCATCTCAAACAGGTAATGCTAAAGGTGTCGCTGAATCGCTTGAGGCAGAAGCTAAAGCCTTAGGTATTGCTGTCGAGCTTTTCGATGCAAGTGATTATAAAGGTAAGAACCTAGCCAAAGAGACACACGTCATTTTTGTGGCTTCAACCAATGGTGAGGGCGAAGCCCCTGATAACGCTATTGAGTTGCATGAATTCCTACAATCGAAGAAAGCGCCAAAATTATCAAACCTACAATACGGTGTGATTGGTTTAGGTGACTCAAGCTATGAGTTCTTCTGCCAAACGGCTAAAGACTTCGATAGCTTCCTCGCTAAGCTTGGTGCTAAATCGTTTGTCGACCGTCTTGATTGTGATGTTGATTACGAAGAATCAGCAACGGAATGGCGCGCTAAAGCATTAGAGCAAGTAAAAGAGACGCTATCGACAGGCACTGAAGCCGATGTGGTTCAATTACCAGTCGGTCAAGCGGCTGCCGGTCATTCGCAATACACCAAACAAAACCCATACACCGCGACACTATTGACGAGCCAAAAGATCACCGGCCGTGATTCGGGCAAAGATGTTCGTCATATCGAGATTGATCTTGATGAGTCGGGTATTACTTACCAACCGGGTGATGCGCTAGGCGTATGGTTTGAAAACAGTTCAGAACTCGCTAATCAGATCCTTTCTAAGGTTGGGTTATCTGGTATCGAAAGTGTTGATGTCGATGGTGACAACTTATCTGTCCACAGCGCACTCGTTAGTAAATTCGAGATTACATCTTCAAACCCTCAACTTGTGTCTAAGTTTGCTGAGCTATCGGGCAGCAAGAAGTTGATCAAGCTGGTGGAAGATAAAGACAAGCTTCGTGAATATGCGGGTAACACTCAAATTGTCGATGTGCTAGCAGAGAAGAAAACCAAGCTATCAGCTGATGAGCTAATCGGTCTTCTACGTAAGTTAACTCCACGTCTCTACTCTATTGCATCAAGCCAAGCTGAAGTGGATGAAGAAGTTCACTTGACGGTTGGTTTGGTTGAATACCAAAAAGGCGATGAATCTCGTTTAGGCGGAGCTTCTAGCTTCTTAGCTCAACGTCTTGAAGAAGGCGGTGAAGTGAAGGTGTTTGTTGAGAACAACAATAACTTCAAATTACCACAAGACGACAATACACCAATCATCATGGTCGGCCCGGGTACCGGTATCGCACCGTTCCGCAGTTTTGTTCAAGAGCGTGAAAACAATGATGCTGAAGGCAAAAGCTGGTTGTTCTTCGGTGACCGTACCTTCACTCAAGATTTCTTATATCAAGTTGAATGGCAGAAGTACCTTAAGTCTGGTGCGCTAACCAAGCTTGATGTTGCCTTTAGTCGTGACCAAAAAGAAAAGGTTTATGTTCAAGATCGCTTAATCGAACAAGCAGCTCAGGTTTGGCAATGGCTTCAAGAGGGCGCGTACCTTTATGTATGTGGCGATGCGACTCGAATGGCGAAAGATGTTCATGAAGCGTTAGTTACAATTGCAGAAAAACATGGCAATCAGAGCCGCGAGCAAGCTGAACAATATATTAATGATTTACGTAAAGCGAAACGTTACCAAAGGGATGTGTACTAATGAGCAAGCAAGTAATAGAGCAAGAAGTGCTAGGTCAAGTACTGGGACCTTTGGCTGACAACGAGCGTTTGAAGCGTGAAAGTAAAAATCTTCGCGGTACGATTGAACAAGATCTCCAAGATAGAATTACGGGTGGTTTTACTGCTGATAACTTTCAGTTGATTCGTTTCCACGGTATGTATCAACAAGACGACCGTGATATTCGTAATGAACGTACCAAGCAAAAGCTAGAACCTTTACATAACGTCATGCTGCGTGCGCGTATGCCTGGCGGGATCATCACTCCTAAGCAATGGTTAGCGATTGATAAATTCGCAGATGAAAGCACCTCTTATGGTTCTATCCGTCTAACGACACGTCAAACCTTTCAGTTCCACGGCGTGTTGAAGCCGAACATTAAGTTAATGCACCAAACACTCAACAGTATTGGTATTGATTCCATTGCGACGGCGGGTGACGTAAACCGAAATGTTTTGTGTACGACAAACCCGGTTGAGTCCGAGCTCCATCAAGAAGCCTACGAGTGGGCGAAAAAGATCAGTGAACATCTATTACCTAAGACTCGTGCTTATGCCGAAATCTGGTTAGATGGTGAAAAGCTAGCAACAACGGATGAAGAACCTATCCTAGGTAGCAACTACCTACCGCGTAAGTTCAAGACGACGGTTGTAATTCCTCCGCAAAATGACGTAGATGTTCATGCTAACGATCTTAACTTCATCGCGATTGCTAAAGACGGAAAGCTGGTGGGCTTTAACGTATTAGTGGGGGGCGGTCTTGCAATGACACACGGCGATACTTCTACTTATGCACGTAAAGCTGACGATTTCGGTTTTGTGCCATTAGAGAAAACGTTAGATGTAGCGGCGGCGGTGGTAACGACTCAGCGTGATTGGGGTAACCGTTCGAACCGTAAGAATGCTAAAACCAAGTACACACTAGACCGTGTTGGTATTGATGTATTCAAAGCAGAAGTAGAAAAACGTGCAGGCGTTGAGTTTTCTGAAAGCCGTCCTTATGAGTTTACTGGCCGTGGCGATCGTATCGGTTGGGCGGAAGGTATTGATGGTAAGCACCACTTAGCGTTATTCATCGAAAATGGTCGTTTACTTGATTTCCCGGGTAAAGCTCTGAAAACAGGTGTTGCTGAAATAGCGAAGATCCACAAAGGTGACTTCCGTATGACAGCGAACCAAAACCTCATTGTTGCTGGTGTACCTAAGAGCCAAAAGACAAAAATTGAAAAGCTGGCACGTCAATACGGTCTGATGGATGATGCCGTTTCCGAGCAGCGTAAAAACTCAATGGCTTGTGTGGCATTCCCAACATGTCCTTTAGCAATGGCAGAAGCTGAGCGTTTTCTTCCTGAGTTTGTAACGGATGTTGAAGACATTCTGAAGAAACATGGATTACCAGAAGAAGATAACATCATCCTTCGTATCACGGGTTGTCCAAACGGTTGTGGTCGTGCAATGTTGGCTGAACTGGGGTTAGTCGGTAAGGCGCCGGGGCGTTACAACATGCACTTAGGTGGCAACAAAGCCGGAACTCGTATCCCGAAGATGTATAAAGAGAACATCACTTCAGCTCAGATCTTAGAAGAGATTGATTCGCTGGTGGGACGTTGGGCTACGGAACGTAACGACAGTGAAGGGTTCGGTGATTTTACAATCCGAGCTGGCATCATCGAAGAGGTGATAATTTCAAAGAGGGATCTGCATGCATAATTCTGTCGCTTCAAAACTGAAGTTAGCAGAGCTACTCGCGTTGACTAAGACGGAGCAAATACTTCGTCTTGGACAAATCAATGCTGAGTTAGAGCAGCTAACCGCATTAGAAAGAGTTAAGTGGGCACTAGAACATTTAGAAGGGACACATGTTGTGTCTTCTAGTTTCGGAATCCAAGCGGCGTTGATGCTGCACTTAGTGACTCAAGCAAAACCAGATATTCCGGTTATTCTTACGGACACTGGGTATCTATTCCCGGAAACGTATCAATTTATCGATGAGTTAAGTCAGAAGTTGACTTTAAACCTTCAAGTTTTTCGTTCTCAGCAGAGCCCTAATTGGCAAGAAGCGCAATATGGCAAACTTTGGGAGCAAGGTATAGAAGGGATAGAGAAGTACAACAAGCTTAATAAAGTTGAACCGATGAGAAGAGCGCTGGATGAACTCGAGGCTGGCACTTGGTTTTCTGGGTTGAGAAGAGAGCAATCTCAATCGCGTGCAAACTTGCCTATCTTATCTATCCAAAATGGTGTGTTTAAGTTCTTGCCAGTAATTGATTGGACAAATAAAGATGTTCATTATTACTTAGAAGAGCATGGTCTCAGTTACCACCCACTTCGCGAACAGGGGTACCTTTCTGTTGGAGATACTCATACGACTAAGAAATGGGAACCGGGTATGACTGAAGAAGAAACCCGTTTTAATGGTCTAAAACGAGAATGTGGTCTCCATGAAGACGATGGAGAGCAATATGGCTCTGGGATTTAGACTCATTGCCATTTAAAAAGCTGCCTCAAGGCAGCTTTTTTAGTTTCTAGGATGAAAATTAGAGCAATTGTGGATAAGTCTGTGGTTATTCTGTAAGTACTTTGTAGTTAAACTTGCATAAATAAGGCTTTGAGTGTTTATTCGTCATCTAACCGTTGTTTTTACATTTTTCGGTAATAAACACTTGCCAATGTGAGGAACATCTCTATAATGCCGCCTCACTGACACGGTAGACGCCACAAGGCTTCAGCGAAGAATGTTAGTAAGGCAACTAGCTTTAAGCGATTATTCGCTTCTACTTTTTAAAAGTAGAAATTAATTTTCAAAAGTGTTTGACACTGAGAATTAAAACGCTAGAATGGCCGCCTCTTCCGAAGTGATGTAAGTCACAACGAAGATAAGCTCTTTAACAATTTAAACCTATCAATCTGTGTGGGCACTCGTTGATGAATAT
>NZ_JAPHPW010000033.1 GCF_026241515.1 Vibrio sp. 14G-20
ACTCCGTTATTACTTAATTGTAGTTGCAATAACGGGGCGGACCATACATTTTTGTATCCGAAATTCAGCTTAAATGTTAGTCCAATTCAGCGAGTGGTAACCAATCCACTTTTACACCAGCTTGCTCAAACATATCTTGGCTAACTTTAATCTTGTCGCCCCAGCGAGAAAGGAAATCTTCACTTTGCTCTGGGCAATGTACTGCTGAAATACCTGTTTGGATGATTTTTGCTGCACAGTTTGGACAAGGGAAATGCGTCACCCAGATTTCACAGCTGTCCAAATCACGCTTGGCGAATAAGATCGCATTTTCTTCAGCGTGAAGTGTCTTGAGGTACTTCATCTCTCTGTCATCAGTATCCGCACTATCAGACACGCCATGTGGGTAGCCATTAAAACCAACGGAAACAATACGGTTGTGCTTAGTGATTACGGCGCCGACTTGAGTTGAAGGATCTTTACTCCAAGAACCGACCAATTCCGCCATTTGATAGAAACGTTTAGCCCATTTTGAAATCATGAGAATTCCTTAACAATTAAATGTGAATGCTTATCTGCCTGACAATACATTATGTTAGACAATATCCATAGAGAACAAAAGCTGAGAGATTGATTTACTTAGGAATTGTAGCGTGTTTGTAATTACTTTATAAGCACTTGGTTTCAATTAACATATTGATACACTTTAGCTAGTTATAATTGATATTCCTCGGACATTTGAAGTAATTGTGTTACGTAAATTTTATGCTGTTCAAATACTAATAAGTGACGGTATAACCATGCGTAAAAAGTTGATCCTTACGGCTCTTGCAAGCTCTCTTATTCTTGCTGGGTGTGGGCAAGATGCTCAAAATGCCAAGCAAGCATCTTTACCTCTCGTAGCTGTACAGGATGTTAGCGTTGTTTCTCACCAGCAAAGTAAGTCGTATATCGGTCGTATAGAAGCCGTTGAAGACACGGCTATTACAGCGCAGGTTTCTGGCTACCTACAAAGCCGTCATTTTAATGAAGGCCAAATGGTTGAAAAGGGTCAATTGCTTTACTCGATTGAACCTTCTTCGTTTGAAGCCGAAGTAGCAAGCGCGAAAGCGGCTGTTGCTCAAGCGAATGCCAACCTTAAAAAAGCCGAACTTGATTTCAACCGTGGTAAGAACCTACTTCCTAAAGGTAGTATTTCTCAATCGGAATTTGATGCATTAACGGCAAACCTATTAGGTTCTCAAGCACAGCTAGAAGCAAGCCAAGCTCAGTTAAACGCCGCGAATGTCCAACTTTCTCACACCCAAATTATCGCGCCTTTCTCTGGAAGAATCAGTGACACTAAAGTAAGTAAAGGTGACCTAGTTTCACCGTCTTCAGGTGTACTGACAACTTTGGTTAGCCTAGACCCAATCCATGCATCGTTCAGCATTAGTGAGCGTGAGCGTATTGAATTAGGTATGGACCGAATTGAAGGTGACGGCAGCAGCGATTCAGATCGTGTTGAAGTGCAAATCATGCTTGAAAATGGTGAAGCGTTCGAACACCTAGGTCAGCTCGATTTCTTGGGTAACCGTATCAACCTAAACACTGGTACGATCGCGATGCGTGCGATTGCCGATAACCCAGAGCAGCAACTACTTCCTGGCCAGCACGTTCGTGTTGATCTACGTGAGAAACAATCTATTGATGTCGTCACAATTCCTCGCCGCGCGGTTCAAACCGACCTTGAAGGCGACTTTGTTATGGTGTTAGTTGAAGGCGAAGCGGCACCTGTGGCTGAGCGTAGAAACATCGAGATGGGTCGTCAGGTTGAAGGTGGTGTGATTGTTCACTCTGGACTAGAGAAGGACGATGCAGTTATCACTCAAGGCTTACAGCGTGTGCGTAATGGTATGTCTGTTCGCATTCAACCTGCTGCTGAAAAAGCTGAGTAAGGGGCTTATTTATGTTGAGTCGTTTCTTTATTCAAAGGCCGAAGTTTGCCCTTGTAATATCCATAATCTTAACGCTGGCGGGTGCGATCTCTCTCGCTATCTTGCCAGTGGCGGAATATCCAAAAATCAGCCCGCCTTCTGTAAGTGTTACCGCATTCTACACAGGTGCAAGTGCTGAAGTAGTAGAACAGGCGATAGCCGACCCCATAGAAACGTCGGTTAACGGCGTTGAAGATATGATCTACATGTCTTCTAAGAGTGCTAATGATGGTTCATACAACCTTAACGTGACCTTTGATGTTGGTACTGATCCAGATATGGCTCAGGTCAACGTTCAGAACCGAGTTGCTCAAATTGAATCGAAACTTCCGCAAGAAGTTCGAATGGTGGGTGTCACCGTTAAAAAGCGTTCACCAGACCTTTTGATGGTATTGAACTTCTATTCGCCAAACGGTGAGTACGACGACCAATTCCTGATCAACTACGTTAACCTAAACATTAAAGACCAATTGGCTCGTGTGAAGGGCATCAGTGAAGTTAACGTATTGGGTGGCGGTGAATACGCAATGCGTGTTTGGTTAGATCCTGAGAAAATGGCTAACCTGAATATTACCACCTCTGACGTGAATCGCGCGTTAGCAGAGCAGAACGTTCAAGTTGCTGCTGGCCGTATTGGTGCTGCACCTTATAACAACGCACAAGAAGTACAATTCAACTTGGTAACAAAAGGCCGACTAGAAACGGCTGATGAATTTGAAAATGTTGTTCTTCGTGCAACTCAAGACGGTTCAACGGTTTACCTAAAAGACATTGCACGTGTTGAGCTTGGTAAAAAGTTCTACGACGGCAATGGTAAATACCGTGGTCAAGACGCTTCAATCGTAACGCTGTCACTTCAATCAGACGCTAACGCGCTGGAAAGTGGTAAAGCCGTAATGGCGATGCTCGACAACCTAAGCAAAAACTTCCCTGAAGGCGTTGCTTATGAAGCGAGTTACGACACGACAGTCTTCGTTGCTGAGTCGATTAAAGGGGTAGTAAAAACGCTGATCGAAGCTATCTTGCTGGTTATCGCCGTTACTTACCTGTTCTTGGGTAGTGCGCGTGCAACCTTGATTCCAGTAGTCGCGATTCCGGTATCTTTGATCGGTACGTTTGCCATCATGCAGATGACGGGCTTTACCATCAACACGGTGACTCTGTTTGGTTTGATATTGGCGATTGGTATCGTAGTAGATGATGCGATCTTGGTTATCGAGAACGTTGATACCACGATGGCTAAAGACCCAACGATTTCACCGCGTAAAGCCACGCTTATCGCGATGAAAGAAGTAACGGGTCCGATCATTACGTCTACCTTGGTTCTACTTGCGGTATTCATCCCAGTGGCGATGCTGCCAGGTATTACCGGCATTATGTATCGTCAGTTCGCCCTGACTATTTGTATCGCCGTTGTTATCTCTTCTATCAACGCACTAACGTTGTCACCAGCATTATGTTCATTGGTTCTTAAGCAGGGCGGTGGTAACACAGCTCGTTGGTACCAAGCGTTTAACCGTGGTCTAGAATCCGTTACTAACAAATACGGTCAAATTGCTGGCTTCTTGGTTAAGAAAGGCGTTCTGCTGTTCACTTTCTTCGTTGTTGCTTTGGCTGCTGTTACTTACTTCGCGAAAACAACGTCTACGGCGTTCGTACCTCAAGAAGATAAAGGTATCTTGTTAGTTAACGTGCAGCTTCCCGACGCGGCATCACTGTCTCGTACAGAAGATGTGACTGAGCAATTACTAGAGATGGTTGAGCAAGAGCCGGGTGTTGATGGTGTGACACTGGTTAACGGCTACGCATTCATGACGGGCGCTTCTGCTTCGAATGGCGCGTCGCTATTTATAAAGCTGCATGATTGGGATATGCGTAATGCACTGGATGGTCAACATTCCGCACAAGCTATCTCGCAACGTATTAACGGCCGAGCAGCCACTGAACTGCCTCAGGCGATCGTATTTGCGATGGGACCTCCAGCCGTTCCGGGTATGGGTGCTGCTTCTGGTTTCGAATTTGTTCTTGAAGATACATTAGGCCGTAGCCGAACTGATCTGGCGATGGTAATGAATGACGTGATTGCTGAGGCGAACAAACAGCCTGAGATTTCACACACGTTCAGCACTTTCCGTGCCAACGTTCCTCATTACTATGTCGATATCGACCGTGAGAAAGCGCAGCAATTAGGCATTCCGTTGTCGGAAATATTCCAAACGCTGCAAGGTAATCTTGGTTCACTGTACGTGAACGATTTCACCATGTTTGGTAAGAACTTCCGCGTGACCATGCAAGCTGACAGTGAACACCGTAGCAGCATGGATGATCTTCAACGATTCCACGTGCGTTCGTCTAATGGCGAGATGATCCCGTTAAGCACATTGGTGACTTACGACCAGATCTTTGAACCAGATGTAGCATGGCGTTACAACATGTACCGCAGTGCAGTAATCCAAGGCCAACCAGCGCCGGGTTACTCAAGCGGTGATGCGATTGCTGCCATGGAACGTGTTGCGGCTGATGTACTGCCGCAGGGTTATCAGTACGAATGGACAGGCATGGCTTACCAAGAAGTATTGGCAGGCAACCAAGCGATCTTTGCTTTTGCACTGGCTCTGATCTTCATCTATCTGTTTATGGTGGCTCAATACGAGAGTTGGACAATACCGATTGCGATTATCCTCGTGGTACCTGTCGCAACCTTAGGCTCCTTCTTAGCATTGAATCTAACGGGCACTCCGCTGAACCTTTATGCACAAATAGGTTTGGTTCTCTTGATAGCCTTGGCCGCGAAGAACGCAATCTTGATTGTGGAATTCGCAAAGGTTGAGCGTGAAGAGAAAGACGCACCGATTGAAGACGCGGCGGTGAAGGGCGGTACGCTGCGTTTCCGTGCTGTGAACATGACGTCTTGGTCGTTCATCTTAGGTATCTTCCCGCTTATCTTCGCTGCGGGCGCAGGTCACGTGAGTCAGAACTCTCTGGGTATTTCACTGATCGGCGGTCTGTTATGTGTATTACTGGCGGGTACGTTCCTAATCCCTGGCTTCTATGCATTCGTGCAACGTAAGCGTGAGAAGGCACACGGTGGTAATACCAAACTGATTCCACTGGATGACGAATAGGATAAGTTAATTTCAAGGACGGCGGCTTTCTTGTAAAAGTAAGCCCCAAACGAATTCCTTGTGAAAATTAATCCCTTATAAAAACTGAGGCTTAGCATCGTGCTAAGCCTTTTTTTATTCCACTTGTGAATAAAAACGCTATTTATATAATCAAATGTTTATTATGTGATAGAGCTAACACTCTAAATTGGGCTTTGTAATAAAATGATGTTTTATTAGTAAGTGTCTGTTTATTATAAAAATAGCAAGGTTCAGCTAACGGGTGTATGCTCGAAAACATTTGCACAATAGTGTGAAGTGTTTCAAAATTACCAAGTTATATTGAAATTTTTTGTGCATTGAGGTTCTTATGAAAGTCATTGATTTATTTAAACACCGAGGCGACAGCGTGTCTTCGCAACACTCAGAGTTTATGCAATGGATGTCTCCAGCTCTTAGAGATTACTGGGGTGACTTTCTTAATCGTACACAAAATAGCCATTTCTTTGCGTGGGTTCGTGATCACCACAAACCTGCAGTAAACGAAGATGCACCAGAGATGCCTGTGGAGCAACCGATCGTATTAAAGCCTGAAGCACAGCTTGTGTTTGACGAGCTTAATCAGCAGATCGGTGAAGTCATCCATACTGGCGACTGGATCAATGTAAGTCAAGACCGTATTAACCAGTTCGGCCTTGTGACTGAAGATATGCAGTGGATCCATACTGAGCCTTCTAAGGCAGAAACAGACTCTCCGTTCAAAACAACCATCGCACATGGTTTTTTAACGTTATCTCTGCTTCCTCGATTGACTGACAGTGTTGACCCTGACAAGTCTCAATTCCCAACAGCGAAGATGGTTGTAAACATTGGTCTTAACCAAGTTCGTTTCCCATACCCTGTAAAATCAGGCAGCAACGTTCGTGCTAAAAGTACGCTAACAAAAGTGACGCCAATTAAGAAAGGCTTAGAGATCGAGCGCGAAATCCGCGTAGAAATCGAAGGCATTCGTCGTCCTGGCGCTATTATTGTTTCGGTGATTCAACTTCACTTCTAAGTGGTTTGTAAAGAAGCGATTTATAAAGATTCAAAAAAAGAGAGAGCTTAATGCTCTCTCTTTTTGTTTGTGTCCTATCAAATCGACATCATTAGCATAGCTAATAAGATCGATAAAGGTACGTCACTTACTTAATGCGTGTGTAGCCGTACTCTTCGATAAGATCTTGCCCTTGCTTTGACTTCACGAACTTGATGAAGTCTTTGCTTTCGTCAGAAACTGAGCCTGTTTTGTGCAGCAACAAGAATGGGCGAGCCAACTCATAGCTGTGGTTGGCAATGTTTTTAGATGTTGGTTCTATGCCTTCAAATGTAATCGCCTTAATTGAACGGTCGATCGAACCAACAGAGATAAAACCAATTGCATGCGGGTTATGGTTAACAATCGTTTTAACCATGCTGTTACTGTTTACAACCAAGTTATTTGGGTTGATATCAGATACTAGACGGTCATTAATGATTTTCGTTAAACCAAGCAGGCTTTCGAAACTATAGCGTGAACCAGAAGACGCTTCGCGAGTGACAACTGCGATAGGCTGATCTGCGCCACCCACAGCTTTCCAGTTCGTGATCTTACCTTTGTAGATGTCGAACAGCTGCTCTCGTGTAACATTGCTTACAGCGTTCGAGCGGTTAGTTACGACAGCTAGGCCGTCAAAGGCAATTGGAAATACCTTCAACTTCTCGTCCTGTTCACGGTCGGTTAGATAACGCGAGCTCATACCGATGTCAGAGACACCTTTATTAACCATGGTAATACCTGCTGTAGAACCAATACCCTGAACCGCAATATAGTTATCAGGGTGAGTCTTGTTGTACTCCTCAGCTAATACATCCATCACTCGTGATACCGAAGTGGAGCCCGAAATAGTGGTTTCTTGTGCCAAAGCAGCATGAGAAGACAGGGCTAAGGATAAAAGAGAGGCAAGCGCGACTCGTAACATAAACAACTCCTAGTTAATAACATTTGTCGCATATGATAGGTCGGTTATATGACACTTTTGTGAAATTCTATATGCTCGATGTATAGCTACCGGATTCGTTTTTGAAAGTAAGATAACTTAGGAGATAAGGATTCGTTTCTGGGAGCAGAGCGGGTATTTTGTTTTTGCTGGTTCGCTAAAATGTTCGTTGAGTCCTAGGCTAAGTAGAGGAATTCACTACTTAGAAGTTTCTATGAAGTTACAAGGGGTGTTATGTCCGTTATTCATATAGAACTGAATCGTCTGTTAATTGGAGCTGAAAGGCTCTGTACTTCTCGAAATAGCAATTTACCGGTAGAGCTAGGCAAATCTCTATATGAAGAGTGTGAGGGCGGTGTACTGTTTTCTCAGGCGCATTATTTACTCGACTCATCTCATAGCGATTATACAAACGAGATCGCCTGCGTGACTTTTGATGAGTCGTTATCTTGTTGGTTAGTGATGGTGCCACTTGAAGGTGATGTCGAAACTGACTCCGTCAATTGGGGGCCTTATCCCTACCTACCTAAATCGAAGGATCTTGATGCTATTTTAGCTGAAATTGAAAAAGACCCGAAATCGTACTTCTGGTCATAGTTACTTTGGTTTCACGCGTGCTGGTGATCGGCTCGCAGAGCAAATAGCCTAGTCTCTAAGCTTAACAAACTAATCTCATAGCCAAATAACGCAGCCTCAAAACTCAATCACTGAATCCCAAAGCCAAATGATCTCATCTCACATCCAAGTGGCTTAATATTGAAGCCACTTGGTTTACACCAGTTCACCGCGAATACGTTCATATCAATTTATGTGTTTAAACTTGCTGCTTTATGCTTTGCAGTTGTGCTTGTGCCACTAACGATCGGAAGTCTTTTGGTGTTTTGCCATGATACGTTTTAAAGGCAGTGCTGAAGTGAGCGGCACTTTTAAAACCGGACTCATACGCGATTTGAGTGATCGACTTATCCGATGTTCTTAGCTGAGTGGCCGCATGAGCAATACGTTTGATCTTTAATAGGTTTGAGAACGACAGATCTTCAGCCGATAAGCGACGTTTAAGCGTAGCCGGTGACATCCCCATGTAACTGGCGAGCGTATCTAAAGAGATATTGTTTTCAATGTTTTGTTCGATGTAGTGAATGACTCTTTGGGTCACGGTCAACCTTGAAGCTCGAGCAATAATAGCCAGTAGAGAAGGGTACTGTTCCACCATCAAAGACAGCAAACTTAAGCCTAATTGAGTGAGTGCGTAGTCATTCTGGTTCGATGAATGAGCAAGTGACATGATGAGATCTTTCAACTGGCAGATCTCGGTATCCGTTTGATTGAACTTAATGTACTTATCTGGGATTCGAGTGGATTCTAAATCGCTGAACTGGTTAATGAACTTTTGGAAAATATCTAAATCAAAATCTAAGCAGGTTGCGCTGAATTCACCATTTTCAGTGTTAACGCTGATGTCTTTAATCTGACCAGAATTATAAAGGGTGAAATCTCCGGCTTGCAACGAGGCTTGAGTCCCATTGGGTAACACAAAAGAAATACTGCCTTTCGATACCATAAAGATACCGTTTTTAGAGGCAGGGTAACGTTCTCGTTTCCTGGGAATAAAGTTTCTAAATTGAGTAACTGTTATCGATGACATAGTGCGCTTCTTTGACGTTGTAAACGAGTTGCTTATTGGTTTTAGTATTGTTTAAGCATGAGACATTTACAAAAAAGGCGCTAATAATTAGCGCCTTTAGAAGTGAACCCTATCAGAAATCAGGCTTCGGTTTCATTTGTCGTTTCAGGCTCGCTAGGCAAGTCCGCAAATACTTGTGTAGGCTTTGCTACCAAGTTACGGTTTTCCTGATTAACTTCTGAGAGAACTACTTCTAAAACGTCTCCCAGTTTGTATACCATTTCTTTATCGATAGATACAGTGCCCATATCACCGTTGCACTCTATTCTCTCTTTATTATTAAGAATGAGAGAGCCAGGGATAAACGCTGCTGCACCATTATCAAGTAAGCGCACACGCATACCAGCACGGTTAATGTCAAAGATCTCTGCTTGGAAGCGAGTTTCTTCAACTGGAGCATTCGCTAGAGTGCGAGCATACAACCAATCGCCAACGTTACGTTCAGCCATACCGTGGTGACGGCGGTGCAGTGCAAGTTCATCACCAATGGTTTCGTCTGGTGTTTGAATTGGCGCTTTACCAAGGATGTGAGCCTTAAGCATACGGTGGTTAATCATGTCGCCGTATTTACGAATTGGAGATGTCCACGTCGCGTAAATGTCTAATCCCATCGCGTAGTGTGGTGCAGGTTCATTGCTGATCTCGCTGTACGCTTGGAATTTACGAATACGGTTGTCGTAGTAACTGTTGTCTAAAGAGCCTAACCAACGACGCAGAGTCGCAAAACCTTCCAGAGAGACGATCTGCTCTTCAGTGAATGGTGTTTCCGCCTGCGGGTTTACCAGTTCAAGAACGTCAGCTACTTTCTCAGCCTTGAAACCAGAGTGGCAGTTAAACACACCTTGGTTGAAGTTTTCTTTTAGTACTCGGCCCGCACAGATGTTCGCGCTGATCATAGACTCTTCAACCAGCTTGTTCGCACTGCGACGCATGTCAGCGTGGATAGCGACAACATCGTTATCTTCGCTAAGTTCAAAGCGGTAGTCAGGGCGGTCTGGGAACACAACCGCATTCGCTGAACGCCACGCTGAACGCGCTTGAGCAAATTGGTGAAGATCAGAAACAATCGCAGCAATTTCTTCTGACGGTTGCCACTTCTCTGATGCACCTGTTTCTAACCAGTCTGATACGTTATCGTAAGCAAGGCGAGCGTGAGATTTGATGTTCGCAGCGAAGAAGTTAATGTCGTCACCGATAACGCCATCTTTAGATACCGTTACTGTACAGCAAAGGGCAGGGCGAACTTCGTTCTCGATCAGTGAACATAGGTTGTCAGCAAGATCACGAGGCAACATTGGGATGTTACGACCAGGAAGGTAGATAGTGAAACCGCGTTCGCGCGCCACTTTATCCATTGCATCATTTGGAGAGATGTAAGCTGTTGGATCAGCAATTGCGATAGTTAGCTCAAAGTCACCGTTCTCTTTCTTTTTCGCGTAAAGCGCATCATCCATGTCTTTTGTGCTTTCGCCATCGATAGTCACAAAAGGAACGTGCGTCATGTCTACACGTTCAAGATCGGCGTCATCGTTAATCTTCCAATCATCGATACCTTCTGGCTCGCTGTTTGGTAGGTCGTTTTGTGCCAGTGTTACCCACCAAGGTGCAATCTTGTCGTCAGCGTCTGTGATTTTCTCAGAGATCTGAGCTAAGAAGCCATTGTCACCTTTTAATGGGTGTTGAACGATATGAGCAACAACCCAGTCACCTTCTTTAAGCGTTTCAGGGTTTAGGCCCTTCTTTGCTTTCGCTTTAAATTGCAGCTTTTTCAGTTGCGGGTGATCAGGAACGACGTTCAAACGACCTTTAAATAACTTCACTCGAGCAATAAAACGAGTAAGGCCTTGTTCAATCAATTCCTCAGGCTCTGCTACTTCGCGTTCTTTCTCTGTGCGAATGATGGCAATAACTTTGTCACCGTGTACACATTTCTTCATGTATGGAGGTGGGATAAAGAAACTGGTCTTGTTATCGACTTCGAGAAAACCAAAGCCTTTTTCAGTGGCTTTGATTGTACCTTCCTTTTTAGGGAGGGTTTCTTGGATTTGCTGTTTGAGTTGAGCGAGTAGAGGATTATCTTGAAACATTTGACTTTTATCTATCGAGGACAATTGAGCACACTATAATCATTGCGAGGCTTGATTACTACTGAAAGGCGAAGTGAGCGCAAATTAATTGCCCTCTTATTTAACTACGTCAATTTGTTCGAAGTTTGGTGCTATGACGAGATATTCATCAAGTTTTGACGATATGATAGCCAGTATTGATGTAAAACCGAAAAATATGTGATGTATTTCAATTTTTTCTGGCTTTTTTTATGCGTTTAGGGAATAATCCGCCTCCCTTAGACGTCCCTAATGGCTTGAAGTGTTTTATTACTGCTTCGTAACTCTGAATGGAATCAGTATCTGATTGGATCAGTATTGGAATTGATAGAGCTCCCGGGACCTTTTGTTTACTTATATATAGTGGGATCCCAATGTCCGAATCTGTAATTCAATTTAATGAATTAGCCCTAAACGATAACATTCTTTCAGCTCTTGATAGCATGGGTTTCGTTTCTCCGACTCCAATCCAAGCAGCAGCTATTCCTCTTCTTCTTGAAGGCCGTGACGCACTAGGTAAAGCACAGACTGGTACTGGTAAAACAGCAGCATTCTCTCTGCCTTTACTTAACAAAATCAACCTGAACCAACATAAACCACAAGCAATCATCATGGCTCCTACTCGTGAGCTAGCGATTCAAGTTGCTGCGGAAATCAAAAACTTAGGTCGTGACATCAACGGTCTTAAAGTTATTGAAATTTACGGTGGTGCTTCAATTGTTGACCAAATGCGTGCTCTAAGCCGCGGTGCTCACATTGTTGTTGGTACTCCAGGTCGTGTTAAAGATTTACTAACTCGTGACCGTCTACACCTAGATGAAGCACACACATTTGTTCTTGATGAAGCAGATGAAATGCTAAAAATGGGTTTCGTAGATGACGTTACTTGGATCCTAGAGCAAGCTCCAGAAACTGCACAGCGTGTACTTTTCTCTGCAACTATGCCTCCAATGGTTAAGACTATTGTTGACCGTTACCTACGTAACCCGGCTAGAGTTGACGTTGCTGGTACTAACCACACAGTTGATAAAGTAGCGCAGAATTACTGGGTTGTTAAAGGCGTAGAGAAAGACGAAGCAATGTCTCGTCTACTTGAAACTGAAGAAACTGACGCGTCAATCGTATTCGTACGTACTCGTCAAGATACTGAGCGTCTAGCTGACTGGCTATCTGCACGTGGCTTCAAAGCTGCTGCACTGCACGGTGATATTCCTCAGTCTCTACGTGAGCGCACTGTTGATCACATCAAACAAGGTGTAATCGACATCCTAGTTGCAACTGACGTTGTAGCTCGTGGTCTTGATGTTCCACGTATTACTCACGTATTCAACTACGACATCCCATTCGATGTTGAATCTTACATCCACCGTATTGGTCGTACTGGCCGTGCTGGACGTAAAGGTAAAGCGATCCTACTAGTTCGCACTAACCAAATTCGTATGCTTCGCACTATCGAGCGTGTAACTAAGTCTCAAATGGAAGAAATCCAACTTCCACAACGTGACGAAGTTGCTGCTGCACGTGTTGCTAAGCTTGGCGCTGAGCTTGAAACTGAGAAAGAGAGCAAAGCTCTAGAAAACTTCGCAGGTTTAATCTCTACTCTACAAGAATCTCTAGAAGTTGATGCTGCTACTCTAGCTGCAATGCTTCTTAAGCGTCAGCAAGGTAAGAGCCCTCTATTCTACGTTGGCGAAGACCCAATGATCGCTGCTATTGAGCGTGATAAGAACCGTCGCAAAGAGCGTCGTGAAGATCGTGACAATGGCCGTGATGGCGGTGGTCGTAACTTCAATACTCAAGATTGGGATACGTACCAACTACAAGTTGGCCGTGAGCAAGGCGTTCAGGTTAAAGACATCGTTGGCGCACTAGCAAACGAACTTGGCCTAACTAAAGGTTCTATCGGTGCTATCAAGCTAGACCAAGGTTCTACTTACGTTCAACTGCCAAAAGCAATGAACTCTGAAACTGCTGGTAAGCTAAGCAAACTTCGTATTCGTCAAAAAGAAGCTGGCGCTGTAGTTGTTGATTTCAACGACTTCCGTGAGCCTCGTCGTGGCGGCGGCGGTCGTGATGGCAACCGTGGCGGCGGTCGTGGCGGTCGTGATGGTGGCGGCTACCGTGGTAACCGTGAAGGCGGTAATCGCGAAGGTGGTAACCGTGAAGGTGGCAATGGCGGTCGTGGTGGCTACCGTGGCAACCGTGATGGCGCACGTGATGGTAACTCAGCTGGTGGTCGTGATGGCGAGCGTCGCTTCGATCGTAACCGTGGTGGCGATCACCGTGGTAACCACCGTGGCGAACGTGGCCATGGCAACGCAGCAGGCAATGGCGGCAACCGCGGTCGTCGTCCAGAGCGCAACGAAGGTTAATCAGCCTTTAGTTTAAGCTGAAGCTTACAAGCCAAGTGCTTATAAACGAACAGCTTAAACACTGAATTTAAAAGCCGAGCATAATGCTCGGTTTTTTTGTGCCTGCTATTTGAACTTAATCTTTGGTGGGGTCGATATAGAGTCAGCTTACCTCTCTAAGCTTCACCCCAATAACTAATCTTAGCGCCTAAACTTCGCTGTATCGCGTTCTAAGCTTATACTAAAAGAACGTGCTACAAGATGCTAAAGCAAAGATCGAAGACAATCTAAGCGACGTTACAGTGCATCTAATCGCAAAGTTGTGCTCGAAGGTAACCAAAAGAAGATCAGGTATCGTCGTTCACTATTCTCAACCACTGTGATCTTTTTGATGCAAACACTGAGCAATTTATAAATCGAGTAAGAAAGTTACCGGTAATGATCAGGAGAAAAAAGGGATGGGTGGCTGTTTTCTAGGCGGATTGTCTACATTTGTTCAAGTTACTCTAACTAACTGAACCAAGTTAAAAATAACGTGAGCACACGTTTGCGTCACCTGTTCATTAATTTTCTTATTCAACTATTTTTTAATTCCACTCTCGAAATAAATAATTTGATGACTAAGATCAACTTAATTGTGTTCATTTGGTGATTTTTTCAAAACAAAAGTTGAAAGATTCAAAAATTATTGAATAATGGGCTTAACTAAAATTGAAGTAAACACTTCATCCAATTCGTACTGAAACAGGATCCATATCCAATGTCTAATTCGTTTGTTCTGGTTATTAACTCGGGTAGTTCATCCCTAAAATTTGCTGTAATTGATTCTGTTTCTGGTGAAGCAGTATTAAGTGGCCTAGGGGAGTGTTTTGGTCTTGAAGATGCTCGTATGAGCTGGAAATATCAAGGCGAGAAAACTGAAATTGCCATTCAAGGTGAGGGTAACCACCACAAAATTGCCATTGGCAAATTGGTTGGCCTGATGGAAGATCTAGGATTCACTGCTGATATCGTGGCTATCGGTCACCGTATCGTTCACGGCGGCGAGAAGTTCACTCAAACCGTTCGCATTACTGAAGAAGTAACGAACGAAATTGAAAGCCTATCTGACCTAGCTCCACTTCATAATCCAGCAGGTGCTATCGGTATCCGTGCTGCAATTGAAGCTTTCCCTTCTTTACCTCAGTTCGCTGTATTTGATACTGCTTTCCACCAAACAATGCCACAACGTGCATTCACTGGTGCAATCGCAAAAGAGCTATACACAGACTTCGGCGTACGTCGTTACGGTTTCCACGGTACTAGCCACTACTTCGTTAGCCGTGAAGCTGCGAAAATGGTTAACAAGCCAATCGAGAAATCGAGCTTCATCTCTGTTCACCTAGGTAACGGCGCATCTGTATGTGCTATCAAAGACGGCAACAGTGTTGATACTTCTATGGGCTTCACACCGCTTTCTGGCCTAATGATGGGCACACGTTGTGGTGACCTAGACCCAGGCATTATCGAGTACCTACTTAAGAAAGGTTGGTCACAAGAGCAAGTCTTCAACTCTCTGAACAAGGAGTCTGGCTTCCTAGGCGTGTCTGGTCTTACGAGCGATGCTCGTGGCATTTTAGAAGCAATGGAAGAGGGCCATGAAGGCGCTAAACTGGCTTTTGAGGTGTTTACTTACCGTGTAGCTAAATACGTTGCTTCTTACCTAGCTACGCTAGATTCTTTAGACGGCATCATCTTCACTGGTGGTATCGGTGAGAACTCTCTACCAATTCGTCGTGAGATCCTAAACAACCTTAAGATTCTTGGTTTTGTTGAAGATGTAGCAGGTAACGAATCCGCTCGCTTTGGTGCTGAAGGCATCATCGCGAAGTCTGAAATGCTAGATGCTGTAGCAATGGTTATCCCAACTAACGAAGAGTTCGTTATTGCTCAACAGTCGGTAGAGCTTCTGTAATCTAAGCAACGGCTTAAGTAATAAGAAACAATTGAAAAGCGAGCCTAAGTGGCTCGCTTTTTTGTGTCTAGTAAAGTTGCGTCTGAACGTTTTAACAGGGAGATAGCCTATAAGGCGTTCGTCAAACAGTTTTAGAACAGAGCTTCAATTGCGACTCATCGGGTGCTCTGGAAGCGCTAAGGTTATTTAGTCCCTGAGCGGTAGTTTGGATCTGTCCAGCATCGAGGTAACTCTTCCCCTGACATAAACATCAGTTCAGATTTTTTAAACATCTCAGGGTCTTGCTGTTCTTCACCTGCTTGAAACCGACCTTCGATACTGTCTTGAAATAAGTTGGTTAATTTAGTCATTTCAATTACGTCTACGAGGTCACCGCTTTTTTTCTCTTTTAGAAACATTTTTTTGCCCTCAATCTAATCGGTCACCCCTAATTATAATTGCTATTTGGACAATGAGAGTCTTTTCAATTCCGGCACTTCTTGACTAAGCAGACCCCAGAGCTACGCTTATGATCATCGACAACCCAATCGATGAACAAACTTATCCTCAACAAATAAATGGAGTCGCGATGTCATTTGCCCATATTGCAAACAATCTCAGTGAACTGATTGGCGATACCGATCTTGTTAGAATCAACAGTCTTTCAGAGATATCAGGTTGTGAGATTCTTATTAAGTGCGAACACCAGAACCCGGGTGGTTCGATTAAAGATAGAGCGGCACTTCAGTTGGTTATGGATGCAATAGAAGCCGGTAAGCTTAAGCCGGGAATGACAATCGTCGAAGGTACTGCTGGTAATACGGGAATAGGCCTTGCTCTAGTCGCTAAATCCCTCGGTTACAAAATGTTGGTGGTGATGCCAAAAGGGCAGGCACAAGAGAAAGAGCGTATGATCTCGCTTTATAACGCTGAACTGTTATTGGTCGACCCTTGTCCTTTTGCAAACCCTGAACACTTTTACCACACGGCTAAACGGATCGGTGTCGAAAATGAAGATTATTGGTGGGCAGATCAGTTCGAAAATCTCAGTAATTATCGAGCGCACTATTTAAATACTGGACCGGAAATATGGCAGCAAACCCAAGGGAATATTGATGCTCTAGTTTCTGTGGTAGGGACTGGTGGAACCATTGCCGGAAACTCACATTATCTATCTGAGCAGAAACCCAATCTCGAAACTTGGTTAGTTGACCCAAATGGGTCTGGCATTTATTCGTTTCTACGTAATGGACACTATCAATCAACGGGAAGTTCGTTCACGGAAGGGATAGGGATCATGCGAACGGTTGAAAATTTCAGGCAGGCAAAAATCAATCGTGCAATCACGCTTCCCGATCAGGATTTGGTGACGATATCCCGACTTGTTGCGGATCATGACGGTATTCTTCTAGGAAGCAGTTCGTCATTGAACGTAGCAGGTGCACTATACGCTGCGGCTAGAATGGGGAAAGGAAAAACCATCGTTACATTTAGCTGTGATCTTGCTGAGCGGTCGTATTCGAAGCTGCACAACGAAGCGTTTCTGAAAGAAAAAGAGATACAGCTTAATAAAGAAAACCTTTCTCAACTATGGGCGCGTTATCAAGCCGAAGATGGCAACATGGTCGTCAACGTATAGTCGCTTTAAGTTAGTAACAGCCAGTGGTCTGCCAGCTCTTTCGTTAGCACTAAAGATCCGGTTAGAGCTAAACATACGCTAGCGCCAAATCCGGCACTATTGCTTGTTATTAGGGTAGTGAATCACATTATGAAATACGGCGTTTCCTTCACCGATATTTTTGTAGCCATGGCTCTGGTTAGCATTAAAGCGAACGGCTTGTCCTGCGCGTAACGTATGCCACTCATCATCAAACATCACGGCCATCTCTCCTGAAATACATAAGATGTGCTCAGTGACGCCAGCGTTATGTGGGGCGGATTCATGCTGGTAATCGGGTGCTAGGGTGAGTTCGAATATTTCAAATCCTAGTGCTTCCTCAAAAGGAAACAACAAACTGACGAAAAAGCCAATGTTGTATTCCTCGTGTCTTAGTTCGTTTGCGTCTCTGAATAAACTCGTCAGTTCACTGTTTGGGCTAGTAGCTATAAAACTCGAAAGTGACACCTCGAACCCAGAAGCTATTTGCCAGAGCTTAGCGACTGTCGGGCTGGATTCTCCACGTTCAATTTGTCCTAGCATTGCTTTGCTGACGCCAGTTTCTTTTGCTGTTTTGTCTAAGCTCCAGCCTTTTTCTTGGCGAAGGCGTTTCAAGTTAACGCCAACTTTAATTTCTGTTTGCATATTTTCTCTACAAGTTTTTTACAAATAAGTTGTGCGTTATAGCGCACAGTGCTAGGTTTGGTTTATGGACGTTATAACGCACGCAGGAAAAAATTAACATGATTAAGCTAAAATTTTCTCACGTCAGTACCGGCTTTATCGCTGTTTTCATTGGTTATGCGAGCGCCGCGGCGATTATTTTCCAAGCGGCAATGAGTGCTGGAGCAACCGAAGAACAAGTGGCGTCATGGTTTTGGGCGTTGGGAATTGGCATGGGGATAACCACAATACTGCTCTCGTTTCATTACAAGAAGCCTGTGGTTACAGCGTGGTCGACGCCTGGAGCGGCGTTGTTAATCACATCTCTTGAAGGGCTGACAATGAATCAGGCTGTGGCCGTGTTTTTTTTCAGTTCGATGTTGATCACGTTAGTTGGATTAGCGGGGATGTTTGAGAAAGTCCTAAAACAGATCCCAACATCGATTGCCTCTGCGATGCTCGCGGGGATTCTATTGCAATTCGGTTTGGGTTTGTTCACGTCGTTAATGGAAGAGGCGCAAGTCGTAGCGGTCATGCTCGCTGTATTTATTCTGGCGAAAGCGCGGTTAGGAAATTTACTGATCCCAAGCATTTTCATTATCGCACTGGTTATGTGTGTGGGTTTTGGCAAACTCGATGTCAGTCAGGTGACTATGGGATTAACGACCCCAGTGTTCATCAAGCCCGATTTTGAGTTCTTTTCGTTGTTCAGTGTGGGTATCCCATTGTTTATAGTGACGATGGCTTCACAGAACTTACCGGGATTTGCGGTTCTAAAAGCGAACGGATACCAAGTCGATTCATCGAAGATCATTACCACCACCGGGGTGACAGGTTTGATCTTCGCACCGTTTGGTGGCTTTGTGTATAACCTTGCAGCGATTACGGGCGCTATTTGCATGGGCCCTAATGCGGATAGTAATCCAAAGACACGTTATATGGCGGGGATTTGTATGGGCGGGTTTTACTTGTTAGCTGGCGTGATGGGGATGTCATTTGTGTCGCTGTTTAGCGCCGTGCCCTCCGAGATTGTTATTGCGGTTGCTGGCTTAGCGGTGATGCCGACCTTGATGAATTGTTTAGCTGTTTCGATGGCAGACAACCACTATCGAGAGCCTGCACTGCTTACTTTCTTATTCACTGCTTCTGGCACCAATTTACTGGGGATCGGCAGTGCATTTTGGGGGCTGTGCATCGGGTTGTTTTGTTGCTGGTTACACAATTACAAAGCTAAGTCACGTGGAGCAAACAATACTTCGCAAACTTCGTCGTAATGGAAGGATTCAAGATTAGGATTAGGTTCGCTGTGAATTAGAAACACCAGCAAGCTGTTTGAGTAGCAAGCCCAGTCATACTCGTGACTGGGCTTGCTTACAAAGGAATAAAGCTACTTAACTTCGTATCTCAGTAGCACTTCATTATCGAGAACGACATTTGTCGACCAGATAAAGCTTGCGCCTGCACCACTGAATTTTTCGATAAAGTTCATGTACGCTTTTTTATTGTTTACGCCAATATCGTCTTCTGAGTATACCGATGCTTGAGGCCAAGATGTTGAATCGAACTCTTGGTTCATCCAGTTGGTTGGTGTTTCCCAATGAGCGGCGTAGGCATCTTGACCGTGGTCAGTTCCTTCCGTGGTGCAGCTTTCAGAAAGACGCTTCTCGTCGACTTCACTCAAACAAGTCAGGTCATAAATCGGTGAGGTATAAAAGGTTTGTGCTTGCCATTCTGGTCCTGTCACGGTTCCGTCACTAAAGCTCGCGATAAAGCCACCATCACCAGCGTGGTATGCCTTTCCGCGGTTATCTTCGCTGCCAAGACCTAGGTTTTCTTCCCAATCAATCACTTTCACCGCAATCGTGTAAGGCTTCTTCACCTTAAATTTGACGATGTTTGAGTTAAACGGTGTGAAAGGAATGGTGTCTACCGCGATTAACTTGCCGTTGATATAAAGTTCGAAATAGTTATCGGCAAAAATATAGCCTGTTATTTCCTCACCGTCTTGATCAACTATCGCTACAGGTACAGAGCTTTGATCGACTTCGGCTAGGCTGCTTGGCGTAGTGTTTGAGCACTCTTCATAAAGATCAAAGGCTTTTGGCCCTGTTGAAAAGTTGTTTTTGGCTGGAACCGTCCAAACCTTTCCTTCTGAGTCCGTAATTTCCCCGACACCCGCCACTCGGCTACGTCCGTTTGCACACTCAAAGAGATTCGATTCAACGGTGGTAGCCACACCTTGAGTAATACTCGCTGAGCCTTGGTAATCACTGATGTTGCTGACCGAAGGCGTATCTGATGATGGTGAGCAGCCTATTGCGAGCAAAGCAACCGATGAAAGGGCAAGGGCTTGATATTTTGTGATGATCATTGATTGGGTATCCGAAATGGGTGATTTAAATAAGCGTGGTTCAAAATAAGCCAAGTGCAAGTAAGTTAATTGAAAACAAAGTCATTTCAAACAAATCCGAGCTAAGTAGCCAAGTAAGCCGTGAACTCAAAGCTGATAGCTGGAACGACGAAACTAAGCAAGAGCCAAAGCAATTGTGAGGTGCCACGCTTATTATTTGATGAGGCATATATTACCCGTACAAATGTAAACAAGCGTAAAGCTGAGTAAGCATAGGTAAAACAGCGCTTTTATCGAATGATCACATCTGCTTGCGCGGCGCTGGTAAAAATACTCAGCATGAAGCGGTTTCAGGTTGTGATTGAGATAGTATTTTGCTACAAAACGCGCATAATCTCGCTATACAACATTTAAAGAAGAAATTACCTATGACTACCTTTCAATACTACTTTCACCAACTGCCTTGCTTCGACTGTAAAAAAACGACAGTAAGTACTGATCTTGGTTGGTTAACGCCTGCGATGAAAGAGGATGCTATCGCACAAGTGACAGCGACACTTGCACAAGGCGAGGTTACTCCTGATCTTTCAGCAGACGTGGTTTGTACTAAAGATGAAGCACGTGAGTACTTACTACTGAACTTCTTCGGCTATTCAGAGGAAGAGCTAGCAAGCGGGATCGAAGCGGATGATGAAAAAGAAGTGGCAGACGAAATCGCAGAGCTAGTAGAAGAAGGTAAAGACACCATCACCTTCGAACATGAGATTGCTCTTCAGTGCTGTGCTGACTGCGATGTTGAAGACGAGTCAAACTAAGCTCTTGTATTAAGAGTATTAAACTAAGCTCTATTATTTAGGTTCATCATGCAGCTATGATGTTCTAATGATGAAAGGCGTTAGCGGGTTGAGTTCGCTAACGCCTTTTTTGTCTCTCTGCTTCTTATCTCTAAGCGGCATTAAATCTTAAGATGTTGTGCTTTCTATAATGCCTTGTTTGCTCAGTTGCGAAAGGATCTCAGCAGTTTTCTCTCTGAACAAATCTCTCAGTAGTCGCACTGTCGGGGTGATGGATTGACGACTTGGACACACTAACCACAGCTCGGTAGGGGTCGGCTTAAACTCAGGCATAACTTTAACCACTTCACCTGAAAGCAGATGAGGTGACATGTCTAAACAAGATTTTATTGCTACTCCTTTACCCGCGATACACCAACGCCTTACAAGGTCTGCGTCGTTCGAAGCGCGATTTCCTTTTAGTTTCACTTTATGATCATGAGTACCATCGTTAAACAGCCACTCGTCTTGCAACATGTCGTGGAGTTGGTAAAGCAAACCATTGTGTTGTGCTAAGTCACTCGGGTGTTTTGGTGCTCCCATTTCAGCCAAGTATTCGGGAGTTGCACACAATATCCTCGGCACATCGCATATCTTGAAACCATACATGTTCGCATCGGTCGGGGAGCCGTAACGCAGCGCCATATCGACGGAATCTCGGTAAAAGTCGATATTGCTATCGCTGATGCTAGTGCGAAGCGTCGCCTTTGGGTATTCAAGCAAGAACTCATCTAACCAAGGTGTGATGAGGTTACGTCCTAGATCAGAAGAAAGCGCAATGCGGATTTCTCCATCCAGAATACCAAGCTCTTCACGCATGTTGAGCTTTGCTTGCTCTAACATCTTCAAGGCTTGCTCACACTCAGGTAAATAGCGTTCGCCTGCAGAGGAAAGCCTTAGATGGCGAGTGGTTCTTACAAACAGTTCAGCGCCCAGTGCGGCTTCGACTCGTTTGACGGCAGCACTCGCGGTTGCCGTGCGCATGTCTAGGTTGGTAGCTGCTGCGGTGATACTACGAAACTCCGCCACCTTTAAAATGACCTGCAAGTCTTCAAGAAGCATGTTATCTACCTGTATTGAATTATGTTCTAAACATGGAGTTGGGACATTTCTCCATCACAATCTGCAGATGGGTTATCTCTACTTATCGCTTCTAAGTTAGCTTCAAATGCTTAATTGTCAAAAATAATTTGATAATAATTCAAATATTAGGCGGTTTATCTAGAGTGAGAATTGACTAAGATTAACTCGTCTAATTCAAGGAGAAAGCACAATGTCAGCACCATCAAAAATGAAAGCTATTGGATTTACTCAATCATTTGCGATTACAGAACGAGACAGTTTATTTGAGTTTGAAACGAGTCTGCCAGAACTAAAAAATAATGACTTGCTGGTAAAAGTGAGCGCGACTTCTATCAATCCTGCTGACGCAAAAATTCGTATTCGTAGTGCCAAAGACAAAACACTCGAACAACCAAAAGTGTTGGGTTATGACGCAGTCGGTGAAGTTGTTGGCAAAGGTGCTGACGTTGAAGGCTTCGAAGTCGGTGACCGCGTGTACTATGCGGGTGACGTAACACGTATGGGTGCTAACGCAGAATACCAAGCTGTGGACTACCGTATTACCGCTAAAGCGCCGAAGAGCCTTTCTGATGAAGCTGCAGCCGTTATGCCACTAGCAACGCTTACGGCTTGGGAAGCATTGTTTGACCGCTTGCGTGTTCGTCCTGAAGAGAAAAAGTCTATCCTGATCATTGGTGGAGCAGGCGGTGTTGGTTCAATTACGATTCAACTGGCTAAGCAACTGACCAACCTAAATGTTATCGCAACAGCTTCAAGACCTGAAACGGAGAAGTGGGTAAGGGATATGGGGGCGGATTATGTGGCGAACCACCGTAACCTTGTCGAGTCTGTGCGAGAGCAAGGCATTCAACATGTCGATTACATCTTCAATGTTGCGGATACAAAAGGGCACTGGGATGCGATGGTTGAGCTGATTGCACCACAAGGCATGATCAGCTCGATTGTTGAGTTCGATGGCGGAATTGATCTGTCGGCGCTGCAAGGTAAGTCTGCAGGTTTTGTGTGGGAACTGATGTTCACACGTTCACTGTTCAACACAGACGATATCCAAAAACAGCAAGATATCCTGTTCCAAGCAGCGAACCTGATTGATGCTGGCCGTATCAAAACGACGCTTACCACCACATTGAATGGCTTTAGTGTTGAGACACTGAAAGATGCGCACCAACGTATTGAAAGCAGCGCGTCGATTGGTAAAACAGCCATCAAATATTATTCGTTAATGATTTAGAACTTTGACGATTTGAATCGTTGCTTATTTGAACAGTTTGAGCAGCTTGAACGCTTGAATAGAAAGCCCCTGATACTTATCGCGAATCGGTAAAACATCAGGGTTTTTTTATTAAGTGATTTACTGTGTTTATTCCAACAAAGCTTTACTCAGTTTCTTGAAGCGTTTGGAATTGAATCTGAGTGAGATTTAACTTGAAGGGCAGGGGTTTTTTATCTGCAATCAAAAAGCCGATCTGTTTAATGTCTTGAGCTTTAAGTTCCGGTGCTCCGCTGAGTAATCGACCTCTAAACACTGCTTGAAAGTCCTTTAGTTGGAAGACTTTCCTGAGTTGCTCGCCTTTGATGGTTTCAAAGCTGTGCTTGTAATTGGTTCTGTTTCCAGCTATCCATGTTGTGAACCTCAATTGGTAAGTACGACCATCACCTACAATCGTCAGTTCTACGCTGTCCATTTTAGAGCTTATAGACTCTATAGAGCGGTTGATTGAACTGAAGCCACCATTATTCTCTAACGATAATTCGCCCTTAAATTGACTCGTCTCGCCTTGATAAACAAGCCTGCCTGTTGAGACTCCTCCCATGACGTTATCGTTGATTGCTGTCCACTTCTGGTGTTCATTCGCTTGTGTGAAATCAATCATCTCAGTTCCTGCTGTTGACGCTTTAGACCATAAAAAAGAGAGGCTGAGTACTAGCCACAAAAGGTGTCTGTGCTTAAGCAATGAATGCGTTTTGAAAGCCGTTCCGTTCATGATTTTCTCCGTTAGCCGTTAGCCGTTAGCCGTTAGCCGTTAGTAGTGAGTCTGTTCGCGTTTTATGGAGAAGGTTCAGTGGCGAGCATATCCAGACAATGCTCGATGAATTCAGAGTAGTTTGAAGCGTTGTCATACTCAATTTTCAGCGATCCGTGAAACATCAGCGTCACGGTTACGTCTTTAAAGCTTAGCCAACAGGTGTAACCATCGTAATCATGCCAAGCCGTCATTTCGCCCACTTGATATTTATTGTCCAGTTGCTTGCCAGAGGAGCGAATGCACTCAAACACTCTGAGAAACTCAATAATGGTGATTCTGTTGTTCATATGTTGCTCCCGCTGCATCGTCATTGAGAAAGGGCTGAATTTTGGTATCTAAACTAAATACGGCTTGCTTTTATGTTCCTACGGTTTGCCTCTATGTCCCGATCACTGAAAGGGTCTTATCTTCTCGATAAACCGCTGTTTTCTAATATTTTCATCGTCATTCCATACATCTGATCAATTCAGAGCAAAACGGGCGTAACAAACTCGAATAACGATGTTAACCCTCAAGATAAAGGCGAGCTTAATTTGCATTTATGGTGGTTAATTAAAATTAGAGTCGATAGGATAAATAGCATCGGAGCCGGGTTATTGGCTGAAATGGAATCGACAGAAAGTGCGTGTAAACATGATAGAAAAACTGAAAAAGGAATGGTTTCTGGTAGGGATGGTGGTGGCCATGGTCGTTGCTGTTTTTACGCCAGATTGGGGGAAGTCGGGTGGGGTACTTCATCTTGATACGGTTACCGTTCTCGGCATCGCCTTGGTGTTTTTCTTACATGGTCTAGGCTTGTCTCCCAAAGCCATTCTTGAAGGGCTTTCAAATTGGAAGCTGCACGTTTTTGTTCAAAGCGCGACCTTCTTAGTTTATCCACTGCTTTGGGTGATATTTGGACAAGGCTTTGTCGCTTATATGCCTGCAGCTCTGGCCTTTGGTTTCTGTTACCTCTTCGTTTTGCCGAGTACGATTTCGTCTTCGGTTGCGATGACGGTGATTGGAAAAGGAAACCTACCGGGTGCGATATTCAATGCATCGCTTTCTAGTATCTTAGGTGTGTTCATTACGCCTCTACTGATCCAACTCTTCATGGGATTAGAGGGCGCAGAGTTAAACCTGATAGAGTCGGTAATCTCGATATCTAAAATGCTATTGCTGCCAATGATCGTCGGACAGTTGATGCGTCCATTGCTTTTTGAATGGACTCAGAAACACAAGTCAGTGGTCAATAAGTTAGACAAATACGTGATACTTCTGATCGTTTACAGTGCTTTCTGTGATTCCATTGAGCACGGTATTTGGAGTGACTTCTCTCCGATGTTGCTGTTGGTGTCAGCGGTGATTTGTTTCGTGATATTGATGGTGATGGTTCACGGCATTCAATGGAGTGCTCGCAAGGTTGGATTCAATCATCAAGACGAGGTTGCAGCTGTGTTCTGTGGTACCAAGAAGACCTTGGCGGCTGGTATTCCTATGGCTAAGGTGATATTTGCTCACAACCCTAATCTAGGGATGATATTACTGCCAATTATGCTCTATCACCCGATTCAGATCTTTTACTGTGCGGTGCTAGCCAATCGTTATGCTAAGGTCGATACACAATCGAGTTAAACTTGTTTGTTGTTACAAGTACAACAGAAAAACGCCTTTCACTTCGTTGTGAAAGGCGTTTGTATTTGAACCTAATTCACTTTAACCAATGTACTTGAATCAGTGTGAGCAAAAGCGTTGTCGTAGATCTCTAAACCTGTTGTTTGAGAGTAAGTCAACGTGTCGTCTGAAATACTGATGTTCATTGTGAAGCCCGTAGTGGTTGCGTTGTCTGTCATGTATTCAGACTCAGCGATACCGCGCTTAGATGCGACTAACGTCATTGTGTCGCCAGCAGGGCCTTCTGCCGTGACACATGTGGTGCGAGGCACACAGTAAGAGTTGTACACGATTTGATTCTTTTGGTCGTAGATGAAGTAGCCACGTTGATCGTGGAATTTAGAATCGTCGGCCTTTCTGAATACTTCCTGCTTGTAGTACAGAGCAACCAGATATTGATCGCTGGCATTGGTTGCATCTGCTGCAACCTCAAACGTCATCACTTCATAAAACGGTGTGACTGCTGGGCCACCCGCACCCACATCAGTCCCTTCTTGACCCGGTGAAATATCAACGCCACCAGTTTCGACCGATTTCCATGTGCCGACTAACTTTGCAAGTGGACCGAAATCCATACCATTGATTGTATTGTGGTCGGCTACTGCTGGAACCGAGATTGCTGCTGCAATACCAAGTGCTAATAATTTTTTCACTGTAACTTCCTTTTTTGTAATTATCTGACCTAAATAAAAGTAAGGTTATTGTGAAACAAGTTTATTAACCCAGATCAGTGTTCTTGGTTACTATGAAAGCGATTTGTAACTTGATGTATCAGTCAATAAGGGAATATTAATACGGGAAAATGTAGGGCTGAGAGCGGTGATTTAGTCGTCGAATCTTGATCCAAAATTGCATTAATCCAATCTCAATAACTTTGTTCTTACTTATTTTAAATTCTCATGTATGATGTGCGCCCATAATTGTATGACAAATATGTAGCCTTGCTTCCGTATGAATAAAGCTGTTAACCACGCCATTTTGCTTTTGGTGTTCGCAAACCTACTTGCGTCCTTTTCAGACGTATCGTTGAAGATACTGAATGGTGAAGTCCCTACGTTCCAGTATGTGTTTATCCGTCAAGTATTGAGCGTGATCTTGTTACTTCCATTTTGGTTAAAGTTACCGAGAGAGACGCGTATGCAAGGTGGCTGTCGCATTAACTTCTTACGAGCTCAATTTATCTTAGTGGGAAGTGGTTGCGCGATGATAGCCATCACGCACCTTACTTTGGCGACAGCAAACGCGATGTTCTATGTTGGACCGATCCTTATGCTTCCTCTTTCGATTGTGTTGTTGAAAGAAAGGCCAACATCATCAAAAGTGGTTGCGACACTGATTGGCTTTGTCGGCGTATTGATCGTTTTACGCCCTGAGCAATTTCATTGGGCGGCGATTGCAGGCTTAGGCAGCGCGCTAGCAATGGGAGTGGGTAACATCTTGATCAAGCGTCTGAACGCAGAGCAACATATTATCTCGACTCTATTTTGGACTAGCGTGATGACGTTGCCGCTCGCGCTAGTATTCGCACTGCCAACATGGTCCGCGATCGAATGGCGCCATGTTGGTTGGATCATGGCAATCAACTTGTTCGTACTTGGGTATCATGCGCTGGTGGTTGTGGCATATAAAAAAGCACCGGCAAACCAAATTGCACTCGCAGAGTATTCAGGATTGGTGTTTGTGACGCTATTTGGCGTGATGTGGTTTGATGAGATTCCAGACATCCTAACGCTGGTTGGCATCAGCCTCATCGTTATTCCTATGATGCCGATTAAATGGAAGAAGTGTTTTAGCTTGAAGAGCAGAGCGCCACTTGATGTTGAGGTCAATCAGCCCAAGTCATAATAGCTTGTCTTTCAGTTACTCCGTATTCCAAAAACGTCACATTGGCAGAGGTCGTCTAAACTTAGATTTGTATGGCATCAAAATAAGATGATTTAAGCTCTAAGAACGTTCTCGAAATAAATGCAAATTAATGCTTTACCTCAACTTAACTTGAGCTATTAGTATGTGCAACGTTGCTTACGAGAATACTTTAAGGAGAGAAGAATGATCCAACTTGAACATGTGAATTTAGTCGTCAAAGACATCCCTGAAATGCTGACTTTCTATAAAGCGGCGTTCCCTCATTGGTATGTCCGTGATGAAGGAAAAGGTGAATGGTCAGGCAAGCCACGTAACTGGCTGCATTTTGGTGACGAATACCAATATATCGCATTGAGCGATCACGGTGAGGGCGAAAATAGAGATTTGGCAGGGCATTCTGTTGGCCTCGCACACTTCGCTTATGTGACCAATAATATCGAAAGCGTCACTCAACGTCTTATTGATGCGGGCTTCCCTATTGCCAAACCCGGTGCCGAAGAACCTTATCGAAAAAATGTCTACTTTGTGGATCCGGCAGGCTTTGAAATCGAGTTCGTTGAATACCTAAGTGATGACCCTAAACTGCGCAATGCTACAAGCTAGCGGAATAGTTAGGTAAGAAGAAATGAAAAAGGGCATTGTGGAATATTCCGCAATGCCCTTTTTAGATTCTATTTATTAGCTGATATTGAGTGGGTTACTTATTTAGCCTTGAACGGTACTAATAGCTGTTTACCAAACACGTTAATGAGCGCACCAGTGACAATCAATCCACCACCCAGATAAGTCCAAACCGATGGGATTTCATTAAAGATCCACACGCCTAATAGTGCCGAGAAGACAATCTGAACGTAAGAGTAAGCCGAAGCTTTGCCCGCTGCTTGTGTCTGCATTGCCTTGGTCAAACCGTATTGGCCGATTTGCGTGAAAATCCCGACTAACACTAACATCACGGTTAAGAATAGGCTTGGCCATACAAAGTCGTTCCAAATAAGGGCTGTCGATATTGGCAGGGCAACCAGTGGGAAGTAGAAGATGATGACAGAACTGTCTTCCGTCTGGCTCAGCTTTCTCACAATCACATAAGCGATTGAGCTACCAAACGCGCCACATAACGCCACCATAATACTGAACAAAGGCAATTCGCTGCTTGCGCCGCTGTTCATGCTTGGTTGTACCATTACTAATAGTCCTGCAAGACAGAATGCAATGCAGATCATGGTCGATTTTTGGACGCGTTCTTTCAGGAATAACACACCTAGCAAAGCGGTAAATACTGGGTGAACGTATTGTAGAATGGTCGCTTCTGCTAATGGTAACGTGGTCACGGCGTAGTAAACACACATCAGTGCTGCGGTGCCGACTGCGCCTCGAACGAACAACAGAGGTTTGTTATTACCCCAGATCGAAATGCCTTTTCGTTTTACGTCGATGTAGCTGATGATCAATGACACCAACGCCCTTGCTGCAACGATCTCAAATACAGGTATGCCGTAGTTGCTGATGTATTTCACACAAGCTGACATCAGTGCGAATCCAAAAGCAGAAAGGATCATGAATCGAACCCCAATAGGGATCATTGAAAAAGAGAAAGAAGGCATAAAAATATCAATCGGTAGAGGGAGAAGGAATGATAGCTTAGTTTAGGAGAGGCGACCAAAGTCTTTGTCTTGTTCTCGTCAACTTGATTCAATTAATTCTCATTTGTCTTTTGGCGCACAATAGATTAAAGCTTAATTTTGCACTTTGTTATGAGCACGTGACATCTTGTTGGGGTATTTAATTCGTTGAAAAGATCATTAAACGAGCATCCTATTTTCCTCACATAAGATCGAACATCGCTCAAATTTATAAAATCAATATCAACAGAAGGTGACGCTAATTCAACTCTGATTTATCCGTCGTTTTAATTGTCTTTATCACTCATATCATTCTTATGAATTTATAATGGGAGATATGTTCTATGAAACCAATAAATACCCTACTCATATCCACACTCGCGCTTTGCTCTTTTAGTTCAGCCACTTATGCCGACACCATTCTGCATGCTTTCAACTGGAGGTATTCAGATGTAACAACCAATGCCAACCAAATAGCCGAAGCCGGTTATAAGAAAGTGCTGGTTGCTCCGGCAATGAAATCCAGTGGCAGCCAATGGTGGGCACGTTACCAGCCTCAGGATTTGCGTACCATTGATTCTCCTTTGGGCAATAAACAAGATTTGGCCGCAATGATCACCGCACTCAAAGCTGTGGGCGTCGATGTTTACGCCGATGTAGTACTGAACCATATGGCGAATGAAAGCTGGAAGCGAAGTGATTTGGATTACCCGGGCACTGAAGTGCTAACCGATTATGCTAGCCGTTCAAGCTACTATGCTGACCAAACTCTGTTTGGCAACCTAGCACAAGGTTTTGTCTCGGCTAACGATTTCCATGCCGCGGGCTGTATTTCAGATTGGAACGATCCTGGCCATGTTCAATACTGGCGTTTGTGTGGGGCTGATGGTGATGTGGGTCTTCCAGATCTGGATCCAAACAACTGGGTCGTGTCACAACAGCGTTTATACCTGAAAGCGTTAAAGGACATGGGCATCAAAGGTTTCCGTATTGATGCAGTGAAACACATGAGCCAGTACCAAATCGATCAAGTGTTTACGTCTGAAATTACAGTGAACATGCACGTGTTTGGTGAGGTGATTACCAGTGGTGGAGCAGGGAACGGCGGCTATGAGTCATTCTTAGCGCCATACTTAAACAACACCAATCACTCTGCGTATGACTTCCCATTGTTTGCTTCGATCCGATCTGCCTTCTCTATGAGCGGCGGTTTAAACCAACTGCATGATCCAAAAGCGTACGGCCAAGCTTTGGATGATAACCGCTCGATCACTTTCGCCATCACGCATGATATTCCAACTAATGACGGCTTCCGTTATCAGATCATGGATCCACAAGATGAGCAGCTCGCTTACGCTTATATCCTTGGTAAAGATGGTGGCACACCGTTGATCTACAGCGATGATCTTCCTGATTCTGAAGATAAGGATAACGGTCGTTGGGGCAATGTTTGGAATAGTTCGACAATGAAGAACATGTTGAGCTTCCACAACGCGATGCAAGGCAAATCAATGACCATGATTTGGAGCGACCAATGTACTTTGCTGTTCAAGCGTGGCAAAGAAGGCGTTGTTGGTATTAACAAGTGTGGCGAAACGCGTGGCGTGACAGTAGATACTTACCAGCATGAGTTCAATTGGAATGTTCAATACAAAGACGTATTAAGCAGCGCGACAGAAACCGTGACCTCTCGTTATCACACCTTCAACTTACCACCACGCAGTGCGCGTATGTTTAAGTTGTAGTGCTATCGAGTTAAGCCACTTAGCCATTTAAACGAAGAACGATGACTTCATTAATATAAGCCGCAGCACATGTTGCGGCTTATTCATTTGGCGCAAGCTTGTGTTTAGTGCTGGTCTTCAATAACACCAGACCAATGATTTTGATGGGATAGCACTTTCAACAATTCGATCTCTTTCGCCGTCTCTATTTTAAGCCAATCAATCAAACCACTGATCACAGGTGAGTGAGTGCGCTGGTGGATGAAATAGGTCCAAGCACTGTTCTGGATCTTGGCATTCTCTGGGCAATACAAGAAACCGCGTTGCAGATCCTGCAAAACCAAAAGCAGATCCGTCACCGTCACGCCTTCACCGGATAAGCAGGCACTGAGTGCCATATCCAAAGATAGGAAGCTGGTATTTCTGACAGGCTTCTTCGGTGGGAATTCGACATCGGCCAACCATACTTTCCAATCATGGTGATCTAAGGTCGGGTGTAGCCTTGGCATGGTTAAGATCGAATCGAGGTCAGTATCTTTATTATTTAAACTGGCAGAATTCGTTAAGCTAGTAGAACAGACTGGCGCCATGAACTCTTCACGCAAGAAAGTGATGTCAGGCGCGTTGTCATAGCGTTTTTTGAATCGAGTGTGGAAGATCAACAAGTCGTATTCGCTGCTGTTGATTGCTTCATCTTCTTCAATTACAGGAACAATCACGATCTCGTAATCAGAGTAACGTTCGTTTAATTCGCGAACCTTAGAGATCAACACGCGCGTAGCGAAGCTTAAGGTTGCTTTTATCACGATACGTTTCTGTTTCGGCTCACTCCAAGAAGCGATAACCGATTCGATGTTGCCGTAGCTTTCACGCAAAGCGACATACAAATCATGACCTTGCATTGTTAATTCAATCGCTCGATGCTTCCGAATGATCAAAGATGCGTTCAGCTCATCTTCAAGCTGTTTGATCTGACGGCTGATCGCACTTTGTGTCACATGCAGCTCTTCGGCAGCCAACGTAAAGCTCATCAGTCTTGCAGCCGCTTCGAAGGCTTTTAATCCATTATGGGATGATGGCAAGCTAGGATATGGGGTCATAATTCGTTCGCATGAGTTTTTGGAATGTTAGAGTCGCAAATTTATCAATTGAACGCCAGCCCCATCGATCGTATTTTGGGCGAAATTAACTGAGGCGCTCATGAAAAAAATACTCACTCTTGCATTCCCTTTGATCATTTCACAGCTGATATCCATGGCTTTAGTCCTTACTGACGTTTGGATGATGTCGCGAATCAGCGTGCCAGCCCTTGCGGCTGGTGGCTTAGGTGCCTCTATTTACTTCTTCATCTTTATTATTGCGAGTAGCACAGTCGGTTGTGTCGCGAACTTGATCGCTATTGCTTATGGTCAGCGCGTCGCACGTCCAGAATTTGGTAATACTCAAATTAGATTGGCGGTGAAAGGCGCAACCATGTTGGCATTCGTGCTCAGCGTGACCTTAATGGCGAGCTTCTGGTTTGCTCCGCTGGTGTTGGAAGCGGCGAAACAACCTCAAGAAGTGATCACCTTAGCGATGGAATATGTGCATGCCCTAAAATGGGTGATGTTGCCTTCACTTATCTTGTTGGTGCTGCGTGGCTTAACCAGTGCGTTTGGTAATGTGCGTTCTATTCTCGTGATGTCGATTATCACTGTGATTCTGAATGTACCAGTGAGCTACTTCCTCACGTTCCAGTTAGATATGGGCTTAACAGGCTTGGGCTTGGGCACGGCTATCGCGGCATTTATCGTGATGGTTGGATACACGGTTTGGGTGTTCAAACGTGACGAATTCAAACAGTTCGCCCCTTGGCTCAATACCGAAGAGTACTCTATTAGATTGATGAGCCCATTGTTGTTAATGGGCTTACCTATCGGTTTGGCGGCGTTACTTGAGCACGGTTTAATTTACGGCGGCACTTTGATGGCAGGGACGATCAGTATTGCTTCGTTAGCCTTGCACCAAATCCTGCTGCAATGCTTAAGCTTTACTTGGAACTTCAATTTTGGTTTTTCACAAGCTGCGGCGATTTTGGTTGGTCGTGATTTTGGCGCGGGTAACTACGAAGGGATAAAGAGAACTTCGATTCAAAGCTTCATATTGGTGTCGGTGTTGAGTGTGGCGTTGTCGGTTGTGTTTATCATATGGCCTGAGATGATCGCCTCTATCTTCAAGTTAGACGATGGCACGGGTGCGATGACCTCACTGTTGGCTTCAGTTATTTGGGTCGTTGCTCTGTGCTTTATTGTTGATGCTTGGCAACTACTGGCGATTAACCTGTTGAGAGGGATGAAAATTGTCTCAATGCCAACCGTGATGACAGCGATTGGTTACTGGGCGTTTGGCCTGCCTGCTGCTTGGTACTTGATGCCAAAATTCGAGCTTGCCGGAATCTGGGGCGGGATTGGTGTTGGCTTAGGTGTGACAGGTATTCTGCTGCTTATCCATTTGATGGTCGTGCTTAACAAGAACAGCAAGACGTCGGGTTTGGATTGTTCAGCTTACTCTTAAGCTTAATTGAAACGCAAAAAAGCCACAGCAATGTGGCTTTAGTTTATCTAGGGCGTGTTGATCTTTCGTGGTTAAATTTTGTTCGAGATAAAAGCGTTTTAATCGCGGCGAGGGAGAAGTAGCCTAGTCATTCTAAGCAAATCTCCCTCAACAAAGAGTAAAACGCTTTTAGCCGAACCCTCTGGGCAGCGTTTGCTGGTCATTTCTACTGCGTTATCGGCTTCTCATGTAGGCTAGCTACACATCAAAGTCTCTGCCTTGTATAAATACCCAGCAACTCGCTGCAAAAATCAGCTCGAAAGATCAACACGCCCTAATAGATTCTTGGGGGGAGTGAATCAATATCAGGATGAGGGGTCGCTAGTTTCTACCAGATGACTTATCACCAGGCTATTCTCTACCAAACTACTTTCCACCAGACAGCGCAGACTTCATCATGGTTTTGAATTGCTCTTTCTGCTCTTCAGTCAACACATTGTAAATGTTGTTCTTAAGACGCATCTCTTGCATCACCATCGACCTTTCGGTTGCTTGAACCGTATCAATGACCTTTTCCATCTCAGCTTCATCGAATTCTGGCTGAGTTACTAGGGAGATCTGTTTTTTCTTAAGCTCTATCGCTTTATCCATATCAATCTCTGTTCGATCGGATTGATAATCTTCAACAAGAGAGAACACTTCCGCTTGTTGCTCTTCGGTTAGATTCAAAGAAGCAATAACCATTTGCAGTGGGCTAAGCGCTGGCTGTGGCGGTTGTTGTGGTGTTGACGCACTCACAAACGGAGCGGTAACGAGTAAAGCTGAAGCAGTTAATACACAAAGCGACTTTTTCAGTGATTTCATTGAGTTTCTCCTGTTAGTGGAAACAAGAGTATAGGTGAGCAAGCTGAACTCGATATGAACACGCTGTTCAGTTTAGTTCGTCCAACTGGTTATGTTAAGAAACCTATATTCAGAAAGATATGTTCTCGTGGACACAGAACGAGTTAGACCTTGGTCTTACAGAAACATCGAACAAAGGTGACTAGAATGATTTGAGTTGCTCACCGTTTTATCAAGGATTACACAAATGGAAGTTGGATTGTTCTGGGCTGAAAAAGGGATGCTAGTGCTTGGCGCACTGTTTGTTTTGACGAGCATGATGCAATATGGAAGACGCAGTAGCGATTGGAAGGGCGTGATTACTATGTTTTACAAGCGTATCCCAATGAATATTGCGGAATACAAATGGTACCGTTTAGGCATCGCTTTATTGGTGTTTGCTGTGGTGATACGTTTCGCATTACTGATCCTATGGCCGTCATACCAGTTCTAGCTTGTTTACATTTACTCTGATGTATAAGACATCTTGTATTCGCTCTCTTGTATTGGATATATAGAAGCGATAAATGTATGAGCAAACCGAGCCTTAATAAACCGACTTATTAAGGCTTTGATTTAATAAAATAGTGTTAATACTCCACAATATCGAGTTGTTATTATCTTTGTAGCATATTGTTTTTCATAAAGAATAATGCGAGTTAATAGCTCACCTGCTTGTTTCATCATTCTTACTAATAATCTACATATAAATCCATTCACCCCGTACCTGATACCATAATGTTCTGTTACACTCGTCCGAATTAGCTTTAATTTGTCGGTGGTGCATTTATGTCGTTCCCAGTTCTTATATGTGATGATTCTGCGTTAGCAAGGAAGCAGATGGCTCGATCACTGCCTAGTTCTCTAAATGCAGATATAACTTTTGCTGTTCATGGGCTTAATGCACTTGAAGAGCTCGCTCAAAACCAGTTCAAACTGATGTTCCTCGACCTCACTATGCCGGAATTAGATGGCTATGGCACATTGGAAGAGATGCAACGTTTAGGTGATACCACGCCTGTTGTGGTTGTTTCTGGTGATATCCAACCAAAAGCGCAGCAGAAGGTCATGGACCTTGGTGCTAAAGCGTTTTTGCAAAAGCCGATTGATAAAGAAGCGTTAAAAGCCATTTTACGTGAGCATGTTGAGCCACCAAAACAGCCTCAACTCATTACGCCTTCACCTTTAGAGCTCCCAATACTTCGCCGACGTGACATCTATATGGAAGTGGCGAACGTTGCGATAGGCCGTGCAGCTGATGCATTAGCGCGCCACTTTAATGTATTTGTTCACTTACCATTGCCGAATGTGAACATCTTCGAAGTGAGCGAATTGCACATGGCACTTCGTGACCTAGCAGACAACGACCAAGTATCGGGTGTTTGCCAAGGCTTTAGCGGAGAAGGCATTGCAGGTGAAGCGCTAGTTTTGTTGAGTGATTCCAGTGTGAGCGACCTTAAGAAGCTCATGAAGGTGCCAACAGAAAGCGAGCAGCTAGAAGAACTAGAGCTGCTGATGGATGTATCGAACATCTTAGTCGGCTCATTCTTGAATGGGTTAGGGGAGCAATCAGAAGTTCGTTTCTTCCAGAGTTCGCCTGTTCTACTAGGCCAACATATCTCGATCGACTCGGTCATCGAAAATACTAGCGGCTCATTTAAAAAGACCATGACGTTCGAAGTCAGCTACAACATCGACGGCACGTCCATCCGTTGTGACCTTCTATTTATGTTCGTTGATGAGTCTTTGCCTCTTCTAGACAACAAATTGGCCTACCTAATGGAGGAGTTTTAATATGCTGAATCTTCCTGCTGAATTTGAACAGTTCCACTGGATGGTGGACATGGTTCAAAACGTCGATATGGGGCTGGTGGTCATTAACCGTGACTTTCAGGTACAAGTTTGGAATGGCTTCATGACGCACCATAGCGGTAAGCAATCGCATGATGCGATTGGTAAGTCTATCTTTGAACTGTTCCCTGAAATCCCTGAAGAGTGGTTTAGGCTTAAGACTAAGCCGGTTTACGATTTAGGCTGTCGCAGCTTCATTACATGGCAACAAAGGCCTTATCTGTTTAAGTGTCGTAACGTTAGGCCTGTAACCCAACAGGCCGATTTCATGTATCAGAACGTGACGCTTAACCCGATGCGCTCGCCAACAGGCCAAGTTACCTCATTGTTCTTGTCTATTCAGGATGCAACGGCAGAAGCCTTGATGTCTAATAAGGGCTAGAGCCTATCTTAGTTCTATGACTCAATAGCTTGGCAACAACAATTCAAACATCAAATAGAAATGGCTAAGGTGAATCACCTTAGTCATTTTTTTGTTTTCTATTCTTCAATTGACCTTAAAGGCTTCGATCTTTTTCGTCTGCTCACTACAAATCCCCACCATTTACTCTGTTTTTCAGCTCAGCGAACTCTCTTTGTTCGAACCTTTTCCCTTTAGAATCTCGATGGAATGAACTGCTAGGTGGCAAAGAAGCATGATCTCGGCTGTTAGTGGTTTATAAATTTTGTTGTTTTAGGTGGCTTTTAATAGAGGGCGAACTTTGAATTTTAAAAACCAAATGAATCGTGCCTTCAAGATAGAGCGAATTGAGGTGTATTTTTACTACTTGATGCTAGCCAACAGCGCGATGAGTTTGCTGAATTTGGTCGAAAACAGAAATAATTTGGAAAAAATCGAATTTATTTAAGAAAAAAGGCATTTTTTTGTTGGAGAAAAGTGTGATTTTTATGTGATATCGAGGCACTTTCTTCACATATTTGCTAAATGAAGTCGATATTGTGTGAACAAGAAAGGAAAACGATTGCGCAATAAACCGACAGCGTTTGCGTGATTGGTTCGCTAAGTTGTTAATTAGTAAGAGTTTAGTAGGAAAGTATTACTTGGGAGGTTTTACTAGATATGGAATCTTCGAGAGGATAGCATAAAAAAAAATGAAATATCAGACTTGCTGTTAGTAAATCACGACCTATAATGCTGAAAACCGGAGCGTCTGCCAACGCTCCGGTTTTTTTGTGTCCGAAGAAAAGTAAACTCGTCTGCCAACGGTTTTACTACGCATTTCGCGAGAGACACATAATTTTATGAATCAAGGAAAACACCATGCGTATCGAACAAGAACTTAAGTTAGGTTTCAAAGATGTACTCTTCCGTCCGAAGCGTTCTACCCTTAAGAGCCGTTCTCAAGTTGAATTAACCCGCGATTTTACATTCAAGCATAGCGGTCGTCAATGGTCTGGTACTCCAGTAATTGCAGCTAACATGGATTCGGTAGCAAGCTTTGAAATGGCAACTGCTCTAGCAGAGCACGGTGTTATGACTGCAGTACACAAGCACTACACAGTAGAGCAGTGGGCTGAGTTTGCTAAAACAGCAGACAAGAAAACTCTAAACAACGTTTTTGTATCAACAGGTACGTCTGAAGCTGAGTTCGAGAAAGTTAAGAAGATCATGGCGCTTAGCGAAGAGTTCGTATTCATCTGTATCGATATCGCTAACGGCTACTCAGAGCACCTTGTTGAGTTCGTACAAAAAGTACGTGCTGAATTCCCGACAAAAGTTATCTCTGCGGGTAACGTTGTAACAGGTGACATGGTTGAAGAGCTAATCCTAGCTGGCGCAGACATCGTTAAGGTTGGTATCGGCCCTGGTTCTGTTTGTACTACACGTGTTAAAACAGGCGTAGGTTACCCTCAACTTTCTGCGATCATCGAATGTGGCGACGCAGCACACGGCCTTGGCGGCATGATCATCGGTGACGGTGGCTGTTCATGTGCGGGTGACGTTTCTAAAGCGTTCGGCGGCGGTGCTGACTTCGTAATGCTAGGCGGCATGCTAGCTGGTCACTCTGAGTCAGGCGGTGAAGTAGTAGAGCAAGACGGTAAGCAATACATGAAGTTCTATGGAATGTCGTCTCAGTCGGCTATGGACAAGCACTCAGGTGGTGTTGCTAAGTACCGCGCAGCGGAAGGTAAAACTGTTCTACTTCCATACCGTGGTTCAGTTCACAACACAATTTCTGACATCCTTGGTGGTGTACGTTCAACTTGTACATACGTAGGCGCAGCAAAGCTTAAAGAGCTAACTAAGCGTACGACTTTCATCCGTGTACAAGAGCAAGAGAACAACGTATTCGGTAAAGAGTAATCTGAACGGATTCGAATAATTTGAAGATCAAGAGCCGCTTTTTAGCGGCTCTTTTTTTGGAATTTTACGGAATAACTAATTGGTTTTTAAATGGATGATATTAAGTACTGGTGTTCCGATGGGAAGCAAAACCTATCGAGTACGTGATGCAAAAAAACGTATATGAGTTGTTTGAATGATAGACGTTCATCCAACTGATCCGCATCATCAATGCTAGACATCAAGTTAAGCGACTTTTCCATACTTCACGTAATTCATGACATGTTAATGTTCTGATTTGCGAAACTGATTTCTGTCCAGAAACGTTTTTAAAATTGATCAAACGCTATTGTCCTCCGACAACAATGGCTAGATCTAGATCGAGCATAAGGCCAGATAGAGTTTAAAAGTAGGTAGTGGTTAGGGGGGAATTGGTGATCTTAATTACACATCCCTGTGTAACGTATTCTGAATGTCAGCTGGCTTTAAAGCGCTTCATAAATTGACCAAAGCGTGGAATCAGGTTTTGCACAGTCGGCGCATCGGGAATCTCATTTACAAAAATCATAAAGCGCTGTGCTTTACTTTTATCACCTTGAGCAGTCCCTGCTAGTATTGCTTGAGCTAAAATTACATGCTCAGCGGTAACGTCCTTATTCGAAAATTCGTGAATCAACATAGAAAATCCTAATAAGTATAAATACGGATGTAATAATACAATATATCGATGTTTATATCGATAGCTTATGGCATTCATCAATGTCAGATTTGTGTGAAAATAATACAGGACAGTGAGCTTAGTGACTTTCCATACTTATGCTAATTCGTGATTTGCTAATACTTGGTTCTCCGAAACACATTTCTGTCCAAAAGCGTCACAATCTGAAATTTAATACATGGCATTTTCTAGCGTGAAAATGCCCCAAAGTGCGTTAGAGCATTTTATCGGCCGTAATATACTTGTATCAATTTGCTATAGATTTTCTTATGTGAGGTATAAATATAAAACAGTGGCCAGTATTACTTATCAATACAGTTAGTGAGGCTTATTGTTAAAGCCTATATTAATGAATGTATGACTGATAGTATAAAAAACACTTAACCTTAAATAAGTGAGGGTTTATAGATAGTATTCCTTTTGATCTAGGCCACACTTGTCGTTAACTGATATTTTATTCAATATACCGGCGTTGTTGATCAAATCAGCTTGAAGATCAACGACACCATGCATCGCTAGCCGTTAGCTTCTAACAGGCATACCTAGTCCTATGATTTTGTTAATCGCTTTGACATTCGCCATGATTTCGCCCACTTGAGCGTCGTAACATCTCAAGCTCAATTTACCGCTTGTTAGTCTTTTATATCGGGACATTGCGGTTTCAGATATTGAACGAGAGTGATAACCAGACTCAGTTTTCCACTCCGCTATTGTCCCATTTTTCAGAACTGTTACCGCTTCGTTTCTGGGATGCCCGTTTTCCCACAGAACTGCTGTTTTTCGAGGCGGTATTAACGGAGTGCGGCCTTTATTTTTCAGAGTATCGTGGCAATTTTTTGTATCATATTCCCCATTGGCAGATACGGCAGCGACCTTTCTGCGTAGTGGGTTGAGTAACGTCGGTAACACTTCACTATCTCCAACATTTACAAGACTGACTTCCGCCCTAATAGCTTCGTGAGTATCTACGTCTACAGCTAAGTGCAGTTTGCGCCATGTTCTACGTTTTTCTGCACCATGCTTTTTCACTTTCCACTCACCCTCTCCAAAGACTTTAAAGCCAGTCGAATCAATGGCTATATGGCGAATAGCCCCTCTAGACTTATTACGATATTTGACTTGAACTGTCTTCGAGCGTTTACTGATACAGGTGTAGTCAGGGGACGTGAGTGGAACCCCCAATAACTTAAAGATAGAGTCGATAAAGCCTTGAAGAGCTCGTAATGGAAGAGAGAAGATACCCTTAATCATCAAGGCAGTTTCAATCGCTGTATCAGAGTACTGAAAGCCTCTCCCACGCTTGCCATGATGTGTTTTGCATCTATCCAGAACGTAACCGAACCTCGTTTACAAAGAGCCTTATTGTACTCCGCCCAATATACCTGTTAAATAATAAAGGACAACACCCCTTATTAATGTTATGATCTTTTAAATTCTATTCGTAACATCATTCTTCTTTAATTGTGAATCATGTGTTTTTTATCAATGTTGAAGTTGGATTTAAGTGTCTGTTTACAAAGGTATATCTGTGTTTGCTAAAAAAGTTTTAACTGTAGCTGTGTCAGCTTTTACATTGAGCGGCTGTGGGGGGGAAGGTAGTTCTACCGATTCTATGCCTCAAGTTCAGGAGATAAATGTAACTGTTATTGATGGGTACCTTAATGATGCCAAAGTTTGGTTAGATGTTAATGGTAATTTTGTACATGACAATGATGAACCAATCTCGACTTCAGGTGATTCGGGTTTAGCTGTACTTGATGTGACAGATATTGATGAGCCATCTTCATTTTCGGTCGTTGTACAGGCAGATAAGCTTTTAACTATTGATGAATCAACTAATGATTTAGTCGCGTTAGATTATGTAATGTCTGCACCTGCAGGTGAGCATATAATTACTCCGTTATCTACTTTAGTGCATTTAGATTTATTGCAATCTAAAGCAAAAAGTAAAAGCCTATCCTCAAGTGGCAATGATTTAGATACTGCGATAGTTCAAGTCGCCATATCCTTAGGTATTAATCCTAAAGATGTTCTTGGTGATTATATTGAAAGTGGTCATGACGACGCTTTATATGCAGCTACTAATATTGTTGCGTCCGGTGTCCTACCTGAAACGCCGGCAGAAACTTCAGCGATATCTCAAGAACCTGCAGAAAATTCAGATTTTACAGATGAACTGATTCAAGTTAATGCTGAGATAAAAACCTCAATTGATTATGCAAACTCAGATGAAAACAATATAGATATTGGAGACCTTCCGCCTGTTTATATTCCTATTGATGAAAATGAAGACTGTGGTGATGGTTTCATTCGTGTTGATGGATCGACTATATGTGTAGCCGATACTGATAACGACGGTGTAACTAATGCGAATGATGCTTTTCCATTAGATGAAAATGAATGGCTAGATACAGATTCAGACAATATTGGTAATAATGCAGACGACGATGATGATAACGATGGTGTACCAGATAGTGAAGATGATTTCCCATTAGACCCTACAAAATCAGAATTGATCGATGCAACACCGATAATACCGTCTACGTGTGCTGACGGCTTTGCTAAAGATGGTGAAGGCGTATGTTCAGTTGATACGGACGGTGATAATCAACCGGATTCTGAGGATGACGATGATGATAACGATGGTGTTCCAGATAGTGAAGATGACTTTCCATTAGATCCTACAAAATCAGAATTAATCGATGCAACACCGATAGTACCGTCTACGTGTGCTGATGGCTTTTCTAAAGATGATGAAGGCGTATGTTCAGTTGATACGGATGGTGATAATCAACCGGATTCAGAGGATGATGATGATGATAACGATGGCGTGCCAGATCGTGTAGATGCTTTCCCATTAGATAAAACCGAAACGATTGATACCGATCTCGATGGTCAAGGTAATAATGCTGATTTGGATGACGACAACGATGGACTGCCTGATACAATCGAAACAGAAAATGGCACCAATCCATTATTAAGCGATACCGATGGCGATGGTGTCTCTGATATGGACGATGCATTCCCATTAGATAAAACTGAAACGATTGATACCGATCTCGATGGTCAAGGTAATAATGCTGACTTGGATGATGACAACGATGGACTGCCTGATACTGTCGAAATAGAAAACGGTACAAACCCATTATTAAGTGATACCGATGGTGATGGTGTCTCTGATAAGGACGATGCTTTCCCATTAGATAAAACCGAAACGATTGATACTGATCACGATGGTCAAGGTAATAATGCTGACTTGGATGATGACAACGATGGACTGCCTGAT
>NZ_JAPHPW010000034.1 GCF_026241515.1 Vibrio sp. 14G-20
CCGGCAACCGTTAATAGCGGTTCTAGGGTTCAAATCCCTATCCCTCCACCACATTGAAGAAAGCCGCTGAGAAATCAGCGGCTTTTTTGTCTCTGCCGTTTGCGCAACGAACTTACGCAGTTTCTACTACGCCACCTTTCGGCTCACTTCAAAGCGTCCAATCAATTGGTCTAAGCGGCTCAATGCATTGCCCATCAAAGAAACTCGACGTGCGAGTTGCTTAGTAGACAGTTGTAAGTCAGATATTGAACGTTGGGCTTTATCTGCCGTTTGTCCGTTCTTCTGACTGTTTTCATCTAAGTTAGACATCGTGGTAAAGAGATCACTCACCGCTGCTTGAATTTGCTCACTGCGGGCGTTTGAGTCGACTGTTAAGTTTCCTTTACTCACATTCTCCACGCCTCGCTCCATAGACTCAACAGCACTGCGAGACTTACTATGCAGCTCTTTCATTAGGTCACTAATATGGTTCGCAGCTTGTGAGGTGCGGTCAGCCAGTGTTCTTACTTCAGAAGCGACGACAGAGAACCCTCTCCCGTGTTCACCTGCTCTTGCCGACTCGATGGCCGCATTCAAGGCCAAAAGGTTAGTCTGCGCGGTGATGTCAGTAATGATATCTATAATGTCAGACACCTTGGTCATTTCATTATTCACCTCATTCACACTATGCGCCGAGCTCTCTACGATATTACGAACAATCTCCATGCCTTCGACGGACTGATTGTATTCCTTCTCCGCACTCAGAACTGCTTGTTTCATCACCGTGTCCATTTGCGTAGCTGAGACACTCGCATGAGTAATTTCACTCTGTTGATACTGACTCAACTGAAGCATATTTCTTAACGCTTGTGATGCATCATCACTGGTTTGTTTCATTACGACGCTGCGACGAAACATCGACTCCGAAACCTCTCTAACTTCGTGACTCGCATGGATCAACTCACTCACCGTGTTATCTAAATTGTCGATAAAACTGTTAGTCCAGCGCCCTAAGTTGCCAAGTTCATTATGACTGAATGTGGTGGGATCAAGTCTCCGACTTAAGTTGCCATCACCTTCGGCTAAGGTCTGCATTACCCCGGTCATTTCGTGAATCTTCTTCGCTAATGGTTTGGCGCTAACTAAACGGAATAAGCCCAATGAGAGCAACGCGCAAGCGAACATAATGCCGCTCTGCATAACAGGTGTGAGTGTATAAAGGTTGGCAAACAGTAATGGAACAAATAGAGGCAGTAGCATGCAGCTGATGAAGTGCTTAGATAAGGTATAACTTAGGCTTCGGTCTCTGTAGACCTCTTCTAAATCGGACTCACACATCATGCCAAAGGTATCTGGTGAACCATCCAATTGAAAGGTGATACCTTTGCCAATAACGGGTATGTGGCGATAGTCGGAATACCCGGGATAATCTATAAACAGGTTACTGCCATTTTTAATGGTTTCTCTTACGCCTGGGTGAAGCTGATTAGTGGCTGGGTCCGTAAAGCGAATCTCAAATTCGGTGTGCTGCTGGATCTTAACCGTTCCCCAATCAGTATGAATCCCTTGCTTTAAGTTCTCGCCGTGTGAAAAAGTATTATCTTCAAAGCGAGAACGAGAGAGCGCAACCCCCGGCTGAGTATGAGGATCATGAATGGAGTCGACCATAAAGATATAGTTATCACCCGACTCGCTATAAATATGCCCCGCTTCTCTCTGAATAATGTCACCAATAACATCATTAGGAACACGACCACATAGGAATTGCTGGGCACCTTCATCCCGAGAAAAGGGGACATAAAACATCAGCGTTACTTGATCATGAAACGATGAACTCGACGCTCCCACGTTCAACGTGCGTGGATCCATATACGGCCCATGAAGATAACGCTTTGAAGCTCCTTCAACTAAAGCCTTCTTATCTCCAAGAGTAACCCCAATATGCTCATGATAACTCGATGCTTGTGCGATCCCCTTGGCATCGACGATCGCCAACTCAGAAAAATCCGTACTGCGTTTAAGAAGGCTAGCTAACGTCCCCTGTGCTTGCTCTTCCGTTCGACTTGCCAAATAAACAGCAGAGTCTTCTAAAAAATCCCATTGATTCTTGACCCAGTTATGCAGAAGTTGAACTCGCGTGTGAGCAATACTTTCAAAAGCTTGTTCAAGCTCCTCCGTCCTACTTCGATTGAGGAAACAAGCTCTGCGCATAGCCAGTTTTCCTGTTGCGCCAAACCAATTAAGCCAACTACGTTCCTTGTCCGTCAGGTTCATTTTTATCCCTTGTGTTTTTATAGACACATGGGTAAAGCAATTTACAGACCATAATTAATCACACAAATACGTAACTAATTAATAAAAAAGCACTTTATATGAATCACAATGGTGCAAGCGTGTCTTTTATGGTGCAAAAGGCGCTTATTTCACACCATCATTTCAATGAACTATCAGTCGCTAATTTGAGAGGTTAACCGTAAACATGATAAGCCGCTTTTAACAGCTGCATATGAATCGGCACCAGATCTTGATGTTGAGTGCGGTACCCGCCACCGACTACGCAGGCCATCGGAATAGACTCTGATCTCGCTAATTCAATCATGAAACAGTCGCGCTCAAATACCCCTTGTGTCGAGACATTCAAATAACCCAGTTCATCGTCTTGATGGATATCGATCCCCGCATCATAAATAATCAGATCAGGTTGATGGTGAGCAATCGCTAACTTAGTGACTTGTTCAAAACAACGCAGAAATTCTTCATCTTCAGTTTCACGACTTAATGGCACATCTAAATCTGATAGCGGCTTTCGTGCAGGGAAGTTTTTATCGCAGTGGAACGACAGAGTAATGATGTCGTCGTTCTCTTGGCAAAGAGTTGCTGTGCCATCACCATGATGAACATCGCTGTCGACGATAAGTACTTTATCGATATGTTCAAAGGTCAGCGCGTGTTTTGCCGCTAAAACCAAATCGTTCAACAAACAAAAGCCACTGCCAAAATCATGATGCGCGTGATGATAACCACCACTCAAATGAATCGCTAACCCACTCTCTATTGCCATTTCAGCGGCCAAGCAGGTTCCACCACTTGAGTAGAGTGTTCTTTCGATAAGTTGCTCGCTCCACGGGAATCCGATACGTCTCATCTTTGCTGCAGGCAAATTACCAGACACGAGCAAATCGACATATTCGCTATCATGTACTTGTTTTACTTGCTCAACTGAAACTGGCGTTGGTTGGCACACTTCAAACTTGCTCTTCCATCGAGGTTCACGATCCATCAGCGCCTCAACAGCACTATGCAACAACTGATATTTGTTGATTGGGTAGCGATGGCCTTCTGGTAAAGGTAACTGTGAATAGATTGGGTGGTAAATTAAAGGAATCATAATCAGGTTAATTGCGTATCTTTCTCAAAATCATAACAGTCTCAGGCTTGGCGACAACCTGAATTAAAGATAATGGTTATCATTGGCATTAATTATAAAGTAGGGACAACAATGAAAAACGTAATACTCATCTTTGGGGTGATCTGCGGCTCAGCGGCAGCAGTAATGATTTTTGTAGGAATGCTAATGGCCAGTTGGTGGAGCGTTGATTTTCTCGTGTTAAGCCATCAAACTTAACTAATTGAACTGAAAAGGAATCACCATGAGCGTTATTTTTATTACTGGAGCGAACCGCGGCATTGGCTTAAGCCTGACTCAACAATACTTGGAAGGTAATCACAAGGTGTACGCGACTTATCGTGATACCCATTCAGCAAAAGAACTGCTCTCACTCGCAGACCACAACACCAACCTGACCTGCATTCAATTAGAGATAACCGATTACCAAGCAGTTGGCCAGCTCTCTTCGCAAATAGAGTCGATTGATATCTTGATCAACAACGCTGGCTACTATGGTCCTAAAGGCTATGGGCTGGGTAATACCGATGTTGAAGAGTGGCGTCGTGTATTCGAAGTCAACACCATCGCTCCACTGAAGCTTGTCGAAACGCTATTGCCTTTATTAGAAGACAGCGATATCAAAAAGGTCGCTTGTCTATCCTCTAGAGTCGGCAGCATGACCGAAAACACCTCAGGCGGTGGTTACATCTATCGCTCCTCTAAAGCAGCTCTAAACTCCGTGGTAAAGAGCCTAAGCAACGACTTAACCGAGAGTGGCTTTACGGTGTTAGCACTGCATCCAGGTTGGGTACAGACTGAAATGGGCGGACCAAACGCTCTGATCGACACCGACACTTCAGCTTCCGGCCTTATTAAAGTCATCGAGTCAGCGAATACCGAAGTGAGTGGTCACTTCTTCAATTTCGATGGCAGCGAAATAGACTGGTAATCCACAGATGAATGCAGGGCATCTCTCAAACCTAGTTAAGCACTCAACGCTGTTTTGTCTAACAGTGATGCTAACTGGCTGTTTCAGTGATGGCCCCGGCGACTTGTTCGACGACTATCAAACCAAGATAGCCAGAGTACAAGATGCTGACGAGATAAAAGAGGAATGGGAATTTGAAAGCCTACCGAGAAAACGAGAACTGCTGCTTGACGTGCCCTCACTCTCTATCGGCCTCATCGACAGCTACCAGCTTCGTCAGTGTGGATTGTTCAATCTGATTGCAGAAAGAAATTCGGTTCTAGGCAAGGTGGCGGATGAGTTTCGTAACTACGATTATCAAGTCGCGCTACTTGAAGGCGTGGGCAAGTGTTTATCCAGTAATGAATTAGACCCAGAGATCGTAGAATTGCTAAGAGAAATTGAGCAACAGAAACTCGCACAGTTTCCGCTGCACCAATGGAATCTCATCTATGCCAGCGATGCTATGCAGTCTCAGATGCGTGGTAGTCAGTGGTTACGCGCTGATATTGGCGAGCAGGTACGACAAACCAGTGATGCCTTACAACATATCAATCAAGCGTTAAACATCCCGCTCGTTGCCGGCAAAACCATTGAGGTTCAAGAGGTATTAGAGAAGAGCTCTACGCTCGGAGATTTATACTACTCGCTCACGCGAGCTTCGGCCGAACTTGATACCATCACCAAACAGCTGACAACTTTTGATGACAATATCATCTGTGGTAAACAACGAGACACCACTAAGTTTCGTTATCTCAACAATGTGTTTGAGCAACAATACATTGGCAAGGTTCAGCCTTACATGGCGCAGCTGGATGGCTACTATCAACAGTTAGCCCCGCAACTAGGAATGTTTGACGCGCAACCTGAACTGCACAGTTATTACTTTCCCATCCAAGATGCACATCAAGTTTTTCGAGCATCAACTCGTCGCCATGTCGACTATTGGCAGCAACTGTTTAAACGTTGTGGGCGCAAAGTCGGACGTTAATCCCAACCTCAATAAGTCTTAGCTTTTAGTGCCCTTCTTAGCGGAAGTACTTTTCTTAGCATAGGAACCATTCTTAGCATACGAACCGTTTTTGGCATAAGACTTCTTCGCACCACCGCCTTTACGGCGTTTAAAAGCCGGTCTTTCGACTTTAGGAAGATGGCGGAGTGATTCAGGAACTTCTCCGGTTTTTACCTTGCCCATCAAACCATCAATCTTGCTTTCTAACGCTTGCATGAAAGGCTGATAAGCTTGATTTCGTTCTGCCATGCCTTGCAGCTGGTGCTCCCAATGTGCCGTCATGTCTGGGAAGGTAGAATCCTCAGGTAAGGCATGAATCAAGCCTCTGCCCGCAGGGCTACTGTGAATACTCTTACCTTGGCGCGTTAGCAGCTGCCTTTTGAATAGAGTATCGAGAATACCCGCGCGGGTTGCTTCTGTGCCAAGGCCATCGGTCTCTTTCAAAATGGCTTTGAGATCTTTGTTCGCAACAAAACGTGCGATACCTGTCATCGCTTGGAGCAACGTCGCTTCCGTGAAGTGCTTTGGTGGTTCGGTTTTCTTATCACCAATCACGCCTTCACGACACGTCAATACGGTTCCTTTCTCCAACGGGGGAACCGTATCCGTGCCATCACCTTTCTCTTCGGTGTCTGTTTTGCCCATCAACACTTTCCAGCCCGGGTTGATAAGCTGACGCCCTTTTGCGATGAACACACCACCAGCGATATCAAAGACCAGCTTAGCATCAGCAAAAACCGCAGGTGGGTAGAATTGCATCAAATACTGACGAGCGATTTGCTGATAGATTTTCATCTCGTTGGCAGACAAACCATTCACCGATGATTTCTTCGGTGTTGGGATTATCGCGTGGTGAGCATCAACCTTGCTGTCGTTCCATGCTTTTGATTTAAGAGAAAGATCCGCACCTTGAACACCACTTTGTAGCTCTTTCGCATTGTTAGCGATAGCATCCACGACCGACTCTCTTTGTGAGTAGTGATCTTTAGGTAGATAGCGGCTGTCAGAACGTGGGTAAGTGATGAGTTTGTGCTTCTCGTACAACGACTGACAAGTGTCGAGTACCTGTTGAGCACTCATACCAAAACGCTTAGACGCATCAATCTGCAAAGCTGACAGCGAGTAAGGCAGTGGCGCAGCTTGTTTACTTTGCTTTTGCTCTGATTCCGTTACCGTCGCGGGTTGATTCGCAATTCGGTTAGCCACGTTCTCAACCAGCTTTCGATTGAGCACTCGGCCTTCTTCATCTTGCCATGGTTTACATGCTTCGCTTGGTTTCCAACGTGCGCGAATATCAAAGCTCTGGCCGTTATTTTGATAAGGGATCAAAGCATGCAGAGTAAAGTAATCTTTCGGAATGAAGTTTTCGATTTCTTCATCACGTCTCACCACCAAACCAAGTACAGGGGTTTGCACTCGCCCTACTGACAACACGCCTTGGTAACCGGCTTTTTGACCAAGCAAGGTGTAAGCACGAGTCATGTTCATACCATACAGCCAATCAGCTCTAGAGCGTGCTAAAGCGGAAATAGACAGTGGGATAAAATCGCGATTGCTGCGCATTTGAGAGAGCGCACGCTTCACGGCTGGTAAGTTCAAGTCGCTGATCAGCAGCCTGTCCATCGACTCTTTCTTGGCCTTGGAAACCTTGCAGTAATCAATCACTTCGTCAACTAGCAACTGCCCTTCTCTATCCGGGTCACCCGCATGGACAATTTGTGTCGCGTCCTTCAATAGCTTTCGGATCACCGTGAGCTGTTTGCTTGACGTCTTACGAGGCCTCAACTGCCATTGCTCCGGCACGATGGGAAGATCTGCTAAGTTCCATTTCTTATAACGGTCATCATAAGCGTCCGGCTCAACCTGCTCCAATAAGTGTCCAATACACCAAGTCACCACATCCCCATTGCCACATTTGATAAACCCTTGGTCTTTCTTCTGTGGATTCGGTAGTGCAGCGGCGATCGCGCGGCCGAGGCTTGGTTTTTCAGCAATAATAAGGCGAGACATGTTTTTCCAGATGCTACAAACAATTAAGGCCACATTATCTAATGTGGCCCTAATAAATCAAGAAAAACTGGTTGTTTATACAGTTAGCATTCCACTATTCAAGCTTCGCCTTTCTTTATAAGAACTCGACGAACTTTGAGAAGTCACGTTCTGGCGCTTTCATTGGCGTACAGCCCGGAGTGCCTAGGTATAGGAAACCAACAATTTCATCGTCGCCTTCTAGGCCAAATGCTTGGTGTACTTCTGGGTGGAACATCCACTTACCTGAACGCCAAAAACCTTGGAAACCTTGAGCGACGGCTGCCATTTGCATTGCTTGCGCAGCACAACCCGCAGACAGGTGTTGTTCGAACGCTGGCACTTTTTCGTGCTCGGTCACTTTTGCAATCACGGTAATCACCATTGGAGCTCGGAACGGAGCTTTTTTTACTTTCTCGATAACCGCTTCTTCACTTTCGTCAGCTTGTGCGGCACGAACCAAGATATCTGAAAGCTTTTGTAGACCAGAACCTTGCGCGATAACAAAGCGCCATGGTGTTAGGGCGCCGTGGTCTGGAGCTCGTAAGCCCGCTTTGATGATGTTTTCTAACGCCACACCTTCAGGTGCTGGATCAGAGAGTTTTGCGATTGAGCGTCTGTTGAGCAATAGATCCAAAGCATCCATTTGAAGTCCTTACTAATTTTTATTGTTTGTATAATTGAACTGTAGCACAAAACACAAACGATAATAAATCTCAACAGCTGTCCATTTGAAGCCATATTTGAAACGACACTAGAAACAATAAAGGCTCCTAAATCTATGACTTAGGAGCCTTGTTTAATAGTCTAGTTCAACGGATTGAACGAGCGTGTCTATCGATATAATTACAGTTTAATCGCTGATTCTATAACTTAATCGCCAGCTCAACACCTTGGCGAATCGCACGTACCGCATCCAGTTCACCCGCGTAGTCGGCGCCGCCTATCACGTGTAGTTTGCCACCAAACTCTTGCCACATGTCTTCGAATGGACGAACAGAAACCTGACCCGCGCACACGATAACGGAATCGGCATCGAGTACCTGATCTTTCTTACCAACGCTGATATGCAGACCTTGGTCGTCAATCTTGTTGTAGCTCACGCCACCAAGTAAGTTCACACCACGTTTTTCTAATGTGCGTTTATGAATCCAACCTGTGGTTTTACCTGGGCCTTTACCGACACGCCCGACTTTACGTTGCATCACCCAAACCGTTTTATCACTGAACGAATCAGGGTAAGGATAAAGTCCCCCTGGGTGTTCCATATTCTTATCAATGCCCCATTCATGCAGCCAGTCATCCAAGCTGTGAGAAGTCGGCTCTGTCAGCATAGTTGCCACATCAATACCAATACCACCCGCACCAACAATCGCGACTTTTTCGCCTACTGGTGTCTTTTCGCGAATCAAGGTTTGATAGTCGACTACGTTTTCTTGATCTATCCCTTCAATATCAAGCTTTCGAGGTTCAACACCGGCCGCCATTACGACTTCATCGTACTTCAACAACATCTCAAACGTCGCTTCAGTATCCAGTTTTAAGTTCACGCCTGATGCATCTATTTGGTTAGCAAAGTAACGAATGGTTTCTCTGAACTCTTCTTTACCCGGAATCTGCATTGCCAATCTAAATTGTCCACCGATACGGTCATTTTTCTCTATCAGATCAACCTTATGCCCACGCTGTGCCAACGTTGTTGCACAAGCTAAACCTGCTGGCCCAGCACCGACGACGGCAATAGTTTTGGTCGCTTCGGCAGGTTGCACAACAATTTCAGTCTCGTAACAAGCTCGAGGGTTAACCAAACAACTCGCTCTTTTGCCTTTGAATACGTTATCAAGACAAGCTTGGTTACAACCGATACAGGTGTTAATGAACTGAGCTTGGTCTTGAGCCGCTTTATTAACGAAATCAGGGTCAGCCAAGAATGGACGAGCCATTGATACCATGTCGGCCTGTCCTGAACTGAGGATACGTTCGGCCTCTTCTGGCGTGTTGATACGGTTACATGTCACCACTGGGATCGACACGTATGGTTTAACTTTTTCCGTCACCCAAGAGAATGCTCCTCTTGGAACTTGTGTCGCAATAGTCGGGACACGAGCTTCATGCCAACCAATACCAGTATTGATAATGGTCACGCCCGCTTCTTCTAGCTTCTGAGCCAAAAGTACAACATCTTCGAACGTGCTGCCTTGCTCAACCAAATCCAGCATCGATAAGCGGAAAATAATGATGAAATCTTTACCCACCGCTTCGCGAATCGATTTAACGATCTCTAATGGGAAACGCATGCGCTTCTCATAAGAACCGCCCCATTCGTCATAACGCATGTTGGTACGTTTACAGATAAATTGGTTAATCAAGTAACCTTCAGAGCCCATGATTTCAATGCCGTCATAACCAGCAACCTGAGCTAGCTCTGCACTGTTGGCAAAAGCACCTATGGTCTTTTTAATTTGACGAGGGCTCATTTCACTCGGTGCAAACTTGGCGATTGGCGCTTTGATGCCCGAAGCACTTTGCGCGAATGGGTGCATTGCATAGCGGCCAGCATGCAGCAACTGAAGGGCAATTTTACCGCCATGCTTATGCACGGCCTCGGTAACAACTTGGTGAGCTTTTGCGTGCTTAACTTTACTGAACTCAGCACTAAATGGGGTCAATCTGCCACGTAAATTAGGAGAGAAACCACCGGTAACAATAAGGCCAACGCCTCCTTTTGCTCGCTCTTCATAAAACGCGGCAAGCTTGTGGAGGCCTTCTTTATTTTCTTCTAAACCCGTGTGCATTGATCCCATCAATACACGGTTACGTAACTGAGTAAATCCAAGATCGAGTGGTTCGAGTAAATGTGGGTACATGGCAGACATCACTTCTATTATTATATCCTTGTGGTCTGACCACAATATAACTCAATCACCAAAAGTTCAAACAACCGTTTACATTTTTGTAACACCGATCATAATGCTGAAGGTATTAATCGTTCAGAAACCCTTAATCTGTCTACACTTAATGAGAATATATATCGATTAACAATTCTTGGTGTAGTTTGAGCTTGGGAATTATCGTAGGATACTAAGCAGTTCATATTATTGAGATTAATGGTACTACGGCTTGTTAAAGCGACGTGATCTCACTGCGGAGACAGAATGAAAAAAATATTCAAATTTATAGGCATGATCTTTAAAGGGATTTGGAAGCTCATTACGTTTGTACGTCTTGCGCTGGTTAACCTATTCTTTTTACTCAGTATCGCCATCATCTACTTTGTGTACTTCCATTCAGATACGGCTCAACCGACGGTTCCACAGGATTCAGCTCTGGTGCTTAACCTGTCTGGTCCTATTGTGGAACAAAGCCGTTATATCAATCCGATGGATTCGGTCACAGGTTCACTGCTTGGCAAAGACCTTCCAAAAGAGAACATCCTGTTTGATATCGTTGAAACGATTCGCTACGCAAAAGACGATGACAAGGTTACAGGTATCGTTTTAGCACTCAAAGAGTTGCCAGAAACCAACCTGACCAAGCTACGCTACATTGCTAAAGCATTGAATGAGTTCAAAGCAACAGGCAAACCAATTTATGCGGTGGGTGACTTTTACAATCAAAGCCAATACTACCTAGCCAGCTACGCAACTAAGGTCTTCCTATCACCAGATGGTGGGGTTCTTCTTAAAGGCTATAGCGCTTACTCGCTTTACTACAAAACGTTGTTAGAGAAACTAGACGTAAACACGCACGTGTTCCGTGTGGGTACTTATAAGTCAGCTATTGAGCCTTTCATTCGTGATGACATGTCAGACGCAGCGAAAGAGTCCGCTTCTCGTTGGTTAAGCCAACTATGGGGTGCGTACGTTGATGACGTCAGCCACAACCGTCAGATCGACGCTAAAACACTAAATCCAAGCATGGACACCTTCTTGAAAGAACTTGAGTCTGTAGACGGTGACATTGCAAAACTGGCCGAGAAACTTGGCTTAGTGGATGAGCTAGCGACACGCCAGCAAGTTCGACTAGAGCTTGCCGATGTTTTCGGCAGTGACGGCCAAGACAGCTACAACGCGTTTGGTTACTACGAATACCGTACAACCATGCTTCCAGATATGACCAGTGAATCACACGACGTTGCCGTGATTGTAGCGAGCGGCGCAATTATGGATGGCAAGCAACCGCGTGGCACCGTTGGCGGAGACACCACAGCAGCCCTACTGCGCCAAGCACGTAACGACGATAAAGTGAAAGCAGTTGTACTTCGTGTCGATAGCCCAGGTGGCAGTGCCTTTGCTTCTGAAGTTATCCGTAATGAAATAGAAGCGATCAAGCAAGCGGGTAAACCGGTTGTTGTGTCGATGTCTAGCCTTGCGGCTTCTGGTGGTTACTGGATTTCGATGGGCGCGGACAAGATCCTAGCTCAGCCAACCACACTAACGGGTTCAATTGGTATCTTCAGTGTTATCACCACCTTCGAAAAAGGGTTGAACGATATTGGTGTTTACACTGATGGCGTTGGCACCTCACCTTTCTCTGGTCTTGGTATTACGACTGGGCTTAGCGATGGCGCGAAAGACGCGTTCCAAATGGGCATTGAAAACGGATACCGCCGATTCATCAGCCTAGTTGGAGAAAATCGCGGCCTAGAAGTCGATGCTGTCGACAAGATTGCTCAAGGTCGAGTTTGGACAGGTCAAGATGCGATTCAGAAAGGCTTAGTCGATGAGATTGGTGATTTCGATGATGCGGTTGCAGCAGCAGCTTCACTTGCAGAGCTTGAAAGTTACAACATCTACTGGGTAGAAGAGCCACTTTCGGCCACTGAACAATTTATTCAAGAATTTATGAACCAAGTTCAGATGTCGATAGGCCTAGATATTCAATCGATGATACCAAGCAGTTTACAGCCGGTTACTCAGCAGTTAGCTCAAGATAGCCAGCTGTTAGGCAACTTTAACGACCCACAAGGCCGATACGCTTTCTGCTTAAATTGCCAAGTTCAATAAGTTGAGCCAATAACTCAATAACTAAGGGGTGCCTCTGTGTGAGGTGCCTCTTTTTATTGCATGATAATTCGCTATAATCGCCCCCCTGTTCCCTACATCACACTAAGTATTAATCGCCATGGAAAGAAAACACATCTATATCGCGTACACCGGCGGCACAATTGGCATGCAGAAGTCTATTGACCACGGCTATGTTCCTGTCGCAGGTTTCATGGATAAGCAGCTAGCTGGCATGCCTGAATTCCATCGCCCAGAGATGCCTGAGTACACCATTCACGAATACTCTCCATTAATGGACTCTTCAGATATGACGCCACTTGATTGGCAGACTATCGCTGATGACATTCGCGCGAATTACGATAAGTACGATGGTTTCGTTATCCTGCATGGTACAGACACTATGGCTTACACTGCCTCAGCACTGTCTTTCATGCTTGAAAACCTCGACAAACCTGTGATTGTTACGGGCTCTCAGATTCCATTAGCAGAGCTTCGTTCAGACGGACAAGCAAACCTGCTGAATGCGCTACACATTGCAGCAAACTACCCAATCAACGAAGTGACACTGTTCTTCAACAACAAGTTGATGCGTGGTAACCGCAGCACAAAATCACACGCAGATGGCTTCAATGCGTTCACGTCTCCAAACCTGAATCCATTGCTAGAAGCGGGTATCAATATCCAACTTAGCAATAACGTCAAGGTAAACGAACAACCTGAAGGTGCTTTCAAGGTTCATAACATTACTCCGCAACCTATCGGCGTAATCACTATGTACCCAGGCATCTCACACGAAGTGATCCGCAACACGCTATTACAACCTGTTAACGCGATGATTCTGCTTACTTTTGGTGTGGGTAACGCACCACAAAACCCAGAGCTGCTTCAGCACCTGAAAGATGCCTCAGAGCGCGGTGTTATTGTGGTGAACCTAACTCAGTGTTTGGCAGGTAAAGTCAACATGGGTGGTTACGCGACAGGTTGTGCACTGGCAGAAGCGGGCGTGGTGAGTGGTTACGATATGACACCAGAAGCGGCATTGGCGAAGTTGCATTATCTGTTAAGCCAAAACCTAGGCTACGAAGAAGTGAAGGCTCAGATGCAACAAGTGTTGCGCGGTGAGATGAGCTTATAACCCATTCAAGGTTTCACGTTAACCCCAGTTATTCGATGATAATAACGGCGGCTTAACGTGAACTAAATCGTTTTATTGCTTATAAATAAACGAGTTAAACTAAAAGGGGTGGCACATTGCCACCCCTTTGTTGTAATTTAAGCTTAATGATTCGGGTTAACCCTAACAATGTCTTCTTGATCTGACTTAAACTGTTTCTTTAGTTCAGACTTAGATTTAAAGCTAATCTCACCACCAGCTGCAATTGTCATATGTTGAGCTTCAGAGTTATGTTTAGATTGGTATAACATAACCGCTTGCATACACGAGTCGCGCTGTTCTTTTGAGAGCGCCGTACCTTCTGGCCATTTACCCGTTTCAACTGCGTAGGTTAAACGTTCGTAGACCTCGGGTGTCATTGCGCTAAGAAGTTGTTCTGCATCCATGGTAAAGCCTTAGTTTTAACAATTTTCACCAGAAAATAACCCGTAACAGAATTGAGTCAAGAACCTGACCAATAATAAGTGCATCTGATCACAAGTGAAGGAATATGAAAATTATGAAATGGTTGGCGATTAGCCTATTGCCTTTCACTCTGGTTGGGTGTCTTGAAGGGAACAAAAATACCGATCAACTGTGCCAAAGCAATCCGGGTCTTCAGTGTGAACAATTGAACATGAACGATGGGCAATGTCGTGTCGCACGTACCGACCTCATCTGGCATCGATTTGAAGTTCAGAAGCAACCCACCGAAATCAACAAAATCAAAGAATTCGAATTAGTCACTGCCTACAAAAAGTGCCTAGAACTCGCGGCGCAGATCGAAACGATCGATCAATCTAAGCTGCAAGAGCGTCGCTTTACCTCTTTAATGCACAGTATCGAAGAGTCTGAGCGCATTGTTGATGAGCTATCGAAATCTGATACACCGGAAACGCTTTACTTCTTGTGGTCGCAAACTGGGGACACCAATGCCAGACGCAGCTTCCTACAACTAGAAGGCACTGAAGCGTTAAACACAGCCGAGATGCAATATGCCTTGGCAACCTTCTATACTACCCGCAATCATATAAAGACACTTAAGCTACTCAATAATGCGTTAACGCTTTCTAATGGCTCGGTAGCCAACACTGAAATCTTCAAGTCAATGGCCAGTATCAACCACAGCTTAGGGCATATGGAAAAAGCGTACGTTTGGGCGATGGTTGCCAAAGACTTTGATGTACCGATTGCTTCTGAAGCCGAGCTCACGGTGTTGTACCATTTCGACAAGGCAACCTATAAGAAGCTAAATAAAGACGCAGACAACATCGTCGAAGCGATTGAGGATGGAATTTACAGCCCTTCAATCGTCCCGAGTTACTGATCGCTTCATTTATAGTGTTCTTACTTAAGCTTCTTATTCACCTGCTTTCAAGTAAATTACCACCTTCTAAAGAAGGTGGCTTTGTGTGAGCCCCCTAAAAGGGGGCCTTTGTTTAGTCCAACGCCAGTTGCTGCTACTCCACGCGCTCTTTTTTCTCTTGATGTCTTACATAGCGTCGAATGATTTCTTCATTAACCCCTACGCTATCGACAAAATAGCCCCTTTGCCAAAAGTGGTTACCCCAGAGTTTGTTTCTCCTTAAATATGGAAATTTACTAAAGAGTTTTAAAGCTATTTTGCCTTTCAATACGCCCATCAACTTGGATATCGATAACTTAGGCGGAACTTTTACTACCAAGTGCACGTGGTCAACTTGAACGTTTAATTCAACGACTTCACATCCAAGTTGATTACAGTAAACGTTTATACATCGATAAACTTCTTTACCTACATTGTTTTTCAAAATCCTAAATCGATACTTTGGTGTCCACACTATGTGATATTGACATCTCCAAAATACGTGGGAAGCTTGATTATATCTGCTCATGTTATTTGTCCTCTTTGACTTCGCTAAAAATCAAGGGAGCATTTAACATGGGTAGAACTACAGGCAAAGCCAAACTGAATGATAACCACCTACTGAAGTAGGTGGTTTAGGGCTGAAAATAAAAACAGTTACCTTTTTGGTAGCTGTTTTTATTTGTACTAGAGTTAAATCTGAAATCTTGGGCGTTTCAGCATTCCTAAATCGACAAATGCGACCTGTAAGGATTAGACAATAGTTACAAGTTATTTCGTACTTTCGTCATTTTTGTTGAAAATTAACGACACTGAATTAACACAGAACCGTTCACCTGTGGTCTTCGGACCATCAGGAAAAACGTGACCTAAATGGCTATCACAGGCGGTACAACGGATCTCTACACGCTTCATTCCGTGACTTAGATCTTCTATATAGCGTACTGCTTCATCATTCACTGGGGCATCAAAGCTTGGCCAACCACACCCAGAGTCATATTTGTTATCCGACAGAAACAAAGGGCTTTCACAGCATGTGCAGCTATAGACGCCAGTCTTATGGTTGTGCAGTAACTTACCGCTATATGGGGCTTCAGTACCACGTTCACGACACACTGCAAATTCGTCGTCTGTTAAGCGTTCACGCCAGTATTCATCAGGCTTTATCATATTTCCTCCCTTTTGAATCACGTTAATATCTCTCCACATTCTCAGTTATTATATTTACTTTTTTCTATAAAGGCTTGCATATCAGTCGTTTTGTAGCACATACTTTCTCACCAGGAAACATTGTACATATACACTCATAAGTGAATCATCATTTAGGGGTATTTTACCCAACTGGAAGGGTACAGAGCCACTTGCAATGGTCAATTTTCAACCACTTACACCCAATTGTTAAGAAAAGCGTCGCTTTTTTTTGACATTAAACAAGTTAAGTCGGATTATCTATTGCAGATGTATACTGGATTCTGTAATTTTACTACCAGTTATCTTTAATCAGAAATTAAGTTGTGGAGCAACTACAATGACTATCAAAGTAGGTATTAATGGTTTTGGCCGTATCGGTCGTTTCGTATTCCGTGCAGCGCAAGAGCGCAATGACATCGAAGTTGTTGGTATCAACGACCTTATCGACGTTGAATACATGGCATACATGCTTAAGTACGACTCAACTCACGGCCGTTTCAACGGTACTGTTGAAGTTGAAGGCGGTAACCTAATCGTTAACGGTAAAACTGTACGTGTTACAGCTGAGCGTAACCCAGAAGAACTTAAGTGGGACGCAATCAACGTAGACGTTGTTGCTGAAGCTACTGGTCTTTTCCTAACTGACGAGACTGCACGTAAGCACATCACTGCTGGTGCTAAGAAAGTTGTTCTTACTGGTCCTTCTAAAGATGCAACTCCAATGTTCGTAATGGGCGTTAACCAAGCATCTTACGCTGGTCAAGACATCGTTTCTAACGCTTCTTGTACTACTAACTGTCTTGCACCTATCGCTAAAGTACTTAACGATAAGTGGGGCATTGAGTCTGGTCTTATGACTACAGTTCACGCTACTACAGCAACTCAAAAAACTGTAGATGGCCCTTCTGCTAAAGACTGGCGCGGTGGCCGTGGTGCTTCTCAAAACATCATCCCATCTTCAACTGGTGCTGCTAAAGCTGTAGGCGTTGTTCTTCCAGAACTAAACGGCCTTCTAACTGGTATGGCTTTCCGTGTACCAACTGCTAACGTATCTGTAGTTGACCTAACAGTTAACCTAAAAGAAGCTGCATCTTACGAAGAAATTTGTGCTGCAATGAAAGAAGCTTCTGAAGGCGAAATGGCTGGCGTTCTAGGTTACACAGAAGACCAAGTTGTTTCTCAAGACTTCATCGGCGAAACTCAAACTTCAGTATTCGATGCTAAAGCTGGTGTTGCTCTAACTGACAAATTCGTTAAAGTTGTATCTTGGTACGACAACGAAATCGGTTACTCAAACAAAGTTCTAGACCTAATCGCTCACATCTCTAAGTAATCTCTTTTTAGAAATAGCTTTAGATAAGCATTAGCGAAGACTGTTTTGAGCAGACTTTGAAAAAGGCGACCTTAGTGTCGCCTTTTTAATACCTGCTATCTTTTAAACCGCGTCTATCTAAGTTTACCGAGATAGCCAAACGCAAAATTCAATTCTAATACTGACTCTTGCTTGTTAATCATGAGAGTACAAGCACCGCTCTAGTCAGCATTTGAATTCAATTTCCTTAGAAGGATCATGTAATGGATTTATCAACTCTACCTGCACTGGCTGTACTTTCTGACAACGTCACTATCGTTGAACACGAAGGTGTAAAACTGGTTCGTGTTATCCACGATAAAGCAAACGCAGCGATTTCACTGTTTGGCGGCCATGTTGTGTCGTTCCAACCACAAGGCCAAGAAGACCTGATTTGGATGAGCCAACAAGCTAAATTCGATGGAAAAACAGCACTGCGCGGTGGTATTCCAGTATGTTGGCCTTGGTTTGGCCGCATTGCAGCTCCTGCACATGGCTTTGCTCGCTCAAGCGAATGGCAATTAGTTGAGCACCGCGAAAGCGAAGCTGGTGTGATTGTAAGCTTAGTCCTAAAGCCTAGTGAAGAGACGCTGGCAGTATGGCCTCATCAGTTCGATGCGCGTTTAAATGTTGAGATTGGCGATGAGCTAAAAGTAACATTAGATGTGAAGAATACAGATTCTCAACCATGGACTTTCTCTGGTGCGCTGCACACTTACCTAAACGTTGGCGATATCTACAATACAACGACCACAGGTATGGGCGCTGAGTACATTGATAGCCTACAAGGTGGCAAAATCTGCCAAGGTGGTTCTGAACTTGTGCTAACGGATACGATTGACCGTGTTTACACTCAGCCAGAAGCGCAAATCTTTGTTGCTGACAAGAAGCTGGATCGCACTCTAACAGTTGAAAACCACGGCCATAACTCTGCAGTACTGTGGAACCCGTGGGCGGAAGGCGCAACCAGTATGGGCGACATGCAAGACGACGGTTACCTAACCATGCTATGTGTTGAATCAACACTGCACGCACCAAGCCTAGAAGCAGGCAAAACGTTACAGCCAGGCGAAAGCCACCAGTTGATTACGGTGATTGCTGCTCAGTAACCAGTTTGGTAAGTAGTTCAGTAACGAATTAAGTACAGTAATACACATTAAAGGCCGGTTAACCCCGGCCTTTTTTATAGCTGTTGAGTACCCAGTACCATAGGATTAGAACTATCGAGTACTAAATGGCAAGGCTTAGCTCTGTGAATATTGAACTAACGTTTTTCTATAGAGTGCCAACAGCGCCGTGTCGTCTACTTTGACACCTACTTTTTGTGCAGGGAACGAACTCCATTCATCGTTCATATAACTACGTTGGTCGCTTTTTTGAATCGTCATACCTTCCGCAGGGCCATCCGTGACAACCCTAACGGCACCACTTCGACATTCAAACAAAGAAGGTTGGATAACATAAGCAATCGCTGATGGATCATGAACATGACACCCTTCCATTCCCACTTTTTCGGAATAGAACTTTAAATAGTAACGGCTAACATCCCAGACGAACTGCCCGACCTCTCCAGCATTATCCCTTAAATCATCAAGGTATTGGCGAGTAAAAAAGCTCTCCTCAGTAACATCAAGACCGATAATTACAACAGGCCATGAGGCAGTAAATACCTTGTCGGCAGCATGAGGGTCATCGTGAATATTAGCTTCAGCAAATGGAGTCACATTACCTCTGTGGTCATTTTCACCAAATGCACCGCCCATAATGACCACTTCCTTTACTAAGTCGACGATTTCAGGGTCCGCTTCCAGAGCAAGCGCAAGGTTAGTAAGAGGGCCTACAGCCACAAGAGTGATCTCTCCCGGTTCAGCTCGAACACTGTCGATAATGAACTGATAAGCCGGCTTTTCAATCGCTGTAAACTCTAGCGAACTTGGCGCTTTCACATCACCAAACCCTGCTTCGCCATGCACCACAACCGTAGCTCCAACGGGATCTCTAACCAAGGGCTTATCAGTACCCTTTGCTACAAGTGCCTCCATACCAAATTTCTGCTTCAAATAGAGTGCATTCTGAGTACCGTTGTCTATCGTCGCATTACCATAAACCGTAGTAATGCCCATTAGCTCAATCTCAGGGTGAGCCTCTGCAAATAGGATGGCCATTGCATCATCGATGCCCGGATCTGTATCTAGGATGATTTTCTTTGTCATATCAGCTTCTAATTAAACAGTAGGGAAAGGTAGACGATACCCAGAAAAAACGGAGATAAACGTGACCTAAACCTAAGCTATGATTTTTATTATGATAAGCCGTAAAATCACCACTCTAATGACTGGTCTTCTTGGCTTTTTTATTTAGCCTGATGCTGACCTTTTTGATAGAATCTGCGCCCAACTATATGCCTCTGAGATCGTCATGACTTACCAATGCCCTTTGTGTCACCAACCTTTATCTCAACACGATCGTACGTTTAAGTGTGAAAAGAACCATCAGTTCGACCTAGCGAAAGAAGGCTATGTCAATTTGATGCCAGCACACCACAAACGCTCAAAAGATCCTGGTGACAACAAAGAGATGATGCAGGCACGTCGTCGCTTCCTTGAAGGTAACCATTACGATCCAATGCGCCAATCAGTCGTCGGTTTATGCTCAAGCTACCTGCCAGACACGGATCCTAGCCTGTTGGATATTGGCTGTGGCGAAGGGTATTACACCAACGAAATCGCGTTGAATCTTCAAAATAATAACGGTGCGATTTTTGGCTTAGATATTTCTAAGATTGCTATCAAATACGCCGCTAAGCGCTACCCTGCTGTCGACTTCTCAGTTGCCTCTAGCCATCGCCTACCCTTTGCTGAAAGCAGCTTAGATGGCATTCTGCGCATTTACGCGCCATGTAAGGCTGAAGAGCTGCAACGCACCATCAAAGATAATGGCGTCGTGATCACCGTGACACCAGCCAGTCGACACCTATACCAACTGCGTGATGCTATTTATGACGGCGTTCGCTTGCATGACGAAGATCCAGAAGTGATCGAAGGTTTTACGCTTGAGCACCAAGAGCAACTAAACTATATGATGGAACTATCGGGGTCAGATGCATTCGACCTGCTACAGATGACGCCGTTTGCTTGGAAAGCGACAGAGGAGTTTAAACAACAACTCACCGAAGCTGAGCAATTCAACTGTGAAGCGGACTTTATGCTGAGAGTGTATCGCAAACAGATTTAACTGATATTGATTATCGTTTGCATTGAAATGTCATCTTGCCTCCTTTAATATGCGTGTTCTTCAAGGAGGCATTTCATGCAACGTATTATTCTTATCGGATTAGCTACCCTGCTTACAGCTTGTGCTAATCAACCTTCAAACAGCACTTCTCAACAAGTGGCTAACACGCAAGCGGAAACCGTTTCCACATTCTATGATTACCAGTTTGCTTCTCCACAAGGTGAAACGCTTTCTCTCAATGCTTTACCCGAGCAGCTGATTGACGCTGATGTGGTTCTTATTGGCGAATGGCACACTCACTCGGCAATTCACCGTTTCCAAACCGACTTCTTAAAAGCTCGCCGCAACGCAACATCAAACATTGCGCTTTCAATGGAACAATTCACTCGAGAACATCAAGGTACCCTGAATCAATATCTAAATGATGAGATTGGTGAACAGGTTCTTATCTCTCAAGCTGCTGCATGGCCAAATTACGAAAGTGATTACCGTGCATTAGTTGAGTTCGCAAAAGCGAATGATTTAGATGTTATCGCAGCAAACGCTCCAAAGCCTTTCGTTCAGTGTATTGGCCGTAAGGGATTGCCTTACCTAGAGCAGCTTTCTTCAGAACAGCGAGAGTGGGTTGCGACTGAGGTTAATATTGGCGATAGCCCTTACAAAGAAAAGTTCATGGCTTCCATGCATCACGGTACGCCAGAGCAAACAGAAAAGCAGTTTGCCGCTCAGGTTACGTGGGACGAGACCATGGCTGAATCAATCGTTGATTACCTGGCATCGAACCCAGATAAGCAAGTAATTCATGTAGCGGGTAAGTTCCACACAGAAGGTGGTTTAGGCACGGCGGCTTCGATTCTACGTCGTAACCCTGATCTAAAAGTGGCAGTTATCAGCCCGGTTGCTGAGTTCTCACCGGATACTACGGATTACCAACTAAAAGTACTTTCTCCACCGGCGCGCTTTGTTCAGAAAGAGAATCGAATGAAAGCATACAAGCACCTATCTAAGCGTGGCGCCGATCTTAAGTGCGATTAAACTCGCGAGTCAGACTTAAGCGTATTTAAGTTTAAGTCTGACACCTTAAGAGTTTGCTCAAAAACGCTCCAAGACAAATATAAATATCGGCATAGGAATTGCTTAAATACCAAGCAGTTTTGATTAAGCAGAAGAAAATATAATGTGCGAATAAAAAAACATCACTATCGATGATTAATTGCACAAGTTTTTCACACCTCTGCCGATACTATATTTAAGGATAGGTAAGGAGAGCGATATGACGCCAGTAGGAACGAGTAACACTCAGCTGTATTCACCTTCGCAAATGAACACACAAACCAAGAGTACCGAAGCTGAAAAGCCCGCCCCTCTTAAGGTTGAGCAAAATACCGTTAAGCTCTCTGATGAGGGCAAAGCCCTATTATCTGCTCTTAAAGAAATCGATAAAGAAGCGAAGAAAATCGAAGCAGAAAACGAAACCGTGACCGATAAGGTTGAGTCATTTGCTCATGGCGCTCTAGGTATGGATCACCCAGACAAGATCGAAGAAGAAGACGATGGTTCTTATTCAGCAGGGCAATACCTGTCCGCAGCGGCAACCGTTGGTGGCATTCTTCTCGCTCTGATATAACATTCCGCTCGCTCTATACTATCCCTTCCACTGCCCTCTTTTGCATTGGCACTTCACGCCTTGCCTATTACTTTTTGCCAAAAGCAATTTGTCGTCACGACAATAGACCCGATTTGTTCTAAAAAACGAGTTCACTTCATAATTCCTCTCTCATTTTAATGGAATAATACTCGTGAAAAACACTTTTGAGCTTATTGATAAGCCAACCTTCTTTGGTGCTATTGCACTCCTACTCACGATAGTTTTCCCGCTCATTTTGTTCCCAACTCAGGGCGCAGACTGGATTGCGGTTGCGAAAACATTCATGACTGATCAACTAGGATTTCTATATCTTGCGCTAGGTCTCGCGGCTTGTGCATTTATGGTTTACGTTGTGTTCAGTGATATGGGACAGATTAAACTGGGCGAAGCTGATGAAGAGCCTGAATTCAAAACGGCATCATGGGCAGCAATGCTATTTTGTGGTGGTATCGGGGCAAGTATCCTGTACTGGGGCTGTATTGAGTGGGCTTACTACTACCAATCACCTCCTTTCCAACTAGAGCCGGGCAGTGAAGAAGCGGTTCGTTGGGCAGCAACTTACGGCTTGTTCCACTGGGGACCAATTGCTTGGTCTATCTACCTAATCCCTGCAATTCCTATTGCTTACTTTTTCTATGTGCGTAAACAGCCTGTTCTAAAGATCTCTAGCGCGTTAATGCCGGTTCTTGGTGAGCACCGCAGTAAAGGCGTACCTGGAAAAATCGTCGATATCCTATTCATTTTCGGTCTACTTGGCGGCGCAGCGACAACATTAGGTTTAGCCGCTCCTCTTATTACTGAAGGTCTGAATCACCTATTCGGTCTACCTAAAAACAACCTAACGCAAGTGATGGTACTTTTAGTTTGTACTGCGATTTTTGCTTACTCTTCTTATGCTGGATTGGAAAAAGGCATCAAGATTCTAAGTAATATCAACTTCTGGGGTGCGATGGGTCTGTTGGTTTTCGTACTGATTGCGGGTCCAACTATTTTCATGCTTGAAACCGGCCTAGATTCAATTGGTCGTCTACTGTCTAACTTCTTCGTGATGGCGACATGGGCGGAACCATTTGGTGGCTACGGTACATTTGAAAACACCCACTTCCCACAAGACTGGACGATTTTCTACTGGGCATGGTGGCTAGTATTTGCACCGAGTATGGGTCTGTTTGTTGCGCGTATTTCTCGCGGCAGAACCATTAAACAAATGGTGTCAGGTTCTATCTTCTTTGGTTCACTGGGTTGTTTCTTGTTCTTCATGATTCTAGGTAACTACGGCTTATCACTTCAGCTTTCTGGTGAGCTAGATGTGGTTGCTATCCTGAATGCAGAAGGCGCAACCAAAGCAATCTTCTCGATGCTAGCGCAGTTGCCGATGAGCACTCTAGTTATCGCAGTATTCACTTTGCTTTGTATCATCTTTACAGCAACGACATTTGACTCTATCTCATACATCCTTGCGTCTGTAGTTCAGAATAATGTGACTGAAGAACCAATGCGTTGGAACCGTATGTTCTGGGCATTCACTCTGTCGTTCTTACCAACGATTCTGATGTTCTTGGGTGGCCTAAGTACACTACAAACCGCAGCAATTGTTGGTGGTTTACCGCTATTGGCTATCTCTGTGATGCTGATGATCTCTGCAGTTCGTGCAACTAACCTCGACCTACGCCATCAAGACGCATACATCGAACCAACGATTAACATCGAAGAACTGCCAGACATGGATCCATGGTCTGCAGAAGGTATGGCGTTGGCTCAATTTGAGAAAGAAAGAGACGCTGCGCAAGAAGCCGCAGAACTTGAGCGTGTTGCTTATACAGAACTTGCCGCAGTGAAGAAAGAAATTCGCGCTTATGTGTTAGAGCAAGGTTCACAAATGGAGACTCACGAGTTACCAGAGAACCTACAACAAGCACTTGAGCAGGCCGAGAGTAATCTTAGTGCCGCACAAGCGAAAAAGATCGAGTTATCTGAGCAAGCTCAGAATGCTCGTATCACGTTCAATCAGGTGGTTGCAGACTTACCGCTTGCTTGACATTAGCCATGACGCAGTCCATTGATTTGGACCCTCCTAAATACGACAAAGGCTCACAGAAATGTGAGCCTTTTTTTATTCGGGTCATTTGCTACTAATCAGCAACTAACGGTTCGGGTGGTTCAGGATGTGGTCCTCCCAATCGACAACATCAATTTCATATACCACTTTGTTGCGTACGCTTTCACCAGCTGCATGCATCTCTGTTTTTGATCCAGTGATCAATGGGTGCCATTCTGGGATCGGCTTAGATTCTGATAGAAGACGGTAAGCACAAGTGTCTGGTAACCAATGAAACTCATCGATCTTGTCACGAGTTAGCTTCAAACACTCTTCACCTGAAGTGAAGCGGTTTGGGTAATCTTTACATGAACATGTTTTGTCGTTTAACCAGCTACACGCGACATTGGTGTAGTACACTTCATCGCTATCTTCATCCATTAGCTTATGCAGGCAACACTTACCACAGCCGTCACACAGTGATTCCCACTCATTCTCGGTCATCTGCTCTAGTGTTTTTTCTTGCCAAAATGGATTCGTCATAGGATTACTTCTTACTCTTTTACTGGGGTGCGTGTTATACCGCTAGCCCATAAAAAGTTCAAGGATAATAATTGTTCATTCTTTGATCCAATCAATAGCTGTCACTCCCATTATTTTTTGCTACTATCGCGCACCCTGTTATTTAGTGAGTTTAATTTGATGGAATGTCGTTTAGGTTGTGGAGCTTGTTGTATCGCTCCAAGTATTACATCTGCTATTCCTGGAATGCCTAATGGCAAGCCTGCAGGCGTGCGCTGCATTCAATTAAATGAACAAGATCTGTGTAAATTATTCGGTCAACCTTCACGCCCGAAAGTGTGCCATCAGTTCAAAGCCTGCCCTGTCATTTGTGGTAAGACCGACCAAGAAGCTCTTGATAACCTGATCGAATTAGAAGCAATTACCTAAGCGTATTTACCCTTTTCTACCTCCTATATGCCCAAGATTTCACAAAGTTGCGAAATCTAAACTATCTTGTTGATACTGGTACAGATTAATAAGGATCGTTATGAATAGGTATATCGCAGAAATGTTTGGTACGTTTTGGTTGGTGTTGGGTGGTTGTGGTAGTGCCGTCTTAGCCGCTGCTTTTCCCGATGTGGGAATTGGCTTGCTCGGAGTCTCTCTTGCCTTTGGTTTAACAGTGCTGACCATGGCTTTCGCTATCGGTCATATATCCGGTTGTCACCTCAACCCTGCTGTTACTATCGGCCTTTGGAGTGGCGGACGCTTTGATGCCAAAGATGTCGCACCTTATATTATTGCCCAAGTGATTGGCGGTATTATCGCAGGTGGCGTGTTATTTGTGATTGCTTCAGGCCAAGCTGGCTTTGATGCTACGGCGTCAGGATTTGCTTCCAATGGTTATGGTGAACACTCACCGGGCGGCTACTCGCTCACAGCGGCTCTCGTTTGTGAAGTGGTCATGACCATGGTGTTCCTATTCGTGATTATGGGCGCGACTGATTCAAAAGCACCTGCTGGGTTTGCACCTATCGCAATTGGTCTTTGTTTAACCTTAATCCACCTTATCAGTATCCCTGTAACGAATACTTCTGTGAACCCCGCTCGAAGTACCGGCGTGGCTGTATTTGTCGGTGATTGGGCTGTTTCGCAACTATGGCTATTCTGGGTTGCTCCAATCATTGGTGCCGTGATTGGCGCGATGATATACAAAGCAGTGAGAGGGTCAGATTAAGCTCGAAAAAAACGTCTAAAGCAATAAAAGAAAAAGCCGCTTGGTGAATCATCACCAAGCGGCTTTTTTAGATCTTATGACGACCGAGTAATGAGTGCGAAAGCGTGGTGCCATCCACCAGCTCTAGCTCACCACCAACGGGAACACCATGAGCAATACGGCTTGCGTTCACTTCATGGGCATTACATAGCTCAGCAATGTAGTGCGCTGTTGCTTCCCCTTCAACTGTCGGGTTGGTCGCTAGGATTACTTCAGAGATATCACCACGTCGTAAGCGGTAGTCCAGCACATCGAGACCGATATCACTTGGACCAATACCATCAAGTGGTGAAAGGTGACCCATAAGAACAAAGTAACGACCAGAATATTGGCCAGTTGCTTCGATAGCTGCAATGTCTGCAGGGCTCTCTACTACACAGATTTGACCATTTTCCTGACGTTTAGGATTGGTACAAATGTGGCAAGTATCTTCTTCAGTAAAAGTACGGCACTCATTACAGTGACCAATTTCGGTCATTGCTTGGCTAAGAGCTTCAGCCAACTGTAGGCCGCCTTTTCTATCGCGCTGTAACAAATGAAAGGCCATACGCTGCGCCGACTTGGGGCCAACCCCAGGTAGACAACGTAAGGCCTCCATCAAATGCTCCAGCATATGACTGGTACGCATATTTAACCGTTCTAATTTTCAAGTAACGATCTACTCAAGATAAACCGCAGCTTGAATAAACCTTTAGAAATAGTTTCTTAGAAAGGCATCTTCATACCTGGTGGAAGTTGCATTCCGCCAGTTACGCTAGCCATTTTCTCTTTTTGAGTTTCTTCAACGCGACGAGCCGCATCGTTGAAAGCAGCAGCGATAAGATCTTCAAGCATCTCTTTATCGTCTTCCATTAGGCTTTCATCGATATCAACACGGCGAACGCTGTGGCTACCAGTGATCGTTACTTTTACAAGGCCAGCACCTGACTCACCTGTAACTTCCATATTTGCGATTTCTTCTTGAAGCTTTTGCATGCGCTCTTGCATTTGCTGGGCTTGCTTCATCATGTTGCCCATACCGCCTTTACCAAACATGTTAATACTCTCTGGTCTAATTGGTTTATTAAAATTAATTAAGCTATACGAGCTTAAATGGGGGTTAAAGCAGTGTGATTCAACCCCTCGATGCTCAGTTCTCAGATTTGCTTATCTGGGATGATATGCCGATCACTAAACGAGAAAACGTTCTAGATAGGACGAACGCTGTCTCTGTCGAGTTCAGCGGCAAAACGTCTTTCAATGAACTGTACGTTGGCATCGTTTTCTAAAGCGGTAAACGCGTCTTTCAACTTACCTTGATACAATCTTTCTCGTAATTCTAGTGGCGTTTCTCCACCATCACCGATTTCAACACTCAAATGACACTCTTCTCCGAGCACAGTATTGAGCGACTGTAATAGTTCACTCTGTGCGCGGTCCGTATTCAAGTGAGCTTGGCTCGCTCTTAACGTTAAAGTGATTGACGTATCGTTTTTAGCAAACACTGAGTTCAATGCTAACTGTTCAACAAGCTTGGCTGTCTCTAGTTTTTGAATCGTGGCGGACCAGTCATCTTGAGCAATCGACTCTTGAAGCAATTTATCGACCATTTCTGGTGTCTTAATATGCTCTAACGCACGCTTGATCTGAGTAGGTGTAAGCTCTTTGCTCACCTCTTTCACTACAGGTTTAGACGGTTTCCAGCGATAAGGTTCATTATCATTGGTTACCTTTTCTGCAGAAGAGGCAGATAAAGAAGCTGGCGACACCCGCTCAGAGCCACCGTGTTGCTGAGCAACTCGGTCAAGAACTGAAGTTTTAGCTGGTGTCGCTTTAGCCTTTTTTGGCGCTGACCCTTTGTTTTCCGGTGCCGCACTGCCTCTGCGTTGAGAGCGCAATTGGTGGCGTAAACCACTTACAGGCGAAGTTGCACGCGCAGACTGCTCTTGCGAAACGGGAGGAGCAGAAGGTGCAGCGCTTGGCTGTTGAACCGGACTCTGGTTCTGATAATTCGGTTGTTGCTGCTGAGGCTGCTCTGCACCGTAGCTTGGACGCTCATCATAAGCAGGTGGTGCATCATACTGGCTATGCGGGTAATCCTGTTCTGGATAACCTTGGTTGCCTGAGTGTTCAGCATAACCTTGCGAATCTGAATACTGTGTCGGATTCTGCTGCGGAGCCTGTTGTACGGGTTGCTGCTGCATAGCTTGCTGTTGAGACGCCTGTTGTTGCATCTGAGGCTGTCTAGGAGCTGCCATTGGCGCAGGTTGACTCACGGGTTGAGCAACGCTCTGAGCCTGATTCTGAGCTGTAGGAGCTAGCGCTGGGCTTGTCGACTGAGTCGAGATTGCCGTTGCTACGTTTTGCTCCGCAGGTCTGAATGCCAACATGCGTAAAACTACCATCTCAATACCAACACGAGCGGTTGGCGACAACGGTAAGTCTTCGCGACCTTTCAACACGATTTGGTAGTAAAGCTGAATGTCTTGAGGACTTAACGCTTTGCTCAGCAGTTCCAACCTTTCAGCATCAGGCTGGGCCTTGTCTAAAGTAGACGGCAGAGCTTGATACATCGCCAAACGGTGTAATTGAGTCGCAAGTTGACTCAGCAATCCATCCCACTCAACGCCATTTTCAGCAAGAGCTTGAATACAAGCCATCGCTTGCTGTGGCTGCTTACTGCTAATCGCTTCAAGCAAGTGGATAGCTTGGTCGGTATCCAGAGTTCCGAGCATATGAGCAACAGTGTCTGTTACGACATTGCCATTACCCAATGCGATCGCTTGGTCAGTAAGGCTTAGCGCATCACGCATACTGCCATCAGCAGCATGAGCAATCATTCCAAGTGCACGAGACTCAGATGTCACATCTTCTTGATCAAGAATATGATCGAGCTGCTCGTGAATATTATCAACGCTGATCGGCTTAAGGTGGAACTGCAAACAACGCGACAAGATAGTCACTGGAAGCTTCTGTGGATCCGTTGTTGCGAGCAAGAATTTCACATACTCAGGCGGCTCTTCTAACGTCTTTAGAAGCGCGTTGAAACTGTGCCTAGAAAGCATGTGTACTTCATCGATAAGGTAAACCTTGAAGCGACCACGTGCAGGCTTGTACTGAACATTGTCCAGAAGCTCGCGGGTATCTTCTACCTTTGTACGTGATGCCGCATCGATCTCTAGCAGGTCAACAAAGCGACCTTCATCGATCTCTTTACAGGTTGCACATTCACCACAAGGGGTTGAGGTAATGCCTGTTTCACAGTTGAGTCCCTTAGCAAACAAACGGCCGATGGTCGTTTTACCGACACCTCGTGTACCGCTGAACAGGTATGCATGGTGCAACCTATTCTGACTAAGGGCATTCTCTAATGCTGTTAAAACATGGGCTTGACCAACCACTTCTTTAAATTTGGTTGGTCGCCATTTTCGCGCTAACGCAAGATAGCTCATGAATAATTCCGAAAAGGATTAGTGACCGTCGAATTCGCAGATGCTAAACACTTCTAGACCTAAGCCTTGTAAGCGCTTATCACCACCGATTTCTGGAAGGTTAATAACAAATGCAGCGTGTTCTACCACACCACCTAGCTGACGAATCAACTTTGTTGTTGCTTCAATCGTACCGCCCGTTGCTAGCAAATCATCAACCATCAACACTTTATCCCCTTCAACGATAGCGTCAGTATGGATTTCTAGCGTATCTGTGCCGTACTCAAGTTCATAAGATTGTGCCACAGTTTCACGAGGCAGCTTGCCCGGTTTACGAACAGGGATAAAACCAACACCTAGCTCTAGTGCCAAAGGCGCACCAAATAGGAAACCACGAGCTTCAGTACCAACGATCTTAGTAAAGCCCATGTCCTTGTAGGTTTCCGCTAGCAGGTCGATAGTCGCTTTGTAAGCTACTGGATCTTCCATCAAGCTTGTTACGTCACGGAACAAAATACCCGCTTTAGGGTAATCAGGAATGCTTTTGATGCTTGCTTTGATCAGAGAGATTTTTTCTGTGTTCATAATCTTATGCACTTCATTAGGCCGCTTTCCAAACTCTCGTTAACGAATCAAACATCAACGCTCGGAATTAAGGAAAGGTACGATTGGTATTCATTGCAACGAGAGTCATAACTCTGATTGCTGAAATAATAAACGCCCGCTATACAAGCAGGCACACTGGCTTAATGGTAGTGATTTTCTTTGCTGTCAGCAACCAACTCATGGGTTGGAAGTCGCATAAACCATGTGAGAAGAATAACAAGTACGCAAATTAGGAAAGCCTTGACCCAAATGATAGGGGCAAAGTAGATAGATAACGCAAAACTCAACAAGATAAAGAATACACCACGCGTTTTAACTTGTTTGGTGACGGCACCGTGTTGATACCAATTATTCAGCAAAGGACCCAGCGTTTTGTGCTCATGCATCCATTTATGAACTTTCGGATTGCTTCGCATGAAGCATGCGCTGGCAAGAAGGAGAAAAGGAGTGGTTGGCAGAACGGGCAAAACTATCCCTAGAACTGCGAGAAATATACAGAGGCCACCAGCAATATTGAGGCTTAAAACTCGAACGCTAATTGTGGCCTCCTTGAGTTAGCTATCACCAGTCGGCGACGACAGCTTAACTAGAATGTTGCGTAACCATTGAATACACGGATCAACGTAAGTGTTGCTGGTAGCAATGGAATCATTAAAAATGCGGCTAAAAATCCTAAAAAGTAGAATACATTAAACGGGTCTTGAAAGTCTTTGTTATCTGCCATGATTGCTTCTTGTTTTTGTTAGTAAAGGTAAGTATCTGGCGAACCAAACCCGCTTTGCTAAATCGACATTTAACAAAAAAGGCATAGCCACACCATTTGCGCAACTATACCTTAATCAATTATTCACAAAAACCGAGGAAATATAGGGTTAATCAGTAGACCCTTGGTGTATGTCTAAACTAAAATTTGCCGACCCAAGTAAGCTTAACGAAAGTTGGCAGCCCTGTTCGATCGGAAGGTCCCGCGTAATAAAGTTCTTCTTACAGTTCTCGCCCAAGCGCTCACCCGCTGCAATATGTTGATTCAATTCACCATTCGACCATTGCCCATCTAAACCCGCAGGCAAAATGGATATGGTTCCCTCAGCAAGGTCGGCAACACCAAACAAGGCATTCACTGGGGTGGAACATTTAGAGCAACGAATCCCCTTCTCTAAGATCTCAGCAATATCTTTGAGATCAACATTAAAATCTTTTCTGTTTCTTATGTAATCGTGGAACAGCGCTCTCACCAACAATGTTGTCGCAGAGCCGCCATTATCGGAAGACGATGAATCGACGAGGTAAAAAGCAAACTGTCCATTCATCATCCACGCATAGTCAAACACAAGTGGCATCATCTCTGTTGATTGCAGTAAACGGTAACTGCAACGCCATGAGCCTTGTCGCGTATCTTTCTCTGGAAGCAGCGCATGCAGTAAGTCTTTTGCTGCGCTTGGGTTATCTTGAAGGTAATTCAGGTGCCAATGCAGTTCTTGGTCTTCAGGGATCTCTCCCCCATCATCCACACAGAACCACTGGCTCGAAAAATCTCGTTGGTCTGAAATGTTATCGAACGAATCTGTCAATGTATTTGCAATCGCACTTCCTAGGTGACCATGATCCTCTAACGGTTTCGCTAAAAAGTCTTTAATGCCAAATCGCAAGGCTTTCGCCACATCAGACATGTCATCAGTGCCAGACACAACGATCATAGGCAGTGACGGGTACTCTAAACTGAGCTCTTCCACAAGCTCGATGCCATCAAGTATCGGCATTGATAAGTCACACACAATTAAATCTGGCGCTGAGTCTCTAAGCTTCTGCAGAGCGTCCAGTCCATTTTCAGCCTCAACCACTTTATAACCAATCTTGTCTAAATACGCGCTGGTTATACGGCGAAAAATAGGATCATCATCAACCAACATCACGCATTTTTGGTTAATTACTTCCTGAGCCGAGGTCATTACTGGCTGACTGTGAGTTTTGTACATAATCTATAACCTCACAAAACTAAGTCGAATTATTATTGTTATCTGTTCTAAGAACTAATATAAAACTTAGTAATAAAATGCTAAATACACAAATTTGCACTCTTTACTGGTAATTCGTGACGAGGGTTGGAATACTGGTAAATAGTGCAACGAGTTGACGTAACGCAAACATTGATCTCACTGTTACGTATAAATTAGATGAGATTGTAAACAAATGTGTCTGGATTTATGAAATTAGATGATTTAAACCTCTTTCGACTCGTCGTTGAAAATGGGAGCTACACCGCAACATCGCGCAAGACTATGATTCCGGTTGCGACCATCACACGACGCATCCAAGCCTTAGAAGATTCTTTGAACCTTAGGCTTCTCAATAGACACGCGCGTAAACTTTCTTTAACAGAGGCAGGCGAACGTTTCTTCAATGAATGCTCTCCGCTGTTGCAACGTCTCTCTTCTACTGCAGAAGAGTTAACTGACGTGTGCAAAGGCGCTTCCGGTAAGATTCGTATTACGGCACCCTCAAACCTGACCAAGCGCATGATGATGCCAATGTTCAGTGAATTCATGACTCAATACCCTGATATCAATATTGAGCTGATGATGAACAACCAAGCGGATCAGCTGGATCCAACTGAGTGGGACGTCATTTTCAGAGTCGGTCCACAACGTGATTCAAGCCTAATCGCTCGCAAAATCAGTGAAGTCAAAGATATTCTGATCGCGAGCCCTGAGTACTTAGCGAAGAACCCAGCTCCAAGCCATGCTGAAGAACTAGCAAACCATTCACTACTCAAAGGCTACCCGCTGATTAAGTGGCAGCTGAGTAATTCGAATGAAGAGACTGTGGTAAATAGCGAGAAAGGTCGTTTTAACGCCAATGCGCTTAATGTCGTGAGGCAAGCGTGCTCAGAAGGCCTAGGTATCACCCTAATGCCTGATGTGATGATCCGTGAATACATTGAAGATGGCAGCTTGGTACAAGTCTTAGAAGACTGGAGTGCTAACCCTCGTGATATTTATATGCTTTATAACCACAAAGACCACCTGCCAGAGAAAGTTAGATTGTTTATCGATTTTGTGATCGCATACCACATTCACTAAGGTTCAATCCCCTTCCCCGCAAACAAAAAACCAGAGCCGATGCTCTGGTTTTTTATTACTCATTTTTTATGAGTACGCTAAGCGCCTTCGTTATGTAACTCTAGGTTAGCAAGATCTTGTTGAATCTCACGCTCAACCTTTGAATCGTCATTACGTAAAGAATCTAGGAAATCTAGGTACGCTTGGTCGATATCGCCCGTTACATACTCGCCGTTGAATACTGAAGTATCAAAACGAGAGATGTCTTGATTACCCATACCTACAGCAGAGATTAAGTCTGGTAGCGTTTGGAAGATCAAAGCATCTGCGCCAATCTGTTTACAAATCGTTTCGTTGTCACGGCCATGAGCAATAAGCTCAGTAGCGCTTGGCATATCGATACCGTAAACGTTCGGGAAACGAACCTCTGGAGCAGCTGAAACCATGAAGACTTTGTTTGCACCAGAATCACGAGCCATCTCAATGATCTGCTCTGATGTTGTACCACGAACAATCGAGTCATCAACCAATAGAACGTTCTTACCTTTAAACTCAGAACGAATCGCGTTTAGTTTACGGCGAACCGACTTCTTACGTTGTTGCTGACCAGGCATAATAAACGTGCGACCAACGTAGCGGTTTTTCACGAAACCTTGACGATATGGCTTATCGATCGCTTGAGCAATTCGTAGCGCGATATCATTTGATGTTTCAGGAATTGGAATAACCACGTCAATGTCTAGGTCTGCGTACTCTTCTTTAATACGCTTACCTAGCATCTCACCCATCTCAACGCGAGCGCTGTAAACCGAGATTTTGTCGATGAATGAATCAGGACGAGCAAAATAAACAAATTCAAAAATACATGGGTTTAGTTGTGGGTTGTCTGCACATTGTTTAGTGAAAAGCTCACCATCGAATGTTGCGTAGATAGCTTCACCAGGAGCAACATCGCGCATAAAATCAAAACCAACAGCGTCTAACGCTACTGACTCAGACGCAACCATGTACTCTGTTTTACCTTCAACTTCACGCTTACCAAGACACAGTGGACGAATGCCATACGGGTCACGGAATGCGATCATACCGTGGCCGATGATCATTGCCGTTACTGCGTAAGCACCACGAATCGTGCGGTGTACATTAGATACAGCACGGAAAACATCATCAGAAGTCACGTTACCTTTAACGGTATCGATCTCATGAGCCAATACGTTCAGTAGAACTTCAGAGTCAGACGTTGTGTTTACATGACGACGGTCTTTTTCGAACAACTTCTCACGAACTTCGTTTGCGTTCGTTAGGTTGCCGTTGTGAGCCAATGTGATGCCAAAAGGCGAGTTTACGTAGAAAGGCTGAGCTTCCGACGCGCTTGAGCTACCTGCTGTCGGGTAACGAACATGGCCAATACCAACGTTACCTTGGAGGCGTTGCATGTGTTTTGCTTCAAAAACATCTTTTACTAAACCGTTCGCCTTACGTAGACGGAAACGATTGCTTTCTATGGTACAAATACCAGCGGCATCTTGGCCACGATGCTGCAATACCGTTAAAGCGTCATAAATAGACTGGTTTACAGGTGTTGAACCCACGATTCCAACAATACCACACATGTCCTAATCCTCGATTTTTCGACATTAACTGGCGCTAGAGCGCGCCAGATAAGAAACTAGATGTTGCTTGTAAATGCTCGAAGAATGGCGCAATGATTCGGCTAAACTCCGGAACCAACTGCGAATTCTCCCACCACTCAGAACTTGGGAATGCAGTAAACGCATCCATGAAAAACAACACTGCAGAAACAATCAAAACACCACGTAAGCCGCCAAAGACGACACCGAGGATTCTGTCTGTACCTGACAGGCCTGTTTTCTGAACTAGTTGACCGATGACATAGTTAACTAAGGCACCAACAACTAACGTTGCAACAAACAATGCTGCTATCGCAGTTCCGTTTCGAAACATCTCATCTTCGATATTGGTGAAGTACATCGCTAATTTAGCGTAGTACTGGCTAGCAATGAAAAATGCTCCAAACCAAATTACGAGTGACAAGGCTTCTTTAGCGAAACCACGAACTAAACTGATCACGGCAGAGAAGCCGATCACGCCTAAAATGACAAAATCTAACCAATTCATGAATTCTTCATCTTAAGTTGGCGCGCATTTTAACAGAAAAAATGCTGACGCAAACGTTTTCTTATGGATTTAACGGTTTAAACTTGAGCAATTGGCCTTTTGAACCCGTAATTTTTTCTAATTCCTTAATTTGTCGCTCAAGTTTGGATTTAGACACATCCGGGCCAATAATTACTCGCGTAAAAGTTTTTTCTTGCTTGGTGTGAGCTTGATAACCACGCTTCTGTAAATCCTTAACAACGTTTTTTGCGTTGTCAGCATTCTTTAAAGCCATCAATTGAATGATCCAAGCGCTGTCTTGGTATTCATTTTTTTCCGGTACCGGCTTAACCACCACTGCCACTTTGTCTGCTTCTTTTTCAGAAACCGACGCCGTTTGCGTATCTGAATTATCATCAACACCGCTTTCGACCACTCGCTCAACCGGAGAGTCCGGTAGCGCTATCTGATCTTCAACGGGATCGAGTACTTCAAACACTTCAACATTACTATCAAGCTCAGGCTTAATCGGAATGCTTGCAAACTCTTCTTTATAGTGGAGCTTCTTACCATCTAACACATCGGGTAATACAATCACGCCAATGGCCACTAAAATGATGGTGCCGACTAATCGGCTTTGGAATTTACTTGCCATTTAGTTTCCTTTTTTCTGCCAATGCTCCAAGACTTCGCCTACGGTATGGAAAGAGCCGACCACCAACACAACATCGTCGCCTTGAACAGAGGCCAAAGCCGCTTCAAACGCTGCGACAGGGTTTGAATACTGCTCTACGCCTTGAGGTAGGCTTTGACACAATTCAGCCGCTGTTGCTGCGCGAGGGCCTTGCAACGAAGCTGGATACCAATGTGTTGTGATAGGGGCTAATACTTCCAATGTCGCTGGAATATCTTTGTCATGAAGCATAGCGACTACAACGTGTAAATTTTTGCCTGCGTATTGCTTCGTTACTTGCTGCGCAAAGTACTCGGCTGAATGTGGGTTGTGTGCCACATCAAGAACAATCACAGGTTGATCGCTAATTTGCTGCATACGTCCTGGAAGCTGCGCATTCTTCATACCATTAACGACATTCACATCACTGATGCTAAGTTCTGAAGTGCCCAATGCCATCAACGCAGTTGCTGCGTTTGGTAGCGGTAGGCTTGGAATAGGCAGCGACTCTAGTTGGAATGCACCACTGCGCCAGTTCCACGTATCACCGTCAACATCATAAGTGTATTGAATACCGACTTGGTAGAACTCAGCCTTAATGTCATCAGCGTGCGCTGCAACCGTAGCCGGTGGCTTGGGTTGACCACAGATAGCTGGTTTACCGCTACGATAAATGCCCGCTTTCTCAAAGCCAATCACATTGATGTCATCACCTAGCCAGTCAACATGGTCGACAGCCAAGCTCGTAATTACAGAAACATCATGCTCAACGATATTGGTCGCGTCTAAACGCCCGCCCAAACCCACTTCTAAAAGCACAACATCAACCGCTTCAGTTTGAAATGCACGTAATGCCGCTAAAGTGCCATATTCGAAAAAACTCAGGCTGACTTCGCCACGCTCTTTCTCAATGAAATCGAAAGACTGAACCATCTTTTCATCAGATAGATCTTTGCTGTTGATGCGAACACGTTCGTTATAGCGAATTAAGTGAGGAGAGCTGTAGACACCAACTGAGTAACCAGCGTCCAATAGAATCGCTTCCATCAGTGCACATGTTGAGCCTTTGCCATTGGTTCCGGCAACAGTAATAACATGTTGAGCAGGTTTGGTGAGGTTTGCCTTAGAGGCGACGGCCTGAACTCGGTCTAATCCAAGATCAATAGCGCTTGTGTGGATGTTTGATAAATAATCAAGCCACATCTCCAAAGAGGATGTGGCTTGAGGAATAGGTTGTTGACTCATCTAACTCATAACCATAATAAAGTTGGTTTGTTAGAAGGTACTTTACCCTTTTTCTGGCGCTTCTGGTACTTCATAAGTAGCTTCATTCGGTGAATCGTTCACAGAAACTACTAATGGTGAAGGCTGGTTGGTCATTTTAGCAACAAGGCTTGCAACGCGCTGACGCATCTCACGACGGTCAACGATCATGTCGATAGCACCGTGGTCTAGTAGGAACTCACTGCGTTGGAAACCTTCAGGAAGGTCTTCACGTACCGTTTGTTCGATTACACGACGTCCAGCAAAACCGATCAGTGCTTTTGGTTCACCAATGTTGATATCGCCAAGCATTGCCAAACTTGCAGAAACACCACCCATTGTTGGATCAGTCATGACTGAAACAAACGGTAGGCCTTTCGCAGATAAACGCTCAAGCGCAGCACTGGTTTTCGCCATTTGCATTAGAGACATCAACGCCTCTTGCATACGAGCACCACCACTTGCAGAGAAACACACTAAACCACAGTTGTTCTCGATAGCAGCATCTACCGCTTTCACGAAACGAGCACCAACAACAGAACCCATTGAGCCGCCCATGAATGAGAATTCAAAAGCACACGCTACGATAGGTAAACCCAATAGTTCGCCTTTCATTGCAACTAATGCGTCAGTTTCACCACTGTTCTTTTGAGCAGCAGAGATACGTTCTTTGTAACGCTTAGAGTCTTTAAACTTCAGCTTGTCTTGTGGCTCAAGATCAGCACCTAGTTCAACACGCTCACCTTTGTCTAGGAATGTATCCAGACGACGACGTGCTTTCATGCGCATGTGATGGTCACATTTTGGACATACTTCTAGGTTACGCTCTAGTTCAGCATGGTACAGAACCTGCTCACAAGAAGTACATTTAGTCCAAACACCCTCAGGGATAGACGCTTTACGAGATGTTACGATGTTGCTTTTTTCTAAAATCTTTTCAAGCCAACTCATGGAAGACCTTTTTGTTTCGATTCTTCCGCTTGATTGCGAAAGAAATAAATTTGGGAATTATGCGTGGGAATTAAAGCACATAAAACAGCGACTGTAGATAAAAAACTGGTTGTACCTATTTTCTGGGACTATCTTACGCACTAAACCGTAATAATTTTTGAACCTAAGTCTCACATTTAGTTCAAATTATCCGGCAAAAATAGAGGACCAATTGGCTCTCGTGGTAGCTCAAAATGTTCAGGATAATCAACATCCACCAGATACAAACCTTCCGCTTTTGCAGTTGCGCCGGCTACTTTTCGATCTTTAGCTTCTAAAAGCCACTGGATCCACTCTGGTTTCTGCTCACCTTTACCTACGGCAATAAGGCTACCAGTAATATTCCTCACCATGTGGTGAACAAACGCATTCGCTTTAATATCGATCACAATGTAGTGTCCATGACGAGTCACGTTCAAGTGAATCATGTTTCTCCATGGGCTACGAGATTGACAGTGTGTTGCTCTGAATGAAGTGAAGTCGTTCTCGCCTAACAAGTACTGACCCGCTTCATGCATTTTTTTCTCATCCAGATGACCATGGTAATGGCTCACACCTGAATTCAGAATACCTGGGCGTAGAGCATGGTTAAAGATAATGTAGCGGTAACGGCGTGCAGTCGCTGAGAAACGAGCATGGAAATCTTCATTCACTTCTGTCGCCCAACGAACCGCAATATCTTTTGGCATGTTGGCATTCGCGCCCATTGTCCATGCCACCATTTTACGATCGACATTAGTTTCAAAGTGAACGACTTGTCCCGTACCGTGAACACCGGCATCTGTACGACCTGCGCACATAACTTCTACAGGGTGATTCGCGACAACTGAAAGAGCCTTTTCCAATTCTTCTTGGACACTTTTCACGTCTCGTTGGCGCTGCCAACCAAAGTAGTGGGTACCGTTATATTCAATACCTAAAGCAATTTTCATGTTCTTGTTCTCTTTGAAAATGGGCGAGAAGTATATACGGAAATCAGTGCTAGCCCAAATAGGATGGGGCTAAAACTTCAATAAACAATCAGCATCGACCGAGACGATGCTGTTGAAAAACCAAATCAAACGATAGCGCTCTGTATTGCCTTAAAAAAAAGGGTAGCCAACGCTACCCTTTCTGATTTTTAAATTTATCGACCGTTTAACGTATCGATAAGATTTTTTGCCTCTCGACGAATATCATCGCTGCCGTCAACAATTGCCTCTTCTAGAAGCTTAATTGCCCCTTGCGAGTCACTCATCTCGATGTAGATTTTGGCCAAATCAAGCTTACCCGCAGCTTCTGCATTGCTGTCGACATCATAATTGCCAATATCACCGATAACATCAGGGAATTCGTTTAGACCAACATCCAGTTTAAGCTCTTCATCGTCTGGATTAATGACTTCTTCACCTTCTTGCTCGACTTGAGCCATCAGTTCATCAATCGTCATGTATTGCTTGTCACGACCGTTGCCTGATTCGGTTAGGTTGTCTTGCTGCCCCCAATTCTCTTCTTTGATCTTCGGTTCAGCTTGCTGTTCAGCCGACGCCCAAATCTCTTGTTGATCATCAGGCACATCATTATGCATGCTCGATTGTTGCTCTGGCGCTAGGTTAAAGCCTTTCCAGTCTTCACCGCCAACTTCAAGCATGGCATCAATATCTAGCCCTGCACTATCAATCGATGTTGCATCCAGTGGCTTATCGAACATGTTGTCGACAGAGTCTTGAACATCTTCAGAAAGTAACTCAGCTAGTGCTGTCTCATCAAAGTCATCAAAGCCTTCTAATGGCTCGTCTTGAATCGCTGCAGGCGCTGAGTTTGGCTCTGAAACCGCGCTCAGTGATTGTTCTGGCTGTGTAAAACCAGCCGGTTCAGAGTCTTCAGCATCCGATAAATCATCAGCATGACTGAAGCTCTGCGGATTAGAGAACAAATCGTGTAACGCATCTTGCTCTTCGCCTTGTGGGCTGAAAGAGGTTAGCGGTGTTGGCTTCTCAGCAAATGCATCGGAGATCGCTTCGTCTTCACCGTATTCCGGTAAATCAAACTCATCAAACTCTACGCCTTGATCTTCCGCCACCGGCTCAGCATTGCTTTGCTCAATATCATCTAAAACAGAGTCCGCTTTGGCGCTTTCTTCATCGTACTCCGGAAGGTCAAGGTCATCGAACTCGAACTTCTCGGTGTCAGGTGCTAAGTCTTGCTCTAGCTGCGCTTCATCAGGCCCACTCACCACTTCAGCTAGTGCATCTTCTTCACCGAACTCAGGCAGCTCAAAATCATCAAACGAGAACTCTTCTTCGCTTTCTGGTTTCGCAGTTTCAGCCTGTGGTGCAGCATCTAGTTGAGGCTCAGCGGTAGGTTGCGATTCAACACTTGATTGAGAGTCTATAGCAGGCGTTGCTGGCTCTGGTGTTGATTCAGCATCAGCTTCCGCTAGTGCGTCTTCTTCACTAAACTCTGGTAACTCGAAATCATCAAACGAAAACTCTTCGTCGCCTTGCCCCTGAGCTTTAACTTGGGCTTCAGTTTGAGGTTCAACACTTGGTTGAGCATCAATAGCTGGCGTTACTGGTTCTGGTGTTAATTCAGCATCAGCTTCCGCTAGTGCGTCTTCTTCGCCAAACTCAGGTAACTCGAAATCATCAAACGAAAACTCTTCGTCGTCTTGAACCTTAGCTTCAGCTTGAGGTTCAACATCTAATTGAGGCTCAACAGCAGGTATTATTGGTTCAGGTGTTGCTTCAGCATCTGCTTCCGCCAGTGCGTCTTCTTCACTAAACTCTGGCAATTCGAAGTCATCAAACGAGAATTCTTCTTCGCCTTCTTGTCCTAGAACTTCAGCTTGTTCTGTTACTTCCGCTTGTGGTGTAGCTTCAACTTGCGGTTCAACGTCTAATTTAGGTTCAACAACAGGTGCTACTGGCTCTGGTGTTGCATCAGTCTCTGCTAATGCTTCTGGTTCAGACGTCTCATCTTCAATCAGCCAATCGTCGTCTTCTGGTACGCCGAATTCATTTGGAATGATTTCCGGCATATTTGCTGCACGAACTGGCTCTGGCTCTGGCTCTGGCTCTGGCTCTGGCTCTGGCTCTGGCTCTGGCTCT
>NZ_JAPHPW010000035.1 GCF_026241515.1 Vibrio sp. 14G-20
TGCTAGATGCTAGATGCTAGATGCTAGATGCTAGATGCTAGATGCTAGATGCTAGTTTGGCTTGTAAATCTTGCTGAACAATTTTGATTGCTTCTAACGCGACTTTTGGATCGATTTCGTTGCTTTCGAGCAGATAGATCAGGTCGACAGCTAACTTAACTTCTTCTGGTGCGTTATCCAGTGGTGATGGTGTGTTATCAGTGTTCATTTCGCTTAGGGTTCTCTAAGTTAATCAGTCTCTCAATATTTTTCATTGAGTCTTCACAGCGTTCTAATCGCTCTTTGGCTAACTGCCAAGCCTCTTCCGCTTTTTTCTTACTGTGGCGAGGCGCAGAATCAAACGCTAACTTTCGTACTCGTACTAAATCGACCAATCGCTTTTGCCAATCTTGGTGCTGAGCGAGTTCGTTGTATAGGTCGTTAAGGTTTTTCCCTGACTTACTTTTTCGATCTAAACGTAAATCATGGTTGGCTAACTCTCGTTGGATTGCTGCAATCTGATTTGTCAGCTTTTCCGTCAGGTAGTTGGCTCTGGACGCAGTCAGTTGGTTTGTGGTTTGTTCACGTACAATGGTCCGGTACGTTGCCTGAGTTTCAAGTGCATAGGGAAGCAAAACAGAGGCGCCACATTTAAATAAGGCTCGGTCAAACAAGGCTTGATGATAAGCACCTCGAGATTTGTCAACCTGCGAGCAATGGCCAATTAGGGTGTCAATGACACTTTTGAGTTTTGAAAATTGATTCATCTTACTTCCCGTTTGTTGCTGCCTATAAGTTCACAAACCAAGCTTCGTATGCAAGTTTAATCGCAAGTACGCTTACTACAGTAACAAACACAGGTCGTATAAATGTAGCACCGAAACGAATAGCAGAGTGAGCACCAACAAACGCACCGGCCATCAAACAAAGACCCATGGTTAAACCTAGAACCCAATCAATATGACCAAGAATCGCGAAGGTCACCAAAGAGGTAAAGTTACTGGTAAAGTTCATGGCTTTTGACAGACCTGAGGCAAGCAAGATGTTTAAGCGATAAAGCGCCATAGAGCTTACCGTCCAAAACGCGCCAGTTCCTGGGCCTGCAACCCCATCATAAAAACCAAGAATGAATCCTTGGTACTTTTGTTTTCTCTTAAGCACAGGGCAAGGCTTAGGAGACACATTATGGCTCACATCTGGAGTCTTATGAAAAATGGTATAGACCGCTGCGGCAAGAATGACTAACGGCAATACCTTCTCTAACCACTCGGTGCTAATGGCATCAACAGTGAGTGTGCCGATTGTCGCACCTATTAAAGTAGATATGAATGCATTGACCCAACACTCAGGCTTGAACAGCTTTTTACGGTAGTAAGTGAATGCAGCTGTAGATGAAGCGAAAGTCGCTGCAAGCTTGTTAGTACCCAATGCGATGTGTGGCGGTAGACCAAGCGACAGCAAAGCGGGGACGGTTAACATCCCTCCGCCACCTGCGACAGCATCAATAAAGCCTGCTGCAAATGCAACCAGAGCAAGTATGACCAACATGGTTGGCTCAATCATTTCCATAAATAGCTAGTGTTCTCGTTATCGGCTGATAGGGCAGCCACATGACAAATCGATGGATTAGTCATGTTGGGTTGTGAATGCAAGGGCCTAGCGATGAAGGCCCATAACTACCTCAAGGGCAGGGGATATTAGTATTTTATTGTTCTTTTAAAAGGCGGTAGTGAATCGAGCAGGGACTTTCCGTATCGCTTCGTTACTATGCGTCTATCAAGGATCGTGACTTTACCAGAATCTCGTTCCTTACGCAGTAGTCTACCCACAGATTGAATAAGCTTTTTACTCGCTTCTGGAACAGTAATCTGCATAAAAGGGTTACCACCGCGTGATTCAATATATTCTGAATGTGCTTGCTCTACAGGAGAGGTAGGAACACCAAAAGGAATCTTGGTAATAACGAGGTTTTCAAGAAGCTCACCCGGTAGGTCAAGACCTTCAGAAAAGCTGCCAGTTCCAAAAAGAACGCTGGTTTTACCTTGGTCTATTAGCTTTTTATGTTTTTTTAGGATTTCAGTTCGTGAAGTATCACCTTGAACCTGCAATGCCCACGACTTTTTAACGAAATCTGTTGCTAAAGCCTCTGCAACTTTGTTCATTTGCCAGTAAGAAGAGAATAGAACGAGATTGGCTTTTTTGTCTTCTATTACCTTAGGCAAAATTTCAATAAGATATTCGGTAAACTGAGGTGCTTGTGGTTCGTACTTCATTGCCGGAACGATCAGTTCCGCTTGATTCTGGTAATCAAACGGTGATGCTAAAGCCAAAAATTGTACGCCATCTTCTGCTTTTTGACTGATACCTGCTTGATGACAGAAAAAGCTGAAAGAGTTGAGCGCTCTCATGGTCGCAGATACTAATACGGCGCCAACACAGCGGCTCCAGATTTGCTGGTCAAGTTGCCACCCCACCTCGAGTGGCGAAACATTCACAACGAAATCGCCTTCGCTTTCTTTATTCAGTTCGAGCCAACGAGCCAAAGGAGCACCTTTTTCTCTCTTCGGTTCAGCCATTAATCGCCAAACTTGAGCAAGGTTCTCGGTTCTTTGTATATAGAAGCCAATTTCTGCCAGCGCAGGCTCTGCAAGCTTTGCTGAAAGCTCTCCGTCTTTAACTCGTTCTGCAATTAGGTCTGCAATCTTCGCAACGGCTTGGCTTGCCTTTTGTGTGAGTTGCTTGAGATCTTTTGATTCGTTCTCTAGCCACTCCGGTAAGTCGCCATGTTCGAAGCGATACAAGCCGTCTTCAAAGTGGCTAGCATCAAACTGTTTGCTCATTTGAGTCAGGGTAGGGATTAGCTGCTGTACAGAATCTTGCAATTCATTTCTGAATCGACCCACTCGTTTTTCATCCGCCAAACCCGAAAGCTTAGTGATTGATTGATTCAAACGTTCTAACCATGAAGCGGCACCTTTTAAGCTTGCGGCTGCAGAGGAATGATCTCTGGCTACATGCGGTAAATGGTGAGCTTCATCGAATATATAGATGCTGTTTTCTGGTTCAGGCAGTATTACGCCGCCGCCTAAGTCAGCATCAGCCATTACTAGACTGTGATTAGCGATAATCACGTCTGCTTTATCTAGCTCTGAACGTGCTTTCTGGAAAGGGCAGTCTCTATGCGTAGGCATACTGTTGTTACAGCTGTGCTTATCACTGACAATCATCTGCCAAATCATGTTGTCGATTGGTTTTGGCCATGAATCACGGTCGCCATCCCATTTACCTTGGGTTAGGCTTCGATACATGGTTTGAAGTTGCTCGATATCCTTCTTTTTTGGCTTAGATTCGAACATTGCCATTTGTCCGCCATCAACCCCGCAGGCAGCGGCAAGCTTTTCGGAGCAACAATAACGTTGTCTGCCCTTCGCTAATATGAAAGAAAACTCTCTATCAGTCAGTCTTCTATATAGAGGGAGATCTTTATTGACGAGCTGTTCTTGTAGCGCAACCGTCGCCGTTGAAATGACGATTTTTCGATTGTTGAGCACAGCGACAGGAATCGTCGCCATTAAATAAGCCAGTGATTTCCCGATCCCTGTCCCCGCTTCTGCAACAATCATGCGATTACTTTTGTGGTATTGACCACAAAGTGTCTTCGCAATTTCGGCAACAAGGTAATTTTGAGCACGTCTAGGTACAAAGTTGTCCAACTGGTCTTGGAGGTTTTGATAACTGGTGCGAATCGATTTTTGAATTTTAGTAGTTAGCATACTGTGACCTACGTAACGGAGCGAGGATAGTAGCACATATCACTAGTCGGTACATTTACCGTGAAATAGCTTGCTTTTGAACCAAAGGTAGATCTTGTTCACAAAAAAAAACTGAACCATCAGGAACTTAACTATTTTATTTATGTTGCGAAATATAAATATTAAAAAAGACTGGCTTGTAGGTGTTAAGTTCTGAAGTTTGGCTTTTCCATGAACTGTTGTTGGTGTTAAATTCTGTTTTGTTCTTTTTTTGGATTATTATATTTCCTGATAAAACTAAGGATAAGCTGCTCGTAAAACAATGAAAAAAAATGTAAGTGGTTGATTTTAAATGTTTTGTGTTTTTTTTAGGTTTGTTTTTAGTTTATTTGACACGCAGGATAATCTTTTGCAATCTAGACCTCGAAATTTAGTGACGGTGATTAACCAACAAAGAGTGGTAATGACCAGTCATAAAAATAAAAGGGAACCGGGCAAGGATCTCCCATTCTTAGAAAAGGCAGTGGATTTATTATGAAAAAGACTCTTTTAGCACTAGCAGTTATGACAGCAGCTGGTTCAGTAAGCGCAGCGGAAATTTATAAATCAGAAGATGGCGCAGTAGACTTTTACGGTCAACTACGTACAGAACTTAAGTTCCTAGACGGGCAAGATGCCAAATTAGGTTCGGGTTCTTCACGTGCTGGTGTTGACGCTCAATACAATGTATCTGATGATCTTAAAGTTCTTGGTAAAGTAGAATTTGCATTGAAAGACAGTGGCGACATGTATGTACGTAACCACATTTTTGGCTTTAGCAGCGAGCAAGCAGGAACAATCAAACTTGGTAAGCAATGGACCACATCAGATGATGTATACGGTGCTGATTACTCTTACTTCTTTGGTGGTTCTGCACTGCTTTACTCTGCTTTGAACGAAGCTCTTCATGACTCACAAGTAAAGTACTCTTTTGATTCTGATAACTTCTGGGTAAAAGCTGGATACGGACTAGCAGAAGATGATTCTAATCAAGAGCTAGCTGAACTTTACGTTGGTTTTTCTGTTGGTGACGTAAATATCCACGTTGGTGGTGGTCAAACAACTGATGATGTAGCTGGTTCTGGCTATGAAGGTGTTGAGAATACTTACTACGAAGGTACTGTTGAGTACTCTAAAGATGTTCTAACAGTTGGTGCAACTGTTGCGGCATCTTCTGTTGAATCTCCTATTGATAAAGCAGACCAAACAGGTTTCTCAGTAGCTGCTATGTATGGCGTTGCTGATAAAACAACAGTATATGGTGGTTATGAGTTCGTATCTCAAGATCACGATTTATTAGAAGACAGTAACGTAGTTTACGTTGGTGTTGAATACAAGTACGCTAGCTGGGCACGTGTATATGCTGAGTATGGTTATGCAGACGGTAGTACTCTAGGTTTCAACGCTCAAGGTAGTGATATGGTTGTAGCGCCTCAAACTGTTGATGGCGAAAACAATTTCGGTATCGGTGCTCGTGTTTACTGGTAATTTGATATTTTGTTAGAAAAAGCCCAACATAGAGTTGGGCTTTTTTTTTATAAGGATGGATACAATAATGCAAAGTTTCAAATATTCTTTTTTGGGGCTGTTAGTTGCTTCTACAGTAGTTGATGCCGAAGTAATATTGGATGTTCCTGAAAATGTAAATTTACTTTCAGTAAACATGAGTGCTCCTGACTTTGAACAAGGGTTGTTTTCTGCAGATAAGACAGTGCTTTTACCTGATGGTGTAAACCAAATCGTTTTTCAATATGAACCAGTATTTGATGAAAGAGATAATCAAAGGAAAGTCTACAGTTCTGTTATTATCGCTAAATTTGAGGCAAAAAACGAAGAACTTACCTTATCTATGCCTGAGTTTAAAAACTTTCGTTCTGCTCAAGAAAACATTGAAAACTTGAATTGGGAAATTAAAAACAAGCAAGGACAAGCCTTAATCAAAAATGAAGACATTTTAGCTAGTGACGGAGTTCAACTAAATAGAAGTTACTCCGAAGAAGCTACAGAATATAATAAAGTTGGTGGTGCTGCTGCTGTAACCATGAGTTATTTAGTTGTAGAAAACCAAGTTCGTCCTGCAGTTAAGGTTAATGCTACAAGTTTACAAGAAAACACGCTAGTAAATGCTGAAGGTGTAACGGTTAATACATCTGCTCAGGTTGTTGACGAATTGGAATCTTTGAAACAACTTAAAGCTTTGTATCTGAGCACTTCAAAAGAAGACCGTAAAGAATTCCGTAAGTGGATGATTGACCAAGAGTAATCAATCTTTATGTACAAAAAAGCGAGACATAATAAATATCTCGCTTTAATATATTGCTATGAGTTAAATCTCTTTCCACTCACCAGGCTGCAGTTGTCCGACATTCATATTACCCATTGAGTAACGGATAAGACGTAGGGTAGGGAAGCCTATATTTGCTGTCATACGCCTAACCTGACGGTTACGCCCTTCGATGATAGTAATCGCTAACCAGGTTGTCGGTATTGCGGCTCTAAACCTTACTGGAGGGGTTCTTTCCCAAACAGCAGGCTCGGACATTATCTCCACCTTAGCAGGTAACGTCATACCATCTTTTAGCTCAACCCCTTTTCTCAATTTATCTAAATCTTCCTCAGAAGGTGCGCCTTCAACCTGCACCCAGTAAGTCTTTGGTGATTTTGAGTTCGGCTGAGTCAGCTTAGCTTGAAATATGCCATCGTTGGTCAAGATCAATAATCCTTCGCTGTCACGATCAAGTCGGCCTGCGGCATAAACATCTTTAACTGGAATGAAATCAGCCAGTGTCTTTCGGCCTTCTCCGTCAGTAAATTGGCTTAAGGTATCGAATGGCTTGTTGAACAAAATAACTTTACGATCTTCGAGTGCAATTTTAGGTTTTGCGTTCGCAGGTTTCGCTTTATATCTGTGTTTACTTGAGTGCGATTTCTTATGCGAATTACCAGTGTTATTTTTATCACTGTTTCGGCCTTGTCTGTTGCCGCTTTGTTTTAATGTGGCGCCAGAACGAGCGGGTTTGTCTGAACGAGATGCGTTGCGTGAGCGAGTAGACATGTTAACTACCTTGCAAAAATGTAAACGAAGTGTGCTGAAAAGTTTTCACTGAAACGGAATTGAGCTATCATTTGCGCGCCTAAAAGACACAAAATAGAACAAGTTTATGGACTCTTAAGCCTGATTTGTTTAATTATACCTACGTGTTTTATTATAACAACGCACTCACGGATTTGGTTCATGCTGTCATTAGATTGCATGAAAAATAAGATAGAGTACGTATCGAGTAAGCAGTTTCACTCATAGAGTGGCTTACTGGTCAATTTATAACATGCTCACTATTTTAAGTGAGCTTGTCAGAACTATAGGGAAATTTCATGCCTACTGAAAAACCAACGATCATCTATACCATTACAGACGAAGCTCCGGCACTAGCAACGTATTCTTTGCTGCCAATCATTCAATCTTTTACGGCTTCTTCTGGTATTGACGTTGATACTCGCGATATTTCACTTGCAGGGCGCATTATTGCCAACTTCCCTGACTACTTGAACGAAGAGCAACGTATTGGTGATGCATTAGCAGAACTAGGTGAATTGGCTAAGACACCAGAAGCGAACATCATTAAGCTTCCAAACATCTCTGCATCAGTACCTCAACTACAAGCAACAATCAAAGAGCTACAATCAAAAGGCTACGCACTTCCAAACTACCCAGAAGAAGCAAACACTGACGAAGAGAAAGCAGTTAAAGCGACTTATGATAAGATCAAGGGTAGTGCGGTAAACCCAGTATTGCGTGAAGGTAACTCAGACCGTCGTGCACCTCTTTCAGTTAAAAACTACGCGAAGAAAAACCCACACTCAATGGGAGCTTGGTCAGCAGACTCTAAGTCGCACGTTGCAAGCATGGAAGATAAAGACTTCTTCGGTAGCGAAAAGTCGACAACAATCAACGGTGCGACAGAAGTAAGCATCGAGTTTGTAGGTAAAGATGGCGCTAAGAAAACATTGAAGCCAGCATTTGCACTACAAGATAAAGAAATCATCGATGCGTCAGTGATGAATAAGGCCGCTTTGGTTGCGTTCTTCGAGAAAGAAATCGCATCGGCTAAAGAGCAAGGTGTACTGCTTTCTCTTCACATGAAAGCAACGATGATGAAAGTATCTGACCCAGTCATCTTCGGTCACGCGGTTAAGGTTTACTACAAAGACATATTTGCTAAACATGGTCAATTGTTCGATGAGCTAGGTGTTGATGTTAACAACGGTATCGGCGACGTGTACGCTAAAATTGCTGCACTTCCTCAAGATCAAAAAGAAGCAATCGAAGCTGATCTACAAGCGGTATACGAGACTCAACCGCCACTAGCGATGGTTGATTCGGATCGTGGTATTACCAACCTACACGTACCAAGCGATATCATTGTTGATGCATCTATGCCGGCAATGCTGCGTTCTTCAGGTCAAATGTGGGATCCAGAAGGTAAGCAAAAAGATACTAAAGCAATGATTCCAGATCGCAGCTACGCGAGCATCTACCAAGCGGTCATTGATTTCTGTAAAGAGAACGGTGCGTTCGACCCAACAACTATGGGCAGCGTACCAAACGTAGGCCTAATGGCTCAAAAAGCAGAAGAGTACGGATCTCACGATAAGACATTCATTCTAGAAGCTGCTGGTCAGGTTCAAGTGGTTGATGCTTCAGGTTCTGTACTTCTAGAGCAAGACGTAGAGGAAGGCGACATCTTCCGTATGTGTCAGGTGAAAGATGCACCAATCCAAGATTGGGTTAAGCTTGCTGTGACACGTGCTCGTGCATCGGGTGTCCCAGCGGTATTTTGGCTAGATGCGTCACGCGCGCATGATGCTCAGCTTATTAAGAAAGTTGAAGCGTACCTTCCTGAATACGATACTGATGGTCTTGAAATTAAGATCCTTGCTCCACTTGAAGCGACTCAATACTCACTGGTTCGTATCAAAGAAGGCCTAGATACAATTTCGGTTACTGGTAACGTATTACGTGATTACCTAACAGACTTGTTCCCGATTCTAGAGCTTGGTACATCAGCTAAGATGCTATCGATTGTTCCACTAATGAACGGTGGTGGTCTGTTTGAAACAGGTGCTGGCGGCTCTGCTCCTAAGCATGTTCAACAAGTAGAGAAAGAAAACCACCTGCGTTGGGATTCCCTAGGTGAATTCTTGGCATTGGCTGCATCTCTAGAGCACCTGAGCGTAGTAACAGGTAACGCTAAAGCACAAGTTCTTGCTGATGCGCTTGATAAAGCAACGGGTGAGTTCCTTGATAACAACAAGTCTCCTTCACGTCGAGTGGGTGAGCTTGATAACCGTGGTAGCCACTACTACCTAGCGGCATACTGGGCTAAAGCGCTTGCTGAGCAAACGGCTGACGCTGATCTTGCTGCTGAGTTTGCAGGTGTGGCAAGTCAACTGGCTGAAAGTGAAGAAGCGATTGTTGCAGAGCTGAACAACGCTCAAGGTGTGGCTGGCGACTTAGGTGGTTACTACCTATTTGACGATGCATTGGTTTCAACACTAATGCGCCCAAGCTCAACGCTAAACGCGTTTATTGATGCATAGTGATTGGACTCATCGTTAGTCAGTCATGAACGTGATTTGCTAACGAGTTGCTTAGTCTGACAGCTAAGTTATGGATAAAGTCAAAACGAAAGACGCTTTAACGATAACGTTAAAGCGTCTTTTTTTGTTCTTTTGTAATACCCCCTAAGACCTAGCTTAATAAGAATACATCCGCGAACTAATAGCCTAGCGAGTCACTTTAGAGTTCCCAAAACGAAAAAAACCGCTCACGTAATCCTGTGTTACAGGTATTAAATGAGCGGTTTCAATATTCTGTTTACCTGTCAGCCGTTAATGACGACTGATGGAGGTTAACATGAGTTGGCATTCGCCTATTTTGCGGCGCTGCCTTCTACAGGAACAACGGAGCTAGCATGCGAGCCTTTAGGTCCACTTTCTACTTCATAGTCGACCTGCTGGCCAGCCTTTAAGGTTCGGTAACCTTCCATTTGTATTGTGGAGTAGTGCGCGAAAATATCGCCGTCTTCACCTTCTGGACAAATAAAGCCAAACCCTTTGGCATTGTTAAACCATTTTACTGTACCTGTAGCCATGCTATACATCCCTCATGCATTTTGTTACTAACGTTGTTATATCAATTGTTGTAAGTGCGATTGATATCATTCCTACTAGCTAAAGAATTTCAGCTAATAGCTTGAATCTCGTACATTGCTTACGGAAATTAACGCTACCCTGCGTAATTATTCCTTATTGTTAATTTTTGAAGCGTGTTACTGATTTTAAATCATGTTGCAAAAATGTACTGAAAAACCTTTTAGCTCCAATGTAGCTAATGATTGAGCACAGTCAATAGCAAATTGGTATAAAAGTGATCAATTTTAATAACAAATCACATTCGAGATTAACTGCAAACTATTAACTAAATAGTAACTTAGTGGTGATCTTATCGTTAATATCAATAGTTATGGCGTCTTTTTAATCAATCACATATGTTAATCCTGTTAATCGAGATCTTTTATTTGCAGCGATGGAAATGGTGGATTAGGCTCAGTATAGAGGAATATTTTTTGGTACTGTTTCTCGGTGCAGTTTCTTAGTACACCGTAAAGCGTGAATGTGGTAAATTTGAGTTAGGTAAACACTCACGATTTCCGAAAAATAACCCTTAGCAAAGCGATATGAGCAGAAACTTTGAATGGGCATCTCCAGGCTCAGATTTACTGGAGAAAGAAGCAACAAAAGTAAAGCCACCGGCTATGTATAACGTTGTGTTAAATAACGATGACTACACGCCCATGGACTTTGTAATCGAGATCCTAGAGCGATTCTTCTCACTAGATATCGAAAAAGCAACGGAAGTGATGCTCAAGGTTCATTATGAAGGTAAAGCTATTTGCGGCACATACAGTGCTGAGATAGCGGAAACAAAGGTAGCGCAGGTCACGATGTACTCAAAGGAAAATGAGCATCCGCTACTATGTACAATGGAGCAAGTATAAATTGCTCGAACAACACTGTTGTTCCCTTAGGAGGTACTTATGCTAAATAAAGAATTAGAGACGAGTTTAAATGGCGCATTTGCTCGTGCGCGTGACAAGCGACATGAATTTATGACTGTCGAACACCTCCTACTAGCATTATTAGAAAATGATGCGGCCAAGGAAGCGCTCCAAGCTTGTCAGGCTGATCTCGATGCTCTTCGCAATGAGCTCGATATTTTTATCGATCAAACGACCCCACTTATCCCTGAAAGCGACGAAACTCGTGAAACTCAGCCTACGTTGAGCTTTCAACGAGTACTTCAACGCGCTGTTTTCCATGTCCAATCTTCAGGTCGCAGCGAAGTAACAGGTGCTAATGTACTTGTGGCTATTTTTAGTGAGCAAGAATCTCACGCGGCATATCTTCTTAAGAAAAACGACATTAGTCGCTTAGACATTGTTAACTTCATCTCACACGGTATTACCAAAGCCAGTAATGAAGGCGACAGTCCTTCGTCATCTGATTCATTTGGTGGTGCAGAGAACGCTGAAGAAGCGAACTCCGAAGATCGTTTAGAAAACTTTGCCACCAACCTTAACGAAGTAGCGAAGCAGGGTAACATTGACCCATTAATCGGTCGTGACAAAGAGCTAGAACGTACTATCCAAGTTCTGTGTCGTCGTCGCAAGAACAACCCTCTGTTAGTGGGTGAGGCGGGTGTAGGTAAAACTGCCATCGCGGAAGGTCTTGCATGGCGCATCGTTGAAGGGCAAGTGCCTGAAATCATTCAGAGTAGCGTAATTTATTCTCTAGATATCGGTTCACTGCTTGCGGGAACGAAATATCGTGGTGACTTTGAGAAACGTTTTAAAGCGATTCTTAAGCAACTAGAAAAAGAAGAAGACGCGATTCTGTTCATCGATGAGATCCACACCATTATTGGTGCGGGTGCAGCCTCTGGTGGTCAGGTTGATGCGGCAAACTTAATTAAACCGTTACTAAGCAGTGGCAAATTACGTTGCATCGGTTCAACAACCTACCAAGAGTACAGCAGTATTTTTGAGAAGGAGCGTGCTTTAGCTCGTCGCTTCCAGAAAATCGACATTATTGAACCATCTCTAGACGATACTACCAAGATTCTGATTGGCTTGAAGCCAAAATACGAAGCTCACCACGAAGTGCGCTACACCAACAAAGCGTTGCGTGCCGCTGTGGAGCTGTCTGCTAAATACATTAATGAACGTCACCTTCCAGATAAGGCAATTGACGTAATCGATGAAGCGGGCGCTCGTAGCCGTTTGGCTCCTGCAAGCCGTCGTAAGAAAACGGTAAGCGTGGCTGATATTGAGTCAATGGTCGCGAAAATGGCGCGTATTCCTGAAAAGTCAGTATCGTCTTCAGACAAAGATACACTGCAGAAACTGGATGACCGCATGAAAATGTTGGTATTCGGACAAGACCCTGCAATCGATGTATTGAGCGAAGCGATTAAGCTAACCCGTGCTGGATTAGGTGCAGACAATAAACCTGTTGGTTCATTCTTGTTTGCTGGTCCTACTGGTGTCGGTAAAACAGAGGTGACTGTTCAGCTGTCTAAGTTGATGGGTATTGAGCTTCTGCGCTTTGATATGTCTGAGTACGGTGAGCGACACTCAGTGAGCCGCTTGATTGGTGCTCCTCCTGGTTATGTTGGTTACGACCAAGGTGGTCTGCTAACTGATGCCGTAATCAAGAACCCGCACTCTGTTGTGTTACTGGATGAAATCGAGAAAGCTCACCCAGATATCTTTAACTTGCTACTGCAGGTAATGGATAACGGCACGCTAACTGACAACAATGGTCGCAAAGCGGACTTCCGCAATGTGATTCTAGTGATGACGACCAACGCAGGTGTGGCTGAAACCGAGAAGAAATCGATCGGCCTGATCCAACAAGATCATGCGCCAGATGCGATGGGCGAAATCAAGAAGGTGTTTACTCCTGAGTTCCGTAACCGTCTCGATAATATCATTTGGTTCAACAGCCTTGATCCAAGTGTGATTAGCCAAGTAGTTGACAAGTTCATTGTCGAGCTTCAGGTTCAACTGGACGCTCGTGGCGTGTCTTTAGAGGTTTCTGAGGATGCTCGTCACTGGTTAGCTGATAAAGGCTATGACAAGACCATGGGTGCTCGTCCAATGGGGCGTGTGATTCAAGAGAAGCTTAAGAAACCACTTGCGAATGAATTACTGTTCGGTAGCTTGGTTGATGGCGGTACGGTTAAAGTATCCCTGAAAAAAGACGAATTGGATTTCATCTATGTTGGTGCTAAAGAAGAGGTTATGCACTAACGAAGTGATTGATAACTCAAGGGCTTAAATATAAAACGCATGACTTCGGTTGTGCGTTTTTTTATGTTTGCGAGATGCGAGATGCGAGATGCGAGATGCGAGATGCGAGATGCGAGATGCGAGATTGATATGTGCTTGTGTAGTAAAAAGTTCAGGCAATAAAAAACGGAGCATTAAGCTCCGCCTCTTATTGTATTCGCTAATAAAAAATTAACGAGCACGGAAGACGATGCGGCCTTTAGAAAGGTCGTATGGAGTCATCTCAACAGTTACTTTATCACCAGTAAGAATACGGATGTAGTTCTTACGCATTTTACCAGAGATGTGTGCTGTCACTACGTGACCGTTTTCAAGCTCAACACGGAACATTGTGTTTGGTAGAGTATCAAGGACAGTGCCTTGCATCTCGATTACGTCTTCTTTAGCCATCTAATCCTCTTTCGAAATTTGGCGGTTTTCAACGGCTTGATTGTGCCGTTAAAATCAAAATATGTAAAGTTGTCGCGTATTCTACCCTTGCCACCGCTGATTTACTAGCCTTTGATGACGTTGAAATCGTACTTTATAGTTCATCGCAGGGCATTCATCGATCTGATAACCTAAATATAACCACTGTTTTTGTTCTTTCTGGGCATGCTGAATCTGAAACAGAACACCGAGTGTTCCCATGGAGATATCGATATCAGGATCGAAGAAGGTATAAAATGCGCTGGTGCAGTTTGACATCACATCAGTGACGGCGATGCCGACCAATTGGTTGCTATCATAGATGTGCATGAACTTTGTAGCAAGCCATTCATTTTTTGAGAATTGTAGGAATTCATCTTTTTTGGGTGGATACATGGTTCCCGAACGATGACGGGCGGTGATGTAACGGCTATATAAATCAAACCAGTTGTCGTCCATCGCGTCTTTTAATTCCCAGCGAAAGGTTTTAGCCTTGTTGAGGATTCGACGTTGGCTTTTGGAAAACTTAACCTCGGGGATCGAAAGGCGAATCGCTTGGCACGCAGAGCAACTGTCGCAATGTGGCTTATAAATTGTCGCTCCACTGCGACGAAATCCGTTTGCTAGCAGAACTTCATAATTGTCGGAAGTATGCATGTGCTCATCAAGCGTGACTGCCACTCTTTCTTCAAGGTGTGGTAAATAACTGCAAGCGTGATTGTCTGTTAATCCAATTCTGATTTGTTGTAAATCTGGATTCATTAAGGCATTTCCTTTAGCCATTGGGTTTTAAAGCATGCATCGTTAACGGAGAACTCTTTGAGTAATTGCAGAGAGCCTAGGAATTCATCCCTATCAACCTCGATAGCGCCTAAGGATTCCAAGTGAGGGTTCATGACTTGGCAATCAATCAGTTGTCCGCCGAATTGTGTAAAGTGTTCACAAAAGTACCACAGCGCAATTTTAGAGGCATTGGTCTTCAGGCTGAACATCGATTCACCGCAAAAGACTTGGCCTCTTTGTAAGCCGTAAAGTCCGCCGATCAGTTCATCATCTTGCCAAACCTCAACCGAGTGGCAGAAACCTAATGAAGCGAGTTTGCGGTAGGCTGACTGCATGTCGCTGTTTAGCCAAGTTTCTTCTTCGGGTCTTAGTGAAGAGCAATAACCAATTACTCTGTCCGTCGCTTTGTTGATGCTGACACGGTAATTGTGCTTTCTTTGAAACTTTTTAAGACTTTTTGACGGTTCGAATGTCTTAGGATTAAATACCGCTCGCGGTGCAGGGCTCCACCAAAGTATAGGCTCACCTGGGCCATACCATGGAAATATACCTTGGCTATAAGCGTTTAAAATTCGCACTGGTGATAAATCACCACCGAAGGCGAGCAGACCGTTGGGTTCATCAAGCGCGTCGAAAGGCGAAGGAAACTCTATACTGGTAGTATCAAGTTCGGTTAGGTATATAGTCATAAGTACCGCATTACAGATTAATCACTGACCAAGAGGTCTTTAGGAGTTTTACCATGAAGAAGTTGCTTTGGATTTTACTTGTTTTGCCCATGTTGGCAAATGCAGCTTACAACAGAAATCAAGCTCGACCAGTAAACGAGGTGGTTTATGGTGAGATTGATACGGTCAGATACATCACTCAGCAAGAGATCGTTGAGTCGAAAGCGAATGGTTGGGAAACCTTGTTAGGTGCGGCGATTGGTGGCTTGATTGGTAATCAGTTTGGCGGCGGCACCGGTAAAGAAGTGGCGACAGCTGTCGGTGCAGTAGCGGGCGCGGGTATTGCTCGTAACCGAGGTAACACACAATATAAAGTAGAGTACAAATTGGTCGAGTTGTTGGTCAAAACCAAAGACGACAAGTTGGTTAACATTATCCAAGATGTCGATAACTCGATGTTGTTCAACCGAGGCGATGATGTACGAATTCTCTATTTTTCAGATGGTGTTCGAGTTGATCTAGCGTACTAGTATGTAAATACGATTGATTGGCTAATTAATCATCGGTTTGAGCGGGATTAGCTCTGGAGTTCGTTGGAAAAGTTCGTTAGTCTGCAAGTACGAAGAATTATTCATCACCCGAAAATAAATACGCGCCAGTGACTTCGGGTGGTACAAGGACTATAAGATTTAATGGAAAGCCTTACGTTACAACCAATTCAAAAAGTGAACGGGGAAGTTAACCTACCTGGTTCAAAAAGCGTTTCCAACCGTGCACTTCTTTTGGCTGCACTTTCTACGGGAACCACTCGCCTAACAAACTTGCTAGACAGTGATGATATTCGTCATATGTTGAATGCATTGACTCAGTTAGGTGTTGATTATCAGTTGTCTGCAGACAAAACCGTTTGTGAAGTGACAGGTGTTGGTGGTGCATTTTCAAGTGACAAAGCCCTAGCGCTTTTCTTAGGTAACGCGGGTACGGCGATGCGTCCGTTGGCGGCTGCACTATGTTTAGGTCGCGGTGAATACGTTCTTACTGGTGAGCCGCGCATGAAAGAGCGCCCAATTGGCCACTTAGTAACGGCACTGCGAGAAGCCGGTGCCGATGTTGAATACTTAGAGAACGAAAACTACCCACCATTGAAGATCACAGGTACAGGTCTGAAGAGTGGTACCGTTTCTATCGACGGTTCTATCTCTAGTCAATTCTTGACGGCATTTTTGATGGCTGCGCCTTTAGCTGAAGGTGAAGTGACCATTAAAATTGACGGTGAATTGGTTTCTAAACCTTACATCGATATTACGCTGCACATCATGAAGCAATTTGGTGTGGACGTGATCAATAATGATTACCAAGAGTTTGTGATTCCTACCGGGCAATCTTACTCGGCACCGGGTGATTTCTTGGTTGAAGGTGATGCATCATCTGCGTCATATTTCCTTGCGGCTGCTGCTATCAAAGGTGGTGAAATTAAGGTAACGGGTATTGGTAAAAACAGTATCCAAGGTGATATCCAATTCGCTGATGCACTTGAAAAAATGGGTGCTGAAATTGAATGGGGTGACGACTACGTTATCTCTCGTTGCGGTGATCTGAAGGGCATTGATATGGACTACAACCATATTCCTGATGCAGCAATGACTATTGCGACAACAGCACTGTTTGCAAAAGGCACAACAGCGATTCGTAACGTCTACAACTGGCGAGTGAAAGAGACCGATCGTCTTGCGGCCATGGCAACAGAGCTACGTAAAGTCGGCGCTGAAGTGGAGGAGGGTGAAGATTACATCATTGTTAACCCTGTGGCTGAACTGACTCACGCGGCGATTGATACTTACGATGATCACCGTATGGCGATGTGTTTCTCGTTGGTTGCCTTGAGCGATACGCCTGTGACGATTAATGATCCAGGTTGTACGTCAAAGACATTCCCTGATTATTTCGACAAGCTGAAAATGCTAAGTCTATAAAAATGCTTAGTATGTAAAGGTTTAGGAACAAAAAAGCTTGCCTAAGTGGCAAGCTTTTTAATTATTGCTGAATTGTAAATTCTTTCGAAAGGTGGTGCGCTAAGTATTTAAACATGTTAAATACCGCGGTTGTATTCTCGGTCGGCATTCCATTGCTGTCTAAGAAGTATTCACCTTTGAAGATGAGTACATCGTCTTTTTCTACTACGCTGTTTGCGCGCATGCCTTCAATGTAGTCATCATGTGATTGGATAATTTGGTTTGCGATAAGCAGTAAATCAAATTCTGCTATTACTTTCTTTGTCATGAGTTTATCTCTGATAACTGAATATAACGTTGAGTTTATGGTGTCGAACTAGAAATTCAATGATTTCACAACCGATTAAGAGAGTCTTTTCAAACATCCACAATTTATTTTGTGATTTACGGCAAAAATAATTGAATGGGGCTCGCGTTAGATTCGTGGACAAGCTTAGTATGAGCCCGTTTAGACGTAATGCCTGATGAATAGGCTCTTGCAAGTATTCTTAGTGAGTACTTTATAGCTTCTTTATATTGTGACCCTTTTATCTATGAGTCGTCGAATTGTCGAGCGATCAGATCCAATTTTGAAAAAAGCGGTTGATCTTCTAGTAATCTCGCACAATAGTAAAAAAAGAAGCAATGAATTTAGAATATCATGCGTAAAAGCCCACAAGCTAAATTGTTGGTGCTGAAGCATCGTGATTAAGGACGTTAGAGTCAATATGGGTAAATCGCTCGTTATAGTGGAGTCGCCAGCCAAGGCTAAAACTATCAATAAATATCTTGGCAAAGACTTTGTCGTTAAGTCGAGTGTAGGTCACGTACGTGATTTACCAACGGCAGGTCAAAGTACTGGTCAAAAGGCTGCTGCAGTTTCAACCAAGGGTATGAGCCTAGAAGACAAAGCTCGTATCAAGAAAGAAAAAGATCGCAAAGCTCTTATCAAAAAGATGGGTATCAATCCATATAAAGAGTGGGAAGCGAACTACCAAATCCTACCTGGTAAAGAGAAAGTCGTCGCTGAATTGCAAAAACTGGCTGAGAACGCAGACCATGTTTATCTCGCAACCGATTTGGACCGCGAAGGAGAAGCTATCGCATGGCACCTTCGTGAGATCATCGGTGGCGATGAAACGCGATACAAGCGAGTGGTTTTTAACGAAATCACCAAGAATGCTATTCAACAAGCTTTCGAAACTCCAGGTGAGCTAAATATTGATGGCGTAAACGCGCAACAGGCACGACGTTTTATGGACCGTGTTGTTGGCTTTATGGTTTCACCTCTGCTTTGGAAAAAAGTAGCACGAGGCCTGTCCGCTGGCCGTGTTCAATCAGTAGCGGTAAAACTACTGGTAGAGCGTGAGCGCGAGATCAACGCCTTTATCCCTGAAGAGTTCTGGGATGTGCATGCTGATACTAAAACAGCAGAGAAAACCGACTTTAGATTGCAAGTAGCGCAGAAAGACGGTGTTGCGTTTAAACCTGAAAATGAAGCGCAAACATTAGCTGCTGTTAGCGTTTTAGAAAAAGCGCAATACGAAGTATGTAAACGTGAAGACCGCCCAACAAAGAGTAAGCCGTCTGCACCTTACATCACGTCGACGTTGCAACAAGCGGCGAGTACGCGTCTTGGTTATGGCGTAAAGAAAACCATGATGCTGGCTCAACGCCTGTATGAAGCGGGTTACATCACTTATATGCGTACTGACTCAACCAACTTGAGTTCAGAAGCTGTAGAAGCCGCTCGTGAATACATTGGTTCTGAGTACGGCGCGCAATACCTTCCACCTAAAGCACTTGTATACGGCAGCAAAGAGGGCGCTCAAGAGGCCCACGAAGCGATTCGTCCTTCAAGTGTAGATGTTAAGTCGGAAGACCTAAACGGTGTAGACGCAGACGCACACAAGCTTTATTCGCTAATTTGGAATCAATTCGTTGCGTGTCAAATGACGCCAGCTCAATACGATTCAACGACAGTAAGCGTTAAAGCAGATGAGTACACGTTAAAAGCGAAAGGTCGTATCCTTAAATTTGATGGTTGGACTCGTGTTCAGCGTCCAATGGGTAAAAACGAAGATACGATCCTTCCAGCAGTACAGATCGGCGATAAGCTTGATCTGATCGCGCTAGACCCTAAACAGCACTTCACTAAGCCACCGGCTCGTTTCACTGAAGCGGCGCTAGTTAAAGAGCTTGAGAAGCGTGGTATTGGTCGTCCTTCAACATACGCATCAATCATCTCGACGATTCAAGATCGTGGTTATGTAAAAGTTGAACAGCGTCGTTTCTATGCTGAGAAGATGGGTGAAATTGTTACTGACCGTCTAGACGGCAGCTTCAATGACCTAATGAACTACGACTTCACTGCTCGCATGGAGCAGAAGTTGGACCAAATCGCAGAAGGCGAAGCGAGCTGGAAAGGCGTGCTAGATAACTTCTTCGAAGACTTTACTGGCGATTTGGAAAAAGCAGACTTAGACGAAGACGCTGGTGGTATGAAGCCAAATCATATCGTGGAAACCGATATTGAGTGTCCGACTTGTAGCCGTAAAATGGGTATTCGTACTGCTTCGACAGGCGTATTCCTTGGTTGTTCTGGCTATGCACTTCCACCAAAAGAGCGTTGTAAGACAACAATCAACCTTGGTGATGAAGAAGGCATTATCAACGTGCTTGAAGAAGACGTTGAAACAGCAGCACTTCGAGCTAAAAAGCGTTGTCCTATTTGTGAAACGGCAATGGATGCTTATCTAATCGATGATAAGCGTAAGATGCATGTATGTGGTAACAACCCGAACTGTGAAGGTTATGTGGTTGAGCACGGCGAATTTAAAGTGAAAGGCTACGATGGTCCACTTGTTGAGTGTGACAAGTGTGGTTCTGACATGGTTCTGAAGAACGGTCGTTTTGGTAAATACATGGACTGTACGAGTGAAGACTGTAAGAACACTCGTAAGATTCTGAAAAATGGCGAAGTTGCGCCACCGAAAGAAGACCCTGTACATTTCCCTGAACTTCCGTGTGAAAATTCAGACGCGTACTTTGTTCTTCGTGATGGTGCTTCTGGTCTATTTATGGCTGCAAGCAACTTCCCTAAATCACGTGAAACACGTGCACCATTAGTGGAAGAGCTGGTTCGCTTTAAAGACCGTATTTCACCTAAGTTTCAGTACCTAGCATCAGCGCCAGTTGCTGACCCTGATGGTAAGCCGACAGTGGTTCGTTTTAGTCGTAAGACTAAAGAAAACTACGTTCGTACTGAAGTAGATGGAAAACCGTCCGGTTGGACTGCGTTGTACATCGACGGTAAGTGGGAAGTTACGGATAAGCGTAAAAAGCCTAAAGAGAAGTAACTGAACGTTATTGATGAAAAAGCAGCCATTAGGCTGTTTTTTTTTGATCTCAATATGACTAAATATGCAACTTGTTGATTTGGTGTTTCCTCTGCGAGAATTTATTAAATTCACACTGTGAAATAAACAGCAGCAATTAATCACATCTTCTTATGCAACTTTAACGAGAATGTAACTTAATTAAAATATTGTAACTCACAGATCAGCGTTTAGTTGTATACCTGGTGTGTGTCGGGTGTTAATGTAATGTTTCATCTGGACGATGTAGTGTGAGCTGCTTTAAGTCTTAGGAAAGCAATCAGCTTACGTACCACAGAATGGCGTATTAAAAATTGAATTCGGCCGAAAAGTCGATAACGTATATAAAACCAAGTGCAAAGAATAGTGCACACATAACAACGTTTGGCTTAGGATATTGTCACTGTATGTGAATGGATATTCGCTAAATACCGAAATAAGTGTTGGTGCTCATCCCCCAGAGGAAGATACCTCTACGAGTACTAACATCGACAAGCTATAGATATATGGAGAATAAAATGGCTGGTGTATTGGGAATGATTCTTGCTGGTGGTGAAGGCTCTCGCTTAAGACCTTTAACTGAATCTCGCAGCAAACCCTCGGTTCCTTTCGGTGGTAGTTACCGCTTAATTGATTTCGCTTTGAACAACTTTGTTAATGCTGATCTAATGAAGATCTACGTATTAACACAATTTAAGTCACAGTCACTGTTCCACCATATGAAAAAAGGCTGGAATATCAGTGGTATAACAGACCGTTTTATCGACCCAATTCCTGCGCAAATGCGTAAAGGAAAGCGTTGGTATGAAGGCACAGCAGATGCTATCTACCAAAACATGGGCTTTATGGAGTTGGAAGAACCTGATCAAGTATGTATTTTTGGTTCAGACCATATCTATAAGATGGACATCAAACAGATGCTTGATTTCCATAAAGAGAAGAAAGCGGCTCTAACAGTATCAGCATTGCGCATGCCGCTTGCTGAAGCATCAGAATTCGGTGTTATTGAGGTTGATGCTGACGGCCGTATGATTGGCTTTGAAGAGAAACCTGCAAATCCGAAGTCGATCCCGGGCGATCCAGAATCAGCGCTTGTTTCAATGGGCAACTACGTGTTCGAAGCGAAAGAGCTGTTTGCTGAACTAACGGAAGATGCTGATAGAGAAGGTTCGACACACGATTTCGGCAAAGACATTATTCCAAACATGTTCCCACGTGGTGATGTGTTTGTTTATGATTTCAGCACCAACCGTATTACTGGTGAGAAAGAAGAAGTTTACTGGCGCGATGTAGGTACGATTGACGCGTACTGGCAAGCGCACATGGACCTTCTTAAGAAAGATGCGCCATTCTCGCTATACAACCGTAAATGGCCTCTACACACTTATTACCCGCCACTACCACCAGCTACGTTTACTGATTCGGCAAATGGTCGAATTCAGATCATTGATAGCCTTGTGTGTAGCGGTAGTTATGTACGTGGTTCGCGTATTGAAAAGAGTGTATTGGGCTTCCGCAGCAATATCGCATCAGCGTGTGATATTAGCGAAAGTATCCTACTCGGTGATGTAAAAGTGGGTGAGGGTTGTATCCTGCGCCGCGTTATCATTGATAAAGATGCAGACATCGCTCCGGGTACACAGATTGGTGTAAATCTGACAGAAGACAAAAAGCATTACCACGTATCTGACGATGGTGTCGTAGTGATTTCTAAAGGAGCACGAGTTGGTTACTAAGACTCTCTCGGTACTTTTTGTAGCGTCTGAAGTTGAAGGCTTGATTAAAAGTGGTGGCTTGGCTGATGTAGCCAAGGCACTGCCGAAAGCGTTGCAAACACTCGAACAGGACGTTCGAGTGACTATCCCCGCATATAGAAACATTCCAAACATTGACTCAGCAGAAGTTATTTTATCGACTGAACTCGATCATTGGCCTCATACGGCTTATCAAGTTAAAAAACTGAGCGTAGAAGGCGTTCCAGTTTTTGGTATTGAATGTGCCAAGTATTTCGACCGTCCGGAAATGTACGCAGAAAACAATCAAGCTTATGCTGATAACGGAGAACGCTTCTCGTTCTTTAGTGCTGCTTGTCTTGATATGCTTCCTAAGCTTGGTTTTCAACCGGATATCATTCATGCAAATGACTGGCATACTGGTTTCGTTCCTTTCTTGCTTAAATCGCGTTATCAACAACACGATTTCTTTGAAAATACACGCAGTGTTATCTCGATTCACAATGCGGTATTCAAAGGTGTGTTCGCATACGATGAACTGCAATTCCTGCCAGAGATGCACAGTTACCATGTACCTGAAGCTTCAGTGAGTGACACTCATGTCACTATGCTAAGAGCTGGCGTGATGTGTGCGGATAAAGTGAACGCAGTAAGTCCTACCTATGCAGAAGAGTTGAAAACGGAATTAGGTAGCCACGGCATGGCTGCAGAATTCCAACACAGATCGGCTGATCTGTTCGGCATTTTGAATGGGTGTGATTACGGGGCTTGGAATCCAGAAACGGATGCTTTCCTACCTCGTAAATACAAAGCGACCAAGCACAGCATGGCTCGCGGGAAATCAGCTTGTAAGCAAAAGCTGCAACAAGACGTAGGTTTGCCCGTTGCCGATTGCGCGGTTTATGGCATGGTTTGTCGCTTGACGAATCAAAAAGGTGTTCATTACTTACTGCCTATCATCGAACAGTTTTTGAAAAATGATCTTCAGATCGTGATTGTCGGTACTGGCGATCCGGTTTTGGCGAGTCAATTGAAAGAGCTATCAGCGCTTCACTCAGATAAGTTCTCGTTCGTGGAAGCGTACAATAATGAACTTGCGCACTTGGTTGAAGCAGGGTCTGATTTCTTCTTGATGCCTTCGGAATTTGAACCGTGTGGCTTAAACCAAATCTACAGCATGGCTTACGGTACTTTGCCGATTGTTCGTTCCGTGGGAGGTTTAAAAGACAGCGTGAATGATTACGATCAGGATCCTGAAGTCGCGACTGGGTTTGCTTTTGAAGAACCAACACCGCAAGCGTTATTGGCTGTGTTACATCGTTCATTACTGCTTTACGCACAAAACCCATCTGAAATTAAGCGTGTTCAGCTTTATGCGATGCAGCAAGATTTTAGTTGGGAAGATGCGGCTAAAGAATACCTAGCTATGTACCATTCAGCAATTTAACTTGTTGACTTAGCTTTAAAATTAGCTGACGAGCAACAGCCGCTCGTAATAAATGAAGGCGCTCTAATTGTAGAGTGCCTTTTTTTTCCTGGTCAGAGCACATCACGTTTACGAAGACAAAGCTTGCAAACTCATTTTAGTTAGGTAGAAAAGGTGAGGTAGGTATTCACATGACTAATGATAGGTTTGACACTATTATCACTTAAAGTTCTTAATAGCGTGATATCCTTAGTCGTCGCCTCGTGATGAGGCATAGCTCCATTCCAATAATTAAAGCGATAGGTATGTCTGAGAGTTTACTATTTCATAAAACATTTACTCACCCTACGAGCGATGAGTGGGTTGTATTTGTGCATGGCGCAGGAGGCAGTTCCTCCATCTGGTTCAAGCAGATCAAAGCGTATAAACAGCATTTCAACTTACTTCTCATTGATCTGAGAGGGCACGGTAAATCAGACAATATACTTAAAGGGCTGATTTCGAATCGTTATACGTTCAAATCGGTGACGCTTGATATTCTTAAAGTGTTAGACCATCTTAAGATCCGTTCTGCACATTTCGTTGGTATGTCTTTGGGCACGATTATTGTGCGTAACGTTGCCGAGCTAGCGGCTGGCCGTGTACGTTCAATGGTACTGGGTGGTGCCGTGACTAAACTCAACACTCGCTCTCAAGTCTTAATCAAACTGGGTAACCTGAGTAAGCACATCATTCCTTACATGTGGTTATACAGCCTTTTTGCTTATGTTGTGATGCCGCAAAAGAGTCAGAAAGAATCGCGTCACCTGTTTATCCGCGAAGCCAAAAAACTGTGCCAGAAAGAATTTAAACGCTGGTTTATCTTAACGGCTGATGTAAACCCATTGATGAAGTATTTCAAAGACAGAGAATTGCCGATCCCAACCCTTTATTTGATGGGCGAACGCGACTACATGTTTATTAAGCCTGTAAAAGAAATGGTCGCAGCGCATGAGTCGAGCGAGCTAGTAGAAATCCCGAATTGTGGACACGTATGTAACGTGGAAAACCCTGAAGAGTTTAATCAGCGTTCGATTGCGTTTATTCAAAAACAAATTCAGTGATTTTCTAGGCGTGAAATCAAAGATGATGATTTAATCGAATTGAAATAAAAACGGGAAGCTAACTTTAGCTTCCCGTTTTTATTTGGAGGAGGTATCTGACCGAATCGTTCTATCAGATCACTGAAACCTTGCTATTCAGGTGAGGCAGCACCGCACTGCCAGCAAGAGCCGAATTGCGCTTCGTTGACTTCATGACACTCACCACAACGCCACTCTTCATAGATGATCGAATCTTTCTGCTTTTGGTAGTCATTGACGAGCATGCGAGCTTTACTGGCCAATTCTGGCTCATATAACCATACGTAAGGGTCAGTTTCTTCAGTGAATGGGATCTCCCCTTTTAATCCGAACAACCCCTCACCACGGACTTCACAGGCAATATTCTCGCTTTCTAACAATCCACAGATGATATGAGCTTCTGTCGGATTCGATGCACTGAAGATTTTCATTGAAATAGAACCTTATTCGGCTATCTGTGTTATTTAGCTATTATAAATTATTCAGCTACGGGTGCTGAGCGAAACTTACCCATCAACCATTTAGCAACTATTGGGAATATACCCAATAACGCAAATGACAATAGTACTGAAGGGGAGACGATGCCCGAAAGTGAATCAATTTCTGCGAGCTGAGTACCAGCATTCAAGAAAACCGCCGTCCCCGGTAACATCCCGATTTGACTCGTAATGTAGTAACGACTCACTGACATCGGTGTTAGACCCATCAATAGGTTGATAAGGAAAAATGGGAATACAGGAATCAGACGCAGAGAAAACAGGTAAAATGCGCCGTCTTTTTCAACCCCCTTGTTAATCGTCGCCAATTTGTCACCAAACTTGGTTTGAATCCAGTCACGCAACAGGTAACGGCTACTTAAGAAGGCTAAGGTCGCACCGATGGCACTTGCGAAAGATACCAGCAGCAAACTGTTCCAGAAGCCAAATAGCGCGGCCCCTAATAGGGTCACAACAGCGGCACCAGGAATGGAGAAAGCCGTAATCATGACATACGCGACAAAATAGATAGCGGCAGCCGCAATAAAGTTGCTGTCAATGTAGTCATTTAACACAGCTTGTTGGGCTTTAGCATTTTCAAGCGTTAAGTACTGGCCGAAATTGACGCCTAACAACACGATGGTCACGACCAACGCAATACCCAATATCATTTTCTTACTCATTGATACTTCCTCTAAATTTTCAATGCATACCATTAGTATAGATAGACAGGCAAAGCATAGATTAACTTTCAACAGATATAAAAAAAGCCGCAATAAATGCGGCTTAGTTATGTATATAGTTTGCACTGACAATGTTAATTGACTCGATTGATAAGCTCTTTTCGACGCTGCTGCGGTATAACAGACCAATGTGTACCATTGATCGCGCCTTCTAGCGCCCAAAGTAGTTCAATACTGACAGAAGACGCATGCGATTCTTTGATGGCGTTAAATGCGTTTACAGAGCCAGATTCATATAAACGTTCTACAGAATCGATCCCTGCCTTTTTCAACATACGCTCGGTAGCGAGTCGAAGATTAGGCAGATCTTTGAGTCGGGTCGGCTTAGCAGAGGACTGCTCAGCTTTTTCATCTTTAGCAAAACCCAAAGACGTAGTCGCAAGCTGCAAGATTTTTTCTTGATCCTGCCACAGGCCTTCAGGCAAAGCGAAATATTTAGTAACAACAGGGAAGCCACGTTTTTTGTAAACGTAAGGTTGAAACCCTTGTTGTTCAAATTGCTTTGTTGTGCATTTGTCCGCTCGTATATGCAACTGGTCATTTACAACCAGAGCAAACATTGTGTCATCGGCAAAAAGACCGAAGCCACCAAACATTGAACGTGATTTTATTTTTCCTAGGGACTCAAATAACTTCATTGAGTCCTTTAGTATCGGTTTATCCATGTTATTTATCTCGGTGTATTTGAACTACGCCACCAAATAAGCAGGTCCGAGAGATTAGCAAAATGTTGCAACTAAATTGTCAATAAGCCGTAAATTACTAAATTATTAATAACCACTGCATTTTGCCATCGGTAACCCCGCTACCATACCAACGAGTGGTTTAGGCCGGAAGCTTTGCGTCTCACTCTTTCGAGTGGTTTGCCCTGTGCGTGACTGATTAAATAGAATAAAGTTTTTGTTGAATGAAGCTCACACTTGTTATTTCAAAGTGTGATATTGGTTCAATTAATGATCTTACTGTTATGATACCAGGTTCATTTATGTTGTTGATAAAAAAAGCGCACCTAAAGGTGCACTTGATTGGAATAAGCTGAATTTATCAATTAATTTAACGTTTTAACTGTACTTCGCTCAACAATTTCAGGGTGCATTTCGAAAACGCGTTTTTCATGATCTTTATCTTTGATGCGTTCTAACAAAATTTCGAATGCATTCTTACCAACACGACGCTTCGGTTGGTGAACGGTCGTTAACGGCGGAGAAAAGTATTCAGCCAGTTCGATGTTGTCGTAACCGATCACTGAGATGTCTTCAGGAATGCGAATGCCTTTTTCTTGCAGGCGGCTCATTAGGCCAAGTGCCATTGTGTCGTTAAAGCAGAATACCGCCGTTGGACGATCTTCCATCTCAACGATTTGTTCTGCAGCAAGAACAGCCGTATCGCACTCGAAGTTGCCTTCAATGATCATATTCTCATCGGCAGAAATCTTAGCTTCGTTAAGTGCGCGCTTGTAACCGGCAATACGTTCAACACATGCTGCTTTGTCTAAGTGGCCACTTAAACATGCAATCTTAGAGTGACCGCGTTCAATAAGGTATTTGGTCGCTAGGTAGCCACCTTCTTCAGAGTTATCGATGATCTTATCAGCCTGAGAGCTCTCTGGGCCCCAGTCCATGATAACTTTAGGGATGTCAGCGTGACGGTCTAACATCTGTCTTAGTTCTTCGGTTAGGTCAGAACACATAACTAAGATGCCATCTACACGTTTCTCTGCAAGCATTCGAATGTAGTCACGTTGCTTTTCATAGATACCACCCGTATTACACAGGATCAAAGTATAACCCTGACGGTAGCAGTAGCTCTCAACACCATCGATAACTTCAGAGAAGAATAGATTAGTTGATTGAGTCACTAGCATGCCGATAGTGCGTGTTGTATTACACTTCAAACTACGAGCAACAGCACTTGGTGCATAGTTCAGTTCATCTACGGCTTTGTTTACTTTTTCTTGAGTTGCTTCTGCAACAAAGCGAGTTTTATTGATTACGTGAGAAACGGTGGTTGTTGATACGCCGGCTAAGCGAGCGACATCTTTTATAGTGGCCATGGTTTTATCCTATTAGAAGCTACTTTCCCAAAGTACGGAATAAAGTAGCCGTTAAGCTACTTAACTAAGAGCTTAAATTTGTAGGGCTCTTTGGGTACTAAAGTGCTAAAAAACAAAAAACCGCTATTGAGCGGCTTGTCTTAACACCGAAATGCTCTGAACTCAAAGTAAGCATAGCATTTCGTGAATGTTTCATATTTTATCGTTTGCGGTCACAATTTTAGACTGACTAGAAATTACTCGCAATATAATTCACCCAGAAATCCGGGTGAATTGTCACATTCTATTGAATTTATTTACCTAGTCACTGGGCTAACTCATTCGCCATATAAATATTGAGTGTCTAAATTGCAAAATGCGAGTAACAAAGACGAGACCGAAGCGTAGAAACCAAACTGGTCAACGTCATGACATTTCACATTGAACTTTGGCACCCAAGTAAGGAGTTGTTGCTCGATAAACTGCTGCTGAATGACGAACGATTTCTCTAGTTCTTCTTCAAGCTCAGTTTCATTTGAACGGATGATTAGATTACCAAGGAAATCGAGTTCGATAGCAATGTGATCTGCAGGTTCTTTTAAGTCTTGGTTCACGATTAAGTTGTGCTTAGCCATGATGTCTTCCATGTCTTTAGCTGGCTTATCGTTTAATAGACCTGTTTCGCCGATGTACATTGAAGCGTAAGGTAAAGCACCATGTTTGTCTGTCTTCAAGAAAAGGTCGCAGAAGTCTGCGGACAGTTCCAGTTGGGCATCTTCACGTGTTTGTAGACGGTTCAATGCGTCTACAAGCTTATCAATCGAAGGCTTTAGAGCTTCATTCGAACCTAAACCAGAAAGGAAAGAACGAATTTCAACAGAGTGGTAGTGATCGAGTTCTTCTTGAGAGAGCTCTTTGGCGAATAAGCTTGATAACCACCAGTAAATTTCTGCTCTTTGTTCGTTGAACGCTTTCGTATCTTTCATTTGTTAGATCCTGACTTAGTCTTGTGATGTTACTTATATGCATCTTGAAGCTACTTGGGCATAAGCACACCAAGGCTGAATAACAAGGTTATTTGCGAAACGCAAAGTCACTCGTTAGTCGTAATGCCTATATTGAATTGCGATGGACGATAAATAGCAAGGTTTAAGATTGTCTTGTATCAAAAAAAATCCATGTTTCTGGCTTTTATCTTCTGTACCACTAGAATTGTTACTAGTTATGAATAGAATAGTCACTGAAACTATTAAATAAGAAAAGTGGTGTAGATGAGCTATCACGTATTAGTCGTAGAAGATGATGTGGTAACCCGCAGTAAACTGGTTGGATACTTCCAGAATGAGGGTTACACAGTGAGCGAAGCAGAAAGCGGCGCTCAAATGAGAAACGTGTTAGAAGAAAACAACGTTGACCTCATTATGCTGGACATCAACTTACCAGGCGAAGATGGATTGATGCTAACTCGCGAATTACGCAGTCAATCAGACATTGGAATTATTTTAGTTACTGGACGCACGGATAGCATCGACAAAATCGTTGGCCTTGAAATGGGCGCTGACGATTACGTTACTAAACCCTTCGAACTTCGCGAGTTATTAGTTCGAGTTAAGAACCTACTTTGGCGTATCTCTGCTGCTCGTAAAACAGCAGCGGGCGCAGTAGAAGAAACATCAGATGAGTCTGTAGTTCGTTTTGGTGAGTGGACGTTTGATATCCCTCGTCGCGCGTTAAGCAAAAACGGCGAACCGGTGAAACTGACTAAAGCAGAATACGAACTGCTAGTGGCTTTGTCTTCTTACCCTAACCAAGTATTAAGCCGTGAACGTATTCTCAATATGATCAGCCATCGAGTGGACGCGCCTAATGACCGTACTATCGACGTACTGATTCGTCGTATGCGTGCAAAAATGGAGTTCGATCCTAAGAATCCACAAATCTTTGTGACGGTTCACGGTGAAGGATACATGTTCGCTGGTGATTGATTCCTTTAGGGGGTAATTAATCAACAACGACATTTAAACGTAAAAAAGCCGAGACATCATTGATGTCTCGGCTTTTTTATTACTCAGCGTTTATTGTTAACGAACAGAGAATCTACAAATACTTGGCGAATCTGTCTGCTCAACATGGGTTTAAATATTAGATGGGTTACTGAGGCTGGGCCGCAGAAACTTCACCTTCATCTTCAACTAAGCTGGAAGCCTCTGGAATCACCAGCTCTTCAACAGCGTCATCGCTTGTATCAAGCCAATCACGCAAATCTTGCCAAACTAATCCCATGGTTTCGTGCCAGTACCGCTCAGTCTGTTCAAGGTAAAGCGCTTTTGGCATGTACTTATTCCATGGCTCAACAACACCTTCTTGTGCAAGGTAGTTGGTTGGGGCTGGTAATGGTTTCATGCCAGCAGCGTGGAATTCATTCAATGCACGAGTCATGTGGCTAGCCGATGTCACCAACACCATCTTTTTGTTTTTAACAAACGCGGCAGCTTGGCGAGCTTCTTCCCACGTGTCTTTTGCTGTTTCAAGTAAAATGATGTCTGGTTTTGCAACACCAAGGGCTAGGGCAACCTTGGCCATCATTCTTGCGTTACTCACTTCAGTGCCAGCGCCATAGCCAGACAAAATAAGTTTGGCGCCAGGGTAAAGACGTAGAATACGAATCCCTTCACTCAAACGCATCAAACCTGTGCGGCTGAGCTCTGATGTTGGTGGGATCTGGTCGTCAACGACATGACCACTTCCAAGCACCATAACGTAATCGACAGTATCGTCGACTGGTAAAAAAGCGGTGTGTTGCCTTTCCATTGGCATTAAAAGTTGGCTAGAAACTGGCTGGAAAGCGATTAGGAAAATACCACAGAGGGCTGAAAGGGTAATTAGGCAACCAGTCTTCCTTTTGGTAGTAAACATCACTAGGGCTAAACCCAGAAAAGCGAGAATTAACATTGCTGGCAGTGGCATCAATAGTGAAGACACTACTTTTTTCAGCTCAAACATATCCGAATAGTCCGAAAAAACATCACTTAGTAGTAAAAAGAGACATCGCCTCTTTATTCCTGAAATTCCTGTGACAGAATAGCAGGCACGATAGGACATAATAACTCAAGTAGCCGTGACTGAAGACCGTAATTTCGACGATATTGCCCACAAATTTGCAAAAAATATTTACGGCTCTGACAAAGGAGAGATCCGTCAGATCATCGTATGGGAAGATTTAGAACAAGCTTTGAGCAAATTTGAGCATTCAGCGTCACCGCTGCATGTGCTTGATGCCGGAGGCGGTCTTGCACAGATGTCGCAAAAAATCGCGGCGTTAGGGCATAACGTTTCTCTGTGTGATCTCTCTTCTGAAATGCTGAAACTAGCAGAAGAAAGTATCAGCGAAGCAGGTTTGCGAGAGCGGTATCGTTTTATCCATTCTCCTGTTCAGAATGTGGCAGAACATCTCGATGAGAAAGTCGATGTTGTGATGTTTCATGCTGTGATGGAGTGGTTAGCGAACCCGAAAGAGGCACTTGATTTATTACTGGAACAAGTAAAGCCGGGTGGTGTTGCTTCGATAATGTTTTACAACCACCACGGATTAGTCCTGAAAAATGTGATTTGTGGCAACATTCCTCATGTATTGAATGGGATGCCACATCGAAAACGGTTTAAGCTGCAACCACAAAAAGGCTTGAAGCCGGAAGAGGTTTATCAATGGATAGAAGACGCTGGTCTAGAAATCTGTGGTAAATCAGGCATTCGCTCTTTCAGTGACTACATAGGTAATATGGAGTACATGGGCGATTACCAATTTGAAGATGTATTGGAACTGGAAAAACAGCTATGCCGCCAAGAGCCATATCTGTCACTAGGCCGTTATATTCACGTTTGGGCTCAAAAACCTGCGCAATAGCAGCGGTGAATGTGGTAAAAGAAGCCACAACATGCGCTATGCAATCGTAAGAAGCCCGCGTCATAAAGAAATAGGCGTAATATCTAACATGTTCGATATTACGAAAAACAGTAACAGGAACCACAATGAGTGAAATGACTCAAACTGCCGAAGAGCAGCCAATTGATGAGTTGGTGGGCTGGGTCAAGCAGCATGATTTTTCATTAAACTTGCCACCAGAGCGCTTAGCATTTTTGATTGCTATCGCAGTATTAAGCAATGAAAGGTTCGATGAAGAGTTGGGCGAGGGTGAATTGCACGATGCGTTTACTATTGTCACTCGACTGTTTGAAGATACTGGCGAAGCGTCTGCGTTTCGTGCCAACAACGCCATCAATGAGTTGGTTAAACAGAAGCTGATTAGCCGCTTTACTAGCGAAATCACCGATGGTGCGAGCATTTACCGTTTGTCGCCATTAGCGATGGGTATCTCAGATTATTACTTACGTCACCGTCAGTTCTCTAAATTAAAATTGTCTATCCAGCTTTCTATGGTTGCGGACGAGATGGCTAAAGCTATTGAAGCTGCGCAGAAGGGCGGAACTCCAGGACATTGGAGAAAGAACGTTTACGGCGTGCTCAAGTATTCTGTTGGTGAAATTTTCGATCAGATCGATCTTAACCAACGTGTTATGGATGAGCAGCAGCAAACCGTTAAGCAGCAAATTGCCGACCTTTTAAACAAAGATTGGCGAGAGGCGATTAACAACTGTGAAACTTTGCTTTCAGAAACCTCGTCCACGCTAAAAGAATTGCAAGACACCTTGCAAGCGGCGGGTGATGAGCTGCAAACACAGATCCTCGATATTCAAGAAATTGTGTACGGTGACGATGAACTCGAGTTCGTTGGCGAAACCCTGTTCGGCTTGCAGATGAAGCTTGACCGAATCACTAGTTGGGGTCAGCAAGCGATCGATTTGTGGATCGGCTACGACCGCCACGTTCACAAGTTTATCCGTACCGCGATTGATATGGATAAAAACCGAGCCTTTAGCCAACGCTTGCGTCAGTCGGTTACCGACTACTTCGATGCGCCTTGGTTATTGACCTACGCCGATGCCGATAAGCTGACTGATCTTCGTGATGAAGCGCTTGTGCTTCGTGATGACGAAGTGATGGGACAAGCGCCGATCGACGTAGAGTACGAAGAATTTGAGCAAGTCAATGATCTGCTTTCAGAACGAATTGCAGAGATGTTAAAAGCTCACAAACAGCAAGGCGCGCCAATTGACCTTGGCCTTGTGTTACGCGATTACCTCGCAGCACACCCTCGCACACACCATTTTGATTTAGCCAGAATTGTTGTCGACCAAGCCGTGCGCTTAGGTTACTCAGAGTCTGACTATCAGGCTATTCAGCCAGATTGGCAGGCAATCAACGATTTCGGTGCAAAGGTACAAGCAAATGTCATTAACAAGTACTGATGATTACATGCCAGAGAAACTGGTAAAAGCGATAGCGAACCCACTGTTCCCTGCGCTAGACAGCATGCTGCGCTCAGGCAAGCATGTTTCAACCGAAGACCTAGATAACCACGCGTTGCTGTCTGACTTTGAAGTTGAGCTTCAGCATTTCTACCAACGCTACAACACCGAGCTTGTGAAAGCGCCAGAAGGCTTCTTTTACCTGCGTCCGCGTTCTACGTCTCTGATTGGTCGTAGTGTATTGTCTGAGCTAGACATGTTGGTTGGTAAAGTGTTGTGTTTCTTATACCTAAGCCCAGAACGTCTTGCTCATGAAGGTATCTTCACCAATCAAGAACTGTTTGATGAGTTGATGTCGTTAGCGGATGAGAAAAAACTCATGAAGCTTGCAACAAACCGCGCGTCTGGTTCTGACTTAGATAAAGAAAAGCTGTTTGAAAAAGTGCGTACTTCTCTGCGTCGCTTACGCCGTATCGGCATGTTGATTGCGATTGGCGAGACGGGCAAGTTCCGCATCAGCGAAGCGGTATTCCGTTTTGGCGCTGACGTACGTGTTGGCGATGACATGAAAGAAGCTCAACTGCGTCTTATCCGTGATGGTGAAGCTGTGGTGCATACGCAAGAGCCTAACCAAGGCAGCTTGTTGAATGAAGAGCAAGCAGAAGCTGTATCAGAAGTCGATGCAGGCGTAGATGAAAACGGTCAACAAGACATTTTTAACGATCAAGCTGACTTTGACCTTGAGTCAAACGACGGCGAACAAACAAAAGTAGAAGGTGAAGCATGATTGAAAGAGGTAAGTATCAATCATTAACCATGGTCAACTGGAACGGCTTCTTCGCACGTACTTTTGATATTGATGGATTGGTTACAACGCTTTCTGGCGGTAACGGTGCAGGTAAGTCGACTACAATGGCGGCATTCATCACAGCACTTATCCCAGACCAAAGCCTTCTGCATTTCCGTAATACAACGGAAGCGGGTAGCTCACAGTCATCTCGTGATAAAGGCCTTTACGGTAAGCTTCAACCTGGCGCATGTTATGCGGCGCTAGATGTTGTGAACTCTCGTAATCAACGCCTGTTGTTTGCAGTAAAACTGCAGCAAGTTGCGGGTCGTGACAAGAAAGTAGACATCAAGCCGTTCGTTATCCAAGGCCTTCCTAGCCATGTGAAACCAACGGATGTACTGATTCAGAACGTTTCAGACAGCCACGCTCGTGTATGTCAATTGAACGATGTGAAAGCAGCAGTTGCACAATACGAAGGCGCTCACTTTAAAGCATTCTCTTCGATTGTTGATTACCACTCACAGATGTTTGAGTACGGTGTCGTTCCGAAGAAACTGCGCAACAGCAGCGACCGTTCTAAGTTCTACCGTCTAATTGAAGCATCACTTTACGGTGGTATCTCAAGTGCGATTACGCGTTCTCTGCGTGACTACCTTCTGCCGCAAAATGGTGGTGTGAAGAAAGCATTCCAAGATATGGAATCGGCACTGCGTGAGAACCGCATGACGCTAGAAGCGATCAAGACAACTCAGTCGGATCGTGACTTGTTCAAACACTTGATCACTGAATCTACGAACTACGTGGCTGCGGACTACATGCGCCATGCTAACGATCGTCGTAACAAGTTAGATCAAACCATGAAGTTCCGTGGTGAACTGTTTGGTTCTCGCGAAACCTTACTTGATCAAAACAACCTGTTGAATCGTGTTCAAGAAGAACTAGAACTGCTGGTGGATCAAGAATCAGCGCTAGAGCAAGATTACCAAGCGGCTTCGGATCATCTTCAATTGGTTCAAACTGCACTTCGTCAGCAAGAGAAAATTGCGCGCTACAGCGAAGATCTAGAAGAGCTTAATGAGCGTCTAGAAGAGCAGATGATGGTGGTTGAAGAAGCTCAAGAGCGAGTACTTCTTGCTGAAGAGCAGGCAACCATTACTGAAGAAGAAGTGGATAGCCTGAAAACTCAGCTTGCTGATTACCAACAAGCGTTGGATGTTCAGCAGACTCGTGCGCTTCAATATCAGCAAGCGGTTCAAGCATTAGAGAAAACTAAGCAGCTACTGGGTGATGAGTCTATTACTGCAGAAAGCGCGTTAACCTTGGTTTCTGAGCTAAAAGCACAAGAAGAATCAAGCACGCAGACTCTACTGGCAACGAAACACAAGCTGGACATGTCTTCAGCAGCTTCTGCACAGTTCGACAAAGCACTGTCTTTGGTTAAGAGCATTGTTGGTGATGTTGAACGTAAAGAAGCGTCTCACAGCGCTAAGCAAGCTTTAGAAAAAGGCCGAAACGCAAAACACGTTGTTGAAAATGAACAGCAGTGGCGTGCTCAGCACCGCGATATGGCTCGTGATGTGGCTCAGCAGCGTCAAGCAAAAGAGCTGGCGACTGAATACCAAAAGCAAAACAACATCTCACTGACTGACGAAGCGGTTTTCGATGAAGAACGTGAACGCCATGCAATGCAGATCGAGTCTCTTGAGTACGCTCAAGAAGAGCTGCGTGAAGCGAAGAGTGAGCAACGTCGTGTGCAACAAAACCACGATCAAGAGATTCAAAAGCTTGAGTCCATTGCTCCTGCTTGGATCACGGCAAACGATGCACTTGAAGCGCTAAGAGATCAAACCGAAGCTGAGCTAGAAGATAGCCAAGCGGTAATGACTCAAATGCAGCAAGTACTTGAAGACGAAAAGTCTCAAGCGGTGGCTAAAGATCAACTGGCAACCCGCCGAGCTGAACTTGAGCAAGAGATCGAGCGTCTAGCATCTCCGGGTGGTTCTAACGATCCTCGCCTGAAAGGCCTAGCTGACACTCTAGGTGGCGTACTGCTTTCTGAGATCTACGATGACATCACGATTGGTGATGCACCGTATTTTAGTGCGATGTATGGCCCGGCTCGTCACGCGATTGTTGTGTCTGATCTTAATGGTATTAAAGAGAAGCTGGTGGATCTTGAAGATTGCCCAGACGACCTTTACATCCTTGAAGGCGATGTCGATGCATTTGATGACAGCTCATTCAATGCTGACGAATTAGAAGGCGCGGTGTGTGTTCAGCTGAACGATCGCCAAATGCGTTACTCTCGTTTCCCTGAGATCCCATTGTTTGGTCGCGCTGCTCGTGAGCAACGATTAGAGAAATTACGCGAAGAGCGTGATGTTGTTGTGGAAAACCATGCGAAAGCGGCGTTTGATGCACAAAAGCTGAATCGCCTATACCAAGCGTTCAACAACTTTGTAGCTAAGCACCTACACGTTGCTTTTAACGCAGATCCTGAACAGGCGCTAGTGTCTATTCGCGATAAGCGTAACCAAATTGTTCGTTCTCTGGCAGAGCTAGACTCTAAAGAACAACAGCAACGCAGCCAGCTTCTACAAAGCAAGCAGGCAATCGGTGCGCTAGATAAATTAGCACCAATGGTTCGTATTTTAGAAGACGAAACATTGGTTGAACGTCTTGCTGAATTGGAAGCGCAACTAGAGCGCTTGAGTGAAGCGAAGTCGTACCTGAATAACCATGGTAAAGCATTGGCGTCTTTAGAGCAGATCGTTTCAGCACTTGACGCTGACCCTGAACAGTTCGAGGCACTAGAAGCGCAATACCAACAAGCTGACCAAGCTCTACAAAGCTTGAAAGGCAAAGTGTTTGCTCTGTCTGATTTAATTGAACGTCGTCACTACTTTGCTTATGCAGACTCTGTAGACCTGCTTAACAAGAGCAGCGAACTGAGCGAGCAATTGAAAGCGAAGTTGGTTCAAGCAGAACAAGCAAGAACCAAAGGCCGCGATGGCTTGAAGCAAGCTCGTGAACAGATGAACCAGTACAACCAAGTATTGGCAGCACTGAAGAGCTCACATCAAGCGAAACAAGAAACGGTTCAAGAGTTCAAACAAGAGCTTCAAGAGTTTGGCGTCAATGCTGATGAAGGCGCTGAAGAGCGTGCTGTGCGTCGTCGTGACGAGCTTCAAGAGCGTCTACACACATCTCGCAGCCGTAAGAGTGAATACGAGCGTACGATTACGTCAACAGAACTTGAGATGAAAGCCCTAGCTAAGCGTCTTAAGAAAGTACAGAAAGAGTACACAGAGCTTCGTACCTTTGTGGTTGCAGCAAAAGCAGGTTGGTGTTCAGTCCTACGTTTAGCTCGTGAGAATGACGTTGAACGTCGTCTACACAAGCGCGAACTGGCTTATCTAACGGCTGGCGAACTTCGCTCAATGTCGGATAAATCACTGGGTGCGCTACGTCTGGCTGTGGCTGACAATGACGACCTACGTGATTCGCTGCGCTTATCGGAAGACAACGCGCATCCAGAGCGTAAGGTTCTGTTCTACATCGCGGTTTACCAACACCTTCGTGAGCGTATTCGCCAAGACATTATTCATACGGATGATCCGGTTGAAGCAATCGAAGAGATGGAAGTTGAGCTAGCTCGACTAACAGAAGAATTGACGCAGCGTGAAAACCGCTTAGCGATCAGCTCTGAGTCGGTAGCAAGCATCATCAAGAAAACGATTCAGCGCGAGCAGAACCGTATTCGAATGTTGAACCAAGGTCTGTCGAACATTTACTTTGGTCAGGTTAAGGGCGTACGTCTGAACGTTAAGATCCGTGAAAGCCATGAGATCTTGCTATCAGGCCTAGCGACTCAACAAGAGCAACACAAAGACTTATTTGAATCAACGCGCTTTACCTTCTCAGAAGCAATGGCGAAGTTGTTCCAACGTGTGAACCCACATATCGATATGGGCCAACGTTCTCCGCAAGTTCTGGGTGAAGAGCTACTCGATTACCGTAACTACCTAGAGCTAAGTGTTGAAGTTAACCGTGGTTCAGATGGTTGGTTACAAGCGGAATCGGGCGCACTGTCTACCGGTGAAGCGATCGGTACCGGTCAATCTATCCTACTGATGGTTGTTCAGAGCTGGGAAGAAGAGTCTCGTCGACTTCGTAGCAAAGACATTGTTCCATGTCGTTTGTTGTTCCTTGATGAAGCAGCCCGTCTGGATGCGAAATCTATCTCTACTTTGTTCGAACTGTGTGACCGTTTAGGTATGCAACTTCTGATTGCAGCACCAGAGAACATCAGCCCTGAGAAAGGTACAACGTATAAACTGGTTCGTAAGGTCTTCAAAGATCACGAGCACGTACATGTTGTTGGCTTGCGCGGTTTTGCTCAAAACAGACCGCTATCTCCAGTTCAAGACCTTATTGAAGAAGCTGAGTAATAACCTTGATAGCCGAGTTATGACCTTGATAGCTAAGCTATAAGCTCGGAAGCGACTCAATGATATTTGTTCAAAGCCTCTAATCAATAGGGGCTTAATTATATGGTCCGCCTCACTCTCAAGCCATTAAGCTTAGAGTAGGCTC
>NZ_JAPHPW010000036.1 GCF_026241515.1 Vibrio sp. 14G-20
ATATTCATCAACGAGTGCCCACACAGATTGATAGGTTTAAATTGTTAAAGAGCTTCACTTGTTGAGCGTTCCTTTTAAGTAAGGAGCCTCTCGAAGTGGACGGCCATTCTAGCGAATTAACATTCAGTGTCAAACACTTTTTGAAAATTAATTTTTGTCGCTTTCCGTCCGACTGATTCTTGCTAAAGCCTTATGGCGTCTGCCGTCTCAGTGGTGTCGCATTATAGGGAACCCACTCAGCTTAGCAACTACTTTTTCATGAAAAATGAATAAATAGAGGTTAAGTGCCTAATAGTTCACCTAAACGGAAAAAAGAGAGCATTTCTGCTCTCTTTTTACTCTAAATCTAAAAGTATTCTTAGATAAACGCGTAAGCATCTGCGTACATATGGTCACGCTTTGCTTCTTTATTCTGAGTAAACAAGTCTCTTGCAGCACCTGCCATTTCGAAACGACCCGCAATGTAGATATCGAAATCAGCTAATGATTCGAAACTTTGCGTGATTGCTTCAAGTACATTACCCGTTTGACCGTGCCAAACTTCAGGTGCTTCTTCTACTACAGGTACAAAATGTACATTGCTGTGTTTTGCTGCAATGTCGACAAGCTCTTCTTTCGCATATAGCTGGCACTCATCTTTTGCGCCCCAGTATAGATGAATCTCTTTTTTACTATTCTGTGCGATGCAGTGATCGAGAATAGAGCGCACGTAGCTAAAGCCAGTACCACCAGCAATGAGTAATAGAGGACGATCGCTTTCTTCTTTAACCCATGCATCACCGTGCGGAGCATCAATCGCTATGTCGCCATCTTCAGCTTGCGCTTTCTTCATTGCCTCAACAACTTCTGAAGCGTAAGCATTGTGCTCAGCGGCACCAATGTGTAACTCAAGCTCACCTTCATGGCGGCAAGGGCTGCTTGCAATCGAAAATGGACGCTTATCTTTTTCACCCATTTCAACCATCAAGTATTGGCCCGCTTTAAAAGCTACTGGTGTTTCTGGGTGAAGTAGGATTTGGTAAGTATTACAAGCCAATGGCTCGATAGACTTCACTTTACATTTAATAGTCATGTTCTTCCTCTCACTAACCCTTAATCGGCAAAGGTTAGAACTAAATTACTTTCTGCAAATGCTTGGCAAGCAAAAATCCAGCCTTGTTGCTGCTCTTTCTCTGTAAGCATGGGTTCAAGGTGGTAACTCACTTGGCCTTCTAATTTTTTGCACATACACATAGCGCATGCACCAACTTGGCAGCGGTTTGGAAAATTGACATTGCTGTTGAGCGCAGCATCCAAAACCGTTTGCCCTTTTTCTACGGTAAAACTGATATTTTCTGGGTATAAGACTACTTGGAAGCTCATGAAATTCCTAGCAGTTCCCAGATGCTATCAATCTTTTTCACGACATCAGGATCTTTTGTGATTGGTACACCCCACTCACGCAGGCATTCACCTTCCCACTTATTGGTCGCATCGAGGCCCATTTTTGAGTGTCCAGTTTCGTTCTGCAGGAATAACGTATCTCTAGCCGGATCCATTCTGGTCGTTACAGCCCAAATGATGTCATTCCAATCACTCACGTTGACATCACCGTCACACACGATAACAAACTTGTTCTCATCAAATTGAGACCAAACCGCTTCCATGATTTTCTTACCATTACCGGCTGCTTGCTTATCAATAGACACCACAACCATGCTGACATTGTCGTTTTGCAGGTGAATATCAATAATTTCAGGATGAACCTTGGTTAACTCAGCCAAGCTACCCTCTATATGTTCACTATTTACAGGTGCTGATTGTGCATCTGGCGATAACGCTAACTCTGCGTCCCACTTCTTAGTGATATCTAGACCCATCTTAGAACCTAACCCAACCACGGGTGAGGCAAAATCCAATGAATCGATCGGCGTGTTCTCTATCATCAGGCTATCGCGTGACGGATCCATATGTTCGCACATCGCTGCGGTTACTTGAGACCAATCGCGTGCATTCACATCTTCATCACACACCAATACAAATTTGGTGTACATAAATTGGCGTAAGAAAGACCATACACCCATCATTACTCGCTTAGCGTGACCTGGGTATTGCTTCTTCATGGTCACTACTGCCATTCGGTACGAACAACCTTCAGGCGGTAGATAGAAATCTTCAATCTCTGGGAACTGCTTTTGAAGAATAGGCACAAACACTTCATTTAGCGCAACACCCAATACCGCAGGCTCATCAGGTGGACGGCCAGTATAGGTGCTGTGATAGATAGGGTTCTCGCGCATGGTTACATGAGTAATAGTAAACACATGGTGCTTTTCTTTCTCGTTGTAGTAACCAGTATGATCTCCGTAAGGCCCTTCATCCGCGAATTCATTCGGGTCGATGTAACCTTCCATCACGATTTCCGCACTTGCAGGAACTTCTAAGTCGTTGCTGATTGATTTAACGACCTCAGTTTTACTACCACGTAGTAAGCCTGCAAACGCGTACTCCGATAAAGTATCCGGCACAGGCGTAACCGCACCAAGAATAGTGGCAGGGTCAGCACCAAACGCTACCGATACTGGGAATAGTTTCCCTGGGTTGGTTTCCATCCAATCACGCAGATCAAGTGCTCCACCACGGTGGGCTAACCAACGCATGATGATTTTATTCTTACCGATCTTCTGTTGACGATAGATACCTAAGTTTTGGCGTTTCTTGTTTGGACCACGAGTAACCGTTAAGCCCCATGTTAGCAATGGTGCGACATCATCCGCCCAACAGCTCATCACGGGGATTTTATCTAGGTCGACGTCATCACCTTGCCATACCACTTGTTGGCAAGCCGCTTTACGAAGGCGTTTAGCTGGCATGTTTAAGACTTGTTTAAACACAGGTAGTTTATCAAGCGCGTCTTTAAAACCTTTTGGTGGCTCAGGCTCTTTTAGATAAGCAAGCAGCTTACCCACTTCACGTAGCTCTTTTACATCCTGACGCCCCATACCAATGGCAACACGATTAGGTGTACCAAATAGGTTGGTCAAAACAGGCATGTCATAGCCTACTGGGTTTTCAAACAATAGAGCCGGGCCACCAGCACGTAAAGTACGGTCGCTAATCTCGGTCATTTCATAGTCTGGGTCGACTGGGTGAGAGATGCGTTTCAACTGACCAATACTTTCAAGATGGTCGATAAAATCACGTAAATCTTTAAAACTCATAGGACTTCTACATGCTGATTATTCTGCGCTCAGTATATCAAAAAGGGTGACTCTGAGATCCCCCTTTTTAATGTGGTTATTGAGAGCCAAAATCCACTTTATGGTAATGCTTGCTCGATCAAAGAACTCTTCACCTGAGGGTTATCATTCACGAGATCTTGCAACCATCGTGTATGACCTTGTTTTGCTAATTCACGAGCAACCAAAGAGGCTTCATCGGCAATCGCCATTCTAGAGACCAAGAACTGCTTCACCTCTTCCGATAATGGATTCACCTTGGTGAGTAAGGTAATCGCTTCATCTTTCAAACGTGGATTCTTAGTCGCAGCCATAACCTGCTCAAGCGCGAATACTTGCTTGGTTTCAGCAAGACGAACCAATTCAGCTTGACTGTGATAATCAGCCTTCATACGCCATAAGATCTTGTAGACCTCAGGGTCTTCACTAACCTGTGCCAGCCGAACCACCACTTCTGTTGAGGGTAACCAGCTTACAATAGAAGAATTGGTTAGTTGCTTAGTTAGGTAATCAACCGCTTCAGGGGACAAACTGTCTAGCTCTCGGATTAATAGCGCTTCTCGAGTTTGGACTTGGTGTTCAGGGCCAGACAACCATTCTTTCAGGTTGAGCTCTTGTTTCTCCGCATCAAGAACAAATACCAATGTCTTTTGGTCTTGGTGCCACTGCTTAATGAGTCGGTTGGCAATCGAAGGGTAATTAAAAGCAGGCACCGTAAACTCATAGCCGTCACCACGCTCTAATACTTGATAAGTTGGCGTGATAGCAAGTTGCTGCTCAATGAAGATAGACATCTTGGGCGTGAGTACGATTTTTTGCTGTTCGAGCTTCTTCAAGAGTTGGTAACGAGCCACCTCTTGTTGGGGAAATGTCAGACGCTCAAGTGCAAAGCGTAGCGAATTCACTTCGTCACGCACGACAAACTCGAGCAATTCAGCAGTTTTCAGTTTTACTTGATCATTCTCAAGCCAAGACTCTACTGTAGTTGGAGACATCTCGGTGGCATAGCTAATGCCGACCGGTGAAAATAACAGTGAAGTAGACAGGAGTAATGATGACAACAGTCCATGTTGCATTTTAACTTCCTTGTAACACTTTTGGTCATTTTGCAAGCTGTCGCTACAAAATGCAAATAAAAAGCGCCACCCGAAGGCAGCGCTTTTTAATAACTATCAGCTAATCAATATTACTGACGACGCATTGCGTCAAAGAACTCATCGTTCGTTTTCGTCATTGCTAGCTTGTCGATAAGGAATTCCATCGCATCGATTTCGCCCATTGGATGAACAATCTTACGCAGGATCCACATCTTCTGTAGTTCATCGTTCTTCGTAAGAAGCTCTTCACGACGAGTACCTGAGCGGTTGAAATCAATCGCAGGGAATACACGTTTTTCAGCAATCTTACGGTTAAGGTGCAGTTCCATGTTACCTGTACCTTTGAATTCTTCGTAGATAACTTCATCCATCTTAGAACCAGTATCAACCAGTGCTGTAGCGATGATAGTTAAGCTACCGCCTTCTTCTACGTTACGTGCCGCACCGAAGAAACGCTTAGGACGGTGAAGTGCGTTAGCGTCTACACCACCAGTAAGAACTTTACCTGATGAAGGAATCACAGTGTTGTAAGCACGAGCTAGACGAGTAATAGAATCCAGAAGGATAACTACGTCTTTCTTGTGTTCAACAAGGCGTTTCGCTTTCTCGATAACCATTTCTGCAACTTGTACGTGGCGAGATGCTGGCTCATCGAATGTTGAAGCAACTACTTCGCCTTTAACTAGACGCTGCATTTCTGTTACTTCTTCTGGACGCTCATCGATAAGTAGAACCATGAGTTCACACTCTGGATGGTTACGAGCAATGCTTTGAGCAATGTTTTGCAGAAGCATTGTCTTACCCGCTTTAGGCGGAGCAACAATCAGACCACGCTGGCCTTTACCAATTGGAGATGCAAGGTCAAGAATACGAGCTGTAATATCTTCAGTCGCACCATTACCCGCCTCCATCACCATACGTTCGTTGGCATGAAGAGGAGTAAGGTTTTCGAAAAGAATCTTGTTACGAGCGTTGTCTGGCTTGTCGTAGTTAACCGTGTTTACTTTAAGCAGTGCAAAGTAACGCTCACCGTCTTTAGGTGGACGGATTTTACCGCCAATAGAGTCACCTGTACGTAGGTTAAAACGACGAATTTGGCTTGGAGATACGTAGATATCATCTGGGCCAGCCAAATATGAACTGTCGGCGCTACGTAGGAAACCAAAACCGTCTTGAAGAATTTCTAGAACACCATCACCAAAGATGTCTTCACCACTTTTTGCATGTGCTTTAAGGATGGAGAAGATAATGTCTTGTTTTCTTAGGCGAGCTTGATTTTCAAGACCTAAGCTTTCGCTAAGTTTAACAAGCTCAGACACAGGTCTGTTCTTCAGTTCAGTAAGATTCATAGTGGTGGAAGTTTGTTTAGTCAAAATAGGATCTGTTTTCTTAAGTTAAGAAGGAGTTGGTCACAGGATCGACCAAGAAGAGAAATTCGTTCAATTAACGTGCGATAAATTAGCACTAAAACTAATACTAGTCCATAGCTTAGAAAAAACAAAACCGCGCATTTGTTAACTGCGCGGTTTCTTTTCAAATGCTGACCTAATTAAAGGTTAGCGTCTAGGAACTCTTTAAGTTGAGTTTTAGACAATGCACCAACTTTAGTTGCTGCTACGCCGCCATCTTTGAAAAGAAGTAGCGTTGGAATACCACGAATACCAAACTTTGGTGGAGTTCCAGCATTCTGGTCGATATTTAATTTACCGATAGTGAGTTTGCCTTCGTACTCGTCTGCGATTTCATCAAGAATCGGAGCAATCATTTTACATGGACCACACCATTCTGCCCAAAAATCAACAAGAACCGGGCCTGCAGCGTTGATCACATCGTTATCAAAACCGTCATCAGTTAGCTGCAAAATCTTATCACTCATCTTCCACTCCAATGTATTTTTTAGAACTGGTTGGATGATAACCAGTAAATAGATGCCCTATTGGAATGTATTTACTTTCGTATTGCAAGCTTAAGCTGATATTCTATACCAATGAAAAAGACGCATATCACAGAGCAAAAGTTCGCCGACTTGGATTTACTCCCGCAAGTCATTGAAGGATTGGAGAAAAAAGGGTTCGATTACTGTACCCCTATCCAAGCCTTGGCGCTCCCGGTACTGCTCACCGGCCAAGACATCGCAGGCCAGGCCCAAACGGGTACTGGTAAAACGCTAGCGTTTCTTACTGCTACATTCAACCACCTGCTAAAAACACCTGAGCATGAAGGCCGCAAGCCTAATCAGCCACGTGCGATTATTATGGCTCCAACACGTGAACTCGCGATTCAGATCTACAACGATGCTGATTCTCTGGTTGAAAGCACGGGTATAAAAGCAGCATTAGCTTACGGTGGCGAGAGCTACGATAAGCAGCTAGGTAAAATCGAAGAAGGCGCAGATATCTTAATTGGTACTACTGGTCGCATCATCGATTTCTACAAACAAAAGGTATTTAACCTTAATCACATTCAAGCTGTTGTTCTTGACGAAGCTGATCGCATGTTCGACCTTGGTTTCATCAAAGACATCCGCTTCTTGTTCCGTCGTATGCCAGAACCTAAAGATCGCCTGAACATGCTGTTCTCTGCGACGCTGTCTTACCGCGTACAAGAACTTGCATTCGAACATATGCACAACCCAGAGCATGTCGTTGTTGAACCTGAGCGCAAGACCGGTCACCGTATTCAAGAAGAGCTTTTCTACCCTTCTAACGAACACAAAATGGCTCTTCTACAAACGTTAATCGAAGAAGAGTGGCCAGATCGCGCAATCATCTTCGCTAACACTAAGCACAAATGTGAATCAGTTTGGGGCCACTTGGCTGCCGATGGTCACCGTGTTGGTTTGCTAACGGGTGATGTTCCTCAGAAGAAACGTGAAAAGATTCTTGAGCAATTCACTAAAGGTGATGTTGACCTGCTTGTCGCAACGGATGTTGCAGCACGTGGCCTACACATCCCTCAAGTAACACACGTATTCAACTTTGACCTACCTGACGATTGTGAAGATTACGTTCACCGTATCGGCCGTACAGGTCGTGCTGGTGAAAGCGGTCACTCGATCAGCTTTGCTTGTGAAGATTACGCAATCAACTTGCCACCAATCGAAGAATACATTGAGCACGCTATCCCAATGTCTGACTACGATGCTTCTGCACTACTAGAAGATCTGCCAGCACCGATGCGCTTACGTACACGTAACCCGCAACAACGTCGCTCAAACAACAATGGTCCACGCAACGGTAACCGTAAACCAAACCAGAACCGTCGCCCACGCCAACCGCGTCATAACAAGGAAGCTTAGTCGCTTATGAGTCAAACAGTGTCACCCCCGCTTTACGCTGCAATCGACCTCGGGTCGAACAGTTTTCATATGCTCGTTGTGCGTCATATCGATGGCAGCGTTCAAACCATGGCTAAGATTAAGCGCAAAGTGCGTTTAGCTGCAGGCTTAAATGAAAATAATGCGCTTAGTACAGAAGCTATGCAGCGCGGCTGGGACTGTTTGAGTCTCTTTGCAGAGCGACTGCAAGATATTCCAAAAGAAAATATCCGCATTGTCGGTACCGCTACCCTGCGTACAGCGACTAATGTGGATATCTTTCTAGAGAAAGCGAACCAGATACTCGGTTACGACATCAATGTTATCTCTGGTGAAGAAGAAGCTGCGACTATCTATAAAGGCGTTGCACACACTTCTGGTGGCAGCGGCCGCCGACTAGTGGTTGATATTGGTGGTGCAAGTACCGAGATGATCATCGGTGAAGGTTTCTCAGCAAAAGCCTTAACCAGCCTAAAAATGGGTTGTGTTACTTGGCTTGAACGCCACTTTAAAGATCGCCAATTAACCGCTACCAACTTTAACAACGCCATTGAAGCGGCGAAGTCGACGTTGGCTCCTATCCTAGATAGCTACACTGATATCGGATGGGATGTGTGTGTTGGTGCCAGCGGTACCGTTCAGGCACTGCAAGAAATCATGTTAGCGCAAGGCATGGATGAAGTTATTACTCATGCCAAACTTAAACGCCTACAGAAACAAGCGATGATCACTGAGCGCTTGGAAGAGCTAGAAATAGAAGGACTGACCCTTGAACGCGCATTAGTGTTCCCAAGTGGCCTTTCTATTCTTATTGCGATTTTTGAGCTACTTGAAATCGATTCAATGACACTCGCAGGCGGAGCACTCCGCGAAGGCCTGGCCTACGAGATGGTTGATGAGCTACGCCAAGACGATATCCGTGCACGTACCATCAAGAGCGTTCAATCACGCTACCAGATGGACGTAAGTTACGGTGAGCAAGTTGCTGTAGTCGCACAAACGCTGCTAGACCAAGCAGGCGCCGAAGAGTGGGTTTCAGAGCCTCAAGCTGGCGTGCTATTGCAAACCGCAGCTAAGCTTCATGAGATTGGTTTAACCATCGATTTCAAAAAAGGCGGCGAGCACAGCGCTTACCTACTGCAGAACTTAGACCTGCCAGGCTTTACTCGAGCGCAAAAGCACTACTTGGGTGAGTTAACTCGTCGCTACCGTGAACAGTTAACCTCATTGCCAGAGCAACATGCAATCTCAGGCACTAGCAGCAAGCGTATTTTACGAATTCTGCGTTTAGCTATTTTGCTGACCCACCGTCGCAATCCAGCGCTAGAGCCTGATTTTAAGCTTGCAACTGATGGTAACAACCTGACCTTGACGCTTTCTAAGCAATGGCTAGCAGACAATCCGCTGACAGCTGCTGAGCTAGAGATCGAGTCGAATAGACAGACCGATATTGGCTGGCCATTGAATATTGAATGCCTCTGATATTAGTATCTGACGCTAGAAATTAAAAAAGCCCAAGTTAGTAGACTAACTTGGGCTTTTTCTATCGCTGAATTAATGCTTTGTGTTACAAATCTCAAACTTAAGCGTTAACACCTGTCGCTTTAAAATCAGGGTTCACTGCGGTTAACTTCTTAACCACGTAATTAAGAAGCACACCGTACATAGGCACGAACAAACCTAAGCTAATGATGAGTTTGAATCCGTAATCAACCAACGCAATCTCAGTCCAGTGCTCAGCCATGAATGGATCTGGGCTTTGGTAGAAGGCAATCGCAAAGAACGCGATGGTATCAATGGCATTACCAAAAAGTGTCGAACACGTTGGCGCAACCCACCATTGCTTCATTTGGCGTAAGCGGTTGAACACATGCACATCCAAAATCTGACCGAGCAAATAAGCCATGAAGCTTGCCGCTGCGATGCGTGCAACAAACAAGTTGAACTCACCGAGTTGGCTAAAGCCTTGGAATGAACCTTCAAAGAACACCACTGACAAGAAATAAGAAACGGCCAGTGCAGGCAACATCACTAAGAAAATGATTTTACGAGCAAGCTGCGCGCCAAAAATGCGTACGGTCAGATCGGTCGCTAGGAAGATAAACGGGAAAGTGAAAGCACCCCAAGTGGTATGCATACCGAAGACGGTAAAAGGTAGCTGAACCAGATAGTTGCTTGACGCAATAATCACCAAATGGAACAAAACTAATAGTGCTAGGGCTTTGCGCTGTTGCGCAGGGGTAAAGTTACTCATGCTGTACCTTTTTAGTTTGGTTTGGGGGTGAGGGAACCCAAATCGAGTCATTTCTTAGAATAATCCAAGAAAGCTCTTACCAATAATGTGAATTAAAAAATGTATCTAAAAATTGCTCTGCTGAGCGGCGGGCGATTATACATTAATCAATATTGGCTGCAACGGTGAGAACAAACGCAAACGTTTATTCTCACTTTTATTGGTGAATAGCGCTAGAAGCTAGTTTTTAGAAGCAATGCCAAAAGTTAGAAACCACGTTTGAAAAGCGTCGCGAGATAATCAAACTCTTCTCGGCTTTCTTCAGCGTTTAACGACTCGAACCAAATTGATTCACTGTAATGCTCTGACTTTAAGAACATTCGACAATCTTCAAAATCAATCAACCAAGAATGCATATCGGCGTCCCATTGCTTTTCAACAACTGACGCTGGCAGCAATGCCACCAGCTTTTCACCTAAAACTTCGTAAGAATCAAAATCAAAACTCGGAGACGTAATCAATAAACGCCCTTCCTCAGCCAGATACTCTCTTAAGCCAAATTCTGTTTGTGTTGTCATGTCCCTATTAACCTTATTCTTTTTCTATTAGTTAGACGTTTCTTGCAAACTAGCCGTGTGTGGTGATGTGTTCTTGAATCAAATCTAAGAATGGATCAGCGTACTTATCGAGTTTGCGTTGACCAACACCGTTGACTGCCAGCATCTCACCGTATGAGGTAGGCAGTATTTCAGCCATATCAATCAAGGTCGCGTCACTGAATACCACATAAGGTGGCAAGCCATCTTCATCTGCAATCGACTTACGCAGCTTACGCAGCTTCGCAAACAGCTTCTTATCGTAGTTCTTACTGCTCAGTTTATCTGACTTAGCATTACGCACCGCTGTATCTAAACGAGGAACAGCCAGCTCCAAAGACATCTCACCGCGCAGTAGCGGGCGAGCTTCTTCTGTTAGCTGTAATGTCGAGTTACGAGTGATGTTCTGGAACAACAACCCTTTATGAATCAGCTGACGGAAGATACTGATCCAGTAATCGTGGCTATGGTCACGACCAATACCGTAGGTAGATAGCTTATCGTGACCATTATCGCGGACACGGATATTCTGCATACCGCGCATCACTTCAACCACGTAGCCCATACCAAACGACTGATTCACACGGTACACACAAGACAACGCCTTTTGCGCTTCTTGGGTCGCATCAAAGTGTTTTGGTGGATCGAGGCAGATATCGCAGTTGCCACATTGCTTCTCACGATACTCACCAAAGTAGTTAAGCAAAACCTGACGACGACACGTTTGCGCTTCAGCAAAGGCACTCATCGCATTCAGCTTGTGCATCTCAACTTGTTTCTGTGGGCCTTCTTCTTTCTCATCCAGCATACGACGCAGCCAACCCATATCAGCTGGGTCAAACAACATCATCGCTTCAGCAGGCAAACCATCACGACCTGCACGGCCAGTCTCTTGATAGTAAGACTCGATATTGCGTGGGATATCAAAGTGCACCACAAAACGTACGTTGGGTTTGTTAATGCCCATACCGAAAGCCACAGTCGCGACTACGATCTGAATATCATCGCGTTGAAAGGCTTCTTGAACGTAAGCACGCTCATCGGTGTCCATACCAGCGTGATAACCCGCGGCGCGAATACCGTTATTGCACAGCTTCTCGGTCACCATCTCCACTTTCTTACGGCTACCACAGTAGATGATGCCGCAATTACCCTTTTGTGTTTCTAGGTAGCGAACCACCTGTGACACGGGTTTGTGCTTCTCAACCAAGTTGTAGCGAATATTAGGGCGATCGAAGCTGCCTAAGTAAGTATGCGGATCTAGGAGTTGCAAGCGCGAGATAATATCTTTGCGCGTCGCATCATCTGCGGTTGCTGTGAGCGCCATGTAAGGCACATGTGGAAAATACTGTTTAAGCTGACCTAATGATGCGTATTCAGGGCGGAAGTCGTGACCCCATTGAGAGATACAGTGCGCTTCATCGACTGCAATCATGGAAAGCGGTAAACCTTGAAGACGCTCGATAAAGTCACGCATCAACACACGCTCTGGTGACACATACACCATTTTCAGCTGACCTGAGTTCATGCGATTGAACACATTCAGCAATTGGTCACGTGGCATTGAAGAGTTAATACACTCAGCGGCAACGCCATTGGCCTTCAATTGGTCGACTTGGTCTTTCATCAACGAGATCAGCGGCGAGATAACCAGAGTCAGCCCTTCACGAACCAAAGCCGGTATTTGGTAACACAGAGATTTACCACCACCCGTTGGCATAATCACCAAGCTGTCTTTGCCTTCAACGGCCAAATCAATGACCTCTTGCTGACCATCGCGAAAGCTTTGATAGCCAAACACATCTTGTAAGATGGTTTGCGCATCATTCGCGGGAGTTGGTATTTGCTCAGCAATCAGAGTGGCGGTCATTGTGGTTCCTAATCGAGGTATGAAATCAGCAAGCATCTTCGGCAAGCAAGTCGCACATTGTAGAGGGGAACGCTGGCGAATTAAACCGCAAATTGTTAGGTGAAAAGGGTTATCGCTCCTATACTGACCAACTCTCTTATAAATCTTATTAATAAGCACTCAGTGCTAGAGAAAGATGCATGACACAGGAAGAACAACAACGTACGCGCCAAGGAGTTTTGCTTGCCGTTGGCGCCTACACAATGTGGGGTATCGCCCCTATATATTTCAAATCTTTAAGTGACGTTTCCCCATTAGAGATCCTCAGCCACCGTGTAGTATGGTCTTTTTTCCTACTCGCTTTCTTACTACACATTGGCCGCAGCTGGCGTAAAGTCCGTGACACCCTGACCTCAAAACCAAAAATGCTCTATTTAGTGGCGACGTCTATTTTGGTGGGCGCTAACTGGCTTATTTTTATTTGGGCGGTGAATTCCAATCACATGCTTGATGCCAGCTTGGGGTATTACATCAACCCACTGATTAACGTGTTGCTCGGGATGCTCTTCCTCGGCGAACGCTTACGTAAGCTGCAATGGTTTGCTGTGGCTCTGGCTGCGATTGGCGTATTAATCCAATTGATTGCCTTCGGCTCAGTGCCTATCGTCGCCATTGCCCTAGCCTTTAGCTTTGGCTTTTATGGCTTGCTGCGTAAGAAAGTCAGCTTAGAAGCGCAAACGGGTCTGTTCATTGAAACTCTGGTGATGCTGCCTCTCGCCGCAACCTACTTATTGTTTATTGCCGATAGCCCAACCTCAGACTTATCGATGAACCCGGTGCAACTCAACCTGTTACTGGTTGCTGCCGGTGTGATCACCACGGTTCCATTGCTGTGTTTTACTGGCGCTGCAACTCGCTTGAAGCTATCAACACTCGGTTTCTTCCAGTACATTGGACCAAGCTTAATGTTCTTGTTAGCGGTGCTGATTTATGGCGAAGCGTTTACCAGTGACAAAGCGATTACCTTCGCCTTTATTTGGGGAGCGTTGGTGATATTCAGCTTTGATGGCCTGCATAACAACAAGAAGAACAAACGCGCTAAACAGTGATATTGATCGTTTTTTACAAGACAATCCCTTAATACGCAGATAAGCTTGGTTGAATTGATGACTATTTGACCAAGCTTTTTTGTACCATGGATAAAGTCCACTATTACTCTACCCCAACAGAAGATATCAGCCTGATCCAAGCTCAATACCAAGAGTTTGCCTTTCAGCGCCACTATCATTTGGACTTTCACATTGGATTAATTACCCAAGGGCAGCAAAAATTCGCCTATAAAGGGACAAGCCATCATGTAGGTGCAGGCCAAGTTGTTATCATGCCACCTGATGAGCTGCATGATGGGCACTCCAAACTCGATTCGGGTTATCAAGTCAGTGTGTTTGCAGTTTCTCCCCAGTGGTTTCAAGATCTTGCCGATCCCAAGCAAAATGGTCACACATTAGGCTTTTCTGAGTTGATCCTCTCCGATCAAGCTGCGTTCTTACAATTACGCAACTTGCACGGTCTGTTAATCAATCAAAACATCAGCCAACTCGCTCAAGATTGCTTACCATTCGAGGGATTCTCGACGATTGTCGATCGTTATGCTAAATTTGGATCGAAGAGCGACATCAAACTGGGTAATCAATCGATAGAGACGCTCAAAGACTATTTGATGGCGAATTTGGATCAGCCTGTGCGACTAGAACAATTGTCTGAACTGTGCGGCTTAACCACTACTCAATTCCAACGCCACTTTAAGAACAGAATGGGCATCACCCCCTATGCGTGGCTGAGCCGTTTACGTATGGAACAGAGCATGCGCCTTATTAAATCTGGGATCTGTGGCACTAAGGTCGCGCACCAAGTAGGCTTCTGTGATCAAGCACACTTCTCCAAGGCATTCAAAAACACATTCGGCGTACCACCCTCACAAATCAACTAAGTGTTGATAATTTACAATTGCTCGATTTCAAATCACGGTAAGCTACGCTCAATACGATTACTTATTTAAAATAGCGGCAACGTTATTGAGAACTGACATGAACGAAGTCACCATACTGATCACCCTCGCCTCTATCCATTTCATCGCTTTGATGAGCCCCGGCCCAGACTTTGCGTTAGTCGTGCAAAATGCGACACGCCACGGCAGACAAACAGGCTTGTACATTGCGCTTGGTTTATCTTGCGGGATCTTACTGCATTCGTTACTGAGCCTGACGGGAATCAGTTACCTCGTCCACCAGCAACCAACCCTATTTGCCATTATCCAATTGGCGGGCGGCAGCTACTTGTTGTACCTCGGTTTTGGTGCATTAAAAGCCACGTGGCAGATCATCCAACATCATGACGATGACTCAGAGGTCGTTAACTCAAAGGATCTGATTCTCACCAATAAACGTGATGCATTTTCTAAAGGGTTTATGACCAATATTCTCAACCCTAAGGCTTTGGTGTTCTTTGTTAGTTTAATGTCGAGCTTAGTCCCTGCTGATATGTCGCTGTCAGGCAAAGGCTTTGCCCTGATCATCCTATTTGGCCTGTCACTCTTTTGGTTTTCACTACTGGCGTGGATGCTTTCAACCAAAGCACTGCAGAAAAAACTGCATGAGGCGACCGTTTACATCGATGCTTTGTGTGGCGCGGTATTCACCATTATCGGCTTAAGTATTCTTTGGCAGTCACTGTCCGGTTTAATCGCTTAAATTCGAATCAAGATTACAATTCGTTAACAACGCTCTGGCTATCTCATCTTTCCACTGCCAATCTAGCTCTGCATATTAAAAGGAGAAGATCATGCAGTGGAAAACAAAACTAACAACCCTCGCCAGTTCTACCCTACTTTTTGCCTCTCACGTCAGTTGGGCAAATCAAGCTGCCGATTCCGTCGCCCCCGAACAAAGTAGTGGTTTAGAAACCAAACAACTCGTTAAAGCCAATGACTGGATGGTCACAGCAGCCAACCCATTAGCAACACAGGCTGGAGCTGATGTGCTTGCTCGTGGTGGTAACGCCATTGATGCCATGGTTGCCGTTCAGCTTATGCTTGGCTTAGTAGAACCTCAGTCATCAGGTATTGGTGGTGGTGCGTTCCTTGTTTATTTTGATGGCAAGGACAAGCAACTCAAAACCTACGATGGTCGTGAAACTGCACCACTTGATGCCACACCACGTCTATTCCAAGACGAAAACGGACAACCGCTTAAATTCTATGATGCAGTGGTTGGTGGTCGCTCAGTTGCGACACCGGGCACGGTGCAATTGCTGTGGGACACTCACCAGAAATACGGCAAGTTAGAGTGGGCATCACTGATTAAACCTATCGCTCAGCTAGCTGAAGAAGGTTTTACTATTAGTCCACGCTTAGCTACCTTGATTGAAAATGACCAACAGCGACTAAGCCGATTTGCGACAACTAAAGCCTACTTCTTCAATGCCGATGGCAGCCCGAAAACAGCGGGGACTCAACTTAAGAACCCAGAATACGCGGCAACGTTAAACGCTATCTCGAAGAACGGTGCTAAGGCCTTCTATCAAGGTGAGATCTCTGCCGACATCATTAATACTGTGCAAACAGCCAAAGGTAACCCTGGCGTATTAGCGCAGAAAGATTTCGACGCGTATTCAATTAAGCAACGTGATCCAGTTTGTTCTGCTTATGAAAGCTATCAAGTATGTGGAATGGGACCACCAAGTTCAGGTGCATTAACGGTTGGGCAGATCTTAGCGATGACCGAGCAGTTTGACCTCAAATCATGGGGACCAAACGACGCGAAATCTTGGCAAGTGTTAGCAGACGCTTCTCGCCTAGCCTTTGCTGACCGTGGTATGTACATGGCGGATCAAGATTACGTACCGATGCCAACCCAAGGGTTAGTCAATACTGACTATTTGCAGGAACGTGCCCAGTTAATTACCGCAGGCAAGGCATTAGAAAGCGCACCATCGGGCACCCCGCCGTGGGATCACGCGATGCAGAGAAGCCAAGATGTTTCTATTGAATTGCCGTCCACCAGCCACTTCAATATTGTCGATAGCGATGGCAATGTCGTTTCGATGACCACCACCATTGAGAATGCCTTTGGCTCACGCTTGATGGTGAGAGGTTTCCTACTCAACAACGAACTGACGGATTTCTCATTCAAGACCCATAACGATGGTAAGCCTATCGCCAACCGACTTGAACCGGGCAAGCGTCCGCGCTCTTCAATGGCACCGACCATCATCATGCAAGACGATAAACCTTACATGGCGATTGGTTCTCCGGGCGGCAGCCGTATCATAGGTTATGTGGCACAAGCGATCATTGCGCATACCCAATGGGACATGGATATTCAGCAAGCCATCAACCAACCGCACTTCCTAAACCGCTTCGGTACCTTAGATTTAGAAAAAGGAACATCGGCGGAAAACTTCAAACCTGAGCTAGAAAAGATGGGATTTGAGGTCAACGTTCGCGATCTTAACTCCGGTTTACACGCTATTCGTCTCACAAAAGACGGCCTAGAAGGCGCTGCAGACCCTCGTCGTGAAGGTGCAGCCATTGGTCAGTAGGGAATAATCCTCCCTTTTTACTCGCGGCCTTGTGCGAGATCTCTCACAAGGCAGTGAGTAAATATCGATATTTGATGACGAAATCAGTCACCCTAACGTCGTAACTGATTGAATTAAAAAGACACGTACATTTATCACTCAAATAATTATATAGAAATTCGCTTATGCACCATTGCTGATAAATAAGGAATCGGTAATATGAATGGTGTCGGAAGGATGCTGACACGGAACAGGAAACGCCAAGGATTTGGTTATCTTCAGGATGAAGATTCGATTACTCAGGATGAATAATCGGCATGGATAGCGAAATGGACATTGAATGGACGCAATAGTAACTAGGATGGTTGCTACTAAGGAAAGACAATGGACACCTCTGGACGAGGAAAGGACTGAACATCAGGATGATGTAAAGGACACCGCTCAAGGAACAAGTGACGCGCGCTAACGAGGATTGTTGGCAGATCAGGATAAGATCAAGGACACCGCTAGGAAGGCGACGAAAGGAATACGCTGAAGGATAACAGCACACTATCATGGATTTGATGCATGGAGCACACTTAGTAGCCGGATTGCTGCGAGTAAGACTATAGACCCCGATGAGCGCAAGCTCTCGGGGTTTTTCTTTATCTGTCGTTTCATTTATTCCTCTCTCAAACAAATAAGTCAAAGACCTTTGATTACAATTCTGACATTTAAAGCATTCACTTCTTAACCACTTCCGAGTAACGTAAGTCGAACTAGGCTCAACTAGTTTCATAACCATAATTAAACTAAGGACAAATTCATGTCACACGTTACCTTCAAAGGCGCTGCTGTACCGCTAACAGGCACATTCCCACAAACAGGTGAAAAGTCACCAAGCTTTGCACTGACTGCAGGCGATCTTTCTGAACTGACTCTTGCTTCTCTTGAAGGCAAGAAAGTAGTTCTAAACATCTTCCCAAGCATCGACACAGCAACTTGTGCAACGAGCGTACGCACGTTCAACGCAAAAGCGGCAGAGCTTGAGAACACGGTTGTTGTTTGTATTTCTGCTGACCTACCGTTTGCTGCGGGTCGCTTCTGCGAACTAGAAGGCATTGAAGGCGTTCAACACGCCTCAACTTTCCGTTCTCCTGCATTCGCATCAGACTACGGCGTAGCGATTGCTGAAGGTCCACTGTCTGGTCTAACTACACGTGCAGTTGTGGTTGTTGATGAAAAAGGTGTGGTAACACACAGCGAGTTGGTTGCAGAGATCACTGAAGAACCAAACTACGAAGCGGCACTTGCAGCACTGTAAGTCTCCTTTCTAGGCAGAAATGCCTTAAGCTCGATTCAACCTATTTAGACTGGTTCCGAGCAATAAAAAGAGCAGCCATTGGCTGCTCTTTCTGTTTTTAATGCGGATTACTTTTAAATGCTGAACGATTTTTAAAGACCAAACGGCTTTCTAGATACTGAAGTAACGAATTAAAGCTGTTCTAAACGCGCGTAAGCCGTTACTAACCACTTGATACCTTCACCGTTAAACGCGACTTGCACTCGGCTTTGCGGGCCACTTCCCTCGAAGTTGATGATGGTACCTTCACCAAACTTAGGGTGCTTAACGCGAGAGCCCAAACTAAAGCCTGTTTCGTTGAAATTCTCTTTCACGGCGGTTTGGCTAAAGCGACCACTGCTTGCAGGACGGCTCACTTGCGCTTTCATACGCACTTCATCCAGACATGTCTCTGGTAGCTCACGAATAAAACGAGATGGCTTGTGATACTTGTCTTGACCGTACAAACGACGCATCTCTGCGTAGGTGATGTACAGCTTCTCCATCGCACGAGTCATGCCGACGTAGCACAGGCGACGTTCTTCTTCCAAGCGCCCTGCTTCTTCTGCTGACATCTGGCTTGGGAACATGCCTTCTTCGACACCCACCATGAATACCATTGGGAACTCGAGGCCTTTGGCACTGTGCAAAGTCATTAATTGAACCGCGTCATCAAACTCATCAGCTTGACCTTCACCCGCCTCTAACGCTGCATGAGTCAAGAAAGCAGTAAGCATGCTCATCTCATTCGCTTCTTCTGGCTTTTCAAATTGACGCGTTGCCGTTACCAATTCTTCCAAGTTCTCAATACGCGCCTTCGACTTCTCACCCTTCTCTTGCTCGTACATCGCAAACAAACCCGACGATTTAATCACGTGGTCGGTTTGTTCATGCAGGCTAAGTTCTAGCGTGTCATCTTCTAGCGCGTTAATTAGCTCGATAAAACGGCTCAAAGCACCCGCAGCACGGCCTGGTAACACTTGCTCTTCTATCAGAGCAACACTGGCTTCCCACATGGTTGCACCACGATCACGCGCTGCAAGACGAATCGTTTCTAACGTTTTATCACCCAAGCCACGAGTCGGCGTATTGACGACACGTTCGAATGCCGCATCATTGCTGCGGTTACTCATTAAGCGCAGGTAGCTCAAAGCATCTCTGATTTCCTGACGTTCGAAGAATCGCATGCCACCGTAGATTCGGTAAGGCAGGCCACCTTGAATCAAAGCTTCTTCAAGAACACGAGATTGGGCGTTATTACGATATAGCATTGCCGTATCTTCTAGTGCTCCGCCTTTCTCCTGCCACTCTTTGATTTTGCTTACCGTGAAACGCGCTTCATCTAGCTCATTGTAAGCCGAGTACACAGAGATTGGCTCACCATCGTTGCCATCGGTCCACAGCTCTTTACCCATACGCTCGGTGTTGTTCGAAATAAGCTCGTTCGACGCCTGCAAAATGGTTTTGGTTGAACGATAGTTTTGTTCGAGTCGAACCGTTGAAGCTCCTGGGAATTCATCCAAGAACTTTTGAATATTTTCGATTTTCGCGCCGCGCCAACCATAGATAGATTGGTCATCATCACCCACGATCATCACCCGACAATCCGGGCCTGCCATCATACGTAGCCAAGCGTATTGAATGTTGTTGGTATCTTGGAACTCGTCGACAAGGATATGCTTGAAGCGAGCTTGGTAGTGCTCTCGGATGTGTTTCTTATCGCGCAGTAATTCATGCGATCGCAACAAGATTTCAGCAAAGTCGACCAAGCCAGCACGATCACATGCCTCTTGGTAAGCAGAGTAGATCTTTAACCAGGTTTGAGTTATTGGATCATGGTAGGCGTCAATGTGACTTGGGCGCAGCCCTTCGTCTTTTTTACCATTGATCCACCAAGAAGCTTGCTTGGCAGGCCACTGCTTTTCATCAAGGTTTTGCGCCTTGATTAAGCGACGTAGTAAACGAATCTGATCATCTGAATCAATGATCTGGAAATCTTCTGGCAGTTTTGCATCTAGGTAGTGAGCACGAAGGATACGGTGACAAATACCGTGGAAGGTACCGTTCCACATACCCGATGAACTTCCCATCATCAACTCTTCAATACGGCCACGCATCTCTGCTGCCGCTTTGTTGGTGAAGGTAACTGACATAATAGAGAACGGTGATGCTTGCTCTACGCTTTGCAGCCAAGCGATACGATGCACCAACACTCGCGTTTTACCACTACCAGCACCTGCCAGAATAAGTAGGTTTTCTAAAGGTGCCGCGACCGCCTCACGTTGTTTGTCGTTTAGGCCATCGAGTAAAAGCGAAGGATCTATCATTGGATATGCTCACTACTGGGTATTTATACATAAAAGTTGATTATAACCTAAACACTAGGCTGCGTTTAGGATAATAAGAAGAAAAAACAATCAAAAATTAACATCATAAAATCAGCAACTTAAACGATGAATTATCATTATTATTAATATTAATATTAATATTTTTTATAATGCCATGAAATTATTTCCTAGTTCTTCCTATCCTTTTTAGTAAGCAAGTTAACAATTCATTAACCTGCGATGTAAAAATACTATTAAGTCCTAGAGGGAATGACTATGAAAAATTCTAATCTTGCTGTTACAGCTGCAATCACAAGTGTACTAGCGTTCGGCGGTGCAGTTCTTACATCAGCACCTGCGGAAGCAGCAGCAAAAGAAAAATGCTACGGCGTGGCAAAAGCTGGCCAAAATGATTGTGCAACCAAAACAAGTTCATGTGCGGGTACAGCAAAAGAAGACAACCAATCCGATGCATTCGTAGTCGTACCTAAAGGGCTGTGTGGCAAATTATCAGGTGGTAACACTCAATCATCATAATTGAGCTGCTTAGCATGGTGAGCTGACCTTCAGCTCACCTCTACTTCTTATTAGGAGAATCGTTGTGACTCAAACTCTTCACCCCAACACTGGGGTTGGCCTTAGAACACCGCACTTGGACTTCTTTAGCCAAAATCCACCTCTAGTGAGTTGGTTAGAGGTTCACAGCGAGAACTACTTTTTAGCTCAATCACCGCAACGCCAACAACTCAGAGAAATTCGTAACGCACACAACATCAGTTGTCATGGTGTTGGACTGTCTCTTGGTTCAGTCGAGCGTATCAATCAACACCATCTGGTGCAGTTAAAAGACCTAATTAATGATATTGAACCTTTCTTGGTTTCTGACCATCTCAGCTGGAGTCAGACCGGCGGTCACTACTTCAATGACTTATTACCGCTGCCTTATACCGTAGAGGCGTTAGAAGTCTTCTGTCGCAATGTCATCGAGGTTCAAGACAGCCTGCAACGTCCTATGCTGATTGAGAACCCATCGAGTTACCTTGCCTTCAAGCATTCAACGATCCCAGAATGGGAGTTTTTGGCTGAAGTACAGAAGCGTACCGAGTGTCGCCTACTGCTCGATTTCAATAATATTTTTGTCTCATCTTTTAATCACGGTTTCAGCTGTGAAGAATACTTAAACGGAATTCCTGCAGACAAAGTAGAAGAGATTCACTTGGCAGGCTTTACCAAAAAGAAACTCGAACAAGGTGAGATCTGGATAGACACCCACAGCAAGCCTGTCTGTGACGAAGTGTGGCAACTCTACACGCAATGGATAGCACAACATGGTTCGCGCCATACCTTGATAGAGTGGGATTTAGATATCCCAGAGCCACAAATTTTATTGGCTGAAGCGGCCAAAGCCAGTGATATTTTGTATCAAAACGACAAGTTCAACCAAAGGAGTCGCGCATCATGAGCCACTCTTTAGCTAATGTGCAATCGGAGTTTGCTAACGCCCTACGCTATCAAAACAATGGTGAGCACTGCGACATAGTGAGCGACTATTTTACTGATGAGCAACGCATTCAGATTTACCGTAATAACTTTGTGATTAGCTTGAGCGAAGTACTGGCTGCTACGTATCCACTCACTGAAATGCTGGTTGGTGAAGAATGCTTCCAACAGATGGCTCGTCGACATGTCTTAAGTTATCCATCAACCTCTGGTGATGTCAGTGGTTACGGAGAACATTTTGAACAAACTATCCAAGCCTTTCCTGCTGTTATCGAGGCTGCACCTTATCTCGCTGAGGTGGCTTTGTATGAATGGCAAAAAGATAGCTTAGCGAGGACATATTCAAGGAAATCTAACGACTTGTGTCCTCTTTCTGATTTAGCAGATGTGCCACAAGAGCAGCAAGGCGCTTTAGTCTTTCATCTCAAAGATTCAATAACGCTAGTTAATTCTAGCTATACGATTATCGCGCTTGAGCAAGCTATCTACCAGCAACAACTTGACGGGTTAGACATCAACCAACCTGAATTAGGAGTGTTAATCAGAACCGAGAATTCACAGGTTGAGAGCTATCGTTTGACGGAAGAATGCCACCAACTATTAACTGAATTGCAATCGGGTCAAGCACTCGCTCAGATTAACCCTTCACTACTACAACACCTTAATACTGTAATGGCTCTCGACGTCATCTCAGGCTTCTCACTCAATGATGAATTGGAGACATAAAATGGATAACAACACGGTCACAAACATGATGGCTCAATACGATGCATTGATTGAGAAGTCACAATCACTTTTTATCCCCCTGCTACTTTTGTTTTGTCGCTTATGGGTGGCTTGGGTATTCTTCAATTCAGGACTCACCAAAATAGCCACATGGGATAGCACCCTTTATTTGTTTGAGTTGGAATACCAGGTGCCATTGCTGCCTTGGGAATTAGCAGCCTATATGGGTACTGCCGCAGAATTGATTCTGCCTGTTTTCTTAGTACTAGGCCTATTAACACGACCGATGGCAGCAGCGTTATTCGTATTCAACATCATGGCTGTCGTGTCATACCCGGTGTTGTGGGAGCAAGGTTTCTATGATCATCAGTTGTGGGGATTAATGATACTGGTCGTCGTCGTATGGGGAGCCGGACCTATGTCGCTTGATCGAATATTAAGAAAACAATTCGCAAGCTAGACCTATTTTGCATCGTCCTTAAATTTACCTAGCCCTAAACGCAAAAAACCACTCAATCGAGTGGTTTCTTTTTATCTGGGATAAACTACTTGTTTAGAAAAGCTTGTAGTTCTTCAGCAGAGATACCTTGTTCTGCTAACTCTTTTGCTAATAGCTGAACTTGTTCACCTTTACGAGACTCTACCACACGCTGGAATTGGTAAATAATATCTCGCAAAGTATCGATTGGAACTTGTTTTGCCGCACTGCGAATACGCTCTTCACTTTGGTTTCCTAGCTCTTTAAGCAGTTTACCAAACATGACCTTTTCAGGTGCATCTTCCATTTGTTCTAAGATGCGCGCCATTTCGTAGGTTGTTAATGACATTACAGTATTTTCCGTTGTGGTACTAACGTTTCAATGAGTGACAAATATACCATGTTTTAACGTTTCGAAAACCGCCATTTGTATATTTTATCACCCTTGTAACTTATGCCTTTGCAAACGTCGTGTGCCACGACTTACCCGCCTTGCTCGCAAGTACTAACAATGCAGGAACAATCAAGAACATTTGCAGCGCAATCATCACTTGAGACGTTAAATCAAGACGTTGCATGGTACCAACAAGTAGCCCTGAACCGCTCATTTGGAACAAACCAAGCAGCGCAGCGGCTGTACCTGCTCGGTCACCAAAAGGTTCTAATGCCTTACCCGCAGCAGCGCCAAGAATCCATGCAAAACCAACCGAAGATAAGAAGATTGGCAACATGAACGCGATCGCGCTTGCATGCTCAGCAAGCACCAGCATAACCACGCCCGCCAAACCAAGCGTTGAAATACCAACAACCAATGCTTTGTAAGTACCAAAACGGTCCATGAACTTCGGTGCAGTGAATGCAGCCGTGATGTTGATAACCGCGTTAATACCAAACCAGAAAGTAAATTCGTTCATCGTCAAACCTAGGTTTTCCATCAATACAACAGGTGCAGAGGTAACGTAAGCAAGGATTACTGCCATCGCCATCAAGCACAATGTCGCATGGAAGATGAATGATGGTGTTTTCAATACCGACCAGTAACGCTCAAGTTTGAACACCGCGACCTTTTCTGTCGATGGATTAGACTCTTTCATTTGGAAAAACAGAATGGTACCAACCACAACAGCGAACACAGCCATAAAGCTAAAGTTCGAGCGCCAGCCAAACTGTTGAGTCAACCAAGCACCAAGAATCGGTGCTAGTGCAGGAATAAAGCAAATTGCACCATTGAGGTAACTGATCATGCGGCCACTTTTTTCAGGGCCAAATAGATCGCGAACCGTCGCAAAGGCTGCTACAGAAGTCGCACAAGCTCCTAAGCCTTGTAGCAGCCGAGCTATTAGCATCATATCAATCGATTGAGCTGCCCACGCCAAGCAAGCACTCAATGCATAGATACTAACACCTCCCAATGCAACGGTTCGACGTCCTAACTTATCTGCCAAAGGGCCTGCAAATAATTGCCCGACACCCATGGCGAATAAAAACCAAGTAATCGTATCTTGTGCTAGTGCGTGTTCCACGTGAAACGCTGTTGAAATTTGTGGCAGAGCTGGAAGATAAATATCTATAGCCAGAGGGCTAAATAGAACCAGCATTGCCAATAAAGCAACCTGCAGTTTACTAGGGGTTGGAAGCGCGTTAGAAGGCACAGGATTCTCCGAATGAGTTAATTTAGGTGCATAATAACCAACTAAAGATATGAACAAAAATGGCATATACTCATTAGCATTATTCCAAATAGGAAACTCACATGAATATCGAGAAACTATCACGCCTCGACCTCAATCTATTGGTTTGCTTGCAGGTGCTGATGGAAGAGCTGAGCGTCACTCGCACCGCACACCGATTATGCTTGAGCCAATCGGCTGTGAGTAAGTCGCTAGCCAAACTTCGTGAGCAATTTAATGATCCCCTTTTTACGCGAAGTGCTCATGGCCTACGACCAACACCCAAGGCTGTATTTCTCAAGCCTCGATTAGAAACGTTGATCAATCAACTTGATGTGCTTACCCAGCCGGAAATTTTCATTCCCAACAACAGTGACCACAGCTTTCACATTGCTGCCGTTGAGAGTGTTTACCCGCTGATTCTTCCGCACTTCTTACCAGCAATATTTCGACAAGCGCCTAAGGTCAATATCAACACCCACGCGTGGACCGAACAAACCTTTAAGAAGCTGCAGCTTGGTGAACTAGATATCGGACTCACTGGCAAAGACATCGACATCAACGATGCACGTTTAACTATGCTGCCGCCTGACGACATCTGCGAACAAGAGATCTACCGCGACGCACAGATGTGTGTGTTAAGACGCAACCACCCTGCTCTGAGCGGTAAATGGGATCTGGAAACCTACCTTGCGCAGCGTCATGTACAAGTAAGGTGTGATGGTAATGACCGTTGGCTACTAGACTACAAACTTGCCGATCTTGGCCACCAACGTGATATCGCTATTTCAGTTCCAGACTTCAATAGCGCGGCGAGCCTGTGTACCTACACCGACTTTGTGTTTACAGCACCAAGTCACTTCACCTACCTTGTTGCCAAGCAACTCGACTTAGTTGTTGTCCCTCTGCCAATGGAATTCCCACCGATGGCATACACTCTGTTTTGGCACCGTGATAGAGAAAACGACCCAGCGTTAACTTGGTTGCGAGATATCATCAAAGAAAAAACTCTGCACCTTAGATAAAAATGGCGTACAGCGTTTGCAGCCAACGAACAAAAGCGCTAGCTTATTGACCTAATAAGTCCCCTCACATGTATATCTACTGTGAGTGTTAACAAGGACCCTAACAATAAGGATAAACACAGATGCACAATATCACTGCGGAACGCGTTACTGCGGTTCGAGCTTGGCTTGAAGCAAACCAACTAGATGCCGTTATCATCCCACACGAAGATGAATACCTAGGCGAATACGTTCCAGCTCATAACGAGCGACTTCACTGGTTAACTGGTTTCACTGGCTCTGCAGGAGCAGCGGTTATCACTCGTGAAAGCGCTGCTATTTTTGTTGATGGTCGCTATACCGTTCAAGTTCGTAAGCAGGTACCGGCAGAGTTATTTGAGTATCGCCACCTTATTGAAGAGCCGGCTTTAGATTGGATCATCAATTCCCTAGCGCAAGACAGCAAGGTTGCATTTGACCCACGCATGCACACAGCAGCTTGGTTGAAAGGCGCACAAGCGAAGCTGACTGATAAAGTCGAACTCACAACATTAACAGCAAACCCGATTGATGAGCTTTGGTCTGATCGTCCTGAGCCTGTTGTATCTGATGTTCGCCTAATGGCTACAGACGCCGTTGGTCAATCAAGTGAAAGCAAACGCGCTGAAATTGCAGGCCTACTAAAAGCCAAAGGTGCGGATGCCGCTATCCTTACTGAACTAGACTCTATTTGCTGGTTACTCAACGTTCGTGGTTTGGACGTGTCTCGCCTGCCGGTTGTCTTATCTAATGCCATCATTCACGCCGATGAAAGTGTCGATTTCTTCTTAGACCCGGCTCGTATCCCTGCTGGCTTTGAAACACACGTTGGTAATGGTATTCGTGTTTCTCACCCATCTGAGCTTGAAGCCCGCCTTCAATCTTTAGAAGGTAAGAATGTGTCAGTAGATTCAGGCACAAGCAATGCTTGGTACACACTTGTTCTACAAAACGCAGGCGCTCATATCATTGAAGCAGCCGACCCATGCCTAATGCCAAAAGCCGCTAAGAACGCAACTGAAATTGCGGGCATGAAAGCGTGTCACATTCGTGATGGTGTTGCGATGGCCAAGTTCTTGTCTTGGATTGATGCTGAAGTCGCGCAAGGTAACCTACACAACGAAGCGGTGTTGGCTGACAAAGTACAATCGTTCCGCGAGCAAGATCCAACGCTGATGGACCTAAGTTTTGACACGATTTCAGCAGCAGGCGGCAACGCAGCTATGTGTCACTACAACCATGAGAACCAACCTGAACCAGGTCAGCTAGAACTGAATACTCTGTACCTAGTCGATTCAGGCGGTCAGTACTTAGATGGTACGACCGACATCACTCGTACTATCGCGATTGGACAACCAAGCGACGAAATGATTCAGCAGTTCACATTAGCGCTTAAAGGTCACATCGGCATTGCTCGTGCGCGTTTCCCACAAGGTACTCGTGGTTTCCAACTTGATATCTTAGCCCGTCAGCACTTATGGGCAGAAGGCTTCGATTACGATCATGGTACTGGTCACGGTGTTGGTCACTTCCTAAGTGTTCATGAAGGTCCGCAAAGCATCTCTAAGAAGCTGATCGACGTCCCTCTTGTTGAAGGTATGGTGTTATCAAACGAGCCGGGTTACTACCGTGCTGATGAGTTTGGTATCCGCATCGAGAACCTAGAATTGGTAGTTGAGCTGCCAACTCAAGGTGACTTCTCAGTACTAACGTTTGAATCGCTAACACGTTGCCCTATCGATAAGCGCAACATCAACGTCGATCTACTGACACGACCTGAACTTGCGTGGCTGAACGATTACCACCAGAAAGTATGGAATGATGTTAGTCCACTAGTTGAAGGTGATACGTTGGAATGGCTACGTCAGTCAACAACACCACTTGCTCACGCTTAATACATTTCTAGGCAGGTAACTGAACCAAAACTAGTTGCCTCAGTTAGATATTAAAACGGCTACCCTTAGGTAGCCGTTTTTGTTTGTCGATTTCACATCATTGATGTTTCACGTGGAACATTAACCAAGATGTTAGTTAGCCTGAGTAAGCACTGTGCCAATCACGCCACACCGGGTCGAAGCCGCGTTGACGAATCACAGTTTCAACATCAGCTGCACTTCTCTCATCACTTATCTCAAACTGCTCAAGCTCTTCCTCACCCGAAGCATAACCGCCCGGTTGAGTTTTTGACGCGGCGGACATGCTAGTGATACCTAACGGCAACACGTTATCGCGGAACGTTGCAGATTCACGAGTCGAAAGAGACAACTCAACCTCAGGGTTTAATAATCGATAGGCACAGATAAGTTGTACTAACTGCTTATCACTCATAATCGACTTGGGTTGCAAACCACCCTCGCATGGACGAAGACGTGGGAACGAAATCGAGTAACGCGTTTGCCAGTAAGTTCGCTCTAAGTAATCCAAATGAGCGGCCACGAAGAAACAGTCTGTTCGCCAATCTTCCAAGCCAATCAAAGCACCAATCCCTATCTTATCAATACCCGCTTTTGCCAGACGATCAGGCGTTTCGAGCCGGTATTCAAAATCCATTTTATTGCCACGTAAGTGGTGCTCAGCGTAGGTACTTGGGCTATATGTTTCTTGGTAAACCATCACAGCATCTAAGCCAAGCGTTTTGAGCTCTGCGTAGTCGTCTTGATCAAGCGGTTGCACTTCCATCGCAAGGTAGTTAAATTGCGCTTTGATATTCGGTAGCACCTCACGGAAGTATTTCATCCCAACCTTAGTTTCGTGCTCACCGGTCACCAACAACACACTATCGAATTTCATCTTTTTGATGGCCGCACTCTCGGCCTCAATTTCATCTAAGGTTAATGTGCGACGCTTGATGCGGTTCTCCATTGAGAAGCCACAGTAGGTACACGCATTCGCGCACAAGTTTGATAGGTACAAAGGAATATAAAGCGACATAGTATTGCCGAACCGCTTACGTGTTAGCGCCAACGATTGTTGTGCCATCTGCTCTAAGTAAGGTTCTGCCGCTGGAGAGATCAGAGCCTTAAAGTCTTCTAAATCACGCTTAGGTTTACTCAAAGCACGTTCAACATCCGACGCCGTTTTACTGAAGATGGACATACCAATGTCATCCCAGTTGAGCTGTTTAAATCGATCAACAAACGTCATAGCAATACTACTCGTCTAGGAATGAAGTTAGCGGACTGGATGCAACCGCATGAGACACTTGACCTGCTAACCCAGCAAGGTAAGCCATACGACCCGCTTCAACTGCCAACTTAAAGGCAATCGCCATTTCAACAGGCTGTTGAGAAGCAGCAATCGCCGTATTCACTAACACAGCATCTGCACCCATTTCCATTGCACGCGCCGCATGTGATGGAGCACCAATGCCAGCATCAACAATCACAGGTACGTTAGCTTGGTCGATAATGATCTCTAGGAAGTCGGCTGACGCGATGCCCTTATTAGAACCAATCGGTGCACCGAGTGGCATCACAGCAGCACAACCTACCTCTTCTAAGCGCTTACACAATACAGGGTCAGCGTGGCAATAAGGCAACACAACAAAGCCATCTTTCACTAGTTGCTCAGCAGCGTTAAGCGTCTCGATTGGGTCTGGCATCAAGTACTTTGGATCTGGGTGAATCTCAAGTTTTAGCCAGTTAGTACCTAGTGCTTCGCGAGCCAAGTGTGCGGCAAAAATCGCATCCTTCGCGTTCTTCGCACCAGAGGTATTCGGAAGTAGATTAACGCCAGCATCAATAATTGGCTGCAAAATATCATCTTGCTCAGAACGAATATCGACTCTCTTCAATGCCATGGTTGCCAATTGAGAACCTGACGCTTCGATAGCACTCGCCATCAAATGCTTGTTTGCGAACTTGCCGGTTCCAGTGAACAGACGTGATTGAAACGTTTTATCTGCGATGGTTAACATGGTTAGCCCCCTGCAATAGCTTGGAAAAGAGAGATGGAATCGCCTTCGTTGACGATGGTTTGTTGCCATTGACTGCGTGGTACAACCGCATTATTGATAGCAAATACACACCCTAAATCAGGTAGCGATAGTGCTTGGATGATGTCTGAAAGAGACGACGATTGCGCGACCTGCTCTGGTTGCTCGTTTATAGAAATAGTTATGTGGCTCATTGTGCTTCTTCTTCTAGTTGTTGGACCGCATCTTTGTTGCAAACCGGACATTCGCTATCTTGATTGACCATTAGGTTTTGCCAGTTCATGGTCTGGCCATCGAACAGCTTTAGTTGATGTGTAGCGACTTTAAACTCACCACTACTAATACGCTGAATAGCAGCAAGAGCTTGGAGGTTACCTATAGTGCCGACCACTGGACCAATGATGCCGCTATCACTACAACGCGTTGTTTGTGGATGGTGCTCAAACGGGAAAAGGCAGTGGTAACACCCTTTCTGGTTCTGATAATCAAAGACAATAAATTGACCTTTCCAACCGATTGCAGAACCCGATATCAAAGGTGTATTAGCTTTAAAACAAGCTCGGTTAACCTGCTGGCGTGACGCGAAGTTGTCAGTACAATCCAACACGAGATCAGCCAACATGACTTCTAATTCAAGTTGGCTTTCACTCATTCGTTGATTGATGGTTCTTACTTGGCTGCGGCCATTGAGTTCATTCAATTGCTGTTTAAGTGCTTCAACCTTGGGAGAACCTAATTGGCTTTCCTTGAACGCTACCTGTCTTTGCAGATTGGATGAATCAACACAATCGTCATCGACCAACACGATTCTTCCAATTCCAGAAGCTGCGAGATAGAGAGCAGCAGCATTACCCAAGCCACCACAACCAATCACCAACGCATGGCTGTTTAACAGGTTTCGTTGACCTTGCTCACCTACCTCAGGTAATGCAATTTGTCGTTGGTAACGAATGAACTCAAAGTCACTCAGCATAGCTAGGCTCCCGCATAACCTCTTTACTCGTCATTGAAGAGTTAGGAGCCATCAGCTTGTCGAAGAATTCGATCACTTTTTGTGGGTCTTCCGCTAATGTAATCGCACGTACAACCGCCAAGCTCGATACACCACAATCCCAAACCTGCGCAGCAGTCGATTGGTCAATACCGCCAATAGCAACCGTCGGATAACCAGTAAGTTCTTCTGTGTATGGGATGGTATCAATTAGCTGTTGGTACAGAGATAAACGTACCAAGCCTTGAGGCTTTGATGGCATCTGTTTCGTCGTAGTCGGAAATATATGGCCTAGTGCAATGTAGCTTGGATTGATTTGGACGATGCGCAGCAACTCATAATAACCATGAGTAGATAGACCGATCTTAATGCCCGCTTGGCTCAGTTGGGAAAGGTTTGATTCTTCAATATCCTCTTGCCCAAGGTGCACACCAAAAGCACCATGCTTAAGTGCAAGCTGCCAGTAATCATTAATAAAAACCTGAGCGTTATGTTCACGACCAAGTTCGATAGATCGCGCGACTTGTTGCTCTAAATCGGCTTGTTGAGGGTTCTTAATACGCAGTTGGACAGTATTGATTCCGAGTTTAAGCAATCTTTCTATCCACTCAACATCATCAACCACCGGGTATAAACCGAGGCTATTCTTAGTTAACTCAGGGAAAGAAAGTGATGTCCCTTGGTTAGCCCAACCAACGCTGATATCCAATCGTTCATCTTCTAGAACAGGGATAGGAAAATTTTGATAGTGTGCTGGCCATGTTCCACGTGAAACATTCGATGCAGCGCGAGCTAAAACCAACGCATCTTCCAATGGAAATTCCAACGCCAATAAAGTGAGTAACCAAGCAAAGTGACCATTGCTATCTAATTCTTTATGAGCTGTAGTGTCACTCTTGATAACACGATTAGCATCTAGGTGTGACCAGATATCTAACACAGCTGAATCATCGGAGACTCCGATATAGACGGTGTTCGAAGCTTGAGTCAAAGCGGCACAAACATCGGTTAAAGCAACTGAATTACTGTAATCAACAACATGGTTCAGTTGCTCTAACTGACACTCCGCCAATGAATCAACATCATGAGCAAAGCCAATAGATAATGCTTGTTGAGCATCAACGATAGAGAAGTATTGAGTTGGGCTTACACCCAACTCAACTGCATCAGTTGCTAAACCTTGTCGTTTAGCAACCAATAGACAGTTTTGAACCTCCCCCGTTAACTCGATGTATTGAGATGGGATGAGAATCTTCACTGTCATTATTCCTCTAATTGAGCTTCTTTTGCGCCTACAGCAGGGTGATAAAGTTCAGAGCCAGTATCACGGAACTCCTGTGATTTTTGACGCATTCCCTCCAACGGGTTATCTAGCATCTTAATCTCGATAGCCTGATCAGCGGCTACTTGTTCAGTGTCTTTCGCATACTCTCGAACTTCTTGAGAAATCTTCATCGAGCAGAACTTAGGCCCACACATAGAGCAGAAGTGAGCAACCTTGCCCGACTCTTGTGGCAGAGTTTCATCGTGGAAAGAACGCGCTGTTTCTGGGTCTAAAGCTAGATTAAATTGGTCTTCCCAACGGAATTCAAAACGAGCTTTAGATAATGCATTATCTCGGATTTGTGCGCCCGGATGCCCTTTTGCCAAGTCTGCTGCATGTGCTGCCAGCTTGTAAGTAATCAAGCCAGTCTTCACATCTTCTTTATTTGGTAAACCCAAATGCTCTTTAGGTGTTACATAACAAAGCATCGCACAGCCGTACCAACCAATCATTGCCGCGCCAATACCAGAGGTAATGTGGTCATAACCAGGTGCGATATCTGTAGTCAGTGGGCCTAATGTATAGAAAGGTGCTTCATGGCAGTGCTCTAACTGCTCGTCCATGTTCTCTTTAATAAGATGCATAGGTACATGTCCAGGACCTTCAATGATCACCTGAACGTCGTATTCCCAAGCAACTTTAGTTAACTCACCTAGAGTACGTAACTCCGAGAACTGAGCCTCATCATTGGCATCTGCAATAGAGCCAGGACGTAGGCCATCACCGAGTGACAAAGCCACATCGTACTTCGCACAGATCTCGCAGATCTCGCGGAAGTGTGTGTATAAGAAGCTTTCTTGGTGATGTGCAAGACACCATTTCGCGATGATAGATCCACCACGAGAGACAATGCCAGTCACACGTTTAGCCGTCATAGGTACGTAACGAAGAAGCAAACCTGCGTGGATAGTGAAGTAATCAACGCCCTGCTCCGCTTGTTCAATCAGGGTATCGCGCATCACTTCCCAGTTAAGGTCTTCGGCTACGCCATTCACTTTTTCAAGCGCCTGATACATAGGAACCGTACCAATCGGCACTGGGCTATTACGTAGGATCCATTCACGAGTCTCGTGGATATTACGGCCAGTAGAGAGGTCCATTACGGTATCGCCGCCCCAGCGGGTTGACCATACTAGCTTCTCAACTTCTTCTTCAATTGAAGAGCTTACCGAAGAGTTACCGATATTGGCGTTCACTTTCACTAAGAAGTTTCGGCCAATAATCATAGGTTCTGATTCTGGGTGGTTGATGTTTGAAGGGATGATAGCTCGGCCTTCAGCGACCTCTTTACGCACGAACTCAGGGGTAATTTCTTTGGGTAGGTTTGCGCCAAAGTTATGGCCAGGGTGTTGGTGATTAAGCTGTTCATCAGCGAACTTCTGACGCCCCATGTTCTCACGTATCGCAATGTACTCCATCTCAGGAGTGATAATTCCCTGACGAGCATAATGCAATTGAGTTACGCATTGCTCGCCAGTAGCGCGACGGATTCTAGGCAGGTTTCCGTAACGAAGGTTATCTAGGGTTTCATCTTCTAAACGTTCTTTGGTGTAAACAGAGCTTACATCATCGAGCAATTCCGTATCGCCACGCTCTTCAATCCATTGCTCTCGCAACTTAGGAAGGCCGCTATAAAGGTCTATTTCATGTGTAGGATCGGTATAAACACCGGAGGTATCGTAGACATGAATCGGCTCATTAGGTTCGAATACAGGCTCTTTTTTGGTACCACCAACAAGGCTATCTGCGAGTGAAATTTCTCGTACAGGGACTTGAATGTCCTCTCGAGATCCTTGGATGTAAGCTTTTTTTGAATTTGGATAAGGTTGCACGGATAAAGAATCAATGAAATTCTTCGCTTCCAGTCTTGCTTGTTTACGACTCGACATAGCATTTTTCCTTGGCTTTTAGCCATTATTTATAGGGATAAAAATGCTTGACGGATTTGATGCTACAAGAGGGATCACAACAAGAAAATACAGTTGTGATCTGGAGATAGATCTCTAGAAGGATTCTAGTTTGATATCTACTCTTGTTCCCTTCGCAGGTATTAGCCTGATCAGGTTCAACGGATCCCGAGTTAACGGTCTCAGCCATATGGCACTCCGACAAGTTCGATCGAGTATATAAAAACGGCTTGGATAAACCAAGCCGAGTTGTTAACAAATCGTAAGAAAGTTTTAAGACTTTATCAAAAGTTGGAAGCCGATCCATGCAGCTGAGATGCTGAGAACCACGTTGAGTAGCACATTGAGTCCCATCTTAAAGAAAGCACCCTGCTGCATAAGAAGCACGTTATCCATCGAAAATGTAGAAAATGTAGTCAATGCTCCAAGGAAACCAAGACCGATGATCTGCCTCCATGGTTCTGTCGCAACCATCTCATTCTCAAACGCTGCGATGAGCAAACCCATAATTAAAGAGCCAATTACGTTAACTGTCAGTGTACCGTAAGGGAAACCACGTCCTAGCATCACCACACATAACTCTGAAATCAAATAACGCGAACAAGCACCAAATGCGCCACCAATGGCAATAAAACCTAAAATAGATAACTGACCCATGAATCCTCCCAAACAATAGTCCCTATATTCTAGCTTTACCGTCGATAAAAGCGAGGGTAGAAACTAAGAATGCATGCGCAAATATTAAACGTTACAGGTGTCACTTAACTTCAATATATCCCATCAATCCTGTTTTCATGTGCTCAATTACATGACAGTGGTACATCCAGCTTCCTGGGTTGTCTGCAACAAATGCAGCTTTAGCTCGGCCATTTTTTCCAAGTAACACTGTATCGGTATGGAAAGGCTCTTCAATTTTTTTACCATCAAGTTCCAATACAGTAAATGTATGACCATGAATATGAATCGGGTGATGATATTGAGTGACGTTCTTAAGATCGAATATGTAAGTCTTACCCAACTCTAAAGTCGCCAACGGTTCAGGAATATTGTCTTTGCTCATTCCTTCCCATGCTCTTTTATTTGTTAGCCAAAACTTAGGCATCGATTTTCCATCTTTGGATACTGGAGAAACAGCCCCTTCCCATTCAAATAAAAAGTCGATCTCTTCAGCATTAGCAAGATCTAGGTTGGGCACTGGATTCAATGGTAGTAATGGCAACGAACGTCCTTGAGCAAATGCTGAATCTACGACTTCAAATTCACACAAAGAAAATGGGAAACGCCCCTTCATATGGAGAACGTTAACTCGCTCACCAGCTTTAGGAGCGATCAGTCCGATATCAACACGCATACCCGGACCAATTTTATGTTGAGTCAGTTTATAAGGCGTTTTTACAGGATTACCATCGATGGCTATAACCCATGCTTCAGCCCCTTCGACAGCAATAGGGTAAGTGATCGTATTATCGACATTAGCAATACGCAGTCTAGTCGCTGCATACTGCTTCAACTGATATACAGGTTCATGGACTCCATTAACACTACTCCACTCCCCAGGAGTGCCCATACGAGCACTGAGTCGTGGGATCATTAAATCTTTCCATTGACCCTGCTTGTCGATGTGCCAATGCTTAAGCATCAATGCGTGTTCTTCATCGAACCGTACTGGATTGCTCTCTTCTACGATAATAAGACCAACTAAGCCCATACCAAGCTGCTTCACGCTATTCATGTGTGGGTGATACCAAAACGTACCGGCATCTGGCGGCGTAAACTCATAAATGAATGTTTCACCTGGCATGATTGGTGGCTGACTTAAGAAAGGAACCCCATCCATTTCGATAGGAATTCTTAAACCATGCCAATGAATAGTCGTCGGCTCTGATAGCTTATTCGTAAAGCGGATCGTGACCTTTTCACCCTGTCGACATCGAATCGTTGGCGCTGGAATCTGGCCATTAAAGCCTAGAATATTAGTCTCAAATCCCGTTACTAGTTCAGCGGTTGAAGGCTCTGCCGTTAGGTCGTAAACATACTTTCCTTGTTCATCAACCAACCGTTTAATTGAGCAAGCGGGCAGTACAGTGAGTGCTGATATAGCGAGAGATGATTGAATAAACTTACGACGGGAGATATCCATATTTGTTGCCTTTTAGTAATAACGACCAAAATGTAACAAAATATTGAGAATAATTCTCATAAAGAAGTGGGGATTGTGCTGTTGATTGTTTATAAAAGAGGCTGGGATAAGTAAGCACTTACACTTTTAAGGCTAGGTTTTATTAAAAGCAGGAATTGTCGACTAAAAATCGAACAAATATAAAGTGAAAAAACAGAACTTCTGCTGAGGCATTGATATGGCAGGGTGGAGGTTTCGACTCCCAACAAGCTCTATTTTGGTAAGTCGGAGAATCCGCTGCTTTGCTAATGGCGTATATATTAGATTCAGAAAGCAAAAAGGCTCTAGCATTTCTGCTAGAGCCTTAAATA
>NZ_JAPHPW010000037.1 GCF_026241515.1 Vibrio sp. 14G-20
AGCCTACTCTAAGCTTAATGGCTTGAGAGTGAGGCGGACCATATAATTAAGGCCATCATTACGATTAATGCCGATCGTTTAAGAAGACTTGAACGATCCTGCAGTTAGAAGATAATCCTCATCAACAATGTTGATGAGGATTTTTTTATGCTTGAACAAGAATTAGCAATGGCACACGAGACCATTGAAGATGCCGACAATTATGAATCTGTCGTCGACGCCATTCAGATTGAGTGGATAGAACAAGCTCTTCTTGAAACCAATAAAGCGAGCATAAGACGCCGCCGACTTCCCGCTCAGCAAGCTGTCTGGTTAGTTATTTGGATGGGGCTGCAACGCAACATGTCTATCAAAGAGGTATGCAGTTCATTAGACATCGCACTTCAGCCTAAACCTGAAGATAGCTGGTCTCGTGTTGCACCCAGTGTCCTAACTGATTCACGTCGACGTCTAGATGAGAGTCCGTTAGCGGCTCTGTTTCACACAACGGTAAAGGCTTGGAACGGAGATATCCTTCAACAAGATAAAGACTTAGAGTCTTAATGTTCTTGCTGTCGATGGGACAACATTTAGGTGTCAAGATTCCCCAGAGAACGCTGAAGAATTTGGGTTCATCTCTAAAAAATTGAAACCTTACCCTCAACTTCGTTTAGTCGCTTTGATGTCAACAGAAACTCGAATGATTATGGGGGCAGCTTTTGATGGCTGTCATGTCGGTGAAACGACCTTAGCTAAGCGTCTATTCAATGATATCCCCGCACATTCATTGACCTTATTTGATCGTTGTTATTTCTCGGCAGACCTTTTGCTGTCGTGGCAAGAGAGTGCGGAAAATACTCATTGGTTAATGCCTGCAAAACGTAAGCTACGCTATGAAGTGTTGGAGAAATATGCGGAGAACGACATGCTCATCTCAATGCCCATCTCTCCTCAAGCTCAACGGCAGAATCCGAATTTACCCGCACGTTGGGAAGCCAGATTAGTCCTATATCAAGAGCCAAAAGGTGAGATAAAAGGTTTTATTACTTCACTTACAGACCCTAGTAAATACTCGCTAGAAAGCCTGCTGCGTGTTTATTGGCAACGCTGGGAGATTGAAGAGGGTTATGGTGAAATTAAACAGACTCAACTGCAAAGTCACGTCACTTTACGAAGTCGTTTTTCTGCCGGTGTGAAGCAAGAGCTTTGGGGCGTATTACTTGCCTATAACTTAGTGCGATTAGAGATGGTTAAGATAGCTTCAGAAGCCGGGGTTCGAGCGACTAGGGTAAGCTTTACCGCCGCAATTAACCTTATAGATGCTCAGTTACGCTGGTTAGCTTTAAGTCCAGACGGAACCCTACCAGTCAAACTTAAAAGGATGAGAGAAAGTCTGAGTCACTTCATTCTTCCAGATAAAAGAAAGGACCGAACGTTTCCACGTTCAGTCCTCTTTGTTCCAGCCAAATATCCGTTTAGGTTCAAGCAGTAATGCTTATCCGAACGGCATTAACAATAGATGCTGTGGCTTTTGTTTTATCGGGTTGAATCAATACCGCTAACTGTCCGTCGTCGTTAATGGCCTTTTCCCATCACACGCGCCTTTCTCAAGGTCGTAGACGGGACTGGCTCCATGACTACTCCACCGGTGATCTTCCCTCGCTATTTTTCGATATTGCGTCGGCGTGACGCCAATGTACGTTTGGAAGGTTTCATAGAATCGGCTACTCGAATTGAAGCCCACCGTGAGTGAGATATCGAGAATGGTTCTGTCAGTATCACTCAGTAAAGCGCGAGCATGATTGATGCGCATCGCAGTAATGTACTGCTTGATGGTCATCTGCATCGTTCGTTGAAATACGTTCATTGCATAGTTGGCATGTAATCCAATATGTTCTGCGATATCTTTCACGGTTAATGGCTGGTTGTGATGCGTGGCGATGTATTCCAACATTTGGCTTACATAGAATTGAGAGTGTTTCGACACCCCTTTTGAGGTCGATTTGTCCTGTCGATTTACGAGCAGTTGTTGCCAACCATCAAGGCAGATTCGCTTAAGCATCAAGCCAATTTCATCGATGGCCAACTGCTGGCGGCTTTCTGACGAATGCTTTATCTCTTGTACCCATCGGGCAATTTCAAATTCACTCACTAACGAACAAGAATTCGATTGCAACACACTGCCGTGAGTTATCTGATTGACTAAATCTCGACTGAGAGTCCACGACATAAAATGATGAATCGGTATGTTGATGATCCCCATATTATGGCTTTGACCGGGATTGGTGAGTCGATGAGGTACCGATGCCCAAAACAAGCCAATCGATCCGCTCTTAACCACGATTGGGCTGCCGTTAATGATGTATTCCACATCGTCCCCAAAAGGAATATTCACCTCAATTTGACCATGCCAATGATAGCCGGGCATGGAGTGAGGAGCTCTAAGTTCGATATCGATTTTCTCATAGGAAGAATAGAGAGAAAGCGGGCTTACCGACACGGTCTCAGACGAGTACTTATCTAAAGTGATAATTCTCAGCGTATCAGGGGTTGACTGCGGCATATCTCGTTCCTTAGGAAATCGTATAAATGACTTTTAGCAGTTCCTCGATAATAAAACCCTGAAGACGATCATAGTGCCGAAATACCCCATTTCATAAGATCAGCACAATGTGATTAGAGTCAACATCTTAAGTGCAAAACTCGCTTCATTGCACAACCCCTCTCCTCAAAAGCCAACAAGTTATCCCATTTCCTAAGATTTCCATTCAATGATTTTAAAATATTAGAAAACGGGAGAGCTATTTGATTATCTGAGACGAATCGACGTGGGTTCTAGGTGTAATTTGTCTGTATCAACAAAGAACTCAGAGAGATAAAGGATTCCACTATGCAAAGCCCTAAGATCACATTCATCGGTGCTGGCTCAACCATTTTTGTTAAGAACATTCTTGGTGACGTTTTCCACCGTTCAGCATTACAAAACGCTCATGTCGCCTTGATGGATATTGATGAGACCCGTTTAGAAGAGTCTCACCTTGTCGTCAGTAAGTTGATGGAGTCATCAGGTGCTACTGGCTCTATTTCATGTCACTTAAATCAAAAAGAGGCACTACAAGATGCAGACTTCGTTGTCATCGCTTTCCAAATCGGCGGTTATGAACCTTGTACAGTCACGGATTTCGAGGTGTGTAAACGCCATGGCCTGGAACAAACCATCGCAGACACACTAGGCCCAGGCGGTATTATGCGCTCGCTACGCACGGTCCCGCACCTTTGGAGCGTGTGTGAAGATATGACCGAAGTTTGTCCGAACGCCACTATGCTCAACTACGTCAACCCTATGGCGATGAACACGTGGGCAATGTACGAGAAATACCCGCACATCAAACAAGTCGGTTTATGCCACTCAGTACAAGGCACAGCAGAAGAATTAGCGCGCGACCTGGACTTAGACTATTCAGACCTTCGCTATACCTGCGCTGGCATCAACCACATGGCTTACTACCTCACTCTTGAGAAGAAAACAGAAAGTGGTGAGTACATCGATATTTATCCGGATCTACTTGAAGCTTTTGAGAGTGGCCAAGCGCCTAAACCGGGTATTTATCACAATGGTCGCTGCACAAATTTGGTCCGCTACGAGATGTTCAAAAAATTGGGCTACTTTGTGACTGAGTCTTCTGAACATTTTTCGGAATACACCCCCTACTTTATCAAGCCGAACCGCCCAGATTTAATTGAACGTTATAAAGTGCCACTTGATGAGTACCCGAAGCGCTGTGTCGAGCAAATTGCCGATTGGAAACGCGACCTTCAAGAATTTAAAACAGCTGACAAAATTACCGTTGATGAGTCTCATGAGTACGCCAGCACCATCATGAATTCTATTTGGACAGGCACTCCGAGCGTTATTTACGGCAATGTAAAAAATGAAGCCTTGATCGACAACTTACCGCAAGGCTGCTGTGTTGAGGTCGCTTGTTTAGTTGATGCAAATGGTGTGCAACCGATCAAAGCTGGTCGCCTACCTAACCACTTGGCCGCATTAATGCAGACCAACATCAATGTTCAAACTCTATTAACGGAAGCCATTCTCACTGAAAACCGCGACCGTATTTATCATGCTGCGATGCTGGACCCACATACAGCCGCTGTACTTGGAATAGAAGAGATATACGCGCTGGTTGACGACTTGATTGAGGCTCATGACGGTTGGTTACCAGAGTGGGTTAACAAGTAATTTCATACTAATAAAAAATACAATAACGTGAATATTAGCGCCTTCTCACTGAGGAGGCGTAAGGAGTAGCAATGAGTATCTCTATGAATACCAAGCTAAGTTATGGCTTTGGGGCGTTTGGTAAAGACTTCGCAATCACCATCGTCTATATGTACCTAATGTTTTACTACACGGATGTAGTCGGTATTTCTGCCGCTACCGTCGGAACCATCTTTCTCGTCGCCCGTATTTGGGATGCGGTCAACGACCCAATCATGGGCTGGTTGGTCAACAATACGCGCACCCGTTGGGGCAAATTCAAACCTTGGATTTTAATTGGCACGCTCGCCAACTCTGTCGTGCTACTCATGGTGTTTAGTGCGCACTACATCGAAGGCCCTTGGCTTATCGCCTACGCCGCTGTCACTTATATTTTGTGGGGCATGACTTACACACTAATGGATATTCCTTTTTGGTCGTTAGTCCCAACACTCACCTTAGATAAACGCGAACGCGAAGAGTTAGTCCCATATCCTCGCTTCTTTGCGAGCCTCGCGTGGATAGTAACCGCTGCCATTGCAATGCCCTTCGTCAACTATGTAGGTGGTGACGACAAGGGTTTTGGGTTTCAAATATTTACGCTACTGTTGATTGCCTGTTTCTTAGTCTCGACGTTTATCACACTGCGTAATGTCAAAGAACGTTATTCAACCGCGAACCTCGACACCACACAGCCGGAAGAAAAAGTATCACTGAAAAAGCTACTGTCACTTATCTACAAAAATGACCAATTGACCAGCGTTCTCTGCATGGCACTGTCTTACAACTTGGCGACCAACATCATCACAGCCTTCGCGGTTTACTATTTCACCTATGTTGTAGGCAACGAAGAGTTGTTCCCTTACTACATGGCTTATGCAGGCATCGCAAACCTCATCACACTGGTGTTGTTTCCTAAACTCGCAAAAATGTTCTCACGCCGCACTCTATGGGCTTGTGCTTCCACTTTCCCTATTTTAGGTAGTGCTGTTCTTATCTATGTTGGCATGTACGATAAACAAAGCATTCTGTTGATTTCAACGGCGGGTGTGTTCCTACAAATCGGTACTGCCCTGTTTTGGGTACTCAACGTAATCATGGTTGCCGACACGGTCGATTATGGTGAATTTAAACTGGGTGCTCGTTGTGAAAGTATTGCCTACTCTGTGCAAACCTTAGTCGTAAAAGCAGGTTCTGCATTTGCCGCTTTCTTCATCGGTATCTCGCTCACTGCCGTTGATTATGTACCTAACGTAACGCAAAGCCCTGAAACCGTATTTGGCATGCAATGCATCATGGTCGGCCTACCTGCTTTCTTCTTTGCCATTGCGTTAATCATCTACTTCCGCTTCTACAAGCTGAACGGCGCGTATCACCAAAAAATTCAAGATCACCTCACTGAAAAGTATGACCACATCACCAACGATGGCTCAAGCACAGGAGAAGCTTCTGACCCAACGAGACCAGTGCAAGCAATCTAAACCCAAGCAACCAGCACATCATCGTTGAAACAAATCTCTGAAACGAAAAAAGCCTAGTGAGTGATCACTAGGCTTTCGTATATCACCTATCAACGGATATTGGGCGATTGCTTGTCAGTCAAAGACTCTACAAATTAGCCGATCGAGTATCAATGAAGATACCAGAACCACTTTACTTCAACGGATCGTTGTCCGGCAGAGCTTTATGAATCCATAATGCTAAACGTTTCTTGATATTCGCTCCATCAAGCTTACTTTCTGGAAGAGGCGTGATCTGATTTACTTCAACAAGGAACAAATACACCGATTTAACCTTTATCGGTTGAGATGAATGCGGCAAATCAAAACCTTGCAATTTTGCCATTTTAAAACCGACCTCTACTGCTTTTTTTACCAGCTTATCTTCATTAATGATCTTAGCGGTTTTCGACATTTTATCTCCATCATCTTTACCGAATGAGCATTGAGTATATCAAACAGAATAGAAGACAAGATCACCGCGCTCTCAAATCGAAAACTCTTTCTGATAAATAACATAAAACGAATCACCGATTAGAAGTCAATTATAGTCTGGCTCACATTCGCGAGGTGAATAACAATAAGCAAACGGTATCTTAATAAAATACTCAATAAATGAGATCCTCAGCCAAGAAACTAAAAAACGAGTAATATTTGACTTACCACTCTAAAGAATACGGAATATTATTATTCAAGCTTAGATATGAGCATTTCATCAAAAATCAATAAGATACTGTTATTTAACTAGTTTTATACGAAACTGACTCAGATCATATTTACAGTCACCCGTAACGAAAACTTATTTACAAAACACTCACTAAGAAAATAGAATAAACCCACTAAATTTATAATGGTGTTAAAAATGCGTTACCTTTGGGCTTCATTCTGTCATAAAAACCCGATTCTAGGCCGAATCGTTCATATCGCGGTTGTGCTGGTAGCGTTAGCTTCTATCGTCATTCCATTGATTTCAAAAGACGCCACAACCATCATAGCCTCACTGTGTGTCGCGCTAGTATGCTTTGTCCTGTTCGTGTTCTTTGCACTCAGCGACAAAATGCGTTCAGGTATGCATTAATCAGCTAATCTACCCTCTATTCACCAAGCATTCTCTTTTTCTAAAACTCATTATAAAATGCTGGTTACCAGATACGGAAAAGGCCAAAGTTATTAGCTTTGGCCTTTTCTTCTAGCGACTGTAGTTGATTACAACCGGGTGATACGACAACCGAGTCTTACAGCGTCATATGCAGAATTGGAAATGGTTTTCCCATGTCATCAAGTGGAGAGCGTGATTCAATTTTGAACCCCATGTACTGATAGAAACCTACCGCTTGTGGGTTTTGTTCATTGACGTCAACTTTGGTGGCTGCTAGCTGCTCAATCGCATGTTGCAACAAAACCGTACCTACTCCTTGCCCTCGAACTTCATTCAAAACGAAAAGCATCTCGATTTTTGCATCATGGACACCCACGAAGCCAACAATCGAACCACTTTCATTTTTAACGCATTTCAAAGAAACCGCAGGGAACGCATGTTCCATGATGATAGGTTTGAAAAACTCAATATCTTCTTCTGTAATAAAGTCATGAGTTGCTCGGACTGAATTTTCCCAAACCTTAAGCATTTCTGCGTAATCTTCAGGAAGCACATTTTCTATAGTCATAATTTTCTCTGGATTGAACTGAATATAAACATGTGCAGCCGCGAGGCTATAGTGTAACAAGCGTTAGTCACACAAAACAACACTGTTCACTATTCGCTTTCCTAGCTCCAACCACTCTATTAGTCAAGCATCACAACAATGCCCATACTTTCAAGCAGTTGCTCTTGCTGCCAAGCCACAATTTTAATGCCCGATGTATCGACCTTACGAGGGTCTAAACCGTCTAACTCAGCATGGCACAAGTTTGCGCCTTGCATGCTGAACTGTCCCCATACATCTTCCGAGAACACACCTCGGCTGAGATCAGACTCTTTCAATGACGCGCCGCCAAGGTAAGTGCCTATCCAACGGTTCTCAAACAGTTCGCACTTCTCTAAACAAGCCTGTTCAAAATTAGCGTAAGACAGGTTGCAACCCGTGATGTATGCCGAGCAAAAATACATGCGATTGCTCACCTGATTGGCAAAATTCGCACGAGTAAAGTTCGCCCCTTTCAAGTCGCATTCACGTAGCTCAATACCATAGCAATTCGCGTTACTAAAATTCGCCATCGCCAACTGACAATTCTGAAAACTTGCATCTCGTAAGTCGGCAATATCAAAGTGGCATCCCTCAATATCGCCTTGCTCAATAAACTTACAGTTAATAAACGTTGCATCACGTAAGTTCGAACGTCTGAAATCACAACGGATAAACGTGCAGGCTGTAAATGTAAGCTCTGATAAATCTTGCTGAGCAAAACTGTGGTGATGATAAGTGCTGTTATTGGTGTCCATTTAGCCCCCTAAAGAAATTAAGCTAAGACTACCATTGCGACCTTAAGAAAACACCAAATTAAAAATCAACAAAAACAGCAACTTAAAACACCCTGATTTAGCCATTTTAAGGCACCAAACAAGCCCTTTAAGGTTGTTATTTTCGATTTATAGGATGTGCTTATCTTGAAAAAAGTTTTGTCGCTTAGAAGTGCCAATAAGAGAAAAAGTTACTTTGACGAAACGAGTCAATTATTGACCGCGTCCTAACGCGCTAGACTGGACGGTTGGTATGTTGATCGTTACACTATTCCTCATTCTCAGCATAAAGAGTAAGAACAATGAAAGACATGCGACAAGCTATGCTCGATGCAGGGTTTAGCCTTATTAATGAACACGGGTTTGCTGGTGTTGGCTTGATGAAAATCATCAACCAAGCGGAAGGCACGAAGGGTTCTTTTTACCATTACTTCAAATCCAAAGAACACTTTGGTGAAATCCTTCTTACCAACTACTTTGATGAGCACCTCGCTAAGCTGGACGACTTTTTAAGTGATGAGTCGCTTTCTCGTCGTGACCGCGTAAAAGCCTATTTCGAGTTTTGGTGTGCATCGAAACTGACTGAAGACTTCAATATCCAATGTCTTGTCGTAAAACTGGCGGGAGAAGTATCTGGGTCTGCTAACCCGTTACAGTCCACAATGGCAATAGGTGCAGAAAAGATCATCCTGCGTATGGCGAAGCTATTTGAAGAAGGCAATGAGACCGGTGATTTCACGATCGCAGAGCCCGAATCGCTGTCTCGAATGCTTTATGGCCTATGGCTAGGCTCAACGCTCATGGCCGCCATGCAGCGTAACCGTTCGATTCTAAACAATGCCATGGAAGAGACTCTTCTCGTCATGAGCCCAGCCCAGGAATCGGCTGACTAGATACCCGTTACCAAATACCAAATACCAAATACCAAATACCAAATACCAAAAGGCTCGCATAATTTATGCGAGCCTTCTATCTTACTGTAAACATTGATTAAATCGATTCACGCTTACTCCGTCATCCCAGACGAGACGGAATATTATTAGCTTTGAGTAAGCCCTTAATAACAGGGTCGATATACTTGAAGAAGCTCAGCCATCCTCCACAGAGATAATTTAACCCAGCCTCACCATCTCGACTTTTGATGATGCGGTTTTTAGGGCACTCGCCATGGCATGCAAATTTAAACTCACAGGCTTGGCATTGTTTCGGCAGAGACTTCTGTTTGGCGAACCCAAAACGCTGCTGCTTTGACGAAAAGGCTAAAGTTGAAAGTGCTTGTTCCTGAATATTACCCAGCTGAAATTCAGGAAAGACATAATGGTCACATGAGTACACATCGCCATTGGGCTCAACTGCTAACCCTTTGCCGCAGATCTCACTCAAGGTGCACATGGTGCTTTCTCTGCCCATCCATACGCCGACAAAATTTTCAAAGTACGGCACTAATACCCGACCAAAATCATGTTCGAACCACTCGTCAAAAATGGTAGTGAGGAATTCTCCCCATTGCACTGAATCGACGCTCCAAGCTTCAACCTCGCCTGATACGGGTATGATCGCTTGTTGGTTGCTCAACCATTTATTGTTGGTGTGAGCTTCGCGCTTATCGACCACAGGAATAAACTGCAATTGCTTCGAACCCACTTCATCACGTAGAAAGCGATAGACCTCTAATGGATACTTTCCTGTCACATCATTCACGCAGCTTAGGGTCGCGAACTCGACGTTATGTTGCTTCAAGTAGCGAATGCCGCGCATTGTTTGAGAAAAAGTACCTTTGCCTGCACGGTTGGTTCGGTAGTGATTGTGTAAGTGCTCTGGGCCGTCAATACTCACACCAATGATAAAGTCATTGTTCTTGAAGAACTCACACCACGCATCATTCAGTAACGTGCCGTTGGTTTGAAGGTCATTGCTGATCTTGCTGTAGCTAGGGCAATATTTTTTCTGCAGTGCGACCACCTTTTGAAAATATTCAATCCCCAATAAAGTAGGTTCTCCACCATGCCAAGAAAAGATGATTTCAGGTGTATTCTGCCCTTCTATATATTGCTTGATATAACGCTCTAACAGAGCTTCATCCATCGTATATTGAGAGCCTTTTGGGTATTCAAGCAGCTGTTGTTTTTCTAAGTAATAACAGTAGGTGCAACTGATATTACACACCGCCCCAATGGGTTTTGCTAACGCCTGAAGTTTGCTGTGTGCTTTGCCATTGAACTGCGGAACTGAACTCAAATTTGATAGCGATAATGTCGTCATGAAGAGTGCCTCGATGTAAAAGTTATTGTATTAGCCAAAACAATTCGTAATTCCTTTACACGGTGTTCATCGGCCAACCAAGCTTGATGGCATTAGGTTGGCCGAGTGGTTTTTCCTCTATTTCACGTTTTCAAACGGGTTCCACGCTTCGTCAACCGGGACGATATTTTGCGCTTTTTCGTATTCTTGATATTCAGCGACCATTTCAAGGAACAGATCTGGCATTTCATTTCTCAAGTCATGTTGCTCAGCTGGATCTTTCTTGGTGTTGTATAAGTGCCACTCACTGTCACCGCCCATTCCCGTAGAAATTCGGATGATCTTATGATCACCTTTAAGCAGAATTCCGCTACCAAACAATTCAAATGGAATCGCATTGTTGGCACTGTGCACGTCTGCCGTTTCCCCTTTGAAGTAAGGCAACAAGCTCACACCACTCATCGGCGCCACGTCTCGACCTTGATATTCGGTTCCTGGATGCTCTACCTCAGCAATCTCAAGAATCGTGGCTGCGATGTCCTTCACTTGAGATAAGTCGTCTGTCTGAGTTCCCGGTTGCAACGCATCTTCACCGTCTAAAAGCGCTTTGGCTGGCTTAACGATAAATGGCACACGGATACCGCCCTCTGCTGTGTAAGCTTTGTACCAAGATAGGCCACCGGTTGAAGCACTTGCCCACTCAGGACCAAGTGACACACTGGAGTTCGCCTTACCCAGGTTTTCAGTCGAATTATCGAAATGATGAGCAGTCCACGTTCGGATCAAATCACTGATATTTTCACCGGTAATATCCGCCGCTTCTGGGCCATTATCCGCTAGGTACATGATGTAAGTATTATCGTATTCCCCGATTTCTTTCAGGTAATCGACTATCTGACCGACTTGTTGGTCCTGCATTTCCATCATGCCCATCGCGACAGCCATTTTCTTGCCGTACCACTTTTGTTCTTTCTCAGAAAGCGAGTCCCAAGGGCGGCTTAATGCGTTACGATCTGAAATATCGGCGTCTTTTGGAATCACACCCATCTCTTTCATGCGTTGGAAACGATCTTCTCGAACCGAGTCCCAACCATGCTCGACGTAGTAATCAACTTTATCTTGATAGGAAGACTCAGGCGCTTGCAATGGCAGGTGAATACCGGTGAATGGGACGTAAGCGAAGAAAGGCTTACCGTCGTCTTTTTTGCTGTCGATCATCTTGATGATCTCGTTGGTGTAAACTTGGTCTGAGTACTCGCCTTTGTACTTGTCCTCAACCACTTCACCGTTACGGTAAGTTGGCTCAACTTCGACGCCGGGAATATCCCCTTTTTGCAGCGCATCCGCTGTCGCGGCATTTTTGGCCGGGAACATCATATCTCGATTAAAGTGATTCGAGCCGCCCGCTAAGATACCGTAACTCTCTTCAAAACCTCGATCGTCAGGTAAGAAACCATCGTCGTGCCCCAAGTGCCATTTCCCAGAGAGGTAAGTGTTATAACCACTCTCTTTAAGCAGCGTTGCGACCGTAACCCCTTTCTTGGTGAGGTAACCTTCATAACCCGGCTTGCCAATCGCACCCGGATAGACAGCATAGTCGAAGGTGCCTAGCCCAACCTCGTGGCTATTTGCTCCGGTTAACATCATAGAGCGCGTTACCGATGAGGTTGGTGACGCGTGAAAGTTAGTAAACTTAACCCCCTCTTCAGCCAGCGCCATTAGGTTTGGTGTATTGGCTTCTGAGCCATAAGGCTGAGTATCGGCAAAGCCCACATCATCGCCAACAATGACAACAATATTCGGTTTTTCTGATTCTGCGGCCAGAGCAGCACTGCTTGCCGCGGCCATTGCAGTGAAGACTAAAGATTTCTTGAATGTCTGCATAAGACGTTCTCCAATTTCTGTGATTAACTTTTTCAGTAATTAACTTTTCTGCGAATAACTTTTTCTGAGGCTAACCTTTCTGTGATTAACCTGAGTTAGGATTTGAATTAGTGCGCGGCTTGCGACATCCAATGTAATAAGTCGAGCGCGGGGTCATACTCTTGAGCTGCTGCCATGCCAATCCAGGTGACAGCCTCCGCTTGGCTGGCTTGAACGCCACTTCCAGAGATATACATCAACCCAAGCTGTGTTTGAGCTTCAGGGCTACCGTTATTGGCTGCGGTGACGAACCACTCCGCGGCTTTTTCATCATTCTGTTCTACGCCATCTCCGCTCAGATATAAGTAAGCGACAGAGAGCTGGGCATCCAATTGCCCTTGGTAAGCTTCATCCAACAGTTGCACGACATCTTGATGCTGTTCAGATAAAGCCGTAGAGCTTTCGCTTCCAACGCTTGCCTTGGCAAAAAGCAGAACAGCCAAAACACCAGTCAGAATCACGGTAGTTAAACGTTTATTGAACATTTATTTCCCTCCTCAGGAATAAAGGTCACAACGTCCCTGTCGAGTGAATTAGGTGAAAAGTAGAAACGGCGCGATGATGCACAAGCTCGATAGCAATACGTTTTCAATCTTCATAATTTATCCTCGATTTACAGTGAATTTTTGGATGCTTAATCGGACGACTAAATTGATTTTTCTATAATCTGTTCAATCGTTTGTTTTGAGATTGGGTAGAACTGGAAGCAGATATCTTTCTCAATCGCTTGAGCAATATTGCGCTTCTCTTGGTCATCAAATTCCCAGCTACTGAAACGCTTCATCGCGCCAACTTGGGTTTGGAAATTGCGTAAGAAATCCAACACTCGCTGGTAAATCATCTCGTCCGTTCCAGCGCTCTCTAGCGAGAATGCTTGAGCCAATTTAATTGCGTTCGGCATATAGAATTCCGGCAGTGCTTCAATCACAACTGGCATCAGTACCGTGTTAGCGTCGCCATGCGGGATATGGCTAATCGCACCAAAGGCATGGGCACAGTTATGGATAGGGATGCCACCTAATGATGAATAAAACGCAGAAATCGCCATCGTGCTCGCCTGAAGAAGATTGCCACGTGCCGTTAGGTTTTCTGGTTCCTCAAGTGCCACGAGTAAGTTTTCAACAATCAGTTTTGCAGCTTGAATGCCATAAGCATCGGTAAAGGCATTGCTCATTGGAGAAACAATGGCCTCAACAGCGTGCGTTAATGCATCCATTGCGGTTGAACGAGTCAGATGAGCAGGCAGCTTTGTGGTGACGGTCGGATCAAGAATCGCAATGTCAGCCTCCAAACCAGACGCTACTAAGCTTGCCTTAATGTTTTCATGCTCGTTGTAAAAAACCGCAATCGGAGAAGCTTCAGCGCCCGTACCAGCTGTTGTTGGTACGGCAATATGAGGTACTCGAATGTCTTCATTGTTTGGCCATACTTCCATAAAGCCACCACCAGCAATCACGGTACGGATATCATCAATCTGCTTATGAAGTGCATATTTCACGCCCTTAGAAGCATCAATCACACTGCCACCACCAACAGACAAGATCGCATCAGCATTGACGCTGTTTGCAAATTCAATTGCAGCGTTGATGTTGTCGCAAGTCGCGTCTGGCGCGATATCGGTGTACACACCAACAAGTTGAACTGCTTGTTCATTACCTAGCTGGTTCACCTTTTCGTTTACAAACAACGCCGAGAACTGCTCAACAAAACCAAGAGACTCCAAGCCTTTATCAGAAAAGAGCACGACTCTTTGCGCACCTAAGCGACCAAAAAGAGAAGGGATATTTTCAATGCCATTCTCTTGAGCATGAACAATGGTTTTAAGTTGAAAGTTAAAATTATTGGTTGTCATGGTATTTACCTCATTTCTAGTTGATGACTAAACAATAACCAATACAAACCGGTCGGTCTAGAGTGTTAATGTCAAAGATATGTCAATTAAGATCTTTATGGATCATTGCCCCAAAACGAAAAAAGCCCGCAAATGCGGGCTGTAGTAATAAGTTAGTGAGTGATCATTAAATAAGTGTCATTGACTCACCATGAGCAACTTATTAACTATTAACTATTAACTATTAACGAAGATGAGCTGGCACCTTGCTTTTGTCTCTAGTGAGGTAGTAATACAGATAAACTAAAGAGTAGACAGTCACAAATCCATCGAGCGCAAACACACCGCTCCAACCATAAAACCACTCATAATCGTTGATACACACGTTGTATAAGAATATGCCCACAAACATCGACTTCTCAAATGCACTGTAAATCATGGTCGAAGTACGCAGCGATTTGTACTTCGCCGAGAACATCAACAACACACCAATACAGCCAACCATGACTCCCCAGTGTTGATAGGTACCCATAAGATACTCTTTGTTCACCATCATCGTATCGTTGTACGAGAACAGCGTTTGCATACTCCAATCAGGCGCAAGGAAAGTAGAGAAAGCGGTTGCAGTTAAGAATCCTGTAACCATCAAATACGCTTTCATCGTTCGTTCAAAAAATCGTTCCAACATAAAAATAACCTCTTAAAATAACGTCGTAAAAATAATTTCTTATAAATAACTTCTTGTAGATAAATTGGGTAATGACAGAAATGATTTACTTGCCAAGCATGCTCATCACTGCGGTCTTTAATTCGTTGTCTTCTTTTGAAAACAGATGCTTAACTCGATGATCTAAGCCCGTTTCCAAGACTGTTTTGGCATGGGAGAAAGTAAGGAAACCTTCTTTACCGTGATAATTGCCCTGCCCTGATTCACCAATGCCACCAAACGGCGCGTCATCAACCGCTAAATGAAAAACACAGTCATTGATACACATTCCACCGGAATGAACTTGGTGTTTAACCTGAGCTTGTAAGCTCAAATCAAAGCTCATTAGATAGAGCGCTAACGGCCTTGGTTTGCTATTGATGACTTGGAACGCCTCTTTGATATTGCGATACGTAATCAAGGGTAATAGTGGGCCGAAAATCTCTTCGTTCATCACCTTGGATGACAGGCTTGGTTCAACAATCAGGTGCGTCACCAAACGGTGGTTATCTAAGTCCATCGCTTCGTCATGGCAAGCGACGGTTCGCATTCCAGCTTGTCGTTCTTCATTCAACAAACCAACTATGCGGTCGCATTGACGAGGATTGATTAGAGACGTCAAGCTATCGGAATACACCCCTTCATCGAACAGCAATTGGTACTGTTTTTTATACTCTTGAATGAAAGATTCAACTTTCCCTTCAGGTAGCAATACATAGTCAGGAGCCACACACACCTGCCCGTTATTGAGGCTCTTACCATAAATGATTCGCTCAACCGCGATATCAATTGGCATGTCTTCTGCAACGATAACCGGTGACTTACCGCCTAGCTCTAGCGTGACTGGAGTTAGCGTGTCAGCCGCTGACTTCATCACTTGGCGACCCACTTGGGTTGACCCCGTAAACAGAAGATGATCAAACGGCAATGCCGAAAATGCGGCTGCGATTTCTACCTCACCTTCAACCAAGCACACCTCATCGGCATGGAAAACTTCTGCCAATAGCGATCTTAATACTTGGTTCGTCGCAGGGGTAAATTCACTCATCTTGATCATGGCGCGATTGCCCGCTGCAAACGCCGAAATAAGCGGGCCGACGGATAACATGATCGGGAAGTTCCACGGAGCAATGATCCCAACAACGCCTTTGGGTTGATAAACCACTTCAACACGAGAGGTTGAAAGCAAAGGGCCGGAATGACGAATCGAAGATGTCGACCAATGAGGTAAACACTCAATGCTGTGATCGATATTTCCGATACAAGGCAATATGTCGGCCATCAAAGTGTCTTGTCGACTGCGGTGACCATAGTCCTCACTCACGGCTAAACACAAGCGATCTGTGTAATCGATAAGCGCAGATTTAAGTGCAAGCAACTGCTCAATTCTCACCGATACCGCTGGCATCGGGTTCTGTGCAAAAGCTCCCTGCATGTTGTTCAACGTCATGGTCATTTGTGTTGGCGTCAATTCGTATTTCATACATCACCTCGTGGTTAAGATGAGCACACAATAATACAAATCAGACCGGTCGGTCTATGTTTTTATTGTCAGAGAATCGTCAATGCATTTTTGAATACAAATAAATAAGGTGATTACAACGTAGGGTTAAAAACCAGGGAGATTTAAAATAGAAGGGTGTAGCGAACAGGCAGTATAACTAGAAACTTTACATGGTGAGATCAAAAATGGCCGCTTAATGCGACCATTTAATAACTCTTTAAGTTTTTGTTTTAAATAGACAATTTAAAATTAACGTTAGCTTTTGGCTACGTTTGCAATGCCTTCAAGCTGAAGCACTGGAGCAGCGTCGATGTCTTCTGCGTTCATCATTGCTGATACACGCTGCATCGAAGAAAGCAGTAAGCTTTGCTCCCACGTCTCTAGGTTTTGGAATTTTTTCACGAAATTATCTTGCAGCGGCGGTGGCGCATTGTTTAGCAACTCTTGACCTTTCTCAGTCAGGTTCGCGTGTACTTTGCGGCGGTCCGATGAACTGCGTACTCGTTGTACATAGCCATTTAACTCTAGACGGTCGATGATCGTCGTCGTCGTTGCTTGGCTTACATTGGTCTGATTAGACAATTCTTTGATCGTCACATTACCCATTTCTTGGATTGCTCTCATTAAGATTAATTGAGGGCCAGTCAAACCATACTCTTTACTCAGCTTCTTCGAGTGTAAATCGATAGCGCGAATAATTTGGCGAATAGCGACCAGGATTTCGTCATGTTTGTCCAAGATGCAGACCTTTGTACTAATATACTGTGAATGGTTTTACAGTGTCGAAGCGATGAAATGTCTCGAGTGATTACGTCACGCGCGCTCGAATTACACTGTAAATTGATAAATTACTTCATTGATTTTTCCGCATTGTACTGATGTTCATACTATTCTCAATCTTTTCTATACCACTAAACTTGCGTGGTACGGCACTTTTACTTAATGAAGGGGGAATGAAAGCTTCAATGAAGGCAAAAATAATGAATCAGAGAATACCAGTTCAAAGAATAATATATTTTAATAATCATAGAGGTAGAGAGACTTAACCCTCTCCACCCAATAAAAAATCAGCCCTAATCTCCAAGCTGGAAAACGAAATTTTACGCGGCTGTATTCATCTGAAAGTTACCCGTTAGCGCGTTGTAAAACTCGCTGTTATCCAAGATCCCTACCAATTGATTGTTTTCAACCAACAGAATTGGGTGGTTACTGATCTGCTTAAGCTTAATCGCATCACGCATACCAATCTCCGGGCTTGCCACTACCACACTAGACGCGTTAATCGCGGTTAGGTCGTCAGACTCGCTCCACTCAACAAGCGCCAAGGTAGATTCACCTTTCACCGATAAAGCACCTTCATTCTGTTCAATCCAGAGATCTTTAGAATCGCAGATCTTCCAGCTTTCATTTTCTTGCGTCAGTGAATCAAGAGGCTGCATTAAAGAGCGACCTTTAAGCACATTCAATGGATTGGTGTGAGCAACGAAGTCTTTTACGTATTCGGTTTTTGGCGTCAGTACGATCTCTTCAGGCTTACCGTGTTGAATCAGTTTGCCTGACTCCATGATCGCAATGTTATTGCCAATCTTCAGTGCTTCATCTAGGTCGTGACTCACGAACAGAATCGTTTTGTTGAGTTTATTTTGCAGCGTGATCAATTCATCTTGCAGCTGAGCACGAATCAGTGGATCAAGCGCCGAAAACGGTTCATCCATCAATAGAATGTCGGTGTCCATTGCAAACGCACGCGCCAAACCAACACGTTGCTGCATGCCGCCAGAAAGCTCATGTGGAAATTTGGTTTCCCATTCCGCTAGGCCGACCATTTCTAATTGTTCACGCGCTTTTGCACGACGAACATCTTTCGCTACACCCTGCATTTCAAGACCAAACGCCACGTTGTCTAATACGTTAAGCCATGGCATCAAAGCAAACTTTTGGAAAACCATTGATACGCGATGAGTACGAAGATGACGCAGAGTCGCTTCATCACATTGCGCTAAATCGACTTGTTGGTCACCGTCTTTGATTGTTAGTGAACCACGGCTGATCTCATTCAAGCCGTTAACTGCACGAAGCAAAGATGATTTACCAGAACCAGACAAACCCATCAATACACAAATCTCGCCTTCTTCCACCGTCAGCGACACATTGTCTACGCCGACAACTTGACCAGTTTCATCAATGATCTCTTGGCGAGTTTTACCTTGGTCGAGTAGCTCAAGCGCTTGTTTCGATTTATTACCAAACACAACATCGAGATTCTTAATGGTAATCGCGTCCATTGTCTTTTTTTCCTGAGAGTTAGACATGATTAAGCTTCCTTCTGGTTTGGTGTTTTGCACAAGCGGTCAAGGATGATTGCGACTAATACAATCGCTAATCCAGCTTCAAAACCTTGTGAGATGTTCACTGTGTTCAATGCTCGCACAACAGGTTTACCAAGTCCGTCAGCACCGACAAGAGCGGCGATAACCACCATCGAAAGCGACAACATAATACATTGGGTTACACCCGCCATGATGCTTGGTAGAGCCGCCGGTAATTCGACCTTCATCAGCAATTTCATGCGGCTGGCACCAAACGCTTTACCCGCTTCAATCAACTCTTCAGGGACTTTAGTTACCCCTAAGTAGGTCAAACGAATCGGTGCAGCTATTGCGAAAATAATGGTCGAGATTAAGCCAGGAACAATACCCAAGCCGAAGAGGACAAGAGTTGGAATCAGATAAACGAAAGTTGGGACTGTCTGCATCAAATCAAGGATTGGACGCAAAACTGTATAGAGCCAAGGACGGTGAGCAGCCATGATGCCAACCGGCACGCCAATTAATACGGAAATCGTTGTCGCCGCAAAGACGAGAACAAAGGTTTCCAGCATTTCTTGCCAATAGCCGAGGTTAAGAATAGTCAGCAGTGCTGCGACCACAAAGATCACCAGCGAAGGTTTACGGTGTAAGTACCATGCAATAGCAGCAGTCATCACGATTGGCAGAGCAGGCGGCATCCACTTAAATACATCGACTAAAAACATAATGACGGTTTCTAGAAAAATCGAAATAGCGTCAAAGAATCCTGCTGCATTGATTGTTAGCCAATCAACACCCGCTTCCATCCATTGTCCGACTGGGATTTTGTTTTCCGTAATAAAATTCACAATATTGCCTTTTATTATGGGTGGGCTACTTCAAACCAATCGATAAATTGGCAAGCCCACCTTTATTATTTATGTAGCTGTTGAGATAGGTAGAACTAAGCTTTAACTTGCTTTAGGTATTCAGTGACGGCTTGAGTCGCTGATTCACCTTTATGTGTTTTTACGTTGTCTAACCAAGCTTCCACTTGTTGAGAATTGTTGTTCAACCATTGTTGAGCCGCTTTTTCTGGCTTCACTTTTTGGTTAAGAATCTCTTCCATCAACTGGTTTTCCATCTCTAGAGTGAATTCTAGGTTTTGTAGAAGTTGACCGACGTTTGAACACTCCGACAGATAGTTTGAGCGAACATTGGTGTAGACATTCGCGCCACCGTAGTTAGGGCCAAAGAAGTCGTCACCGCCAGAAAGGTATTCCATCTCAACATTGCTGTTCATTGGGTGCGGTGCCCAACCAAGGTAAACGATCCACTGGCTACGACGAGCAGCGCGAGATACTTGCGATACCATGCCCGCTTCACTTGACTCCACTAGGCTGAAATCTTTCAAGCCAAACGCGTCAGAATCAATCATTGATTGGATTAAGCGGTTACCATCGTTGCCCGGTTCGATGCCGTAGATGCGGTCTTTAAATTTGTCGGCATGTTTTGCTAGGTCTGCGAAGCTTTTTACGCCAGAGTCGTACACATATTTTGGTACAGCTAGTGTGTATTTTGCGCCTTCAAGGTTGGCACGAACGGTTTCAACCGTGCCCGCTTCACGGTACTTAGCAATATCGCCTTCCATGGTTGGCATCCAGTTACCTAGGAATACATCAATATCGCCGTTTGCCATTGAAGAGTAAGTCACCGGTACTGAAAGTAGGTCGGTTTTGGTTTTATAACCAAGGCCTTTTAATAGTTCAGAAGTAACGGCGGTTGTTGCGGTAATGTCAGTCCAGCCTACATCAGCGAAGCGAACATTTTCACATTGCTGTGGTTCAAAAGAAGCGTTAGCACCAAATGCAAATGAACTAATGGCTAGTGCTGTTAACGTTTTCGTGGTCATGTTCTGAATATTTAGAGTCGTCATAATGGTTCCTTTTTATCTTTCCTTTTTCTGCTCGATATCAACACCGATAAAGAGCAGTTCTTCTGACTTTTGACTAATTTTTGTTGTTACTTTTTGCTTTTTCTATTTTTGAAATATTTTCTATTTTTCAACTAATAACAGGGACTTACGCTTCTCTTACTGGTTTATTTATTCTTTGCTTGTCTTCCCATTCAGGTGCAATCCACACTGAAACGCCCTGTTCTTTGAGCATCGGCTTACCTAAAATCAAATCGGAAGCACGCTCAGCAACCATGATGGTCGGGGCATTCAAGTTGCCGTTTGGAATGGTTGGGAAAACCGATGAGTCGACAACACGTAAGCTGTCGATACCGCGAACGCGACACTCTTCATCAAGCACCGCCATTGGGTCGTTATCTGAACCCATTTTGCAGCCACAAGAAGGGTGATAAGCACTTTCAACGTTCTGCTTAACCCATTCATCAATCGCTTCATCAGAAGTAATATTCAGACCTGGCTGAATCTCTTCACCACGGTAAACATCCATCGCAGGTTGCGACAAAATCTCACGCGTCAGACGAATACAATCGCGCCAATCTTGGCGATCTTGTTCAGTCGAGATGTAGTTGAAAATGATCTCTGGCTTGGCATGCGGATCAGCAGAAGTGATCGCAACCGTACCACGACTCTCTGGCTTGTTCGGGCCAACGTGTACTTGGAAACCGTGACCATCAAAGGCCGCTTGCCCGTCGTAACGCATCGCTGCTGGCAGGAAGTGATACTGAATGTTTGGCCACTTAAGTCCTTTGCGAGAGCGAATGAACGCGCACGATTCAAAGTGGTTAGTGGCACCAAGGCCTTTGCGAGTCAGAATCCATTCCGCGCCAATCATGCCCTTGCTGACCAAGCCAAGCTTGCTGTTGAGCGTGATGGGTTCGTTGCAGTGATATTGGAAGTACACTTCTAAGTGGTCTTGAAGGTTTTCACCGACGCCACTGAGTTCGTGTTTAAGCTCAACGCCTGCCCTTTCAAGCACGGCTTTCGGGCCGATACCAGAAAGTTGAAGCAGTTGAACGGAACCGATAGAACCCGCAGACGAGATCACTTCTTTGTTCGCTACAGCCACTTGGGTATTGCCTGACTTTTCAAACTCGACACCAACAGCTTTCAGCCTTGATTGACCTTTTGATGACTGGTCTTGTGCGTCTTGTGCTTCAAGTAAGAAACGACGCGCCACAATACCTTTCTTCAAGGTTAGGTTTGAACGCTTCAATGCTCGACGTAGATAAGCGTTAGAGGTTGAGGCTCTAACACCCTTGTCTACCGTCATATGCATGGTGCCGAAGCCTTCTTGCTGGTAGCCGTTATAATCTTGTGTTTCTGGGTAACCCGCGTCTTTACCTGCATCAATGAATGCTTGGTAAAGCGGGTTGAGCTCCATATCGTTACCATTACAAGTGCCGACAGGACCATTGTCGCCACGATATTCGTCACCACCTTTATTCCATGATTCAGCACGGCGGAAGTAAGGCAAGCAAGCTTGGTAATTCCAACCGGCTGCGCCCTCTTCTTCCCACTGGTCAAAGTCACAAGCGTGGCCACGAACATAAACCATGCCGTTGATCGATGAGCTGCCACCTAACACTTTGCCACGTGGGCAGTGCAGTTCACGTCCATCAAGGCCCGGTTCTTGCTCTGTTTCAAATTGCCAAGCGTACTTTTCAGTATTCATTGGGTAAGAAAGTGCGGTTGGCATCTGGATAAAAATACTCTTATCCGTACCGCCAGCTTCCAGTAATAAAACGCTATGTTCACCGCTTTCCGTTAGCCTATCCGCTAACACACAGCCGGCCGAACCCGCGCCGACGATAATATAATCGTAGCGTTGTTCCATATTTTAAGTTCCCTGAGATGAGTCAGTGAGGCTAACTCTTTTAAGCTAGCCCGTTGAATTAAGTATTACGCGTTAGGCATAAGGGCTGGCGTAGTCGCCAAGTTCAATAAGAATGCTCTTAGTCTGCGTATAGTGAAGTAGGGTTTCTGGTCCATTTTCACGGCCAATACCTGAAAGCTTGTAACCACCAACAGGCATTTCTGCAGGTGAGTCACCCCACGTATTAACCCAACAAATACCCGCCTGCATTTGATGGATCACGCGGTGAGCACGAGAAAGGTTTTGCGTGAACACGCCAGCCGCAAGGCCATATTTGGTGTCGTTAGCGCGGCGAATCACGTCGTCTTCGTCCGTAAACTTCAACACTGACATTACAGGGCCGAAAATCTCTTGTTGAACGTGAGGCATGTTGTCTTCGCAATCCACAAACACGGTTGGGATAACAAAGTTGCCGTTCGCTAAGCCGTTGTCTGTCACTCGATAGCCGCCAGTCAGCAGAGTTGCCCCTGACTGTTTTGCCAGCTCAATCGCTTCGAGAACTTTTGAAAGGTGTTCTTTAGAAATCAACGCGCCGATCTGAGTCTCCATGTCCATTGGGTTACCAATGATCAGTTTCTCAGTGCGTGTTTTAAGTTGGTCGATGAATGCGTTGTAGATATTTTCGTGTACATAAACACGGGTACCGTTAGTACACACTTCGCCTTGGGTGTAGAAGTTAGCAACCATCGAAGCGGAAACTGCATCATCCAATTTCGCATCATCAAACACGATCATCGGTGACTTGCCGCCAAGTTCCATGGTGACTGATTTCAGCGTCTTAGCGCTGTCTGCCATTACCGCTTTACCGGTACCGGTTTCGCCCGTGAACGACACTTTTGCGATGTCTGGGTGCGCCGTTAGCATCTGACCAACACGGTAATCGCCCTGAACCACGTTAAACACGCCATCAGGAAGACCAGCTTCAGTAAAGATCTCTGCAAGCTTTAGAGCTGTGAGCGGCGTTTCTTCTGAAGGTTTGAAAATCATCGCGTTACCCGCAGCCAAGGCAGGAGCTGATTTCCACATCGCGATTTGAATTGGGTAGTTCCACGCGCCAATGCCTGCACAGATGCCAAGCGGTTCACGACGAGTGTAGAAGAATTGAGATTCACTAAGGGGTTGTTGATCGCCTTGCAGCGTAGGCGCAAGGCCTGCGAAGTATTCAATCACATCGGCGCCAGATGCCACATCCACTTCAATCGCTTCTTGCAGTGGCTTGCCCGTATCAACAACCTCAAGGTTTGCAAGGTCATCATTTCGAGCTCTAAGTATTGCTACCGCTTTCAAAAGAATACGACTGCGTTCCACGGCTGTCATTGCTGACCATACCGCAAATCCACGTTTCGCTGATTCAATAGCGCTGTCGACATCCGCTGAAGATGCTTGGCCTAACGTCGCGATAGGTTCGCCGTTTGCAGGGTTAATGCTATCAAAGGTTTCACCAGAGGTTGCTTTAACCGCTGCGCCATCAATGTATAACGAGTTCATTTCCATTTGAGATTCTGACTTAATTATTGTTATTAGACTCTGCTGGTCTATATGTGAGTGTTTGCCGTTCAGGTACTATGATTGCAATGCTACGACCGCGTTCTATGCGGTGTTACACGAGTAGAACGTCAGTTGTTTATCAAGATAATCATTGATGATGGCGCGAGCCTTTTGAGCATCGATACCTTCAGGGTTTAACGTGCCTCTCAGCCATAACCCATCAATCAGAGAAGCAATCCCGTGAGCAACGAGATCCGCCTGTTCATGATTCAAAATACCTTTCAACTCAAGACGCAGATGTGAAATCAAACGTTTTTCATTCACACGCTGCAGTCTTTTCAGTTGTTGGTCATGCATTGAATAGGACCAAAATGCCAACCATGCCTTCGCGACTTTATTTTCGGCTTGGTAACCTTCGAAGTTACCGTCGATGATCGCGTTAATTCTCTGTTGGTGAGCATCAACAGGAAGCGCTTTTAGTGAAGTCGTGATGGTGTTGGATAATTGGCGAAGGATTTCACGCATCGTCTCTTCGAGCAGACCGTGCTTCCCACCAAAATAGTGATTAATGATACCTGTAGACACGCCCGCTTCTTTGCTGATTAACGCAATACTCGCGGCATGCAAACCTACTCGATCAATCACCGTCATGGTGGCTTGAACAAGCTGTGGTTTACGTATATCAGGCATCCCAACCTTCGGCATTTCTTAGTCCTTTTATTTTATATTGAACGTTCAGTTAAATATAAAATGACAGAAATTTAGTTAGGGTTCAAATGATTATTTAAAACAAACTCGTAACAATACAGCATTCAAAACAACAAAAATCATTATAAAACAATAAATTAAATATCATTCAGGGCACTAACGAAAACAATTAAAGATTTGAGGTGTGATAGTTATTGGTCAAATGTTTTTGCTCAACAAGGATAATATTTAAGCAGAAAGAGAGATTCTAGAAACAAGAAGGCATTCAACAATTAGAGATCTTTAGGTGTAAAAGATGAAGGGGTATGACGCAGTAAAAAATAGAACAGAGCGTCCAACAAAGTGCTTGAACGCCCTCCTCTACCAGGATTCAACATTATGACTAGATTCTAAACGTAACTAACCAATAATCGGCATCGATTGCCATGCCCTTTGGTGCAACATTTCGCAACCAAATTCGGTAATAACGATGTTCTCTTCATGCACCATCATGCGGTTTTTCGCAAACGCCATGCCCGGCTCAAGGGTTAACACCATACCGGGTTTTAAGATCACATCCCCATTTGGCACATGTGATGGCCACTCGGTTAGCTGCATACCCAAGCCGTGCCCCATTCGACCCACATCGTTGCCAAGCACGCCGCTCTTTTCGAGTACCGACCACATGGCTTGCCACACGTCTCCGGTTGTTCGTCCCGGCTCTGCAATCGCGAGCCCTGCTTCTGTCGATTGATAAACGGCGTCATAAGCCGCTATCGTATCTGGCTGCGCATGCCCAAACGCATAATTGCGGTCAAAGTCGCTGAAGTAGCCATCAAAGTTAGCCCCCGTGTCGATGATCAACACGTCACCTTCACCAAGTACACGATCCGTTGGCCCCATGATGATGTTGTCATAGCCACCTTGGCCAGATGCCGAAATCAGATAAGGACACGCATCGGCACCCAAACGCAGCATCTCCAAATGCATGGCTTTACACGCCTGTCGTTCTGTCATCCCTATCGCGAGATGATGACGAAGATACTCAAAGCCCGCCGCCGTGACTTGGCAAGCGAAGCGTACTTTATCGATCTCCGCTTGAGATTTAACACTGCGCAAGCCTCGAACCATCAGTGACACATCAACCACACTGTGTTGGCTCAGCTTCTGCTGTAACAACGCATAGTTAGTGGCAGGCATACGCAGATGTGTTTCCGGGCCAATCATCGAACCGACTCGGCGAGAACCCTTGGAGACCTCAGATAACGTAGAAGCTAATAAAGAGATACCGTCATCTTCTGGCCTTGGTGACGGCCAACTGCGCACATCATCAATCCATGTCTCGTCAAAACCAGCCACACCGATCTCTGGTACAACAGCGATCGGCTTACCAACCGCTGGCACCACCAAAAACCAAGGTCGAGTTGGGCTTTCCCAGAACTGCGATTTAAAGCCACTAAAATAGCGGAACTCAGGCTCGGTCGTGAAAAACGCAGCATCGATGTTTTGCGCGCGAAGACGTTGTTGCAACTCGACAGTACGTTGCTCTAGTTCTGCTGATTCAAACCCTCTCTGCGGAGGTGTTAATGGCAATATACTCATATCTCTATCCTTGATTGAATAAGGGTAACTCGACGGATTAATTGAATAAAATGTCTCTTGGTAACAGAGCAATGCTTGGGAAGAAAATCAGCAACGCAGACATCAACACCAAGATCAGGAAGAACGGCAGCGTCCCGCGAATCACTTCCATATAAGGCTTTTCAAAGATGGCGATAGCAGTAAAGATGTCACAACCGAATGGAGGCGTTGCCGACCCAATAGCCATTTGCAGCGTCACCATCACGCCGACCAATATCGGATCGATACCTGCGGCATCCACAATCGGCATGAAAATCGGCGTCAAGATAAGCAAAACCACCAATGAATCCACGAACATACAACCGACAAAGAAAGTCAGTGCGATAACAAACAGAATGAACTCGGGAGAAGCATCTTCTAGATTGAGAGGAGCCAACAACTCTTGAGGGATTTGTTCAAACGAGATGTACCAAGAGAACGCCTGACCAACACCCACCAGCACAAATACCACCGCCGTAATCAAGCCGGTATTTAACGCCGCATCGCAGATGTCTTTTACGCCAAGTTTGCGATAAAAAATGCACTCAACGATGATCGCATACAACACCGCGAATGAGGCCGCTTCGGTTGGCGTGACAATGCCCGAATAGATACCGCCGATAATCAAAGCAGGGAAACCAAGAGGAAGAATCGCTTTCTTAATTGCTTCAATGCGTTCTGCTGTGTTGGCTTTTTCAACCAAGGTGATGGTATCGCTGTGTTTTACGCTGTAGGCATAGCTGTACAACGAGAACAGGCTCGCGAGCACTAAACCTGGGCCAATACCGGCAATGAATAATTCACCCACACTGGCGTTAGCTAAGGTGCCGTAAAGAATCAGACCAATACTCGGTGGAATGAGGAACGCGATGTCACTGGCATTGATGATCAGGGCCATCACAAAGCTGTCTTTGTAGCCCGCTTGCAGCAACTTCGGACGCATGATTTGGCCGACCGACACCACGGTCGCTTGGGTCGAACCGGAAACAGAGCCAAACAAGGTACAGCTGATACACGTCGTAATCGGTAACCCACCACGCAGATGTCCAACAAACGCTTGGATCAAACCAAGTAAATTATAGGCTGTGTGTCCACGCGTCATAATATCGGCCGCCAAGATAAACATGGGAACCGCAATCAATGCGTTGGGTGAGATGCCCGTAACCATCTGTTGAATAAGCACTCCCGGCTCAACCTGAGAGAAATGAATCAAGCCAATTAGAGCCCCAACCGCTAGCGGCACAATCATTGGGAAGCTCAAAAACAGCAGAATCACCATCACAGAGACAAGAGTAAATGTGATGACATAAATATCTAATTCTCCGGCAATAATGTCCGAGAAAAACTGTGCAACATCGCTCATTCGAACTCACCTACTTTAGTGTTTCTATTTTCAATCACGTCAAATGACACGTAGATCTCTTTGTGCAGTAAGTTCATCAAAAAACTCATGCTGTATTGCAATCCGGCAATGAAAAAACCAATCGGAATGATCGCGTACACCCAATAAACCGGGAACTGCAAGGCTGGACTTAATCGATTGATGTCTTTGAGCTCTTTAACGTAGAAGAACGCATGGTAGGTGAGGTAAAACATCAACATCCCAGTCAACAATGCAATCACGGTGGTGAGCACCTTCTGGGCTTTGAAACTCAGTGAATCGTACACCGCAGTCATGCGGATATTTCGACCTTGGCGGACGGCATAGGCGAAGCCAATAAAGGTCACTGAGACAATAAGGAATTGATTAAGCTCTTCTGAGAAGAACAGGCTTTTATTGAAGGCATATCGCCCAATCGCATTGGCGGTGGAGTTGATCATCATCGCGAGAATAGCGGTTGTGATTAAAAAGCGTTCTAGCTTTTCTGTCGCGACGCTTATTTTATGTAGCAGTTCTTTCATAACAGGCAGTGCTCCATACTTCGTTCAGTGACAGGGGTCCATTGCCACAATTTGGAGAAGGTGGGGATAAGCTAACCGCTGCCAATAAACAGCGGATAGCATTCATCCTAACAACGCTTTCTATTGCGTCGCTGAAGCAGCCTTCACTTCATCTAGGATTTCTTCGAGAATAGTTTTTGCCCCCTCGCGCGCTTCACTTTGCTCTCCTGAAGGATAAGCATTTGCCACCACGTCATAGTAAGTGGTGTGCAGCTTTTGACTGAGTACCTTGAAGCGTTCACGCTCTTCCTCGGTTAACACAACCACTTGCATGTTTGGACGCTCTTTCAAGATCTTGTCCATGTTCTCTTTGTTGATACGGATCTGATAGTCGTAAGCCGCTTGGTCTGCCGCGGTGATTGCTTTGTCGACCATAGCTTGCTTCTCTTCAGACAGGCCGTCGTACCACTTGCTGTTGGTCGAAACCGTGCTCACATAAGGTTGCTGGCCTGGGAACATTAGGTAGTCTTGAACCTCATGCCACTTCGCGTTGTAGATGAAGTAGATCGGGTTAACCATGCTATCGATGGTCTTAAGTTGCAGTGAACCGTACACTTCACCCCAAGAAAGAGGAGTAGGTGTTGCACCAAACGCTTTGTAGGTTTCAACAGGAATGGTTGAAGTGAAAGTACGGATCTTCTGGTTCGCAAAATCTTCAGGTGTGCGGATAGGTTTGTTGCCACCCCATACCATTTCGCCTTCAGACATCATCGACAACAGCTTGAGGTTTACGCTCTCAAACTTAGGTGCCAGCTTGTTGTAGATGGTTGGGCTTTCCGTTAAGACCTTATGCGTGATTTCTTCATTGGTGCCCAGTACATACGGCAAGCTCACCGCTTGTACTTCAGGAACATAAGACCCTAAGTGACCCGCGCCTACAGACACGAATTGAATCGTGCCTTTAGCAGCCAGTTCTACGATATCGTTCTCTGTACCCAGTTGACCGTAGTAATAGATGCGAACACGGATGTCGCCATCAGATTCCTTCTTAATCACTTCCGCAAATTTTTGCGCATAGATATCTTGAACGTCTGTTTTGTCCTCTTCTGAAGCAAACTTCCATGTTTCGGCATGAACGCCAAAAACCATGCTCAAACTTAGCAGTGCTACGCCTAATCGTTTCATCCTGTCTTTCCTTTTATTATCCTAATTACACGTTGATGACTTTGGTCACTTCACGCGCTTCAGTTTTGGCTGTATCGACAATAAACTCCGTTTAAAGTCAGCCATCTTGCAGTGCCAAATGCGTCACTGCTGAATCTGTGTCTCTACTTGTTGATTCAAATTGAATTACTTCTCATTGAGTCGCTTTTAAATTGATCGTGCTAAACGATCGTTCACCAACTGAATCCAGTAGCTCGCACCGAGCTTTAAGATGCCGTCGTTAAAGTCGTATTCAGGGTTATGCAATGCGCAGCCACCGACCGATTCCGTGCCGTTACCCAACAACACATAACAGCCCGGTTTAACGCGAAGCATGCTTGAGAAATCTTCCGAAATAGTCAGCGGGTCACAGGCGTCATTAACGTTCTCTACGCCAAGCACTTTCTGCGCGGCGGTAACCGAATACTGGGTTTGTTGCTCGCTGTTGATGGTTGGGTAGAAGGTATTAATAAACTCAAATTCGTAAGTCGCGCCTGCTGCCTGACAAATGCCCGCCACAATTCGCTCCATGCTCTGCTTGATTCGATCGAGAGAAGATTCAGTAAAGCAGCGGCAGTCACCCTTGATAACCACTTGAGTAGGAATGACGTTAACCGTGCCATCGGTAATAAATTCGGTGGCAGAGACTACAGCGGTGTCGTGAATCGCACTGAGATTGCGAGACACGATGGTTTGCAGACCAAGAATAACTTGCGAGCCAACAACGAGAGGATCGACCCCTTGATGCGGCAGAGCAGCATGTCCACCCACACCATTGATGGTGATCTCAAAGCTACTTTCACTGGCCATTAATGATCCGGGGCGAACCATCAACTCACCCTCCGCTAAACCGGGGAAGTTATGAACTCCATACACTTCATCAATCGAGAATCGCTCAAATAAGCCATCATCAATCATCGCTTGCGCGCCACAACCGTGTTCTTCATCGGGTTGAAAAATGAAATACACAGTACCATCGAAGGTTAGGTTCTCGGCCAAATAGCTTGCAGCGCCGAGCAGCATTGCGGAGTGTCCATCGTGCCCACAAGCGTGCATTTTTCCATCGTGTTGTGAGCAGTGTGCGAAGTTGTTTTGTTCATGAATGTGTAGCGCATCCATATCAGCTCTCAGACCAATGCTCGCTTCACTCGATCCTGAACGAAGTATCCCAACTAATCCTGTTTTACCAATGTTACGCACCACCTCGATACCAAAGCAGTGTAACTTGTCAGCGATAAAATCGGAGGTCAGATTCACATCAAAACCACACTCAGGAAAACGGTGTAAATGTTGACGCCACTCAGTCATGCTTTGAATAAGCTGCGAAGACAGTTGGTCTGGTTTGATCGAGAAAGTAGACGGCATAGTAGTAGTCCCAAAGTGTAATTCTTTGTATTAACGTAAAATTTTTAGTTAGCTTGACTGCTGAATGTAAAACGCAGAGCGAGCAGCTTTAATCGAAGGTCGTTACAACGACTGCGACCTTCGGCAATTATCTGAGGGTGGTTCAAGATGGTGCTCTAACAGCGCACCGAAACCTTTTATGGGCGAGGGGTAGTTCATCAATTGAAGCGAGTGCCAAGCCAACACTTGATTGCTGCTGACAACGGGTTTATCTAGCTCCGCTTCAATGGATTCAAGCACCGATGCTGCACGCAGTGCCGTGCAAGAGATAAACAGAAGATCCGCTTCAGGATCGCACACTTGTAGTGCGGCATGTTTAATGTCCATTGGGTCAATGAACGTCATCGCGGTGTCATCTTCAAAGCCAAAACCAGCAATGCTCAACACTTCAATGCCTTGCGATTCAAAAAATGCTGCGACGTCTTGATTCACAGCTTCGGTATAAGGCGTTAATACTGAGATACGCTTAGCTTGGAAGCTTTCAAACGCCGCTAAGGCCGCAGTCACCGGATTCGTTACTGCTGCATTTGGGCAAGATTGATGAATAAGCTGGGTAATTCGTTCGCTGCCAATCGCTACGGTGCCAGAGGTACAAGCGTAAATCACAACATCCAATTCGGTGCCCGGAAGGATGGTATCAGCGCAAGCAGCGATTCCTGGCTCCATCTTCCGCAGGTTCTCTATCGTCAATGGATTATAGTTTCGAACTCGGCTGGTGAACGACTGCACATCGTCTGGAAACAAGGTGTTTAAATCACGCTCAATATTGAAATCTGTCGCTAACGCAATCACACCGACGCGTCCTGCTGGTGCCAATTTCTCTAATTCAAACTGTAAAGTAGCGGTTGCAGATTTCATACTTTCCGACTCCTTGAGCTGTCAATATCAATACTCAACAAATGTTAACAACATGTATCATATAAACTTCAAACTCTGTAAATTTGAACTTTACATTTCGTTCACAAGGTTAATAATGCACCGATAACTTTAAGGATTATCATTAAACGAATACCTTATTGTGCGGGAATTCCGCATTTTTATTGCGTTATAGTGATTTTTTGTTCTCAATCCTCTGTGATTAATTGTTGGAGCCAAATACCTTTAACTCGATCACACACTGGTTCAAAAGAAACAATTAATTTACAAATTGATACTGGGAAGTATGGGTATGACACAACAGCCTGCATTGGTGGTCGACAGTTTCGACAAGAAGATCCTCAACATCGTACAAGACTCAAATAGAGCAACATCAGACAAGATTGCAGAAAAGGTCGGGCTCTCTCCCGCTGCCGTTCAGCGCCGTTTAAAACGCATGAGAGCACAAGGTGTGATTCAGGCTGATGTCTCAGTGATTAATCCAAAAGCGGTCGGTCACGGAATGACGTTTATCGTTCAGGTAACACTTGAACGCGAGCGTGTGGATTTGATGCACAACTTCAAAAGAGAGATGAGTTCGAACCGTTCTGTGCAGCAATGCTATTACGTCACAGGCAGCTCTGATTTTATCTTAATCGTCACGGCTGCAGATATGGAGGGATACGACAATTTTACTCGTGAGGCCTTCTTCGATAATGCCAATATCAAAAGCTTTCAAACCAATGTGGTGATGGATAACGTCAAGGTCGGGCTGACCATTCCGATTGATGAACAGCGCGATTGATGACCAGCGAAATTAGAAAACAAGGCGTGTCATGAGATGAAGTCAAAAAGAGAGAAAAAAAGACGGTATGAAGAAACCTTACATACCGCCAACTATGGGGCTTACTTTATTATTCGTTGTTCGCAATTAGCTCTTAACTACTAACTACTAACTACTAACTACTAACTACTAACTACTAACTACTAACTATGAGCTTTTCGTTATTAGATTTTGTTGTCGATAATTTGTTGGTAGAGATCCGGGTCAGTTGCCCCTTCAGTACCAATTACTAGCACTCGGCTGTCTTGAGTTAAATTCAGTTTTTCAGCGAAATTCGGTTCTTGTTTAGCGATGATCGCTGCGGCAAACCCTGGAACTGCAGATTCGCCTCCTTCTATTGCCACTTCCGTTTTCTCGCCACTCGCCAACATGCGCATCGCTTGCGGGATCGCCTCTTCACTCAGCGTCATAAAATCATCAGCGCCATTTTGGAGAATCGTCCATGCCAAGCTCGAAACCTCACCACAGGCAAGTCCAGCCATCAGCGTCTCTAGATCGCCCGTTACCACAATCGGTTTACCCGCTTGAGCGCTCTTCTGCAAACAGTTAGCTTGTTCAGGTTCGACGATTACAAAGCGTGGACGATCAACACCCCACAAATCCCAGAAGTAACCACACACAGCAGATGCCAAACCACCTACTCCACCCTGCACGAAAACATGAGTTGGGATTTCACCATCAAGTTGCTCGACAATTTCAGCCAGCATCACGGTGTAGCCCAGAGCAACGTCTTTCGGGATTTCCATGTAACCTTCGTAAGAAGTATCCGATACAATCACGCGGTTTTTCGCTCGCGCTTCTGAATCAGCCAAACGAACCGATTCATCGTAGTTACCTGTAATACGAACCACTTCTGCACCAAATGCTTCCATCGCTTGCTTACGGCCTTCCGACACATCGCGATGAATGTAGATAACACAACCACAACCAAACATTTGTGCGCCCCACGCGACCGAGCGACCATGGTTTCCATCTGTCGCACAACTCACAACGATCTCAGCAACTTCTGATTTCCATTCCCCGTTTAACAACTCACTGATGGTCGGATTCTTTCCATAGCGATTGGCGATCTCAATCTGAAGCTGACGGGCAACAGCATACGCACCGCCCAGAGCTTTAAAGCTTTTTAGACCAAAACGTTGAGATTCGTCTTTGTACCAGAATTTGTTTACACCGATCTCAGCAGAAATCGCATTCAGCTCATGCAAAGGAGTAACGGCATAGCCCGGCCATTGTGAAATATCCTTAATTGCCTGCTCAGAACTCGCAACACTCAAAATTTCAAGTTGCTCATTTGAGTACTCCAATTCAGGGCGTGCTTGAGGGTTCGCATAGTGTGTCAGAGTGCCAGCCAGTAACTGCATAAATGATCGTCCTTATAAGTCATTCACATTGCTCCTTACTACAGCCAAATGAAAAGTTACGGCTTGTAAGGTTTGCGGATATTAAATTCTATCGGACAAAAAGTGCCTTGATTACGCTTTCTAAATTCCATATCTGCGGGAATTCTTTGTTACCTCGCTAAAAAATGCAGAATTTAGTCATCGTGAAAATATCGCAGTCTAATCTCACTTCACTATAGCAGCGACTCGAGTTATTGAGCCTGTGCACAGCACGATTCCCCCTAAGCACAATCACCTGATTTTCATAGCACTACAAATGAAATGCAGCCAAACAGAAACAAAAATGTATGGTCCGCCCCGTTATTGCAACTACAATTAAGTAATAACGGAGT
>NZ_JAPHPW010000038.1 GCF_026241515.1 Vibrio sp. 14G-20
TCGTTAAAGACACGCTGGCGGACATCAGTGTCAATTTCGATGGTTTTGGTGATGAGTATTACAACTTAGCCGAAATTACTAATGGTGCCTTGGTTGGCACGGTGACCAATGTTGAAGACGGTCAAACGATCACTATTACCATCACCGATAGCCTTAATGTCTCCCAAGTTTATACGACCACAGTAGTTGGCGGAAACTGGACGCTGACAGGTCAAGACTATTCGGGATTTGCAGAAGGAATCTTGACCGTAGAGGCTAGCGTTACGGATGTTGCGGGGAACACGGTCACTTCTAGCGACACAATAGTGAAAGATACGCTAGCCAGTATCACCGCAGAATTTGATGATTCCGATAACATACTCAACACCGAAGAGGTTCAATCTGTTCGTCTACAAGGTGTTGTTCAAAATGTAGAAAATGGACAGCCTATTACCGTCACAGTTACCGATAGCAATAATCAGTCTATCACGTTACAAACCGTAGTTATTGCAGGAGCTTGGAGCATCGATGATATCGATCTGTCTGCGTTTGCTGATGGCAATGTTACGGTAGAGGCGGTTACCGTTGATATTGCGGGTAATGAAACGACGGGCACTGACAGCAAAGGGCAAATTAATACCGTACCGCCTGTTATTGATATTGATACCTTGTCTGGTTTCAACATCTTGGATTTCCGTAGCGGCGATTTAACCACCATGCAGGGGACAACCGATGTCTCCGAAGGCTTACCTGTTTACATCGAGATCAATGATGGTACTCAAACGCTGACTTTTGTTGGAGTCGTGGATGTGTCAGGTGGCTGGCTAGTCGAGAATATTGATGTCTCTAGCTTAGACCCATCTACTGAGTGGATTATAGATGCGAGAGTGGCCAATTCGATTGGCAATGAAGTCAGCGATGACATGCCAAGTATTATACTGCCAGGTTCAGTCTCATTTTCTGAAAGCACGGTCGGGATCTTCGGAGATCAAACCCAAGTTGCTGACATCAATATTCAGTTTGCTGACGAGTTCGCTTTTAGTGCAAACCAAGTCTCTGCCGAGGGCGTGACATCTCAAGGTCAATCTATCGCTATTGCATTAGAGTCTGACGGGCAAGTGCTCAAAGCAACACGAACCGATGGAACATTGGTTTTCGAAGCTAAGATTGTTGGAGATACCGTTGAGATCACCTTTTACCAAGCGGTTGACCAACAAGCTGGTGAAGAGTTACTTCAAACGGCGATCATTATAGAAGGCCTTCAGATTGATGACGATGGAACCACTGAGCTCGTTTTAGGCGAATTGCCGATCACGATTCTAGATTCCGAACCTTTGCTGTTCGGCGAGTCTTACTCGATGGTTGAAGGTGAAACATCGTCAGGCAACGTTCTTAGTAATGACATTGACCTTGATACCGCTCTAACCATTAGTAGCGTCGAAGTTGGTGGAGTCAGCAAGGACATTTCAGGTGCAACTCCTGTGGTGTTCAATACCGGGGATGGTGTATTGACCGTATTTGCCAATGGACAGTGGACCTTTGAAGCAAATCGAAATTTAGATCATAACCAAGACCATACCGTTATCTTCAATTACGTTGCCGCTGACTCTAGTGGTGATTTTGGCTCTGCAACGGCGAGCATTGATATCACTGATGGTGCAGCAGGGCAGATATTGGATGATTCGAAAACGGTGACGGAAGTCGACGTTACCTCCGGTTCGCAAACCATCAATGCTCAATTTACTGTATTAGGTGGTTCGGATAACCCAGACCCAGATTCTATACAATTTAGCCCTGAGACTGTCGCACAACTAGAAGCATTAGGTATCACTTCGGGAGGTGACTCTACAGCACTTACTTATACTCTCAGCGCAGATGGTCGTACTATTACAGCTAAGCAAGGTGATGATGATGTGTTCTCGTTTTCAATGACGACAACGGTCGACGGGAACAATGTACTTGCCGATATCGTTTTGGTGATTGAACGGCCACTCGACCATGTGCTCACCAGTGATTTACTTACGATTCCGTTAAATATTATTGGTACAGACACCGATGGCACTGCTTTAGAAAACGGCCAAATATCATGGGTGATTGATGATGGTAATGATCCGAGTTTAATTCTCGATTCAAATGCTTCGGTCAACGAGTCGGATCTAAGCAATGATCCTATCGGTGAAGTCAGTAGCACCGGAACTTTCAGTCTCGGGATTGGCAGTGATTACTTAGATAGCGTGTTCTTTGATTTAGCTGATCAACCTCAGCTCTTTAGTGGCGGCGAGCAGATTTATTACACCGTTTCTGAGGATGGTACATTATTGACTGGCTACGCAGGGCCAGTAGCTGGTGGTGACGTTGCCTTTACTGTGAGTTTTTCCGCGCCCGTATCCGGTGATATAGACAGCAGTGTGGATTATGTCTTCACTCTTTATAAAGGCTTAGATCAAACCAATGGTACGGATTCTCTTCCTTTTACTGTTACTGCTCGCGATTCAGATAATGATAAAACCAAACTAGACCTTAACATCTCTATTACTGACGGTGGTGAACCGTTTATTGGAAGTGGCACGGTTGAACTATCTGAAACACCTATCGCCAATACAACACCAGATGGCGTAAGACAAAGCGCAGTGGTCAATTTGGATATCACTGCATCGCATGATCCTATCGTTTATCTTGGTATTGATGTGACAAACGGCCAGGCGGTTTTGGATGATGATGGTGAAGCCGTTACTCATAATGGTGAAGCGTTAACTTGGAGAGACAATGGTGACGGCAGTTTCGATGCGATATTAAGTAATGGCGATGTCATTATGCAGATTCGTCTACCTTCGGACTATTTCCTAGAAGCCAATGCTTCCGGTACGGTTGCCGTTGAGATTGATCTATATCGTTCTATTGACCATGGCACTGGGTTAAAAGATACCGAATTGAATATACCAACAACGGTTGTCGTTATTGATTCAGACGGTTCGCGTTCCACTCAAGAGTCAGACATTAAAATATACGATGGTAAGGATCCTGCATTCTCGGTTGTAGGTAGCATATCTGTCGATGAAGATGGCCTCATTGGTGACAACGAACAAACTGGGACTGAAGAACCAAGCCCATCGATCGCTATTATCCAAGGCTCGGACGATATCGCATCAGTTTCAATCAACATCGATGCTTTTGACGCCCTCGGTTACAGCAGTGGCGGACGAGCCATATCCTTGCAAGAAGCGAATGCAGATGGTTGGTATTACGCTCAAGATACGTCGGGTAACGATATCTTCCGAATTCGTTTTAACAACGATGGCACAACAGAGTTCAATCTATATGCGCCGGTTGATCATGCTACGGGTGATGGTGAAAATAATCTTGCTGTGAATTTTGAATTGGTCGTTACTGATGCCGATGGTGATAGTTCTGATCCGGCTATTTATGTTGTCAACGTTACGGATGCGGTTCCAACCTCTCGAAGCGGTTCGATTGAAATGGTGGAAGGCGATAATCTCAGCGGACAGTTCTTAACAGAAGAATTTGCTGGTGCGGATGGCGCCGTCATTGTTAGTTTTGACTATCGTGGTGATACCTACACTTTTACCGATGCAATTACGTCAATCGAGATTGATCTAATTAATGATTTTGATAATAGCGTCTACGGTCAGTTTACGCTTAACTCTGATGGCAGCTACCAACTGACTACTAATGCCAATGTATCAACTGACCCTACCGAACCTCGATTAATCGATGACATTGATTATTTGGTTCGCGATGCCGATGGTGATGAGGTCACGAGTACTGCAGAGCTTGTCCTAGATGATAACGAAGGCTTTATTCGTTATGAGGATTCTGAAACTACAGAAGATAACGATGCCATTATTGTTGTGAGTGTTTCTACCGGAGACGTTGACCAAAGCGAAACCGTTACGGCTATTGAATTCTCAGAAGATTCTTTGCAAGGCGGTAGCCTGTATTTAGATGGCGTATTGCTTCAAGTGGTTGATGGCAAAGTGACGCTTTCAGGCAATCAGTTAACGGCGATTGATAGCCAGTTTACCGGCCCGAACGGGCAGTTGACGTATCGTCCCGCACTCCATGAATCGAATACGACCTCAACGGTTATTCTAGCGATCAACGCCATCATTAGTACTGACACGGTTCCAAAAGAATTGACCGCTGATGTTGCCGTTTCGGTATTACCCGTGGCTGATGCACCGGATTGGTCTGATTCAGTGTTCACCTACCAATCGGTGGAAGATGACGCAGACCCAATTAAATTAGATATCACTGCTCAGTTGGTTGACCAAGATACATCTGAAGAACTGTCTTACACCATTAGCGGTATTCCAGATGGGCTCAATATCACCTTGAACGGTAACGCCGTTAAAGAAGGCAAAGAGTACACTCAAAACCAAATCAACAAAATGGAAATCAGAGCTGATGAAAATCTTGCGGGTCGATTCGAGTTTGAGATTACTGCGATTGCAACCGAAGCGGGAAACACCTTCGCTGACCCCGATGATAAAACGGCCGATATTGTTAATACTGTCGTTGTAGAGATCTCACCGGATGCTGATACTCCAATTTTATCTGTTAAAGATTACAAAGGTCTGGAAGATGAAAGCATCTTCCTAAAGAATGTAATCAATGGTGTGTTGACTGATACCGATGGTTCTGAGTCGTTAAGTTATCAAATTGAAGTACAAGACGGCTGGGCGATTCAAGGCGGGTTGTTTGACCTAATTGGTCCTAATACTTATCTCGTTTCTGCTGAAGCGATAGAGAACGGAACCGCTTATCTAATACCAAAAGAAGACATCAGCTCCTTTACGGAAGACCTATTCATTAATGTGACTGCCGTTTCTTATGAATCGACAGTTGACTCGTTAGACCCTGTTAATGTGACCGCGCTTAGCGATACCAAAACCATCAATATTTTCCTCAAGGGTGTCGTCGATGAGCCTATTGTTGTGGATGGCGGAAATGCGCATTGGGAATATGACAGTGATACCAAAGTCATCAGCAACCAATCTGTTCTCAATGAAGATGGTTTGATTCGTCTCGATTTTGTAGTCCAAACCTCAGATGACGATGTTTCTGAAGATATCAATATACTGCTTACTAATATTCCTGACGGCACCTTGCTGGTGGATTCATTGGGTGAGCCTGTGTCGCTGACCATCGCCTACATTGACGATGTGACAGGTCCAGTATTCCAGGTTTCTAACGCCCAACTGAATGATTTGTATCTCAAGCCAATTACTGATTTTAGTGGCGAGCTAGAGCTAACTGTTATTGCTATCTCGACAGAGCCTGATGGTGATTCGGGCGAATTCCCGATGACGTTGAAGGTAGAGTTAGCACCGATTGTCGATCAAGAAGATGGTCAGGTGGTTAGCACTCAAGGTATTGAAGACAGCCAAATTGGATTGAACCTTGAGCCATCTGTGAATCAAGATGTTGATGGAAGTGAGTCTTTAACGGGGTATGTGATTGATAGCCTACCTGCTGATCTGACTCTTTATTTCGATGGCAGTGTTATTGCAGTGCCAGTTTCAGGGTTAGATTTAGAAAGTTTATTAGACTCTACGACACCAACACTATCCGAGCTTTTAAGTAGCGGAAGACTGTCAGTAACCGCTACTGAAGATTTGAGCGGTACATTTTCGATCCCAATTACCTATGAAGTTACTGATACTTCGCCGGCAGGCGCAACTGATGTAAAAGATATCTCGGGATCAATCAGTGTCACGGTCGATGCGAGGGTCGAGTCAGATACTCGTTTGGAAAGTTCTGGTCAGCTATATATCAGTGAGGACGGTTCTCCAGTCAATGTGTCTGATGCCGTTACTTTTGTTGACGCTGATATGGATGGCTCAGAGTACTTAGATTACATCCTGATCGATGTGCCTGATGATTATTCGCTGATTATCGAACACCCGAACGGAGCCGCTCAAGATGTTTCAGGAAACTGGATTATCTCTGCGAACGGTCTGACGAGTGATTCGATTCAAGAATTGGCTCAAGAAATCTTAAGTGGTATGACAATCTCTAGCCCAAGCGACACCCCTGTTTTAGATATAGTGGTGCGTGCTCGTGTGATTGATGGCGAAGACTCTAAATATATTGATACCTCATTCCAAATCCAAATCACTGGCCATGATGGCGGGGGCGGTACTTGTGACCCTGTTGGCCCACCAAGTCCTATTCAACCGGGTGGCGATATTAAGACTGATGAAGGTGAAGATATCGATTTAACGGGCTTGCTCAATACCAATGTAGCGAGTGACCCAGACAATACGATCTCTTTCTATATTCCTGCTGATTCTCTTCCTGAAGGCGTCGAGATTTCAGGTGATGGTGTTATTGCGGAATATGACGCGGCTGGCGAAGTTGTCGGTTACTCGATTACAGCGGATGGCCTATCCAAGCTAACGCTAACAGGACTAGATGAAGACTTTGCCGGCTGTATCGACTTTACGATCAAGACCATTGAAACCTCGCCGTGTAATGGCGATACATTAACAACCGAACAAACGATAAGTATCCAAGTGCTGCCAGTCGTGGATGACATTACCGTTGCCACAGATTCGACAACAATCCAGGAAGATATCGCCACGGATCTTAATCTTGAGCTCGTTCTCGGTGATAGCGTTGAAGATGGCCAGTTAATCACGGGTGAAGGTAACAGCGCTACCGGCAAAGAAACCGTTAACTCCCTGACGATTACGGTATCAAATGGCGGTACGTTATCAGAGAGTCCTGCTGATACTGGATTGTTGGTTGATAACGGCAATGGTACTTGGACGGTAACGGATCCTAGCCGTTTGAGTGATGTGCTGGTGACACCACCTGAACATTACAGCGGCGAAATCACCTTAACGGTAACGGCAAATATTACCGATGAAGCGGATTGTGTCGTTGAAACGGATACTCAAGACAAGACAACCGTAGTGACGATCACCGTTGAACCTGTTGCTGATGCGGCTAACTTGGTGACTGAGGATATAGTTGGTGACGAAGACAACTATATTTCATTGTCATCACTAAGCGCGGAGTTGATCGACCAAGATGGCTCCGAAAATATGTCCTTGGCATTGAAAGGCGTGCCTGAAGGTGCGGTTGTTGCGATAAAGGTAGGCGACAGCTACGAATTAGTTCCTAACAATGGCGTCGATGGCGGTAGTTTTGATGGGAATCCTACTTATGAATGGCAATTGGATCCAAGTCAGCTTGCTAACCTTGTAATTCTACCGCCGCGAGATTTTAGTGGTGATATGAGTCTAGTCCTTGAGGCGATTACTCAAGAAATCGGCACGACAGAAATTCGCTATACCGAATCTGAATTCACCGTCGGTGTTAATCCTATTGGTGATAAAGTGGAGTTCTTCGATTTACCTGAACAGCTCACTGGAAGTGAAGATGATGGCATCGTGATTCCTCTTGATGCCAATAGCTTTGAAACCAACAGTGATGAGTTTTTAGCGATTACGGTAACAGTGAATGGAACTTCGGATCCATCAGGTTTAGTTGGGCTAGATCGAATTCGAATTGGATCAGAAACCAGTTCTTTCACCAGTGTTGGTGGCATCATACAGGCGACGATCCTCGTTAAAGCAAGTTCTGTTGATGAACTCGAATTCTTTGCGGGCGATGCGTTTGGTAACCTCGATATTACGATTACCGGCCGAACGGTCGATCAAAACACGGTACTTGGTGAGTTAGTGGTCGACACGGGTGACCCGAGCTCGCAAGACATGACGCTTATTATCACACCAGAGCCTGATGCTCCGTTATTGAGCGTTGAATACGCTTCTATTGTGGCAGAAGCAAGCGGCACGATACCTCTCGGTTTAGATCTTTCCCTTGTAAACCCTGCCGATTCTGAAGTGGGCTTTATTACCATCTATGACATCCCTGCGGGTTTGACGTTCTCACACGGCTCTATGGTCGATGGTCAATATGTGGTGGATTTAGCAGATGTACCTAATTTAGCCATTACTGGCGGCTACGATGACGTTGATCCATTTGAACTCACTATTGAACCCTCTGCTGAGATAGGCAACAACCAAGCGGTAGGGTTGCCTCAAACCGTATCGGTTGAATTTGTTGCTGAAGGGGACTCTACGGTTACCGCGACAGATGATAACGACCTGCTGGTTGGTGGGACGGGCTCAGATAATTTTGTGTTCGCATCTTCAGGCTTAGGGAGTGCAGAAGCCCCAAGCTACGATGTGATTCAAGATTTTGATGCGTCTCCAGACAGTGATGCAATTGACCTTTCGGGTATTTTGGGAAGCCTAGGGCTTAATACAGGGCTAGGGGCAACACAATATTTAGATTTAGAAGAATCTAGTGAAGGCGTAACCATTTCTATTAAACCTAATGGCGACGAAGACGTTCAACAAAACATCTTATTAGCCGATGTTACGTACGATGATCTGTATCAAGGCGACAGTAGTGGTGCATTAGAAGCACAAATTTTACAAAAAATGATAGAAGACAATAATTTAACGCTGTAAGTTAGAGGTACAGTCTATAAAAGGAAGTTTAGATTGGTAGAACAAAAAGACAGCTGGCTAGGTTGTGTTGAATGGTTATGTGAGCATTTTAATGTTCGCAGCCATCCTTCCAAAATATTGTCTGGCCTACCTTTAGATGAAGGAAGGCTCAATGAATCCCTTTTTCCAAGAGCGATTGAGAAATCGGGGTTAACGCTGAGCCAGGTTAAAAAAGAACTACTGAATCAATGTCAGTTTCCCGTTGTTGCTGTTAATTCTGCGACAGGGAGTCCCGTCGTTGTTATTCAAGGCTCTGGTGATCACTTTCAAGTATTGGATTGTGAAACCCATTCCAGCCAACAAACTTCATTAAAAGAATTGGTTACTCAAGTCGAATCGTATGTTTGGCAAGTGGGTGCTCAAGCGCTTGATGATGCGCGTGTTCAATCCCATGAACGTAGCGAGAATAAATCCAACACCCGTTGGTTATGGCGTGTCGTCAAAGAAGTAAAACCTTGGTATCGAGACCTGTTTATCGCTTCATTCTTGATCAACTTGCTCGCGCTAGTCGTGCCTCTTTTTACCATGAATGTGTACGACCGCGTGGTGCCAAACCAAGCGTTTAACACGCTTTGGGTTCTGGCGGCAGGCGTTGGTATTGTCGTTATTTTTGATTGGGTATTGAGAAGTTCACGAAGCTCTGTGACTGACATGGCTGGGCGCTATATTGATAACAAGTTGTCTTCCCAATTATTCTCAAAAGTCCTTGGTATGAAGTTGGAAAATCGACCTCAATCGGTAGGCGCGTTTGCGAGACAGCTTCAAGACTTCGATAGCGTTAAAGATTTCTTCACCTCCATCTCTTTAGTCACTTTAGTCGATCTACCATTTACCTTACTGTTCTTGTTCCTTATCGGTTGGCTCGGTGGTGCGATGATGTTGATTCCTGTCGCAATAATGCTGGTATTGATTGTGCTGAGCATTGCGATGAAAGGTAAAGTCGAGAAAACATTCGATGAAACCGCACGTTTGTCGACACAAAGACAAGCACAGCTGTTTGATTGCTTAACAACCTTACCGGATATCAAGCAAAACAATGCTGAGGGTATTACTCAGAAACGTTGGGAACAGACTATTTCATCGCTCTCTCAATGGCAGACTCAATCTCGCCACTATTCAAATATCGTGACGCATTCCATTCAGTCGAGTCAGCAGATCGTCACCATCACTCTCATCATCTTTGGTGTGTATCAGATCTCTGAAGGCTTGCTGAGTATGGGTGGCTTGATAGCGGTGGTGATGTTGAGTGGACGAGCCGCAAGCTCAGTGAATCAACTTTCTCTTTTAATGTTGAGGTTCCAACAAACCCGTTCTGCAGTTGAAGGCCTAAATCAGATCATGGACTTACCGCAAGAAGAATCTAAGCACCAAGTGATTGATAAGGGTGACTTTGACGGTGGGGTTAGGCTAGATGAAGTCACGTTTACTTATCCAGAAACTCAAAGCCCAGCGCTAAAGGAAATCTCTTTGGAGATAAAACCGGGCGAGCGAGTTGGTCTTGTCGGTGCGGCAGGCGCCGGAAAAACCACACTTTTATCGATTGTGGCTCGTCAGTATTTACCAACAACAGGGCAAGCTTTTTACCAAGAGATTGATGGGCAATTATGGCCTACCAGTGTCTTGCGTAGCGGAATGGGTTGGGTAGGGCAAACCACTAATTTGATCTTTGGCAGTGTTTACGACAACGTTACTTTGGGTGCGACCAACGTTGATGAAGAAAAGCTAAGACAAGCGCTGCAACAGTCAGGGCTGAACGGTTACATGGGACGCTTAAGTAATGGTTTAGAAACGCCTGTCGGTGAAGGTGGTCGATTGCTTTCAGGAGGCCAACGCCAAGCTGTGGCTATCGCAAGGGCGCTTTATCGCTGTCCAAAATTACTGATCATGGATGAACCTACCAGCGCACTAGATAACCAAGCTGAGATACAGTTTTTCAATGCACTACAAAGCATGCCGAGAGAAACCTCGATGCTGATCAGTTCGCACAAGTCTTCCTTCTTGATGATGTGTGATCGTGTGGTTGTATTAGATAAAGGTCAGATCGTGGCTGAGGGTGAGCCAAAAGACATTCTCTCTCTACAGAAGAAAAGCGCACCCAAAGGAACCAGTCGCTTCAAAACGGTTTCGGTGGTGAAGGGAGGTCGTCATGAGTAATGATATTCAATGGACCAACAATCATTTGGCATTTCGTTCTCGTAAGCTGATTTGGCTAAGTGCGTTATTGATTGTGTCGATTATCGGTTGGGCGACCTGGGCAACATTAGAAGAAGTCGTGATCGGCGAGGGCAAAGTCGTTCCTAGCCTTTCGGTACAAACCATTCAGAGCTTGGAAGGCGGTCTTGTTCAAGAAATTATGGTGCGACAAGGTCAGTCTGTGATGAAAGGGCAGCCACTGGCTAAGCTTGAAGACACGCGTTTTAAAGCGGCCTTTTTAGAGTCGGCTCAACAGGCCGATACTTTGCTTGCTCAACAGTTGAGATTGAAGGCTGAACTGTCGACCGTGGTTTTAAATAACGATGCGAAAGAATGGTATGAACGAGTGGTTTTAGTACCGCAAGATATTGTCATCGATGTATCGAGTCATCCTGCGTTAATGAACGCCAAAGCTAACTATCGAGAACGTTTAGGTCAATTGAAATCTGAACTGGAAGAGGCGGCACTTCGCATCGAGCAACAAGACCAAGCACGTGTCGATACGCTGAATAATATCCAGACACTTGAAAGCAGCCTCGATATTGTAATTCGTGAGCGCAACATGCTGAAAGATGTGGTGGCGAGTGGTGCTGTTGCTGAAGTGGAACTGCTGAAACTGAACCGTGATGTGGTCAAGTTGAAAGGCGATATTGCCAGCTCTAAAGTGGCGGCTCAGAAACAGATTGCTGCTTACTCGGAATCGATAGCCGATCACCGCAGCATCGCGTTAGATTTTCGTGCCAAAGTACAAGGTCAACTGAATGAAGTGGCCAGCAAAATAGCGCAGCTGAACGAAAGCCAACAGGCGATTGCCGACCAACTCAAGCGTACCGAAATTGTCGCGCCTGTTGATGGCACAGTCAAAGAGATCTTTGTGCGTACCATTGGTGGTGTAGTCCGTCCCGGCGAGCCGATTATTGAGATCATTCCATCAAACAGTGATTTGATTGTTGAAGCGAGGATCTCTCCGCAAGATATTGCGTTTGTTCATAATGGATTAGGCGCAACCGTTAAATTCACTGCGTATGACTTTGTTATCTATGGTGGCCTAAAAGGCAAAGTAACGTATGTCAGCGCCGATGCCTTACAAACGGAAGACGGCAACGCTTATTATCGAGCCCATATTCAGTTAGATGAAGACCAAAAGCATAATTCTGCGTTCAGCATAATCCCAGGTATGCAGGTTGCAGTGGATATATTGACGGGTGAAAAGACAGTACTGAGTTATTGGTTAAAACCTATTTTACGAGCTAAGGAAAATTCACTTCGCGAACGATGAAGTGGGTTAAAGCATAAATATAAAAGGAAGTGTAATGCATTCAAAAATCTTACTCTCTTCTTGCTTACTAGTGAGTGGGTTGTCTCAAGCCGCCTCACTAGAAGAGTCTGTGGCGTTCGCCATCGACTATAGCCCAGAGATATTGGCGCAGTACTCCCGATACCAATCGGTGGTCAGAGACGGGGCCGCTGCGGGTGGTTTGTATATGCCACAAGTCAATTTGTACGCGGCGGCAGGTTATGAAGAGACTCGCTATAACAGCGGAAGCAAACTCGACACTGACGACCGTGGTCTAACGCGAACGGAAATCGGCGTAAAAGTATCCCAGTTGCTATTCGACGGCTTTAAAACGACGTCGAATGTCGACCGACTAACATTCGAAGCAGAAGCTGAACGTTTAACTCTGATTTCACGCGCTGAAAACGTATCGTTAGATGTAGTGAGAAATTACCTCGATATACTCAAAGCAGAGACGCTACTTGAACTGTCTAAGCGTAACGTAAAAGAGCACCAAGAAATCTATCAAGACATACAAGATAAAAAGAGTAAAGGTTTGAGCAGTAATTCGGATCTGGCTCAGATCTCCGCTCGTGTCGCGACGGCACAATCTTCATTAATTGCCGCTCAAAATAACCTGTTTGATTTACAAACTCAGTACCTACGCTTAGTGGGTAAGCCGGCTGTGAACTTGGTTTATCCCCGTTTTGATTACGCTCTATTACCAAGCTCAGCACAGGTCGCACTTGAACAAGCTGTCGAGAATCACCCAGAAATCAAAGCCTCTTTGCTTGATATCGATGCTGCTCGTAAAGAGATGCGTAGAGAGAAAGGCGATTACTATCCAGAAGTAAAATTGGAACTCCATGCCAACAAGAATGACAACGTCTCTAACCCACCGGGTGGTGTTGATGAAGACGCGAGAATCATGCTGACCATGGATTATGATCTGTTTAACGGCTTTTCTACCGACTCTCGAGTTGAATCGTCGGCGTGGCGAGTTGAAGAGGCAAGGGCGATTAGGTTGAGAACAGAGCGTGAGGTTCAAGAAGGAACACAACTCGCTTGGAACGCCTACAAAATGCTTGAGCAGCAAAAATCGCTACTTCAACAAAACGTAGATGCAGCAAAAATTGCAGAGCTTGGTTATATCCAACAATTCAATGTCGGAAGACGAAGCCTATTAGACGTACTTGATGCGAAAGTAGAAGTCTTCTTGGCTCGAAGAAACTTTATTAGCACGGAATATGATCAAACATTGGCGGCATATCGAGTTTTGAACGCGATGGGCATGTTGACCTACGCGTTGAGAATTGAGCATCCAGAAGAGTGGCAAGGGGAGAACAAGTAATGAGACATTTTAAATTAGCGCTACTTAGTTCTATCTTGTTGATGGGTTGTGCAGAAACGCCCGATACCACAATGACTCGTCATCAAATTGATGATCTGGCGGATGATGACCGTGACGGGGTGATTAACCAACGCGATCTGTGTGCTGATACACCTGAAGGTGTGACGGTAGACATTAAAGGTTGTGCCAATTGGAAAATCGTCGAAGATGTGGAAGTGTTAAGCGTGGGATTTGACTTTGATAAATACGTTCTAAAACCTGAACACACAGCCGTTCTCAACGAATTAGTACGTTTACTGGGTGAGCAACCAGACGCCTCCGTTACCTTAGTCGGGGACACAAGTTCAGAAGGTACCAATGTTTATAACAAGGCACTGGCTAAGAAAAGGACTGGCGTGATTCGAGACGCTCTGATTGACAGAGGCATCGATGGAGAACGAATCTTTGAACAAGAATTTACTCAGATAACCAGCTTAACTCAGCACCTTCACAAGCGTAAGCGTAGAACCATTGCTGTGTTAAAAACAGAGAGCATGGAAGTGAATCCATCTTGGAATATCTTCACTTCAGAGATGCAGCTCGACAGTAACAGCGATGTTGAATCTAAGACATCGATTGATCCAGTAGGAGGCCAGTAATGAAACGTCTATTTAATAAACCGGGCTTACTGCTTGCTGCTGTACCTATGTTGTTCTCGGCATCGACGCTTGCGAATGATGCCAGTGAAATTGGTTTGGTCGCGATTGAGCCGAATATGCAGGGCCTTGTTGAAGACTTACTTAAGAGCCAAGAGATCGACTTAGAGATCTTGCTGAGTGACAGCGTCCCTGAGCAGATGATCATGCAACGCTCACGTGTTGGTATTACTTCCAAAAAGTGGACAGACAAAGAGATGGCTAGGTTCGACATGCGCTACGGCTACAGGCCAACTGAGCTGATGTTTACCGCAGACGTAATAGCGATTCTAGCCAACGAAAACAACCCTGCGACATCAATCACCGTCGCTGAATTAATTGATGTGTTTGGTTGTTCTAACGATCCTAAACACCCTAAGTGGACACCTGGTAGTGATATTCGAGGTGGTGAGAGCTTAGACACACATATGTTGCCTTTCGCTATCGACCACAATCTGCAAGGTCATACTACGTTTTCGAGTTGGGTCGAGTGTGGTTCTGACGGCGAATATGCGAATACTCAATTCTTAGCGGACCTTCCGGATCTGATTAACAAGATAGAAGACGAGGATGCCGCCATTGGTTACACCGTCTACTCAGATCAAATCTCTGATGTGAAATGGTTGAGCGTGGTTGATAATCTAGGGGTGAACTACGACCTAAACAAGGAAACGATTCTCTCTGGTCGTTACCCATTAGCCACCGTTTATTATATGTACCTGAATATTCCTGCGCATCGTAAAGGCTTTACGGAACAGGAGAAGTTCTTTGTTGGGCTTACTCTGTCGGAAGAGCATCAAGGCGTGTTGAATCAGTACGGTTTCATCAGCTTGCCACCAGAAGCAATCCAACGAAATAAAGTAAGGCTATCACTTGAAGAGCCTGCGATTGAAGGCGGCTATAAATAATTGGTATGACATGTTGTATGTGAGTCGTCGAAATGGTATTGTTAGTTCCGTAATGGTTCTCAACGTGACGGATTACGTTATTCGGCGATAGAATTTATCTAGCGGGCATGTATGCCCGTTTTTTTTCGCCTAAAATTTGTGCCTTGAGCGGTTGTTTGTTGATTGGTCACGTATAATGGGCGCTTCATACCGCGCGAATAAGAACAATTAATGAGAGCTTTTCCTGTCTTAATCCTACCTTTGTTATTGGTTTTGAATACCCTTTCATTCTCTGCGCAAGCGAGTGAAAGCTGGTGGTTGCGAACGGTATTCAATACAAGTTCTGTTCAGCCAAGTTCTCAAAACTATATTAACGATATCGATCTCATGGATTGTGGTGACATAGAAGGCACTCTGCTTTGTAGCGACCTCACTCAATATTACGATCTGGATGTTTATGTTGAACTGGAGTTGGGTGACTCAAGCGTAGCGGTGGTTCGTCTTAACCTTCCATACTCGAACCTAAGTCACACAAAGCTTCAGGCATACCTTCGTCAAGATGGCTTTGCTCTTAGCTCAATTCGGATTGGAGAGGATGAGTTCGATGTGGTCGCTCAACTTGAACAAGCGAAACGTGAAGGCGTTGGTTACGATAAGGTAGATAAACAACTCGTCGAATTCATCAATGCACCACATCATTCCTCTGAGCAAATGAGTTTATGGAATGTGCCTAGTTCTTCCTCATCTTCTTCTGGTTCTTCAGTTCCTTGGATTCAGCTGCATAGTGATGGTGACAATTTAACGGTTGAACTAAATCGTCTTTAATTGCTCAAATTTATAGATAGTTTCGTCATTCATCAGAGTAAACAAGCCCTTTCAGGAGAACGGCTGACGGGCAGACAGCAAGCTATTATTCATTTAAGTGTTCGTTTTTCTGTGGCTCTCACATTTTTAATAAGCGTTTACCTTTGCCATTTGTTATACGTTGAGCCTTCGGTAAAACGAGCTTAGGATACGTTCAGTATTGATAAAGGAGACAACCCATGGTTGCAAGAGTAACGACAGCGCCACAAGGCCCAGAACTTTCTGAGTTGGTGCAAGGATACTGGCGTACAGCAGAATGGGGTATGACCCCGCAACAACGCCTGACTTTCCTTAAGCAGCACATTGATCTTGGCATCACAACTGTTGATCACGCGGATATTTACGGTAATTACCAATGTGAAAAGTTGTTTGGTGAAGCATTAGCGCTTGAGCCAAGCCTTCGTGATGATATTCAAATCGTCACCAAGTGCGATATCAACTTGTGTGGTGACCACACTCCTGATCGCAAGATCAATCACTATGACACTAGCGCACACCATATTTACCAATCAGTAAATAATTCTCTAGAGCGTTTGGGTGTAACCGAACTTGATGTCTTACTGATTCACCGCCCAGATGTACTGATGGATGCGGATGAAGTAGCAGAAGCGTTCGCTGAACTGCATAAGGTCGGCAAAGTTAAGCACTTCGGTGTCTCTAACTTTTCACCACGTCAGTTCGACTTACTGCAATCTCGACTCGGTAAGCCACTGGTGACTAACCAAGTTGAAATCAACCCATTGAACTTCGAAGTGGCCCATGATGGCACGCTGGATCAACTGCAGATGAACCGTACTCGTCCTATGGCGTGGTCTTGTCTCGGTGGTGGTAGCATCTTCAGTGGCGATTCCGCACAAGCGATTCGCGTTCGTGATGAGCTAGAAGCAATTCGCCAAGAAGTGAGTGCAGATAGCATTGACCAAGTGATTTACGCTTGGGTTCGTCGTTTACCATCTAACCCAATTGCAATTATTGGCTCAGGAAAGATTGAACGTGTGAAGACGGCCGTTGATGCACTGAAAATCGAACTGACTCGTGAGCAGTGGTATCGCGTATGGGTTGCATCTAAAGGCCACGGTGTGCCATAGAAAGCGATTCGAATAGATGCAAAAGCCAGCTAACAAAGCTGGCTTTTTTGTGTTCGCCTAACATGTTTCTTCAAAACTGTGATTAAAGTGGAATAATTTTCAAAAACACTCATAATGCACTCTGTTTTTCACCAGTTGGATATTTCCATTGAGCACTTCAAAATTCTCTTCAATCGCCCTTAAGCCAGAGCTTCTAAATACGTTAGATTCTCTTGGTTATACTGAAATGACGCCTATTCAAGCGTTGAGTCTTCCTACTATTCTGGATGGCAAGGATGTTATCGGTCAGGGTAAAACGGGTTCAGGTAAAACAGCTGCCTTTGGTTTAGGCGTGCTGCAAAACCTACGCGTTAAGCGTTTTCGTGTTCAATCTTTAGTGTTATGTCCGACTCGTGAGCTTGCAGACCAAGTAGCAAAAGAGATTCGCACTCTTGCTCGTGGCATTCACAATATTAAAGTGCTGACACTATGTGGCGGTATGCCAATGGGCCCACAGATTGGTTCACTAGAGCATGGCGCACACATTCTTGTGGGCACTCCTGGTCGTATTCTTGACCACCTAGAGAAAGATCGTATTGACCTGTCTGAGTTGAACACACTTGTGTTAGATGAAGCCGATCGCATGCTAGAAATGGGCTTCCAAGACGCTTTGGATGCTGTGATTGAAGCGGCACCAAAAGATCGCCAAACATTATTGTTTAGTGCGACTTTCCCTAAACAGATTAAATCTGTTGCAGACCGCATCATGCGTAACCCAGAAATGGTGAAGGTTGAATCAACGCACGACCACTCAAGCATCCAACAACACTTTTACAAAGTTGAAGGTACTGAAGCTCGTGATGACGCACTAGAACTACTGCTTCTTCATCATCAACCAGAATCTGCGGTTGTGTTCTGTAACACTAAGAAAGAAGTGCAGAATGTAAACGACGAGCTTAGCCACCGTGGCTTCAGCGTGATCGAGCTTCATGGCGACATGGAACAGCGTGAACGTGACCAAGCTTTGGTCCAGTTCTCAAACAAAACCATCTCTATCTTGGTTGCAACCGATGTAGCTGCTCGTGGTCTTGATGTTGATAACCTAGACGCTGTGTTCAACTTTGAGTTGTCTCGCGATCCTGAAGTTCACGTACACCGCATCGGTCGTACTGGACGTGCAGGAAGCAAAGGCGTAGCTATCAGCTTCTTTAGCGAAAAAGAGATGCACCGTGTTGCTCAAATTGATGAGTACATGGATATGCCAATTGAACCGTCTCAGATGCCAGCAAAACCAATTGCTAAACCATATTACTCAAACATGGTGACTATCCAGATTGATGGCGGCAAGAAGGCTAAACTTCGCGCTGGTGATATTCTTGGTGCGTTGACTGGCCAAGGCGGCATTGATGGTAAATCAGTAGGTAAGATCAACTTGTTCGCGATGCGTGCTTACGTTGCTGTAGAAAGATCAATGGCTAAGAAAGCATTAGGTAAAATCGAATCAGGTAAAATGAAGGGTCGTCAATTCCGCGCCCGAATTCTGAAGTAATTCGAGATTGTCTCCCTTTACTGCTAAGTCATGCTAATGATAATGCAGTAAAGGGTGTTCCACAGTTAGTAACGTATCAAACGTTTATTCATCAGGTCTGATCGAATAGAAATCGTTGATATGTCTTCCTTCGCTAAGATACCAAGTCATCGCTTCCTGTCGATTATTAGCGGATATCGTAATTGTGGTTAGTCTTCCATCGTCAAAATAACAAAGCTCGTACTCTAACTCGCTTGTATAATGAGGAGTAGCGGCCATAGCTTACCTCCCAAATATTAATCATTTTAAAATACGTCACCATTTCTTTTATAGGGTTCGTATTACCTCAAATGAACAATAAAAATTAAGTTTTATCACTGCTATTAATTATTTTTAGTTTAATCATTTGTCGAAATGGTTAGTTTATCAAGGTTAAGTCTCAATTTATCTGAAAGTTTTACGAGAGCCTGATTTTGTAGCTAGTGTTATAAGATCGTTTAGAGATTCGTCGTTCAGTAAAATGCTGTGAGAGGGTGTAATGAGAAAGTGCCGTTGGCTAGTCGTATTGATCTGTTTTCTATTTGCTGGGTGTGGTACGAAATTCGCCTATAACAACATAAGCTGGTTTATTGTGAGTTATATCGAAGACTTTGTTTCTCTTACTAACAGTCAAGAATCAGAACTTGAAGAGCGATTGGGTTTGTTACAGCAATGGCACAAAAAAACTCAACTACCGTTGTACGTCTCGCAATTAGAAGTGATTGAAAATGTTGATCGCTCCGAGCTCTCCTCTGCTTTTATCGTTAACCAAAGTGATCAAATTAAAAATCATATTCGCGCGATCGTTAATAAGTTTGCACCCGATGTTTACGCGTTAAGTATGCAGCTAAGTGTGAAACAAGATAATCAGTTCCTTAAAAATCTTCGAGAGAAACAACAAGATTCCTACCAAGAAAGATTGTCATTAAATGATGAAGATTCGAGAGAGCGATACCGAGAACGAGTAGAAGAAAGGCTAGAACGATGGTTAGGTTCGGTATCGAAAGAACAAAAACAGATTATTTTTGCTTGGTCGCAAGAGTGGATAAATACCAATGATAGCTGGCGAAAATATCAAAATAATACATATCAGGCTCTATCGACGCTTACTGAAAAGAAGACTGATTTGCATATTGCTCAGCCTATTATTATGAAGCTGTTGCTTAACCATGAAGCTTATTATCCTGATGGCCTTGAATCCACGCTTACTAAGAATACGGAGACATCCGCCAAATTCTTGGTCGATATCGCAGCCACAAGTAGTGATAAGCAATGGGTATATTTTATGAATGAATTAGATAGCCTCAAGTCAACGCTGGTGGCACTGCAAGAGTAGGGCGGCTCTAAGTAACACTCGTATATAATAAGGCTGATTTCGCGAAACGAATCAGCCTTTATTTCGATCTATGGTTTGTAGTTGATAGCTTTAATTGCGATTGCTCATTAGCAGCTTTGGAATCGAGCCTTTAGCGGTCTTAGATATTTTCTGCATCAGTTGAAAGCTCGGCTGTTGAATGCCGTGATCACTTTGCAGTTCATCAATCATCAATAACCACAATCGTGCTGTCATTTCTGAATCGGCTAACGCTCTGTGGAAAGTACCGTCGTTGTCGATATTCTTAAAACGCACAAGGTCGCCTAGCTTATGAGTCGGTGCGTCTTGGATGAGACGGCGAGCAATCAACATTGAGCAAGCGAACTTGCCTGTGTAGTCTCGGCCAATAAAGTCTAATTCCGCATCGAGAAAGCGCTTATCAAACGACGCATTGTGAGCAACAAGTTGGCTGCCTTGTATAAAGTCTGCAAACTCGTCCATCACTTCACTGCAACTGGCCGCTGTGCTTAACATACGGTTATTGATTCCGGTATAGCTTTCAATGAACCCGCTAACACGAAACCCTGGGTTCATGAGTTGCTGGAAGGTGTCGACGACTTCGCCGTTAACTAATTTAACCGCACCGATTTCAATCGCTCGGTCACCCATATTTGGTGATAAGCCTGTGGTTTCGAAATCGAGAACGATAACGGAATCTGCGGAGTTTGGAGCCATCGTGTTTCCTAATACTATTTGGTTGTATCGCTTTATATGGGGCGCTAGTGCTGCTACGGGTCAATCTATTGCGTGTTGTTGCTGATAGTGAGCTCAGTGTAACCTGTCGAATCGTCATGCTCTCTGTTGAAGGTCAAGGTATCGTAGCGGTGAACAATCAATTCAGCAGTGGTCGCGATAATCGTCCCTTCAAGCAAGTGCCCACCAATCACATTTCCATTTTCATCAGCAACGGATATATGAACATGCTGGTGGTTTGGGGTTAGCGTTGCTATTAGTGACACAATTTCGAACGGAGCTGTAATTAGCTTGGTGTTGTTCGCATTAGCCAAACGAATATTGAGTTGAGAAACACACCCGACACACGACGCGACAGAGCCCGCTGAGATATTGTGCGCTGTCACAAGCTTTTGGAGTTCAAGCTTTAGGTCTTGGCCACGGGTTAACCTCGTTGCGATAGGAGTGATCATCTTATTGCCTCAGTTTTATTTGTATTTCAAAGAACAAAACGAAGCCACATAGGGCTTCGTTTGATTTTCATTTTGGCTTACGTGACTTTTGTATTTTCTGTAGCTGAAATTACTTAGTCTTGTTGCTGTTCTCTTTTCTTCTTAGGAACGAAGTTCAATACTGAAATTGGTACTTCTTTGCGTGGTTCGAAACCTTCAACAACGCGACGTTCAATCAAGTGGCCAAGACGTTTTTCAATGATGCACAGGTTCTTGAAGTTATCTTTCGATAGGAAAGAGATCGCTTCACCAGAAGCATCAGCACGGCCTGTACGACCAATACGGTGAACATAGTCGTCTGCTGGGAATGGGATGTCGTAGTTCACTACGCGGCTTAGGTTATCGATATCGATACCACGAGCAGCAACACCTGTTGCAACTAGATATTTTAGACGACCTTTTTTGAAATCAGCCAGAATCTTTTCACGAATCGCTTGGCTACGTCCACTGTGGAAAGCTTCCGCTTCGATACCACGCTTTTCAAGCTGAGCAACCAATTTAGCCGCGCCGTGCTTAGTCTCGATAAAAATAAGCGCTTGATCCCACTCACCGTCAGTGATCATGTGGCTTAATAGTGCTGACTTACGGTCTTTATCGACGGTCACCAACCATTGTTCGATGTTCGCTTTAGAAGCGTCAGTTTTGGCGATAGAAATCTCTTCTGCTTCACTGATTGCGCTTTTCGCTAGCGCACGAACTGGCGTTGATAGCGTTGCTGAGAACAAGAGGTTTTGAATGTTTTGTGGCAAACGCGCGATGATCTTGTTGATGTCTTCGATGAAACCCATGTCTAGCATGCGGTCGGCTTCATCAAGAACCAGAACTTCAACTTCATCAAAGTGAACGGCACGTTGTCCGTACATATCGATCAAACGACCTGGTGTTGCCACAAGAATATCGACACCTTCGATCAAGCGGTCTTTCTGGTGTTGGTAAGATACGCCACCGTACATCGCTAGTGATGTTAGGTTTAGGAATTTCGCGTACTTAGTAATGTTCTGTTCAACCTGAATCGCAAGCTCACGAGTTGGTGTCAGAATAACAGCGCGAATACGTTTTTTACGTTGTGTTTCACCTTTACTTAGCATTTCTAAGATAGGGAGAACAAAGCTCGCAGTTTTACCTGTACCTGTTTGTGCAGCAGCAATTAGGTTCTTACCAGAAAGCACAATAGGAATTGCTTTTTCTTGAATAGAGGTTGGCTTTTCATAGCCTTGTTTTGCAACGGCTTTAACAATAGGTGAGCTTAATCCAAGCTTGGAAAATGGCATAAGTTTCTCGGTATGATTTGGCTAAATAGCGATGGAAAGGTTCAACAATCTTATATGAGGATAAGATTAATGGCTGCATTCTACCATGTTGCTTGTTTACCGCTAGTCACATGCACATAAAAAAATCCAGTGTCGACAAGACACTGGATTTTCAGTTTTGGGTGTTCGCTATTTAGCGCGGGTTTATCGAAAGCGCTTAAGCGATCTCAATCTTCTCGGCTTGGTTTTGCTCTGCCATTGATAGTGCTAGCGCTTCTGCAGCCTTAATACCATCGATACCAGCAGAAAGGATACCGCCTGCGTAGCCTGCGCCTTCACCAGCAGGGAAGAAGCCCTTAAGGTTGATGCTTTGGAAGTCTTTACCACGCTTGATGCATACAGGAGAAGACGTACGAGTCTCAACACCAGTTAATAGGCCGTCTGGCGTAGAGAAGCCTTTAATCTTCTTCTCGAACGCTGGGATTGCTTCACGAATCGCTTCGATAGCAAAATCAGGTAGCGCTTTTGAAATGTCAGTTAGGTGGATACCCGGTGTGAATGATGGTTTTACTTCACCGATTTCACTTGGATCGCGACCTTTTAGGAAGTCACCGATTTTCTGTGCAGGGGCATCGTAGTTCTCGCCACCTAGAACATAAGCGGCACTTTCTAACTCACGTTGTAAACGGATACCTGCTAGTGCATCACCTGGGTAATCACGCTCTGGGTCGATACCTACAACGATTGCGCTGTTTGCGTTACGTTCTGCACGAGAGTATTGGCTCATGCCGTTAGTTACTACGCGGCCTTCTTCAGACGTCGCAGCTACTACAGTACCGCCTGGGCACATACAGAAGCTGTATACAGTGCGGCCATTCTTACAGTGGTGAACCAGTTTGTAGTCTGCAGCACCTAGGATAGGGTTACCTGCGTTCTTACCGAAGCGAGCTTCATCGATCATTGCTTGCTTGTGTTCGATGCGGAAACCAACAGAGAAAGGCTTAGCTTCCATGTAAACGCCACGTTCGTGCAGCATTTCAAACGTATCACGAGCACTATGGCCAACAGCCAGTACAACGTGGCGAGACTTAATCTCTTCACCGTTAGAAAGCGTCAAACCAGTGATTTGACCGTCTTCCATATGAACGTCATCAACGCGAGTGCTGAAGCGGATTTCGCCACCTAGCTCAATGATAGAAGCGCGCATTTTTTCAATCATGGTAACCAGTTTAAAGGTACCAATGTGCGGCTTACTTACGTATAGAATTTCTTCTGGTGCGCCTGCAGCAACAAACTCTTCGATTACCTTACGGCCGTAGTGTTTTGGATCTTTAACTTGGCTGTATAGCTTACCGTCAGAGAAAGTACCTGCGCCACCTTCACCAAACTGTACGTTTGATTCAGTGTTCAGCGTACGCTTACGCCAGAAACCAAAGGTATCTTTCGTACGTTCACGGACTTCTTTACCACGCTCAACGATGATTGGGTTGAAGCCCATTTGAGCAAGCACTAAGCCAGCGAACAAACCACAAGGGCCAAAACCGATAACGACAGGGCGTTCAGTTTGGTTCTCAACGGCTTTCGCAACGAATTTGTACTCCATGTCGGGAGTCACTTTTACGTGTGGGTCGCTAATGAATTGCTCTAACAACTCAGCTTCGTTTTCAACGAGAACGTCAAGCGTGTAGATAAGTAAGATTTTTGATTTCTTACGAGCATCGTAGCCACGTTTAAAGATATTAAAAGAAAGTACCTGATCAGAATTAATGCCAAGCTTCGCTTCAATAGCGTCTTGAATGGCTGATTCTTCGTGGTCTAGGGGGAGTTTAATTTCGGTTAAACGTATCATTTTGATGTCTCGTTTTTATAGGTGTCTTAGCTAGACCGCTTCTAAACGCAGAGTTTGATGAAAACGCTGATGTTGAAAGAAGCGATAAGCTCACAATGGCGCGCATTTTACGAGAAATTGATTTATCTGTCATACTAATTTGGAAACATGGAGCAAATAGACACGATATTAGAGCCGTATGATGTTGAATTTTGCCTTGGGATGAGTATTATCCTCCATTCTTCAATTTTGACTAACTTATAGAGCAGAGCATCATGGCATTTGTCGTAGGCGATAATTGTATTCAATGTAAATACACAGACTGTGTGGCGGTATGCCCCGCAGATGCGTTCCATGAAGGCCCGAATTTCATGGTAATCAACCCAATCGAATGCATTGATTGTGGTTTATGTGTACCTGAATGCGACGCTCAAGCGATCTTCCAAGAAGATGAACTGCCAGAAGATCAAAAGGTCTTTATTGAAGTGAATGCCGAGCTTGCCGAGATCTGGCCAGTACAAACGGAAGTAAAAGCACCGATGGATGACGCTGAAAAGTGGAATGGTGTCGCTGATAAGTTGGCAATGCTAGAAAAGTAATTGTTGAAAAGAACTCAAATAAAAAGGCGTACTGATTTAATCAATACGCCTTTTTAATATCTGAACACTGTCGACTGGCTCGTTAGCTTATGAGATCTAGCTATGTTGACGACGCATGTTGTCGAGAATAATACCTGTCGCCATTGCTACATTCAGAGACTCTGCGCCACCGAATGCTGGAATCGTAATCTTATCAGTCACGTATTTAGCGGCGTGTTCACGAATGCCGTGAGACTCACTACCCATTAGTAAAATACCGTTGGCAGTAAATTCTGTCTTATGAACACTTTCGCCTTCTAAGAAAGCGCCGTAAACAGGTAGGTTCGCTTGCTCTAAGTATTCAGGTAAGTCTGTTTGGCTTACGTGTACTCGGCCAAAGCTACCCATAGTCGCGCTGATTGTTTTAGGGTTGTATGGGTCTGCACAATCGCTGCTCGCAACGATATGCTTAATGCCATACCAGTCTGCTACGCGAATAATCGTACCTAGGTTGCCCGGATCAGACACGCCATCCAGCGCAATCATCAATCCAGTTGCTTTTGGTAATTCAAACGTTGGGATCTCAACTACAGCAATCGCTGCGTTGTTACTTACCAAAGTGCTTGCCTTGGTTAGGTCATCTAGTGAGGCTTCAACACAATCAAACTCAATCAATGACGCGTGATTTTCAGATAGGAAATCAGCGGTAGCAAAGACGTTCTTCACGACTAAGTCACTATTGAACAGCTCAAGAACGTTCTTTTCACCTTGAACTAGAAACAGGCCGTGGGCTTTACGTTGTTTCTTTTGGCCCAAAGCACGAAGGAGTTTTAATTGGTTTTTTGAAATCATGTTTTTATCCTAGATATAAGCCCGCGCATTATAGAGCAAAGGTTGGAGAACCAAAAGCGTGATGACTCAATGCGATCCACATAAAAAGCAAAAGCGACCCACTTAGAAAAGAAAAGCGCACTAAATAGCGCGCTCTTATGAGATTTACTTACCTAAGTCTCGCTGAACCGAGAAGGTTAGGCGAACTGTGAAGGCTAGGTGAACTTACAGCTTAATATGGAACAGGGTAGCGCTTAAACACTGTGTTGATATTAGTGAGTATCTGTTCTGATAGAGGCTTGCTGAAAGCCGCTACGTTTTCTTTCAGTTGTTCCATGGTGGTTGCACCAATAATTGTGGAGGTGACACCATCAACTTGATTACACCATGCCAATGCAAGTTGGCTTGGTGTAAACCCGTGAGCGTTTGCTACTTCAACATAGCCTTTAACCGCTTCATTGGCAGATTCAGTATCACGGAAGATGCCTTTACGTTGCATGTAAGTCCAACGGCTGCCTTCCGGCCTTGCGCCATCGATGTACTTTCCACTCAACATGCCTGCAGCTAAAGGTGACCATGGCAGATAAGCGACATCTTCATGCACACAGTTCTCAATTAGATATGGCCAGTCTTTTGCGTGCAGCAGGCTAAATTCATTTTGAATCGAAACCATACGTGGCAAATCGTGTTTTTCACTCAGCTTGAGATATGTGTTAATGCCCCAAGTGGAATCATCTGAAAGCCCGACATGGCGAATTTTCCCCGCTTTAATGCAGCTTGCCAGTGCTTGTAGGATCTCCAACATCTCAGCTTCATGCTGCTTTCGGTCAATATCACTGAATCGAATGTGATTAGGGAAATGCTTACCAAAGTGAGGTGTAGTGCGATTTGGCCAGTGAAGTTGGTAAAGATCAATATAATCGGTTTGTAGGCGTTGTAATGACGCATCAACCGCGGCGATCACGGCTTCACCCGTTATCGGGCCACCATCTCGAACCCAAGGAAGCCCAGGCCCGGCAATTTTGCTCGCAATGATCAACTCTTGTCGACGCTGTGGGTTACGCGATAACCAGTTACCAATGATCGCTTCTGTTTTTCCGTAGGTATCTGGAGAAGGTGGAACCGCGTACATCTCTGCAGTATCGATAAAGTTAATACCTTGGCTTAATGCGTACTCAATCTGTTGGTCGGCTTGTTGTTGCGTATTTTGTAGCCCCCAAGTCATGCTGCCAAGACAGATACGGGAAACGGGAATTTGACTACTTCCTAGCTTTGAATATTCCATTGAATTCGGGGTTCCTGTGGTTAGGTTCTCTGGTACTCGCATTATAGTTTTGAAAAGAGGGCGAGTGAGGAATGAAAACGAATATGAATTATTAGCACAAAATGACACGACAAGGTATGGCATCGGGGAGTTTAGTGAGTCATTTCTCAGCGCTGCAAGCTAGTGTGTGCAATGCGTGAAAATACATTCGCGAGAAACTATGAGCCAAACGGTGAGCGAGAATTGAAGAACAACAAGCAATGAGCGAAGGTTTAATGTTCAGCTTTTTTGGGAGTGGGGGATAGGAGAACAGATCAAAAATAAAAAAAGCTCTACAGGATAGAGCGTAGAGCTTTATTATAGGGGTCTTAATAGTGCTAGGTATTCATTGAGTTACGAGGTCGCGTTTGTGTCTAATCCACCCTGGGTCTGCGCCTGTCTTAGAGCTTCCTGCCTTTGAACTTCTTTCTCAGTTAATACTGGTTGAAGCGTTTCCTCAGAGGCTTGAGGAGAGAAAATGAAATATTTATTAATCGTCATAACTGTGTCTCCGTGTAACGTATGACAGATTCTGCATCAAGGATAAATTGTGATCATCATCCACTTTGTACTTTTTTTAGGCTGAGAGCGGAGGGCGTAGAATGCGTACAAAGCGATCTCTTATCATCCGTATGCAATGTTGAACTGACGAAACCCTCTGTTTTCAAGTATAGGAAGCGCATCTAATTTCGCACAATAATGATTTAGAGCAATTACATACATGGTCAGGGGCGTAAGATGAAAACCCTCGCTACTGACTGTGCGTTCGTATGTTTCTAAAAATACATCGCTTATCTATCTTAATAATTAAGTCAGTAAATCAATTACTTAATCCATGGTGAGATGAATTATGGAAAAGCTTGTAGAACGTTTTCTGAATTACGTTACTTTTGATACCAAATCCGATCCTTCTAATCAGCAATGCCCAAGTTCACCGGGTCAAATTACCTTTGCTGAAGCCTTAAAGTTAGAATTGGTGGCATTAGACTTAGTTGATGTGTCTTTAGATGATAATGGATACTTGATGGCGAAACTGCCGTCGAATGTCGATTATCCAGTGCCTGCGATTGGCTTTGTGGCACACATGGATACCGCTCCTGACGCATCAGGCGCCAACGTGAAACCACAAATGATTAAAGATTACCGAGGTGGAACGATTGAATTAGGGGAAAGTGGCGAGAGTTTGAACCCAAGCCAATACCCAGACCTTGATTCTTTACATGGTCACGACCTTATTACGACTGACGGCACAACTCTGCTTGGTGCCGACAACAAAGCGGGCATCGCTGAAATCATCAGTGCAATTGCTTACCTGAAAGCGAATCCAGACATCAAACACGGCGACATCTGCATTGGTTTCACACCGGATGAAGAGATTGGTCGCGGTGCAAACCTGTTTGACGTTGAAAAATTTGGCGCTGAGTGGGCGTACACCATCGATGGTGGCCCAGTAGGGGAGTTGGAATTTGAGAACTTTAATGCCACGAGCGCCGATGTTATCTGTCATGGCGTGAACGTTCACCCGGGTACCGCAAAAGGCAAAATGGTGAACTCGATGAACATAGCAGCGCAATTCCAATTGATGATGCCAGCACAAGAAACACCAGAGTGCACAGAAGGTTATGAAGGTTTTTACCACCTGAAGTCGGCGGAAATGGGTGTGGCTCGCTCTGAACTGGGTTACATCATCCGTGATTTTGAACGTGAGGGTGTAGAAGCGCGTAAGGCATTCATGCAACAGAAAGTGGATGAGCTGAATGAGCGTCTTGAGAAAGGCCGTGTTGAGCTGGTGCTAACCGATAGCTACTTCAACATGAAAGAGATGGTTGAACCGCATCAACATATTATTGAATTGGCGAAGCAAGCGATGATTGAGTGCGATGTTGAGCCAATGATCAAACCTATCCGAGGTGGTACAGACGGTGCTCGTTTATCTTTCATGGGGCTACCATGTCCGAATATCTTTACTGGCGGCTACAACTTCCACGGAATTCATGAGTTCATTACCATTCAAGGCATGGAGCAAGCGGTAAAAGTGATTGTCGAATTGTCTCAACGTACAGCAACGCATTACCAAAAATAGAACATCAGAGCGTTATATCTCTTTGTATTTTTGAGAGTATTCAATAATACTCTCTTTAAGCATAAGGGAGTACGCGATGAAAAAGTTAGTTTTACTTTGCACCCACTTAGCCGTGGGTGCTTTTGGTTTTGGGCTGGGTGTTTACGCATTACCTATCTTGATTGAGCCTGATTCTCCTTCCTCAAGTTCTGTTGAAGCGATCAGTGAGCAGGCTATCTACACGGGTGAGTTCACTAAAGATCGACAAGACAGTGACTTCTTGCACTGGGGAGAAGGCATCGTCTCAGTATCTGAAAGCGCGATCGCTTTTGAAGGTGAATTGGCGCCGGGGCCTGATTACAAGGTCTACCTCTCACCTAAGTTCATTGAAACCGAGCAAGCTTTCAATGACAGCAAGAACGAGTTACTGAGAGTCGGAGATGTGAAAACATTCGACCGTTTTATGGTTGAGCTTCCCGAAGGTACTGATCTTAATCGATTTAATACGGTTGTGATTTGGTGTGAAACTTTTGGTCAATTTATTACTTCTGCCAAGATAAAATGATAGCCTTACCAATAGCTGATTTAGGTACGTAAGAAAGCGCTCAACAATTGAGCGCTTTTTCATAGCGAAGTTTCCGCTAATCGTGAAAATGCTAATTGTTGTAAAGCTCGTCGTTATAAAGCTAAAGGAATAAGTAATGGAAAAGTTGTGGCAAGTAATTGATCTTCTACTCGCTCATAAGTTTATTTTTAGTGCGTTGATTATCACTATTATATTAATCATTCGCCGAATCACCTTATCTCAAATAAGAGGTGATGTTGCTTTCCTTAGCGAAGACCAACGTAACTGGATGTCACGAACCAAAAACGGCACATTCGCGATTATTGTTGTAACGTTATTTGTGTTGTGGAAATCCGAAATCAGCGAGTTTGCGCTGTCAGTAACGGCCATTGCTGTTGCTATAGTAGTGGCCTCAAAAGAGATCATTTTGTGTTTCACCGGTTCTATTCAACGTGCGAGTTCTCGCTCATTTAGAATCGGCGACTGGATCGAAGTGGGTAAAATCAGCGGTGAGGTGATTGAGCACAATTTGATGGCGACTGTGATTCAAGAAATCGATTTGTGTCATGGGCAATATCACTTCACTGGCAAGACAGCCACGCTGCCTAATAGTATGTTCTTCACTTATCCGGTAAAGAACCTCAACTTCATGAAACGCTATGTTTATCATAACTTTTTTGTGACGGTGAAAGACTTTGTAAACCTATACCCTATGGTGCCGGGTCTTATTGTGAAAATTGAAGAGCACTGTGAAGAGTTTATCGATGTTGCCCGCCGTTACAACGGTGTGATCGAAAAGCACGCTGGCGTTGATCTTCCAGGTTCTGAGCCTCACATCCATATCACGAGCAGTTCGACAGGTGAGCAAGAAGTACACTTTATGATCTTCTGTCCGACCGAAAAAGCGATTCATTTAGAGCAAGATATTCGCAAAGACTTTATGGAAGCGTATGCGGAAGCATTCCCAACGAGCGCTTAGTTTGCTCATCACTCCATAGCGACCAAGCTATAGCGTCTAAACTAAAGCGTCTAAGCTATAGCGCCTAAGTAATAAGTCCAAACAAAAGAAAGCCGAGAGCGATAATATCGACTCTCGGCTTAATTATATGGTCCGCCTCACTCTCAAGCCATTAAGCTTAGAGTAGGCTCT
>NZ_JAPHPW010000039.1 GCF_026241515.1 Vibrio sp. 14G-20
GAGATACGAGATACGAGATACGAGATACGAGATACGAGATACGAGATACGAGATAGAGATAGAGATAGAGATAGAGATAGAGATAGAGATAGAGATAGAGATAGAGATAGAGATAGAGAGCTGTGGGGAGTTTGAAAGGCTGTTGGGATAAAACAAAAGGAAGAAAAAAAATATCGTGGTATAGCCGGGGGGACTATACCACGGGTGCCAAGGACACCTTCGCTTGCTGCCGGAGTGATATGGCAAGCCACATCACCTCTGGAATAAAATTAAAGAGAAGTAGTTTCTCTTCGTTGGAGTAACTATACGTCTGCCCACTTATTTTACTTATAAAATTAACGACAGATGGCCATGAGAAAACCGACATTATTTTAAGTTGTTGATAATTAATGATTTGTGTTGGTTTTCCTTGATTGGTACTAGTGAGGTAGTTCTCGTTGTTTGTTGAAAGTAACGTTTTTGACGTAAACGTTTTTAACGAAATTTACGAGTATGTATTTTCGAAAACATTGATTTCACACAATAGAATTGTGGTCATGTATGTGTATCATGGCGGTAATAACAATCTTTCTCATTATCAGTCACGAATTGGGCATTTATGAAACTCTCACAACTCGAGCAAGGAAAAGCGGCTTCTATTGTTGCACTAACAGGCTTAACACCGGACGTTAGAAAAAAACTTATGGTTATGGGCATGTTGCCAAAAACTGAGGTGACGCTAATCCGTCGTGCGCCGATGGGTGATCCACTTCAAGTGGAGGTGAGAGGTGTTTCTATCGCCATTCGTGAAAGCATTGCAGAACAAATCGAGGTTATCTAAATGGATTATCAAGTTCTTACCGTTGGTAACCCGAATAGTGGTAAAACAACATTATTTAACGCCTTAACTGGTGCTAAGCAGCACGTTGGTAACTGGGTTGGTGTAACCGTAGAAAAGAAGACGGGTTTGTATTCGCACGCTGGTGATCAGTTTCAGCTAACGGATTTACCGGGTATCTACGCACTAGACAGTGGTAATGATGCGAACAGTATCGATGAATCTATCGCGTCTCGTGCTGTGCTAACTCACCCTGCAGATGTGATCATCAATGTTGTAGATGCAAGCTGCTTAGAACGAAGCTTATACATGACATTACAATTACGAGAGTTGGGTCGCCCAATGATCGTTGTATTGAACAAGATGGATGTATTAAAGCGTGAGCGTCAGGTGATTAACCTTAAAGCGCTAGAGAAAGAGCTTGGCTGTCCAGTTTTAAGCTTGTCTGCAAACGACAAAGGCCAAGTTGCACGTTTTAAAGAGCGTCTGCATAAACTGCTTGTTCAAGGTGTGAGTCTTGATCCTATCTCTATTGATTACGATGCCGCGTTAGAAGCTCTTATCCCTTCTGTTGAGTCACAATTTGATGATGCTGACGTATCTCACCGAGCTCTGGCTATTCGTGCTTTAGAAAATGATTACTTAGTATTGAACGGATTGGCTCCTCAAACTCGTACTCAAATCGACAGTGTGCGCCTAGGCGCCGATTTCGATATTGACCTTGCTGTTGCTGACGCTAAATACACTTTCTTATATGACCTTTGTAAACGTGTTCGTCGCAGTGAAGGGAAACTAAGCCGTAACTTTACTGAGAAAGCAGACCAATTCATTTTGAATAAATGGGTCGGTATTCCTTTCTTCTTCGTCATCATGTACCTAATGTTCATGTTCTCTATCAATATCGGTAGTGCGTTTATCGACTTCTTTGATATTGGTGTTGGGGCAATATTAGTTGATGGCGGACACCACTTATTAGATGGCCATTTACCGGTTTGGTTAGTCACTATACTTGCTGATGGTATTGGCGGTGGTATTCAAACGGTTGCGACCTTTATTCCAGTTATCGCAGCGCTTTACCTATTCTTAGCGGTACTAGAAAGCTCAGGCTACATGGCTCGTGCTGCATTCGTACTTGATAAAGTGATGCAGAAGATTGGCTTACCGGGCAAAGCATTTGTCCCACTTGTACTGGGCTTTGGTTGTAACGTGCCTTCAATCATGGCAACTCGTACTCTTGACCAAGAGCGCGAACGTAAATTGGCAGCATCAATGGCGCCGTTTATGTCATGTGGTGCTCGTTTACCGGTATACGCACTGTTCGCAGCGGCATTCTTTCCTGGCGCGGGACAAAACGTAGTGTTCGCTCTGTACATCATGGGTATCGTTGCTTCTGTATTTACGGGGCTGTTCTTGAAAAATACGATCTACCCTGGTAGCAGCGATAGCTTAGTGATGGAAATGCCAGATTACGAATTGCCGACAGTGCAAAACGTAATGCTAAAAACTTGGCAGAAGCTGAAGCGTTTCGTACTTGGTGCAGGTAAAACAATCGTGATGGTTGTGGCTATTCTTAGCTTCCTAAACTCTCTAGGTATGGACGGAAGCTTTGGTAATGAAGACAGCGAAAATTCAGTACTGTCTAAAGCGGCTCAAGTTGTAACACCTGTATTCCAACCGATTGGTATTACTGAAGAGAACTGGCCAGCAACGGTTGGTATCATTACCGGTATTTTTGCTAAAGAAGCCGTTGTCGGTACATTAAATAGCCTGTACACAACGCCTTCTGATGAAGAACCAGCTGAGTTTGATTTAACTGCAAGCTTGCAAGAAGCAGTAATGACTATCCCTGAAAACCTATCTGGCTTGAGCTATTCAGATCCGCTAGGTATTGAAGTGGGTGACTTATCGGATTCTGGCTCTGTTGCTGCAGACCAAGAAGTTGATTCGTCTATCTTTGGTAATCTGAAAGACAAATTTGTTTCTGGCCATGCTGCATTTGCTTACTTGATTCTTATCCTGCTTTACACGCCTTGTGTGGCAGCGATGGGTGCTTATGTTCGTGAATTTGGTCAGATGTTTGCACGCTTCATCGCGGTTTGGACGATGGCTCTTGGGTACTTTGGTGCGACCTTCTACTACCAAGCGGCAAACTTTGCTGCACATCCAGTGACAAGTGCAGTATGGATGGTGGCGATTGCTGGTGGTTTTGTGGTGACGTATCGCGTCTTCAAGAAAGTTGGCAATAAGCAGAAAGCACTAGAGGTGCAAGTAGTATGATTTTAACTGAACTTCATCAATACATTGATAACGAGGGCGTTGCAGCTCGCAGTGAACTTGCGTCTAAATTTGGTATGAGCGAAGACGGTGTCGATGCGATGCTGAGTGTGTGGGTCAAGAAAGGGAAAGTTTCCCGCTTGGTCGATACCAACAAGCATGGGCATACAACACGTATTCGTTACACCATCAGCAAACAAGATGGTTTGTCACTTAATGTGATGATGTAGTTTTGGTTTCATACTCTCGTTGAAAACGGCGAGATTAGACAATAAAAAGGCCGCTCAACTATTTTTAGATGAGCGGCTTTTTGTTATGTGTCTTTCCTGAGCTGTCTTACTTTAAAGCGTAATGAGATGAACTCGAACTACGCTTTCTTGAAGATAGAGCTCAATGACAGAACATTCTGGATGCGAGTATGGATTGCTGCTTGTTCTTCTTCACTACGTTGTTCACCTTTGGTATTACCCCATACCGGGCCTGGCCATGCTATGTCGTTTTTGAAGCGTGCAATATGGTGAATGTGTAGCTGTGGCACCATGTTACCCAGTGCGCCTAGGTTTAGCTTGTCTGGTTGGAATGTCGCTTCTAATGCTTGGCTTACCGCTTGAGACTCAAGCAAGAACTGTTGTTGTTCTTTCATTGGTAGATGGTGCAGTTCTTTTAGGTTGGCACGTTTTGGTACCAAGATAACCCAAGGCACGGCGCTGTCTTTGCTTAGCAGTGCCAAGCTTAGTGGAAATTCGCCGATAAGCGTGGTGTCTTTTGCTAACTGTGGGTGAAGTTCAAAGCTCATTATTATTATCCATTTCGATTTCTTGAAGTCATACCAATCACAGTAAGTAAATGATCAGAAATAGCGCAGGAAAAAGGTTTGAGAACAAGGCAGATTTTTTTGATAAGTAGTTATTCTACAATTAAAAATTCTAACGCAGTTATCGAGCGTTTTAACCAGCTAGGAGGATTAGTTATTTACTACGATTGGTATCAGTATACGTTAGATAAAACAAAAGGTTGATGCTCTCACATCAACCTTTGTATTTATTCATTGTAACCCGAAGGGAACTACATGCGCTCTAGAGTTTCGATACCTAGAAGCGACAGACCTTGCTTGATAGTCTTAGCTGTCAGTGCAGCAAGCTTCAGGCGGCTCTGTTTAACTGTTTCATCTTCAGCCACAAGGATAGGGCACGCTTCGTAGAAGCTAGAGAATTGACCAGCAAGTTCGAACAGGTAGCTACACATGATGTGTGGTTGACCTTCACGAGCAACAGACTGTACCGCTTCTTCAAATTGTAGAAGTTTCGCGATAAGTGCTTTCTCTTTCTCTTCAGTGATTTTGATGTCACCTTCTAGAGAGTCCATAGAGATGCCTGCTTTAGCGAAGATTGAAGCGACACGAGTGTATGCGTACTGCATGTACGGTGCTGTGTTGCCTTCAAATGCCAGCATGTTTTCCCAGTCGAACACGTAATCAGTGGTACGGTGCTTAGAAAGGTCTGCGTATTTAACGGCAGCCATTGCTACTGTGTTCGCGATGGTTTTCTTCTCGTCTTCTGCTAGCTCAGGGTTTTTAGATTCAATCAGCTGAGTTGCACGTACTTCTGCTTCGTCCAGAAGGTCAGCAAGACGTACTGTACCGCCTGCGCGAGTTTTAAATGGCTTACCATCTTTACCTAGCATCATGCCGAATGCGTGGTGCTCAAGAGATACAGACTCAGGAACATAACCCGCTTTACGAACGATAGTCCAAGCTTGCATTAGGTGTTGGTGCTGACGAGAGTCAATGAAGTAAAGTACGCGGTCTGCGCCCAGTTCTTCAAAACGGTATTTAGCACATGCAATATCGGTTGTGGTGTATAGGAAGCCACCGTCACGCTTTTGCACGATAACGCCCATCGGGTCACCGTCTTTGTTTTTGTATTCGTCTAGGAATACAACTTGTGCGCCGTCAGACTCTTTTGCTAGGCCTTGTGCTTGTAGATCAGCAACGATGTTTGAAAGCATATGGTTGTACATACTTTCACCCATTACATCATCACGTGTCAGTGATACGTTTAGGCGATCGTAGTTACGTTGGTTTTGAACCATGGTTACGTCAACCAGTTTTTTCCACATTTCAGCGCAGTATGCGTCGCCGCTTTGCAGTTTCACTACGTAGCCACGTGCTTTTACTGCGAATTCTTCGTCTTCGTCGTAAAGCTTTTTAGATTCACGGTAGAACTGTTCAAGATCTGAAAGCTCCATTGAAACTTCGCCCGTTTCAGCTTGGATACGCTCAAGGTTTGCGATAAGCATACCGAATTGAGTACCCCAGTCACCAATGTGGTTAGCTCGGATAACTTTGTGACCTAAGAACTCAAGTGTACGAACAACAGCATCACCGATGATCGTTGAACGTAGGTGACCAACGTGCATTTCTTTTGCAACGTTTGGTGCAGAGTAGTCAGCAACAATGGTTTGCGCTTCAGCCGCTGCAACACCAAGGCGAGAATCAGCCAGTGCTGCGTCTGCTTGTTGTGCTAGGAATGCTTCATCTAGGAAGATGTTTAGGAAACCTGGACCTGCGATTTCAACTTTAGAAGCGATACCGTCTAGGTTTAGAACGTCCAATACTTTTTGAGCAAATTCTCGAGGGTTAGTGCCTAGTCGTTTAGCAACACCCATAATGCCGTTTGCTTGGTAGTCACCAAATTGTGGTTTTGCAGATTGGCGAACAGCCGCAGGAGAGCCTACAGGTGCGCCAGCGGCTTCTAGAGCCTGAGATACTTTGTCATTAATCAGTGCTTGGATATTCACACGCGTTTCCTTCAATTCAAGGATGAATAAGAGTGGCCGTTATTTCGTGGGCATTAAATTTGGCTAATTATGCGTCTAGTTAACGATTTAATGCTGAAATGAACAACAGACTCTGTTTAAGTTCACAAAATGGCGGTAATCATACCAATTTTGAGAGCTTTCTTATAGGCCGGATTGATAGAAAATTCACATTTCCTGAGGGGTTTTTGACAAACAACTTTTGAGAAGCTGAGTTTGTCTATTTAGGTTGTTGATATAGGACGTTAATTGAATGTTTTTTGCAAAAGCAACGCTTGTTGCTGAAAGTAAAACTGATACCATGCAGCCATTATTTGGAGAACACAGACAATGACGATGAGCCTGAAGCAAGCTGAACTAGAACCACAACAAATGATTGCGCGCCTTGATACATTTATGGCGAAAATTGAGAACCTAGGAAATACATTGGGTTTGGATTTAAGCTTTGCTCAAGCGGATCATATTGCATTAAGAATCAATGAAACTGAGCTTGCGAAATCAGCACATCAAGCATGGTCTGAATACGGTTCTACGATTTCAGAAGCGATGATTAACGGTCGTCCAATTGTGGTGTTGGCTTTCGATGAACCATTGCAAAGTCTTGGTTGGAAGATTGAGTGTTTAGAGCTGCCATATCCTGCAGAAGGTAAAATTTACCCGTCTCAAGACTGGGAGCATGTTGAGTTCGTGATACCTTCTCACGCGCAAACGGCCGATGAGTATCTAGCGGATCTTAAAGAAACCTACCCGCAGTTTGCCGTTAAGTTTGAAACTTTGTCTGAGCAAGGCGTTAAGATCAAACTCTCTAGCCCGAAAGGCGAGGGTGAACGTTTGAATAACCCAACGGTTGCATTCAAGCATCAAGGGATTTGCATCAAGTTGCATCCACACTCTTTGAAGAAGATTGTAGAGTCTGAACAAGCTTAATTTGAGTAGAAAATTGCTGGAAAGAGATTCCTGATCTCGCCTAGGCTCGTCGGAATGATGAGGTTGTCAGTTAGTGGGTGTGTTTGTTTACTAACTAACTACTGTAAGCGATTGTTAGATATAATGTTTCTAGGTAGAGACCTGCGGGTTGAGCTCGTCATTCCCGATAACGACGAAGGAGCTTAATCGGGAATCTCTAAAAGCTAGCCAAATAACCAGATACAAAAAACGCGCAACGGGTTAATCCTGTTGCGCGTTTTTTATTGGGTTCTAACTGGAAGTATTACTTAAATAAGCGACTTACAAAATCACGGTCTTGTTGCCATAAACAAACACATGATCATTGATCACTTTGTTTAAAGCCTTACTCAACACGTTCTTCTCTACGTCACGACCGGCTTGAGCCATGTCTTTCGCGCTGAAGTTGTGATCCACTGGGATAACGTCTTGCTTGATGATTGGGCCTTCATCGAGATCGTTTGTGACGAAGTGCGCTGTAGCACCAATGATTTTTACGCCACGCTCATAAGCTTGTTGGTATGGCTTCGCGCCAATGAACGCTGGCAAAAAGCTGTGGTGGATATTGATGATCTTGTGGTTGTACTTTTCAACAAACCCTGGAGTCAGCACTCGCATGTACTTAGCCAAAACAAGGTAATCCGCCTCGTATTGGTCAATCACTTCTAGCATCTTCTTCTCATGCTCTTCACGGTTTAGCCCTTCGTGAGAAACATGGTGGTAAGGGATGTCAAAACGCTCGGTTAGGCTTTGTAGAATGTCGTAGTTACCGACAACGGCCGCGATTTCAACGTCTAAGCTGCCATCGAAGTTCTTCATTAGAATGTCGCCAAGGCAGTGTGCTTCCTTGGTCACGAGTATCACAACACGCTTGCGAGATGAATCAACAAGTTTACGTTTCGTATTTGGTGGCAGGGCTTGGTCTAAATCGGCAAGCAAGGTTTCATCATTGAAATACCCTTCAAGCTCGGTGCGCATAAAGAAGTGGCCACTTGTGTTATCTACGAACTCATTGTTGTGAATAATATTGAGTTGGTGCTTATAACAAATGTTGGTGATCTTAGAGATGAGGCCCGGGGCATCAGTACAATGTGTTAGTAAAGTTTTTCTTTCCATTTGCATCTTACTTCCATGAAATATTTTTATTCTTCAAATTAAATGCAGGCCGTCGAACGGTGAACTGAGCCGCAATATCACCGTTATAATTAATCTATTATCAAGTTGGTTTCAACAAATTCTGCTGCTCATTTATCGCTTTGATAAATTGTTTGATATAGAAATATCAGTTTTTAGATAGAAAAACAGGCAGAAGCTTCATTTTTAAAAGTTTTGACCGTAGTACGCATTTGAACTTCAACCGAGGCATTTACGCCTTGGCCAAAAATAGAGGTGATACTTATGGATAAAGAGTTACTATCCAAAAAACTGTACTGCAAGCGAGTGAATTCATTGGCGAGAGGTACCGAATTAGATAGTCATGTTCTAGATGAAATGTGGGAAAGTAAGACCTCACCAACCGATGCAGCGAAAGCCATACAGCCCGATGATAACCATTTTGAAGGTGCCCCTTGGCTGTCACGTTATCTAGGTCGAAAATAAAAACGATTCTCTAATTCCTACTTCTTCAATTCTTACCTTCAAGGTAACTTAAGTCACGTCAAACTAAACCAAACACCTCCGGTGCGAAGTCATTCTTGATTCGCGCCGGCTCACTAAACCTGCCATAATTCGCCTTCTCTTTTTCTAAACTTCGTACTCTATGATATCTAAAACGTTTTCTGCTGATGGCGCTCTGGGCAAAGCTATCCCTGGGTTTCAACCAAGACAAGCTCAGTTAGACATGGCTGAATCGGTTTCGCAAGCTATTGAAAAACAAGGCCAATTAGTTGTTGAAGCGGGAACGGGTACCGGTAAGACGTTTGCTTACTTAGTGCCTGCGTTGCTCAGTGGCAAGAAAGCTATCATTAGTACGGGGTCTAAAAACCTTCAAGAACAGCTGTTTCACCGAGATTTACCCTTGATGGTCGATGCGCTTGGCTTTTATGGTCAGGTTGCGTTACTCAAAGGTCGTTCAAACTATTTGTGTTTGGACAGGCTCAGCCGTCAAATGATCGAGAGTCATGGCACTCATACCGATCCCACATTGCTAGCACAATTGGTGAAAGTTCGTAGTTGGTCGTCTGCGACACAAACGGGCGACTTAGGCGATTGTGATGATATTGCAGAAGACAGCCCAATCATTCCGACGATTACTTCTACTAACGACAACTGCTTAGGTAAAGAGTGTCCAAGCTATACCGATTGCTTTGTGCTAAAAGCGCGTAAAAAAGCGATGGACTCTGATGTGGTTGTGGTAAACCACCACTTGTTCTTAGCGGATTTAGCGATTAAAGAGACCGGATTTGGTGAGCTGATTCCTGAAGCTGATGTGTTTATTTTCGATGAAGCGCATCAACTTCCTGACATCGCCAGCCAGTACTTCGGACAATCGGTTTCCAGTCGACAGATCCAAGAGCTAGCCAAAGACATTGAAATCGCTTACCGAACTGAAGCCAAAGACATGCGTCAGCTACAAAAGGTTGGCGAGAGGCTCATTCAATCGTCAGCCGATCTGCGTATCGTACTCGGTGATACCGGTTTTCGTGGTAACTGGCGTGAAGCATTGAAATCCGAATCGATTGTAAGAGAGTTGGTTCGTTTGCAAGATGCATTACAATTGGCTGTCGATGTATTGAAATTAGCATTGGGTCGAAGCCAGCTGTTAGACACTGCCTTCGAGCGCGCAAACATGATTAAGTCGCGTATCGAACGCGTGTGCGATGTGTCGATTACTGGCTATTCGTATTGGTATGACACTACACCGCGCCACTTTGCTTTGCACATCACACCGCTTTCAGTCGCCGATAAATTCCACGAGCAGATTGAGCTGAAGCCGGGCGCGTGGGTATTTACCTCTGCAACCTTAGCGGTGTCGGATGATTTCGACCACTTTACCTCACGCTTGGGACTAAAGCCGTCGGCTCAGTTTTCACTGCCGAGCCCATTTGATTATCCTAATCAGGCGCGTTTGTGTGTGCCTCGTTATCTTCCAGAACCCAATAGCCCTGGTTTGGCGGATAAGTTGGTTAGAATGCTGACCCCTGTGATCGAGCAAAACCAAGGTCGCTGTTTCTTCTTGTGTACTTCACACAGCATGATGAAAGAGTTGGGGGAGCGATTCCGTGAAACCCTCACGGTTCCAGTTCTGCTGCAAGGTGAGACTAGTAAGCAAAAAACCTTAGCCGAATTCATGGAATTAGGTAACGCATTGCTGGTAGCCACTGGCGCTTTCTGGGAGGGGATAGATGTTAGGGGCGACGCATTAAGCTGTGTTATCATCGATAAATTGCCCTTTACAGCCCCTGATGACCCTTTACTTAAGGCTCGAATCGAGGACTGTAAGTTAAAAGGGGGTGATCCTTTTGCACAGGTACAGTTGCCAGACGCCGTGATTACCTTGAAACAAGGTGTCGGCCGATTGATACGTGACAAGCGTGATAATGGCGCTTTGATTATTTGCGATAACCGATTGGTGACTCGCGATTACGGTGGCATATTTTTGGCGAGTTTACCGCCTATCCCACGTACACGTGACTTAGGGGTCATTAAAGAATTCTTAGCTAAAGACCATTCAACCGCTGCTGATTAATTGGCATTGTTGAGTTTAGCCATTATTTTTAGATTAGATAACAGATATTTGAGACACAAATGAGCGCGAAAATTCTTGCAGTAGATACCGCAACTGAAAACTGTTCAGTTGCACTAGTAATGGGTGACCAGGTGTTCGCACGTAGCGAAGAGGCTCCTCGAGACCATACGAAAAAAATTCTACCTATGGTGGATGAAGTACTGAAAGAAGCGAATGTCGCTTTAACCGATATCGATGCTATCGCGTTTGGCCAAGGCCCAGGCAGTTTCACGGGTGTACGTATTGGTATTGGTATTGCTCAAGGCTTAGCTTTTGGTGCGGATTTACCGATGATCGGTGTCTCTACACTGGCAGCGATGGCGCAAGGCAGCTACCGTAAATTTGGTGAAACTCACGTTGCGACAGCGATTGATGCGCGTATGAGTGAAGTATACTGGGCTCGTTACAGCCGTGAACAAGATGGTCGTTGGACTGCGGTTGATGCCGAATGTGTAACGCCACCAAGTGAACTGGCTGCGCAGTTAGAAGCAGATTCTGAAACATGGGCGAAAGTCGGTACCGGCTGGGAAGCTTATGCCGAGCATATGGACACACTAGCGATCAACACCAAAGCGTGTGAAGTGCTATTCCCAGAAGCTCAAGATATGGCGTTCCTTGCTCAATTCGCTTATGCAGAAGGTAAAGCGGTTGCAGCAGAAGAGTCTGAGCCAGTTTATCTTCGTGACAAAGTGACTTGGAAGAAACTGCCAGGTCGCGAATAATTTTTACAAGGTTCTGATGCAAATTAGGTCTAAATGCGTATTATTTAGATTTAAGAGGGCAGATATTTAGTCATGGTATCAATTAACAACTTACCTCCTTCTTCGATAGGCAATACGTCTAAGCCGAATCGAATTAAAAAGAAGGAGCAGGCAAAAAAATCTGATGCTAGCACTGCTGTTGGGCAACCGACTAAGGTGGCTAATGCTGTTTCTCACTCTATTCGTCAAGTTAAAGAGTCTGAACTACACAAGGCTCAAATCCAGTATGATCTTCCAGAAGGCCGAGGACGTAAGGCTATGGAAGAATATATGGATGTAATGAATCAGGCGAAGAAAGAAGAACTTGCAAAGCTTATCGGTGTCGATATCTACATCTAGAGCTTCTTATTAATGCCTGTTTAAGGACCAGAACCATGTCAAATTATCTCTCTAAATTACGCTTAATAGCCTTTTCTCTTGGTGTTTTGGTACTTGCCGGGTGTTCATCACTTCCTAGTGAGCTTGAAGCAAAATCAGAGCCTGTGATTAGCGATTACCAGCAATGGGTCGACCAACTACCGGATGCAAAAAGTGTTCGATTGGGTGGCGTTATCTCTAAAGTGACCAACTTGAAAGATAAGACTCGAATCGAAGTCGCTAATATGCCGATTTCGAGTAACGGTAAGCCAGATCTAGACGCAGAGCCAAGCGGACGTTTTGTTGGTTATATTGAAGGGTACGTTGAGCCTCTAAGTTTTGCTGAAGGTCGTCTGATTACGTTAGTAGGCCAGTCAAGCGGGAGTGAAGATGGAAAAATAGGGGAATACCCTTACACCTTCCCTGTGATGCAAGTGGACAACCAACGTCTGTGGAACATTACTGAGCGCGTTGTTGTTAACGATTTTGCACCAACCTACTACTCGTGCAGAAGTTTACATTGCCGCAGCTTTCAAACGATGCCAAGACAAGGCCGAGTGATACAGGACGTAGAGTAATTAACTTTATTCCACGTTGATTGCGCAAACAGATGGAACTACATGTTTGATGATTGAAAAGTCATACTCTCTCGCGAGCGGGACGCTTGCAACACAACAGATTGGCAACCCACAAACGACCGCAACGACGGTCGTTTTTATTCATGGGTGGTTGGATAATTCGTCCAGCTTTAATCAGGTTATGCAGCAAGTCGCCAAGTTTGCGCCCAATGCTCACCTTGTTGCTATCGATCTCTTCGGACACGGCTTCTCGTCGCACAAATCGGGAAGTTACTACCCATTTCATGATTATATTGATGACTTGCATCAGTTGGTGACTAAATTATCGCCAAACAGACTGGTACTGGTAGGACATTCACTTGGTGCATTGATAGCAAGTTGCTATAGTGCCGCCTTTCCTGAAAAGGTGTCAGGATTAATTCAAATTGAAGGTCACGGACCTCTTTCTGAAGCTCCCCACGAAACAGTCTCTCGCTTGAGGGATGGGGTACTCAGTCGTTTTCGACAGCGAAGAAAGCCTTCACGTCCTCTGGCAAGCCTTGAGGATGCTATTAAGCTGAGAGCTCACGCCAACCAAATTAATGCTGAATTAATCGCTCCTATTGTTGAGCGAGGGATTGTCGAGTTCGAGAACTCTTGGCAATGGCGATGCGACCCTAATCTAAAATGTGACTCGTTATATCGAATGTCACAGGCGCACGCTGAAGCGATTATGGCGGCTATTGAATGCCCTCAATTAATAACCCTAGGGAATGATGGATTCCGACATTTGCAGCATAATCGCTACAAATCAGTGCATAGTCCTCTGCAAATAGAGACTGTTCCTGGCGGACATCATTGTCATTTAGAGAGCCCAGAGCTAGTTTCAGAGCTAATTCTTGGTGTAGTTAACAAAATTTAAACAAGTGTTTGAGCCTTTTAGTGCTCATGCACTAAAGCTGTGCTGTAATACCGCAATGATAAAAAGCGGCGAAGCAGTCGTCAGCTGATAAACGAGGAGTAACATCGTGGATAAACCTTGGCTTTCACGTTATCCAAGTGACGTACCAGAAACGATCAACCCAGATCAGTACCCATCTCTTGTAGAAATGTTTGAACAGTCGGTGCAGAAGTACGCGGACCAACCTGCATTCGAGAACATGGGCTCGATTATGACATTCCGTAAGCTTGAAGAGCGCAGCCGTGCTTTCGCTGCTTACCTACAGAATGACTTGAAACTGAAGAAGGGCGATCGCGTCGCGCTAATGATGCCAAACCTACTGCAATACCCAATTGCACTATTTGGTGTATTGCGTGCCGGTATGATTGCAGTGAACGTCAACCCACTGTACACACCTCGTGAGCTTGAACATCAACTGAACGATTCTGGTGCAAAGGCGATTGTTATCGTATCTAACTTTGCGAGCACGCTAGAGAAAGTCGTTGATAACACGCCGGTTAAACACGTTGTTCTAACCAGCCTAGGGCAAATGCTGCCACGCGCGAAAGGGACAATTGTCGACTTCGTAGTGAAATACGTAAAAGGCATGGTGCCTAAGTATGATCTACCGGGTGCTATCTCATTCAGAAAAGCGCTGCACAAAGGTCGTCGTCTTCAATATGTGAAGCCGTTCATGGCGGGAGATGACATCGCATTCCTACAATACACAGGTGGTACTACGGGTGTTGCTAAGGGCGCAATCCTAACGCACCGCAATATGATTGCGAACGTACTTCAAGCGAAAGGGGCTTACGGTCCTGTTCTGCAAGAAGGCCGCGAGTTGGTTGTAACAGCATTACCGCTTTACCACGTATTTGCACTGACGGTGAACTGCTTACTGTTTGTTGAGATGGGTGGTCGTAACCTTCTAATTACTAACCCTCGTGACATTCCTGGCTTTATTAAAGAGCTGCAAAAGGTTCCGTTTACCGCAATTACCGGCGTAAACACCTTGTTTAACGCACTAGTTAATAACGAAGATTTCCACGAGTTGGATTTCAGTAACCTACGCCTATCTGTTGGCGGCGGCATGGCGGTTCAACGCGCTGTTGCTGAGCAATGGAAGAAAGCGACAGGCATTCACCTATTGGAAGGCTATGGCTTAACTGAGTGTTCACCACTGGTAACAGGTAACCCATACGACCTTAAAGACTACACAGGTGCTATTGGCCTACCTGTACCATCGACAGAAGTTCGTATTGTTGATGATGAAGGCAAGGTTATTGCTAATGACCAAGTAGGCGAGCTACAAGTTCGTGGTCCTCAGGTAATGCAAGGCTACTGGCAGCGCCCTGAAGCGACCAAAGAAGTGATCGATCAAGACGGTTGGTTATCGACAGGTGACATCGTTAAGTTTGATGACGAAGGCTTGTTGTACATCGTAGACCGTAAGAAAGACATGATTCTTGTATCAGGCTTCAACGTCTACCCGAACGAGATTGAAGACGTAGTGGCTCTGCATGGCAAAGTGTTAGAAGTAGCAGCTATCGGCCAGCCTCATGAAGTGTCTGGTGAGCTGGTTAAGATCTACGTGGTTAAGCGTGACCCTAGCCTGACCAAAGAAGACATTATCGCGCACTGTCGTGAGCACTTAACGGGTTACAAAATCCCTAAATTAGTCGAGTTCAGAGATGATCTTCCAAAGACTAACGTAGGTAAGATCTTACGCCGCGTACTGCGTGAAGAAAACGATGCAGAACTGGCGAAACGCGCTAGCGAATAATTAGCCCGTTTACGCGAAAGTACTGCACCATAACCATTGAGGCGCTTAATCTAAGCGAGCGCTGAAAAATGGTGTTAGAATGCCGACAGTTAATGTCGGCATTTTTGTATCCGGCGATCAAATAGAAACCTGTGAGAGTTTTTGTGGATTATCAAATCATTACCCAATTGAAAGACCTTGAGCGAGTTTGCCAACAAGCACGTGAAGCTGATGTCGTTATGCTTGATACGGAGTTTGTTCGTACAAGAACCTATTACCCTCAATTAGGCTTGATTCAGTTATTTGATGGTGAAACGCTGTCACTGATTGACCCTATTGCTCTTGGTGAAATGACACCATTTGTTGGATTGTTGAAAGACGCCTCTGTTCTGAAAGTGCTGCATGCTTGCGGTGAAGATTTAGAAGTGTTCCAAAACGCATTTGGTTGTACACCAACACCAATGGTTGATACCCAGATCATGGCGGCTTTCTTAGGCCATGGCTTATCAACAGGCTTTGCTGCTCTGGTTTCAGAGTTTGTCGGTGTCGATCTCGATAAGAGTGAATCTCGTACTGACTGGCTGGCGCGTCCGCTTTCTCAAAAGCAATTGGACTACGCAGCGGCAGACGTGCATTACCTAATGCCAATGTACAACAAGCTTCTAGAAAAAGTGATGGAAGCTGGCTGGTGGGAAGCGGCTCAGCAAGAGTCTGATTTACAAGTTGCTAAACGCATCCGTAAAGTAAACCCAGACACTGCCTACCTTGATATTAAAGGGGCATGGCAGCTTAAACCTAAGCAGCTAGCGATCTTACGACCTTTAGCAACTTGGCGTCTAAAAGAAGCAATCAAGCGCGATTTAGCGCTGAACTTTGTCTTCAAAGAACAAGACCTATGGGCTGTGGCGCGTTTTGGGATGAAAGATCCTAAGCACATGGAGCAAGAAGGTTTCGATTACCGCTCTGTGCGTCGCCATGGTGCGAAGATCAGCTCAATCGTTAAGTTAGCTGAACATACACCAGAAGAAGAGTACCCAGCACCAGTAGAACGTCTAATGGACTTCCCTGGCTACAAGCAACTCTTCAAAGTGCTGAAAGATGAAGTGAAAACAGCATCACAACACAGCGGTTTGGCGACGGAATTCTTGGCATCTAAGAAGCAACTTAACCAAGTGTTAAGCTGGGTGTGGAAGCACGATCGTAACCCAGAGAAGCTGCCTGATGTTATGCAAGGTTGGCGTTTAGATGTGGTTGGCGAAAAGCTGAGTAAAGCGATCAAATAACCGTTTGCTGTTATAAAATCTAACTTAGTTACAGCTATAAACTGAAGATACAAAAAAGAGAGCCTAGGCTCTCTTTTTTTATTCAATCAATACAAGCAAGTGCATTACCTGCCTATCTTGTTCAGAAAGATTATCGATCTTCTTCTGGAAGCTTAACATTCAGCTCTAACACTGATATGTCGTCATCTTTGTGTTCAAAAGTCAGATCAACCATTGATGGATCAACCTCAACGTACTTGGCAATACACTTCAAGATGTCTTCTTTTAGTTGCGGCAGGTAAGATGGCGCAGGGTCGTCATGGCTGCGTCGTTCGGCAACAATGATCTGCAAACGTTCTTTGGCTAGGTTTGCGGTTGTCTTTTTCTGTGGTCTAAAAAACTCTAATAATGACATTGTGCATTAGCCCCCGAACAGTCGTTTGAAGATGCCTTTCTTCTGTTCCGTTAAGAAGCGGAAGTCAACTTGGCTACCCAGTAGTCGCTCTACAGTATCATTGTAAGCCATACCTGCGTCGGTTGCTTCGTCAAAGATAACTGGAACACCCTTGTTCGATGCGTTCAGTACCGCTTGGCTCTCTGGAATTACACCCAGTAGAGAGATGTGCAGGATTTCTTCAACGTCTTCAACACTGAGCATCTCACCTTGAGTTACACGTGCTGGGTTGTAGCGAGTCAGTAGAAGGTGTGTTTTCACTGGCTCTAAACCGTCTTCAGAACGACGAGATTTAGAGTCAAGAATACCTAGAATACGGTCTGAATCGCGTACTGAAGAGACTTCCGGGTTTGTGGTTACAATCGCTTCATCAGCGAAGTACAACGCCATCAGAGCGCCTTGTTCGATACCCGCAGGAGAATCACAGATAATGAAATCAAAGCCCATTTCATCCAGTTCATCAAATACACGACGAACACCATCTTTTGTTAGTGCGTCTTTATCACGAGTTTGAGAAGCAGGAAGAATGAACAGGTTCTCTGTGCGCTTGTCTTTGATCATCGCTTGGTTCAGCGTCGCTTCACCATTGATAACGTTAACGAAGTCGTACACAACACGACGCTCACAACCCATGATTAAATCTAGGTTACGCAGACCGATATCAAAGTCGATAACTGCGGTTTTCTTTCCTTTTAAAGCCAGACCCGAGGCAATAGCTGCACTGGAGGTCGTTTTGCCTACCCCGCCTTTACCTGACGTTACAACGATAATGCGTGCCATTCTGTTTTCCTTTTATTTCTCTTATATTGCGAGGACATCAACGTGCAATACATCGTTTGCCATACTGAACATGGTTTTCTTTTGCCAGTACTCGCTTTCAATTTGATCGCTGAGCCAGTAATTTCCAGCAATGGAAACCAGCTCTGCTTGTAAGTCATTACAAATTATTTTTGCTTCAGTTTGACCACTTGCACCTGCAATAGCACGGCCTCGTAAAGTGCCATGAATATGGATGCTGCCATCGGCTATCACTTCTGCTCCAGCACTTACATGGCTTAGGATCAATAGATCGCCATCTTTTGCATACACCTGTTGGCCTGAACGAATCGGGGTTCTCACCACTTTTATCGGAGCCATTTTCGCCGGAGCTTGAGATGGCGACTTGCTTGCCGTCATCACCGCAAAACCGGCTTCTTTAGCGAGGTTTTGCATACGCTTATCAGAACAGCCAGCCACACCAACCGGGATCATACCTGCTTGAGATATACCATTTTTAAGTTGCACAAAATCGATATCGCCCGCGACTTTGCTGATGTTGATAACAACAGGTGCGGCAGCGAAAAACGTAGGTGCTTGGTCTACCTTCTCTTGAAGAAAAGAGACTGCATTTTCGACTTGATCATCGGATAAGTGCAAAACAGATAGCGTAAAGCTGCTACCTTTTAGATCTGGGTTACTAGACATCGAAAAACTACAGGACCTCAATAGCGAATGGGTACAATTTCTTTATCAATAAAATAAAGGGCATTGCCTGAAACTAGGTTTATCATGTTATATTCCCAAACCAAGCACAGCAAGTAATCTTGTTGTCAAATGGACGTTTTGTTCTCAATATTTCCCTAACATAAACTATTGATCTCGCAAGTGAGAGTTTTGTAGTCATAATCAATTAAAAAGGTTTGTCATGCTGTGTTCTATATATAAAAGCTCAAAGAAAGAAGGAACATACCTTTATATCCCTAAGAAGGATGATTTTTCACAAGTTCCTGACGCATTGATGCAAATGTTTGGTAAACCTAGTTTTGTAATGGTAATTAAAATGGATGGCCGTAAACTGGCTCAAGTAAACATCGAAAAAGTGAAAGAATCACTGAATACCGATGGTTTCTTTTTGCAGGTTCCGCCACCACCAGTTAACGAACTTGAGCTTCATAAAGAGCGTAAAGCCCAACAGAAATCTCAAGACGAAGAGTGATATCCACCTCAATTCAAGGAGGGATGATCGTTGAGTAAATTTTCGAAAACCATATTGGCTGTGTCGGCATTACTTTTGGGTAATAGTCTGACCATTAGCTCAGTACACGCTGAAGAATTGAGCTTCGAACAATATGTAGAAAAACTAAAGCAACAAGGCCGTGAAGAAGGCGTTTCTGAAGCGATCATTGATGAAGCCTTTGATGGTGTAACGTTTAAGCCAAGAGCGGTGAAAGCCGATAAAAACCAACCTGAGAAGAAGCTGACTCTGGATGAATACATTCCACGAGCGGTACCAGATTGGAAAGTGAAGCAAGCAAGGTCGCTCTACAAGAAACATTACACCGCGTTAAAGCGTATTGGTGATGAATATGGCGTTCAACCAAGATTCATTGTCGCACTATGGGGTGTTGAGAGTAACTTTGGTAAGTTCACGGGCAATTACAGTGTTATCGATGCCTTAACGACCATGGCTTATGAAGGACGCCGAGAAGCTTTCTTCCGCAGCGAAGCAATGGCGGCATTGAAGATTCTTGATCAAGGCCATATTGCACCAAAAGAGATGAAAGGCTCTTGGGCGGGTGCGATGGGTCAACCTCAGTTTATGCCAAGCTCATTCTTAGCGTTTGCCGCTGATGGTAATGGCGACGGTAAGAAAGATATCTGGGGCACTGAAGAAGATGTGTTTGCTTCGGCAGCCAATTACCTTAGCCAATCAGGTTGGGATGATAAGTACACCTGGGGCCGTCAGGTGCACGTACCATCAACCGTGTCTATTGATTTGCAAGGCCGAACTGAAGACAAAGCGAAGTACCTAAAAGAGTGGTCTGAACTTGGTATTAAGCGCTACGACGATCGCCCACTGCCGACGCTTGATGAAGACATTAAAGCTTGGTTGATTATGCCGGATGACGAAGCGGGTCGTTCGTACCTCATTTACAACAACTACAATGTGTTAATGAAGTGGAATCGTTCTTACTACTTTGCTTTGGCAGTTAGCCACCTAGCAGACAGAATTAAGTTTGATTAATCGGCATGATTTGATTAGTAGACTTAATTTGATTAACAGACCTAGGTCGCTTTGATAGCAATTGGCCTACCATAGGCAGAACGAACTAAAGGACTCTTCGGAGTCCTTTTTGATTTTATATTTCAGAGATTTAAGAAGGTGGTCTTGTGCTAACAGATAGAGCTGCACAGATGGTGATATTCCATGCGTTGATCAAGCATGAAGGCTTTACCAGTGCTGCGAAAAGCTTGAATGTTTCGGTGTCTCACATCAGTAAGCAAGTTGCTTTGCTTGAAGACTCCATTGGCATCAAGCTGGTACAACGAACCACACGTAGTCTAACGCTCACTGAAGCCGGAGAGGTGTTCTATCAGCACTGTGAGCAACTGTTTAATACGGTAAAAGCGGCTCAAATGGATATGGACAGCCAGCGTGATGACATCTCTGGAATATTGCGTGTTGGGTTGTCGCAGTCATTTGGTACTTTGCACATCATTCCTGCGATTGATCAGCTCAGACAGCTTTATCCTCAGTTGAGAATCGAAGTCCACTTGTTCGACTACAAGGTTGATATGATTGAAGAGCGATTGGATCTCTGGATTACCAATAATGAAGATTTGCCCGAAGGTTACATTGCGCAGCGATTGGCAGACAGTCAGTTTGTGGTGGCTGCATCACCGGATTATCTGATTAAAGCTGGGACTCCACATGTGCCTTCTGATCTGATAGACCATAACTGCCTTATCTATCGCAGCCGAGAGCGAGATTACACATCTTGGGCGTTTGATAATGGCCAAGAAAATCTTAGCGTTAAAGTGGCGGGCGATTACTCGGTGGATTTAGCTGAGGCAGTGCGAGACGCAGCCGTATCAGGATGGGGCGTGGCTTACTTAGCAACTTACTTAGTAAAAGAAGAGTTTAGAACGGGCAAATTAATCCAAGTGTTGCCTGAATGGCGGGCTAGCCAATTAATGCCATTTTATGCGGTATATCCGAGTCGAAAGAACATGCCGAAGAAGCTTTCTGCGGTGATTGAGTTCATTAAAGATCATATTGGATCGCCGACGTACTGGGATGAAAACCTGAAAACTTGCGTTGAACTGCATCGCTAACTGTTTCCAAATCTATAAATATAATTTCCATATGGAAAAAGTATGGTTTTTAATCAAACTTAATTATTAAAATTCAATAACTTAATTTATATTATTACTCAAAGGTGATTACCCCAACATCACGTTAACAACCGCCACTTGCCGCAAACGATTTCCTCTATAGAATGCGTCGCCTTTCCTATCTACAACTTTTAGGTTGACGCACATGGCTTCGCTACTTGGAATTATCACTATTTTAGTTGCCGCTTGGTTACTATCTACGGACAGAAAAAATATTCCACTAAGAACAGTCTCTTTGGCTTTCTTATTACAAATCTCATTCGCGCTGTTGGTTCTATATGTACCAATGGGTAAAGAAGCGTTGAATGCAGCCACAGGTGCGGTATCTAGCTTGATCAACTACGGTCAAGAGGGGATTAACTTCCTATTTGGTGGTCTAACGAATAACGGTTTCGTTTTCGCGATTAACGTTCTAGGCATCATTATCTTTTTCTCTGCACTGATCTCGGGTTTGTACCACATCGGCTTTATGCCAAAGGTGATCAACCTTATCGGTGGCGCGCTACAGAAGTTCTTGGGAACAGGTCGTGCGGAATCATTGTCTGCGACTGCGAACATCTTCGTTGGCATGATTGAAGCACCATTGGTGGTTAAACCTTACTTGAAGCACATGACGGATTCACAACTGTTTGCTGTGATGGTGTGTGGTTTGGCTTCTGTTGCTGGTGGTACGCTAGTGGGTTATGCATCGCTAGGTGTTGACCTGAACTACTTGATCGCTGCGGCATTTATGTCTGCACCTGCTGGTCTATTGATGGCAAAGATCTTAGTACCAGGTAGCGCAGATGACGCTCAAGAAAATATTGAGTCTGATGTAGAAATTCCACGAGCAACAAACGTCGTTGAGGCAATGGCAGATGGGGCTATGTCTGGGCTTCGTATTGCCGTTGCGGTGGGTGCGACACTTCTTGCCTTTATCAGTGTGATTGCAATGCTGAATGGCATATTAGGTATTGTTGGCGGCTGGTTTGGCGTAAACCTAAGCTTCGAACTTATCCTAGGTTATGTGTTTGCACCCGTTGCATGGCTGATCGGTGTACCGTGGTCTGAGGCTGTGGTTGCAGGCTCACTGATCGGTAACAAGATTGTCGTGAACGAGTTTGTGGCTTTCATCCAGTTAATGGATGCTAAAGAAGCGCTAAGTGAACACTCACAAGCGATCGTGACTTTTGCTCTATGTGGCTTTGCTAACATCTCTACCATGGCGATTCTTATCGGTGGTTTGGGCAGCTTGGTACCAGAGCGTCGCTCTTTCATCTCACAATATGGCTTCAAAGCAATTTGTGCAGGTGTGTTTGCTAACTTAATGAGTGCCGCTATTGCGGGTGTTGTACTTTCTCTGTAGTTAGATGATAAGTACCGAGTGGATGAGTCAGTCACTTTATTTCCCCTATAGTAAAGTGACTGATTAATCACAATAATATTCGGTTAGCACGAAAAAGAGAGCCTATAGTTTAATGACGTAGGCTTTCTTATTTCATTGAATAGTTTGTACCACAGGGTGTGGTGCAAACCTTTTAGGGGCACAAATGGATTTGTCGATTACTTCTTCTTTGGCGTTAATTGGACTCTTGTCTTTAGCTTGTCAGCTGCTCGGCTGGCGTTTACGTCTTCCCGCTATTCTTCCTCTCCTTATCGTCGGCCTGTTGTTAGGTCCCGGCCTGAATATCTTAAATCCCGATGCCATTTTTGGTGATGTGCTGTTTCCTATGATCTCCTTAGGTGTTGCCATCATCTTGTTTGAAGGCGCATTGACCCTAAATTTCAAAGAAATTAGAGGCCACGGTCGCATGGTGACTCACCTCGTGAGTTTCGGTATGTTGATTACGTGGGCGTGCATTGTTGTTGGTGCTTACTACTTCGTTAACTTCAGTTGGCCATTGGCGGCGCTATTCGGTGCCTTGGTGGTGGTGACAGGGCCGACGGTGATTGTCCCTATGCTTCGCAGTATTCAGCCTAAGTCTTCTCTAGGCAGTATCTTGCGATGGGAGGGGATAGTGATTGATCCCATTGGCGCTCTGTTTGCTGTTCTGGTTTATGAATACATAGTCTCTTCGGCCGATCCTACTGGGCATGTACTTTCAGCACTGGGACTAACCTTAGCCATTGGTTTAGGCTTAGGGATCATCGGTGGCCATTTGATTGCCAAGATGCTGCAAGGGCATTGGGTGCCTCACTATTTACGTAATGTGGCGGTGCTGACGCTAATGTTGGCTGCGTTCTCTTTTTCTAATGACTTGAGTGAAGAGTCGGGCTTGCTAACCGTGACCATCATGGGGATCTGGCTTGCCAATGTGAAAGGCTTGGATATCGAAGACATCATCGAATTCAAAGAAACCCTGACCGTGTTACTCATTTCTGCATTGTTTATTTTGCTAGCCAGTCGACTCGATTCGGGGACTTTCCTTTCGATAGGTTGGGGCGGTATTGGGTTGCTAGCGGTGGTGATGCTGGTAGCTCGCCCGTTAAGTGTATGGATCAGCGGGATCGGCACGGATCTTACTTCGGCGGATAAATGGTTTTTGAGTTGGATGGCACCTCGCGGGATCGTAGCAGCCGCGGTTTCTTCTCTGTTTGCGATAAAACTTCAAGAGAAGCAATTGATTGAGGGGGCAGATCTGCTCGTGCCAATGGTGTTCTTAGTCATTATTGGTACGGTTGTGATTCAGAGCCTAACCGCGAGTTGGTGGGCGAGAAGGTTAGGTGTGACTCAAGAGAAAGCACAAGGGGTTATCTTCTTTGGCGCCACTCACTTTGCAAGACAATTTGCCAAGGTGCTAGCCACACACAACATCAATAGCGTGCTTGCCGATACAAACTGGGAGAGCATTCGTTTGGCGAGGATGGATAATTTGAATGTCTATTTTGGTAATCCAGCTTCAAGTCATGCGGAAAACAATTTGGAATTGGATGGGATAGGGCGCGCGATGATCGTCTCGCCTTATCGTCAAACCAACCCGTTAGTCAGCATGCATTACCAAGATGAGTTTGGCGTCAATAAGGTGTTTGAGCTTGAATCATCAGAGACTAAGCATGAAAGGCATCAAGTGAGTCGCGATGGTAATCGAAGTTTGTTTTCAGAAGGGGTTACCTATTCCAAACTTAACTCCTTGATGGCTCAAGGCAGCCAAATTAAGAGCACGGGTTTAACCGAGGCGTTTGACCTTAATGAGTTTAATGCCCTGTACCCTAAAGCGATTCCACTTGGTGTGATTAATGACGGTGATTTCCGCTTAGTGACACAAGGTTCTGACTTGGAAAAACTCATATCAACGGAGTGTCAGGTTATTAGTTTATTACCGCCTTCGGAAGAGATTGAAGGTATCGATACTCCAGATAAGTAGCGAGTGCTCTGTATTTAAAGCGAGTCGCTTTGTATCAAAAACGAATAGCTCAGTATCAAAAAAGCCGCAACGTTTTCACGCTGCGGCTTTTTAATTCTATTTTAGTAACAGTCAATTCATGTCAGCGGTATTGCTACCGAGACTGTCGTTTACGGGCTATTTCGAGTGAAATTGCTCACAAGCGATCATAGTATTTTCGATTAGGCTTGCCACTGTCATTGGACCAACACCACCCGGAACTGGTGTGATGAAGCTTGCGCTCTCTTTAGCCACATCGTATTCAACGTCGCCAACGAGCTTGCCAGATTCCAAACGGTTGATACCAACATCGACCACAACAGCACCTTTCTTAATCCAAGCACCAGGAATGAAGTTAGGCTTACCAACGGCAACCACAACAACGTCTGCTTGACGTACGTGACCTTCAAGGTCTTTGGTGAAGCGGTGGCATGTTGTTGTCGTACAACCTGCTAGAAGCAGTTCTAGAGTCATTGGGCGACCAACGATGTTTGATGCACCAACAACAACCGCGTGCTTGCCGCGTAAATCGATGTTGTAACGGTCAAGCAGCGTGATGATGCCTTTAGGCGTACAAGAGCGTAGCTTAGGCATACGCTGAGCCAAACGGCCTACGTTGTATGGGTGGAAGCCATCAACGTCTTTTTCAGGTGTGATACGCTCAAGAACGTGAGTAGTATCGATACCAGCAGGCAAAGGCAGTTGAACTAGAATGCCATCAATCTCTGGGTCTTCGTTGAGTTGATCGACTAGCGTTAGCAATTCATGTTCGGTGGCAGTTGCTGGTAAATCAAAAGATTTCGAGACGAAACCAACTTCTTCACACGCTTTGCGTTTACTGCCAACGTAAACCTGAGATGCCGGGTCTTCACCCACTAAAACAACCGCTAGGCCCGGAGCACGCAATCCAGCTTGAGTACGAGCTTTTACACGTGCCGCTACTTCAGAGCGAACTGTTTGAGAAATTAGCTTTCCATCAATATTTTGAGCAGTCATGAATTTCCTTAGTATTGATATTCAAGTTAGTGGCTGATGTTTTGGCGCATTATTCCAGAAAATCTTTTTGATTACCATCAAGCAAACGTTTGCTTTGTTCTATTTTCCAACACTTATATGTTTGTTGGCCTTTTTTTACTCACTTAGATCAGAATGTTACACAAAGCCGTTGCTTTACTGATTCGAATTCGTATAATCCTTTCCTGTAGCGCGCCCTTAGCTCAGCTGGATAGAGCACCTCCCTTCTAAGGAGGTGGTCGAAGGTTCGAATCCTTCAGGGCGTACCATTATTTAAAGAAACCCGATAACTCTCCGAGTTGTCGGGTTTTTTGCATTTCAGAGCAATCTAATTTTCTTATTGAGATGTGATACGTTAACTCCTGAAATATCGCTATCTTCAATGTATACGTCGTTTATTAGTGTCTAATAATCGAAAACTGTATCAATTCATTTCTAGGCTATGTAAGTAAGTTCGTATTGTATTATATAAGATGAGTAGCAATTGTTACTGGCACTAGAAATGAATCCAGACCTCAGTAGTACCCAATTTTTTTATCACATGATTGATACAGATCCGAAAGAGTGGCAATCAAAACTCTCGGGACTAAGCACCACCTCACCACAAGTGGCTCGAAGAGTCTCCGATTTGCTTTTGGCATATGAACAACAGTGTTTGACTCAATTGTTAGATATTCATCTATCCTCTTCGATGCCCGTGCTTCAATCATTTGAAAACGAGATAGTTGATGATCGTTATCTTGTTGGACATGAACTAGGTAAAGGCGGCTTTGGGGGGGTTTACTTTGCGTCTAGGTGTGACCATTTTTTTGAGCATAACTACGCGATCAAGTTTTTTAACGCCGAAGCATTTAATATTTTAGGCAAAGACAAACTTTTCTGTGAAGCTCAAGTCATGGCAAACCTCAATCATTCCAACATTACGAAGGTTTATGATGCGGGTCTTCATAAAGGAGTTGCTTATATAGTAATGGAGTACGTTGATGGCTGTTTACTTGATGAATACCTGTCCACTAATCCACTCTCTTGTGACCAAAAACTTACGTTATTTCGAGATATCTGCCTTGCTATTGAATATGCGCATGAGTTGAATGTTCTACATGCTGACTTAAAACCTGAAAATATACTCATAAATACACAGGGGGAACCTAAGGTTATTGATTTCAATCTTACTCAAAATCTTAGTTGCTCCCGTGATGAGGCATTCACTCCCATTAAGGCTGTCAGTCGAATTTATGCTAGTCCAGAACAAATCACAGGCGAAAGTTTAGATGAAAGGTCTGATGTGTTCTCTTTAGGGCGAATCCTACAGAAGATGTTTCCAGATAAAACAGCATCGAAAGATTTAGTTCGAGTTCAGCAACATGCCACTAATGAAAACCGTACTTGTCGATATCAAAGTGTTAGTGATTTAGCGGATGATATCGAAAATGTAAGGTGTTGTTATCCATTAAACTATCGTAAAAAAAATAGCGTTTATAAAGTGACTAAGTTTATTCAACGTTATCCTGCAACCTCCGTGTATTTTTCGTTTTTTCTTTCGATACTAACCGCGTTTTTAGTGGCTTTTTCTATAGAGACGCACAACCTTAGCCGTCAAAAGTTGCAACTTGATTCAGACTGTAGTGGCATAGTGAATTTGGTCACTTAGTTAGAGGTGATATCATCACCT
>NZ_JAPHPW010000003.1 GCF_026241515.1 Vibrio sp. 14G-20
AAGTAGCTTGGTCTTTCCTCCCGTTGAGAATTGCCTTGGCACAAGCCCCAACCAAGCCGCCATCTCACGGCCACTGGCAAAGTTACTCGGAGAGCTTACATCGGCAATACACAATGTGGAGGTAAGATCGCCAATTCCAGGGATAGTTTTTAATAATTGAGCACTTTCATTATTATTAACAATCGATTGAAGCTTGTTATCTTGAGTTTTGATTTGTTCATTAAGGTACTTGTAATGCTCATGGATAGATATCAATTCACATAGCAAACTTTTTGGCAATGAGGCTGTTTGTTCTGCTAACCATTGAAACAGAGACTTCATCTTTGCATGCCCTTTGGGAAAGCTAAGTCCGAACTCAAGTAAGATCGCTCCGATCCGCGACATAGTGGCGGTTCTCTCCTTGATATAACTATCTCTGACTCGATGAATCGCTGCGATGACTTGAGCCTCTTCACTTTTTACAGCTACAAACCTCATGGTCGGTCGACCCGCAGCCTCTGCGATCGCTGAAGCATCGATGAAATCGTTTTTATTGCCTTTGACATATGGCTTAACATACTGAGGAGGAATAAGTCGGGGTTGATGGCCAAATTCACTACACTTTCGAGCAAGCCAATGAGCACCGCCACAAGCTTCGAAAGCAATAGTTGTTGGTTCTATTTTACTAAGAAAGATTAAGAGTTGATTGCGATTAAATTTACGACGAAGCACCTCCATCCCACAACGGTTATGTGCGATAGCATGGAAGCAATGTTTACCTAGGTCGATACCTAAAATATGAATAGAAGACATATGGTTCACCTCATTCTGAGAGCCTACTCTAAGCTTAATGGCTTGAGAGTGAGGCGGACCATATAATTAAGGCCACCTAAATTAGGCAGCCTGGTTAATATTTTTAGATGCTAATCCAGCTCTTTCTCAGCTTGTTTCGCTTTCTCTATCATCGGAGTAATTGTTGAACCTTGAACTAAGATTGAGAACACAACAACAGCGTATGTCATGACGAGGATTATCTCTTTAACATCTATTGCCTTGTCTTCAATCACCCAGATACCTGAAGGGATTGAAAGTGCCATGGCTAGAGCTAGTCCACCACGCAACCCACCCCAAGTTAAGATCTTGATTGACCAAGGGTTGTAAGTTCTAAAGCGTTTGAATCCGATATAAGACAAGAAAACACTTAGGTAGCGTGCGCTTAGCACTAGAGGTACTGCGAACGCCATTAAGATCCAGTCTTCTTGGTGGAATTTGAATAACAACATCGACATACCGATCAATAAGAACAATACGCCATTTAAGAATTCATCTATCAATTCCCAGAAGTGGTCTAGGTGATCCTCACTCTCTTTCGAGAATCCAATAAAGCGCGTCCAGTTACCAATCATGATACCTGATACCACCATTGCTAACGGTCCTGATACATGTAGGACTTCAGCAAAGGCATAACCAGCTGTCGGAATACCTATGGTTAATAGCAACTCCATCGAGTGGTCATCGGTGTTGCTGATTAGGTAATGGAATATTAAACCTAGAATAAAGCCATAGACGATACCACCGATAGCCTCTTGGACGAATAACATGGTCACGCTACCTACAGTCGGTGCTTCTGTACCGAACGCAATGGTAAATAGGGTAACGAAGATCACTAGGCCAAAACCATCGTTGAATAGAGATTCTCCCTCGATTTGAGTTGAGATTCGTCTGGGAGCATCGAGTTTCTTTACGATGGCTAATACGGCAATTGGATCGGTCGGGGAGATTAGAGAACCAAAGAGTAAGCAGTAAATTAGATCAAATTGAATACCGATGAACTGACAGAACCCATAGAGCACAAAACCAATAAAGAATGTTGAAAATAGCGTTGCCCCTAATGCGAGTACTGTTATTTCCCACTTTTGGTCTTTTAGGTTTGGTAATTTAATTCCCAACCCGCCTGCAAATAGTAAGAATCCTAATATCCCTTTTAGAAGGAAATCTTCAAAATTGATACTGGCAACGGTCTCTGAGGCAATGTCTGCCAATTGGAACCAATTATTTTGTCCCGCAATGATAATCAATAGGGATAGCATCATTGAACCAGCGGTGATGGCGATGGTTGTCTGCATCTTACCAATTTTGGTATTCACGAAAGCAATAAGCATGGCAGCAGCGGACAAGAAGCATAGGGTGTAATAGACCGACATTGGCATTCCAATATGTAACAAAGTATGAATATGAATTTTCGTTGTCTCATGCTCAAATAGCAAACATTTTTTTGTCATGACTCGGTAATCAATTTCCTTTTTTAGACGTCTAGACTCCTTTTTAATGTGTGATAGGATGGAGGGATAATTAAAGGAATGAGGTTGTACTGTGGGAAGCAATGTAAGGCAAAAGATTGAAGTTCTGTTGAAGCAAAGAATTTTACTGATCGATGGTGGCATGGGCACTATGATTCAGGACTATAAATTGGAAGAGCAAGACTACCGCGGTGAACGTTTTGCTAATTGGCATAGTGACTTAAAGGGCAACAATGACCTTTTAGTTCTTACACAGCCTAAGCTTATCAAAGATATCCATACTGAATATTTGGAAGCTGGGGCCGACATCCTCGAGACCAATACCTTTAACTCTACAACCATCGCTATGGCCGACTACGATATGGAAAGCCTTAGCGAAGAAATTAACTTTACAGCTGCAAAATTAGCTCGTGAAGCGGCAGATGAATGGACGGCAAAGACCCCAGAAAAACCTCGTTTCGTAGCGGGTGTGTTAGGTCCAACTAACCGAACTTGTTCTATCTCTCCAGACGTTAATGATCCGGGCTATCGTAATGTTAGCTTTGATGAGCTTGTTGAAGCTTACTCCGAATCGACACGAGCACTTATCAAAGGCGGCTCGGATCTTATTCTTATCGAGACTATCTTCGACACGTTAAATGCAAAAGCATGTTCTTTTGCGGTTGAATCTGTTTTTGAAGAGGTAGGCATCACGCTTCCTGTGATGATCTCCGGTACCATTACTGACGCATCAGGTCGTACGCTTTCAGGGCAAACAACAGAAGCTTTCTACAACGCCCTTCGTCATGTTAAACCTATCTCATTTGGATTGAACTGTGCACTCGGGCCAGATGAACTGCGAGAGTACGTTGGTGAGATGTCCCGTATCTCAGAAAGCTATGTTTCTGCTCACCCTAACGCCGGTTTACCTAATGCGTTTGGCGAGTATGACCTTTCTCCCGAAGATATGGCTGAACATGTTAAGGAATGGGCTGAAAGTGGCTTCTTAAACTTAATTGGTGGCTGTTGTGGTACGACACCAGAACATATTCGCCAGATGGCCGAGGCTGTTGACGGTGTAATGCCGCGCCAATTACCCGATTTGCCAGTCTCTTGCCGTCTTTCGGGGTTAGAGCCGTTGACGATCGCCAAAGAATCTCTGTTTGTGAACGTAGGTGAGCGTACTAACGTTACCGGCTCAGCTCGATTTAAGCGCCTGATTAAAGAAGAGCTTTACGATGAAGCGTTGAGTGTTGCTCGAGAGCAAGTAGAAAACGGTGCACAAATCATTGATATCAACATGGATGAAGGGATGCTAGACGCTGAGGCGTGCATGGTTAAATTCCTTAATCTATGTGCATCTGAGCCAGAGATCTCGAAAGTGCCAGTCATGGTCGACTCTTCAAAATGGGAAGTTATTGAAGCGGGTCTGAAATGTATTCAGGGTAAAGGCATCGTTAACTCTATCTCATTGAAGGAAGGGAAAGAGAAGTTTGTCGAGCAAGCTAAATTAGTTCGTCGTTATGGTGCCGCAGTCATTGTGATGGCCTTCGATGAAGTCGGCCAAGCCGATACTCGAGAGCGTAAAGTTGAGATCTGTACCAATGCCTACAACATTCTTGTTGATGAAGTCGGTTTCCCACCTGAAGATATTATTTTCGATCCGAACATTTTTGCAGTTGCGACGGGCATTGACGAGCATAACAATTATGCGGTTGATTTTATTGAAGCAGTAGGAGATATCAAACGCGATCTTCCTCATGCAATGATCTCTGGTGGTGTATCGAATGTTTCGTTCTCGTTCCGCGGTAATAACTACGTTCGTGAGGCAATCCACGCAGTATTCCTATACCACTGTTTCAAAAATGGTATGGATATGGGTATCGTAAATGCCGGGCAGTTAGAGATTTACGATAACGTGCCTGAAGATTTACGTGAAGCGGTTGAAGATGTAGTACTTAACCGTCGTGATGATTCGACAGAACGTTTGCTTGATATGGCAACCGAGTACCTAGAGCGAGCCGTTGGTAAAGTTGAAGATAAGTCAGCTCTAGAATGGCGAACTTGGCCAGTAGAAAAGCGCTTAGAACACTCTTTAGTGAAAGGTATTACCGATTTTATTGTTGAAGATACCGAAGAAGCTCGCGTTAATGCTTCTCGTCCTATTGAGGTGATTGAAGGTCCATTAATGGATGGCATGAACGTAGTTGGTGACCTCTTTGGTGAAGGTAAGATGTTCCTTCCTCAAGTGGTGAAATCTGCCCGTGTTATGAAGCAGGCGGTAGCCCATCTAGAGCCATTTATTAATGCAACCAAAGACGTTGGTGCAACTAACGGAAAAATTTTACTTGCGACCGTAAAAGGCGATGTTCACGATATTGGCAAAAACATTGTGGGCGTTGTCTTACAGTGTAATAACTACGAAATTATCGATTTAGGCGTGATGGTTTCATGTGAAAAAATCCTCAAGGTCGCTAAGGAAGAGAACGTCGATATCATCGGCCTTTCGGGTTTAATCACTCCTTCACTGGATGAGATGGTTCATGTTGCTAAAGAGATGGAGAGACAAGGCTTCAAACTGCCTCTTCTGATTGGTGGAGCAACGACATCCAAAGCGCACACTGCGGTTAAGATTGAGCAGAACTACTCTGAGCCAGTTGTTTATGTCAATAATGCATCTCGCGCTGTAGGTGTTTGTACTTCACTACTCTCTGATGAATTGAAACCTGCTTTCGTTGAGAAGTTGGATATCGATTACGATCGCGTTCGAGATCAGCACAATCGTAAGAAGCCGCGCACCAAGCCGGTCACACTAGAGAGAGCTCGTGCCAATAAAGTCGCTATCGATTGGGATGCGTATACTCCACCGGCTCCCGCTAAACCGGGAGTTCACATCTTCAATGATTTTGATGTAGCTACTCTGCGTCAGTACATCGATTGGACCCCATTCTTTATGACATGGTCATTGGTTGGTAAGTACCCAGCTATTTTGGACCATGAAGAAGTGGGTGAAGAGGCAAAACGTTTATTCAAAGATGCCAATGAATTACTGGATCGCGTAGAGAAAGAGAAGCTGCTTGAAGCGCGTGGTATGTGTGCTATGTTTCCAGCGAACAGTGTTGGTGATGATATTGAGGTGTATACCGATGAATCTCGTACCGAAGTTCTAAAGGTTCTACACAACCTTCGTCAACAAACAGAGAAGCCAAAAGGGTTTAACTACTGCTTGTCAGATTACATTGCTCCAAAAGACAGCGGTAAAGCTGACTGGATTGGTGGCTTTGCGGTTACTGGTGGTATTGGTGAGCGAGAGCTGGCTGATGAATACAAAGCGAGAGGCGATGACTACAACGCAATCATGATTCAGGCGGTTGCGGACCGTTTGGCTGAGGCGTTCGCGGAGTATCTGCATAAAGAAGTGAGAAAGGACATTTGGGGTTACTCGCCAGATGAGGATTTGTCTAACGATGATTTGATTCGCGAGAAGTACCAAGGTATTCGTCCTGCTCCGGGTTACCCAGCCTGTCCTGAACATACAGAGAAAGGCACGTTGTGGGAGTTGATGGACGTTGAAAAAGCCATCGACATGTCACTAACCACGAGTTACGCAATGTGGCCAGGTGCCTCAGTGTCGGGTATGTACTTCTCTCATCCTGATGCCCGATACTTTGCTATTGCACAGATTCAACAAGATCAAGTGGATAGCTATGCTGACCGAAAAGGTTGGGACATGTTAGAAGCCGAGAAGTGGTTAGGTCCAAACATTAACTAGTTTGAATCTATGACGAGCTTTGATTCGTAAAGTAGAAAAGAGAAAGGGTTGCTTAATAGCAACCCTTTTTGTATCTGTGATTTAGTTATTTATCTGCCGATGATAAACGGACTTTCTATTCAAATAACTCTTGGTGAAGCTTTTGAATCGCTAACTTAGACACAGATTCATCTAGCAAGAAGCATAGGTTGTGTGGGCTTGCTCCGTAACAAATCATGCGTAGGTTGAAATCTTCTAGAGTGCCGAATACCTGCTTTGCATAGCCTTTGCTTTCACTCATGTTGTTACCAATAAGTGCAACAAGGCATAGGTCGTGTTCAATATCGACAGAACATAGCTCTTCAAGCTCAAGGCGAGCGGCTTCGGGTAACTCTGGAGCACCACCTGATGTGTCTGTTTGATCGAGAGTGAGTGACACACTGATCTCTGAGGTAGTGATAAGATCGACCGAGATCTTATGTTTAGCAAGGATCTCGAACACTTTTGCCAAGAAGCCATAAGCATGGAACATGTTAGCGCTACGTAACGTAACCATAGTTTGGTTGCAGCGTAGGGCAAGCGCTCTAAATAGAGGAGAGCTCTCAACTTCTTGACGAATCCAAGTACCACCTAATTCTGGTGCTTTAGAAGAGCCGACAAATACCGGGATTTGGTGACGTAGTGCAGGTACTAGAGTCGATGGATGCAAGATCTTCGCACCAAAGTTTGCCATTTCCGATGCTTCACTAAAGCTGATCTCAGGGATAGGAGATGCTTTCGGTGCGATGCGTGGATCTGTCGTGTAAATACCCGGAACATCCGTCCAGATTTCTAAACCAATCGCCTGTACAGATTCAGCAATCAGTGCTGCTGAATAATCACTGCCGCCACGACCTAACGTTGTGGTGTTACCTTCGCTATCGGCACCGATAAAACCTTGAGTAACGACAACTTGTTGCTGGCACAGTGGAATTAATTTCTCTTTTGCTAAAGCGGCAATTTCTTCTAGCTGTGGTTCTGCTTTCCCGAAATCATCATTGGTACGCATCACTTCTCTGATATCGAAACGAGCCGCAGGTGTACCACGTTCGCGAAGGATCTGAGCCAAGATGTGTGTCGACATCAACTCGCCACAGGCGACAAGGTGATCAGTCAGCTTAGTGCTCGTTTGGAATGATGCAGCCTCTGCAGCGCTCGCAATGTCATCAAGAATACTGTGAACTTCTTTTTCGATGCTGATTGGGTCTGCGAGTTGGTCAAGAATTGCGTTATGAATGTCCGCTAATTGCGCCATTAGTTCCTGACGACGAGCTTTGTCTGGAACACCGTTTGCCAGTTCAACTAGCAAGTTAGTGACGCCAGAGCATGCACTACTCACGACCAGTTTCGTGTTTGAGTTGTTTTCAATAATGGCAGCACAACGGCTCATTGCTTCAAAGTTGGCAACACTTGTACCACCAAACTTAGCGACATTAAAAGAACCAGCTACATTAGATGCACTCACGATATATCTCCCACGACTTCCTAAAATAAAATTACGGTTGGGTAATCCAACGTCCGATGTTTTTCGAAGAGAGTTTTAGAGCAAAAAGAGAGGAATTATTAGAATAGTAACCTCAGAAGCTCTTCACCATATAGAAATGGCGACAGTTGACGGGATTCAGCCCGCTCAACCGACAATAAAGGTCCTGCATCCTTTTATTATCTCGGCACTGCTCCCCATAAATGTTTTGTATTGGAAATGCGGTTCCACAAAACATCTGCCTGGGCAGTGCTCCTCTTCTGCTAGATAGCCGTTTCATTGAACGTTTTTGTGGTAACAATGTCAATCCGTAACTTGAGATAATTGGAAAATAATTTTAACAATTATGTGACAGTGGTTTGACCTCAATACTTATGGCTAATTGCTGAGGTAATCAATTTGCTTTAGGGTGGATTGTTCACAACATTAACGTAAGGGATGTACATGTCTAATTTAACACTCACTACTGCTATCGAGAGCTTTTATCCGCCACACCGAACGTTAATGGGGCCAGGTCCTTCTGATATCTCACCTCAAGTACTGCAGGCTCTAAGCCGTCCGACGATTGGTCACTTAGATCCGCTTTTTATTGCGATGATGGATGAGCTTAAACAGCTTCTTAAATACGCTTTCCAAACGGAGAATGAATTTACGATTGCCGTTTCTGCGCCGGGTAGTGCAGGTATGGAGACTTGTTTTGTTAATTTGATTGAGCCTGGTGAAAAGGTCATTGTTTGTCGTAACGGTGTCTTCGGTGAGCGTATGCGAGAAAATGTGGTGCGCTGTGGTGGCGAAGCCATCCTTGTTGATGACGAGTGGGGCAAGCCTGTTTCAGTTGAAAAGGTAGAACAAGCATTGGCAGAAAACCCCGATGCCGTTGCTGTCGCATTTGTACATGCAGAGACATCAACCGGAGCGTTATCTGATGCTCAAGCTATTTCAGCTATCGCTCGTCAGTTTGATGCGTTAACGATTGTTGATGCGGTGACATCATTAGGTGGTGTGCCATTGCTGGTTGATGAGTGGCAGCTTGATGCGGTTTATTCTGGAAGCCAAAAGTGTCTGTCTTGTGTGCCAGGTCTATCTCCGGTGACCTTCTCTCAACGTGCTGTTGATAAAATGAAAGCCCGCCAAGCTCCCGTACAAAGCTGGTTCTTGGATCAAAGTTTAGTTTTAGGTTACTGGAGTGGAGAAGGCAAACGTAGCTACCACCATACTGCACCGGTGAATAGCCTCTATGCTCTGCATGAGTCACTGGTATTGTTGAAAAATGAAGGTCTGGATAATGCTTGGTCGCGTCATTATGCGATGCATCAAGAGCTTAAGGCTGGTGTAGAAGCTTTGGGGTTAAAGTTTGTGGTTGATGAAGAGAGTCGCTTGCCTCAACTGAATGCGCTTTATTTCCCAGAAGGAATCGATGAAGCTAAAGTCAGAACACAGCTGTTAGAAGAGTATAATCTTGAAATCGGTGCAGGCCTTGGCTCCTTAGCTGGGAAGGCTTGGCGTATTGGTTTGATGGGTTATGGTGCTCGTAAAGAGAACGTCGCATTGTGTCTAAAAGCGCTAAAAGATGTATTAGAATAATTAACCGTAAAATTCGAAAGAAAAGCGCACGAGAGATCGTGCGCTTTTTTTTGTGCCTAATTTAAGCTCCTACTAAATGGTGCTTGCGTTGCGAATTCTTAACATTATTCAGCAGACGAAACGTTATCTTCTGCCTGTGACACTTTTTTATACTGAACCTTTGAAAAATCTCTGTTAGGGAACAAAAATTTCGCTTCGCTGCGGATTTGTTCCGCTTTACTTTCCTCTCCGAGCCCTTGATAAGCAAGAATCAAATTACTGTAGAACGCGGGTCTTGGTTTGTTCTTTATTATTTCCAAAGACCAATCAACATAAGGCTGAATAAGGCTCGGATCAGCTTTGTAGAGCCCAATGTTGAGATACGTGCTGTACACATCCCAATCATAGCGATCTTTCCATACTACGGGGTTCGTCACTTGCTTAAGAATATCTGGGTTCTTCGGCTTAGATTGTTCAAATTGAGTCAGCACATAATTGGTATGCAGCGCGCTCAACATATAGAAACTCACCAAGATCGGAATCACTAAGCTCGACACTCTAAATAGGGTTTTACTGACGATACTAAACGACTGTTGATAGTGCCGAGAAGAGCGTTGATCAACCCAGTAAATCAATATGATAAAGGTGATCCAGTGAATTGCAGAGTGGTAAAATGGATACTCGAGCTGAGAATGCAGGAGTATGGGTATAAATAGCGCGAGCAGTGCTAGACGAGTTCCTTTAGCCGAACTGGCTATACGTGACATCACCAGCACCGCAGCAATCAAGATACCGATGATTGGTACTATCCCACCCTCAACGCCCCAAAAAAGAAACTCATTGTGAGGGTGATCCATGGATGGAAGGCCGGGGTGATAATTCGAGTTAAGTTGATGCTGGCGAGCCGTATATAAGGTGTATTCAGATTCAAACTTCCCGTAGCCATAACCTGTAAATGGCTTTTCTATCATCATGTCTAACGCTTGTGGGAAGGTATAGGCTCTTGGGCTTTCTAAATTGGTTCTTTTGCTCGCGAGACTATCCGTTGTGCTCAGGTTAATAATCGTAAACGCAACAGCGATACCGACTATTACTGATGTACACCATCCGTAAAATCGCTTCTTAGTCGAGAATTTGTATAGGTAAGGCAGAATGCATATCAACCCTAATACCGTCGCTAACCAACCCGTTCGTGATGCAATAATAATTAATAGCGGTACGGTTAAGGTTGGAGTTAAATAAAGTAAAATCGACTCGCTAATCTTGTGGTTATATTTAGCTGGCTGTCTTGCTAAAAGATAAGCTGAAAGCACAAAACCTGTCGCTAAAAAGCTGGCCATAACATTGGGTTGTTGAAATATCCCATAAGGTCGATTGGCCGCAGTGTTGTAGCCAAATAGGTTGCCGGGTTCCAGTAAGAAATATTGCACATAGCCAAAAAGTGCTTGAATGACGACAGCGAGTACAATGAACCACAATATACGTTGCTTGTGTTTATTGCTGAATTTAAATTGCTGGAGGACGACGAATAACGCAAAGCCTGCCCACAATCCAAGCAAACGCCCTGATGCCCCTTGAGGTGATGCGTTGCTGTAAAGGATAGGTAGTGTAAGTATGATGCAGCTAACCAGTAAACCAACGGTTAGCTTGGAATATTTGAGCACTCGGTTAGTCGCTAGCTGATAAAAGCCAATCGCTAACGTAAAGCTTAGTGCTAACCAAGTCATAGGGTTAAAGGATAAAGCTAGGCCAGAGCCCCCAGGATTAGGCATGAAAAAATGCATAGCTAATAAGAATACGACAGCTAAAGAAGCGAGAAAGGCTTTATTGAGTGGTAGCTGAGTTATCTGATTTTCTAGCTGGGTACCGCTAGTATGTATTGTTGCCATAAATCCCTAACCTTATAAAAACAGAGCTTGTTCCTTTTGAAACAAGCTCTGTTACTTTAACATTTTTCTGTCTGCCCGCAGGGAGCTATTTTACACCTACTTCAAATTTAACATAGGCTTAAGGAAGCGAGCAGTGTGTGAACCTTCGACTAACGCCACATCTTCAGGTGTACCCTCTGAAACAATCTCACCACCACCTTGACCACCTTCAGGGCCTAAATCTAGTATCCAATCTGCGGTTTTGACGACATCTAGGTTGTGTTCAATCACAACAACCGTATTTCCGTGATCACGCAGCCGGTGTAGAACCGTGAGTAGCTGCTGAATATCATGGAAATGAAGGCCAGTAGTTGGTTCATCAAGAATGTATAAGGTTTTTCCTGTATCTCGTTTAGATAGTTCACGTGCAAGTTTGACACGTTGTGCTTCACCGCCGGATAAGGTTGTTGCTGCTTGCCCAAGACGGATGTAAGAAAGACCAACATCCATCAGTGTTTGCAGCTTACGAGCGATAACAGGAACCGGGTTGAAGTATTCACGAGCATCTTCCACTGTCATCTCTAGAACTTCGTCAATGGTTTTGCCTTTGTAGCGAACTTCTAAAGTTTCACGGTTATAACGCTTACCTTTACACACATCACAAGGCACATATACATCGGGTAAGAAGTGCATCTCTACCTTGATTACGCCATCGCCCTGACAAGCCTCACAACGACCACCTCGAACGTTAAAACTGAATCGACCTGGCTTGTAACCACGAGAACGTGATTCCTGAGTGCCTGCGAATAATTCTCGGATAGGGGTGAAAATACCGGTGTAGGTCGCAGGGTTTGATCTTGGTGTACGACCGATAGGGCTTTGATCTATGTCGATTACCTTATCAAAATGCTCTAACCCTTTAATCTTTTTGTGCTGTGCCGGAACCGCCGTCGTAGCGCCGTTTAATTGAGTGTGGGCGACTTTAAAGAAGGTATCGTTGATAAGCGTTGATTTACCCGAACCTGATACACCCGTAATACAACTGAACAAGCCAACAGGAATTGTCGCGGTGACATTCTTTAGGTTGTTCCCCGTTGCGCCAACGATCTCGACGACCTTTTTCTTGTCGATAGGCGTTCTCTTTTCAGGAACTGCAATCTCTTTAGCACCGCTTAGGTATTGGCCGGTTAAAGAGTTCGGGTTTTCGATGATGTCTTGCATGGTGCCTTCTGCAACCACGTGTCCACCATGAACGCCAGCACCCGGACCGATATCGATAACATGGTCAGCACAACGGATTGCGTCTTCATCATGTTCCACTACAAGTACCGTATTGCCTAAGTCTCTCAAGTGTACCAAGGTTTGCAGTAGGCGTTCATTATCACGCTGGTGGAGGCCAATCGATGGCTCATCCAGTACATACATAACACCAACCAAGCCTGCGCCTATTTGGCTCGCCAAACGAATTCTTTGCGCTTCACCACCAGACAGCGTTTCTGCACTGCGTGATAGGTTAAGGTAGTTCAAACCAACGTTAACCAAGAAATGCAGGCGATCATTGATCTCTTTCATTACTTTATCGGCGATCTGCCCACGTTGACCGTCTAATTTCAACTCTTGGAAAAACTGCAGTGCATCGGCAATGCTGAGTTCAACGATTTCTGGTAGTGTTGTATCACCGATGAAAACATTTCGCGCTTCTAATCTCAGGCGAGTACCACCACAGCTAGAACACGATTTTGTTGAGATGTATTTGGCAAGATCTTCACGTACTGCGCTAGATTCAGTATCGCGGTAACGGCGCTCTAAGGTATTTAAAATCCCTTCGAATGGATGACGCTTAACTCGAATATCACCTCGGTCATTGATGTACTTGAATTCCACTTCAGTACGACCTGATCCCTTAAGAATGATCTCTTGAGTCTTTTTAGGTAGAGAATTAAATGGCGCATACAGATCAAAACCATAATGGTCTGATAACGACGTTAGCATCTGGAAATAGTAGTAGTTCTTTTGGTCCCAACCTTTAATCGCACCTTCTGCAATACTTAGGTTTTCATCTAAAATCACTCGGCTTGGATCAAAATATTGTTGAACCCCAAGTCCATCACACGTACCACAAGCACCTGCCGGGTTATTGAATGAGAACAGGCGAGGCTCAAGCTCCTGCATGCTATAGCCACACTTAGGGCAAGCGAAGTTTGCAGAGAATACGATTTCTTCTTGCTCTACGTCATCCATCCAACCGACTACGGCGATGCCACCAGAGAGCTCTAATGTTGTCTCAAACGATTCAGCTAAACGCTGTTGAAGATCAGGGCGGACCTTAAAGCGATCAACGACGACTTCTATGGTGTGCTTCTTGTGCAGTTCAAGGGTTGGTGGATCGGACAAGTCACAGGTTTCCCCATCAATTCGAGCGCGGATAAAGCCTTGGGCTGCTAAGTTTTCCAGTGTTTTTACGTGCTCACCTTTACGTTCTTTGACGATAGGCGCCAGTAACATCATTTTTGAGCCTGCAGGTAACTCTAGTACCTTGTCTACCATTTGACTGATAGTTTGCGCGGCAAGAGGGATATTGTGATCAGGACAGCGCGGCTCACCAACACGAGCATAAAGGAGTCTTAGGTAATCATAGACTTCAGTGATGGTGCCAACCGTTGAACGAGGGTTGTGAGAGGTCGACTTTTGTTCTATTGAGATAGCAGGAGACAAACCTTCAATGTGGTCAACATCCGGCTTTTCCATAAGGGATAGAAATTGACGAGCATAGGCTGACAAAGACTCAACATAGCGACGCTGCCCCTCGGCATAAAGGGTATCAAACGCAAGTGATGACTTCCCTGAACCTGATAATCCGGTGATAACCGTCAGCTTATCACGAGGTATGGTTAGGTTAATGTCTTTGAGGTTATGCGTACGAGCGCCTCTAATTTCTATTTTATCCATCTCAATAGACCATGTAATTTTAAGTGGCTAAAGTATTACATAGAGTGAGATTTGTGCAAAGTTTTACTGGATAAAAAAACAGTAAACAAAAAGGGCGACTCAAAGAGCCGCCCTTTTTAAAATCAGTAACGCGAGTTATTAACCCGCCGTTATGCTTCTTTTGTTGTTGAGTGCTTACCTAGCTCGATTTGTTGCTGGTCTTTTTTGTATAGGTTTTCAAAGCAGTAATTTGTTGCTTCGATGTAGCCTTCAACACTACCGCAGTCAAAACGTTGACCTTTAAATTTGTAAGCCAATACACAACCTGCTTTTGCTTGTTTTAGCAATGCATCAGTGATCTGGATTTCACCGCCTTTACCTGGTTCAGTCTGCTCGATAAGCTCAAAGATATCTGGAGTCAGAATGTAGCGGCCAATGATCGCTAGATTGCTTGGGGCAGTACCTGGTTCTGGCTTTTCTACCATGTCATCGACACGGAAAAGATCATCTTTGATCATCTCACCAGAGATAACACCGTATTTGTGCGTTTCATTTTCAGGCACTTCTTGTACTGCAACGATTGAGCAACGGAACTGTTTGTATAGCGCAACCATTTGAGCCAGTACACCTTGTTGTTCGTTCACACAAAGGTCATCAGCAAGCACAACGGCGAATGGTTCATCACCCACAAGCTCACGACCAGTCAAGATCGCATGACCTAGACCTTTCATTTCGCGTTGACGAATGTAGGTGAAGTTTGCTGCTTCAATCGTCTCACGAATATTGATCAGCAAGTCTTCTTTATTGGTGCCGCTGATCTGGTGCTCGAGCTCGTAGTTCTTATCAAAGTGGTCCATCAATGAATGCTTGCCACGACCGGTAACAATACACATGCCGTCCATGCCAGCTTCGATCGCTTCTTCAACGCCGTATTCAATTAGAGGTTTGTTTACAACGGGCATCATTTCTTTCGGCATTGACTTGGTTGCAGGTAAGAAGCGAGTACCGTAGCCAGCTGCCGGGAAAAGGCACTTTTTGATCATGATAAGACCCTTTATCTATAATAATTATGGATTCAACCTGAGTGGTTGATATTTCTGAGGGCAACTCTAGCATAAGTAATGTCAAAAATTCAGCAACAATCCGTATGGTTCACTAGAGTTTTCCTCAAAATTATCGTCAGTTTAAGAGGCCGATCAATTATGCAAGCAGGTTCTGGTTAGCCCATGCGATGGCTTGGACTCTATTTTTAACGGCTAACTTACGAAATATTTGGTAAAGATGAGATTTGACCGTGAATTCACTAATAAACAAGTCATCGGCTATCTGGGTGTTTGATGAACCTGATTGAAGACAACGAATCACTTGCAGCTCTCTAATGGTTAAGTCGACATTGGTGGGGGTTGTATTGGTACTCACGATGTTTCGATAGTAGAACAACAATTGGCTTGCCACTTTTCTAGGTAGCCAATTGTCTCCATTGATCACCTCTTCAAGTCCCTTCGCTATTTTGGCTTTCTCTTCAGTGTTGTAAAACAGACCTTTTAATACGCCAAACGTAATCAACTCCGATGTAGGGAGTGCCTTGGGGACGTTGAATAGAATGATCTCATGATTTTTCCACATCACGGGTAGATTTGGATGAAGGTTCGTTAATTGAGGTACCTCTTTGTAATCAACCAGTAAAATTCTGTTGCTCTGCTTTCGGTCAAATAACATCAAATCATCTGGTGTCATCTTGAAAAGGGTTAAAGATAAAAATTTTTCTATCTCTTTAACATGCAAATAGGTGTTACTCGGATCGATACAGATAAAATGCAAAGTGCGAGCATATCGAGATTTTCTCATTGAAACTCCTTGTTGAGCTGGGTTTAGATTTCACGTTGTCATGCATGCTTTCGCTTCTCTAGCGCCTTAATGGTGACTTGCGTTGAATATCAATTATCAAAGTAAATGAGTGGTTTGTAAGTGGAGAAAAAAGCAACATCGCTCTGAATATCATGATTTGTTACGTTTTTATTCTTTGTAGTGAGGAGAGAATAGGAATGCGATTTATCACTGCAGAAAAGCATGCTATTCTTGTGCGCTAAAATTTTCTGAGACTATGAATTTAGACGGAGCAAATCATGGCTAGCCGTGGAGTTAACAAAGTTATATTAGTGGGTAACCTAGGTAATGACCCTGAAATTCGTTACATGCCGAATGGCGGCGCAGTAGCGAACATTACCATTGCAACGTCAGAGTCATGGCGTGATAAAGCAACTGGCGAACAGCGTGAAAAAACAGAATGGCACCGTGTTGCTCTGTTTGGCAAGCTAGCTGAAGTTGCTGGTGAGTACCTACGTAAAGGTTCTCAAGTTTACATTGAAGGTCAACTTCAAACTCGTAAATGGCAAGATCAAAGCGGTCAAGATCGCTACACAACAGAAGTGGTAGTTCAAGGCTTCAATGGTGTAATGCAAATGCTTGGCGGCCGTGCTCAAGGTGGTGCTCCTGCTCAAGGTGGCATGGGTAACAACCAACAGCAAGGTGGTTGGGGTCAGCCACAGCAGCCACAACAACAGCAACAACAATACAGTGCTCCTGCTCAACAGCAGCCGAAAGCACCTCAACAAGCTCCTCAGCAGGCTCAACCTCAATATAATGAGCCACCGATGGATTTTGATGATGACATCCCATTTTAGATCCTGTTTTTAATATATTATAAAGACAGTATCAAATTGGAAAAAGCCGCGTTCATCGCGGCTTTTTGTTACCTACAATTCTTAACGCTTTATTTACAACGTCAATTTATAGTATAAGTAGCAATACGGTATAATGTGAGTTGAAAAGGATTTCGTTATTCATGAGATATACCCCGACACTAAAATTGAGCACTCGATTGGTCGCGTTTGTCACCGTAATAGTGATCAGTGCTATGTTCATTCTTTTTATTGGTGGCACACTTTCCTTTAAGCGTATTGGACAGGAATATTTAGACCATTATTTGGTCGGTATTGTCGACGTCGTAGATAAAGAGATGGAAGACCCTGACGCTGCGTATTCAATGCAGCGCTGGATGCCTAAGATGTTGCAGGCGAGCAATATTGTTGAGATGAAACTCTCGAACAAGACCGGCATCGTCTATCGTTTCAAAGATACCTCCCCACAAATTGATCCCAATCGCTTGTATGAGAAAAGCTTCATTTTAGAGCGTAATGAAGGCTATCGAATCGAATTTAAAGCGCTTCCTCCTTACATTGGCTACAACTACTCAATGGAAGCAATGTGGTCAATTACTTTGGCTGTGGCATTGGTCCTTTTCTGCCTTGCTCGTGGTGTCCGATGGCTAAAAGAGCAATTGATGGGATCCGAAATGCTCGAAGAGCGAGGCAGAATGATCCTTGCGGGGCAAGTTGAAGCTCATGCAAAAGGAGATGAGCGAGAATGGCCGTATACCGCAAGCGAAGCCTTAGATGTATTGATAGAAGAGCTGAAAGATGCTCGTCAAGAAAGAAGCCGCTTTGATACTTTTATCCGCACTCATACTTTTCTAGATAAACTCACAGGCACAGCCAATCGAGTACTCTTTGATAACAAACTTGAATCAGCCTTACATGAAAGTGGTGCTCGAGGTGGCGTATTACTAATACGTATCGACGAGTGGGAACAAGTTTGTGATGCTAATGACAAGCAAACCACGGACAGCTTTATTATTGAAGTCGGTGAAGTACTGTCGAATATCGTTCAGCGTTACCCCGATGTCATTTTTTCTCGTTATTATGAAGCCGACTTTGCGGTGTTTATTCCTCATCAGGGCGCAAAGGATATTGCGACCTTGGCTGCTCAGTGTTTAAGGCAGTTAGATAAGCTAACCCCGCCAGAACCTTTGGAATCCGATAACTGGTGTCATATCGGTGTGACCATGTATACCGAAGGTGAGCGTCACAGCCAGATCATGGATGAAACGGAAACGGCATTAAAGAGTGCTCAGTTAGAGCGTATTAATAACTGGAGCCGTTACCCGAAAGAGAATAAGAATGAGCTTGATAGAGGCAGTGTTCGTTGGAGGACATTGCTTGATAAAGCGCTGCTTCCTGAAAATTTAGTAATCTTTGCTCAGCGGTGTTATCTTATGCCGGAATCTGGTCAAGCTGATGAATTACATAGAGAAATATTTACTAGAATTCAGGATCCTGACAAAGGTTTATTGAAATCGTCTCGATTTATGCCTGCGGTAGAGCAAGTGGGTTACCAAGCTCAAATGGACCAATCGGTTCTAAAGGTTGTGTTGAAATCTCTGAAAGAGTCAACTCAATCGATTAACTATTCGGTGAACCTGAATGTTACCCCATTTGCTAATAAACAGCACTTTAAGTGGTTTAGGAGTGAGTTGCTACAGCTCTCTGCTCAACACCGCTCTCAGCTTGCGTTTGAGTTTCCAGAAGGGCACTTGATCGCTCATCTTGATTATATGAGACCGGTGGCAAAGATGCTGCGGGGGTTAGGGTGTAAAGTTGTGGTCGGCCAAGCCGGGCGAACCATTGTTAGCACTCACTATATAAAGGACTTGAAGGTTAATTATATTAAGCTTCATCGAAGCCTAATAAAGAAAATCGATCAAAGGCATGAGAACCAACTGTTCGTCCGAAGTTTAATTGGGGCGTGCGGTGATTCTCCGACTCAAGTTATTGCCGTTGGAGTCGAGACAAAACAAGAAAAAAACACCTTGATAGAGTTAGGCATTAATGGCTATCAAGGGAGGTATTTCGACGAAGAGCAACAAATTATCCCTTTGCCTAATCAAGGTGAAAAGGCCGCGAAAGCGGAATCTGTTGTCAAAGTTGGACGAAGAAATCGATGGCGTAAGAGTAGTAGTTAAGAATGAATTTTAAAGCGATTTTAGACAAGATAAAGCCAACGAATAATAAAGGTAGCTCGCAAGTTGTCCTGTTGGGCAATGATGCCATTTATATTTCATCGACAGAACAAGAACCTCAAGTAACCAGTATTTCCGTGGTGAATGGGGATTGGGAGAGTGCACTAAAAAAATCGCTTAGCAGTGAGGCGTTTACCAGTAATAGCCTCCAGCTGATTGTCTGTGCAAACTACTACCAAACATACCAAATTGATAAACCGGACATTCCTGAGAATGAATGGTCGGTTGCACTGCCTTTTTTACTCAAAGATCTTGTTTCAGAAAGAGTCACTGAAATTACCGCGAGTGCAGTCGCGTTACCGACCTCGAACAAGCTGCAAGTATACGTTTTGCCTAAAAAGCTGTTAGACAAGCTCTTGAATATTGCTAACTCTGCTCAGGTTGAATTAGTAGGCGTTGCTCCTGAAGATGAAATCTGGGGTTACAGTGCAGGCGAGCTGTCTAATTTCATTCTTTTACAACGTAGCGTCAATTCACACTTTAAGTTGGGTGCGTTTGTCGAAAATACCGTTTGTTTTCAAAGAACAATCCGCAGTGTTGTTCCTCCTTTAACGGGCGTTGCATCAAGTGCTCTGCAGTTAGATGGACTCGCGTTAGAGCTTCAACGCTCGATTGATTACCTTTCTTCGCAAATTAAAGGTACCCAGCTTCATCAGCTTAAAATCTGTTGTGATGAAGAAGATGAAGCTGAGTTACAAAGTGCCTTAAATAGTACATTGAGCTCGACAGTTTCATTGTTGGTTGAAGGTGAGCGTGATAATTCAGAGAGTTTGTTGGTTAAACTCGCCGCTGAAAAAGAGACTTTTAAGGTCAATCTTTACCCAGAACACCTTAAGCCTAAAAAAGAATATTTTACGCTGACCAATGTTGTTGCGAGTTGGGGGCTAGTTTGTGTTTTGCTGCTTGGTGGTTACTTCGCGATGCAGTATCAAGTCTCTAATCTAGATGAAAATATAACAGCCCTGCAACAAGACTCGAATCAACTTAACAAGCAAGTTAACCAATTGAATAGTAAGTTAACTCAACATAAACCGTCTCCAGAGAAAGTCGCGGCTGTTGCGCGTCTCAAACGTGAGACTGAGGCTAAAAAAGAGGCTTTGAAGGCTGTTGGACAATACGACGAATCCCAACAAGTCGGGTATTCTGGCGTCATGAATTCCTTAGCTAAATTAGGCCGAAATGACATCTCTCTTTCGCACATCTACATGACACACGATACGTTAGATCTTAGTGGCTTGGCTCGTAACGCAAATGTCGTTCCTAACTGGATTGGTCAGTTCAAAAGTGAGCTTAATTTAGTCGGACGCACTTTTGAAAAACTAAAAATTGGTCGTAATGATCAGGATGTGGTGACGTTCGAACTAAGTACTCGTCGGGAGAGTAAATAATGCAGCAGTGGAATCAGCTGAACGATAAGTTTCTTGCATTAAGTCAAAGAGAAAAATGGCTACTTTTCGTGTGTGGTTTTATTGGCCTATCCATGTTGTTGTTCACCTTATTGGTTGAACCTGCATACCTCGACTTACAAGCGAAAAACGCTAAATCGATGAGTCTGACTCAATCAAACCAAAGGCAACAAGGTGAGTTACTTGTTCTGCAAGCTAAGTTAAACAAAGACCCAGACAAAGACATTAATCGAGAGTACAAAAAGCTGCTGGTGGAGAGCCAAGATCTCTCACTTCAGCTTTCACAGATTGTCGATGGGCTAATCACACCTTCTCAAATGTCGCAGTTATTGGAGAGCGTTCTTAATGCGGGTAATGGGCTAAAGCTTGAATCGCTAGAGTCATTAAAACCAGAAGCGATTTCGAACAATAAAGAGACCAGCGAATATTCAGGCTACTTTCTTCACCCTGTAAGAATGGAGCTAACCGGCAGTTACTTTGATATCTCAGCTTACCTTCAAGCACTTGAGTCTCTACCTGTGAGTTACTACTGGCGCACATTTGAATACTCAGTAGAAGAATATCCTAAAGCTCGACTGGTGTTTGAGGTTTATACATTAGGTACTAGACAGGAGTTTATCGGTGGTTAGAACTCTTTTGTTGTCCTTGCTATTGAGTAGCTCTTTTGTGTGGGCTGAGCAAGATCCCACGGCGCCATTAGGCTGGCTTTCACCTCAACAGAAAACTGCGCCTGCTAAGAAAGCACCAACTCGTTATCGCTTACCTTCTTTAGAAAGCATCGTGTGTAAGGGAGATATGCCTTGCTATGCGATTATGAATGGTCAGATTCTCGGACAAGGGGAAACGATCAGAGGGTATCGAGTTAAGAACATTGATCCAGAATACGTCACTCTGCAGAGAAGCTCTAAGCAGTGGAAATTAGAGATGTTCTCTTTAGATGTTAAGAATAATTAAGGTTAGAGTGAAGACATGCGTAAACTTGTAGTAGCAATTCTAGTGTCATCTTTAGTCGGCTGTTCTATGGGGCATAGAGATCCTGTAGAAATTAAAGAGTCTTTAAACGAATCAATTAATGAAGCCAATAGCAGAGTGCTTCATGAGCTGCCTTCGTCGGTTCAAGATGACCTTATGCCTCAGCTTAATTCTGACTCTATGTCTCCAGGTATGGAAACCGTTAAGCGTTTTCGTATTCAGGCAAAAGGTGTTGAAGCGAGAACCTTTTTTGCCAGCTTAGTGAAAGGTACGGAGTATAGTGCGGCTATTCACCCAAGTGTGTCTGGAAACCTTACGCTTAATCTAACGGACGTGACGTTAGATGAGGTACTGGCTGTTGCTCAAGATATGTATGGCTACGATATTGAAAAGCGTGGCAAAGTGATTCAAGTTTATCCTGCCGGTCTTCGCACTGTAACGATCCCTGTCGATTACTTACAAGTTAAGCGTTCTGGTCGCTCACTCACGACGATCACCACAGGAACGATCTCTAACTCAGATAATAGCTCGTCGAGCTCATCAAGTTCAGATTCTAACTCGTCGAACTCATCTAATTCTTCAAATAACTCAAATTCAACTTCAAATGGTGGCACTGAGATTGAAACGACCTCTGAAAGTGATTTTTGGCCACAGCTTGAAGCGGCGGTTGCTCACTTGATTGGTTCTGGTGATGGGCAAAGTGTAGTGGTTACCCCACAAGCCAGTGTGATTACGGTACGCGCTTATCCTGATGAAATTCGTGAAGTTCGAGAATTTTTGGGCATCTCTCAAAAACGCCTGCAACGTCAAGTTATCCTAGAAGCCAAAATCATGGAAGTAACATTGAGTGATGGTTACCAGCAAGGTATTAGCTGGTCTAATTTATCTAAATCTATTGGTAGTGGTGGTGTGGTTATCGACCGTCCTGCAAGTACATTACCTCCATTAGATGCGATTAGCTCTTTGTTAGGCGGACAAACCAACGTAACGATCTCAGATGGCAGTTTCGAAGCGGTATTGAGTTTTATGGACACACAAGGTGACCTTAATGTTCTATCAAGCCCGCGAGTCACGGCGGCAAATAACCAGAAAGCGGTTATCAAAGTGGGTACCGATGAGTACTATGTGACGGATTTATCAAGTTCGGTCGGTAGTGGCGATGACGCGAATGTCGCGCCTGAGGTTGAACTAACTCCGTTCTTCTCTGGTATCTCTTTAGATGTGACCCCTCAGATAGACGATAAAGGCAGCGTGTTCTTACATGTTCACCCTGCCGTTATTGAAGTAGAAGAAGAAGTGAAAGAGCTAAATCTAGGCTCAACAACTGGCATAGTGCAACTTCCTTTGGCGAAAAGCTCTATTCGTGAATCTGACTCAGTGATTCGAGCACGAGACGGCGATGTGGTTGTTATTGGTGGTTTGATGAAATCCAACACCAGTGATGTGACCTCTAAAGTTCCATTCCTCGGTGATATTCCAGCCTTAGGTCATTTGTTCCGTAATACCAATCAGTTAACGCAAAAAACTGAGCTCGTGATCTTGCTTAAGCCAACGATCGTGGGTGTGAATACTTGGCAAAATGAATTGGAGCGTTCACGTGATCTTCTTCAACAGTGGTTCCCTGATGAAGAGTAATTGCTTACTTTCTCAATATAGAGTGGCAGTGTCTCACTAAGCTAGGTCGTCGTATGTATCAAGCTCACTTTGGTTTTGAACAACTGCCATTTACCTTAACGCCGAATACCGATTTCTTTTATGGTTTAGCGCCTCATTTCGAAGCGATTCAGACGGTAATCTCGGCGTTGGAGATGGGCGAGGGCGTGATTAAGGTGACCGGAGAGGTCGGCACTGGAAAAACCATGGTTTGCCGGATGTTGGTCAATCACCTACATGACTGTACAGCTCTGATCTACTTACCAAACCCTGTGTTATCAGGGGCAGACTTGCGCCAGGCTGTTGCTACAGAGCTTGGTTTAGCTGTCGATAATGAAGCAACCTTGGTTGATAACATTCAGCACAAGCTTATTGAGTTACACAATTCAGGTTTAAGAGTGGTGGCTATTCTTGATGAAGCTCAGGCTCTATCAGATGAAGCTCTCGAAACATTAAGGTTGTTTGGTAACCTTGAAACGGAAGATAAAAAACTGCTGCAGATTGTTCTATTAGGTCAGCCAGAATTGGATGCTCGATTAGAGGCTTACCACCTAAGGCAGTTTCGCCAAAGAATCACATTTAGTTCGACACTAAGACCACTGACTCTCGATGAAACGGTGGCGTATATCGATAATCGAATTGCTAAATCTGGTGGCAGTCCTGAGTTGTTCAGCTTGAATCAAAAAAAGGCGATCTGTCGTTCGTCGTTAGGTATCCCTAGATTGATAAACCAACTTTGCCATAAGGCTCTATTGCTTTCGTTCAGTGAAGATAAGAAAAGTATCGACAACCAACATCTGTTTTCAGCTATGCATGAAACGTACGATGTGTGTAAGCCTAAATTTAAAACGCCAATACTGTGGGGTTGGAATTAATTATGAGCGTCATTAACAACGCCTTGTCTGAATTGGCAAAGAAAAAATCAGCGACTTCGATAGAAGCGGCAGTCGTACCTAAAGTAAAAACGCGTTCCCCCCTAGTTTGGGTTGTTGCGGGTTTTACTTTGAGCTTAGCGATGGGCGGCTGGGCGATATCGCAAGGTCCAGTGATTGAGCAATCTATTGTTGAGCAGTCAATCTCAACTCGAGATTTACAGGTTCAAGTCTCTGTCGTTGATGATTCAAATAGCATTCAGGAAACCGCTCAACCTATCTCATCGCCAACCAAGAAATTGGTGACGCTAGACTCTGCGAACCTTTCAACAAAAAACACAGTAATGGTAAAAAGCGTTCAAGCTAAGCCCGATGTTTCCGAATCAGTTGTTGTGTCTGCCCCAAAAGAAACAACACCAGCTAAACCTCTAAGCGCGCCTAAAACGATTAAGGCTGAAATTCCCCAACCGATTTACGTTGCTAGTGTAGCAAAAAAAGATCCCACGCCTATCTCTAATGAGCCTGTAGCCCCTGGAGGTTCAGAAAATAGTGGAATGTTGATTGAGCAGGTGGAGTTAACGTCTGATCAACTATCAGTCAATGCACAAGGTCGTGCTCAGAAAGCGCTTGATGCGAACGATCTTACTGGTGCGTTGAAAGGTTATACCGAAGCACTTCGATATGCCCCTAGAAATGAGGACGTTCGCCAGAAACTCGCGATTCTCTATTTTGGGAAAGGTGATACTCGTAAGGCTTACGAACTTTATCAATCAGGTATCAAACTCAATACCAATAGTGAAAAGCTGCGACTGGGTTTATCAAAACTGCTAGTCAAAGCAAATCAAGCAGAAGCCGCATTGAGCCCATTAGTCCATTTACCGCCAAACCCAACCAAAGATTATCTAGCCATGCGTGCGGCGTTGAGCCAAAAATCGCAGCAAGAAGAGATTGCATTAGAGAGTTACAAAAATTTGGTCGATGTTGATTCTGATAATGCACGCTGGTGGCTAGGCTTGGCGATTCAGCAAGAACGACAGCTTGATTTTAGTGCCGCTAAAGCATCGTATCAAGGCGCTTTAACTCGAGTCGGAATCTCATCTCAATCACAAAGCTTTGTGCGTGACCGGTTAAAAATACTCAATGCTTTAGAGGAGAGCGGCGATGCAAATTAGATTAAGAAAAAGACTTGGTGATTTGCTTGTCGAAGAAGGCATTATCACTGAGGCTCAAGTTGAACAAGCACTGGCTGCTCAGAAAAGTACTGGGCGTAAGCTCGGTGACGCTCTAATTGAGCTTGGCTTCTTGTCAGAACAACAAATGCTGAGCTTTTTGTCGCAGCAGTTAGCTATTCCTCTTATTGATTTAAGCCGAGCCGTTGTCGATGTTGAAGCGGTACAGCTTTTACCAGAAGTACATGCTCGTCGCCTTCGTGCATTGGTTATTGGACGCCAAGGTGACACTTTGCGTGTTGCAATGAGTGACCCAGCCGATCTGTTTGCCCAAGAGTCTTTGCTTGGTCAGCTCGGCGATTACGCGCTGGAATTCGTTGTTGCTCAAGAGAGGCAATTGGTTGATGGCTTCGATCGCTATTATCGAAGAACCAAAGAGATTGCCTCGTTTGCTGAGCAACTTCACGCTGAACACCAAGTTAATGATGCCTTTGATTTCGATATCGCTGAAGAAGACAGTGATGAAGTTACCGTCGTTAAGCTGATCAACTCGCTATTTGAAGATGCTATTCAAATCGGCGCTTCCGATATCCATATCGAACCGGATTCTAATGTCTTGCGCCTTCGTCAACGTATTGATGGCGTGTTGCATGAAACCTTGTTAAACGAAGTCAATATCGCATCTGCTCTAGTTCTGCGCTTAAAGCTGATGGCAAACCTCGATATCTCAGAGAAGCGTCTTCCTCAAGATGGTCGCTTTAATATCCGAGCGAAAGGCCAATCTGTCGATATCCGTATGTCGACTATGCCAGTACAGCACGGTGAATCTGTGGTGATGCGTCTTCTTAACCAATCTGCTGGTTTACGTAAATTGGAGTCATCGGGCATACCGAGTGATCTTCTAGTTCGCCTTCGCCAACAGTTACGACGTCCGCACGGTATGATCTTGGTTACCGGCCCAACTGGTTCGGGTAAAACAACCACTTTATACGGTGCGTTAAGCGAACTAAACGAACCGGGTAAAAAGATCATTACCGCGGAAGACCCGGTGGAATACCGCCTACCTCGAGTGAATCAAGTTCAGGTGAACCCTAAGATTAACCTCGATTTCTCTACGATCTTAAGAACCTTCCTACGTCAGGATCCAGATATCATTCTTATTGGTGAGATGCGTGACCACGAAACCGTAGAGATAGGTCTGAGAGCAGCACTGACGGGTCACTTAGTATTAAGTACGCTGCATACCAATGATGCGGTAGACAGTGCGCTGCGTATGATGGATATGGGCGCTCCGGGTTATCTGGTGGCAAGTGCCGTTCGAGCAGTTGTCGCTCAGCGATTGGTTCGTAAAGTGTGTAACGACTGTAAGGTTGAAGATGAGCTAGATGAACCTCGCAAGCAATGGTTGAGCGTTCGCTTCCCAAATCAGGTAGGCGTGCCATTTATGAAAGGGCGTGGCTGTCAGAACTGTAACCTAACGGGTTATCGTGGGCGTATTGGTGTATTTGAAATGTTGGAGCTAGAGCAAAACATGATGGATGCACTGAGAGCGAATGATGCGGTAGGTTTTGCTCAAACGGCGAGACAGTCTGAAAACTACAAACCGTTACTGGCTTCTGCGATGGAATTGGCTCTGCAAGGTGTCGTGAGTCTTGATGAGATAATGCATCTTGGCGAAGGTGATGCGTCCGGTGCCACTGACCCAATTTATCTATAGGGGTAGAATGATATGCCAACGTATCGTTATGTAGGTCGCAGCTCTGATGGTAGCCAAGTAAGTGGGCAATTAGACGCGAATAACGAAGATCTTGCCGCTGAAAGCTTGATGAGCAAAGGGATCATTCCAACCTCGATCAAACTGGGTAAAAGTGGTGGTTCAGTCTTAGATATGGATGTATCGAGCCTATTTTCGCCGAATGTTCCGCTTGAAGTCTTGGTTCTGTTTTGTCGACAGTTATACAGCCTAACCAAAGCGGGTGTACCACTATTAAGATCGATGAAAGGCCTAACTCAAAACTGTGAAAATAAACAGCTGAAAGCCGCCTTAGAAGAAGTGGTTGCTGAGCTAACTAATGGTCGTGGATTAGCAGCATCGATGCAGATGCACCCAAAGGTATTCAGTCCGTTGTTTGTTTCGATGATTGGTGTTGGTGAAAACACCGGTCGTCTAGATCAGGCTTTGCTGCAATTAGCTGGATACTACGAACAGGAAGTTGAGACTCGCAAACGAATTAAGACTGCGATGCGTTACCCCACTTTTGTTATTGCCTTTATAACCGTAGCTATGTTTGTCTTGAATACACAAGTGATACCTCAGTTCTCTAGCATGTTCGCACGTTTTGGTGTCGACCTACCGCTACCCACTCGTATCTTGATTGGTATGTCGGAGTTCTTTGTTAATTACTGGGGCTTAATGCTTGGCGTGATTTTTGGTCTTATCTTTGCTTTTAAAGCATGGGTTAAGACAGACAAAGGATTGGAAAAGTGGGACAGGCTCCGCTTAAAAATACCCGTGATTGGTGGGGTAGTGAATCGAGCGCTACTTTCGCGTTTTTCACGCACATTCGCCTTGATGCTAAAAGCCGGTGTACCACTAAACCAATCACTGTCGTTGTCTGCGGAAGCTTTGGATAACCGATTCCTTGAATTGAGAGTTCAGGCTATGAAAGCCGCAATAGAAGCGGGCAGTACCGTATCTTCTACCGCAATAAACAGCGAAATTTTCACACCCTTAGTGATACAAATGATCTCGGTAGGTGAAGAGACCGGTCGTATTGATGAGCTATTGCTTGAGGTGTCAGATTATTATGATCGAGAAGTTGACTATGACTTAAAAACATTAACTGCGCGAATAGAACCCATTTTGTTGGTCATCGTTGCTGGTATGGTGTTAGTGCTAGCATTGGGGATATTTTTACCAATGTGGAGCATGATGGATGTAATGAAGTAGTTATGTTGCCGAAGCAATTGTACCAACAAGATGTGAAAAGCTTAACCTGGGCTCAGCGCTTTATTATTTATGCCTTGGTTCTCCTTCTTATCGGCGCTTTTCTTTCATTCACAAAAAGAATCAATGAAGAAGCACAAAGAGTCTCATTGATAGCATCGGCAAAGTCGATGCAGTTAAGGTTAAACGAATATCATGAATATTGGTTATTGAATAAGCAGCCAAAATTTGTACAACTAGATGGTAATGGTATATCGTATGATTTAAATGGATGGGTGATTCCAACGACAAATACTGACAACACTTGTCAAGAGCTACTTAAGCTGGCTTCCCCTGAAAAAAAGTTTAAAGGCTATACTTTTGAGTTAAGGAGGGGAGAATTATTAGATGGAAGTTATGAGTGTCGTTATCAGTTAGTTAGAAACTCCACTTTAATCATAAATAAGTCAGTCGGGTTCTTAGTAAAGGTAAGCTTTAATGAGTAACTGCTTGTATATCGTCATTTTTTTTGACGATAGTGGTTTTTTTGACACAAAAACATTTCATTAATTTTTTTACAAGTTAGAATACGTTTATATTTAACATTTCAAGGGTATATCCATGAAAAAAGTAACAGGTTTTACGCTCGTTGAGCTAGTTGTTGTCATCGTTGTTTTAGGTTTGCTTGCTGTGGCAGCGTTACCTCGATTTATTGATGTAACTGATAATGCGAAAGAAGCAAGCATTGAAGCTGTTGCTGGTGGATACGCCACCGCTGTGCTTTCTGCTCGTGCGCAGTGGGAAGGGAACGGCCGCCCGGTAGCAGGAAATCAAGACCGACCACAAGTTGATTATGATGGTCAAGATTTCTGGTTAACGGAGTCTGACGATACTTACCGTGATGGTTACCCTTATGAAATTGAAGATAATAGTGCGAATGGTATAGGCACTCCTACTGTTAATTCAGCAAGATGTGTTCGTCTTATGGAAAACCTTCTTCAGAATCCACCTTCAGTTGCGATTAACGATACTGATTCTCCCAAGTATGTAGCTGCTCTTGGAGGAGACAATAGTGATGTGGATACTGCGTGTCGCTATACACAACAAGAAGGCAAAGAACATTATTTTGAGTACGACATTACATCGGGCTCGGTAACAGTAACGCTAGATAATTAAGAAAATTTTAAATTTACCCAAAGTGAGAAAGTAGTATGAAAAAGCAAGGTGGTTTTACCCTAATCGAGTTAGTGGTAGTGATTGTTATTTTAGGTATTCTTGCTGTAACTGCAGCGCCACGTTTCTTGAACCTGCAAGATGATGCTCGCACTGCAACATTAGAGGGCTTACGTGGGGCTGTAGCAGGAGCCATGGGGATCTCTTATGGTAAAGCGGCAATCAACGGCATTGAAGCTACAACATATACCGCTTTTACTGATACTGATAATCCAGGTACTGTAGTTGAAGGTATAGCACATAGTTTTGGTTACCCTGTTGCGGTTAACGATGAAACTGCTAACCAAGGCGGTATCATGCAAACCTTAGATGTATCAAATGAGTTCGTGGTTTTAGATAGCTCTGAAGATGATGCAACTGACCCTACAAATACTACTATTGACATTGGTATAGACGGATACACTGTGCAATGTGTTCAGTATACAGCAGCTATTGATGCGAATACGCCTGCGACTGTATTGATTGTTGATGGTGCTGATGGAAACTGTGGCTTATAATCCCCAGTGAATATTATCTAGATTTCAGGCCGGCTTTTGTCGGCCTTTTTTTTCCTATCGCTCATAAATATCAAAACTATTCATATACATAAGATCGTAAGTTTCGTTATTTGGTATAATCAGTATTCGCTAGGCAGTTAGAGGCTCATTATGGATAACAGCCCCCCACCCAACGGCTTTACACTGGTTGAGCTGATCATCGTTATCATTATCCTCGGTATTATTTCCACTTTTGCCGCGAGCCGCTTCACTGGTACCTCTAGCTATTCCACTTTTACTGCACAAGAGCAAGCCATCTCCGTAATTCGCCAAATCCAAGTCAATCGAATGCAATCGAATGTTTCCGCTGCTAATGATAGCTTTCGCCTTGCTATTAATGGTGACTGTTTAGGTTCAGTAACCGCTTGCAGTTTAAATTTATCGAACAGCACTCAGAAATCACAAGCTGATGCACGTAGTGATTATGTTCGTGAATCAGATATTTCATTTTCTTCTCCGAATACCATTGTCGAATTTGACTTATTAGGGAACCCTTCAGTGAGCGCTGGAGTTAGCATCACGATTAACTCAACCACTAGTAGCAATAGCGCTCAGGTGTGTATCAATTCTCAAGGTTATGTGCGTGAAGGGGCGTGTCTATGATTCGCGCACGTGGTTTTACTCTCATAGAGAGCATTATTGTGATTATCGTACTGGGTATTGCGATGGTCACAATTAGTAGTTTTTTAGCACCTCAAGTGGCAAGTTCGGCCGACCCACAATATCAAAACCGCTCCGTAGCCTTAGGTCAAAGTTTGATGAACCAAATATTGGCACGTGGTTTTGATGAACACAGTGATTTTGATGGTGGTTTGATTCGCTGTGGCGATGCGGGAGCAGCGACTTGTTCTGCACCCAATGAACTGGGAGTGGATGGTTCAGAGACTGCGCCCGCTGCTTTTAATGATGTCGATGACTATATTGGTTGTTGGTATACCGATACCACAGAGTCAGCTTGTGTATCATCGACGAAGTATCCGCTTGCTAATATTCTAGATGAAAATATCGAAGACAGTTATGCCAATTTCCGTGTTGAGGTCTTGGTGTTTTATGACCAAAACATGGATGGGCTTAACGACAATGTAATTGGAACGATGAAGCGCGTTGAGTTACAGATCTTTGGTGGTAACAACCGTTATAGCTTGGTTGCTTACAAGGGGAACTACTAATGAAACAACGTGGTTTTACTTTGATAGAGATGATCGTAACCATTGTTGTGGTTGCAGTCATTGGCCTCGCAATTGCCGGTTTTGTCGAATATGGCATGAAAGGCTATGTTGAAACTATCGATCGTCAAAAAGTACAAGTAAAAGGTCAATTTGTTGTTGAGAAAATGTCGCGAGAGATAAGCCATGCTGTGCCCAACAGCTTTGATTCGAGTATTACTCCAGCTTCGGCTTCGTCCTATGCTCAAAAATGTCTAGTATTCTATGCTATTAAATATTCAGGTTTTTATCACTTTGATGAAGCGACAAACGATTTGAATTTCATAATTGGACAAGACGCACCTGAATTGGAGGCCGACGACTACCTTATTATCAACCCAACTGCTTATTCTGAATTTGTGGCTGGTTCAACGAAACGCATTCCGCTTGTTGGGTTAGTCTCAACAAATAATGTATTTACCGCGCCTTCAGTTAATTTAAGTAGTCAGTCTATTGCTCAACGCCATTATATTTATGATGGTAGTGACCCGGTGAGTTATTGTTTAGTGAATGATACTGTTCAGAATCAAGGCCTAATCCAACGTAATGGAGTCACCGTTGCGGATAGCATTAATTATGTTCAAAGTAACTTCCGCTACGAAGAGCCAAGCTTACAAAGAGGTGGTGTAATTCACATCGATCTTGTGCTCGAGCAAAACAGTGAAGTAAGTGTTTACCAACAAGATGTGCAGGTACTCAATGCGCCATAGAAAATCATCTCAACAAGGCAGTGTTTTGGTCGTCGCAGTATTTGTTATTGTGGTAATGGGCTTCCTTGCGACTTCTTTAGTGCAAGTTCAGTGGTCAAATCACGATACATTGACGCGTAAGCAGCTTGGAACACAGGCTTGGTTGCTGGCACACTCCGCGAATGAGTGGGCACTCACTCAAGTTTACCCTTTGACGGTATCACCTGCGGTTTCAACAAGTGTTAGCACTGTCTGTAGCAACTTAAATTCAAATCAAGTGAGCAGCGGCATGTCGACTATCTGTACTGTAGACCAACTAACTTGTAGTCAGATCGGTGTGTTAGATGGTGTTGGCTTTTTCAAAATAGAATCAACGGCCATTTGTGGTTCGGGTATCAACCAAGTACAGCGTATTCAAGAAGTTTGGGTGAGGGAGTAGTTATGGCATTTTGGGTTGTTCTTTTTAGAGTCATTAAAAATTATGCATGTTGCTATGCGAACTTTTTGAAGCTCACTGCAGTCATGATTGTTTTATGTGGGACATCTTTCGTTTCGATAGCTGACGAATTTTCTCCTGAACAATGTAATGATCTAAAAAGGCAAGATGGCTTTTCTGTTGCTTTTACTATTCCAAACCCAACTCCTGTCACGATCACTTTTACGTCAAATAACTCTGTAGTTAAATTGTGGTCCAGCGTTAGTGGTAGTAACGCTAAGATAACCGATCAGAACGTGAATCCAGGAGAAAGAGTTCTCCTAATTTATAGACCGACTTCTAATAATGGTAAAAACGGCAGTCTCATTTACAAGCTTGATACAGGCTCTGGATATGAACAGAAACAGACTACTTCAATTGTGATAAACGGTGGTAATGGTACTTTAGAAGTGTCAGGTGATACAGTTGTAGTTGAGTGTGCCGATGGAGAAAAAGAACCAGTCCCTGATTTGGAGGATGTTCAATATGAGTTTGGTTCTATTGAAGGTATGGATTGTACTTATGGTTGTAACTTGTTGTTTCAGAAGGAATATGACAATCCAATTGTATTCTTAATGTCGACTATCGATCCTGATGATATCGTGAATAGTGTGCCAACAAAGGCTAGTGTTGCGACTATTTGGAACTCTAAGAAAGGAGCGACTATTGAGAGTGAGTCGATGCCGGGCACTTCAAAATCAGACCGAATGTCACCTATCTACTATTTTGTTACCGAGCCGGGAAAATTAAAATTCTATGATTCTAGTGGTCGTGCCGTTTATGGCGAAGCTGGCGTCAAAACAACAGACCTAGCTCAGTGTACGAGTGGATGTGATAGAGCTGATCATTGGGATGATATTGACTATCAGCTGGGAAGCATTACCGCACCAGTTATCATGGCTCAAGTCCAAGGAAAAGACTCTAAGTGGGCGACTACCGCAATCCAAAATGTCAATTCAACAGGCTTTGACTTGTCTCTTGAACGTGGTCGTCAAGGGCCTCTCAGTTCTGGCTCTAAAGATATCGCTTATCTAGTTGTCCCTGAGTTTCATGGTAAAGATGAAGATTTGCAGGCAAATATCGAGTTTTATCAAGGTTCTCGGGATTATGCCCAATCTAACGAATTACCCAAAACCAAGTCTATTGGTTGGTCGTGCGAAAATAATAAAGTGAATTTACATCAGAGTTTTTCTAAATTCGGTGTGATTGTGAATAAGCAAAGTCGAGTAGGCAGTCATGGTGGATGGCTTCGTTACTGTAAGCAATTTGAGGACGGTGGGAAGCCAACTTTTACTTTCGCGTTTGACGAAGATGTAGAGTCTCTTGGTGACCGTAAGCACGGCAGAGCAGAGTCTATCGGTTATTTTGCTTTTGAAATTCCTGAAGTCGAGATCCCAGTTAACGTATGTAACTTGTTCCCTGAGACAATCCAAAGTTGGACCGGGGTTGAGAGTTCATTAACTGTTAATAATGGGGGTGCCACAACTTTCAATGGCTGGTCTCCCGATTACCTCAGTGCCTTTTCAATTGAAAATGATCGGTCTTGGAGCCCATCAAATCCTGATCCTGAGAGTTTGCTTTTGATCGGATTCGATTTAGAGGGTGGGACAAATCAAATGTACAACCATGATGTCTGTGGAGATGATTTAGGTTGTGCTGTAGGGAATGAGGATGGTCAGCTAAACCGACGAAAGATTGAACATAATTTGTTGCCTAACGTCCCGAGTCGTTCAGTAACAGGAACGTTATCAATTGATAAAAACATCAAGGCTAGATGCGATGCGTCAAATTTGTGCTCATTTGAGTTGGCAGGGGCTAATGCTAATGTATATATCAATGAAGACTTAGAACGACTGTATATAAATGATTTAGGTAATGAGTATCCAGAAATAAGGGTCCACTTAAAGGATGGGTTATATATTGATGATTTTGAAATATCAAATGGTAGTGGTTTAGTCTTAATCATCCCTGAACAATCATCAGTAACTTTTAATAACTTTTTAGCTTCGGACACAAACCAAAGTGATTTTATATTTGAAAATAGCTCTAAAATAAATGTAGTCACAAGTTTTAAATTTAGTAATAGCGTAGATATTGTCAATGAGAACGCATACCCAATTATTTATGCTCCAGATGCAACGGTACAGTTGAAAGGAAACTTTAGAGGCTTTATTTTAGCAAAAACACTTAACCTTCCAAACTTACTTACAGTGGAAGGCGCAGTTACTGCAGCGAACGTTGTTTCGCAGAGTGGTTTAGTTATTAATAAACCTGACTATAGTTGTCCGCTTCCTCCGCTCCTAACTGGCTCTCTTGTCGTAACCCCAAAATACTCGCACGTTTTGCTTTGTGAGGTCGCTGAGGTTGAGTTTAAAGTCGTAGACGATGATGGCAATGTGATTAATACGGTTCAAGATAGTTTCACTGCATCACATACACCAAACTCTACTGGGAAGTGGTGTGAAGATGAGAATGGAAGCAGTTGTTCTACATTCACTGGGGACTATCAAAGCAACTTTGTAAATGGACAAAAGACGTTGTATTTATCGTCTTCGAAATTGGAAAGCTACGGTGTAAGCGGAAATTGGAATGGTGAAACTGAAACTACAGCATCAAAGATTAACTTTGTACCTTATAAGTTCGATGTAGATGAGCAGTTTGTTGTTGCTGGGATGGATTACTCAGTGACGGCAAAAGTGTCTTCTTGTAATACTCAAGATTCGTCGTTGTCACAAGATTATGTGGGTACGCCTACTGTGAGTCTAGATATCGTTCAACCAGTGAACGGTGATGATGCGATAAGCTTACTCGATTACAAACCAGATTTTGAAGCGAGTGATAACGGAGAGACCACCGATACTCTTTCTATTCAAGAGGCTGGCCAGTTTAAAGTAACGCTGATTGACAGTAGTTTTGACTGTAGTGAAATATCAGGTTGCCCTGAAAGTGGCGTTGACAAACTCTCTGGAAGTTTCTTAATTAATTCTCGCCCGTGGCAATTTGCGGTCTGTACGGATAGTAACTCTGACGGAACTAGTAACAAAGGAAGTGCTTTTGTGGCGGCTGGTGAAACATTTAATGTGTTTGCTAAGCCAATTAGGCACACAAGTGACACAAGTTTACTATGTAGCAATAGCTTGGTAACACAAAACTATTTACTTTCTGCAGGTGCCGTAGGTGCGACTCATACATTAGATACACCTAGTAATGGTGATGCAGTGTTAGGTAGTTTAGAACCGAGTAGTCAACTGACTCAATCTAGTTCTGATATTGTTTCTTCTGATAATGGTTATAAATTCAAAAGCTTAAAGTATTCAGAAGTGGGTAGCTTTAACTTTGTTGCAACTGAAACTGGCAGCTTCTACGGGAGTATCCTTGGCGGCTTCTCTGGTAGTAAGTCTATTGGCCGCTTTTACCCTAAATACTTTGTGCAAGGTACTCCGGAATGGAATGTCGCCAATCAAAATGATATCGCATACCTAAGTCAACCTTATGATTCTACAGTTCACCAAGTATATCCAATGGCTTCTGGTGAAGATGATACGGATAATGTTCTTAATAATTACCGGTTCTTTAATGCAGAGTTACAAGCAAAGTTTGGTGTTTTAGATGATAGCAACACTGATAACGGCTTCTTGTTAGATACGGGCTCTGGAACATGGTCAGCTGATCGTAAACATTGGTTGCTGAATGACAATGCAGCTGAGCTTCAACGAATTGTGGATCCTGATGATGTTAGCCGCAGAGACACACCGTTTAATACGTCAGATGCTAACTCGACTACTACAAACTTTGGTTTAACAATCGAGGGAACAGATCCGGTGTCATTTACGGATTCTGACCCTGTTACCAGTTCGGCAGCATTCCCAGTTCAACCTCCTGCCCGCTATGGCCGAATGGCGCTTGATGATATTGGCGGTAACTCCGGTAGTACTTTGACGATTCCACTTCGTGCTGAGTTTTGGGATGGTAGTGACTTTATTGTGAATGACGATGATGATCGCAGCACCTTTAATGGTTCAAATTTCTGTAAGCAAGTCATTTGGACCAGTAATACAGTCAAAACTACACTAGCTTCACTCAATGGCAGTGGAAGTGTTGATGATGGCGAAGAAGAAGTAACAGCGAATCAAAATACGCCTGCTGGTGCAGATGCGCCACGTGAGCAGGTACGATTGTGGTTAAGAATGGATGCGTCGACACCACAGGCTAAATCTGGCGAGAATCCTGTTGCATGCTCAGGCAGCGATCAAGATCAGCCATGGCTGCGCTACAACTGGAGACAGCTAGGTGATGAAGATCCCTCCACCGTCGTCACATTTGGCATCTACCGCGGTAACGATCGAGTGATCTACCGAGGTGAAAGTGGGTTAACAGGTCAGTAAAAATATAATTTTTGCCCCTTAAGTTAGGAATCTGTAAGAAATTGCGGGTTTCAGTCCATGTTTATACTTCAATGCCTTGCCGTGACAGCAAGGCATTGGTACATTTAGTGCAATTTTTGTCTTCTAATTCTTGCAGGATGAGCGAAGAATATGTTTAAAAAACTTCGTGGCATGTTTTCAAACGACCTATCGATTGATTTAGGTACAGCCAATACCCTTATATATGTAAAAGGCCAAGGCATTGTTCTTGATGAGCCTTCCGTTGTCGCTATTCGCCAAGATCGTACAGGGTCTGCAAAGAGTGTCGCTGCTGTCGGTCATGCTGCTAAGCAAATGCTTGGTCGTACGCCAGGTAACATTTCAGCGATCCGTCCAATGAAAGACGGCGTAATTGCTGACTTTTACGTAACGGAAAAAATGCTTCAGCACTTTATTAAGCAAGTGCATGACAACAGTGTTCTTAAACCAAGCCCTCGTGTCTTGGTTTGCGTTCCTTGTGGTTCAACACAGGTTGAGCGTCGTGCCATCCGTGAGTCAGCGCTAGGCGCTGGTGCTCGTGAGGTTTACCTAATCGATGAGCCAATGGCTGCGGCGATTGGTGCTGGCCTGCGTGTTTCTGAGCCAACAGGTTCAATGGTGGTTGATATCGGTGGTGGTACTACTGAAGTTGCGGTTATCTCATTAAATGGTGTGGTTTATTCTTCTTCTGTTCGTATCGGTGGTGACCGTTTTGATGAAGCTATCATCAACTACGTTCGCCGTAACTACGGTAGCTTGATTGGTGAAGCAACGGCAGAAAAGATCAAACACGAAATCGGTTCAGCTTACCCTGGCGATGAAGTACAAGAGATTGAAGTACGTGGTCGTAACCTTGCTGAAGGTGTGCCTCGTAGCTTTAGCCTAAACTCAAACGAAATCCTTGAAGCGCTTCAAGAGCCGCTATCAGGTATCGTATCTGCAGTGATGGTTGCACTAGAACAATGTCCGCCAGAGCTTGCTTCTGATATCTCAGAAAACGGTATGGTACTGACTGGTGGTGGTGCACTGCTTAAAGACCTTGATCGTCTGCTAACGGAAGAAACAGGTATCCCTGTTGTTGTTGCAGAAGAGCCACTAACGTGTGTTGCTCTGGGTGGCGGTAAAGCCCTAGAGATGATCGACATGCACGGCGGCGACCTGTTCAGCGAAGAATAATATCTAGGGCGTGTTGATCTTGCGAGCTGATTTTTGCAGCGAGTTGCTGGGTATTTATACAAGACAGAGGCTTTTATGTGTAGCTAGCCTACATGAGAAGCCGATAACGTAGTAGAAATGACCAGCAAACGCTGCCCGAAGGGTTCGGCTAAAAGCGTTTTACTCTTTGTTGAGGGAGGTTTGCTTAGAATGACTAGGCTACTTCTCCCTCGCCTCGATTAAAACGCTTTTATCTCGAACAAAATTTAACCGCGAAAGGTCAACACGCCCTAGTGTTAGGCCCTTTTCTTATCTATTTTTATGTAAAGAGCCTAGGACCTTGTCTATAGGATCAAATGTAGCTCTAGGACCAAATATAGAATGAAGCCAATTTTTGGTAGAGGTCCCTCTCTACAATTGCGCCTGTTTTTTGCTGTAATTTTATCAGCCAGCCTTATGCTGGCTGATAGTCGTTTAGATGCTTTCTCAAATGTCCGCTATCTATTGAACAGCATGGTTGCCCCTATTCAATACGCAGCCAACTTACCTCGCACTATGTTCGATGGTGTCTACGACCGTTTTAGTACTCGTAAAAGCCTAATCGAATCCAACCATAATATTAAACGAGAAGTCTTACGTCTGAAAAGCGAGCTGATTCTGCTTGAGCAATACCAAGAAGAAAACAAGCGCCTTCGTAAGCTATTAGGATCTCCGTTTATCCGTGATGAGAAGAAAGTCGTCACAGAAGTTATGGCGGTAGACACTTCACCATATCGTCATCAAGTCGTGATCGACAAAGGTCAGATTGATGGGGTGTATGAAGGTCAACCTGTGATCAACGAAAAAGGCATTGTCGGTCAAGTCACTTTCGTTGCTGCTCATAATAGTCGAGTTCTGCTATTAACTGATGCAAACAATGCGATTCCCGTGCAGGTTATTCGTAATGATATCCGCGTTATTGCTTCAGGCAATGGCATGATTGATGAGATCCAGCTAGAGCACATTCCAACCAGTACCGATATACAAGAAGAAGATCTGTTGGTGACATCGGGTCTTGGTGGTGTATATCCAGAAGGTTATCCAGTCGCCTACGTTACTGCCGTTGATTACGACCCGAAACGTGAATTCGCTGTTATTAAAGCAGAGCCTGTCGTTGAGTTCGATAAGCTCAGATACTTGCTGCTTGTATGGCCTGATGAAAACAAACAGATGCAAGCGGATCAATCCAGCATAGAACAAGCATTGTTAGAGGGCGAAGATGGCCAATAGCGTTTTGAGAAGCAAGGTAGTAATTTTCTGCTCATTTTTGGTCGCACTTATTCTGCAGACGATCCCTTGGCCTGGTAGCTTAGATCTATTTAGACCATCTTGGTTACTGCTAGTTACGTGTTACTGGGTTTTAGCTCTACCGCATCGTGTTAACGTGGGTAGCGCTTTGATTCTAGGCTTATTGTGGGATCTTTTGATCGGCTCTACTTTAGGCATTCGAGGTATGATGATGGCAATAGTGATGTACATTATTGCGATGAACTTCCTCGTCATTCGTAACATGGCGTTATGGCAGCAAGCGATGATCATTGCCGCGTTAACGGTGTTGTTTGAGGTGTTGATCTTCTTTGGTGAATATTTGATCCAAGATGTTGTTTTCAATCCGTTATCGTTATGGAACGCATTGATAAACTGTATACTTTGGCCGTGGATGTTTTTGTTGATGAGACGCGTGCGTCGCCATTGGCATGTGAGGTAGCGTGACGATGGAAAAGAAACATTTAGTTTTGGCATCCGGTTCTCCACGCCGCAAAGAATTGCTCTCTCAACTTGGTTATGAGTTTTCTGTCCTCGTAACCGATGTTGAAGAGTGTAAACACGATCAAGAAACCGCCGAAGAATATGTTAAGCGACTATCTTTAGATAAAGCCTTAGCTGCGTTGTCTTTATTGAAAGATAACCCTTCTGAAAGGCAGCATGTCGTACCTAGTTCTGATACTGTAGATCTTAGCTCTAATATTATAGCTATTGACTCTGATACCGTGGTTCTTGGTTCTGACACAGTCGTCGTAAGTAAAGGGCAAGTGCTCGAGAAGCCAATAGACCTTGCTGACTCTAAGCGTATGCTTACTCAGTTAGCGAATGAACGTCACCAAGTGATGACGGCGGTCTCTGTGGTTTCAGAAGAAAAACAAAGAACAGAAATCATTATTACCGACGTATGGTTTAAACCCCTCAGTGAAAAAGAAATAGAACAATACTGGCAAACAGGGGAGCCATGCGATAAAGCCGGTAGCTATGGGATCCAAGGTTTGGGCGGACGCTTTGTTACCCGAATCGAAGGTAGTTATTACGCCGTTGTCGGCTTACCTTTATTTGAAACGGACCAGCTACTGCAAGAATTCTTATAATTACTAATCTGAGGTGCACCATGAGTGCTGAATTGTTGCTGAACGTGACCCCGAGTGAAACTCGTGTGGCCATGATTGAAGGGGGGGCTCTTCAAGAGATCCATGTCGAACGAGATGCTCGACGCGGTATCGTAGGAAATATCTATAAAGGACGTGTAAGCCGTGTTCTTCCGGGAATGCAGGCGGCTTTTGTGGATATAGGCCTTGAAAAAGCAGCTTTTCTACACGCCTCTGATATTGTCCCACACACTGAATGTGTCGCTGAAAACGAAAAGAAGCAATTTCAGGTTCGTGATATTTCAGAGCTTGTTCGTCAAGGGCAAGACATTGTGGTGCAAGTGGTCAAAGACCCTCTTGGTACTAAAGGTGCCCGCTTAACCACTGATATCACACTACCGTCTCGTTATCTGGTCTTTATGCCGGGCGCAAGCCATGTTGGCGTTTCTCAACGTATCGACAGCGAGTCTGAACGTAACCGTCTTAAAAAAGTCGTGTCTCGTTACTGTGACGAACATGGTGGCTTTATCATTCGTACTGCCGCAGAAGGTGCAGACTCAAATGAGTTGGCACAAGATGCCGCATTCTTAAAGCGACTATGGTTAAAAGTATTAGAGCGTCGTAGTAAGCATAAAGCGCGTACTCGTTTGTATGGTGAGCTTTGCTTAAGTCAACGTATCTTGCGTGACTTTGTCGGTACTGAGCTGAGCAAGATTCAGGTCGATTCTCGTCTAGAATATGAAAACCTAAAAGAGTTTACCTCTGAATACGTGCCTGAGCTTACAGATAAGCTTGAATTGTATGAAGGTGATAAGCCTATCTTTGATATGTACGATACCGAGAACGAAATTCAGCGTTCATTGGATCGTAAGGTCGAATTAAAGTCTGGTGGATATCTGATTATCGACCAAACTGAAGCGATGACCACTGTTGATATCAACACTGGCGCGTTTGTTGGTCGTCGTAATCTAGAAGAGACGATTTTCAACACTAACGTAGAAGCGACTCAAGCGATTGCTCGTCAGCTGCGTTTGCGTAACTTAGGTGGCATCATCATTATCGACTTTATTGATATGTTATCTGAGGAACATCGTAAGCGAGTACTAACTTCTTTAGAGGCTGCGCTCGACAAAGACCGTGTGAAAACCAATATTAATGGCTTCACGCAGCTTGGTTTGGTTGAGATGACTCGTAAACGCACTCGTGAAAGTATTGAGCATATTCTGTGTTCGAGTTGTCCTGCTTGTGAAGGCCGCGGCAGTGTGAAGACAGTTGAAACCGTTTGTTATGAAATTCTTCGAGAGATCACGCGAGTGAATCGTGCGTACGACGCCGATAAATTTGTGGTCTATGCGGCAGCTGCTGTAGCTGAGGCGCTAGAGGGCGATGAATCTCATGCGCTTGCGGAGCTTGAAGTCTTTATTGGTAAGCAAGTTAAAATCCAGGCTGAGCCTCTGTACATACAAGAGCAGTTTGATGTTGTTATGATGTAATGGAAATTTTGTGAGCTCAAGCGTTACTCTGATTCTACGTGCATGTTTATGGTTAGTGGTTACTCTCTTAGTGACGCTAGCCATTGCCGTTACTACACTGCGTGTAGCCTTACCCAATTTAAACAAGTATCAATCTGAAATTGAGCTTTGGGTAAACCAACATTCCGGTTTTGATTTTTCGATTCAAGACGTGGGCGGTTTTTGGCGTAACACTCACCCCTCTATTGCTCTGCAAGGCGTTAAAGCCAGTCTTCCTAATGCAGAAGATGTGAGCTTTTCTGTCGAGCGTGTTGAAGTCGAGTTTGACTTGATTCAATCGGTCGTGCAGATGCGCCCGGTTGTGGCCGACTTGGTCATGAATCAAATGTATCTTGATATTCGCTCAATTGATCTGTTTGCCGGACAAAACGGCAAAGACGAACCTAAAGATCCCGGCTCTTCCAAGCGAGTGATACAAGAGCTTGATAACTTACTTCTGAAAACTTTGGTGGATGTGACCGCTAAAGATTCCACTCTTTTATATCGCACTATCTCCGATGAAGAACGTCAGCTTGATATTGAAACTCTGAAATGGCAAAACTCAGGTAAACATCACCTTGCGGAAGGCGTGGTGAGTATTAAAGATGCCAATCTCAACTCTTTGTCAGTGAGCGCTAACTTTATTGATGGTGGCTCGTTAACTGATATGACGGGCGAGTTTTATGTCAGTGCGGACAGCATCTCGGTTAAACCTTGGTTAACTCGTTATATGCAGGCAGAATCCGGAATTGAAACGGGTACTGTGAGCTTAAATAGTTGGCTTACGCTACGAAATAGCAAACCGGTAAGCGCTTATGTTGAGGTTTTACCCTCAGAACTGACGTGGAACGAAGATGGCGAGCATGACCTCATGCTTGAGTCTGGTGTCTTTAAGCTGTCTCCGACTGATGATGGTTGGCAAGTAAATGGTCACTCACTTAATTTAAGAACCGATGACACACCTTGGCCAGAACTCGATGTTGCATTCAAGTGGAACAAAGGTCCGTGGCAACTCAACGTTTCTGAGTTGGATATTACAACTATTACTCCGTTGATTAAGTTGTTGCCGGATTCCGAGCAATCCACTCAAATGATTAATTCGTTGGCTCCAGGCGGTTTGGTTTCTGATATTCGCGTCTCCATGGATTCAGGCATCGAAAGCTTGCGTTATTCTGCTAGTTTTTCTGATATGGCTATTGAGCAATGGGAGTTAGTCCCAGGCTTTAGCCAAGTGTCAGGCAGTGTGTTTGGTTCTGCATCAGAAGCGAAAGCCAGCTTACATGTTATTGATGATGTGTTTCCTTACGGCGATGTTTTCCAAGCGCCTCTGAATATCAAACAAGGTCAGGTTGACATTGTTTGGCAGCAGGATGAAAACGGCTGGAAGCTTTGGTCGGATAAAATCACGGCAGCAACGCCAGATTTACAAGTTCTGGGCGCATTTCGTTTAGACTTTCCAAATGACGCAAGCCCTTACCTTTCTTTTTATGGTGAAGCGGACGCTTACAATGTTGGTGAAACCTGGCGTTATTTGCCGACATTGGCACTTGGCCAAGACTTAACCGATTACCTTTCCACTGCGATTCAAGCGGGTAAAGCCGACACCGTTAAATTACTTTGGCATGGTGAATTAGCTCAATATCCGTATACCAATCATGATGGTATTTTTCAAGTTTGGGTTGGGTTAGAAAACGCGAAATTTAGTTTTGATACCGGCTGGCCTTTGATTACCGATCTTCAGCTTGATCTGTTATTTGAAAATGATGCGATGCATCTAGATTCTCGCTCAGCTCAACTGATGGATGTGACAGCCGACCGAATCACTGGACGTATTCCTTATCTAGGGGAAGGCGGCCATATTGAGATAGAAGCTAAAGCAACGGCATCTGGCAACGCAGTACGCGATTACATGACGTCTTCGCCATTAGTGGGCTCGGTAGGCGCCGCGTTGACCGCACTTCAAGTCAGTGGTGATGTCTCTTCTGAGTTTCAGCTAAATATTCCGTTTGATTCTGAAAAAGAAGCAAGAGCATGGGGTTATGCTGACTTAAGTGGTAACCATGTCGAAATTGAAGCGCCGCCGATGGTGCTTGAGAACACCACGGGCCGTATCGAGTTTGATAATGATGTAGTGACGGCAAATGGCCTCGCAGCTGATCTGCTTAACCAAGGTATATCCATTGATTTTAAAGGCCTGAATGATGGTCCTGGCTATGCTGTCGATATTGACGTGTTAGGAGATTGGGATGTTAAACCTCTAGAACCTTACATTGGTGACCAATGGCTAAGTCGTTTGTCTGGGCATGCTCAATGGCAAAGTCAGATTGATATCCAACTCAACGACATAGGGTTTACTTACCAACTTGATTTACAGTCAGATCTTAAATACTTGGCAAGTGATTATCCATATCCATTGGCGAAAAAATCGTTAGAAAGTGGATCGGCAAGATTACAAGCATCAGGTAACCAAGAGACGATTACCGCGCGCCTGCAATTGCCAAACACCAAGTACCAAGCTGAAATTGATATCACGGGTGATGTTCCTGAACTAACAGCGACTAATTTAGTTCTTGGTCGTGGTGGCTACAAAATTAGTCCTGTTGTCGGTCATCACGCATTGATTCGTACTGATAAATTCAATGCCGATGATTGGCTATCGGTTGTGATGGAACCAGTAAAGCCTTCAACAGCTGTGCTTAGCCAAATGAATACGCCAACCATCCCTGCGCCAAGTCGTGTGACCTTCGAAAGTAAAGAGCTGATCTTGGGTGGTATCTCTTGGAATGATGTCGATTTTAGTGCTCGTAAAAACAAACAAGCATGGCAAATGGAAGTTTCGAGCCAAGAGATAGAAGGAGACATTAATTATCTACCTCCTTACGATTTAACGGTTTCACTAGATCGCCTGCATTTGTTTGTTCCAGAGTGGAGCGATCAGAAAAACCAAGAACAACTGCTGCAACGTAAAGCGCAAGAAGCACCATTGATCTCTGATTTGGATCGAAAGATCCACGATGCGATGCCGAACCTGAAGTTAACGTTGAACGACTTTTGGCTGCAAGGTTACAAGGTTGGCAAGGTTGATGTTGAAATGGCTAGGAACGAAGATCGTATTGAGTGGAACAAAATTCAGGTTCGAAGCGGCGGTAACAAAGCGGATGTAAGCGGCTGGTGGGAACTGGACGGTGACAAAAGTCATTCATCGCTAACTCTTGATGTTGAAGGTGAAAACAACAGTGAGCTAATGGAACGCTTCGGTATTACTTCCGGTATTCAAAAAGCGCCATTTGCATTGGAAGGCAAACTGAACTGGGATGGTTCGCCTTGGGGAATTAAAATGGATACCCTTGATGGCAATGTTAAAACCAAGTTTGGTAAAGGCATTATTTCGGATGTGAGCGGGGCGGCTCGCTTACTTGGTTTGTTTAGCTTAGATTCGATCATACGTAAGATGCAGCTCGATTTCTCAGACGTGTTTGATAAAGGTATGGCGTTCAACAGCATTACCGGAACAGGCGAGATTCAAAATGGTATCTTCCTGACTAATGATCTGAATATGGATGCGGTTGCTGGTGATATGAAAATCAAAGGTATCGCTAACCTCAACACGCGTAAGGTTGATGCTGAGGTGAACTTTACCCCAGATATTACCTCGGGTATTCCCGTATTAACGGCCTTTGCGGTAACCCCTCAAACGGCGCTGTACGTATTGGCGGTGACCACGGTGATTTCGCCAGTGGTTGAAGTCTTTACCCAAGTTAATTACTCGGTGAAAGGGCCATTGGATTCACCAACGGTGAGCGAGCTTTCACGTAGCTCCGGTGAGTTCCAGCTACCAGATAAGCTGAGAAAATTAGCCGAATAGGCCTTAGATCCTAGTCAGCGAATATACGGTGAAATGCTGATTTCTGAATCATAATAAATGGAGGAACGATACACATGGATTGTGTTGGGTTGATTCAAATGACATCTGGCCCTAGCCCTGAATTGAACTTTGAGTACCTTGCTCAAGAAGTAGCAAAGTGCAAAGAGTTAGGGGCTAAGTGGGTTGTGTGCCCTGAAAATGCATTAGTTTTTGGTAGTAAAGCCGACTATCACCAGCATGCAGAGCCTCTAAATGATGGCCCAATGCAAAAGAAAACCTCTGAGCTAGCAAGGCTTCACAGAATTTGGATTGTTATTGGTAGTATGCCTATTAGTACAACTAACGGCGTGACGACTACAACCTTGGTGATTGATGATTTTGGTTGCCTAGTGGCTCATTACGACAAGCTTCACATGTTTGATGTGGACGTCGCTGATGCCTATAAGTGCTATCGAGAGTCGGATATTTTTACTCCGGGCAACCAAGTTGTGACAGCGGAAACGCCTTTTGGTCGCTTAGGTTTGAGTATTTGTTATGATGTGCGCTTTCCACACTTGTATTCAGAGTTACGCAAGCAAGGTGCACAAATCATTGTGGTTCCTGCGGCTTTTACAGCGGTAACGGGTCAAGCGCACTGGGAAGCATTATTAAGATGCCGCGCGATTGAAACACAGTCGTGGATTGTCGCGGTAGGTCAAGGCGGAAAACACCCTTGCCAAAGAGAAACATGGGGACACTCAATGGTGGTTGATCCATGGGGACGAGTGGTCGCACAGTTAGACCAAGATCCTAAAAGTATGGTGGTTGAGATAGACACATCCAGTTGCGAGTCCATTAGGCAAAATATGCCAATTACGCAACACTCTCGATTTACCAATCAATTTTAATTACAAACAAGAGCCATTTATGAGCATTAATCAAATTGAAGAAGCGCTACTGAACCCGACAGGGCTTACGGAGCAAAATATCGCAGATACATTGGCGAGCATTGCTACCCGCCAAATTGATTATGCTGATATCTACTTTCAGTCAAGCTGGCACGAATCTTTAGTGCTAGAAGACAGCATTATTAAAGACGGCTCTTTCAATATCGATTGCGGTGTTGGTGTTCGCGCGGTATCTGGCGAAAAGACCGGTTTTGCTTACTCTGACCAAATCCAATTGGATGGCCTTAAGCAGAGCGCAATTGCCGCTCGTGGTATTGCGAAGCAAGGTCAAAACGGTAAAGTTCATGCATTCAAGCGTAACTCGAACCAAACTTATTATGATGCAGTTAACCCGCTAGCGAGCTGGGAAAAGCAGCAGAAAACAGAATTACTAAAATCATTAGATGCTTACATTCGCACTAAAGAGCCGATGGTGACTGAAGTATCGGTGAGCCTAAGTGGTGTGCATGAGCAGATGCTGGTTGCTGCTACTGATGGGACTTACGCTGGCGATATTCGTCCGCTGGTTCGTCTATCTATCAGTGTACTTGCGCAGAAAGGCGATCGCCGTGAGCGTGGCAGTGCTGGTGGTGGTGGTCGTTTTGGTTACGATTTTTTCCTAAGTGATAATAAAGGCACTCAGGTTGCTTACCAGTTTGCTGATGAAGCGATTCGCCAAGCATTAGTTAACCTTGAAGCGGTTGCTGCGCCTGCTGGTGCAATGCCTGTTGTCCTTGGTTCTGGTTGGCCGGGCGTTCTTCTACACGAAGCGGTAGGCCACGGTTTAGAAGGCGACTTCAACCGTAAAGAGTCGTCAGTATTTTCTGGTAAAGTTGGCGAACAAGTTACATCAAGCCTATGTACGATCGTTGATGATGGTACATTGACTGACCTGCGCGGTTCATTGAACGTTGATGATGAAGGCGTTAATGGTCAGTACAACACGCTGATCGAAAATGGCATCCTAAAAGGTTACATGCAAGATAAGCTTAATGCTCGTTTAATGGATGTAGCACCTACGGGTAACGGTCGTCGTGAGTCTTACGCACATCTTCCGATGCCGCGTATGACAAACACTTACATGCTGCCGGGTGAGCACACACCGGAAGAGATCATTGCTACTGTTGAGAAAGGCATCTACGCGCCGAACTTCGGCGGTGGACAGGTTGATATTACTTCTGGCAAGTTCGTGTTCTCAGCTTCTGAAGCGTACATGATTGAAAACGGCAAAATTACTCACCCAGTTAAAGGTGCAACGCTCATTGGTTCTGGTATCGAAGCGATGCAGCAAGTGTCTATGGTGGGTAACGACCTTAGCCTAGACCGTGGTGTTGGTGTGTGTGGTAAAGCAGGCCAAAGTGTCCCTGTTGGTGTTGGTCAGCCGACATTGAAGCTAGACTCGCTAACGGTTGGTGGTACTGAGTAATTCAGAAGAATCTCTGCCAACTTACTTCAAAAGATTAAATTGAAAAGCGCCTCCAATGTGAGGCGCTTTTTGTTTTTAGATTACGGATTCAGTGAGTGTATCGAGTTGCTACATGTTCTCTTCGGCAAACTCTGCCAGTCGGCTACGTACCACGCCATTGAGGTGGATATTGGCACTGCCTTCGAAGTTTTTAAAACGCTCAACCATGTAGGTTAAACCTGAAGTCACAGGGGTTAAGTAGGAAGAATCTATCTGAGCCAGGTTTCCTGAACAGACGATCTTGGTGCCTTCACCACAACGGGTGATGATGGTTTTGATTTGCGAAGCTGTGAGGTTTTGACACTCATCCAGCAGTACAAACGCATTCTGGATCGAGCGGCCACGCATGAAGTTGATGGATTTGAACTGGATATTAGCTTTATCGCAGATGTATTTCATCGACCCTTCGGTACAGTGATCATTCTTGTGTAGCGCCTCGAGTGTATCGGTTACCGCAGCCAGCCAAGGTAGCATCTTCTCTTCTTCGGTACCTGGGAGGAAGCCAATCGACTCACCAATGTCTGGCGTGTTTCGGGTTACGATGATCTTATCGAATTGCTTACGTTCAATGGTTTGTTCTAGCGCTGCAGCCATAGCTAACAGTGTCTTACCACTCCCTGCAGCCCCCGTTAGGATCACAAGGTCAATATCGGGATCGAGTAGGGCGTCGATCGCCATACCTTGATAGATGTTCTTAGGTGTAATATCCCATGCTCTTCGGTTCATCAACCGTTCACGACTAAGATCTCTCAGAGTGATGGTTTCGGTTTCAATCTCTTCGACCCGAGCGGCAAAGTCACTCTCCTCGTCAATCACATATTGGTTGAGAAAGGTTGGCTCGAAAGGTGCTCTTGCTAGAGTGTGTAACGTCTTTCCCCCTAGAGCCTTACTCTCGACATTATCAATGCCATCCCAAAATGCCCCTTCGAGTTGCTGAAAGCCTTTAGTCAGGTATTGGATATCATCGATCAATTGGTCTGTTTGATAATCTTCAACGAAGCGAACACCAGCGCCTTTGGCTCGCAAGCGCATGTTGATGTCTTTGGTGATGAGAACCACTTCACGTGGCACGCGTTTGTTTTGAAGGTAGAGGACGGCATTGAGGATTCGATTATCGCCTGCCTTATCGTCAGCGAAGGCCTTAATGCTTTCTTGAAGTTCGTAGTCCGCGAGTATGGAAATACTGCCGGATGCGTTTATTTCTTTAGAGAAAGGAATGCCTTCCGATATTTGGTCTGGTGTAGCTTCCCTGAATAGGTCTTCGAGCGTTCGAATCGCAATTCTCGCATCTCGAGCAACGTCTCTTTTACTGTCTTTGATTCTGTCGAGTTCTTCTAGCACGGTCATGGGGATAACGACATCGTGCTCTTGGAAAGAAAATATAGCGAAGGGTTCGTGAAGTAGGATATTGGTGTCTAAAACAAATAGCTTCCGGTTGGTCTCGCCCATAGCATCTCCTTGCCGACGTGCGGCTTGCTTTGCATTCATTGAACGTAGATAAAGCTCATATAAAGATTAGTAGCTCATTCTGGTGATAGTCAACTACTTACCTAAACTTCATCTAGAGGAATATCGACATATCGTTGTGAGTGAATATGGCGTGTTCATTTAAGAGCAGCAATCTGCTACCTATAGATTAACCATGATTTTTTGACAGTTTGATTGCATTGGCGAAAACAGAAAAAAAGTGTGAAATCATCGCCTTTAGGCGTGACCTAAATCACAGCATCGAGTAATATTAGCGACCTTTTTCTGCACCATTTTCTTGAGATATTTATTATCGAGAGCGCACTTAAAAAGTGGCTGCAAACTAGGCATTTTTGGCTATATTTTTAATGCAGGAGCGATAACGCTCTTGTTTAAATTGCAGTTCAAATGACCAAATTCCAACTATAAGATTGAGGTAGTCGATTCATGACATTTGCTTTGGGGCAACGCTGGATAAGCGATACGGAGAGCGATTTAGGTTTAGGTACCGTTGTAGCAATGGATGCTCGAACAGTGACACTAATGTTTGCAGCGTCAGAAGAAAACCGTGTCTATGCACGTACTGATGCTCCCGTAACCCGAGTAACGTTTAATGTCGGCGACGTCATCGAGTGCCAAGAGGGTTGGTCTTTATCGGTTGAGCAAGTGATCGAAGATAAAGGCATTCTGACTTACATGGGTACTCGTGAAGATACTCAGGAAGCGGATGTGGCTCTACGAGAAATCTTCTTAAGCAACCAAATTCGTTTTAATAAACCGCAAGATAAATTGTATGCAGGTCAAATTGATCGCATGGATAACTTTGTCTTGCGTTACCGTGCTTTAAGCAACCAATACCAACAGCATAAAAGCCCAATGCGCGGCCTGTGTGGTATGCGTGCTGGCTTGATTCCTCATCAGTTGTACATTGCTCATGAAGTGGGTCGTCGTCACGCTCCGCGTGTTTTACTTGCTGATGAAGTTGGCCTAGGTAAAACCATCGAAGCGGGCATGATCATCCACCAACAAGTGTTGTCTGGTCGTGCTGAACGTATTCTGATTGTGGTGCCTGAAACTCTACAACACCAATGGTTAGTTGAGATGATGCGCCGTTTCAACCTGCACTTCTCTATCTTTGACGAAGAGCGCTGTATTGAAGCGTTTGCTGAATCGGACAACCCGTTTGATACCCAGCAGTACGTTCTGTGTTCTTTGGATTTCCTACGTAAGAGCCGTAAGCGCTACGAACAAGCACTTGAAGGCGAGTGGGACTTGTTGGTTGTCGATGAAGCGCACCACCTTGAGTGGAGCCAAGACAAACCAAGCCGCGAATACCAAGTGGTTGAAGGCTTAGCGGAAAATACGTCTGGTGTGCTACTACTAACAGCAACGCCTGAACAGCTTGGTCGAGAGAGTCACTTTGCACGTCTGCGCCTGCTAGATCCTGATCGCTTCTACGATTACGAAGCATTCGTTGAAGAAGAAGACCAATACGCACCAGTTGCAGATGCAGTAACGGCTCTGTTCTCTGGCGTGAAGCTTGAAAACAGCGCGAAGAACCAGATTACGGAACTGCTTTCTGAGCAAGATGTTGAGCCTCTGTTCCGTGTGATTGAAGGTGATAGCAGCGAAGAAGAGCAAGCGTTGGCTCGCCAAGAATTGATTGATAACCTTATGGATCGCCATGGTACCGGCCGTGTTCTTTTCAGAAACACACGTGCTGCAATCAAAGGCTTCCCTAAGCGAAATGTAAACCTACTGCCGATGGAGATTCCAACGCAGTACACAACCTCAATGCGTGTATCTGGCATGATCGGTGGCAAGATGACACCCGAAGCTCGTGCGATGAAGATGCTGTACCCAGAAGAGATTTTCCAAGAGTTTGAAGGTGAAGACTCAAGCTGGTGGCAGTTCGATTCACGCGTTAACTGGTTGATTGAAAAGATCCAAGACAAGCGCAGCGAAAAGATCCTAGTGATCGCTTCGCGAGCGAGTACAGCTCTTCAATTAGAGCAAGCACTGCGTGAGCGTGAAGGCGTACGTGCAACGGTATTCCACGAAGGCATGTCGATTTTAGAGCGTGATAAAGCTGCGGCTTACTTTGCTCAAGAAGAGGGCGGCGCTCAGGTTCTTATCTGTAGTGAAATAGGCTCTGAAGGTCGCAACTTTCAGTTCGCTAACCAACTTGTGATGTTCGATCTACCGTTCAACCCAGACTTGCTTGAGCAACGTATCGGTCGTTTGGACCGTATCGGTCAGCTGCGTGATATCGACATTCATGTTCCTTATCTGAAAGGCACATCGCAAGCGATTCTAGCGCGTTGGTTCGATGAAGGTCTGAATGCATTTGCTGAGACGTGCCCTACTGGTCGCACGGTTTATGACAAGTACTCAGATGTTCTTATCGAGATGCTGGCTTCTGGTAACACAGAGCAACTTGATGAAGTGATAGAAGAGTCTGCCAAGCTAAACCAAAGCCTGAAATCAGATCTAGAAAAGGGCCGAGATCGCCTACTAGAAATGCATTCAAATGGCGGCGACAAAGCGCATGAGATTGCAGAGAAGATTGCGTCGACTGACGGCGATACTAACCTAGTAACGTTTGCACTGAGCCTGTTCGACACGATTGGTTTGAACCAAGACGACAAGGGTGAAAATGCACTGGTTGTAACGCCGTCTGAGCACATGATGGTACCAAGCTACCCTGGTTTACCTTACGAAGGTGCAACCATCACGTTTGACCGTGACACAGCCCTTTCTCGTGAAGACATGAACTTCATTAGCTGGGAACACCCAATGATTCAAGGCGGCATCGATCTGCTACTGAGTGAAGGTGTTGGTGCATCAGCGGTATCGCTACTGAAAAACAAAGCGCTGCCAGTGGGTACTATCCTGCTTGAGTTGGTTTACCTTGTGGATGCGCAAGCGCCGAAACGTAGCGGTATCAGCCAGTTCTTACCTAAGACGCCAATTCGTTTAATGATGGATGGCCGTGGTAATGACTTGTCAGCTCAGGTCGAGTTCGACAGCTTTAACCGTCAATTAAGCCCGGTAAACCGTCACTTAGCAAGCAAGCTAGTGAACTCGGTACAAGGTGAGATTCACAAGCTAATCGAAGCGGGTGAGACGCACGTACTTCCTAAAGTGGAAGAAGTGCGTGAACAAGCTCAACGAGACATGCAGACTAACCTAAACGGCGAATTAGAGCGTCTACAAGCGCTTAAAGCCGTGAACCCTAATATTCGTGATGAAGAGCTAGAGGTTATCGAAGCTCAAATCAATGAACTGACGGGTTATATCAGTAAAGCTCAGGTTCAGCTCGACTCGCTACGTTTGATTGTGGTTTCTCACAACTAGTTTTGAATTAGCTAAATGCTTTAACAAAAGAAGGCCTTCATCACGAAGGCCTTCTTTTTATCTAGCGTTTGAAAGGTGTTTTGATTGTTGAAAGGTGCAATGGCAAAGGAATTACATTAACCATTTCCACCAAACAAATACGGCTAAGAAGCCAAATAGGTAAACAAGACCTGCGACAGACAACCATTTTAGCTTCGTGCCAATCGCCAGCGCTTTTGGAAGCTTTGTTTTATTGACTAAGATGAAGTTAAGCAATGCGAAGAATGGCGTGGTCGCAAACGCTAGCACCATCGCAAAATCAAGCATTGGCATCAGTGCTGCACTGAAGAACATCACGATGGAGAGTGCTGCGAGAGAGACGATGACGATCCAACCCTGTAGCATTTTTGGGCTGCTTTCTTTTTTAAGCAATAGACGTTGTGATTCAGCAAGCACGCGTGAATAACCATCGATAACGGTAATGGTGCTGCCAAAGATACAGAAGAAGGCGATCAGAGCGATTAATGGACGAGACCATTCACCAATCGTTGAAGCGTAGATACCCACCAATTGATGAGTGAAGCCAACACCAGAGCGAGACAGTTCAACACCTGAACCGTGAAGGACTAGCGCACCTAAAGCAACGAATACTAAAGCAAGCAGTGCAGTACCAATGTAGCCGACATTGAAATCGAACAGTGCTGATTGAGCGGTCACTTCTTGTTTCTCTTTTTGGCTTTTTAGCCACATAGAGGTGATGCTTGAGATCTCGATAGGAGCTGGCATCCAACCCATGGTTACCACGATAAAGCCGATAGCAGCCAATGACCAAGGCGACGGTGGAACAAAAGCCGCATCAGGTTCAACGGGAGAGCCAATCGCAATGGCGACTGCAGCTAAGGTTGTGATGGTCAGGATCGCCATGATCGATTTAGATAGCGTGTCGAGAGCGCGATAATGGCCGGCGAATAGAATGATTAAGCATGTCGCTAAAACGATCATGCACAATGTGCTGGTAGCCAAATCAAAAGGAATAAAGTAGCTAAGCAAGCTTGCACTGAATAACAGTAAGGCTGCGGTATTCACAACGGCCGAAATAGCACTCAAAATAGAAAAGATCACAAGGTAAGGGCGACCTAAGTTAGAGTAACCTTCCACCAAGCTTTGACCCGTTCCCAATGTATATTGGATGCCGGCTTTAAAGAACGGGTACTTAAATAGGTTCACTAGGATAATAAGAGCGGCAAGTTGCCAGCCATATATCGCCCCAGCTTTAGTAGATGCAACTAAATGTGAACCTCCCACAGCAGCTGCAGCCATCATGATACCTGGGCCAAGAGACTTAATTAACGTTGATAGGGGAGCAGAGGTTTGTGCTTTTGTTGTTGTGGTTTTAACCGTACTTTCCATCATTTTTCCTTTGATGCTGACTTCTTATTTTCCGTTCCCCTATCAATACCATTTTTTGTAAGGTCGTCAACTTTTATGTACGGAAATGTTGAAAATTGTATTTATTTATAAACAAATCAACCGTGAATTATTTATTAACCAGTAATTAAGAGGCTCTAATGGCGTTAGAACAGTACACACCACCACGTGAACCGTGGACAGATATTGTCTATCAAGATGATGATATTCTTGTGGTGAACAAGCCAGCAGGCCTACTTTCGGTACCGGGTAGACTGCCAGAGCACTACGACAGTATGTGGAGTCGGTTGGTTGTGGATTTTGCGGAGATTCAGGTTGTGCATCGGTTGGATATGTCGACATCGGGCTTGATGCTATTGGCTAAGCATAAGCAGGCTGAGCGCTATCTGAAGAAGCAGTTTCAATATCGACTGACACACAAACTCTATTACGCCCGAGTATGGGGTTCAGTAGAAGAAGCAGAAGGTTTGATTGACCTCCCTCTTATTTGCGATTGGCCAAACCGGCCGAAGCAGAAAGTGTGTTTCGAGGATGGTAAATCATCTCAGACTCGCTATGTGGTTGAGCAAGAAGAGGTAAAAACGACCTTATTGAAGCTACTGCCTATCACTGGACGATCTCATCAGTTGCGAGTGCATTGTATGGAGATGGGTAATCCTATTGTGGGTGATGAGTTTTACGCAACGTCAGATGCGTTTAATTATAGCGATAGGTTAGCTTTGCACGCTTGTGAATTGAGTTTTTATCATCCGAGCACCAATCAATTATTCAAAGCCTTTGTCCCTTGTGACTTTTACCCTCAAGCACGACCGCAAATTGAACAGCACTTTGAAATTGCGCCAGAGCTTCCAGACTACAGTAAGCTAAAAGCTTAGAATGACTCAATTGACATAAACTCAAGGACGTACAATGCCGAAGTTGAAAGTGGTCTTTCTCGACAGAGCCACCATCCCATCTCAAATCCATTTAAAACCGCTCAGCTTTGAACATGAGTGGTTGGAGTATGATTTTACTGCTCCAGAGCTCGTTGCTGAGCGCGTTGCGGGAGCAGATGTTGTTATCACCAATAAGGTTGTGCTCAATGCTGATAATTTGGCTCAAGCACGACAACTCAAGTTGATCGCTGTGTCAGCGACTGGCGTCAATAATATCGATGTCGACTATTGCGAGGGTAACAATATCGCAGTAGCTAACGTGCAAGGTTATGCGACTCAATCGGTGCCCGAACATGTAATCGCGATGCTATTTGCGTTAAAGCGTAATCTCGTTGGTTACCATCAAGATATTGAAGCTGGTGAGTGGCAAAAGGATAAACAGTTCTGTTTCTTTACCCATCCAATTCAAGATATCGCAGGCAGTACATTGGGCTTAATGGGCAGTGGGAGCTTAGGACAAGCAACTGCCGCACTGGCTAAAGCGATTGGAATGAAAGTGATCTTCGCAGAACGTAAAGGGGCGGAGTTTTGTCGAGAAGGGTATCTGCCTTTCGATGCTGTCTTACAGCAAGCCGATGCGATCAGCTTACATTGTCCGTTAACCGAAGCAACTCGCAATCTGATTTCAGAGCCAGAGCTAGCAATGATGAAACCAAGTGCGGTATTAATTAATGCGGGGCGTGGAGGGCTTGTCGATGAACAAGCTTTGGTTGAGGCTTTGGTCAATCATCAGATTGCAGGTGCGGGTATGGATGTGTTTACACAAGAGCCTGCGGACAAGTCGAATCCACTATTGGCTAACAGTCACTTATCCAATTTACTATTAACGCCTCACGTTGCGTGGGGCAGTGACAGCTCAATTCAAAAACTGTCGGATATCTTAATGGATAACATCGAGGCATTTGTTGAGGGTAAGCCACAGAACTTAGTGAGTGAGTGAGTTCATTCATGATATGAGTGTCTTCATGGACGCTAATTAAGCGTTGCAGAAACAAAAAGGTTGGCTTTTAGGCCAACCTTTTTAGGTGTTTATCTTAACGTTTATCGAACGGGTTAGCCTTGAGGCTTAACCACTAACACATTGATTGGTGAGTTCTGTACGACTTTACTCGCGACTGAACCCAGTACAACTTTGTCGATTTTTGAACGCTTGTGGCTAGGCATGACGATAAGGTCGGCACCAAGTTTTTCAGCGTAATCTAGGATCGTTGTGTAGGTTTTGCCTTCGGCAACATGAACCTTATACACCACTTCATCATCGATGTGCTTATCGGCAAACTCTTTCAGCTGATTTTTAACATCGAGCTTCATTTGGTTCGCTGCATCTTTTGGGAAGTAAGACGCAACCATCGACATGTGAATGCCAGGTAGTACGTTCAGAATATGGATCTCAGCATTGCTGTGTTTTGCGTGCCATACCGCTAGCTCGACAGCTTTGTCTGAAAAGCCTTTGTCGTTAAGATCTACGGGAACAAGGATCTGTCTATACATGTATTCGTCTCTTTTTGAGCAGCGCTAAGTAAACACCAAGCGCTGTAATTATCTTTTCCATGTAGTAAAAAAGCCAAATAGAGTAGAGCGCTACTTGGCTCTATCCATTACGCGCTAATCTCATCCTTACGAGCACGCCTTCTTTGGTTCATTGCTAAACCAATCAAAATCAGTAGGGCAGGCAAGAACACCCACTCTTTCATTGGTCGATCTGCATCTTGGATAACGGATTTAATTTCCCAATCAAAGTCAATACCAGCGGCTTCTGCAGGGCTACCAAACTCAACCATATCAACAAACATCTTGTCGTCAGCTTGTGTCAGCATTAGGCCCATTGAAGCAATGCGGTCTTCACTTGTTGTTGCAGAATCTTCAAACGGAAGGCGAACTGTCTTCTCAGAATAGTTACCTTCTAAGTTTTCGCCACCTACTCTCAATTCAAGTGATTGTCCCACAGATAGATTTTCTGTGATTTGAGCGATCTCAACTCCAGGTGAAAGAACTTTCTCTGGATAAATCATGTCCCACCAGAAACCTGGGCGGAAGAAAGAGAAGGTCAGAACGATAAGCAGTATAGTTTCCCACCACTTGTTCTTGGTGAACCACCAACCTTGAGTTGCTGCTGCAAAGATAAGTACCGCAGTAACAGAAGAGAAAATCGTTAGTGCTAAGTGCCACCAAGAATCAATGCCCATCAACAGTAGTTGGGTATTGAAGATGAACATGAACGGCAAGATCGCGGTCCTGATATCGTAGGTAAAACCTTGAATACCTGTACGAATTGGGTCTGATTTCGCAATCGCGGCGGCCGCAAAGGCTGCCAGACCTACCGGAGGTGTGTCATCCGCAAGAATACCGAAGTAGAACACGAATAAGTGAACCGCAATCAGTGGAATGATCAATCCGTGCGCTGCACCTAACGTAACAATGACCGGTGCCATCAGTGTTGAAACAACGATGTAGTTCGCCGTTGTTGGCAAGCCCATACCTAAGATCAAGCTGATTACCGCAGTGAATAGCAACATAAGAATGATGCTACCGCCTGAGATGAACTCAACAAAATCGGTCATTACAAGACCGATACCCGTCAGAGTTACTACGCCTACAACCGTACCTGCAGCCGCTGTCGCTACGCCGATACCGATCATGTTACGTGCGCCTGAAACCAAGCTTTCTGCTAGGTCAACGAAACCAGCTTTAGTTTGCTCTGCAAGATCATCAGATTTATTCATCAGAGTCATCAAAGGACGCTGAGTGATCAAAATGAAGATCATGAATACTGTTGCCCAAAATGCAGATAAACCTGGAGAGAAACGTTCAACGGTTAGACACCACACTAGTACGACAATCGGTAGTAAGAAGTGAAGACCTGATTTAATCGTTGGGCCTGGGTCTGGAACTTCAGTAAGTTCAGCATCGATTTCCATGCCGCCTTCAGCGGCGTATTTTGCTGATACGCGAACGAGAGCAACATAAGCGATCAATAGCGCTACTGTCACGATCGGTGTTGCAGCATCGCCAAAGACATCTTTCGTCCAACCGACACCGTAGTAAACCGCGGCACTAATAACACATAGACCTAAAATGGTACCAGTGAAAGACAGTAGGCTTTGTACGATAGTTGGTGTGTGACGACGAGGTAGACCTGTCATGCCTGCTTTACATGCTTCTAGGTGAACAATGTAAATCAGAGCGATGTAAGAGATCAGAGCTGGCAGTAGCGCCGCCTTGATTACTTCTACGTACGAGATGCCCACATACTCAACCATCAAGAATGCAGCAGCGCCCATGATAGGTGGTGTTAATTGACCATTGGTTGAAGCTGCTACTTCTACTGCACCAGCTTTTGTACCTGGGAAACCAACACGCTTCATTAGCGGGATAGTAAAGGTACCCGTGGTTACCACGTTCGCAATAGATGAACCTGATACCAGACCAGATAAACCAGACGCTACAACGGCTGCTTTTGCTGGACCACCTTTCATATGACCAAGCAGAGAGAATGCAACCTTGATGAAGTAAGCACCAGCACCAGCACGTTCTAGCATTGCACCAAACAGTACAAACAAGAATACAAATGACGTTGATACACCAAGAGCTACACCGAATACACCTTCTGTTGTTAGCCACAGGTGCGACATTGCCTTGTTCAGGCTCGCACCTTTGTGGGCAATCACGTCTGGCATGTGAGGGCCGCCAAAGGTGTAAAGTAGGAATACTGCCGCCACAACCATAAGAGGTGGACCCAAAGCGCGTCGTGTTGCTTCAAGCAGTAAAACCATACCGAATACAGCCGCAACAATATCGAATGTTGTTGGTGCGCCCGAGCGTTCAGCGAGTTCAGTATAGAAAATATAGATATAAGAAGCTGAAAAGCTACCTACAAGCGCTAGTATCCAATCGACTGCGGGGATGCGATCCCTAGGCGAGTTCTTCATGGCTGGATAAGCGGTAAAGGCTAGGAAAATAGCAAACGTAAGATGAATTGCTCGAGCTTCAGTGTCGTTTAAAATTGCGAAGTTAAAAATGAACGGCAGCGGAGATGCATACCAAAGTTGGAACAGTGACCAACATAGAGGCACAAACCATAAAATACGGCCTTGGATACCACGAGGGCTACGCGCACCAGTATCTGATTGTGCCACCATTTCTTGCACATCTGGAGACGGTGTTGTTGTCTGCGTCATGTACTTTATCCTTATTATTGATGGTCTGCCTTTTCTTACGAACAACCAAACGTTATTTATTTCCTATCAATTGTAGTGAATGGAAAAGGAAATGCGTTCTTTGTTCGTCTTTGTCTTAGGCTTGATACGAAGGTAAGTCCTCCAAATTGGAGAAACTTAAAGGGTTGTTCTTTTCACTTAAGTTATTTTTATAAACGTGAAAAGCCAATAAGGAGGGCTAGCCTCCTTATTGGTGTAGTAGGCTTAAAGTAGAGTTACTTTAGAAGGCCCACTTCTTTGTAGTATTTTGCTGCGCCTGGGTGAAGAGGGATAGAAATACCCGCTTTAACCATGTCTTCTTTTTTCAGGTTAGCAAATGCTGGGTGTAGGCGTTTGAATGTAGCGAAGTTTTCAAATACTGCCTTAGCAACGTTGTATGCAACTTCTTCAGAAACGTCTGAAGTTGTTACCATAGTTGCTGCAACACCGAAGCTGTTTACGTCAGCGTCTGTACCACGGTACATGCCAGCAGGAACTGTGCTGTAAGCGTAGTATGGGTTTTCAGCTACAATCTTGTCGATCTGTGGACCTGTTGCTGAAACCAGTTTTGCATCACAAGACGTTGTTGCTTCTTTGATTGATCCGTTCGGGTGACCAACCATGTAGATGAATGCATCAATCTTGTTATCACAAAGTGCTTGTGAACGCTCAGAACCTTTAAGTTCAGAAGCAAGCTTGAAGCTGTCGTTAGTCCAGCCCATAGCGTCCATTACAACACCCATCGTTGCACGGTCACCAGAGCCTGGGTTCCCAATGTTTACACGCTTACCAGCTAGGTCAGACACATTGTTGATGCCAGCATCGGTACGAGCGATGATGTTGAACGGTTCTGTATGTAGAGAGAACATCGCGCGAAGTTTTTTGTATTCGCCCTGATCTTTGAATTTACTTGTACCGTTGTAGCCGTGGTATTGCCAGTCCGATTGAACAACACCGAAATCTAGTTCACCAGCACGGATGGTGTTAACGTTGTAGATTGAACCACCAGTAGACTCTACAGAACAACGAATGTTATGGTCTTTGCGGCCCTTGTTCACTAGCTTACAAATCGCACCACCAGTTGGGTAGTAAACACCCGTAACTGAACCAGTACCAATCGTGATGAACTCTTGAGCGTTAACAGCGCCAGCGCCCATTACAGCAGCTGCAATAGCACCAACTTTAATAAGTTTGGTAAATGCCATGAATTTCCCTTCCTTTATTCATTATTAACCCTGAAACAAGTGTAGTTGCTTCTGGAGTTTCCTATTTGGAAACGGCACCTTTTTCAATCCATGTGATGAAAAAGTGGCTGAATAATATCAAAAATTGGCAGAAAATTACTCAAATGTTAAAAGATATAGCTAAAAAATCTAACAAATGACGGTTAGATCTCGTGTTTAATTTGCTATTGAGTTTTTTAAAATCAATGGTTTAGTGGGTTTTAAGAGGGGAGGGGATAGATATCTTAGGATGTGATTTGGATCACGAAGCGAATAGATGTTCGTGATCCATTAGTAGCTGTGATAGTTATGAAACTATGACAATTATCCAGCGTATTCAAACAGTTCGCACACTGAATCAAACAGTTGCTTAGTGGTCACTGACAAGGTTGGAGTAATGAAGATAGTGTCATCACCTGCGACTACGCCCAGTATACCTTCCGACTTACCTAGTGAGTCTAATAAACGAGCAATCAGTTGCGCAGCACCAGGGCCTGTGTGTATCACCACCAATGCATTGTTGTGGTCAATATCTAGCACCAACTCTCGTAAAGAGCTAGAAACAGTCGGAACACCAAGCTCAGCAGGAAGACAGTAAACCATCTCCATTTTTGCGTTACGAGTTCGAACGGCACCAAACTTGGTTAACATACGCGAGACTTTAGACTGGTTGATGCTTTCAAAACCTTCGTGTTTTAGGGCATCCACAATTTCGCCTTGTGAGCCAAAACGTTCTTCTTTTAGTAAGGCTTTAAATGCACGAACTAAGTTGTCTTGCTTTTCTGTATTGCGCATATGTCATTCTTATTCATTAACAAAGATGTTTGCATATTCTCGCATACATATTCAATTTTAGCCAAAACATCCCTGTAATTTGTTAGTCATATCACTGTAAATGTTTAATAGAATAATGTGTTATTTGCGACGACTTATTTTGTTATTTCAGATGATTATCGCCATAATGCGAACTTGCTGTGTAGCACGGTTTTATTGACTTGCGCGAAGTCGCAAAGCTAGCGTTAATTGATTGTAATCACTTTGTGATTAATATAGTTTTTTAATCATAATTTAGCTTTTTAGCCTTAATTAGCTCAAGAACTACCCTACAAAGAATCTATAAGAGAAAGCTCTCAAGGAGAATAACAATGAAAGTAGCTGTTATTGGTGCCGCTGGTGGCATCGGTCAAGCCCTAGCCCTACTACTAAAGAACCGCCTACCTGCTGGTTCAGATCTTGCACTTTACGACATTGCACCGGTAACACCGGGTGTCGCTGCCGATCTTAGCCACATCCCAACGCCTGTTTCGATCAAAGGTTACGCGGGCGAAGATCCAACGCCAGCACTTGAAGGTGCGGATGTTGTACTTATTTCTGCGGGTGTTGCTCGTAAGCCTGGTATGGATCGTGCGGATCTTTTCAATGTGAACGCTGGCATTGTTAAGTCTCTTGCAGAGAAAATCGCAGTTACTTGTCCTACTGCTTGTGTTGGTATCATCACTAACCCAGTAAACACAACAGTGCCAATCGCTGCTGAAGTACTTAAGAAAGCTGGCGTTTACGACAAGCGTCGTCTATTCGGTATTACTACTCTTGATGTAATTCGTTCAGAAACGTTTGTTGCTGAGCTGAAAGATAAAGATCCAGGCGACATCCGTGTTCCTGTAATCGGTGGTCACTCTGGCGTAACTATCCTTCCTCTACTTTCTCAAGTTGAAGGCGTAGAGTTCACTGACGAAGAAATCGCAGCACTAACGACTCGTATCCAAAACGCGGGTACTGAAGTAGTAGAAGCTAAAGCTGGCGGCGGCAGTGCTACACTGTCTATGGGGCAAGCGGCTTGTCGTTTCGGTCTTGCACTAGTTAAAGCTCTTCAAGGCGAAGAGAACGTGATTGAGTGTGCATACGTTGAAGGTGAAGGCGAGCACGCACCATTCTTCGCTCAACCAGTTAAGCTAGGTAAAGAGGGCGCAGAAGCGATCCTTAGCTATGGTGAACTGAGCGACTTTGAGCGTAACGCTTTAGATAGCATGCTTGAAACGCTAAATGGCGATATTGAGATTGGTGTTGAATTCGCTAAATAAACGATAGATAACTGAACTCTGCTAAAAAGACAGTTAATGAAAGTCGATCATTGTGATCGGCTTTTTTGATCCTTGTATTCAACCCACTCGTATTCTTTTTGTTATTACGAAGAATTAGGGTATTGGATTATGACTAGAGTACAAAAGGGAATGAATGTTAACTATCTAGGTCGCTTGGGCAAGATATTGGTTATCGATGAGCAAGAGCAGTTCGCTTTGTTTGAGTCTTACAACAGTCATAAGCAATATGCGGTTCCGTTGGAAGAACTTGAAGAGATAGAAGTGCAATTACCTTTATCATTAGAATCGAGTCGATATTAAAACCCAGAGTAATATCTAGCAGGATCAAAAAAAGAGCCAACCGGCTCTTTTTTATTATATAGCTGTCTACTGACTACTTAGCTTCTATTTACTTGCTACGTTTTACTGCAAGGTGAGCTAGCGTAGTTAAAGCCTGCTTATATTCTGAATCAGGAAGAATAGAAAGCTCAGCTATCGCTTTATCAGCTTCTTCATAGGCTTTATTGGTCGTGTACTCTAACGAGCCTGTCTCTTTCATTACAGACATAATGTCGTCGAGACGTTCCATACCATTGGCTTTTTCGATCGCTTCACGAATCATGCTCGCTTGGTCTGGGGAGCCATTACGCATTGCGTAAAGCAACGGTAACGTCGGTTTACCTTCTGCTAGGTCATCACCAACATTTTTACCCATCTCTTTACCATCAGCGGTGTAATCCATCACATCATCAATAAGCTGGAATGCCGTTCCTAGGTATTTACCGTAGTTTTGCATCGCCGTTTCGATTTCAGGTGAAGACTCTGTAAGAATCGCGCCGATTTGGGTTGCGGCTTCAAACAAACGAGCGGTCTTTGAATAGATCACCTGCATGTAGCTTTCTTCTGTAGTGTCTGGGTTATTGCAGTTCATCAATTGTTGAACTTCACCCTCGGCAATCACGTTTACGGCTTCACTCATTAATTCAAGGATCCTTAAAGATCCTAGCGTCGTCATCATCTGGAATGAGCGAGTGTAAATAAAGTCCCCGACCAAAACGCTAGCGGCATTACCAAAAGCTGCATTGGCAGTCGCTTTACCACGTCTCATGTCCGATTCGTCGACGACATCATCATGAAGTAAAGTTGCTGTGTGAATAAACTCAATAAAGGCAGCAGAGGTGATATGAGCTTCACCTTGATAACCAAGAGCACGAGCAGATAAAAGAGCAAGCAAAGGGCGTAGGCGTTTGCCTCCACCGCTAACGATATAAAAACCAAGCTGGTTGATTAAACTTACGTCAGAATTAAGTTGGGCTTGAATTGTTTCATTCACTTTTGCCATATCATTGGCAGTAAGCGTTTGGATAGCTTTAAAATCCATTGTTCATCCGGCTGAAGTTAGACCCTGAAAGGCTTATACGTTGTATTTAATTGTTGAATAATACACGTAAAAAACGTTGATTAATACATCACTTAAGGGCATCATTGCCGCACTTTTCTTTGGCGAACATGTTTTCGCCAATATTTTAAAAATATGGCTTGTCATAGCGCCATGATTCCCGTAGAATCTGCGCCCTATTGATTAGTTTAGCGCACACCCGAGTTGTACAATTAACAACCATAGGCTGTGCGGAAAAAGCGGAGTAAAATATGTACGCTGTTTTCCAATCTGGTGGCAAACAACACCGAGTAAGCGAAGGTCAAACACTTCGTTTAGAGAAATTAGACGTTGAAACTGGTGCAACTGTTGAATTTGATAAAGTTCTTCTTGTTGCTAACGGCGAAGAAATCGCTGTTGGTGCACCTCTTGTAGAAGGTGGTAAGGTTACTGCGGAAGTAGTACAACACGGTCGTGGCGATAAAGTAAAAATCGTTAAGTTCCGTCGTCGTAAGCACTCACGTAAGCAAGCTGGTCACCGTCAGTGGTTCACAGAAGTGAAAATCACTGGCATTAACGCTTAAGTATTAGGAGAGTTTAACAATGGCACATAAAAAAGCTGGCGGTTCTACTAATAACGGCCGCGATTCAGAAAGCAAACGTCTTGGTGTTAAGCGTTTTGGTGGTGAATCTGTTCTTGCAGGTAACATCATCGTTCGTCAACGTGGTACTAAGTTCCACGCTGGCACAAACGTTGGCATCGGTAAAGACCATACTCTTTTCGCTCTTACTGAAGGTAAAGTGAAATTTGCAGTAAAAGGTCCTAAAAACCGCAAGTTTGTAAGCATCGAAGCTGAGTAATTTAATCTTTAACTAGATTATTTATATTAGCTTTCAAGCTGAATTCAAAAGCCCTGCCGATTCGGCAGGGTTTTTTATTTATAGCGAGAATAAAAAAGTAGACGCTCTGGCTTTAGTTTGAGAATCAGTTTGGTTTTTGATAAACAGTTTTGTTTTAAGAAGCCGTTTGTTTTTTAAGAAACAGAAAGCAAAGAACCTCTCCTTATTTGTTCCTTGGTTGCAGATCGATCTAGATCTTAGGTGATCGATCTAAACACGGATCTGCTAGAATTTATATCACTCCTTGATGAGTGGTAACGCAACGTAAGTGCGGAGTTAAAAAATGAAATTCGTTGATGAAGCATCAGTAAAAATAGAAGCCGGTGATGGCGGTAATGGTACAGTAAGCTTTTGGCGCGAAAAATTCGTCGCTAAAGGTGGTCCTGACGGCGGTGATGGCGGTGACGGCGGCGATGTTTACATCCAAGCGGATGAAAACTTAAATACGCTGATCGATTATCGTTTCCAACGTTTTTACAGCGCTGAACGTGGCGAGAATGGCCGCGGTGGTAACTGTACTGGTAAACGTGGTAAAGATATTACACTGAAAGTACCTGTAGGTACTCGTGCTGTGGATATCCACACCAACGAAATCGTTGCTGAAGTTGCTGAACACGGCAAGAAAATCATGGTTGGTAAAGGCGGTTGGCATGGTCTTGGTAACACGCGTTTTAAGTCGTCTGTTAACCGTGCTCCTCGTCAAAAGACAATGGGTACTAAAGGCGAAGTTCGCGAACTACGTTTAGAGCTTCTTCTATTGGCTGATGTTGGTATGCTTGGCTTACCAAATGCAGGTAAATCTACCTTTATTCGCTCAGTATCTGCTGCGAAACCAAAAGTCGCGGATTACCCATTTACTACATTGATCCCAAGCTTGGGTGTAGTGAGCGTGGTTCCTGAGAAGAGCTTCGTTGTTGCTGACATTCCTGGTCTAATCGAAGGCGCAGCTGATGGCGCAGGCCTCGGTATTCGTTTCTTGAAGCACCTTGAGCGTTGTCGTGTTCTTCTTCACATGATCGATATTTTGCCGATTGATGGTTCTGATCCTATTCAGAACGCATTGACGATCATTGACGAGCTAGAGCAATACAGCGAAAAAGTGGCGGAGAAACCTCGCTGGTTAGTATTCAACAAAGTTGATCTAATGCCTGAAGAAGAAGCGGACGAAAAGATTCAAGAAATTGTCGAAGCTTTAGGTTGGGAAGGCGAGTACTTCAAGATCTCTGCTGTAAACAAGATCGGTACGAAAGATCTTTGCTTCAAACTAGGCGAGTTCATGGAGAACCTACCTCGTGAAGTTGAAGCTATTGAAGAAGAAGAAAAAGTTAACTTTATGTGGGATGACTACCATAAAGATGCGATGGCCGGTAAGAATGTCGTTACTGAAGATGACGACGATTGGGATGACTGGGATGACGAAGAAGATGACGGTCATGTTATCTATGTTCGTGACTAATCCTCATCGTTTCTTATAAATACTTTGGTCGCTTCTTCTAAAGCACACTGATAGTTTTACTAAACCGCAATGAAAATTGCGGTTTTTTTGTATCTAAATCATTATGTCTTATCGAATTTTAATGCAGAATTTATTTCTGGATAATTAATACCAATCGTAGTAATTAACTGGTCACCCTAGCTTGTTAAAACGCTCGATAACTGCGTTAGAGATTTTGATTGTAGAATAACTACTTATCGAAAATCTCTGCCTTGTTCTCAAGCTTTTTTCCTGCGCTATTTCTGATCACTTACTTACTGTGATTGGTATAACGCCTATGGGAAGGAAATCATGGCATCAGAACAAAGAGCGATCTCAAGGTTAGTCGCTCAATCAGGACAAATGTTATTGGCACACGGCGCTGAGAGCACATTAGTCGGCGATATTATGCGCCGCATCGGTATTGCTTGTGGGGTGAATGAGGTTGAAGTTGCACTGTCAGCCAATGCGTTGGTCGTGACAACAGTAATGGATGATCACTGTATAACGACTACTCGAAGCTGTGCTGATCGTGGCATTAATATGCAGGTTATCACCGATATTCAACGTATTTGCATCATGATGGAGAAGGGAATTCTTGATTATGATTTGGCGAATAAAAAGATTCAAAACATCAGCCCCGAGCGCTACAACCGTTGGTTAGTGGTTGTGATGATAGGGTTATCGTGCGCCTCTTTTAGTCATCTAGCCGGTGGGGATTGGCAAGTCTTCATGATGACCTTTATCGCTTCAGCTTGCGGTATGATCGTCAGACAAGAGATTGGTCATCGCCATTTCAATCCGCTATTAAACTTTGCTATCACAGCATTCGTTACTACGACCATTTCAGCGCAAGCGGTTCTTTATAATATCGGTGGTCAACCCACTATCGTTATGGCTTCTTCTGTGCTGATGCTTGTACCCGGTTTCCCTCTGATTAACTCCGTCGCTGATATGCTCAAAGGTCACATCAATATGGGTTTGGCGCGCTTTACCATGGCCAGTTTATTAACTTTAGCGACGAGCTTGGGCATTGTCGCGGCGATGAGTCTATCGGATGTTTGGGGGTGGGCGAGCTAATGAGTATTTTTGAACTGTTTTTAGGTCTACTCAACGATATGTTTTTCGCAGCGATTCCTGCGGTTGGGTTTGCATTGGTATTTAACGTTCCGCAACGCGCTTTAATTTATTGTGCACTAGGTGGTTCTATCGGTCATGGTAGCCGTTATCTGATGATGCACTTTGGTATTCCAATCGAATGGGCAACATTCTTCGCCGCGACTGTTGTTGGCATGATAGGGGTTCATTGGTCGCATAAACTGTTAGCGCATCCAAAGGTGTTTACGGTTGCAGCCTTAATTCCTATGATTCCTGGTGTATTTGCCTTTAAGGCGATGATTGCCATGGTGGAGATTAACAGGGCCGGCTACACGCCAGAATTGCTGGCAATGTTGATGGAGAACTTTTTAAAATCGATGTTCATTATCGCAGGTCTTGCGGTTGGCTTAGCTGTGCCTGGGCTGTTATTCTATCGCCGTAGACCTATCGTCTAGCTTCAATTTTACTCTCAAGTAAGGACAGGACCTTCGATTTATGATCATCAGTATGATAGCGGCAATGGCAGACAATCGTGTAATCGGTAAAGACAATCAGATGCCTTGGCATTTACCTGCGGATTTTGCATGGTTTAAACGCTCGACGATGGGTAAACCTGTCGTGATGGGGCGTAAAACCTATGATTCGATTGGGCGTCCTCTACCAGGTCGATTGAACGTTGTGATTAGCCGTGATGAGAGCTTAGAGATCGAAGGGGTGACGACGGTTACTTCTATTGAAAATGCTCTGGAGCTCGTTAGTGATGTTGAAGAGGTGATGATTATCGGTGGCGGTTCAATCTATGAAAGCTGCCTCCCTAAAGCAGATAAGCTGTACCTGACTTATATCGATTTTGACGTTGATGGTGATACTCAATTCCCAGATTGGGGAGAAGGTTGGAAGCAGAGCTTTAGCGATACGTATCAAGCGGATGAGAAAAACAAACACAATATGGAGTTTGTGATTCTCGAGCGTTAAGCTCTGAAATTAAAAACGTTTGCGTTACTATGACAGTAACGCAAACTTCTCGTATCTCTAAAGCGCATCTTGAGTGAAAAACTTTTTATCTTCCCAGCGAAGAATCGTCAACTCTCCTCCCCAAACACATCCAGTATCTAAGCCAATCACATCTTTTCCGGAATAGCCTTCTAAGGCTGCCCAGTGTCCAAATAGCACGGTTTTATCAAGCGTAATACGTTGTAAAAGGTCAAACCAGGGTATCAAAGGTTCATCCGTAATTTCATTGGGCGGAAGTTTGCACGCCATGTCGAGTCGGCTATCTGGAGAGCAGAAGCGCATTCGAGTGAAGCTATTGATCGCATAGCGATAACGTTCTATACCTTGTAATTCGTTGCTCCAGAGGTCTGGTGTGTTGCTGTACATGTTCTCGATAAGCCATTGCCAACGGTCCGATTTAAGTAACGACGTTATCTCTCGATTCTCTGTGCGTGCTTGTTCCAAGTCCCATTGAGGTGAGATGCCCGCATGTGTCATAACAAACTCTGGGTGCTCTTGCATCAAGGGTTGTTGTCTTAACCATTCCAGCAATTGGTCACGGTCTTCAGCATCAAGAATAGGTTGAGTTTTATCTTTTGGTTTGGCTGAAAAGAGGCCTAAGGATACAGCAAGTAGATGCAAGTCATGGTTGCCTAATACAACCTTAGCTGCGTCACCAAGGTTGCGAATAAAGCGTAGTGTCTCCAATGACTTAGGACCTCGAGCGACTAAATCACCAGCGACCCATAAAGTATCTTTGTGTTTATCAAAACTGATAGTTTCAAGCAGCAACTGAAGTTCGTCGAAGCACCCTTGAATGTCTCCGACAATGTAATTCGACAAAATAATTTCCTGTAAGTAGTAGAGATGTGTACTAATTAAGAATGTTAGGGATGGCGAGCCTGAACGGGTCGACTTCAGTTATGAAATCGATGCCTTTGTGATCGGTCATCACATAGTGACCCTGCATGACACCCACAGGGGTCTCGATGACAGTACCGCTTGTGTAGGTGTATTCGTCGTTGGCTTCAATTACAGGTTGCTGCCCAACCACACCATCACCTTCAATAGTGAGCTGTTTGCCGTTGGAGTCAGTAATTAGCCAGCGACGTGACATAAGTTGTACCGTTGTTTTACTGAGGTTTTTGATGGTAATGATGTAAGCGAAGACGTAACGATTCTTCGTTGGCTCAGATTGTTCTTCTATGTACTTAGAGTGAACCTGGCATTTGATACAGGGCGTAGATATATCCATATTCGCACCTTTTATTGTTGATATACTTTAAAGTATTACATAAAAAAGGCTCCTAACCGAAGTGTAGGAGCCTTTTTTATTTATTTGTCAGCGTTGTGACTGTCGTACAACCAGTTTGCCATGTCGACAAACTGCTCGAGCGTTAAGTTCTCAGGGCGCATGCCAGGGTTGATACCTAGCTCTTCAAGCACTTCCTTATCGATCAAGCTCTTGTAGCAGTTACGAACTGTTTTACGACGCTGGTTAAAGCCTTCTCGACATACGCGATCAAGCCATTTCAGATCTTTTGCCGGGTAAGGTAGCACTTCGTATGGCTGTAGGCGTACAACTGCTGAATCTACTTTCGGTGGCGGAACGAAGGCCGTTGGTGGCACTTCTAGCACTGGCGTTACTTTACAGTAGTATTGAGCCATTACCGTAAGACGACCATAAGCTTTAGTACCTGGGCCGGCCGCTAATCGGTTAACCACTTCTTTTTGAAGCATGAAGTGCATGTCTTGCACGTCTTTATGGAACTCAAAAAGGTGGAACATCAATGGTGTCGAGATGTTGTATGGCAAGTTACCGAAAATACGTAGCTTGTTGTTTGGCTTAACAAGTTGTTCGAAATCGAACTTCATTGCATCGCCTTCATAGATCGTTAGCTTATCAGCCAGATCGGGATGGTTGCGCAGACGTTCTGCAAGGTCTCTATCTAATTCGATAACGGTAAATTTATCGACAAGTTTGCCAACAGGCTCTGTAATAGCACCAAGACCAGGGCCAATTTCTACCAAGTTTTGGCCTGGTAGTGGGTTAATACTCGATACGATGCCATCAATAATGTATGGATCGTTAAGGAAGTTTTGACCAAAACGTTTACGCGCTTTGTGCCCTAAGTGGACATCATTTCTCATTGCTTTTTCTCTACTAATTCAATGGCGTGCGTGAGCGCTGTTCTAAAGCTCCCTGTATCGGCTTGGCCTTTCCCTGCCAAGTCTAAGGCGGTACCGTGGTCGACTGATGTGCGAATAAACGGCAAGCCAAGCGTGATGTTCACTGAGCGACCAAACCCTTTGTATTTCAATACCGGGAGTACTTGGTCGTGATACATACCTAAAACAGCATCTGCATCTTGCAAATATTTTTCATTAAAGATGGTATCTGCTGGCAATGGGCCAACTAAATTGATGCCATCTTTTTGGCGAATTTTTTCTAGCGTCGGGGTGATGGTTTCAATTTCTTCACGCCCTAAGCAACCATCTTCACCAGCATGTGGATTCAAGCCACACACGTAGATAGTTGGTTTCTCAATAGCAAATTTTTCGACCAAATCTTTATTCAGAATAGCAATAATTTGTTCTAACCTGTCTTCGGTCACTGCTTGAGATACATAAGCTAGTGGGATGTGAGTTGTTACTAGCGCAACACGCAACCCTTCAGTTGCCAACATCATCACTACCAGTGGTGTATTGGACTTCTCTGCAAAAAACTCGGTATGGCCGCTAAAAGCAACACCAGCTCGGTTAATTACACCCTTATGAACAGGGCCGGTGACAATAGCATCAAATTCATTATTCATACAGCCAATTGCTGCGGTTTCTAAAGTATTTAATACGTAATGACCGTTAGCCTCGTTGAGTTGACCTGCAACTGCTGTTTCAGCGAGTGGGACGTGTTTCACTACCAACGTACCTGCGCGTTGAGGTTGCTTAGCTGCGTTTGCGTCATAATCTAGCAGATCGACGTCGATACCAAGGAGCTTAGCTCGCTCAGATAGCAGTGTTTTATCTGCACAAACCACGAGTTGATGAGGCCAGCTTTCTTGAGATAGAGCCAGAGTCAAATCTGGACCTATCCCTGCGGGTTCACCTGCGGTTATGACAATACGTTTAGTTGTTGTCATCTTGGTCGTCCTCAACCATTTCAACAAAGGCACTTGCTCTTACTTCTTGTAGCCAAGCGCCAGCTTCTTCGTTGAATTTACGGTTAAATAGAATTTGGTAAGCTTTGTTTTTCAAAGCTGAATCGGTACGGTCTACTTCGCGACGGTCTAGTACTTCAACAATGTGCCAACCGTGCACGGTTTTGAATGGCGCACTAATCTTACCTTCAGGTAACGTTTCTACTTGGTGTTTGAACTCTGGTACATACAAATCTGGTGTTTGGTAACCTAACTCACCATCCTGTACCGCAGAACCTGGATCTTGGCTGTATTGCTGTGCAAGGTCACCAAAGCTCGCTTCACCTGCGTTGACACGACGCGTGATCTCTTCAAGTTGTTCTTTTGCGCCATCATCACTCAAGATTACGGTTGGCTTAATCAGGATGTGACGAGCATTAACTTCTGTTACCGCTACGGTTTCCAGGCCTTTCACATCTTCAATTTTCAGAATGTGGAAGCCCACACCGCTGCGGAAGGGACCGATGATACTGCCTTTGTTTTGCATTTTGATTTGGTCTGCAAAAATGGTTGGCATCTCTTCTTTTCGCATCCAACCCCAATCACCACCTTGCAGTGCTTTAGGGCCTTTCGAGTAAGTATAAGCCATGGTGCTGAAATCTTTGCCTGAGTTCAGTTCTTCAACCAGTTCAGTAGCTTGAGCTTCTAGCTCTTCTTTCGTTTGGTTATCATTAAAGCGCAGTTGAATATGGCCAATTTTGTATTGAACGGTCGCGTTAGTCTCTTGCGCTAAGATATCCGCTAGGTTGTCGACTTCTGCAGGAAGAATATTGATACGACGACGAACTAAGGCGTTACGCGCTTCACTTGCTGCAATCTCTTTTCTTACTTGCTCACGAAATGCATTGTAGCTAAGGCCTTCTTCTGCAACCGATGTGGTAAGTTGTTCAACCGTTTGGTTGTTGTCTTTCGCGATACCTTCAATTGCTTGATCAAGTCTCGCGTCATCAATACGAACCCCAATACGTTCTGCCTCTTGAGTTTGAATCGTATCAATGATCAGTTTTTCGAGTACTTGCTCATTGAGTATGTCTTGCGATGGTAATGTTTGACCACTTTTCTTAGCGTTTGCACGCAGTGTCTTCATAGAAGCATCGATGTCGCTTTGCAAGATAACGCCTTCGTTAACGATAACTTTTACGCTGTCTAGTTCTACCGGTGCTGAGTAGCTTGTTGATAAAGTACAAGCCGCTGCGATGGCAATTAATGTGCGTTTCCACAATGTCATGTGTAATCCTTTAAATTTACTGATGTTTTATCAGTAAAGAAAATTAGTTGTTTAAGAAGAATGGGCGACCGTATTCTAAAGAGTTTTCAGAACTATCGAAGCCCGAAACGTTTGATCCAGATCCAGCAGATGTCCCGAAGCCTACAATACCAAAGTTGACACTAAAGTTGTTTTCGTAAACAGGATCAGCATTTATGTCTGAGTAGCCATTGCCAGTCCAGCTTCGGAGTTCGTTGCTATAGGTAACTCCTACATACCAGCAATCATCTTTATAGCGCAGGTTTGCTAACCACTCGATCGCGATGTTTTCATTTACATCATGATAGTACTGAGCGCTCGCGTACCATTTTGGAGTGAACTGGTAGCCAGTGACTAAACCTGCTTGTGAGATACCTTCACGTGTTATCTCATCTATATTAGTAATGGTCTCACCGACATTGTCTTCAATGTATTCTTTGGTGACGTAGCGATAGTTTGCTTGAATAAAACCGTTACTGTCTATTTTATATTCGATAGTACTATTCGCTAGTTGCATTTCTGCAGAGTCGATATCGTATTGAACGCCGCCATGGTAAAAAAGGTAGTCATCATAGTTGAAATCCATTTCAATAGCCCAAGATGAATAGTTGGTTTTTTTATCGGAGTCTTCGCTGCTCAGAGTTTGCTTGGTGTCTTTATCAAAATAGAAGATTTGACCAAAGGATATATTTAATCGCTCTTTATATTCATCATCAAAGAAACGAGAAGACGCACCATAGCTGAGTTGATTTGCAGCTGCTATAAAATCGACGCCGCTGTATTTTCTGCTTCTAAATAAGCCGTAATAATCTGTTTGTAAAAGAGTTGTATCGTAGCGACCAATATTAGTTTGATCTTTTTCAGGAACATAAAGATACTGCATTTGTGGCTCAAGAGTTTGTGTATACCCATTCATTAAAGTAGTGTCACGTTCAAGTACAAGCCCAGCATGACTTCTAAATTCTGGTATTACTCGGCTAACGCTTGCTTCTAAATCCTCATACTCTGATGTAGATGTATCCACATCACTGAGATCTTGGTTATAGTATGTTCCAAGCAGGCGAGCCTCAGTTGTCCATGTTCCCCAAGTTGTACTTAATGGTACTTTTAACCCTGGTTCTATGTGCAAGCGTGTTGCTGTCGGTTTTCCCTTTGCATCTGTATCAAATTGAGAGATATGACTAATCATATCAACTTCTACAGAGTCCCATATAATAGGAGCGTAATAGTTAAATGTTAGCTGTGGCATTAAGCGATAGGGTTGGTTACTTCCATCAGTGAGTACTTGGAAATCACGGACAAGTACCGAAGCATTCCAGTTTAGAGTTCGATACGTTACTTGTCCTGATTGTAGAAGCTGGCCATCTTCTCTATTACCTATATTTGAATCTACATCTGAGAAATAATCAACATCACTTACTTTTGAGTAGTCAATATCAAACTTCCATGCTTCTTGATAGATGCCTTCAAAGTTGAACTGCCCACCCCAACGACTGCCTTGTTCTGGATATTTATCATCACTTTCTAGGAACTCGAATTTTAAATTGCTTTCACCAAAATCACTTAAATGGCGGAACTCATTGTTTAGTTGTGTTCCACGCTCTGCCATATATTTAGTTGTGAAAAGTAGATCGTAGTTTGGTGCTATATTCCAATAGAAAGGCACTTCGGTTTCGAAACCGTCACTTGAACCATATGAAATCGTTGGGTACAAAAAGCCAGTTTTACGTTTATCTCCGACTGGAACGGTGAGATATGGCATGTAGAAAACAGGAACATCTAGAATCTCAAAACGTGGATTGTAGAATGTGGCTTGTTCTTCATCTTGGTCTAGCTCGATACTAGAAGCTTTTAGCCTCCATGACTTATCACCCAGAGGGCAAGAAGTGATAGATCCATCCTCCATGGTATAAACGGCTTTGCCAGTGCGAGATATATATTGGGCATCCCCTCTGCCGGGTTCACAAAGGAACTGGTATTGGGTGTTCTCTAATTCGATTTGATCTGTATTTAGATTGTTTATCGCTTTATCTGATACAGATTTAATTTGCCCATCACTAAAGTTTACGTTGCCTTCAGCTACAACGATGTTTTCTTGTTGGTGTAAGGTTACATTATCTGCAAGGATGGTCTTGTTCCCTTGAGTAACTCTTACGTCACCTGAATATATTGCTTTGTCACCATTGATGGCCTCTAAGCGATCTGATTCCACATGAGCGGGCAGTTGTGTCTCGTTTTCGGCAGCGGGCTCGATCAAGCATTGATCTATAGAGGGCATTTCCTGCACACTACTATCGGTGATTGTTTCAGCTTGAGTTGTCGACACGTATAATGCCGTACTTATAGACGCGGCTAACAAGGTGCGGGAAAAAGATTGCATGAAGTTGAACTATCCTGTGTCACTAGATGAAGGGTTGATCTAGTATCAATCCAATTAATAAAGCATTTTCCTTATGATAAAGGAAATATTAGCATTCAGCATCATCAGACAGCGTTACTCAGACAAAATTCATAGATAGAGAACACATAATGCAAATATTTGGCAAAATTTTGGGCGCTTTTTTTGGCTTTTTATTTGGAGGTCCGCTTGGTTTAGTTTTTGGCCTATTTTTGGGGCATCAATTTGATAAGGCTCGACGTTTAAACCAATCGGGGTTCAATAGTTCTGGTTTTGGTCGTGGACCAAGCCAAGCAGAAAGGCAGAACGAGTTCTTTAAAGCGGCTTTTGCGGTTATGGGACATGTTGCTAAAGCAAAAGGGCAGGTAACACCTGAAGAGATTCAGCTTGCTTCTACAATGATGGAGCGTATGAACCTGCATGGCGAGCAACGTAAAGCAGCGCAAGATGCGTTCCGTGATGGTAAAGAGAGTGACTTCCCGTTAAGTGATGTACTTGAGCGTGTGAAGATCTCATCGGGTGGCCGTTTTGATCTCCTTCAGTTCTTTTTAGAGCTACAAGTATCCGCAGCGTTTGCTGATGGAAGCTTGCACCCTAGTGAGCGCCAAGTTCTGCATAAGATAGCGCAAGGCCTTGGGTTTTCGGCAGAGCAACTAGAACGCCGCTTACAGATGCAAGAAGCAGCGTTCCGTTTTCAACAGCAAGGTGGAAGCTTTGGTGGTCATCAAGGTCACGGGCAATCATCAGGTTGGCAACAGGCTTCACAACAGAACCAACTTGGCGACGCATATAAGGTTCTTGGTGTGAGTGAAAGTGCTGATGGTAAAGAGGTGAAGAAAGCCTACCGTAAACTGATGAATGAACATCACCCAGATAAATTGATGGCGAAGGGTTTACCGCCAGAGATGATGAATGTCGCGAAAGAAAAATCGCAAGAAATTCAGAATGCGTATGACCTGATAAAGAAGGTCAAAGGTTTTAAGTAATCGAACACTAAACCGAATCATGACATTTACTGACTCGGTTTTTTATTAAAGGGAATTATATGACGGTAACGTATCAGGATGTTCTAGAGTTTTGGTTTGATGAATTGACGCCTAAAGATTGGTTTACTGGCGGCGCCGAGATTGATGCTTTGATAGCGTCTCGTTTTTCTGAACTGCACAAAGCCGCCATTCAAGGTGAGTTATTTGAATGGCGTCAGATAGCAGAGGGTCGCTTGGCTGAGATTATCGTGCTTGACCAGTTTTCTCGGAATCTTGGTAGAAATAGTCCAGATGCGTTTACTGCAGATCCTATGGCGTTGGTTCTAGCTCAAGAAGCGGTAGCGGGTGGCTTTGATCACCAACTCAATCAACAGCAAAAAAGCTTTCTCTACATGCCTTACATGCACAGTGAGTCTTTGATGATGCATGAGCAGGCTGTGATGCTTTTTTCCCAGACAGGGTTAGAAAATAACCTGGATTTTGAGTTTAAGCATAAGGTGATCATTGAGCGTTTTGGTCGTTACCCACACCGTAATGAAGTACTAGGTCGAACTTCGACTCCTGAGGAAATTGAGTTCTTACAACAACCAGACTCAAGCTTTTAATTGTGGATATACGGTCAAAGAATTGAGAAGAGGCTAGTGGTTAATAAAACTTCTAGCCTCTTTTTTTGTTTAGCTTTAGTGATTAACTCTCGCATTAGAACTAGTTTGCTTGGTTAAGTGACCAATCATAGTCATAGCTGATTTTTTTTGTATTCGTTACAGGTTGAGTTCGATATTGGTCTAAGTGTTGAATGAGTTGTTTTTCTGTACCAAAATCCACAGCAAACCATTCGTAAATCGATGACAGTTGAAGCTGGTTGTTGTTACCCAATACACCTTTATCACTATTGATATACTCAGCAGCAGCGAGTTCTAGCAGCGTTTCTGTATTATCAGAAGTAAATGCTTGAGGTTGTAAGTTAGGACAACCTAGACTTGCACAATTCACCGCGTAATGCGTGCGAGGGTCTTGCCAAATCGGTCTTAAAATTCGATGTTCGATATCATTGAGTGTCAGTGTCTTTCCATTAATTGCAACTACATCATCTCCCCAAGGTCCAAAACTGAATAGTCCGCCGAGCTTAGTGATAGATTTAATTGGGTATGCATTAAGAATCAAATCGACAGTCACGGCGTTATATAAGTTAACCCAATAGGCATACTGCTCTGCTTTTGAGTAGTCGAGTGGGTTAACCTGTTCTAACTGCTTAATGTATTGCTTCAGTTTTGACTTGTCAGTCGCGGTCACTGCCTGATAACGAATTAACGTATTTTGTCCTCGTTTGACTAAGTAGTTGTCGAGGAATAGCTGCCAATCTTGATGAGATACCTGTTCTAGATTGGTTTCGTTGCTTTGATTCCAGTATGGCCAAAGATCGGATTTAGGTGCAGACCAAGCTAACGTTGAGAAAAGTAGGCTGACAATAAAAAGTAGTTGTTTCATGGCATTCTCCTGATGACTGACTACTAAGACCTTATGGCTTACCATTTTCTTTCACAGCTCTTCAGTTAAATAACGCGCTTAATCACATAAAGAAGTTAAGTCTAATAAATATATTCAGCTAAATAAAAAAGGTTGGCACTAGGCCAACCTTTGGATTCATTCAAAAACGTCTCATTATTTTAGGAAGCTAGGAATCTTAGCTTCAAACTCTGAGATCTTATCGGCGTGTTGAAGTGTAAGGCCGATATTATCTAAACCATTCAGTAAGCAGTGACGACGGAACTCATCAATTTCAAACGAGTACTCTTTACCGTTCGCGCTGACTTTCGTTGCTTCTAGATCAACAGTGATTTCTGCACCTTCATTCGCTTCAACGAATTGGAATAACTCATCCACTTCTTGCTCAGTCAATCGAACTGGCACCATTTGGTTGTTGATCGAGTTGCCGTAGAAAATGTCGGCAAAGCTTGGTGCGATCATTACTTGGATACCGTAATCGGCAAGCGCCCAAGGTGCGTGTTCACGAGATGAACCACAACCGAAGTTTTCACGAGCTAGAAGAATTGAAGCGCCTTGGTAGCGAGCTTCGTTCATTACAAACTCAGGGTTTGGTTGTTGGCCTGCATCGTCTAGGAAGCGCCAATCGTGGAACAAGTGCTTACCAAAACCGATGCGGTTTACTTTCTGTAGAAACTGCTTCGGAATGATCGCATCAGTATCGATGTTGGCCGTATCTAGAGGAACGACTAATCCGGTGTGTTGTTGAAAACCTGACATGTTAAATCCTCTAATTAAAGTTCACGAATATCGACAAAGTGACCAGCGATAGCGGCTGCGGCTGCCATTGCTGGGCTAACTAGGTGCGTACGACCATCACGGCCTTGGCGACCTTCAAAGTTACGGTTTGATGTAGAAGCACAGCGCTCTTGTGGACCAAGGCGGTCGTTGTTCATTGCAAGACACATAGAACAACCTGGCAAACGCCATTCGAAGCCGGCTTCTTTAAAGATTACATCTAAGCCTTCAGCTTCTGCTTGTGCTTTTACTTGCTCAGAACCCGGAACGATTAATGCTTGAACATGCTTCGCTACTTGGCGGCCTTTCGCTACCGCAGCAGCTGCACGCATGTCTTCGATACGCGAGTTAGTGCAAGAACCTACGAAGACTTTATCGACGTTGTAATCCGATAGAGATTTACCCGCTTCAAGACCCATGTAAGCCAACGCTTTTTCTGCAGATGCCTTTTCAACAGGGTCTGCAAAGCTTTCTGGTGCAGGGATTGGTGTGTCTACCGAAATAACCTGCCCAGGGTTGGTTCCCCAAGTGACTTGTGGTTTGATGTCTGCCGCTTCTAGTGTGACAACCGCATCGAATTCAGCGTCAGCATCGGTTTTCAATGTGTCCCAGTGTTCGATTGCCGCTTCTAGGTCTTCGCCTTGTGGAGAGAACTTGCGGCCTTTGATGTACTCGTATGTCGTTGCATCAGGGGCAATTAGACCCGCTTTCGCACCTAGCTCGATTGCCATGTTACATACTGTCATACGACCTTCCATCGTAAGGTCGGTAATTGCCTCACCACAGAATTCAACCACGTAGCCAGTACCGCCAGCAGCCGTTGTTTTACCGATGATCGCTAGCACGATGTCTTTTGCCGTGATGCCCGGAGCAACCTTGCCTTTTACTTCGATCTTCATGGTTTTTGCGCGAGCTTGTTTTAGCGTTTGAGTAGCTAGAACGTGCTCAACTTCTGAAGTACCGATACCGAATGCTAGTGAACCAAATGCACCGTGTGTTGCCGTGTGTGAGTCACCACATACGATGGTCATGCCCGGCAGAGTAATACCTAGCTCAGGGCCCATTACGTGCACAATACCTTGGTATTTGTGGTTTAGGTCGTAAAGCGTGACACCAAACTCTTCACAGTTTTTCGATAGCGTTTCCATTTGGATACGAGCCATCTCGCCAGAAGCGTTGATGTCTTTGGTTTGTGTCGATACGTTGTGATCCATGGTCGCAAAAGTTTTGCCGACTTGGCGAACTTTACGACCTTTTTCACGCAGGCCATCAAAGGCTTGTGGCGACGTTACTTCGTGGACTAAGTGGCGATCGATATAAAGAATTGGCGTTTCGCCCTTCGCTGCAACCGCAACGTGAGCATCATAAACTTTTTCGTATAAGGTTTTTGCTTGCTGGTTTGTCGACATAGCTTTTCTTCCTTGGGAGCATCAGTCCCAGTGTTTGTTTCGAGCCAAGTCATACGGTTTAAGCAGACTTGGCTTGATATTATTCTTATGTACTTGCTTCTAATCTAAGCATCTAGCTTATGAAGCTAAGATGTACTCAGCGATCTTGTCACCCATTTCTGAGGTAGTCAGCGCTTGGTTTTTGCCTGCAAGGTCTGCTGTTAACTCGCCTGCAGAAAGTGCTTTAGATACCGCTGTTTCGATGTCTTGCGCTGCAGCTTCTTCGCCTAAGCTGTAACGAAGCATTAGTGCTGAAGAAAGGATTTGCGCGACTGGGTTCGCAATGTTCTTGCCTGCGATATCCGGAGCACTACCACCTGCTGGTTCGTATAAGCCGAAGTTGCTTTCGTTCAAGCTTGCAGAAGGAAGCATTCCCATAGAGCCAGTGATCATTGCACACTCATCAGAGATGATGTCACCGAAGATGTTCGAACATAGCATCACGTCAAACTGAGAAGGATCTTTGATTAGCTGCATGGTCGCGTTGTCGATGTACATGTGGCTCAGTTTCACATCTGGGTAGTCTTTCGCGACTTCTTCAACTACTTCACGCCATAGGATAGAGCTTTGTAGAACGTTCGCTTTATCGATTGAGTAAACGTTTTTGTTACGTAGACGAGCAGATTCAAACGCAATCTTTGCAATACGTTCGATTTCGTAACGGTGGTAAACCTCAGTATCAAACGCTTTTTCAGTTGCGCCTTCGCCTTCACGACCTTTAGGTTGGCCGAAGTAGATACCGCCGGTTAGTTCACGAACAACAACGATGTCGAATCCATTACCTGAAATATCAGCACGTAAAGGAGAGAAAGACTCTAAACCCTTGTGAATTTGTGCAGGACGTAGATTACAGAACAGTTGGAAGTGTTTACGAAGAGGAAGTAGGGCACCACGTTCAGGTTGGTCGTTTGGTGGAAGGTGTTCCCATTTAGGGCCGCCGACAGAACCAAAAAGTACCGCGTCAGATTCTTCACAGCCTGCAACTGTTGCTTCTGGAAGTGGACAGCCGTGGTTATCAATTGCGATACCACCAACATCATACTCTTCGCGAGAAAAGCTAATTGCGTGTTTCTTTTCAATCGCGTCTAGCACTTTGTGTGCTTGTTGCATTACTTCTGGGCCAATGCCATCACCAGGTAGTACGGCAATTTTGTATGATTTATCTGTCATGTTAATCCTTTAATTCTTGTTACTGAGCTGTTTGGCTCGTTTTAAATTTTGTCCCTAAAGCCAACAACATCGGCTCTAGGGCTCTGTTATTGGAGTATTAAACTGTCGCGAATTTTTGCTGCTTCATTTCAGCAATAGTGTCTGCGCGTTGAATGCTATTGATAACGTGTAGCAACGCTTGACCAGAAGCTTCAACGATATCGGTTGAAACGCCAGTACCGTGGTACTTACGGCCTTTATAGTTAGCAATGATGTCCGCTTGACCTAAGCCATCTTCGCCTTCACCTTTTGCAGTCAGGTCGAACTTGTCCAACGCGATTTCGTAGCCTGTTAAGCGGTAGATACATTGGTATAACGCATCAACAGGGCCGTTACCGACAGCGGCTTCGCACTTCTCTTCATCACCACATTGCAGTTTGATGCTGGTCGTAGACATAACACTACCAGATTGTACGCTTAGGTAGTTAAGTTTATAGAAGTCATCTTCATCACGTAGATTCGCGAAGTGCATTAATGCTTCTAAGTCGTAATCGAATACTTGACCTTTACGGTCAGCAAGCTTCAAGAAGTCTTCGTACAATGAATCTAGGTTGTACTCATTGTCTTTATAACCCATTGCGTCCATGTGGCTCTTAACAGCAGCACGGCCACTACGGCTTGTTAGGTTCAATGCCTTGTTTTTCAAGCCAATAGACTCAGGAGTCATGATCTCGTAAGTGTTCTTATTCTTTAGCATGCCATCTTGGTGAATACCTGAAGAGTGGCTAAATGCGTTCGCACCGACGATAGCTTTGTTGTCTTGGATTGGCATGTGGCAAAGTTGGCTCACCAACTTACTGGTACGATGAATCTCTTGATGATTCAAACCAGTATGAACACCTAGTAACTCTTGGCGAGTTTTGATGATCATTGCGATTTCTTCTAAAGAACAGTTACCAGCGCGCTCACCGATACCGTTAATAGTACCTTCAACTTGACGAGCACCGGCTTGTACTGCAGCAATTGAGTTTGCAACCGACATGCCCAAGTCATCGTGACAGTGAACAGAGATGATGGCTTGGTCGATGTTTGGTACGCGATCGAATAGCGTTTTGATAATGCCACCAAACTCATTCGGTACTGTATAGCCCACCGTGTCTGGAATATTGATGGTTTTAGCGCCTGCGTTAATCGCGGCTTCAACCATACGACATAGGTTGTCGATAGGGGTACGACCGGCATCTTCACAAGAAAACTCAACATCATCGGTGTAGTTACGCGCGTGTTTGACGGCTTTTACTGCCATCTCTACTACATCGTCGTAGCTGCGGCGTAATTTGTCTTGTACGTGAACTGTTGATGTTGAGATGAAGGTATGAATACGGAACTGGTCAGCAACTTTAAGCGCTTCTGCTGCGGCGTCGATATCTTTCGCTACGGCACGAGAAAGTGCACAAATACGACTGTCTTTGATGTGCTTAGCGATGGTTTGTACTGATTCAAAATCACCCGGAGAAGAGATAGGGAAGCCAGCTTCGATAACATCTACACCCAGTCTCTCAAGAGCATAAGCGATCTGTAACTTCTCTTTTACCGTAAGGCTTGCAGCTAATGCTTGCTCGCCGTCACGTAAGGTAGTATCAAAAATTATTACTTGATCGTTCATGGGTGCTTCCTTATATCGATAATGAATCGATTGCTATCCAAATTATTATTAAGAATGATGTTCTTTTAAAAGTGCCAGTTACAAAAAAACCCGCTCAGTGCGGGTTTTAATATTTGTGTAGTTCTTGACCCACAACTTACCCGCGCGATTGGTTCACGATAAGGAGAAGCTTCAGCAGTCGAGAAGAAGAAAAAATCATTACACAAATATCCGTAAATAAACTGTTAACACCATATTTACCGCAATTTATTCTGAGCGTCAAACAAGAAAATCCAATATCAGCGTGCATTGACGACGTTTTGTTTTGGTTTGTGCTGTTTATTGTATTTTTATTGGCAAAATCATCTGATTGGTGGTTTTGTGTTGGGAGGTTAGTTTATCGTTTGGCTTATGTGTAGGTTAAAACTTTGTAGTAAATCTTTTTGATGGAACGATTCACCAAAAAAATCACAAGCGTGACCAAATTAATTAATCGCTTGATTAAATAGTGAGTAATTAATCTTCTACTGTTACGCCTGTTTATCTCTATAATTAATCAGATGATTAATTATAGAGATGGATTTTTGCCATGACGGCACGAAAAGCGGGGCGACCTCAAAAGAACTTAGATGTTCGACAGTTATTGATTGAGCATGCTCGTGATCTGTTTGTCGTTCAGCCATACGACAAGGTCTCGACACGCCTGATTGCTGAGCGTGCGGGTGTGAATATTGCGATGATCCGTTATTACTTTGGCAGTAAGGCAGGTCTGTTTGAAGCGATGCTGCGTGAAACGCTACGACCGATGCAATTGCAAATGCAAAGGTTGGTTGAAGAAAGCAGTCATGAGAACTTTCTTGATTTAATGCGGACTTACTACAAAGAGATGGTCAAGGTGCCGAAGTTTCCTCGCTTGATAGCTCAAGTGATGAATATGCCTCCCTCTGAAGTGCAAAGAGAGTTGCTCGAAAAGGTTTTCCTCGATGTGGCCAAGCCAGCCCAAGATGTCATTTTTGAAAAGTTGGTGGCACAAGGTGTCTTAAGAAAAGAGATGGATCCCAAGCTCTGTCGCGTGTCGTATATAAGCTTGATGGTATTTCCATTCATTGCACCGCCCCCTCTATTAGTAATCCATGGTATTGAGATTAATGAAGAATTTCTTAACCGTTTAATCGAACACAACATTCAATTGATGACAGAAGGCTTTATAAACACGCCTAGCCCTTCTTCAGTGCAGGACCAAAGATAATGAAAATAAATAAAAAACTACTCTTCTTTCCGGCACTTGCGGTTGGTGTCATTGGCCTTGTGGTTGCGATTAACTTGAAGCCGGATCTTCCAACCAAGCCCGCGGGTGATAGAGCTCGCTTAGTTGATACAGTAAGCCTAGAGCAACAACTGATAGCACCGTTAGCGGTTGGTTTTGGCAAAGTGGTGCCGAAAGTCGAATGGAAAGCGATTGCCGAGGTGACTGGACAGATCGTTTATCGTCACCCGGATCTTGAGAAAGGTCAGGTGATCCCTGCGGGAACGGTCGTGCTCAAGGTTGATCCATTGGATTACGAATTGAAACTGATACAAGCAGAGGCGGATCTAAAATCAAGCCAAACCTCATTAGCGAAATTGAATCAAGAAGAAGACAACCTGAATCAGACTCTTAAGATCGAAAAGAATCGCTTAGTGATCAGCAACAAAGAGCTACAACGTAAACAAGATCTGCGTAAGAAAGGGCTGACTTCTCAATCGGATGTCGACCTGCAACAGCAAAGTGCACTGTCTCAACAGAAGCTAGTGTTGGATATCGCGAACCAAATCGCTTTAATGCCTGATGAAAAACGTGTTGCGGAAGCGGTGATAAAGGTCAATGTGTCTAAAGTAAAAGAGGCGCAGCGCTCTCTCGATAAGACCACTATCATTTTGCCAAGAGCGATGCGAATTGCTCAGGTTGATATCGAACAAAACCAAGTGGTTAACCTTCAGCAAGAGATGTTTGTTGCTCACGGAATTAATGTCATGGAAGTGGAGGCGCAACTTTCTATTCACGATATGCAAACTTTAGCCTCGAGCTTTAATCAATTCCCTCGCGATGCTGCAGGGATCCCTAATCCTTATGAAGCGCCAATCAAAGCGACGATTCAACTTAACAGCGGCAACCTGAACCTGAGTTGGCCTGCGAAGGTGGCAAGAATCAGTGAGACGGTTGATGAAAACCAAGCGACAGCAGGGATTATTCTCGAGATCGCTCAAGACTATTCACAACTGCAGCCAAGCAATGCGACCCCGTTGGTCAACGGCATGTTTGTAAAAGCTGAGATTGAAGGTGTCGCGAATCTAAGTTGGGTGGTTCCAGAGCGAGCATTGCACGGTGACAAGGTTTACCTGATGGATGACAATCAGCGCTTGCAAGTGGTGAATGTTGAAGTGCTTTATCGCAGAGATAACCAAGTGGTTGTGAGTGGCGAGCTACAAACGGGAGATAAATTGGTTCTTAATGACGTCCTACCAGCTATCGAAGGCATGTTACTGAAAGAATCGAACTCTGAAGAGGTTAAGCTTGAATCTGATACTCAGGAGAGCGCGTCATGATCAAGTTCTTTTCTAGGCACCCAACAGCGGCAAACTTGTTGATGCTTGGGTTATTGATCATGGGTATCAGCTCATTATCAACCATCAAGCGTGAAACCTTCCCCGCTTATGATCCGCCTTATATTATGGCTGCCATCGTTTATCCCGGTGCATCACCACAAGAAGTGGAAGAAAGCTTGTGTGTACGAATGGAAGATGCCGTCGATGGCCTAGCTAACATTGAAGAGACTCAGTGTGAAGCTATCGAAGGTAGCGCACGTCTAATCCTGAAGTTGAATGAGAAAGCGGATATTGGCCGAATGCTGGTGGACGTACAAACTCAGATCAACTCGATCAATGATTTTCCGAGCGAGATTGAATCGCCAGTTGTTCAAGAACTGGATTGGAATGAACCGGTTGTTGATATCGCCATCACAGCAGAAACGTCGTGGCCGGAGCTTAAGGCCTACGCTGAAGACCTCAAACGTATCATGAAGCTTGATTATGATGTTTCACTGGTCGATGTTAGCGGCTTCTCTGATCACCAATATCGTGTGGAACTGGATACCCAAGCGATTCGCCAGCTGGGTTTGAGTGTCGGTGATATCGCAGACCAGATTGGTCGTCAGAATGTAAAGCTACCGAGTGGCAATGTTGAAACGCCAGACAAAAACTTCCTGATTCGTTTTGATGAGAGACGGGTCACGCCTGTTGAGCTTGAGAGTATTGTTGTTGGATCGGCACCAAACGGTTCTGTGATCCGTTTAAGAGATATCGCGAAGATCACCGATCGTTTTGAACTTGATGAACAGAAAGTCCTGTTCGATGGCAAGCCTTCTGCTTTGTTAAAGATCAGCAAAAACAAAGAAGACGATGCGCTTCGAATCAAAGACAACGTGACACGATTTGTTGAAGATCAGAGCGCGATTGCCCCTGATGGTGTGACGCTACAAATGACCAACGATCTCTCTTCTGTGCTGTGGGATCGCCTCACCATGATGGTACGTAACGGCTGGCAAGGTATTGTGCTGGTATTTGCCACCATGTGGCTGTTCTTCAGCTTACGCTATTCATTCTGGGTTGCGGCTGGTTTGCCTGTTGCCTTTCTTGGAGGCTTGTTCTTAATGGCGAACTTAGGTTTGTCGATTAACATTATGTCGCTGGTCGGACTGTTGATGGCGATTGGTATCATGATGGATGATGCCATCGTGATTGCCGAATCGATAGCGTCCCATTTAGATCGGGGGCAAAACGTTGATGATGCGGTGTACAACGGCGTTAAGAAAGTGCTTCCCGGGGTGTTATCTTCTTTTTTAACTACGGTGTGTATTTTCGGTAGCTTGTTGTTCCTCGATGGAGAGATGGGCGCGGTGCTTAAGGCTGTTCCTCAAGTATTGATATTAGTGCTCTCGTTGAGCTTGATTGAAGCCTTCCTGATTCTACCTAATCACTTGTCTCATTCATTACACAAAGAAAAGAATGACAAGCCAGCGCTGCGCTTCAAAGTGGTGTTGCTTGAAAAATTTGAGAACTTCCGCAATACAACTTTGATGAACATGGTCGAGAAGGTCGTGACGTTCCGCTATGCCTTTATGGGCGGAGTGCTGACACTGTTGTTACTTTCTATTGCCTTGATTGCGGGTGGCGCTGTTAAGTTCCAACCCTTCCCCGAATTGGATGGAGACATCGCTGAAGCGCGTATCATTCTTCCGCCGGGTGCGTCATTGTCTCAAACCGAGAGAGTCGTCGACAAAATTGTCGCTTCTGCTGAGCGTTTGAATGAGCAATGGAGCGAAGAGGCTGAGGACGGTAATAAATTGGTTGAGCATATCACCAGCCAATTCAATGCCAACGCAGACGCCAATGAATCAGGCCCACATTTAGCCACTGTGCGTTTAGACTTACGCGGAGCAGAGAGCCGTAATACGGTTATCGATGACTTCATTGATGCGTGGCGTGAAGATATTGGCGATTTGGCTGATCCTATCTCGCTGGTTTTTAAACAACCGACGATGGGGCCGGGTGGCCGTGCTATCGAGATCCGTGCCAAACATGATGATCTGGCTGAATTGAAGTCTGCTTCTCTGGAGATTCAGGAATACCTCAATCAGTTTGACGGGGTGCATGGTGTACTTGATGACATGCGCATGGGTAAAGAAGAGATCTTAGTCAAGCTGCGCCCTGGAGCCGAAACCTACAATGTGAATGGGCAGATGATTGCGTCTCAGTTACGTGCAGCCTTTTTTGGACAAACAGCAGACGAGATTCAAATCGGTGTTGAGAACATCTCGATTGAGGTGCGTCTTAATAAGGAACAAGCGGGCGACATACAGCAGCTGGCTAACTTCCCTATCATTACCGCAGATGGCAGTCAGATCCCGCTAGCAACATTGGCGACATTAGATTTCCAACGTAACTACGTGCGAATCCAGCGCATCGATGGCTTAAGAACCATCAGTATCTTTGGTGATATTGATAATAAGAAGGCGAGCTCGTCAGCAATTTTGGCTCAGTTCCAAAAAGATGAAGCAGCCAAACTTATTCAGAAGTACCCGGGCTTGCGCTTTGATTTCGAAGGGGAAGCCAAAGATGCAGCTAAGACTGGAGCCTCGATGGGCAAAGGCTTCTTGCTCGGCCTATTCGGCGTGTTTGCGATTCTTAGTTATCAATTCCGAAGCTACTTAGAGCCTGTGGTCGTGATGTTGGCGATTCCACTCGCCTTTATTGGGGTGGTTGTTGGTCACTGGATACTTGGGCACGCTTTGAGTATGCCAAGCATGATGGGCTTTGTGTCGCTGGCCGGAATCGTGGTCAATGATTCTATTTTGTTAGTGCAATACATTCGCCATCACGTCGATGAAGGCGATAGCGTACATGACTCAGTGGTGAAAGCGAGTCGCGAGCGTTTCCGAGCAGTATTTTTGACTTCAATGACCACAGCCGCAGGTTTGCTACCACTGCTAACAGAAACCAGCTTGCAGGCTCAGGTTATCCAACCGCTGGTGATATCAATTGTGTTTGGTATTTTTGCTTCGACCTTACTGGTGCTGTTTATGATTCCGGCGGCTTACGCAATACTGGCGGACTTTGGTTTGGTGAAAAAGCACGAGCCACTCGAATTATAGACGTTGTATTGACTCCTTTATAAAGGAGCGAAATCGATTTAAACCAAAGCGACCTAGTGTCGCTTTTTTATTGGTTGAGTCGTTGTCTATCTGGGTTAACTTGCTGGGTGCGATTCTTCGTGTACATCCTTGGCCTTTCGGATGGGACAGTGGCAACACAGTCTCTAGAACAAATTTCATTTTACTTCATTCAAAACGTCACTTAACTGTCATTTGTGAGGCATAACTTGAGCCTCAACTGAATAAGGATTGTTAAGGAGATCGTATGCGTACTATCGAACCTATTGTCCGCTGGGATGTGGCATTTTCTGTTTTCTGTTTGAAGAGTCGTTATAGCGGACAACATGCAACGCTGAGTAAAGCGATATCTCATACTGGAGATGGACACCTTTACATTTTGATTGCTCTGGTCGCGCTGTTGGTGGATAGCAATGCTGGCCGAGATTTTCTCTTGGTCGGATTAACGGCTTTTGCCATTGAGCTACCGATTTATTGGTTAGCCAAAAACACCCTAAAGCGCCGCAGACCCGCTGAATTCTCTTCACTACTTCACTCTCATATTGTGCCATCCGATAAATACAGCCTGCCTTCTGGGCATTCCGCTGCGGCTTTTGTTATGGCGACTCTAATCGGACATTTCTATCCGAGCTTGTACCTCTTTAGCCTGATTTGGGCAACTGCGATTGCAGGCTCTCGAATCCTGCTCGGTGTGCACTTTTTAACGGACGTACTGATTGGCGCAGCCTTGGGCATCGCTTGTACTAGCCTTGCTATCAGCTTCATCCCGTAATTATTTTGTTGGCAACCACTGCCGAGCTTAAGTGGAAAATTTAAAGGAACATGCATGAAAATTTTATATGGCGTACAAGGCACAGGAAATGGGCACATCGCTCGAGCGAGAGCAATGGCCGTCGCTTTTCGTCAGCAAAATATTGATGTCGACTTTCTGTTCTCAGGGCGAGACGAGAGCAAGTACTTCTCGATGGAAGCGTTTGGCAACTATCAGACCCGCAGCGGCTTAACTTTTTACAGCGAGCAGGGGCAGGTTAAATACGGCAAAACATTCATGAAGAACAACATCTGGCGATTTCTCCGTGAGATTAACCAGATCGATCTTATGCCTTATGACTTAGTGATTAATGATTTTGAGCCTGTCACTGCATGGGCGGCTAAGAGACAAGGTGTGCCATGCATTGGGATAAGCCATCAGAATGCGTTTCGTTATGATGTACCCAAAGAAGGGGGCAACTGGATAGAACATTCAGTGATTCAACATTTCGCCCCAACCGAGCACTCAATTGGCTTGCACTGGTATCACTTTGAACAGCCGATTTTGCCGCCTATCGTTCACACGCTGGTTGGTGAGCAACAAACCAAAACAGCACAAGACTTTACGTTGGTCTATTTGCCATTTGAGGATCTTGAGTCGATCTCAGAGCTGCTGATGAAGTTCATTTCTCACAACTTTGTCTGTTACCACCCGGATGTTATTGAGCACAGCCGAGTCGAAAATATTGAGTTCAAACCACTCAGTCATGCTGGCTTCCAATTCGACCTCAATCAGTGCTCTGGTGTGGTAGCGAATGGTGGCTTTGAATTGCCATCTGAAGCCCTAACTTTGGGGAAGAAATTGCTTCTCAAACCACTCGAAGGGCAGTTCGAACAACAGAGCAATGTGGCGACGCTAGAGGCTCTTGGGTTAGCTCAAACCATGACCTTTTTAGATGCGGCTATCTTGCGTGCTTGGCTCAGTGAAAAACAGGCTGAAGTGGTCACCTATCCAGACGTAGCAAGTGCACTCGTTGAGTGGGTATTAGCGGGGAATTGGTCTAATCAAGATGACTTAAGAAAGCAACTTTGGGACAAGGTAGACTTTCCAAGTTATGCATCGCTCACCTAACTCATAAGTGTTATTTCTGAATCGGCTGGTCAACTAATTCATCGGTTCAATAAATTGTAACAATTGTAACCAAAAGATAGAACAGCTAAATAAGTCGAAATCAAACTCATAAGTTAAGCTTTTTATATTTTTTTATAACTCTATAAATTACTGATTTTTAGATGTTATTTAATCATTAAGATAAAATAAAATTATTCTTTATCAATCTTGTTGGTAGCTCGAGATGTATTGGTTAATAGTAATGTCAATCCGAAAAACATCGGTCTGATAAATATAAGAATTAGTGGTTATCTATTCTCATACCATTACCAATTTAACGCTGTCGAACCGACAAGAGGCAACTTGAATGTTAGATAAAAAAGACGCAATGAGTGCTATTGCAAGCTACAGAATGGAAAGCACACTTCGTGGAGTCGACTTAAATCTTTTGACTGTATTTGATGCAGTTATGCAAGAGCAAAACATTACACGTGCAGCTCATAATCTGGGTATGTCTCAGCCTGCTGTAAGTAACGCTGTTGCTCGTCTAAAAGTGATGTTTAACGACGAACTATTCATGCGTCAAGGTCGTGGCATTCAACCGACTCAACGTGCTCGTCAGTTGTTTGGTCCAATCCGCCAAGCGCTACAATTAGTACGCAACGAACTACCAAGTTCTGTGTTCTCTCCAGAGTCGTCTTCTCGCCTGTTCAAACTTGCGATTTGCAGCCCTTGTGACATGCGTTTTGCTCCTAAGATTATGTCGACAATCAACGACCAAGCACCTAGCGTGAAACTGCACATGGATGCTGAATTCGATCGTCAACTTTCTGAGCGTATGCGCTACCAAGAAATCGACTTCGTTATTGATTACGCTCGTTTTGATGAGCAAGGCTTCTCAAGCACTGAAATCTTCCAAGACGAATTAGTTGTGGTTGCTTCTGCTTCTCACCCACGCATCAACGGTGAAGTTTCTGCGGCAGAGCTGCTTAACGAAAAGCACGCAAAACTGTCTCGCATCCATGGTCAACGTAGCTTCTCTGAGCAAGCTTACCGTGACCTAGATTGCACGCCTTTCTACGAAGGTACGAGTTTAAGCAACGTTCTTTACGTTGTAGGACAATCTGAACTAGTAACAATTGCTCCTCGTTGGATGGTTGAACATGCAGCAAACAAAGAGCAACTTCAGATTCTAGATTTCCCATTCGATAATGCGGCGATTTCTGGCTTCCTAAGCTGGCATGAATCAAGTGAAAAGGACAAAGGACACATTTGGTTACGAGATCAGTTAATGATGATCTGTGGCGAAGTAGTGGCACTTAACTAGACACTAATTCCTATGATTTATAAGCCCTAAGCTAGGAGACTGGCTTGGGGCTTTTTTATGCGCGCTATTTTAATGGGTAGAAAACTTAGCGTGAGACGTACTATTACTGATAACTTTGAGCTTCATCAGTTGCCTTTTCCATGATCAGAGGTACACTTGTGCGCTCAAAAAAGCTTACAGGTGTAAGCCAAAGGTAAAGAGATGGCCAATTTAGATTTTCATATCGTAAAAAGACTTCGTGACCAAATTGCCCAAGGTGGCAACCGTACAGCTTTGAAGCACAAAGTAGACAATGTATGGCAAGGCATTAGCTGGGAACAGTTTGGACAACAAATCGATACGCTTTCATTAGCACTGTTGGCTCAAGGACTGAGAGTTCAAGATAAGATCGGTATCTATTCGAACAATATGCCTCAATGGACTGTGGCAGATTTTGCATCTTTACAAGCTCGCCTTGTGACTGTGCCGATTTATCCAACGAACACAGCAGCACAGTCTTCTTACATCATCCAAAATGCAGATGTGAAGATCTTATTCGTTGGTGAGCAAGTTCAATTCGATGCGGCGGTTAGCCTGTTTGAAGAGTGCGAGCAGCTAGAAGTTGTTGTGGCTATGTCTGATGACATCGACCTGCAAGGACACAGCTTTGCCGTATCTTGGAATGACTTCATGGCACGTGGCGTTGAAGCACAACAAGCTGAGCTTGACGTGCGCCTTGCTGATGCAAGCATGGACGACTTACTGACTCTTATCTATACCTCTGGTACCACGGGACAACCAAAAGGTGTAATGCTTGATTACACCAATATTGGCTACCAGTTAGAAGGCCATGATGAGCGTCTTAGCCTAACCAAAGACGATGTCTCATTGTGCTTCCTACCGTTATCACACGTATTTGAGCGTGCTTGGACGTTCTACGTTCTCTATAAAGGCGCAACCAACTGCTACCTGCAAGACACGATGCAAGTGCGTGATGCGTTAAGCGATGTGAAACCTACCGTAATGTGTGCGGTTCCACGCTTCTATGAGAAGATCTTCTCTGCGATTCACGAGAAGGTATCGAAAGCGCCATTTATTCGTAAGGTGCTATTTACGTGGGCGGTGAACATGGGAGCAAAGCTTTCAGTTTGTCACCAAGAAGGTCGTACTCCATCGTTGATCCTGAAGAAGAGCCATGCGCTAGCCGATAAGCTTGTGCTATCTAAACTGCGAGCTCTGCTAGGCGGTAACATCAACTTCATGCCATGTGGTGGTGCGAAGCTTGATGAAACCATTGGTCGTTTCTTCCATGCTATCGGCATCAACGTAAAACTTGGCTACGGCATGACAGAAACCACAGCAACAGTATCTTGTTGGGATGACCGCTGCTTCAACCCTGATTCGATTGGTATGTCGATGCCGGGCGCAGAAGTGAAAATTGGTGCTAAGAACGAGATTCTTGTTCGAGGCCCAATGGTGATGCGTGGCTACTACAAGATGCCCGAAGAGACCGCTAAGACATTTGACGAGCACGGTTTCCTAAAGACTGGTGATGCGGGACATTTTGATGAAAATGGTAACCTGTTCATTACTGATCGTATTAAAGAATTGATGAAGACTTCTGGCGGTAAGTACATTGCACCGCAAGTGGTTGAAGGCGCGATTGGTAAAGATCACTTTATCGAACAGATTGCCGTTATCGCTGATACGCGCAAATTCGTTTCTGCTCTGATTGTTCCTTGTTATGACTCGCTTGAAGAGTATGCCAAAGAGCTTAATATTAAGTATCACGATCGTGTTGAGCTTGTTAAGCATCACCAAATCGTCGAGATGCTAGAAAAGCGTGTGAATAGCCTACAGCAAGAACTGGCTAAGTTTGAGCAAGTGAAGAAATTCAAACTGTTACCAAAAGCATTTTCGATGGATGATGGTGAACTGACACCAACTCAGAAATTGCGTCGTAAAGTTATCAACGATAAGTATCAAGACGAAATCGAAGAAATGTACAATGAAAAGCCTAAAGATAAGTAGTTTTCTGCTTAGATAAATTTTCAGTTGCTTAAAAATCCCCCTACGAATGTGATTGCATTTTTAGGGGGATTTTTTGTATCTAGCGATCCAGCACAATGTGCGAAAGCGCACACTGATTAAGCTGTTATTTATAGATAAATAGCGATTCATTTAAATATTAAGTGCTTTTTTTTGTTTGTTACCTAGTGTTAAAGGCTAAATTTGAGGGGTGGTTTGGGTTTTATTTAATGCTTTGAGCTAATAGTTGGTTTTTTACCACGATTGTCGGATAACAGGTGTTAGACCAGATGATAATAAAGCGTTAAAGTTGTTTCGTATTACTGTTTGTTGTTATCACGACAGACAGCCATAGCCGAAAAAGTGGAAGTATTTCGAATTAGGCTACGAATAAGCCCTAGACTATGAAAAACCAGCCCAACATGTTCACCAAATATGATTGGAAACTGGTGAGGAGAGCAATATGACAACAAAACCTGAAACAGCCATGTCATCCGGCGCTGAAATGTTATCCGGCGCTGAGATGGTGGTGCAGTCTCTAATTGAAGAGGGTGTAGAACAAATCTTTGGTTATCCAGGTGGTTCTGTACTTGATATCTACGATGCGCTGCATGCTAAAACTGCTGAAATTAAACACGTATTAGTACGACACGAACAAGCCGCTACCCACATGGCAGATGGCTATACTCGTTCTACCGGCAAACCGGGTGTAGTACTTGTGTGTTCTGGTCCAGGTGCGACCAATACCGTTACTGGTATTGCAACAGCTTACATGGACTCAATCCCAATGATTGTTATTTCTGGTAACGTACCAAATAACCTTATTGGTAATGACGCCTTCCAAGAGTGTGACATCGTTGGTGTATCACGCCCGATCGTTAAACACAGCTTCTTAGTTAAGAAAGCAGAAGATATCCCAGAAGTCGTTAAAAAAGCATTCTATATTTCAACGACAGGACGTCCCGGTCCTGTGGTTATTGATCTGCCGAAAGACATCTTAAACCCACAAATCAAGCTTCCTTATGAATACCCAGAAACGATCAAAATGCGTTCGTATAACCCAACGGTTACGGGTCATAAAGGTCAGATCAAAAAGGCGCTAAAAGCCCTTCTTGAAGCGAAGAAGCCGGTACTTTATGTCGGTGGTGGTGCGGTTATTTCTGAGGCAGATAAGCCGCTGTTAAAATTAGCAGAGGCACTGAATTTACCTGTGGTAAGCACCCTAATGGGGCTTGGCGCTTTCCCTGGCACTCATAAGAACTCTTTGGGTATGTTGGGCATGCATGGTTTGTATGAAGCCAATATGGCGATGCACAATGCGGATTTGATCTTTGGTATTGGTGTACGTTTCGATGATCGAACGACCAATAACCTAGATAAGTACTGCCCTGATGCGAAGATCATGCACATTGATATCGACCCATCTTCGATCTCTAAGAACGTAAAAGTGGATCTACCGATTGTAGGTTCTGCTGAAAAAGTTCTAGAGAGCATGGTGAACTTGCTCGTTGAGCAAGGCGGCACTAACGATGCAGAAGCGATTGAAAGCTGGTGGAGTGAAATCAAGCAGTGGCAAGAGCGTGACTGCCTCGCTTATGAGAAGTCGTCTGAGCGCATCAAACCACAACAAGTTATTGAAACACTTCATAAAGTAACTAATGGTGATGCTTACGTTGCTTCGGATGTCGGTCAACACCAAATGTTTGCAGCATTGTACTACCCGTTTAACAAGCCACGTCGTTGGATTAACTCTGGTGGTTTAGGCACAATGGGCTTTGGTCTGCCTGCTGGTATGGGCGTTAAGTTTGCTAAGCCAGATGAAGAGGTGGTTGTAGTAACTGGTGACGGCAGTATTCAAATGAATATCCAAGAGCTGTCGACTGCGCTGCAATACAATATCCCGGTTAAGATTATTAACCTTAACAACCGTTTCCTAGGCATGGTAAAACAGTGGCAAGACATTGTTTATCAAGGTCGTTACTCTAACTCATATATGGACTCTGTTCCTGATTTTGCTGCTATCGCAGAGGCTTATGGCCACGTTGGTATGCGTATTTCATCTCCGGATGAATTGGAATCAGGTTTGGAAAAAGCACTAGCGATGAAAGACCGTTTGGTATTTGTCGACATTAGTGTGGATGACACCGAGCACGTATACCCAATGCAGATCAAAGGCGAGGGTATGGATAACATGTGGCTAAGCAAAACGGAGAGAACATAATATGAGACACATTATTTCACTACTAATGGAAAACCAACCGGGTGCGCTTTCTCGTGTGGTTGGCTTGTTTTCTCAGCGTGGCTACAACATCGAGTCTTTGAACGTATCTCCAACCGACGATCCGACGCTGTCTCGTTTGAACGTAACGACTAACTCGAGCGAAATGCAGCTTGAGCAGATTCAGAAACAGCTGCATAAGCTAATCGACGTGCTTAAAGTACAAGAAGTGTCTGAACTTGAGCACATTGAACGTGAGCTGTTGATGGTAAAAGTACGTGCTAGCGGCTTTGCTCGTGCAGAAGTGAAGCGCACAGCAGATATCTTCCGTGGTCAGATTGTTGATGTAACGGCTTCTCAATATACGGTTCAAATGGCGGGAACTAGCGAGAAACTGGATGCCTTCATTCAGGCGTTGTCTGAAGTGACGGAAGTACTTGAAGTAGCTCGAAGTGGTGTTGTTGGCATCGCACGAGGTGAACGAGCGTTGAAAGCCTAGACGGTAAGTCTTTAAAAAATAACTTTAAAGCCGCTTTTTTAAGCGGCTTTTATTTTGTTAATTTTCTAGAGTGCTATAATCCTGCGCTGCACTTTCATTCATCTGAGTTAGCAATGCGAAATAAAAGATCAATAATTACATTGCTGATTATCTCTATCATATTGTCTTCTGCAGTATGTCTGTATTATTTGCAGCGTTACAAAGAAGTAAAACAGCAGAGCTTTGACTACTCGGCTAAACAAGCCGTACATCAGTTAGTATATGCCAAGCGGGATTATGATCTTCTCAAGACTCAGTTAGTCTCGGTAATGGAGCTACTCAGTCATAGCCAGAGCTTGGTTAACTTTGCTTCTTCTCCCTCTGACCAAACCAAACATCTACTTGAAGAGGTCTGGCAATCTGTTCTTGTAAACCAGAAGTGGTATACACAAATTCATCTGTTAGATATCACAGGCAAAGAACTGGTGCGGGTTAACTATTCCTCTGATACCGGTAGGGTGACGTTACCTCAACAACTGCAAGATAGATCAGATTCTAACTACTTCCAATACGCTCAAAAACTAGAAGCTGAACAGATTGGCGGTTGGGGCATTGAACTTGAAGCGGAACATGGTGAAGTCACCTTTCCTTATATGCCTGTAATCCGTGTCTTTACCCCTGTAGAAACTCCTGACAAAAGAGTGGGTTACCTTGTCATTAATCTCGATGTATGGGGTTTATCGTCACGTCTTAGCTTTTCACCTGATAACGATCTTAGAGCAGAAGTTCTTAATGAAGCGGGTTACTTCATCGCGAGTAACAACAGCGGCAAGTTGTTCGGAGACTCTATTCCAGAAAGAAAAGGCTATAACCTGCAAAATATCGCGCCTAAGACGTGGGATGCGATCTCCAATGATCAAGTGGGTTACGTTTTTGAAGATGGCAATTTGTTTGCGTTTAACACGGTTATGCTCGCGAACAGTCAAAAGGTTCATTTGCTGATTCAACTTAATCAGAAACAATTGATGGCTCGGGCAGAACCGAGCTTAAGTGACCTCTCTCAAGAAGAAGTGTTTGTGTTGCTAACGGTGCTGATATTCGCCTTTCCGTTTGCTTACCTTGTGACGCACTACCGACGCCGAAGTCTGGAGAGTAAATTGGCGCGCGCCGCATTGAATGGCATGTCGGCAGTGATGATCTCTGACAAGCAGCACCGCACAATGATGATCAACAACGAATTTGAGAACATGACTGGGTACTGTAAAAAACAAGTTATCGGTCAGAATGCATTGCAACTGTTGCTTGAGAATACTGACCAAGTGCTCTCAAGTTCGGCTATCTGGAGTCATTTAGAGCAAGAAGAAGTATGGGAAGGAGAGGTTCAGTGTAAGAACAAACTGCGTATTCCTTTTACTGCGATCATGCGAGTGCATGCGGTCAAAAACAACTCGGGCAAAGTCAGTTACTACATCACTTCGCTGGTTGATATTTCCGTAAGGAAGGAGCTTGAGGTGCGTTTGAGGATTTTAAGTGAACGTGACTCTTTGAGTAACCTTTGGAACCGACGAAAGTTCGAAGAGCAGTTGGCTTACTACTCTCGCTTAGTTGAGCGTTACCCGAACGAATCAACCACTTGCTTAGCCTTAGTCGACATCGATAACTTCAAGCGAATCAATGACGAGCTTGGCCACGACGAAGGTGACCGTGTGATTGCTGGTGTGGCTAAGCTACTACAAGATAGCCTTCGTAGTACCGACTTTGTTGCTCGTGTCGGAGGAGAAGAGTTTGCACTCTTGATGCCACACACCTCATTGCCAGAAGCAAAGCGCGTATTGGATCGCTTGCGAATTGAGATTGAGCTAGCAGCCGGAACTAAGGTAACGGTGAGTGTTGGCTTTACAGATTTAACCAGTAACAGCACTCGCTCATACAAATGTGCCGATGTCGGGCTTTATGAATCGAAATCCTCTGGTCGCAATACGGTCTCCATGTGTCCTAGCCATGCTGATGTTGCTTAGCGTTTTGTCTATTTAGCTTCTTTCTTCTGTCTGCTTCATCTCTTTAAACTGCTTTCCGATTGATTTTCCCTTCCCTTCTTTTTATTAGGAATCTCACTTTTGAGCGACCTATGTCACAAAATCTATACAGTTAGACTAAAGTCTAAAGCTGGTGAAAATTTGAGCTAAAATGAACAGTAAGTAAACTACTTTGCTTCAGATTACATCGTGTTAAACGATGTAATAAATAGAGTGTTTACCAGATGTAAAAGGATGACACCGTTAACTTAATTCAGCTGGTTAGCTAGCCTTATCAATAACTTGAAAGGCAGCAGTAGAATTAGGTTAGCTGGAGCAAGAGTTTGGGGATCATACGGTCTGGTTAAAAGAGGCGTGGTATGTTTGTCGATTTTTTAGTGAGGTTAACCATAGGCACATTAGCCATTCTTGGCTTTCAGCTTAGTGCATTGTATTTTTTACCTATGGTTGTGCTGCTCAATACTCACCACAAAGAGTTTTTTGGGTGGTAGTTCAGTCGTGGTACTGGAGACAAAAAAACGGAGCCGTTGGGCTCCGTTTTTATTTGGTTAGAATCTATCTTGGCATCATGCCGCTTCGATAACTTCTTCAATTCGTTTCATTGAACCTAGTAAGTGTTGATCAAGCAGTTCTGTTGCTTGTTCTACATTCTTAGAGAGTACTAGTTTCATGATCATTTCGTGTTCATCAATATTGAACAGATCATCAGATGCGCTTTCTGCAGACATAGCGAGGAAGCGGTAACGTTTCACTTGGTTAATTAGGTCATCAAAGAACTTAAACATGTTCTCTGAATCTGCACCTTCAAGTAATGCTACATGGAATTGCTGGTGGCGCTCTTCCCATTCAACACAATCAAACTCTTCAGATATGTACTGCACTCGCGACAGTTTGTGGTAAGACGTTAGTACATCCAGTTCCCAACTCTCATCACCCGCTGAAATCGCTTTTTTAAGCAGAACAGATGATACAACTCGAAGGCTTTCGTATAGGTCATTCAGTTCTTTCTTTGATACAGGAGATACCCAGCAGCCTTTTTGTGGCTCTAGCTTTACGTATTTGCTCCAAGATAACTGTACCAAGGCTTCGCGAATTGGAGATGCGCCTACGTTGTAGCGTGCTTTTAGATCAGCAACAACGAGCTTTTGACCTGGGGTTAACTCACCATTAAGAATATCTTGGCGAATCATCTTTGATACTTTGTCAGTGAGCGTAGGACTAGACATTACAAACCTCATGTATATTGATTTCTAGTCTGCTAATCCGTCTCTTAGAAAGAGCCAATTGGAAGTTAACAGTACGTAGTTCTATTGTGATTGATAATACAGCGTACTGAAAAGTTAGGCAAGATTTAGTTTCATAAAAAAAAGAGGGCCGAAGCCCTCTTTTATATTTTATGCGAATCGGTTCATTCTTATAGAACGTGAACAGATGCCGTGTTTGTAGTACCAGAAGCTACTAGAGCACCAGAAACCATAACTACGATGTCGCCTTTGTTACCTAGGCCAGATTGTAGAGCGATTTCTTTACCGTTGATGTAGAACGCGTCTGTGTTCTCGATAGAGTCAACAAGAACTGGCTTAACACCTTTAGTAAGAACTAGCTGTGCAGCTGTCTTTTCGTTAGTTGTTAGAGCAAGGATGTTTGCAGTTGGGAAGTACTTACGTACTGAACGTGCAGACTTACCGCCTTCAGTTGCAACAACGATTAGAGGAGCAGCTAGCTTCTCTGCTGTGTCTACAGCGCCTTTACATACTGCTTCTGTGATGCGTAGACGTGGGCTGTCTAGACGAGAACCTAGCTCAGCTTTAAGAGCTGAATCAGTGCGGTTCGCGATTTGAGCCATGATAGTTACAGCTTCAACTGGGTACTTACCTTTAGCAGTTTCGCCAGAAAGCATTACTGCATCAGTACCATCCATGATTGCGTTCGCAACGTCACCCGCTTCAGCACGAGTTGGACGTGGGTTGCTGATCATAGAGTCAAGCATTTGAGTTGCAGTGATAACCATCTTACGTGCACGGTTACACTTCTCGATCATCATTTTTTGAGCGAAGATTACTTCTTCTGCTGGGATTTCAACACCTAGGTCACCACGAGCAACCATGATGCCATCAGAAGCTTCAAGGATTGAATCGAAGTTATCTACACCTTCTTGGTTTTCAATCTTAGAAATGATGTGGATGTTTTCGCCACCGTTAGCGTTTAGAAGCTCACGGATTTCTTTAACGTCGTCTTCTTTACGGATGAAAGAAGCAGCTACGAAATCAACGCCTTGCTCACAACCAAACTTAAGGTCAGCTTTGTCTTTCTCAGAAAGAGCTGGAAGTTGAACAGAAACGCCAGGAAGGTTAACACCTTTGTTTTCACCTAGAGCACCGTTGTTAAGAACTTTACACTTAACTTCAGTTTCTGTTGTTGCGATAACTTCCATTTCGATTAGGCCGTCATCAACAAGAATAGTGTTACCTGCTGATAGGTCTTTAGCGAAGCCTAGGTAAGTTACTGCTACTACGTCTTTGTTACCAACAACTGTTGCGTCAGTTGTGAACGTGAACTCTTGACCAGCTACTAGATCTACGTCGTTACCATCTTCAAGTTTGATAGTACGGATTTCAGGACCTTTAGTATCTAGAAGGATAGCAAGTTGCTCACCTTTGTTTTCCATTACTTTACGGAAGTTCGCGATACGAGTGCCGTGTTCTGCGAAATCACCGTGAGAGAAGTTAAGACGCATAACGTTCATGCCAGCATCTACTAGTTCAGTTAGCTTCTCTACAGATTCAGTTTTAGGGCCAATCGTACATACGATTTTGGTCTTTTTCATGGAAGGTACTCTCCGGTAAGTATTGTTACAATTTGAAATTTATTTAAGTTCTGAAGATTGGTCCGCTACATCAACATTTTGTGCCTGTTGTGTAAAAGCGCGGGACTTCCAATATGTCCTTCAGAGTTGTAAGTCTTTCATCAATTTTAGTCATTTTATGACTAAAAGATTTTGATTCAACGCTGTATTTCTGTGACTTATACCAACATATCAGGTGAAGGTTGCAGAAAAATAACGGTCAGTTCTGTAATTTTTTTTCTTTTCGGGTGCGGATTCTACCACCTAATGACTTCAATATCACTGCTTAACAATTGTCTTAGGACAAGGTTTCATCGCTATTTATTAATTTTTTGGATCAAAATAAATGGACTAAATAGTTTCGTTGTAACTATAATATGTTTCATATCGAAACTTACTGGCCTTTTTTAAATGTCGAAACGAAACACTCAGCTCAGAAGACATGCAATTTCTAACCTAGTGAATGAAAAGGGGGAGGTTAGTGTTGATGAATTATCCGCTAAGTTTGAAACCTCAGAAGTCACTATTAGAAAGGACTTGGCGTCTTTGGAGAAAAACGGTCAGCTTTTGCGCCGTTATGGTGGTGCGATTTCATTACCGAAAGAGGTTGTGAGCGAAGAACTGGGTCAACAAGTTTCGACTCGAAAGATTTCACTAGCAAAAGCCGCTGCAGATTTGATTCGTGACCATAATCGTATTGTGATTGATAGTGGTAGCACGACTGGTGCCCTAATCCAGCAACTTAATACTAAGCGTGGTTTGGTTGTTATGACCAACTCATTGCATGTGGCTAATGCGCTTAATGAGCTTGAAAGTGAACCGACATTATTAATGACGGGTGGTACTTGGGATACACATTCGGATTCTTTCCAAGGCAAAGTTGCAGAGTCAGTACTGCGTGCTTACGATTTTGACCAACTGTTTATCGGGGCTGATGGTATCGACCTCGACAGAGGCACAACCACATTCAATGAGTTGGTTGGCCTGAGTAAAGTTATGGCTGAAGTGTCACGAGAAGTGATTGTGATGGTTGAGTCGGAAAAAGTGGGACGAAAGATCCCGAACTTAGAGCTGGCATGGGAACACATTGACATCTTAATTACCGATACAGACTTAGGCGAAGAATCCAAAGCAAGTATCGAATCACATGATGTACGCGTGATCCTGACTGATCCAGCGTAAAAACAAATTTAAATATTATGCATTTACCTTCCTATAATTGATCTTAATAAAGATATGGCCTTTGCTTGCTGCCAATAGGAATAAAACAAAATTGATGGAGTGAAACTATGTGTGGAATTGTTGGTGCAGTAGCACAACGTGATGTAGCTGAAATCTTAGTAGAAGGCCTTCGCCGTTTAGAATACCGAGGTTATGATTCAGCCGGTGTTGCTGTGGTTGATACTGAATCTAATCTAACTCGTGTACGCCGCCTTGGTAAAGTACAAGAGCTAGCAGACGCAGTAGAAGAACAACAAGTGATTGGCGGTACAGGTATCGCTCATACACGTTGGGCGACACACGGTGAGCCATCTGAAGCGAACGCACACCCACACATGTCTGGTGATATTGCGGTTGTACACAATGGTATCATCGAAAACCACGAAGCATTGCGTGCTCTTCTTCAAGAGCGTGGTTACGTATTTACTTCACAAACAGATACAGAAGTTATTGCTCACTTAGTTGAGTGGGAACTTCGCACCTCAGCTTCTTTGGTTGAAGCGCTACAGAAAACAGCAAAACAATTAGACGGTGCATACGGTACGGTAGCGGTTGATCGCAAAGATCCTAGCCGTATTGTTGTAGCTCGTTCTGGTAGCCCGATTGTTATCGGTTTTGGTGTCGGTGAGAACTTCCTTGCTTCTGACCAACTGGCGCTACTGAGCGTAACTCGTCGCTTCATGTACCTAGAAGAAGGTGATGTTGCTGAGGTAACTCGTCGTGATGTTACGGTATTTGACGTTGCGGGTGAGCGTGTTGAGCGTGAAATCGTTGAATCAAACGCTGAACACGACGCTGGTGACAAAGGTCAATACCGTCACTTCATGCAGAAAGAGATCTTTGAGCAACCAACAGCGCTAATCAACACAATGGAAGGCCGTATCTCTGAGACTTCGGTCATCACTAACGCGATTGGTGTTAAAGCGGAAGAGATCCTAAGCAAAGTTGAACATGTGCAGATCATCGCATGTGGTACATCTTACAACTCAGGTATGGCAGCGCGTTACTGGTTTGAATCTCTAGCTGGTGTAAGCTGTGATGTAGAGATCGCTTCTGAGTTCCGTTACCGTGACTTCGTTGTGCGCCCGAACAGCCTATTGGTAACTTTATCTCAATCTGGCGAAACGGCTGATACGCTTGCTGCACTTCGTCTTGCAAAAGAGAAGGGTTACATGTCAGCAATGACCATCTGTAACGTTGCAGGTTCTTCGCTAGTTCGTGAATCTGATTTTGCCTTCATGACTCGCGCAGGAACGGAGATCGGTGTTGCTTCGACTAAAGCCTTCACAACTCAACTAGCAGCGATGCTGATGATGGTAACTTCAATTGGTCGCCTGCAAGGTCGTATCAATGAAGAGAAAGAAGCGGAAATCGTTCAAGCACTTCACCAACTGCCTGCTGATATCGAGAAAGCATTAGCGTTTGATAAAGAGATCGAAGCGCTAGCACCTGATTTTGCTGATAAGCATCACACACTGTTCTTGGGTCGTGGTGAGTTCTACCCAATCGCGATGGAAGCGTCTCTTAAGTTGAAAGAGATCTCTTACATTCACGCAGAAGCATACGCTGCTGGTGAGCTTAAGCACGGTCCTTTGGCTCTTATCGATGCAGATATGCCTGTAGTCGTTATTGCACCAAGCAACGACTTGCTAGAGAAGCTGAAATCGAACGTTGAAGAAGTACGTGCTCGTGGCGGTCTACTTTACGTATTCGCTGACCAAGACGCTGGCTTTGAAAGTGATGAGAACATGAAGATCATCAAGATGCCTCACGTAAGTGAAGTAACAGCGCCTATCTACTACACAGTACCGATGCAGCTGCTGTCTTACCATGTCGCGCTAATCAAAGGTACCGACGTTGACCAACCTCGTAACCTTGCGAAAGCGGTAACGGTTGAGTAATCGGCAGCTTACCTAAATAGATAATAAGAAGCCCATCTTGTGATGGGCTTTTTTATGTCTGTTAGCTAACGAGCAACGTTACATCTAGCTATTAAGTATTAAGGGCTTGCTCTAGGTCAGCAAAGATATCGTCAATGTGTTCAATACCTACCGAGAGGCGAATCATCTCTGGTGATACACCGGCTTGTTTTTGTTCCGCTTCGCTCAATTGACGGTGTGTTGTAGAGGCAGGGTGACAAGCAAGAGATTTCGCATCGCCGATATTCACCAGGCGCTTGAAGATTTGTAGCGCATCATAGAAACGAACACCGGCTTCATAACCATCTTTCAAGCCAAAGGATAAAATGGCAGACGGCTTACCTTGCATGTATTTCTCAGCCAGGGGATAGAACTCAGACGTTGGTAAACCAGCGTAGCTTACCCAACTTACTTTCTCGTGTTGCTTGAGGTATTCCGCTACTTTCAAGGCATTCTCTGTGTGTCGCTCCATGCGTAGCGATAAAGTTTCTAGACCTTGCATTAGCATGAAGGCATTCATTGGTGACAACGCTGCACCCGTATTACGCAGTGGAACCGTTCGAGCACGACCAATAAACGCGGCTTCGCCAAAAGCCTCGGTATAAACCACACCGTGGTAAGAAGGTTCTGGCTGATTAAATACTGGGAAGCGATCTTTGTGCTCTGCCCATGGGAATTTGCCAGAGTCGACAATCACGCCACCCAGCGTTGTTCCGTGACCACCCACGTATTTGGTGAGTGAGTGCACCACGATATCTGCGCCAAAGTCGATAGGCTTACACAGCACCGGAGTTGCTACGGTGTTATCAACAATCACAGGTACACCTTTTGCGTGAGCAAGTTCTGCGACACGCTCTAAGTCGATAATATTACCCGCTGGGTTACCAATACTTTCACAGTAAACCGCCTTGGTTTTTTCATCAATCAGCGCCGCTAAGCTTTCTGGTTTGTCGTCTTTAGCAAAGCGAACTTCAATCCCTTGGTTTGGCAGCATGTGAGCAAATAGGGTGTACGTGCCGCCGTAAAGTTGAGGTGTCGAGACGATGTTGTCACCGATCTGTGCCAAGGTTTGAATCGCGTAGTTAATCGCGGCACTGCCCGCACTTACCACTAAACCTGCAATACCACCCTCTAAGGCTGCCATGCGCTTTTCTAACACGTCATTGGTCGGGTTCATTATGCGAGTGTAGATATTGCCTGGCACCGCAAGGTTAAAGAGGTCGGCACCGTGCTGTGCATCATCGAATTCATACGCGACGGTTTGATAGATAGGTGTTGCTACCGATTTGGTGGTTGGATCGGTTTCGTAGCCGAAGTGAATCGAGAGCGTTTCGTCTTTCATGTGTCTTCCCTGAACAATTGAGTGATTTGTGTACATTCATATTGCCGACTTTTCTATAAAAGAAAAGTAAGCTTAGTCACAGAGAAGCAATTGGAATTGTGTGCGGGACGATTCGTTATCGTTAGGAAGTGCAGAACATGATCTGTACTGTTTTAGAAAAGCAAAAAGCCAGAGCAGCATGAACTGTTCTGGCTTTTCTAATTTGGTGGCCCCTCCCAGATTTGAACTGGGGACCGAACGATTATGAGTCGTGCGCTCTAACCACTGAGCTAAGGGGCCGTAGGGCATAGATTATAGGGGAAGCATTCAGTGGTGTCTAGACACTATAAGGGGCAATTCCGCTTACATCTTAGCCACTTAAATCATACGGATAAAAAAAAGGTGAGCCAACGCTCACCTTTTCTTATTTATGCTTAAAAGCTAACCACACTTGAGTGTGTGATTACTCGTCTAGGAAGCTACGCAGAGTTTCTGAGCGGCTTGGGTGACGAAGTTTACGCAGTGCTTTTGCTTCGATCTGACGGATACGTTCACGAGTTACGTCGAACTGCTTACCAACTTCTTCAAGAGTGTGGTCAGTGTTCATGTCGATACCGAAACGCATACGCAGTACTTTAGCTTCACGAGGTGTTAGGCCAGCAAGAACGTCTTTCGTTGCACCGCGTAGGCTTGTAGCCGTTGCAGAGTCTAGAGGTAGTTCTAGCGTGGTATCCTCGATGAAATCACCTAGGTGCGAATCTTCGTCGTCACCGATTGGTGTTTCCATTGAGATTGGCTCTTTAGCGATTTTCAGTACTTTACGGATCTTGTCTTCAGGCATTTGCATGCGCTCAGCCAACTCTTCCGGAAGTGGTTCACGACCCATCTCTTGTAGCATTTGACGAGAGATACGGTTTAGTTTGTTGATCGTTTCGATCATGTGAACCGGAATACGGATAGTACGAGCTTGGTCGGCAATCGAACGAGTGATTGCTTGACGGATCCACCACGTAGCGTAAGTAGAGAATTTGTAACCACGACGGTATTCAAACTTATCTACGGCTTTCATCAGACCGATGTTACCTTCTTGGATTAGATCCAGGAATTGTAGACCACGGTTTGTGTACTTCTTAGCAATCGAGATTACTAGACGTAAGTTTGCTTCAACCATCTCTTTCTTCGCACGACGAGCTTTCGCTTCACCGATAGACATACGACGGCTGATATCTTTGATGCTTTGAACTGTAAGAGACGTTTCACGTTCGATTATATCCAGCTTTTGGATAGAGCGACGGATGTCGTGTTCGTTGCGTTTGATCTTTTCAGCGTATGGCTTGTCTGAAGCAAGAACTTCGTCCAACCATGCTTCGCTAGATTCATTGCCAGTAAATAGAGCAATGAACGATTTCTTCGGCATTTTGCCGTACTCAACGGTTTGACGCATGATTAGGCGTTCTTGAGTACGTACGCGATCCATTGAAGTGCGAAGTTCATTTACTAGGTAATCAAACTGTTTTGGCGTCAGACGGAACTCTTTGAATACGTCCTGCATCATTGTTGTTGCAAGCATTGCTTTCGGGCTTTCATGGCCGTATTCGTTGATCGCTAGCTGACGGTTCTGGTAGCTAGTACGAAGCGCTGTGAATTTTTCAAGAGCAAACTCAGGATCGATACCTGTATCTTCTTCTTCCTCTTCCTCGTCGTCTTCAGCGTCTTCTTTGTCTTCGTCTTCCAGATCAGTTTCAGCAAGTTCTGAACCGATGTGAGTCGCCGTTGGCGCAGCAGTGCCATCGTCGTCAGGGTCAACAAAACCATTGATTAGGTCTGTTAAGCGAATCTCTTCTGCTTGTACGCGGTCAAACTGTTCCAAGATGTATGGAATAGTGCCAGGGTACTCTGCAACCGATAGTTGAACAGTATTGATACCATCTTCAATGCGCTTCGCAATGTCGATTTCGCCTTCACGAGTCAGTAGTTCAACCGTACCCATTTCACGCATGTACATACGAACTGGGTCAGTAGTACGGCCAATCTCGCTTTCTACGCTTGAAAGCGCAGCAGCTGCAGCTTCGGCTGCATCTTCATCTATATTGGCATCGTCATCATTAAGCGCTAGATCATCAGCATCAGGTGCAGTTTCAACTACCTTGATACCCATGTCGTTAATCATTTGAATGATGTCTTCTACCTGTTCAGAATCCACGATTTCTGCAGGTAGGTGGTCGTTTACTTCGGCGTAGGTCAGATAGCCTTGTTCCTTGCCTTTAATAACAAGTAATTTAAGCTGTGACTGCGGATTTTGATCCATAGATGATATCCAACTTCAGGTCTGGTGAAGGACGTTGCATTCTCAAATGCAAACCAATTATGTTAACAAATTTATTAAATGCTGACTAATCAAACAGGGTTACGCTTTTAGATCTAGCATTAAAGCTAGTAGCTCCCTTTTTTCTTCGGCTGATAAACCGACGCTTCTTGCTTTGGCCTGCAGGTTTTCAATTTGTTTTTCAACGCACTGGGCAAGTATATTGTCCAATGAGTCTAAAAATATGTCTTCTTGATTGTCTTCGTCGAGGGGGATTTCCCAGCTCGCGAGACGAGACAGAAGTGCCTCATGTTTGTTCTCTCGCCAATGTTCTAATAATTGGCCTGTGCTGATATGGGGACTCACGCGGCAGATATCAAGTACTTCGACGAATAAACTTAGTCCAGGCAACTGTAAGCCTTTGACACTTGATAAATCCGGTACCATATCAGCATAGCTCGGATTTTGGATAAGCAAAGCGATAACTTCTCGCATTGGAGTGCGTTTCAGCTCTTTATGCGGCTGAGGTGTCGGGTTCTTAGTATGAACACGAGCTCGTCTCAGTTGGTTATCAAATCCAGTACGCTCATCCAATAATTTTTCGAGCAGTTCTTGGAAATAACTGTCTGGGATTTTATTAATCAAGGCGCTGGCGTGTGCTCGCAGTGCCGACTTCCCTTCGGTTGTTCCCAAGTTCAACTTGTGTATCTCAATAAGATTGTCGAACAAGTAAGTAGAAAGCGGTGTCGCATTCTGTACCAGTTGTTCGAAGGCTTCTTGGCCATTCTCTCTTATATAGCTGTCTGGGTCTTCGCCATCGGGTAAAAACAGAAACTTGAGCGTGTTACCTGTTTTCAGGTACTCAAGCGCATTTTCGAGTGCGCGCCACGCCGCTTCTTTACCTGCTCGGTCACCGTCATAACAACAAACCACTGTGCTGGTTTGGCGGAACAACATTTGAACGTGGTCACCGGTTGTCGAGGTGCCCAGTGATGCCACTGAGTAATCAACACCATATTGCGCGAGTGCTACGACATCCATGTAACCTTCAACCACAAGAATTTGCGGTGGTTCACGGTAGGCTTGTAACACCTCATAAAGGCCGTAAAGCTCTTTACCTTTATGGAAGATAGGCGTTTCTGGTGAGTTGAGATATTTTGGTGTGCCGTCTTCTAAAACACGACCACCAAAACCAATCACACGGCCACGACGATCGCGAATCGGGAACATGACACGTCCACGGAATCGGTCGTATCGGTTACCTTTATCGTTCTCGATTAACATGCCGCCAGTCACGAGCATGTCTTGGGCTTCTTTTTGTTGGCCAAAGTTCTTACGGACTAAGTCCCACTCATCGGCTACATAACCAATACCAAACTTCTGGACAATCTCGCCAGAAAGTCCACGATTCTTTAGGTAATCAATCGCAGGTTTGTTGGCTGATATTTTCAGTTGAGAGCGGTAAAAATTACTGATGCCGCCCATCAAATCGTAGAGGTTACGTTTTTGTTCGCTGTTGGCTCTTGGTGCCGTGGATATTTCACCACTGCGTTGCTCTCTAGGAACATCGAGGCCTAAGAAAGAGGCAAGCTCTTCAATAGCTTCAACAAAATCGAGGCGTTCGAACTCCATAATGAAGTCGATAGCATTACCGTGTACGCCACAACCAAAGCAGTGATAAAACTGTTTTTCTTGGCTTACGCTAAAAGAAGGGGTCTTTTCGTTGTGGAATGGGCAACAAGCACCATAGTTTTTGCCTTTTTTCTTAAGTTTCACGCGTGCGTCCACAATGTCGACAATGTCGAGACGCGCTAGGAGATCATCGATGAAACTACGCGGGATGTGTCCTGCCATAAAACCTTAGAAAAATGCACTAACTGAGAGTGTGGATAATAATAGTTTGAATAGGTTACAGATACAAACAAGCCGTGCGTTCCGAAGGATTGCACGGCTTGTTGCAATTTGATTTGGGATTAAGCGAGTTTAGAACGAACTAAACCACTAACTTTACCCATATCTGCACGCCCTTGAATTTGTGGTTTCAAGATAGCCATTACTTTACCCATGTCTTGCATGCCCGCTGGTTGAGTTTCGGCGATTGCGCTATCAAGTAGTGCAATAACTTCTTCATCAGTTAGCGGTTGAGGCATAAAGCCTTCAAGTACCGTAATTTCTGCTTTTTCCACGTCAGCAAGATCTTGACGATTTGCTGATTCATATTGAGCAACAGAATCGCGACGTTGCTTAACCATTTTAACTAATATAGCAATTATGTCGTCGTCGCTCAGAGTGATCCGTTCGTCAACTTCACGTTGCTTAATTGCTGAAAGAGCTAAGCGGATAGTGCCAAGGCGCGGTTTGTCCTTGGCTTTCATCGCTAATTTTTGCTCTTCTTTGAGTTGTTCAATAAGAGCCATAACTCAGTCCTTATGGATTAAGTTATTAGTACAGGCGAACGCGACGTGCGTTTTCGCGAGCTAGCTTCTTAGCGTGACGCTTTTGAGCTGCTGCTTTAGCGCGTTTGCGAACTGTAGTTGGCTTTTCGTAATGCTCGCGACGGCGAACTTCAGAAAGGATACCTGCTTTTTCACAAGAGCGCTTGAAACGACGTAGTGCAACGTCGAACGGTTCGTTTTCACGTACTTTAACTATTGGCATATGCCTTTCACCTCAGGGGTTATTCATTATCGCTGGCCACTCAGTACCAAATCAGAGAAGTTACCCATCGAGCTAACTCTCTATTCGCGTTTGGCCATTAACCAGCTTGATCAAAAATGGTGCGGAATTTTAATCCGATCACAGTGGCTTTGTAAAGCACTTTGTCGATTATAGTCTGTACAATATTTGTTTGAAGAGCTTAGGCAGGGTAATATTGCGCTAATTTCCCATTTTAGACGAAAGCGTGCCGAGAAAATTATGCGCATTATTGGTATTGAAACCTCTTGTGATGAAACAGGAATCGCGATTTATGATGATGAGCAAGGCCTGCTTTCTCATCAATTATATAGCCAAGTAAAGCTGCACGCCGATTACGGTGGCGTGGTGCCTGAGCTAGCTTCGCGTGACCACGTAAAAAAGACCATTCCATTGATTAAAGCGGCATTGGCTGAAGCTAATCTAACGTCAAAAGACATTGATGGTGTGGCTTACACGGCTGGTCCCGGTTTAGTCGGTGCTCTGTTGGTTGGTGCAACCATTGGTCGCAGTATCGCTTATGCGTGGGGTGTACCAGCTGTACCTGTTCACCACATGGAAGGTCACCTTCTTGCTCCTATGCTAGAAGATAACCCGCCTCCATTCCCATTTGTTGCTCTGCTGGTTTCTGGCGGACATACCATGATGGTAGAAGTGAAAGGCATCGGCGAGTATCGAATCCTTGGCGAATCGATTGATGATGCGGCCGGTGAAGCTTTTGATAAAACCGCGAAGTTGATGGGTTTAGATTACCCAGGTGGTCCATTGTTGTCTCGTTTAGCAGAAAAAGGCACTCCAGGTCGTTTTAAGTTCCCGCGTCCAATGACCGATCGTCCAGGGCTCGATATGAGCTTTTCTGGTCTAAAAACATTTGCTGCGAACACCATTCGTGCGAATGACAACGACGATCAGACACGTGCTGATATCGCTTACGCGTTCCAAGAAGCCGTTTGTGCGACCTTGGTAATAAAATGTAAGCGTGCCTTGGCGGAAACGGGCATGAAACGTATAGTGATTGCTGGTGGCGTAAGTGCCAACAAACAGCTACGTATTGAGCTTGAAGCGCTGGCGAAGAAAATCGGTGGTGAGGTGTACTACCCACGAACTGAGTTCTGTACTGATAACGGTGCGATGATTGCTTACGCGGGTATGCAACGCCTTAAAAATGGTGAAACGGCTGATTTGTCTGTTCATGCCACGCCGCGTTGGCCAATTGACCAGCTAGAGCCAATTGCTTAACTAGCCGCAATCGTTCAACGAGAAACCGTCGATCAACAAGAAACAGTCGATCAACAAAAGTTAAACGCAGAATAAACCAGTGTGTTTCGATAAACGGTCGCCTTGTGCGGCCGTTTTTATATCCTAGCTTACCGACTGTATGTCGATAAATAATTGCTGATAGAGATTAGGGAAGAAAATGAACAAGTTCACAGTAGACAATCAATCGATGGCGTACCTAGATGAAGGTCAAGGCCCTGTTGTTGTACTCGGCCACAGCTACCTTTGGGATAGTGCAATGTGGAAGCCGCAGATCGAAGCATTAAAAACTCAGTATCGCTGTATTGTTCCAGAGCTTTGGTCTCATGGTGAATCTCAAGCTGCACCAGCTTCGATGCGTAATTTGAAAGATTACGCTCAGCACGTTTTGGCTCTGCTTGATCATTTAGAAGTCGAAGAGTTTTCCGTTGTCGGCTTATCGGTTGGCGGTATGTGGGGTACTGAGTTAGCGGAACTTGCACCTGCACGTATTAAGTCTTTGGTTCTAATGGATACTTTTGTAGGCCTAGAGCCAGAAGTTGCCCACGCCAAATACTTCAGCATGTTAGATACCATCACTCAAACCAAGATGGTACCTCAACCGATTGTTGAAGCGGTGGTTCCACTGTTCTTCGCCAATGATGCTCAAACCAACACGCCAGCTTTAGTGGAAGGTTTTACCCAGCAGTTATCAGCTCTTGAGGGCGAGAACGCTGAAGAAGTGGCACGAATTGGCCGAATGGTGTTTGGACGTCGCGATATGATTGAATCGGTAGAGAACTTTGCTCTGCCTGTTTTGATTGCTGTAGGGCAAGAAGATAAGCCACGCCCAGTGCTTGAATCTTACCTAATGCACGACTGCATTACGGGCAGTGAGTTAGTGGTGATTCCAGGCGCTGGTCATATTAGCTCGCTTGAGCAACCAGAGTTTGTGAACACAATGCTGAAGACGTTTTTAGATAAACATCTGCTGTAAGTTTTTAAATACTAAATAGTATTGCTCGACTGAGATTTGTGTCGGTTTGAGTTTATCTCGGTTTAAAAATGGTTCGGCTTAGACATGACAGTTTAAGCCGATTTTTTTTGTCCGAGTTTTGGCTCGCTGCCATCGAGAAGGCGGCGAATATTCTGATGGTGACGCAACACAATCAAGCAACACAGCATGGCTACTGGCAGTGTGTATTGAGGTTTGACTAACCAAGCGTAGAAAGGCGCAAGTAAGACGGTGACCAGTGCCGCTAACGAAGAGTAGCGAAACAAGAATGCTACAACCAACCAAGTCGCCATGATCATGCCTGTTAAATCGAATCCAATTGGGGCGATGGCTCCAAGTGCGGTTGCGACGCCTTTACCACCTTTGAAGTGGAAGAATATTGGGTACATATGACCAAGACACGCGGCAATCGCCACAACCCCTAGCATGATGGGATCGATCTTGAGGTAGTAGCCAAACCAGACTGGGATAGTACCTTTCAGCATGTCACACAGGAGGACGGCAGCTGCTGCGCCTTTACCGCCAACGCGTAGCACATTGGTAGCACCAGGGTTATTGGAGCCCACCGTTCTTGGATCAGGAAGTCTTAAAACTCGGCATATCAAGACCGCACTAGAGATTGAACCTAGTAAATAGGCTGCAATGATCATGATAAGTGCCAATGGGGTCATGTCTTTCCTTAAACGGTTATAAGCCTAACGATGGGAAAATAATGCTCAATCCAAGAGTAATTGATATCATATCCGGAATTACGCAAATAATACGTTTTTTTCCCCCATATGGGTATCCGACCTCTAAAAGGACAAGTCATGGCACTGGATAAAGTTTTCATTGAACAGCTAGAAGTAATTACAACGATCGGTGTTTACGATTGGGAACAAGAGATTAAACAAAAACTTGTGCTTGATATTGAAATGGCTCATGACAATCGCCCTGCAGGTAAGAGTGATGATGTAGTTGACGCTTTGGACTACTCGACAGTGAGTACTGCCGTGCTTGACCACATTGCGAATGGCCGATTCCTATTGGTTGAACGTGTGGCAGAAGAAGTCGCTGAATTGATCATGACTCAATTCTCTGTGCCGTGGATTAAAATCCGCTTAGCGAAACCTGGCGCAGTGCCACAAGCAAAAGCCGTTGGCGTGATCATTGAACGAGGTCAAGCATGACAGTAGCCTATGTTGGTGTTGGCACGAACATAGATCGCGACAAGCATGCAAAGGTGGCATGGACAGAGCTTCAATCGTTAGGGACTAATCTTAAATGCTCTAAAATCTATCACTGTGAGCCCGTGGGTTTTAATAGCCATCCGTTTTATAACTTTGTGATAGAACTCGACACATCACTCTCATTGACTGAATTTTCACAGAAACTGCGTAAAATTGAGTTTAAATGGGGTCGTTCTCAAGACGCTCATAAGCTTCAAGATCGAAAGCTCGATCTTGATATTGTGCTGTTTGGAGAGGTGGTTTCTGAGAGCGATCCAGAATTACCACGCAGTGATATCTACAAATATCCTTTTGTAACACAACCGCTTTATGATCTTTGTCCTGCGAGAGTGATCCCGCAAGACGGAAGAACCGTCAGTGAAATATGGCAGAAGATGCAGCAATTAGACTCGCTCTCTGTCGTAGATATAAAACTATAATTTTTAAGGTAAGTAATGAGTTATTTTGAAGCATTTATATTGGCGTTGGTGCAAGGCTTTACTGAGTTTTTACCTATTTCCAGTTCTGCACACCTAATCCTTCCTTCTGCTGTTTTAGGTTGGGAAGATCAAGGCTTGGCCTTTGATGTTGCTGTCCACGTAGGTACTTTGGCTGCCGTCGTTATCTATTTCCGTAAAGAAGTGGTCTCTCTGTTGAGCGCATTCTTTGGATCTATCTTTAAGGGTGATCGCAGCAAAGAAGCGAAGCTAGCGTGGATGATTATTCTCGCAACGATTCCAGCGTGTATCTTTGGTTTGTTGATGAAAGATATTGTTGAGCTTTACTTGCGCAGTGCATGGGTGATCGCGACGACAACGATTATCTTTGGCCTATTGCTATGGTGGGTGGATAAGAACTCAAGCTTACGCGATGATGAATACCAAGCAGGTTGGAAAAAGGCGTTGTTTATCGGTCTTGCTCAAGCAATGGCGATAATCCCAGGCACATCTCGTTCTGGCGCAACCATTACCGCGGCACTTTATCTTGGTTTCACACGTGAAGCAGCGGCTCGATTCTCTTTCTTGATGTCTATCCCAATCATCACTCTGGCTGGTGGTTACTTAGGTCTTAAGTTGGTGACAAGCGGTGACCAAATCCATGTTGGCACTTTGCTAACGGGCGTTGCAGTGTCTTTCATCAGTGCTTACATCTGTATTCACTTCTTCTTGAAGCTTATTTCACGCATGGGCATGACACCGTTCGTTATCTATCGCCTGATTCTAGGTTGTGGTCTGTTTGCTTTCTTGATGATGCAATAAAAAGTGCTTATTTAGCACCCTACAGGTTGAAACGAAAAACCCGCTTAATCGCGGGTTTTTTAATGCGTGTTTACTAGCGCAGTGAAGATTAACTATTAGAGAGTTCTGATAACGCGCTCTCAATCGCGGCAGCTCTGCGTTTCTCTTGTTCTTCTCGAATATCTTTACCTTGAAAACCATCGTCAATAATCGACTTCACTTCGACTTGAAGTGCCGCTTGGTAAGCCACTTCAAAACGCGCTTTCTGAGGGTAAAGCTGATCTTCTAATCCTTTACGGCCAGCATGATCGGCTTGGCAACAAAGCAAGATGTCGTTGAGTCTGTCTGGTTTACGCCAAACATCAAACTTGTTCAGAACCTTGAGGAAAGTTGTAGGTTTGAGTTCTCCTGCGCGATGGATATTAGAGTGTTGCTCACACACTAACAGCGCGAGGTCTCTGAATTCATTAGGCACTCTTACTCTTTCACATAGCTTCTTAATGATCTTCAAGCCAGTATGACAATGCATTTTGTGGCTTGGCCATTGGACTTGTGGTGTGACGCCTTTGCCTAAGTCGTGCACTTGAGCTGCAAAGCGTACCGGTAGCGATGGGCTTAATAGTGCGGCTTGCTGAGCAACCATTAGAGTGTGTATACCCGTGTCGATCTCTGGGTGCCATTTTTCAGGTTGAGGCACACCAAACAGCGCGTCAATTTCAGGCAGCACAACAGCCAATGCACCACACTCTTTCAGTACAGAAAGGAACACTTCAGGATGCGGAGTGCTAAGGGATTTATGCCACTCTTGCCAAACTCGCTCTGCCGTAAGATGTGCCAGTTCACCGGATTGAACGATTTCACTCATCATCACCATGGTTTCTGGTGCAACCGTAAAGTTGAGATGATGGAGTTTGGCGGCGAAGCGAGCCACACGCAGCACACGCAGAGGATCTTCAACAAAAGCATCCGAGACGTGCCTTAGAACACGATCAGAGAGATCTTCCTGGCCATGGTAAGGATCGTAAAGCTGGCCTTTATCGTCTTGAGCAATGGCGTTGATGGTCAGATCTCGGCGCATCAGATCTTCTTCCAAACTTACGTCTGGAGCGAAGTAACACTCGAAGCCTGTGTAACCCGAGCCTGATTTTCTCTCAGTGCGAGCCAGTGCGTGCTCTTCTTTGGTTTTTGGGTGTAAGAATACGGGGAAATCTTTTCCCACAGCAGTAAAGCCAAGGTTTTCCATCTCTTGAGGAGTACTCCCTACCACGACCCAGTCTCTATCATAACTATCAATATTGAGTAGCTTATCGCGCACTGCTCCACCGACTAGATAGCGTTGTAGCCCGTTGCCTTTTGGTAGGCTATCGTAAATTTGCAACTTATCACCTCGAAATGTTTTATCACTGCTGGACTTTACTGCAAGCAATGGTACTTTCCATTAATCGTAATTATAGGGCAGCACATGTATAAGGAATATTTTGGCTTCGTTGAGATGCCATTTTCGATTGTACCAAATTCTCGCTACTTGTTTTTGAGTCAGCGCCATCAAGAAGCGATGCAGAACCTACAAGCCGGTTTAGGCGAGGGTGGGGGCTTTGCGATGCTTACTGGTGAGGTTGGTACAGGGAAAACAACGGTCGCTAAGGCGATGTTGTCTTCATTGGATAGTCATACTCAGGCTGGCCTTATACTTAACCCTACGTTTTCCAATACAGATTTACTTGAAGCTATCTGCGATGAGTTTGAGGTCGAGTACCCAGAACAGGCATCGTTGAAACAGCTCAGTCAGGCTATTCATTATTTTCTACTTGATAGCCATGCCGAAGGCATTCAAACCCTATTGGTGATCGATGAAGCCCAACATCTCGCTGCCGATGTGTTGGAGCAGCTACGCCTTCTAACAAACTTGGAAACCGACAGTCGTAAATTGTTAAAAGTACTGTTGGTCGGCCAGCCTGAATTACAACAGCACTTACAAACTACGCAGCTACGTCAGCTAGCGCAGCGCATTACTGGTCGTTATCACTTACTGCCTCTTAATACTGAAGAAACGGGCAAGTATATCGCGTTTCGTTTAGAGACGGCGGGTGGCGAGCAGATGTTGTTTTCGAACCGCTCTATCAAGCTGATTGCTCAATACACGCATGGTATTCCAAGGCTCATTAACTTGGTGTGTGATAAAGCACTGCAGTTGGCTTTTCATGATGGTGAGCAGCTACCGAGCAATGAAACGGTTAATCGAGCGTGTCAGCAGGTTATGGCTTTTCAGGCTGATGTGTATCATGTTGAGAAGCCACGTAGCATCGGTATTGCGCCAAAACTGTTCCAATACGCAGGCATTGCCACATTAAGTGTTGGCCTCGCGGTAGCAACTTTTAATTTCACGCCATCCTATATCGATTCATGGTTACCTGCAGAGACGGAAAGTGAAGCTAAAACCGAAGTGCTGGAACATGCACAGCGCTCATTGGTCGCAGATACGGCTAAGTTGGCGGCAGATCCGAAGCCTTCAAAGTTTGCATTACCACAAGATATCCAACAGCATTTAATGCAAGGGACTAACCGTTCTCTTGCGATTAAGGATTTGTATACGCTCTGGGGCTATCAATCTTCACTGCGTGATGGCTTGTGCTTAACTGAGCCACAAAGTGTCTTTGTGTGCGAGCAGCAGCAGGCCAATTTGGATACATTGTTAGAACTTGGTGTGCCTGTGGTACTTAATCTCGATATAGACCAAAAGCCAGTGTTTGCTGTGCTGTATGGCGTGTCTGAGGATTCTGTCGAGTTACTGGTGAATGAAAAGCTCTTAGTGATGCCGACGCAATCCTTAGAGCAAATCTGGCAAGGCGATTATGTCGCTATTTGGAAACAGCCGTTACGAGAGACACTCAAAGAGGGCTATCAAGGTGAAGCGGTTGCTTTGCTTGACCTACTGCTTTCTGAAGTCTTGGGTGAAGTGGTGTCTGGTAGTGATGTATTTGATTATGAGTTAAAAATGAAAATCGAAGCATTTCAAACGTGGCAGGGTATGTCTGTTGATGGCATTGCAGGTAAGCGCACCTTGGCAAGATTGCAGAGATTAGCTCAACTCGATTCGCCTAAGTTGATGTCACTAGAAGGAGGGGAAAGCTAATGTCACGTATTATGCACGAGCTCAAACAGTCGCCTCACAAACCGTCTTCTATTAATAAACCCGCCTTCAAAGGCTACCAGAATCATCATGTTCCTAGTTCTGTAAAAGGGATGAGTAATAAACGAGGTTCATCGTTAGCGATGGGGTTGCTCTTAATCTTGGTTCCTTCTTTGTTGGTGGGTGGTGTCCTAGCTTATCAATCGTATAGTCAACAACAAGAACCTGTGATCAAAACTGTCAACGTAGCTCTGCCAGAATCAAACGTTGAGCCTGTAATTGCTGATATAGCAAGCATGGATGCCGTGCTTGAGGAAGAAGATACCTTGTTTGCTGTTCGTCCTGCACCGGCGAGTCAATCGTTGAAAGCACTGCCACGCCAAGAGATGTATGCACAGATTGATTCAGGCGCTAATAGTTCAAATACTGCTAGTGGCTCAGCAGTGATCTTAGCGAATGCTGATAACAACAATCAAATGACAGCCAGTTCAGAGTCGTCACTTGCTCAGCCAAACACAAGCAATGAAATGAGCAATATGCAATCAAATAGTGACTTACAATCGGATAGTGATCTGCTGCAAGGGCTAGATCTCAGTGAGTTACCGCCTGATTTAGCATTGAAGCTTGAATCCATTATGGGTGAGCAACAAAGCGCTCCTGAGCCTATGGACTCTAGACCCGCAGGGCAAAGGGGTTCTCAGGTCATTGAGTTGGAAACGCACACCAATAGCTTATCAGGGGTATTACCTAAGTTAGACCTACAAACTCATATGTACTCGAGTAGCGAAACTAAGCGTTGGGTAAAAGTGAACGGTCAAGAAGTGGCGCAAGGAGATTGGATTGGACAAGACATTCAATTACTGGAGATTAAGCCACAATCGGTGATCATAGAGTTCAACCAGCAGAAGATAGAAATCCCAGCTCTGTACGAGTGGAAAGGTTAGCGAGTTCTATAAGTATTTAGATAGCAGACAAATAAAAAGGAGCACCTCGGTGCTCCTTTTTGATATTCGATACTGAATTTACTGTACCTGATACAAGCGTTAAGTCTACGCCCAACCGTTTGGTGATTTTCTGCGACGAGGCATGATGTGTGGCAGAACAAGGCCTAGAAGTAGACCAATACCCGCAACACCACCGCCGTACATGAAGTACTTCAATAGCAGGTCGTCTTTCTGAGTGTCTAGCTTAGCTCGCAGTTCACGGTTCTCGGTTTGAGAGCTCGTTAGCTGCTGGCTAATTTCACTGTAGTTCTGTTCAAGCTCAGCAATCTGTTTGTTACGAGAATCTAGAGAGCTCGCTAGGCCAGCTTTTTCACTGTCAGCACTTTGACGAGCGTTTGCGAGCTTGCCTTTAACTTCTGTCAGCTCTTTCTCTAGCTTAGGCATACGCAGTGCCATGCTCTCTTGAGTATTTACAAACTTGCTTTCAACCCAACCTTTACGGCCACGGTTGTCTTGAATTTGGGTGTAACCCGTACTCTTGTTAGTTTGTAGGTATGTAATCTTTTCACCAGCATCAACACTACCGATGATACGGAATGTGTTGTTTGGGCCAGAATGCATATAAGTAAATAGTTTGTCAGCAATATAACGGTCTTGTGCAAAGGCAGCTGGAGCCGCAAGCATTGCGAACAAAACTAAGCTAATCAGTTTTTTCACAGTAAATCCCTTAACGATTCAAATTGGGTAGGCGTATGAGTCAGCCTCAATGAGCAAATAATATTTAGTTTCTTTATGCGGTGCAACAAAGAAGGGAGGCAAAGCCTCCCTTTCTGTGCGTTTGAGTCAATAATGACATGGCATTTACATATCGTTACTGAAGCTCACATTATTCTGACGCTAGTATTCACTAGCGCAGTCGCGATTACATAGTAAATGCAGCTTGAATTGCGTAGAAGAACACAACAGCAAGTAGAGCACCTGCTGGTAGTGTCACAATCCAAGAAGCCACGATATTACGTACAACGCCTAAGTTTAGTGCTGCGATACCACGAGCAAAGCCAACGCCTAATACTGCACCAACGAGTGTTTGTGTAGTAGAGATTGGAAGACCAGTGCCTGAAGCTAGTACAACCGTACATGCAGTTGCAAGTTGTGCTGCAAAGCCACGGCTTGGTGTTAATTCTGTAATACCAGTACCAACGGTTGCCATTACTTTATGACCCATTGTTGCAAGGCCAACAACGATACCGAAGCCACCTAGAGGAAGAATCCACCATGCGATAGTGCTCTTACCTGTGATTTCACCCATGTGCTCAACGGTTGATACAACAGCCGACAGTGGACCAATCGCGTTAGCAACGTCGTTTGAACCGTGTGCAAATGCCATCGCACAAGCTGTGATAACCATTAGTACAGAGAAGATGCCTTCAACACCTGCAAAGCCGTGGTCTTCTTCGCGGTTAGCAAATTTCTTCTGGATGTATAGGTAACCACCGATCATAACAAGCGCAGAAACGGCAGCAGCCCAAACCCATGCTTCAGTGTTGCTTAGGTGAAGACCAACGTGCTTAAGACCTTTCTTGATGGTTACAAGTGCAATTACCATTGTTGTAATGAACATGTATACCGGTACAAAGCGCTTCGCGTTGAATAGCGGGTTCTCAGTATCAAAAATCAGTCGTTGAGCACTTACAAATATGACGTAAGCGAAGAAGCCGGAAATAACGGGTGTGATAATCCAACTGCCCACAATACCTTGAACACTGTTCCAGTCTACAGCTTCAGTACCTACAGAAATACAAGCAAAACCGATGATTGCACCGATGATTGAGTGAGTCGTTGATACCGGCCAGCCCATGTAAGAAGCGAGAAGCAGCCATGTACCTGCAGCAAGAAGTGCTGACATCATGCCGTACACAAGTACATCTGGTTGATGAGCGAATAGAGATGTTTCGATAACACCTTTACGGATCGTGTCTGTTACTTCGCCACCCGCAAGGTAAGCACCTGCGAATTCAAAGATCATTGCGATAATGATCGCTTGTTTAACGGTTAGAGCTTTAGAGCCTACTGAGGTGCCCATTGCGTTCGCAACGTCATTTGCACCAATACCAATAGCCATCAAGAAACCGAAAGCTGCTGCAACAATAATCAGGACAGTGCCGTAGTTAGCAAGGATATCCATCGTAATACCTAGTTGTTTGATAACAAGCGGAACAAATTTAGACGCAAAAAACCGCTCAGCGAGAGAAATACTCAGCGCATAAGTGGTTTGTTCAAAAAATGCTCTTCGTTATATGGTTAACGTATGATTTAAGATCGAGAAAGCATCACTTCAAGACGAGCGCCTACACGCTGTGCTTGATCTGCAATACCACCAACCCATTCAAGAATTTTGTATAAGAACATGATATCAACTGGATTCAGACCTTCTTCTATCGCCATAAGTTGTTGGCGTAGTTCGATCTGCATCGCGTCCGTGTCATCTTCAATTACATCTAATTGATGAATCATTTCAGCAACGAGTGTTACTTCACGGCCTTTAAAGCCCGTTTCAAGTAATTCGTCTAATTCATTGATTACGTTTTGTGCTTGGTTCGCTGCATCTAGACAACGTTTAACGTAAGCGATGAAGTTTTCTTGCATAGGAGCAGGAATGACAAGTTGACGACCATATACACGGCCAGCAATGTCTTTCGCTAGGTTTGCTAGTTTGTCTTGTTGAGTTAAAAGCTCCAACATGTCGGTGCGATCAACTGGCATAAACAAACCACGAGGAAGTTTAAGGCGAATTTCACGTTTTAGTACGTCAGCTTCTTTCTCGAGGTGAGAAATCTGAGCTCGAATTTCAGATGCTTTCTCCCAGTCACCTTTTGAAGAAACTTCAAAAAAATTAACTAGGTGAGAACAACATTCGTTCACGCATACTACGTGACGCTGCAAAGGTTTAATTGGGGACTTTGCAAATAACCCCATAATTGTATTTACTGGCATGGTCATCCAACCTAATAAATAATAACCTTAAAACAACATACACCATATTCATGGTGAAATGTTAAGCGATGGCTACAAAGTCGCGCATGTTAACCTAATCAATCTCTCATTAAAACTGTTTTAGATCATCATAAGGGCGATATTTCTGACTTGCCGACTTTTCAAATTGGCAATATCCTGTCCCTATCTTCACAGAAAGGTATAACTATGGAAACCGAGATAGAACTGAAGTTTTTTGTTTCTCCTGAATTTTCAGAGACTTTACGCAATAAAATTGCTGAAACTAAAGTACTTCAGCACAGTTGTCGTGAGCTAGGTAACATCTACTTTGACACCGCTGACAACTGGTTACGTAAGCACGATACAGGCTTACGCATTCGACGCTTTGATGACGTATTTGTACAAACCGTAAAGACTGCTGGTCGTGTGGTTGCTGGCTTGCATCAAAGGCCTGAATACAATGCAGAACACGATAGCAACGAACCTAAGTTAGCCCTGCACCCAGAGGATATTTGGCCAGCGGGTAAAGACATCGAAACGTTGCAAGCTGAACTGACTCCTCTGTTCTCTACCAACTTCACGCGTGAGCAGTGGTTGATTGGTATGCCTGATGGCAGTCAAGTTGAGGTCGCATTTGATCAAGGCTTTGTTGAATCAGGCGACCTGCAAGAGCCGATTTGCGAAGTCGAATTGGAACTTAAATCTGGTCAAACGGATGCGTTATTTACATTGTCTCGCCAATTCTGCGAACAAGGTGGCATGCGTTTGGGTAATCTAAGCAAAGCTGCTAAGGGTTACCGCCTTGCTCAAGGTTATCAAGGAGATGAAGTCACTCCTTTGACCTTAGTTGATACTGAAAAAAGTGATACCGTTGAATCGTGTTTCATTCAATCTTTAGAGCATGCTCTCGCTCATTGGCACTATCACGAGCAGATATTCACCGAGCGTCAATCGATTGAAGCGCTGCATGAGATCAGTCACTCGCTGAGTTTTATTCGTCAAACCTTCACTATCTACGGTGGCATTGTCCCAAGACGCGCGAGTGCTATTTTACGTCAAGAGTTGAAGTGGCTTGAGCAAGAGCTCGACTGGCTGAAAAGCTATGATCACTTCGAAGACTTACTGGAAGATAAAGGACACGTACTACGTAAACTCGACGCACGTAAGTTCTTAGTCGCTGAGCTTAAAGAGATGCAAGAGCAACTGCCAGATCGTGAAGATCTTCTCACCTTGCTAAGCTCTGCTCGTTATACCGGTTTATTGTTGGATCTGAGCCGTTGGATCTTGTCTCGTGGTTGGCAGCCTTTTTTAGATGAGAAAGCACGTGAGCAAATGGGTCGTGGTATCGAATGGTTTTCTGTGCAGCAACTCGATCGTACATGGGCAGACTTGATGGAGGCTTTCCCGCCAGAGCGAGTGATGACCAGCCAAGCGTATATTGAGCAGCAATACCGTTTGATGCGAAACCTATATTCTGGCGTTGGTTTCGCGAGTTTGTATGATGACGCTGAACGAAACAGCTTCCGCTTGCCATGGGCTGATATGGTGCAAGGCATTGATGATTTGTTGGCACTTAAAACATTAGAGCCCTTGACTGATAAGTTGGAAGGTGATGAGAGAGTTCAGCTAGAGCGTTGGTTGGCTCGTCAAGAAGTGTCCATTCTGCATGCGATGGAACAGACACGCCAAATCAGTGTTGAGGTTGAGCCATACTGGCAAGACTAGATTTAATATCAGTATCAATATAAGTATGAATTTGAAAATAGGGCTCCGGCCCTATTTTTTTGTTTGTTGCTCAAGCTTTTCGAGTCGTTCTAAGATCTTCTGTTGCTGCTCGATGATCTTCTCAAGGTGTTTCTCTTTGTTTTCCGCTCGTTGATTCTCATGATGAGTCGGGGAGGTGATCAAAGAAGTAATCAAGCCTGAAATCATACCAAACACACCCACACCGCAAATAATCACCAGAGAGGCGATTAATTTTCCTGAGCTCGTGACTGGATAATGATCGCCATATCCCACGGTACTGATGGTCACAAATGCCCACCATAAAGCATCTTGCCCAGTGGTGATGTTGGCACCGGGATCTTTGTGTTCTAACAGTAATATTGTTCCCGCCCCGATGGTCAGGAGAATGACCAGCAGCAATATAATTGAGGCGAGGGTGGTTTCTTTGCGATTACGAAAGAGCTCTCTGAAAACACGTTTACCCGAGCGAAGCACAAGAATGACACGCAGGATCTGAAAAATGCGAGCGAAACGAAGTGGCTCGATCATTGGGATGCTTGCTAAGAAATCGATCCAGTGTACTTTTAAATATTCTTTTTTGTTTTGTGATCTGAATAGATCAATTGTGAGCTGAAAAAGAAAAACACTACAGATTATAAAATCGAGGCCGATAAGGACTTGTTTCGATTCTTTATCGATCGGTACGAACAATAAGCCTGAGATCACAAATAGCGCTAAGAAAGAGAGAATCAGTGACAATAAGCTCATTGGCTTGGTGGTGTCTTTGGTATTATTCAACATTCATACGAGGCTCAAAATAAATCGCGAACTTTGACTGACATAGCCACCTCGCGGATATAGAAGCCATCAATATATAAGAATTAATGGAGAACTGACAATGACTAAACTGTCATTCAAGCCGTGGGAAAGGGTAATCTCTGACGTTCGTCTCGTTCCAAAAATGGTCATGTTGATGATATTCAGCACTATCTTGATCATTTCGAAGCAGCTATGGGACGCAAGTACGTTTTACGATTCATTGCTTGCTGTAACCAACAATGCGCAAGTCGCACAACAGCATTACGAGACTTACCTAGTTCAAGTGGCTTGGCAAACAGCCTTGATGATCATTGTGTTTGTGGTTCTTCTGTTAGCAGCGGCTCGCGTTATGTTGCGCCAGACTCAATACCTTAATGACGCCATTAAAACCATGGCCGACAAGAACTTATCAGTGCCGATTCAAATGGACTGTAAAGATGAATACGGTGATGTGGCACGCGAACTTGAAAAAACTCGCGTCCAACTGAACGATATGATCAAAACTCAGGTGGCCTCTTCTGATGAGCTGTTTGCTCTGACGGAAGTGATGACTATCAGCATGTCTGAAACCAAAGAGTCGGCTCAAGAAGAATTCAACGAGATCGATCAGTTAGCGACAGCGATGAGCGAAATGACTTCTACCGTACAAACTGTAGCTGAGCATGCACAAAGTGCTTCTTCATTGACTGAGCAGGCATCAGGCCAAGCGTTGACGGGGCAGAAGTTCGTTCAGGGTTCTGTCTCTAAGATGAGTGAACTGTCTTCCGACATCGCAGCCTCTGCTGCAGCGGTAAACCAAGTAGAAGAGCGCGTTGACTCAATTGGCAGTGTGGTTGGTACTATCCAAGGCATTTCAGAACAAACCAACTTACTGGCACTAAACGCAGCGATTGAAGCGGCGCGTGCTGGTGAAGCGGGTCGTGGTTTTGCGGTTGTTGCCGATGAGGTTCGTAACCTTGCGCAGCGTACTCAACAAGCGACGGTAGAGATTCAAGACATGATCAGTCACCTACAAAGCAGTGCTAACTCTGCGGTAGAGCTGATGGAGAAAAGTGTTGTTGAAGCGGCGGAAGGTGTGGACCTTGTGACCAATGCCGGTACAGAGCTTGATGGTATCGTAAGCCAAGTAAACCAAATTAATGATATGAACTTCCAGATCGCGACCGCTGCAGGCCAACAGAGCAGTGTTGCTGAAGAGATGAGTGTTAACCTAACCAATGTTCGCGAGCTTGTTGAAGCTTCTGTGGTTGTTGTTAGTGAGCTGCTAGAGACCTCTCAGCTTATGGAAAGCAACGCGCAAGAACTCGACGGTAAGATTAAGCAGTTTAAGGTTTAGTCCTTAGCACCTAATCTTCATCCGTAAAGGCTTATTCCCAGACACTTTTTCTCGGTTGTAAGCTCAACCAGATAAGTTAATCGATAAAACGCCCACATTGCTAATGTGGGCGTTTTTTATTGGCGTAACTTTGGTATAACTTATCTTTAGTTATGAAAACTCGTTATTGAAGAACTGAATCGATAAACCGATTGTTCAGCGCGCAGCTTACACAAGGAAGAAACATGCCATTGCCTTCTCAACTCATCACTCACTCTCAGTCTGCTTTTGAGCAATTGTTAGAGCATCAAAGTGAAGCCATCAATACTTGGTCTGAGCCACTGACTGAAGATCTTAAACGTGTACTCGGTTTAAGCTGTTTTATTGGTGATTGCCTGCAGCGTGATGCGGTTTTATGTGGTGACTTACCTGATATGTTGGCATTCGAAGAACGTGCTGAAGGGTACCGAGAGCGACTGGCTGAATTACTTTCTGGTTACGCTGATGAAATGAGCGGCCAGCGCGTGCTGCGTCAATTCCGCAATCGTGAAATGACCTATATTGCTTGGCGTGATTTCATGAGTTCGTGGGAGCTAGAGCAGAGCCTAAACCATCTATCGATGTTGGCTGAGGCGATGATCTTCGAGACCTATCAATGGCAGTATGATATTTGTTGTAAAGAGTGGGGCACACCTTGTAATGAGCAAGGTGAAGCACAGCCGATGCTGATCATTGGTATGGGCAAGCTAGGGGGCGGTGAGCTCAATTTCTCTTCTGATATCGACCTGATTTTTACCTATCCTGAAAATGGAGAAACCCAAGGTGCAAGACGCAGCATTGCTAATGCGCAGTTCTTTACCCGTCTAGGGCAACGTATTATCAAGGCGCTTGATCAGCAAACTTTCGATGGATTCTGTTATCGAGTCGACATGCGTCTGCGCCCGTTTGGTGAGAGCGGTCCACTTGTGATGAGCTATGCCGCACTTGAAGACTATTACCAAGAGCAGGGTCGAGATTGGGAACGCTACGCCATGGTAAAAGCGCGTGTGATGGGCAGCGAGATGTACCCGGAGTATCAAGAGCTTCGCCAAATGCTACGCCCGTTTGTGTTCCGCCGTTATATTGATTTTAGTGCGATTCAATCTCTGCGCCGAATGAAGTCTATGATCAGCAGCGAAGTACGTCGTCGCGGTTTATCAAACAACATTAAGCTGGGCTCTGGTGGTATTCGCGAAGTGGAATTTATCGCACAAGTATTCCAATTGATTCGTGGTGGCCGTGAACCGAGTCTTCGTGGGCGAGGATTACTGGAAACCTTAAGCGCTATTGAATCATTGCATCTACTAGAGGCTGAAGAGGTAGGGCACTTACGTGAGGCTTATCTGTTTCTACGCCGCCTTGAGAATCTGTTACAAGCAATGGCTGATAAGCAGACTCAAACCTTGCCTGACGGTGAGTTTGAACAGTTGCAGCTTGCCGTTGCCATGCAATTTTCCGATTGGGATAGCTTGATTGTGGCAACTCGTGCTCATATGGCGAATGTACATACCGTGTTCGAAGACCTAATTGGCGTTGATGAAGATGACGCGAATCCGATCGCGAGTCACTTTAGTGAACTGTGGGATATGGCCCATAAGCCGGACGTGATTGAACATGTACTGGAGCATGATATTGCGGTTGCTAGCCCACCAGAAGCGGCGAAAACGATTATTCAGTTTAAAGCTGATCTAGCGAAGAAAACCCTTGGTCCGCGAGGGCGTGAAGTACTCAATCGACTAATGCCAAAAGTCTTTCAAGCACTGTATACCGCTAAGGATGCAGAGTTTGGTTTGTCGAGAGTGCTTCATCTGTTGCATAAAATCGTTACGCGTACCACTTACCTCGAACTACTGGATGAGCACCCTGCCGCGTTGACTCAGTTGGTTCGCTTATGTACCGCTAGTCCGATGATTTCGGAGCAGTTGGGTCGTTACCCCATTCTGTTAGATGAACTTATCGACCCTCAACAACTCTACAATCCAGTGCCTTTAGAGTCTTACAAGACCGAGCTGCGTGATTACCTAGCTCGTATCCCTGAAGATGATATGGAGCAACAGATGGAAGGCCTGCGCCAGTTTAAGCAGACCTGTATCTTAAGAATTGCCGCCGCGGATATTGCGGGGGCTCTACCTGTCATGAAGGTGAGTGATCACTTGACCTACTTAGCCGAAGCGATTGTTGAGGCGGGGGTCAATCAAGCTTGGTTGCAAGTATCGGCCAAGTTTGGTGAACCGACCCATGTCAAAGATCGCGAAGGTCGCGGTTTTGCTGTTGTTGGTTATGGCAAAGTCGGCGGTTGGGAGCTTGGCTATAACTCCGATCTTGATATCGTGTTCATGCACGACTGCCCGGTACACATCTATACTGACGGTAAGAAAGAGATCGATGGACGCCAATTCTACTTAAGACTGGCGCAGCGTATAATTCATATTTTCTCGACCAGAACGGCTTCTGGCATTCTGTACGAAGTCGACACTCGCCTACGCCCTTCTGGTGCATCTGGCCTGTTGGTGAGTCCAACCGATGCCTTTGACGAGTATCAGCACAATGACGCGTGGACTTGGGAACACCAAGCTCTAACTCGCGCTCGCATGATTTACGGTGATGACTTATTGGCTTCGGCATTTGACAAAACTCGCCATGATGTTCTGTGTTTGGCGCGTGATGAGGCAACACTCAAAAAGTCTGTTGTGGATATGCGTGAAAAAATGCGCGGTCATTTAGGCGGTAAAAAAGCCGATCGATTCATGCTCAAGCAAGATGAGGGTGGAATTACCGATATTGAGTTTTTAGCGCAATATTTAGTACTTCGATATAGCAATGAGAAGCCAAAGCTTACTCGTTGGTGTGACAATGTACGAATCTTTGAAAGCTTGTTGTCACAAGGGATTATGAATGAGCAGCAAGGCATGGCATTAACCCATGCTTATACAACATTAAGAGATGAAATCCACCACCGTAATCTACTTAATCTTGATGCGGATGTGGCGATTGAAAAGTTTGAAATGGAAAGAGAACATGTTGTTCAAGCATGGAAGCAGTGGATGGAAGTATAAACCAGTCACACAGTGGTGACGGATGTATCTATCTTGATAGGCTTTTACTCATTTATCTATAGTTTAGCCTCTGTAATCAGTGTGCTAGACTCTAGCCAGATTCGATTTTTGGAGATCCATAATGAAACCAATTCTACCTGACTACAGCCAATCAGGCGTTCTTGTTGTCGGTGACGTAATGCTTGACCGTTACTGGTATGGCCCAACTGGCCGTATTTCACCAGAAGCACCTGTGCCCGTTGTAAAAGTAGAAAATAACGAAGAGCGTCCTGGTGGTGCAGCCAACGTAGCAATGAATATTGCTTCTCTTGGTGGCCATGCTCATATCGTTGGTTTGACCGGTAAAGATGAGCCTGCTGAGGTGTTAAAAAATACCTTAGGCGCACTAAAGGTTAAATGTGATTTCGTTGAGTTAGAAGATTACCCAACCATTACTAAACTGCGAGTGATGAGCCGTGGTCAGCAGCTAATTCGCCTTGATTTTGAAGATAAATTTGAGAATACGGATCCTGAGCTTGTTTTGTCTCGTATGGAACAAGCGCTTCCAAGTGTGCGCTCGGTAATTCTATCTGATTATGCCAAAGGTGCTCTTGAGCACGTGCAGAGTTTTATCCAAAAAGCACGTGCAGCGAACGTACCAGTATTCATCGACCCGAAAGGCGCAGACTTTGAACGCTACCGTGGTGCAACCTTGCTTACGCCAAACATGGCTGAGTTCGAGTTGGTTGCTGGCAAAGTAAAATCTGAAGAAGAAATGATCGAAAAAGGACTCGCACTGATCGAAGAGTTTGATTTCGAAGCTTTGTTGGTAACTCGTAGTGAACATGGTATGACACTACTTCGCAAAGGTTTGGAACCATTCCATTTGCCGACTCAAGCGAAAGAAGTGTATGACGTGACGGGTGCTGGCGATACGGTTATCTCAGTACTGGCGGCTTCTGTTGCTGCTGGTAAGCCACTGGATGAAGCGTGTGCATTAGCGAATGCGGCTGCTGGTGTGGTAGTGGGTAAGCTTGGTACATCTACACTGTCTACTATTGAGTTAGCGGAAGCGATTCACGGTAGCCAAGATACAGACTACGGCGTGATCTCTGAAGCGGCATTGGTTGAAGCGGTGAAGCGTGCTCGTGCGAAAGGCGAGAAAGTGGTTATGACCAATGGCTGCTTTGATATTCTTCATGCTGGTCATGTTTCTTACATGAATCACGCGGCTGAGTTGGGCGATCGTTTGATCGTTGCGGTTAATACTGACGAGTCAGTGAAGCGCTTGAAGGGGCCTGGTCGTCCTGTGAACCCAACTGATCGTCGTATGGCAGTATTGGCTGGCTTAGGGGCGGTTGATTGGGTTGTTCCTTTCTCTGAAGATACTCCCCAACGTTTAATCTCTGAGGTATTGCCAAGTATTTTGGTGAAAGGTGGTGATTACAAACCTGAAGAGATTGCTGGCGGTGAGGAAGTGATTGCTGCTGGTGGTGAAGTGAAAGTACTTAACTTTGAAGATGGTTGCTCTACCACTGAAATTATTAAAGCGATTAAAGGTGGCCGAGGCTAAATTTTAGCTGTCTGTTACCGAGATTCGATAGATAATAAAAATGCCGCTCAAAATGAGCGGCATTTTTGTAACGGTAACTTGAGTGATTAAGAGTTACTTACTTGCTACTTTTAGACCTGCGTTTACATCAACAATGTCTTGTTCGCTTAGCGTGCCAACTGCTTGACGAAGCTGAAGTACACTTAGGATGTAGTTGTAACGAGCATCTGAAAGGTTTTTGTTCGCATCGTATAGACGACGAGTCGAATCAAGTACGTCAACAATAGTACGAGTACCAACATCAAAACCTGCTTCTGTTGCTTCTAGAGCAGACTGAGCAGACACTACAGATTGTTCGTAAGCGCGTAGAGCACCAATCGAAGCACTGATGTTGTTGTTGAATGCACGTACGTCTTTCACAACACTACGGTAAGTCGCTTCTAAATCTTCACTTGCTGCAACGTAGTTGTATTCAGCCTGTTTAGTCAAAGAAGTTGTGTTACCACCCGTATATAGAGGCACAACTAAGTTCAAACCGATGTTTAGGTTGTCAGAGTCGTAATCATTTGTGCTGTTAGAGCTGTCGGTCTGTTCTGCAAGACCGTAGCTACCATCTAAAGTTAAGCTTGGTAGGTGACCAGAGCTAGCTAGAGAGATGTTATCTTTTGCTACGTCTTGAGAGATACGTGCAGCAAGTAAGCTAAGGTTCTTTTGTTCTGCTTGTTCAACAAGTGCAACAGCAGACTCAGAAGATTTGCTTGCTGAGAAACGATCAGTATCTAGGATGCTTAGGTTAGAGTGTTCCTGACCTGTAATCTCACGTAGACCTTCGTAGCTATTCGTTAGGTCGTTCTCTGCAAGAACTTCATCAGCCAAAACGCCATCGTACTGAGCTTGTGCATCGTGTACATCGGTGATCGCTGAAAGACCAACTTCAAAACGCTGTTTAGTTTGCTCTAGTTGACGAGCAACCGCTGCTTTTTCTGCACGAACAAACTCTAGGTTATCTTGAGCGCGAAGTACGTCAAAGTAAGCTGTTGCTGTACGCAGAATCAAAGCTTGTTGCTCTGCCGCGTAAGCTGAATCAGATTGACGAGCAGTCTTCTCTGCCGTGTCTAGAGTGATCCAAGAAGAGCGTTGGTAAAGCTCTTGACTAAAACCAATGCCAACACCCCATTGGTTGTTGTCATTACTTGCGTCTTTATAGTCACCACGATTAATGTCGTAGTTCGCAGTCAAATTGATTTGCGGTAACAAAGAGCTACGGCTTGACGTTACTGCTTCAAAAGCGGCATCGCGCTGCGCTGCTGAACGAAGAAGTTGTGGATCGTTCTGTTTTGCTTGGTCGTAAACTTCAGCTAGCGTATCAGCAAAAGCTGATGAACTCAGGCTGCCAATTGCTGCACTGATAAATAGTGGAAGCAGTTTTTTCATTTTCCTATTCCTGCCTTTTATGGAATTTTCTTTAAAAGAGTTTAACCCAGTTTGGTGGTAATTTACTCGAAACTTTGCACTTTTTTACAGTTAACTGTCCACTTGTGCAATATTTGTTTTTTAAAACTTAACTTTAATTATAAATTTTATATAAAAAGTTGAACCTTATCCTTGGTAGTTAACTCGGACAATGAGTAAACTATAAAGATCACTTAGTGAGGTACCAAATGCAACAGTATGACAATCAACGACATGAGTTTACTCCGCAAGATGTGGAAATAGTCTCAAAAGAGACGCTGTTTCGTGGTTTTTTCAAAATGGTTAAGTACACATTTAAACATAGATTGTTTGAGGGCGGCTGGAGCCAACCAATACAGCGTGAGATGTTTGAGCGTGGACATGCTGCCGCTTTGCTACCCTATGATCCTGTGCGTGACGAAGTTGTGATCGTCGAACAGATCCGTGTCGGTGCTCTAGAGCATGAGAACCCATGGCAATATGAAATTGTTGCTGGGATCATTGATACCGATGAATCACCACAAGATGTCGCTCGTCGTGAGGCGATGGAAGAAGCTGGGGTCGAAGTCGGATCTGTATTGCCTATTACTTCGTATTACCCTTCATCTGGTGGTTGCTCAGAAAAGCTCGGCGTCTTTGTTGGCTGTGTTGATGCAACGACCGCTAAAGGGGTACACGGATTGGACTACGAAGGCGAAGACATTCGTGTACAAGTGATGAGTCGCGAAGCCGCTTATCAGTTGGTAAAAGAGGGTGTGTTTGAAAATGGTGCCACGATCATTGCGCTACAGTGGCTACAATTGAACTACCAAGAATTACAGTCAGAGTGGATAGATTAACGTCATGCCAAATATCGCGGTCAAAAAACCGTATCATGTTGATCTTGCTGAATTGATGCGAGTTTACGAGACTAACTATGCCAAACTGAATGCTTTGTTACCGGTTGGGCACGAGGTTGGTGATGTTCGCTGTTACCAAGCCGTTAATATGGTGTATCAATTGACAGTGAATGAGGTCACAAAATACACCACATTAATAGATATATGTCAGAGTGATGCGATGCCAGTGTTTCCTTTGCCAAAAATGTCTGTCAGGCTATATCACGACGCTCGAGTTGCAGAAGTGTGCGCTAGCGGGGATTTTTCGCGAGTCAAAGCGAAATATGACTATCCCAACACTAAGCTTCTGCAAAAGGACGAGAAATTTCAATTGAATAAATTTCTTGGGGAATGGTTAACGTTTTGTTTAAAAACGGGTATCAGTCGAACTCCGATTGCCTTTTAATTGAACCTATTTATCAACACTTTTAAAGTCTAAACAGTAACGTATCTGGATTTGTTATTTTGGAATTATCACACACTTCAAAATTTGATGAGAGCACTATTAAGCTTGTGCAGCTAACGGACACGCATTTATTTGCGCCGAGCAATGGCAGCTTATTAAGCATCAACACTCAAGATAGCTTTCGTGCTGTAGTCGATGGCATAGTTAGTCAGGGCTTTGACTATCAAGCGATTTTAGCAACGGGTGATATCTCTCAAGATCACAGTCCTGAGTCGTACCATAAATTTGAGTCAGGGATTCAACCTTTGGAAAAGCCATGCTATTGGCTGCCAGGGAACCATGACTTTAAGCCTAATATGGGCAGTGTTTTACCATCACCACAAATACAGTGTGTTGAGCATGTCTTGCTAGGCGATAACTGGCAGATGGTGATGCTAGACTCGCAGGTGGTTGGTGTGCCTCATGGTCGCCTTAGCGATCAACAGCTTGATCTGTTAGAACAAAAGCTGACGGAGTTCCCTGAACGTAATACCTTGGTTCTATTGCACCACCATCCATTGTTGGTTGGCAGCGCATGGTTGGATCAACATAACCTAAAAGACGCCGATCAATTTTGGGATGTGGTTCAACAGCACACCAATGTTAAAGCCGTACTGTGTGGTCACGTTCATCAAGACATGAACCGAGATCATCATGGTGTACAAGTCATGGCAACACCGTCGACTTGTGTGCAATTCAAACCTAACTCAGATGACTTTGCGGTTGATACTTTGTCTCCGGGCTGGAGAGAGATTGAATTACATCAAGACGGTACCGTTAGCACGCAAGTTCGTCGTCTGCCTCATGGGCAGTTCTTGCCTGATTTTAAGGCTGCTGGTTACTAATGAAGGTGGTTATTGATGTCAGGCTCTAATCAGCAAGCGACTAAGCCATCACTGCTTCTCTATATTCATGGGTTTAACAGTTCATCACGTTCTCACAAAGCGAATGTGATGGCGGATTACTGTGCGGAGCATCGTGCTGATATTAAAGTCGTTACCCCTCAACTGCCGAGTTTTCCTCAGCAAGCGGCACTTCACTTGCAGCAGCTGGTGGAGCAATATAAAGATCAATATCAGATCGCGTTAGTCGGTAGCTCGTTGGGTGGCTATCTTTCAACATGGCTGAATAGTCACTATGGTTTTAAAGCCGTGGTTGTAAACCCAGCAGTGAAGCCGTATGAGCTTCTTGCTGACTATTTAGGTGAACAAGTAAACCCATACACAGATGAGCGATATGTACTGGAAACAAAACATATTGATGAACTGAAGGCGTTAGAGGTTTCGGCTCTCGCTAAGCCGAGCGACTTCTGGTTACTTCAGCAAACGGAAGACGAAGTTCTGGATTACCGACAAGCGGTAGAGAAGTACCAAGGTGCAACACAGACAGTAGAAGAGGGCGGGGATCATAGTTTCATTGATTTTGAACGCTACCCACAACAAATCATCACCTTTCTAAACCTTTAACCTGTTTCACCAACAGAGTGATTTCTCTTGTTTGCCTGTTATTTCATCTATCAATGGTGAAATATCATAGTTTGATGTCTTAGTTTTTGAACTAGCTTGACATCATTACTCAGCTTCCAGACTATATTCCCCAATACTTCGCTCGTTCGCTCTACTATGACGGTTCATAGTAATGATTCTGCTTTAGTGAAACTAGAGCCAGCGAACTGACGCAAACTTTTTGAGTAAACTCCGTATTATGACTGAACAATATAATGCAAAAGACCTCGAGGTACTTGAAGGTCTCGATCCGGTGCGACACCGCCCGGGAATGTATACCGAGACAGAAAGACCCAACCACCTTGCCCAAGAAGTCATTGATAACTCGGTCGATGAAGCATTAGCGGGACACGCTAAGAAAATCAAAGTGGTACTTCATGCAGACCAATCGTTAGAAGTTACCGATGACGGCCGTGGTATGCCGGTTGATATCCACCCTGAAAAAGGGATCTCGGGTGTTGAGCTGATTTTAACTAAGCTCCACTCTGGCGGTAAATTCTCAAACAACAACTACAAATTTTCTGGTGGTTTGCACGGGGTAGGTATCTCGGTGGTAAACGCGCTGTCAAAACGTGTTGAAGTAACGGTTCGTCGTGATGGTCAAGTGCATGAGATCGCCCTTGAAGGTGGTCATGCTGTTACCGATCTGACAGTGACAGGGACTTGTGGTCACCGCAATACTGGTACTACGGTGCATTTCTGGCCTGACCCAAAATATTTCGATAGCTCTAAATTTTCGACACTTCGTCTTATCAACAACCTACGAGCAAAAGCGGTACTTTGCCCTGGTTTGGAAATTACCTTTGTCGATAAAGTGGGTGGTGAAGAACATAAATGGTTCTACGAAGACGGCCTAAAAGACTATCTAGCTGAGGGCGTAAAAGGTTACACCTTATTGCCTGAAGACCCGTATGTTGGTGAGTTCGTTGCTGAAACGGAAATGGCTAACTGGGCAATCATTTGGCAGCCAGAAGGCGGTGATATGATCACCGAGAGTTACGTGAACTTAGTACCAACTAAACAAGGTGGTACACACGTAAACGGTCTTCGCCAAGGTCTGCTTGATGCGATGCGTGAGTTTTGTGAATTCCGTAACTTGCTGCCTCGTGGCGTTAAATTAACGGGTGATGACATCTTTGACCGTTGTTCTTACGTACTATCGGTGAAGATGCAAGATCCGCAGTTTGCTGGTCAAACAAAAGAGCGTCTATCTTCTCGTCAAACCGCTGCTTTTGTATCTGGTGTCGTAAAAGATGCCTTCAGTCTATGGTTGAATGAAAAACCTCAACTGGCAGAGCAATTGGCTGAAGCTTGTATTGCCAATGCTCACCGCCGTATGCGCGCGAGTAAGAAAGTTGTTCGTAAAAAGATCGCATCTGGCCCAGCACTGCCGGGTAAACTGACGGATTGTTCGGTTCAAGATTTAAGCCGCACCGAAATCTTCTTCGTGGAAGGGGACTCGGCGGGTGGTTCTGCTAAACAAGCGCGTGATCGTGAGTTCCAAGCGGTTATGCCACTGCGTGGTAAGATCCTAAATACATGGGAAGTGTCAGCAGACCAAGTATTAGCTTCGCAAGAAGTGCACGACATCTCGGTAGCTCTGGGTATCGACCCGGACAACGATGACTTATCAGGCCTGCGTTACGGTAAGATCTGTATCCTTGCCGATGCGGACTCGGATGGTCTTCATATCGCGACGCTGTTATGTGCACTGTTTACTCGCCACTTCCATGCATTGGTTGAAGCGGGTCATATCTATGTGGCAATGCCTCCTCTGTATCGTATCGATTGCGGTAAAGAAGTGTTCTACGCACTCGATGACGCAGAGAAAGATGGTGTGCTTGAGCGACTGTCGCAGAAAAAAGCCAAGATCAACGTGCAACGATTCAAAGGTCTGGGTGAAATGAACCCACTTCAGTTGCGTGAAACCACTATGGATCCAAACACTCGTCGTCTTGTTCAATTAACGATTGATGACAACGAAGCAACCAACGAGATGATGGACATGCTGCTTGGTAAGAAACGTGCAGATGATCGCCGTACATGGCTACAGACTAACGGTGATATGGCCGAGGTATAATGGATGTCTAACGAAATTACATATGATGGCGTTGAACAGCTGCCAATGCGCAAGTTCACCGAAGATGCCTACTTAAATTACTCAATGTACGTGATTATGGATCGTGCATTGCCGTATATCGGTGATGGCTTGAAGCCAGTACAGCGTCGTATTATCTACGCGATGTCTGAGCTAGGCTTATCGGCTGCATCGAAATACAAAAAATCAGCACGTACCGTTGGTGATGTATTAGGTAAGTATCACCCACACGGTGACTCTGCTTGTTACGAAGCGATGGTATTGATGGCGCAGCCTTTCTCTTACCGCTACCCATTGGTCGATGGTCAAGGTAACTGGGGTGCTCCAGATGACCCGAAATCGTTCGCTGCGATGCGTTATACCGAAGCGAAATTATCTAAGTTTGCTGAGGTTCTTCTAGGTGAACTAGGTCAAGGCACTGTTGACTGGCAACCAAACTTTGATGGCACGATGAAAGAACCTCAAATGTTGCCTGCTCGCCTGCCTCATATCCTGCTTAACGGTATCACTGGTATCGCGGTAGGTATGGCGACCGACATCCCGCCTCACAATGTACGTGAAGTGGCGAACGCAGCGATTCATTTGATTGACACGCCGAAAGCTGAACTTCCTGATGTGATGGGTTTCATTCAAGGCCCTGATTACCCGACGGAAGCTGAGATTATCTCTCCAAAATCGGATATCGAAAAGATCTATCGTACTGGACGTGGCAGCATCAAGATGCGCGCAGTTTGGCATAAGGAAGGCTCTGATATTGTTATCACAGCTTTACCTCATCAAGTGTCAGGTGCGAAGCTACTTGAGCAAATCGCTAACCAAATGCGTGCTAAAAAGCTACCAATGGTTGACGACTTGCGTGATGAATCTGATCACGAGAACCCAACACGTATCGTCGTGGTTCCTCGTTCAAATCGTATCGACTGTGATCAATTGATGAGTCATCTGTTTGCTTCGACGGATCTAGAGAAGAACTTCCGCGTTAACTTGAACATGATTGGTTTAGACAATCGTCCTCAAGTGAAAGGCTTAGTTCAAATCCTGAAAGAGTGGATTGAGTTCCGTCGCACAACGGTTCGCCGTCGCTTGCAGTACCGTTTAGATAAAGTACTGGCACGCTTGCACATCCTAGAAGGTTTGCTTGCAGCTTATCTTAATATCGATGAAGTGATTGAGATCATTCGTACAGAAGACGAACCATGTCCTGTCCTAATGAGCCGTTTCAACATTTCTGAAATTCAAGCCAATGCGATTCTTGATATTAAACTTCGTAACTTAGCTAAGTTAGAAGAATTTAAAATCCGAGCAGAGCAAGAAGAACTTGAAGCTGAACGTGAAAAGCTTGAAAAGCTACTCGGTTCAGAGCGTCGCTTGAATACGCTGATCAAAAAAGAAATCCAAGCCGATGCGGATAAATACGGCGATGATCGTCGTTCACCTTTGATTGAACGTGCTGAAGCGAAAGCGCTAACAGAGCGCGACCTAGTACCAAGCGAGCCAATCACGGTTGTGTTGTCTGAGAAAGGTTGGATTCGTCATGCCAAAGGGCATGAGGTTGATGCTGAAGGCTTGAACTACAAATCAGGTGATAAATTCTTAGCGAGTGCTAAGGGTAAGAGTAATCAGCAAGCGGTGTTCCTCGGCAGTGATGGTCGAAGCTACTCCCTTGAATCTCATTCATTACCATCGGCGCGAAGCCAAGGTGAGCCAATTACAGGCCGCTTGAACGTCAGCCCTGGAACTTCTATTCGCCAAGTGGTGATGGGAGAGAATGAACAATTATGGTTAGTCGGTTCTGACGCGGGCTATGGCTTTGTTTGTAAGGGTAGCGATCTACTGTCTAAGAACAAGAGTGGTAAAGCGTTGGTTAACTTGCCACAAGCTTCTGAAGTGATGATGCCAAGCCCTATTGCTGACTTGGACACTAACCAGATTTTGGCGATTACTAACCAAGGTCGTATGTTGTTGTTCCCGATTAAAGACCTACCTCAGTTGAGCAAAGGTAAGGGTAACAAGATTATTAATATCCCTTCTGCGAAAGCAAAAGAGCGTGAAGAGTTTGTTTCGCATCTAATGGCTATCCCTGAAAATGCAACACTGACGATCTATGCAGGTAAACGCAAACTTGGCTTGAAACCATCGGATCTTGAAAACTTCCGTGGTGAACGTGGTCGTCGTGGCGGGTTACTGCCGAGAGGACTACAGCGAGTGACGCGCATCGATATCGATGAACCAAGCGAATCGTAGAGATACTTGATACAATCTTTAGATAAAAGAAAACCCAGCCTATGAGCTGGGTTTTTTGTACTTGTGTATTAGCAGCTTGAATCACTGCTTACAGAGTTTGCTCTACAGGCGAGTATCTTCGGCGATGGTCACCTTTAAGGTTTTGCTTTCACCTTGGCGCAATATACCTACATCGATAACAGTACCCGGTCGCAGGTCAGTAACGATGTCCATTACGCTTTGTCGACCGTTAATTTGGGTGTTGTTGATGCTGACAATGATGTCTTGTGCTTCAAAGCCTGCATCCGCAGCAGGGCCGTTCGGATCTATTCCTAGTACAACAATACCACCGATGTTTTTATTGCCAAGCAAGCGTGACGTCACCGAGTTGATGTCTTGTCCGTCGATACCAATATAGCCACGAATTACACGACCATCGGCGATGATCTTCTCCATGATTTTATTTGCAAGCGGATAGGGGATAGCAAATGAGATCCCATAGGTTTCCATGTCGGTAGCTTGTTGGAAAGAAGCTGTATTAATGCCGACTAGTTCGCCTTGTGAGTTGACGAGTGCACCACCAGAGTTACCTTCATTGATTGCCGCATCTGTTTGGATAAAGGCTTGATGACCATCGGCACTGATTGAAGACCGACCGGTTGCCGAAATAATACCAAAGGTCGTCGTTTGGCCTAGATTGTATGGGTTACCGATAGCCAGTACTACATCACCTACGTTTGCTTTGTAATCTTGGTTCAGTGGAATTACAGGTAAGTTGTCACCACTGACTCTGAGTATTGCTATATCGGTACGCTTGTCTGAACCGACAAGCTGCGCTGCAGCTACTCGTCCGTCTTGAAGTGCCACTACGATTTGGTCAGCCTGGGCTACAACGTGGAAGTTGGTAATGATGTAGCCTTTTTCGCTGACAATGACTCCTGACCCCAAGCCTTGAGTCAGCAGCTTGTTGCGATCGCTTTCTGCGTATTTACGGCTATAGATATTCACCACAGCAGGTGCTGCTCGCCGTACCGCTGGGTTAAATGAAATTTGAAGAGAGCCAATATTATCGACTTTAGGGCTAGTGACGTCTGAAACAATGCCTGATCTTAGGCTCGGAAATGCGAGAAGAATAAGCGCCGCTGAAACAAGTCCAAGGGAAATAGAACGAAGTAGAAAGGACAGCATGTTTCCCTCTTCAGCAAGTAAGGTGAGGGGTCATCTGTGAATGACCAGTTAATTACTAGTGAAGCATAGCATTTTGATTCATCTAAAGAAAAGGGAGACTGAGTAAGTTTAAAGCAAACTTACTCAGTCTCCCTGTTATTACGCTGACGTATGACTATCGAATAACGAGGTAGATAGTCCTGTCGCCGCGTTGGATATTTAGCGCCAATACGCCCGGTTGTTTCTCAAGAATCTCTCTAAATTCAGCAAGGTTCTTAACGGTTTGGCGATTTACGCCAATAATGATGTCATCTTGCATAAGTTGATAGGCTTCGGCTGGTGAGCCTTGAGCAACACTCGATACCTTGACGCCCGTTGCAGAATCACTTTCAGTTGTGTTGGTTAATTCAGCTCCGGCTAGCCCTTCATGGAGCTTCTCAGCCTGTGTTTTGTTATTTGTGGATTCACCAAGCGTTACATCAAAGGTTTTGCTATTGCCGTCACGAACCACGCCCAGTTCAATTTGTTTACCTGCGCCGAGTGTCGCGACCTTAGCTCTTAATTCACTAAAGGTATCAATACGTTTGCCATTAATTGAGACAATAATATCGCCCGCTTTCAGTCCTGCTTTATCTGCTGCACTGTCAGGGACTATTTGGCTAACAAAGGCACCCTTACTTGATTCATAACCGAGTGCTTCTGCCAATTCAGAGGTCACTTCTCCCCCTTGAACGCCAAGCATGCCACGTTTTACTTCACCGAAATCGAGAATTTGTTCTGTCAGGTTTGTCATCATATTAGAAGGGATTGCAAAGCCGATACCGACATTACCTCCGTTGGGGCCAAGGATGGCAGTGTTGATACCAATCAGTTCACCATTGAGGTTAACTAGCGCGCCGCCAGAGTTGCCGCTGTTGATAGCTGCATCGGTTTGAATAAAGTTTTCAAAGTTCTCTTGGTTTAGTCCACTACGGCCGAGCGCAGAAACGATACCTGAAGTGACGGTTTGGCCAAGCCCAAACGGGTTACCGATCGCAACGCTAAAATCACCAACTCTTAGTTTGTCTGAGTCTGCGACTTTTATCTGGGTAAGGTTCTTGGCTTTTTCTAATTTAAGCAGTGCGATATCAGACATCTGGTCACCGCCGATAAGCTCAGCATCGTACTCTCGACCATCATGCAGTTTTACTTTGATATCGTCCGCGCCATTGATTACATGGTAATTGGTCACGATATGGCCTTTCTTAGCGTCAATGATGACACCTGAGCCTAGCCCGCGGAATGGACGCTCTCGTGTTTGTTCTGGACCAAAAAAGAATTGAAATTGTTCAGGGATTTGCTGACGTTGTACCTGTTTGCCTTCTACGGCAATACTAACCACAGCGGGGGTCACTTGTTCAAGCATAGGAGCAAGGCTTGGTAATTGTTCATTACCCACACTTAATGGCAGTGCGGCAGTTGCTTGAATGGGGGTGATGATTGAACTTAAGCTTAAAGTCAGTACTGATAAAGCAAGCAAAGGTTTTTTCATCATAAACTCCTCTCTAGTTAAGGTCTTAATCCTCTTATACGTTTAATAAGTATGAGAAGTTTCAAATGACCTGAGTGAAAGTTATGACTCAAAAACCTTTGTAAAGTTCACAGAAGTGTTAAATGTTTACGATGCTTTTGCTGTTACAACATCGGGAGCATCCATGATTTCTTTCTTCTGCTCTGTAAATAAACCAGTTGCGCCATTAGCGTAATCTTTCGGTTGTTCCTCAAGTGTAGCCTCTTTTACTGAAGGCTTCTCTTGTGGCTTGTCCGAATGGGCAGCGGCTGTTTTCACAAATGGGTTATCTTGCTCTGGCAGGTTAGGAATCAGCTCTGAGCTTGTTTTTTCCATGTGTTGGTACAGTTTTGTGTAGTCTTTACCTAAGGTGTCCAACATTTCTGCTGATTTCGCAAAGTGATCAGCCAGCTCTTGTCGCTGCTGCTCAAGGGCAAACTTTGCGCTATCTAATTCTTTCTGTACGTTCTTTTGTTTTTTGTATTCAGGTGTCATGAGACGAGAAATAGCGACCCCTAAAATAACTCCGACTAGTAAACCGGCAACGGCATACATCCAAGGCATAACAGCTCCTTATTATTGTTTTTTAACATGTTTGTTACTGCTTAGTTACACGTGATACGGCTCCATGGTACTATGAGAAAGCCGCAGTATAAAGAGAAATGCGTGTGCGCTAGTTAGCAGTTTGATGCTGTATTATTCACCACATCACGTTATTCCTCGTACTGTTTGGGCTCATTTTTAGTTGTTGTCTGATATTGCTTTCATTGTGGAAATGTCGTCATGAATCCCATTAAAAAATACGAACAAGATATAAAAGAACATGGATTTCAAAGAGATCCAGCACAAGAGCAAGCCGTTAAATCTTTAGATGAACTCTTTTATCAATTCCAAGATTACATGAATACGCCCATTCCTCAACTGACTCGCTTCCAGAAATTATTGGGCAAAAAGCCAGAATTGCCACAGCCACCAAAAGGTCTCTATTTCTGGGGTGGCGTAGGGCGAGGAAAAACGTACCTAATGGATACGTTCTATGATGCCTTACCGACCACTAAAAAAATGCGTGTTCACTTTCACCGTTTTATGTATCGAGTTCATGATGAGCTAAAGGCGCTAGGTAATGTGAGTGATCCATTGCCTTTAGTCGCAGACAAGTTGAAGGAAGAAGCGGATATTATCTGTTTCGATGAATTCTTTGTTTCAGACATCACCGATGCGATGATCCTAGGAACCTTGTTCCAAGAGTTATTCGCTCGAAACGTTATCTTGGTTGCGACCTCTAATATTCCACCTGCGGATCTGTATCGCAACGGGTTACAGCGAGCGCGTTTCTTACCGGCTATTAAGCTCATTCAAGACAACTGTCATATCCTTAATGTCGATAGTGGCATTGATTATCGTCTACGTACCTTAGAACAGGCTGAGATTTACCATTACCCGCTAGATAGCCAAGCGAATATCAATCTCGAAAAGTATTACGCTCAGCTGGTTGGCGAAGATAAAGAGAAGCTTAAGCAGATAGAGGTTAATCACCGTCAATTAGATGTAGTCGAAGCGAGTGATGGCGTACTGCATGGTACCTTTGCTCAGCTCTGTCAGTCGGCTCGTAGCCAGAACGACTATATTGAGCTGTCTCGGGTTTATCACACAGTTCTATTGGCGGATGTGTTGCAAATGGGCGCGACTTCAGATGACGCTGCGAGGCGCTTCATTGCGTTAGTTGATGAGTTCTACGAGCGTAATGTGAAGCTGATTATTTCAGCGGAAGTGGAGCTAGAAAAGCTATACACCCATGGTCAGCTAGAGTTTGAATTTAAACGTTGTCAGTCGCGTTTAATTGAAATGCAGAGCCATGAATATTTGGCAAAAGAACACTTAAGTTAGCTTTGATTATCTCGAATAAGAAATAGAATTAAAAAAATCGTGATTTTGTTCAAAAAGAGGTGATTTTTTCTTCGCTCTTCTCTATAATCCTGCGACCTACCGTTACTGCGGGCCTCTAGCGATGAGTAAAATCACGTTATGCCAAGAGTTTTCCAACACTCGAAGGGGTGATGAATGGTAACTCTTAGACAGTGGGAATACGCGAGTATTCCTTAAGTGTAAATTTTTTAAATAGGTAATTATTAGCATGAAAACTTTCGTTGCTAAACCAGAAACTGTAAAACGCGACTGGTATGTTGTAGACGCTGAAGGCAAAACTCTTGGCCGTCTAGCAAGTGAAATCGCTTCTCGCCTACGCGGCAAGCACAAAGCAGAATACACTCCTCACGTAGACACTGGTGATTACATCATCGTTGTTAACGCTGAGAAAGTTGCTGTAACTGGTAACAAAGCTAAGGGTAAGGTTTACTACCGTCACTCTGAGTTCCCAGGTGGTCTTAAAACTATCACTTTTGAAAAGCTAATTGCTAAGAAACCAGAAATGGTTCTAGAACTAGCAGTTAAAGGTATGCTTCCACGTGGTCCTCTAGGCCGCGCGATGTACCGTAAGCTTAAAGTGTACGCTGGTACTGAGCACAACCATGTTGCTCAACAGCCACAAGTACTAGACATCTAAGGGGATTATGAAAATGGCAGAGAATCAATACTACGGCACTGGTCGTCGCAAAAGCTCAGCAGCTCGTGTTTTCATCAAACCAGGCTCTGGTGAGATCGTAATCAACAAGCGTAGCCTTGATGTTTACTTCGGTCGTCCAACTTCTCGTATGGTTGTTAAGCAACCTCTTGAGCTAGTTGAACTAACTGAGAAACTTGACCTTTACATCACTGTTTCTGGTGGTGGTATTTCTGGTCAAGCTGGCGCAATCCGCCACGGTATCACTCGCGCTCTTATGGAGTACGATGAAACTCTACGTCCTGCTCTACGTGCAGCTGGCTACGTTACTCGTGACGCTCGTTGCGTTGAACGTAAGAAAGTTGGTCTACGTAAAGCACGTCGTAAACCTCAATTCTCTAAGCGTTAATTTTTCTTTACGAAAAAGTACACGCTCCCAGTTTTACGACTGGAATTGTGGTTCAAAGCTCGGCTATATGCCGGGCTTTTTGTTTTTATACCCCCTCTAAACGCTTTCCCTTCCTCGTTTTATTTCCAAATTCTTATATTTTGAAAGCTTTTGTAACCCAATGTGCGCTTTGCCTCATGATTGTTACAAAAAGGTAGCTTTATCTTGTCAAAAAGTAGGGTTTTATTTATCATTTGCCGTCAATAAATAGAACTAAATACATATTTTGTTAGCCATGCTCTTTAATCGGAATTATTTCAATCCACAAGGAGCAAATGGGAGAATGTTTGGATGAGCAACGCGCCTTTAAATAACGGTCGCAGGCGTTTCTTAACCGCAACAACAGCCGTTGTTGGTGGTTTAGGAGCAGCTGCTGTAGCCGTGCCTTTTATTAAATCATGGAATCCGAGTGCCAAGGCGAAAGCTGCGGGCGCGCCGGTGGAAGTGGAAGTCAGTAAGTTAGAACCGGGACAAATGGTTCGTGTCGAGTGGCAAGGTAAACCTGTATGGGTTGTACGCCGTGCTGAGTCGGTACTAGAAAACCTAAAATCGATCGGTGGTCAACTTCGTGACCCTCAATCTGAAGCTGAACAACAACCAGAATACGCACAGAACGAGTTCCGTTCAATTAAGCCGGAATTCTTCGTTGCTGTTGGTTTCTGTACGCACTTAGGTTGTTCTCCAACTTACCTGCCGGATTCTTTTGCAGAACAAGTTCAGGGTGTTAAGTCTGGTTTCTTCTGTCCTTGTCATGGTTCAAAGTTTGATATGGCAGGTCGAGTATTCCAAGGCGTACCAGCTCCATTGAATCTTGTTGTACCAAAGCATATGTATTTGAGTGACACTAAGATCATGATCGGTGTGGACGAGGGAGACGCGTAATGCAAGGATTGCTTGATTGGGTAGAGAAACGTCTACCCGCGATGAATGCCTATAAAAAGCATTTATCTGAATACCCAATGCCTAAGAACTTTAACTTTTGGTACCTTTTCGGTTCTTTGGCAATGTTGGTCCTGGTTAACCAAATCCTTACGGGTATTTGGCTAACAATGAACTACGTACCATCAGGTGAGGGTGCATTTGCTTCTGTTGAATACATCATGCGTGATGTGGAATACGGTTGGCTACTACGTTACATGCACTCAACAGGTGCTTCGGCATTCTTCGTTGTTATCTACCTGCATATGTTCCGTGGCTTAATCTACGGTTCTTACCAAAAACCTCGTGAGCTACTTTGGATCTTCGGTATGTTGATCTTCTTAGTGCTTATGGCTGAGGCTTTCATGGGTTACCTACTACCATGGGGTCAAATGTCTTACTGGGGTGCTCAGGTAATCATTTCTCTGTTTGGTGCGATCCCTGTTATCGGTGATGACCTAACGCTTTGGATCCGTGGTGACTACATCATCTCTGGTGCAACGCTGAACCGTTTCTTCGCACTGCACGTTATCGCTCTACCAATCGTACTTCTGCTGCTTATCGTACTTCACGTACTAGCTCTGCACGAAGTGGGTTCGAACAACCCAGACGGTATCGAGACGAAACTTCCTAAAGGCACAATGGGCGACGATTATAAAACTCAGTTCCCGTTCCACAAGGATTACACTAAGAAATACGACATCATTGACTCTATTCCTTTCCACCCATACGGGACCGTGAAAGATATGGTTGGTGTGGCTGGTTTCCTATTCTTCTTCTGTTATGTGCTGTTCTTTAACCCAGAGATGGGTGGATTCTTCCTTGAGCCGCCAAACTTTGAAGCTGCTAACCCACTGAAAACACCAGAGCACATCGCTCCGGTATGGTACTTCACGCCGTTTTACGCAATTCTGCGTGCTGTTCCTGATAAGTTGCTAGGTGTTGTAGCAATGGGCGCATCTATTGTTGTGCTATTCCTACTACCATGGTTCGATCGTTGTAAAGTTCGTTCTTACCGTTACCGTAGCAAACTGCATTTGATTAACATCATCCAATTCACAATAAGCTTTATTGCGCTAGGTGTACTTGGTGCGCTTCCAGCAACGCCAACATACACGCTACTGGCTCAAATCTTTAGCTTAGGTTACTTCATGTTCTTCGTTCTACTGTGGTTCTACAGTAAAAATGAAGCGACGAAACCATTACCAGAAAGGGTGACATTCAAATGAAAAAGTGGATTGTAATTTTATTTGCTATGTTGCCGTCACTGGTGATGGCAGCGGGTGCAAACGTACCATTAGACAAAGCGAACAATGATTTAACAGACAAAGCTTCATTGCAAAATGGCGCTAAGATGTTCATGAACTACTGTTTCGCTTGTCACTCAACGCAGTACCAGCGCTATGAACGTGTTGCTAATGATTTAGAGATCCCAGTTGATCTTATGAAGGAAAATCTGATTTTCGACCCTGAAGCGAAAATTGGTGATTTGATGGTTAATGCTATGCCTTCTGATCAAGCGGCAAGTTGGTTTGGTGCTCCGCCTCCAGACCTAACATTGGTTGCTCGTGTTCGTGGCGCAGACTGGCTGTACACTTACCTTCGTACTTTCTATGAAGATCCGTCTCGTCCATTCGGCGTGAACAACATTGTTTTCCCAAGCGTAGGTATGCCGCACGTTCTTGAAGAACTGCAAGGTATCCCAACACCAATCTACGATACTCATATGGTAGATGGCGAGGAAGTGACGGTTATTGTTGGCACTGAGACTGATGGCTCTGGCGAATTAAGTGCTGGTGAATACGACGAAGCGGTTCGTGACCTTGTTAACTTTTTGGTTTACTCGGGCGACCCAGTTCAACTTGAGCGCCACGCTATGGGTTGGTGGGTAATGGCCTTCTTAGTAATCTTCACTATCATCGTGATTTTGCTGAAGAAAGAGTATTGGCGTGATGTGCACTAATTGTGCTATAATACCGTGCTAATTCCCAAATTATGTTAATGTTCAATGGAGGCTTTAGGCCTCCATTGTTTTTATTTAAAGTGTACTGGAGGGCTCCATGGCTGTAGCTGCCAATAAACGTTCTGTAATGACTCTTTTCTCAAGTGCTTCTGATATGTATAGCCATCAGGTGCGCATCGTTCTTGCTGAAAAAGGCGTAAGTGTTGAAGTTGAGTTGGTTGATGAAAAAAATCTACCAGCAGAGCTTGTTGAACTGAACCCGTACAAATCAGTACCTACTCTTGTTGATCGTGAGCTTGCTCTATATGACTCAAAGATCATCATGGAATACCTAGATGAGCGTTTCCCTCATCCACCGTTGATGCCTGTATACCCGGTTGCTCGTGGTAACAGTCGTCTAATGATGTACCGCATTGAGCGTAACTGGTATTCAGTTGCAGAGAAGATCGTTAAAGGCAATGCTGAAGAATCTGAAGCAGCTCGCGTTAAACTGCGCAACGACCTACTGACTCTTGCTCCTATCTTCGCTGAGTATGAATACTTCATGAGCGAAGAGTTTAGCCTAATTGATTGTTACCTAGCTCCGCTACTATGGCGTTTACCTGAGCTTGGTATCGAACTGATTGGTCCTGGTTCTAAAGAGCTTAAGATTTACATGAACCGCGTATTCGAACGTGATTCATTCCTAGCTTCTCTAACGGAAGCAGAGCGTGAGATGCGACTCGTTCGCTAAGCGTTTATGGATATTTCTAATATGACTCCACGCCGACCATACATGCTTCGTGCATTTTATGAATGGCTGGTTGATAACGAACTAACTCCTCACCTTGTTGTTGAAGCAACATTGCCGGGTGTGCGAGTTCCAGAAGAGTTTGTTCAAGATGGTCAGATTATTCTGAACATCGCGCCTCGTGCGGTTGGACAACTTGAACTGGGTAACGAAGCTGTGACGTTTAGTGCTCGCTTTAGTGGTCGTCCACACTCTGTGATCGTTCCGCTTTACGCAGTACAAGCGATTTATGCTCGTGAAAATGGTGCTGGTACCATGTTTGAACCTGAAGAGGCCTACATGGAAGCGTTTGAAGAAGGGATTGAAGAAAGTCCTTTTGAAGAACCAGAAAAAGGCCCATCTTTAAGCGTAGCAACGGCAGATGTAGATGTTGAAGAGCCTGACTCAGATCCTGAGCCACCTCGTCCAGCGAAAGGTCGCCCAAGCCTTCGTGTTATCAAATAACGAATCAAATAAAAAAGCAGCGACTCGTCGCTGCTTTTTCTTTTCTGCTAAATGGCACTAATTGACTGGCCTAAGTCTAGTTAACAGCCGTCTCTTCTTCACCATATTCAAACGCTCGAATCACCTGCTTCACACCAGAGATATTACGTGCAACTTCTGTTGCTATATCAGCGTGTTCTCGAGAAACCAATCCAAGCAAAAACACTTCTGAATCTTCAGTAATTACTTTTACTTTAATGCCGTTAAGCTCAGCATTCGCAAGCAGAGCTGATTTCACTTTAGTGGTAATCCAGCTGTCTTTACTGATAGCGCTAACAGACAGGGGTTCTTTCACTCGAACTTGATTGTGGATGCTTTCAACGCCAGCCACTTCCTTGGCTTGGCTTTCAAAAGCGCGACGTTCTGAATCTGTGGTTGCTTGGCCCATCAGTACCACCGAACCTCGGTAAGAGCTTGCAGTGACACGCACGTTGCCACGGAATGGTTGTTTATTGGTAATCGCTGCAACTTCAAATTCGATGTTGTTGTCGTTCCAAATTTCTTTGGTGGTTCGCGTATCCGTGACTAGGTTTGCTGTGGTTGCCGCACCAGCAATGAAAATGCCAGCACAACCAGATAGGGACAGTGTAAGTAGCGAAACACTAATCAGCTTAAACAGCCTCATAGAGGTTAATGATTTCATTGTGATGCTCCGTATATCACTCTTCGTGAGCAGGGAAGAGTACTTGATCGATTAGGTCACATAGGCAGTGTAGTGTCACCATGTGTACTTCATGAATGCGCGCTGTGCGGTGTGAAGGGATACGAATTTCAACATCGTGCTCTCCAAGTAAGCCTGCCATTTCACCACCATCTTTACCAGTAAAGGCGATGATTGTCATGTCGCGAGTTACCGCCGCTTCCATTGCCTTGATGATGTTCTTGCTGTTACCGCTGGTAGAGATAGCTAACAGAATATCGCCAGTTTGACCAAACGCACGCACCTGCTTAGAGAAGATCTCCTCGTAGTGGTAGTCGTTAGCCACTGCCGTTAGCGTGGTGTTGTCTGCTGTGAGTGCCATCGCTGGAAGGCTAGGGCGCTCTGTTTCAAATCGGTTGAGCAGGCACGATACAAATTGCTGAGCATTCGACGCCGAACCACCATTACCACAACAAAGAATTTTGTTTCCGTTAAGCAAGGTCGCAACCATTGCTTGAGCGGCATGCGTGATTGCATCAGGCAGAGCTTCTGCAGCCGCAATTTGGATTTGAATACTTTCTGTGAAACTTTCTTTAATGCTGTCTAGCATGTTTATCCTTGGGTAATCGCGTTTTGAATCCAATTGATATTATCATTCGGCCCTTCAATGGCAACGATATCAAATCTGAAATCTGTAGTGTGCACCGACAGGCCTTGCTGCATCAGCCAAATATTAGCCGTTTTTAGTAGCTTCTGTGACTTCTTGGCTGTCACCATTTCAGCGGCATGTCCGTAGCGGGTTTGCTTGCGGTATTTTACCTCAGCAAACACAATCGTGTTGTTATGGCGCATTATAAGATCAATCTCGCCACATTTTGCTATGAAGTTTTGTTGAATTAACGATAAACCGTGGTTAATCAGATAAGATTTTGCCACGGCCTCGTATTCATCACCCACCTGTTTGTGGGTGATAGTCGGTTTTGCTAAGAACGTTCGGCTAAAAAGCCCCATGCTCTGCCCAGCTGATTTCACGTTGAACCACACAGTTGTTGTCGATGGTCAGTACACCGGTTTCACCTGGAATGCTGTAACCTTGGACGGCCTTCATCTGTGGAAGAGCATCCATTAGGTAGTAAGCATCCATCCCTAACGCTTGCAGACGTTTTTGGCCATTTGAGTATGAAGGCCATAGGTCGTTTAGCTCTTTGTTAAGCTCGTTCTTATTCTCAACCAATAGTGGGATATCACTATAGAACACACCGGTTAGGTCTTCATACTGCTTATCACCGCTGTTGCTGCGTGAGTTTGAGAAAAGAGCGGGTTGGCTAGCATCAGGGTTAATTGCCACTTCAATGAAGGGTTTGATTAGCGTTAGTTCTGAGTTCTTAGCCACAATGTAGACAGAATCGATATCACGACGGCTGCGTGGCTCTGTTTCTAGGTCTAGGTTCAGTAACCCGTCCATTTGAGCGATACGTTGTTGGCTCTCTTGCAAGCCGAATACCTGATTCACATTACGTTGCAGTTGGCGTTTGTCAGAAAATAAGCTGATAGCTACATCGTTGCTGCTGTATTTTTTCCACTCTTCTTTAAACGCTTGCTCAACACGCTCACCTAAACGTCCTCTTGGAGCAAGGATAAGCGGGTACTTATAACCTTGAGCAAATAGGTGTTTCGCTGCCTGAGCGACTTCTTGTTCTGGCGATAGAGCGAGATAACAAATATCGGTATCTGGTTCTAGTTGCGTTGGAATGTTCAAAGCTAAAGCTGGAATCGAGTTCTCGTGGTTTTTCTGCGCTTGTTGGAGCTTAGTGATGTTGCTCTTAATCAGCGGGCCAACGATGAAATCAACGTTGTTCTCTTCTAGTGTCGCTTTAATCTCAGCGGCACTTTGCACGTTGGTATCCATTACCGTCAGCGTTGCATCTTCTTCGCGCTCTTTGTCATTCATCATCGCAAAGATGAAACCGTCACGCACAAGTTGTGCCTGCTTGCCGTACTTACCGGTTAGAGGCAGTAATAGTGCAGTGCTGGTTGGCTTGCTGATCTCTAGCGCCAAGATGTCGGTGATCGCTTGAGGTGTGTAAGTAGCAGCAGGGTGCTGAGGATTCTCGGCTAACCAATCAGACAGGGTTTCCTGTAGGTTTGGAAGGTTCGAGTTCAGCGTCTTCATGTAGATAGCCAGTTGTAACCAACCTGAAAGCACATCTTCTGTCGGCGATGTTTTCAGTTCTAGAATCTCGTATTGAGAGTAACTATTCAGGTTTTGCCAAATACGGTCGGCAGCTTGCTGTTGAAGCTCTTCGTTAGCCTCTAGGTACTCTGAATAGAGTACTAACTCACGGCTTGCCTCGAAATACTCGTTCTTCATTTCAGAAATGTTAGCGCGCAGCTCGTGATAGTCTTTCCACTGTTCGTTAGGCAATTTCCACCAAAGCTGGAAGTTCAGTTGGCTATAAGCCTGCTCCGGCTGTGAGTTATTGACTAACAGTTGAGCGCGAGCTAATTGCCATTCTGCCTGTTGAACTTCACTCAGCTCTTGTTTAGCTAAGCGTTTGATAAGCAATGTTGCTTGATCGGTTTTTCCAGCTTGCACAGAAGATTTAAGCGCCATGATTAACCAGTCGTTTTGTAGACTTCCTTTGCTACTATCCGCCTGCATCATGTAACTTTCAGTTGATTGCGCTGGATCTAGTGTAATATCAACGCTCGTTGGTGCTTGAGGGCCTGAAGAACAAGCCGCCAATGTAATTGCTAATGCAATTGGAGTTAGTAAGCGTGGTACACTGAGTCTCTTATGGTTCATCGTTGCCATGAGTTCTTTAAATTCCGTATAAATTTGTATCTATATTAATCGTTGAAGTGATGGTAAACAAATGACAGATAACAAAACCTTGCTCACAGAGAGCCCAACTCTCTACATTGTGCCAACCCCAATCGGAAATTTGGGAGATATCACTCAAAGAGCAATTGAAATTTTATCAAGTGTCGATGTTATTGCAGCCGAAGACACACGCCACACGGGTAAGCTGCTTGCTCACTTCAATATATCAACCAGAACGTTCGCTTTACATGATCATAATGAACAAACTAAAGCGCAAGTTCTAGTCGAAAGGTTATTAGAAGGTCAGTCTATCGCATTAGTCTCTGATGCGGGTACTCCTTTAATTAGTGACCCAGGTTACCATCTTGTCTCACAATGTCGTCAAGCGGGTGTGAGAGTTGTGCCACTTCCTGGTGCTTGTGCTGTGATTACGGCGTTAAGTGCTTCTGGTTTACCGTCAGATCGTTTCAGCTTTGAAGGCTTCTTACCGCCAAAGAGCAAAGGTCGCAAAGACAAGTTCTTAGAGATCGCAAAAGCAGAGCGCACGTGTATCTTCTACGAATCTCCGCACCGTATTACTGATTCTCTGCAGGATATGCTAGAGATTCTAGGACCTGACCGTGAAGTTGTATTGGCGCGTGAGCTAACCAAAACCTTCGAAACCATCCAAGGGCTGCCACTCGGTGTGCTTATTGAGTGGATTGAAGAAGATTCGAACCGTAAGCGCGGTGAGATGGTGCTGCTGATTCATGGTCACCGTGAAGAAGCGAGCACAGAGCTGCCAGACGAAGCAACCCGCACTCTGGGTATTCTAACCAAAGAGCTGCCGCTTAAAAAAGCAGCGGCAATGACGGCAGAGATCTACAACCTTAAGAAGAATGCACTCTATAAGTGGGGTCTAGAACACCTAGACAACTAATGTTTCTTTAGTGATTTAGTTCAGATACAGATAAATGAGTAACTAAGCTGTTCTCCTTTATCTGTATTGCTAACCTGCCACTCGCTCTTAAATGTTTTCGCAACTCTCATCTCGCCACTCGTATCCGCTTTTAATTCTTTTCGAATCTCTCATCTCGCCACTCATATCTACTTTTAATTCTTCTCGAATCCCTCATCTCATTACTCGCATCCGCTTTTAATTCTTTTCGAATCCCTCATCGAGTTACTCACATCCGCTTTTAATTCTTTTCGAATCCCTCATCTCGTTACTCGCATCCGCTTTTAACTATTTTCGTATCTCTCATCTCGCTACGCGTATCTGCTCTTCAGCTGCTTTTGCTTAATTTCTCATCAGTTAACAATCGGTTTGCAGCATATTTGTGATCTCGCTAGACACTGCACATTAATGTCTATACAATCCGCCCTCGGAGTTGAACGGGTAATCGCTGCTTTGCTGATGTCCTTCGGGAGACTGACGTTGAGGTCCTTCGGGAAACTGACGTTGAAGTCCTTCGGGAGACTGGTAGAGGGGAGGAACGTCCGGGCTCCATAGAGCAGGGTGCCAGATAACGTCTGGGGGGCGCGAGCCCACGACAAGTGCAGCAGAGAGAAGACCGCCGATGGCCTCATTTCTTCGGAAGAGGCACAGGTAAGGCTGAAAGGGTGCGGTAAGAGCGCACCGTGCGACTGGCAACAGTTCGTAGCAAGGTAAACTCCACCCGGAGCAAGATCAAATAGGCCCTCACATTGCGTTGCTCGCGTATGGGGGCGGGTAGATTGCTTGAGCCTGTGAGCGATTGCAGGCCTAGACGAATGGTTACCGCCGCGCAAGCGGAACAGAACCCGGCGTATGTGTCAACTCCACCTATATAAAGAACCCATCATTACTTAACGGTAGTGATGGGTTTTTTGCTTTATATTGACGTAAATTATTTAGATTTCCTTAGAATCCTTCACCCTGATATGAGCTTGGGTCAAAAATTCCCAAAGCCTATACACAATATGGTGGAGATACGGCGTGAAATCAGTACACTAAAACGTTAATAGAACAAATTATTGCCGAACTAATGGCTCAATCCACTCACTGAGAAGACTATGACAGAAGCATTCAAACATATTTCAGTATTGCTTAACGAATCTATTGACGGACTTGCGATCAAACCTGACGGTACCTACATTGATGGTACTTTTGGCCGTGGTGGTCACAGCCGTACAATCCTGTCTAAACTGGGCGAGAATGGACGACTCTTTAGTATCGACCGCGATCCACAAGCGATTGCAGAAGCGCAAAAGATTGATGACCCTCGTTTTACAATTATTCATGGCCCATTCTCGGGTATGGCTGAATATGCAGAGCGTTATGACTTAGTCGGTCAAGTGGATGGTGTTTTACTGGATTTAGGTGTTTCTTCGCCGCAACTGGATGATGCTGAGCGTGGCTTTAGCTTCATGAAAGACGGCCCGTTGGACATGCGTATGGATCCAACAACGGGTATTCCTGTTTCTCAGTGGTTAGTTGAAGCGGATCTTGATGATATCACTTGGGTTATTCGTGAGTTCGGTGAAGACAAACACGCTCGTCGTATCGCGAAAGGCATCATCGCTTATCAAGAGAACGAAGAGAACGAACCACTAACGCGTACTGGTCAGTTGGCTAAGCTTATCTCTGATGTTGCTCCAAAGAGCTTTAAAGAGAAAAAGCACCCAGCGACACGTGCATTCCAAGCGTTTCGTATCTACATTAACAGTGAACTTGAAGAGATCGATACCGCACTGAAAGGTGCAGCAAGCATTCTTGCTCCTCAAGGTCGTATCTCTGTTATCAGCTTCCACTCTCTTGAAGACCGTATGGTGAAGCGCTTTATCCGTAAAGAGAGCCAAGGGCCACAAGTTCCTCACGGTTTACCGCTAACAGAAGATCAAATTAAAGCTTTAGGCAGTGCCGATCTAAAACCAATTGGTAAAGCGATCAAGCCTTCTAAAGATGAAGTGGATGAGAATACTCGTTCACGCAGCTCAGTACTACGAATCGCAGAAAAGCTATAGTCAATGAAGACCTCCAAGCCTAACTTAGCCAAGATAATATTTTTTGATTTGATCTCCGTGGGCAAGGTTCCATTGGTACTTCTTATCTGTATCTTTGCGAGTGCGATGGGGGTCGTTCTTACGACACATAATTCACGTCAGGCGATCACGAAGAAAGACATGGCATTAGTGGAACGAGAACAGCTTGATGATGAGTGGCGAAATTTAATGCTTGAAGAGACGGCTTTGGCTGAACATAGCCGCGTTCAAGCATCGGCAAAACGAGAGCTAGACATGAAACGTCCAGACTCTGACAAAGAAGTTGTGATCACACTGAAATGACCGGTAAAAAGGAAAAAGCACCCGCCAAACCCGTTAAGAAATCAACGAAAGAGCGAGTGAAGAGCGAAAAGGATTCGGATCCAATTCTTATTAAATGGCGTTTCAACGTCGTTATTGCTTTCGTGTTTCTTGCCTTTGCTGCACTCGTTGGTCGTGTGGCTTACATCCAAATTATTGAACCAGATAACTTAATCCGTCAGGGCGATCTTCGCTCTGTACGTGTTAAGGCTATTCCTTCCGCCCGCGGCATTATCTCAGACCGCAATGGCGAACCGCTTGCTGTGAGTGTTCCAGTTGAGGCGGTATGGGCCGACCCGAAAACGATTTTCGATAAAAATGGCATGGCCCAGATTGATCGTTGGTATGCGTTAGCTGATGTACTTGGCTTAGAACGACAATCGATGATCGACAAGATCTCTAGCAACAAATCCCGCCGATTTGTTTACCTGCAAAGACAAGTTAGCCCAGCGATGGCTAAGTATATTCGTGAACTAAAGCTGGTGGGTGTTGGCCTGAAAGCGGAATCTCGACGTTACTACCCCGCAGGCGAAGTCAGTGCACACCTTATCGGTGTTACCGGAATTGATGGGCACGGTTTGGAAGGCGTTGAACGCAGCTATGACAAATGGCTCACGGGCGAGGCGGGTAAGCGAACGATTCGTAAAGATCGCTATGGACGCGTTGTTGAAAACATTGCTTTAGAAGAGCGTGAAGAAGGCAAACCACTCGAATTAACGATCGATCAACGATTACAAGCCATTGCTTATCGAGCGATTAAGCAGGCCGTGGCCGATCACAAGGCGACTTCAGGCTCTGCTGTACTGCTCGATGTAAAAACGGGTGCTGTGTTAGCCATGGTTAATGCCCCTTCTTATAATCCGAACAATCGTGCTGATTTACAAAGCTTTAAGATGCGTAACCGCGTGCTCACCGATGCAATGGAACCAGGTTCGACCGTGAAACCTTTTGTAGTTTTGGCGGCGCTGGAGAACGGCACTGCAGACCCAGATATCATTATTGATACTGGTAATGGCATTATGCAGATCGGTGGTAGTCGCGTACGAGATTCTTCTAAAGTCGGTAAGGCTGACTTAGCGCTGATACTCAAGAAGTCGAGTAACATCGGCGTTGCGAAACTGGCGCTTAACATGCCACTTGAAGCCTTGCTTGGGATGTACAGTTCGGTTGGTCTAGGCGAGATGTCTGGGCTGAATTTGGTTGGTGAAACGAGCGGTATTTTCCCGAATCGCCGTCGTTGGTCAAAGTTTGAAATTGCCACCTTAGCGTTCGGTTATGGCTTGTCTGTTACGCCGATGCAGTTGGCACATGCCTATGCGACGTTAGCTAACAAAGGTTTGTATGAGCCGATTCATATTATTAAGAGTAACGACCAAGATTTTTCTAAGCAAATCATCAAGCGCGAGAACGCTGAACTGGTTTTGAATATGCTAGAAGGGGTGACTCAAAAAGGCGGTACGGCGACAAGAGCTGCCGTTCCGGGTTACCGCGTTGCAGCCAAAACGGGTACCTCTCGTAAGGCTGAAGCTGGCGGTTACAGTGATGAATACATCGCGGTTACCGCAGGCTTTGCTCCAGTTAGTGATCCAAGAGTGGCATTGGTTGTTGTGGTCAATGAGCCTCAAGGCGACCTTTACTATGGTGGTTCAGTCGCAGCCCCCGTCTTTTCTGAAATCATGAAGGGCGCACTGCAAATAATGAACGTCCCTGCTGATGAAAATAAGTTTCAAGAATAGAGTTAATCAGGATTCAATATGAGCAATAGCCTCACGCTGTCATCTTTACTTTCTCCCTGGGGAGACTTTAGTTCGCCTGAACTGGAGTCGATTGCTGTTGGGCAATTGGAGCTAGATAGTCGAGCCATCAAGGAAGGTGATATTTTTGTTGCCGTAGTCGGACATGCTGTTGATGGCCGTCGTTTTATCGACAAAGCGGTCGCACTGGGAACTCATGCTGTTATTGCACAGGCCGATGCTGAAAAGCCTCATGGTCTGATTGAATGGTTGGATACTGTCCCTGTTATTTACATTAACAACCTTAACTTGGTGCTATCTGAGTTAGCTGGTCGTGTTTACTCGTCTCAAGCGACTAAGTTGATTAGTGTTACCGGCACCAATGGCAAAACCACCATCACCCAGCTGATTGCTCAATGGCTTGATCTCGTCGGCCAACGCTCAGCGGTTATGGGCACGACAGGTAATGGTTTCTTAGACAATCTAAAAACCGCAGCGAACACCACAGGTAGTGCCATCGAAATACAGCGCACGCTGAGTGAGTTAGCTGCAGAAAAAGCGGTTTATACCGCAATGGAAATATCTTCTCATGGTTTGGTGCAAGGTCGAGTAAAGGCTTTGGACTTTGAGGTTGGTGTATTTACTAACTTGAGTCGTGATCATCTTGATTACCATGGCACGATGGAAGAGTACGCTCTGGCTAAGAAGAGCTTGTTTACTCAACACAAATGCAAGCACGCAGTGATCAATGTGGATGACGAAGTGGGTAAAGCTTGGATGCCGGACTTATCCAATGCCATTGCAGTCTCACTGTTACCGCTAACGGGCTATCAACAGTCGGTGTGGGCATCTGATGTCGCTTATGCAGAAACCGGTATCAAGCTCTCTTTCGATGGTAGTTGGGGACAAGGGAAGCTTTCTGTTCCACTGATTGGTCAGTTCAACGCGTCAAACGTACTGGTTGCTTTTGCTACTTTGCTTTCTTTGGGTATCGAAAAGCAAATCTTGGTCGACACTGCGCCTCAGCTTCAACCTGTGATTGGCCGTATGGAGCTTTTCCAAACTCCGAACAAGGCAAAAGTGGTTGTCGATTATGCTCATACGCCCGATGCGTTAGAGAAAGCATTGGCAGCACTGCGCGTGCATTGCTCCGGTAAACTTTGGGCAATCTTTGGTTGTGGTGGAGATCGCGACACTGGTAAGCGCCCAATGATGTCTGCGACCGCAGAGCAGTTCGCCGATAAAATCATTATTTCAGATGATAACCCTCGTAGCGAAGAACCGGCACTGATTGTCAAAGACATGCTGGCTGGCTTAAGTAAACCTGAAGCTGCGTTTGTCGAACACGATCGCTATCAAGCCGTTAAGTTTGCGCTTGAGCAGGCAGGCAGCGATGACATTATTCTTCTGGCTGGTAAAGGCCATGAGGATTACCAAGTATTGAAAGATAAAACGGTACATTACTCAGACCGAGAGTCTGCGCTTCAACTTTTAGGTATTTCATAATGATTGATGTATCACTTGAGCAAATCTGCTCCGTGGTCAGTGGTGAGCTGATCAAAGCGGGCAACTCGAACAATAACGTAATCAATGCAGTTTCAACGGATACTCGTACCGTTGAAGAAGCCGCCTTGTTTGTCGCTATCGTTGGAGAGCGTTTCGACGCGCATGACTTTTGCCATCAAGCCGTTGAGGCAAACGCGAGCGCGTTGTTAGTCGAACGAAAACTTGACCTAAATATTACTCAAGTTGTTGTTGAAGACACTAAACTTGCTTTAGGTCAGCTAAGTGCTTGGATCCACAAACAATGTGACGTGCCAACCATGGCGATAACAGGAAGCTGTGGCAAAACAACCGTCAAAGAGATGGTGGCGAGCATTCTGCAACAACGTGGCAAGGTGCTGTTTACGGCGGGTAACTTCAATAATGATATTGGAGTACCACTAACCTTGCTGCGCAGTGAATCCAATGACGACTATGCTGTGATAGAACTGGGCGCGAACCACATTGGTGAAATCGCCTATACAACCCAGCTTGTGAAACCACAGGTGGCCTTAGTGAATAACGTAGCTGCCGCGCATCTAGAGGGCTTTGGCTCAATTGATGGTGTTAAACAAGCGAAAGGTGAAATCTTTCAGGGGCTTGCTGCTGGTGATACTGCTATTGTTAATCTAGAAAGCAACGGTGGTGACTTCTGGAATGAAGTACTCGCAGATAAAACGGTACTGACATTTTCAGAAAGCGACAGCACGGCAGATTACTTTGCTAAGTATATTCGCATTAATGAGCAGGGCGAAGCTTGCTTTGAGATGCAAACACCGCAAGGCGCTATGCCGGTTGAGCTTGGCATTATCGGTCAGCATAACGTAGCGAATGCGTTGGCCGCAGCAGCGTTGAGTATTCAGTTTGGTGCCACGCTTGAAGAAGTAAAAAATGGTTTAGCGAATCTTATCTCGGTTAAAGGACGAGTTGAGGTTCAACAATTAAGTCAGAATATCAAGCTGATAGATGACAGTTATAACGCCAGCGTACCTGCAATGAAGGCGGCAGCCAAACTGCTGTCGAGCTTCAAAGGTCAGCGTTGGTTGATTTTAGGCAATATGGCTGAATTAGGCGACGAAAGCCTTGCACTTCACCGTCAAGTCGGTGAATATGCTGCCCCATTCGCTTTTGAGCATGTACTCACTTACGGTGATGATACCAAGGTGATTAGTGAGGTCTGTAATGGTACCCACTTCGCAACGCATCAAGCGATGATCGCGCACATAGAGCAGCACTTATGCTTGCCAGAAAACGCGTCACATACCTTGTTGGTAAAAGGCGCGAACAGTGCAGGAATGAGTAAAATAGCCGCTGCTTTAAAGGAGAACTTTTCATGATAATTTGGCTTGCAGAGCTACTACAGCCACACCTTTCTTTTTTCCGTTTGTTCGAATACCTATCGTTTCGTGCAATCGCGAGTATTTTGACGGCTTTATGTCTGTCGCTGTGGATGGGACCTCGTTTAATTGAGCGTCTGCAAATGCTACAAATTGGCCAAGTTGTTCGTAATGACGGCCCTGAATCTCACTTTAGCAAACGTGGTACACCAACCATGGGCGGCGTGATGATCCTAGCTGCCATTATTATTACGGTATTAATGTGGGCTGATCTTTCTAATCCTTACGTTTGGGCGGTATTGGTTGTCCTTGGTGGTTACGGTGCGGTTGGCTTTGTTGATGACTACCGTAAAGTGGTTCGTAAAAACACTGATGGCTTGATCGCGCGCTGGAAGTACTTCTGGCAATCGGCTATTGCATTGGTTGTGGCGTTTGCTCTGTATGCTCACGGACACGATACTGCGGCAACCCAACTAGTGGTTCCTTTCTTTAAAGATGTGATGCCACAATTAGGTTTATTGTACATCGTACTGACTTATTTTGTTATTGTGGGTACCAGTAACGCGGTGAACCTCACAGACGGTCTAGATGGTTTGGCGATTATGCCAACGGTTATGGTTGCTGCTGGTTTTGCTGTGATTGCTTGGGCGACAGGTAACGTTAACTTCGCAGCATATCTACACATTCCATACATCCCGTACACTTCTGAGCTTGTGGTTGTATGTACTGCTATCGTCGGTGCAGGCCTAGGTTTCCTATGGTTCAACACCTACCCAGCACAAGTATTCATGGGCGATGTTGGCTCACTAGCACTGGGCGGTGCATTGGGTGTGATTGCTGTGTTAGTTCGCCAAGAGCTGGTACTGGTTATCATGGGCGGTGTGTTTGTAATGGAGACTCTGTCAGTGATTCTGCAGGTGGGCTCTTATAAATTGCGTGGTCAGCGTATTTTCCGCATGGCACCGATTCATCACCACTACGAACTGAAAGGTTGGCCGGAGCCACGTGTCATCGTGCGCTTTTGGATCATCTCAATGGTATTAGTGTTGGTTGGCCTAGCGACACTGAAAGTTCGTTAATCCTATATGAGCCTCTTGATGAGAGGCTCTTTAAAACTATTAAGAGCATCTTGTTTAAATGGAACGTTGGCAAAATATTCAAAATGTAGTGGTTGTGGGGCTCGGTATTACCGGGCTCTCTGTCGTTAAACATCTCGTAAAATATCAACCTCAGACTCATGTGAAGGTGATTGATACTCGCGAGTTACCACCGGGCAGAGAATCTTTGCCTGAATCGGTGGAACTGCATTCAGGAAGTTGGAATAGCCAATGGTTGGCGGAAGCTGATTTAGTGGTTGCTAACCCAGGTATCGCCTTAGCGACCCCTGAAATACAAGATGTTATTCAAGCGGGAACTCCGGTTGTTGGTGATATTGAACTGTTTGGCTGGGTGGTAAATAAACCCGTTGTGGCAATAACAGGTTCAAACGGCAAGAGTACTGTGACCGATCTAACGGGTGTGCTTGCTAAAGCGGCCGGTCTTAACGTTGGCGTTGGTGGCAACATCGGTATTCCTGCCTTAGACCTGCTTGAGCTTGATGCCGACTTGTATGTCCTTGAGCTTTCAAGCTTTCAGCTAGAGACAACATCCAGCCTAAATCTTGCAGCGGCGGCCTTTTTGAACTTGTCAGAAGATCATATGGATCGCTATAAGGGCATGGCCGATTACCGTGACGCTAAATTAAGAATTTTTAATAATGCTCAGTACGCGATTGTAAACCGCGAAGACAAAGAGACTTATCCTGACCACAGTATGCCATTAGTGACATTCGGACTCGACGACCAAGAGTTTGGTGTGGCGACGATTGATGGTACTGAATGGTTGGTGGATAGCAGCAAGCCAGTACTTGCTACCCAAGATTTAACATTGGTTGGACGTCATAACGTGGCGAATGCGTTAGTCTCGTTAGCATTGTTAAAGCAAGTCGGTATTGATTACAACAAAAGCCTCGAAGCTCTGAAAGCCTACAACGGTTTGACACATCGTTGCCAAGTAGTAGCTGATAAGCGTTCTATTAAGTGGGTTAACGACTCGAAAGCAACCAACGTAGCCAGTACATTAGCGGCTCTGTCGGGGTTAGAGTACCAAGGTACTTTGTATCTTTTGGTTGGTGGTGTGGGTAAAGGTGCCGACTTTAGCGAGCTTAAACCTGTGTTGGCGCAACTAGACCGTGTTCAACTGTGTTGCTTTGGTGAAGATGCTGCGCAATTTATGCCATTACATCCATCGGCTAAGACGTTTGATACCATGAGTGACATCATCGAGAGTATCTCTGCACAGTTGGTGTCGGGTGACATGGTGATGCTGTCTCCTGCGTGTGCAAGCTTTGATCAATTTAATAACTTCATGGCGAGAGGTGATGCTTTCACTGAACTTGCTCATGAGTACGCCTAACGTGTTGAAGGACTAACATTCAGTGCAAAGAGTGAAAGAGATCAATCAATCTATTTGGCAATGGCTTAACCGTGCCACACCAGAGGCGCTTTACGATCGTCAATTGGTATGGATTGCTCTTGGATTGATGCTAACGGGTTTGGTAATGGTAACGTCGGCTTCGTTCCCAATCAGTGCTCGTTTAACTGATCAGCCGTTTCACTTTATGTTCCGTCATGCCATTTTCTTGGTGTTAGCGTTAATCGTATCCAGCGTCATATTGCAAATTCCAATGAAGCGTTGGTTTCAATACAGCATGTATCTACTGGGTTTATCCTTCTTTTTGCTGGTTGTGGTATTAGCTGTCGGTAAGTCGGTGAACGGTGCATCGCGTTGGATCCCATTAGGGCTATTTAACTTACAACCTGCCGAAGTCGCTAAATTATCGCTGTTTATCTTTATGGCGGGCTACTTGGTTCGAAAACAAGACGAAGTGAGGAAAACCTTCTTCGGTGGTTTTGGTAAGCCAATTATGGTGTTTGGTGCCTTTGCAGTATTACTCCTTGGCCAACCCGATTTAGGTACCGTTGTTGTAATGCTGGTTACTTTGTTTGGCATGCTATTTATCGCAGGTGCCAAGCTTTCACAGTTTATTGCCTTGATGGTGGCGGGTATTGCCGCGGTCGTCGGCTTGATTGTTATAGAGCCCTATCGTGTTCGACGTGTGACCTCATTCTGGGAACCTTGGAATGACCCGTTTGGCAGTGGTTACCAGTTAACTCAATCACTGATGGCATTTGGCCGCGGTGATTGGATGGGGCAAGGTCTTGGCAACTCGGTTCAGAAGTTAGAATATTTACCAGAAGCACATACCGATTTTGTGTTTGCTGTATTGGCTGAAGAGTTGGGCTTTGTTGGTGTGACCTTAGTGCTGATCCTTATTTTTAGTTTGGTGCTTAAAGCGATTCTAATTGGTAAGAAAGCCTTCGAAAACGACCAGTTATTCAGTGGCTACCTTGCCTTTGGTATTGGTATTTGGTTTGCTTTTCAAACGCTTGTTAACGTAGGTGCCGCTTCAGGTATCGTTCCAACCAAGGGTCTGACATTGCCATTGATTAGTTACGGCGGGTCAAGTTTGATTGTGATGTCGGTGGCGGTTTCTATGCTACTACGTATCGATCACGAATGCCGAATACAACAAAAAGAACAAGCCGACAATCAAAACGAATTAGTAGAATAAGAATCTAACGTGATGAAAAAAAACAAAAAACTTTTAGTGATGGCTGGTGGTACTGGCGGTCACGTTTTCCCTGGCTTAGCTGTGGCTAAAAAGCTTCAACAACAAGGTTGGGAAATTCGCTGGTTAGGAACTGCGGACCGAATGGAAGCTGATCTGGTACCAAAGCATGGTATTGAGATCGACTTCATTAAGGTGAAAGGCCTGCGTGGTCAAGGTATTAGCAAGCTAATTAAAGCGCCATTCCAGATTATTAATGCCATACTTCAAGCAAAACAGCACATCAAAGCATGGCAGCCTGATGTAGTGCTTGGTATGGGTGGCTACGTGAGTGGTCCCGGTGGCATCGCGGCATGGTTATCCGGTATTCCTGTGGTTCTGCATGAACAAAATGCAGTGGCGGGTTTAACTAATCAATGGCTATCTAAAATTGCCAAAAAAGTATTCCAAGCTTTCCCTGGTGCTTTCCCTACCGCAGAAGTGGTGGGTAATCCTGTACGCGAAGATGTGGTTGCCTTAGCTGAACCCGAGCAACGCATGGCTGAACGTGATGGGGACATCCGCATCTTGGTCATGGGCGGTAGTCAGGGCGCCAAAATCCTGAACGATACCTTGCCAGTAACAATGGCGCAGCTTGGTGAGGGTTTCACTGTGATGCACCAAGCGGGTAAGAACAATCAACAGCAAGTCATTGAGCAATACAAATCACATTCTGTTGATAATGTTCAAGTGACTGAATTTATTGATGATGTGGCGCAAGCTTATGAGTGGGCAGATCTATTAGTGTGTCGCTCAGGTGCATTAACCGTATCTGAAGTCTCGGCGGCGGGTGTGGGTTCTATCTTCGTTCCGTTTATGCACAAAGACAGACAACAAGCGTTGAACGCCGATCACTTAGTTGAGTGTGGCGCAGCGTTAATGATTGAACAGCCTCAACTGACGGCTGATAAGCTAGCGAACACTATCGCGCAGCTTGATAGAAATGAATTAAAAATGATGGCAACAAAAGCTCGTCAAGCCGCCAAGCTTGATGCTGATGTGACCGTCGCTGAAGCGATTAAAGCTTTAGCAAAATAATGAGATTGAATTGATGACGATTGAACATACCCAAGACTTAGCGCAAATCCGTGCAATGGTGCCAGAGATGCGCCGTGTTAAATCTATCCACTTCATTGGTATTGGTGGTGCCGGAATGAGCGGGATTGCTGAAGTCTTGCTAAATGAAGGCTACCAGATCACGGGTTCTGACATTGCTCAAAACCCAGTGACTGAGCGTTTAGTTAGCAAGGGGGCGACAGTTTACATTGGCCACCAAGCAAGTAACGTTGCTGATGCAAGTGTGGTGGTGGTTTCAACCGCTATCAACGAAGAAAATCCAGAGATTGTTGCCGCTCGTGAAGCGCGTACACCGATTGTTCGTCGTGCGGAAATGCTGGCTGAGCTGATGCGTTTTCGTCACGGTATTGCCGTGGCCGGTACGCACGGTAAAACAACCACAACTGCGCTAGTCACACAGATCTACTCGGAAGCTGGCCTCGATCCCACTTTCGTAAACGGTGGTTTGGTGAAAAGTGCAGGCACTAATGCTCGCTTAGGTTCAAGTCGTATCCTTATCGCTGAAGCCGATGAAAGTGATGCGTCATTTCTGCATCTGCAACCAATGGTTAGTATTGTGACTAACATTGAAGCGGATCATATGGATACCTATGGCGGTGATTTTGAAACGTTAAAGCAGACGTTTATTGATTTCTTACACAACCTGCCATTCTATGGTCAGGCTGTGATGTGTGTTGACGATCCTGTTGTACGTGAGCTTATCCCTCAGGTGAGTCGCCAAGTGATTACTTACGGTTTCTCAGAAGATGCGGATATCCGTATTGAGAACTACGTACAAGAAGGGCAACAAGGTAAATTCACAGTTGTACGTGAAGGCAAAGCTAACCTTGATATCACATTGAACATTCCGGGCCGTCATAATGCGCTAAATGCATCAGCTGCAATTGCGGTTGCGACTGAAGATGACATCAGTGATGAAGCGATTCTCAAAGCGATGGCAGGAACGGAAGGTACAGGCCGTCGTTTCGATCATTTAGGTGAGTACGAAACCGGTAAAGGCGTTGCAATGTTGGTTGATGATTATGGTCATCACCCTACTGAAGTGGATGTCACTATTCAAGCTGCACGCAGTGGCTGGACTGACAAACGTCTTGTGATGATTTTCCAACCTCACCGTTATAGTCGTACTCGCGATCTGTATGATGACTTTGCTAACGTTCTTGAGCAGGTTGATGTTCTAATCTTATTAGATGTGTACTCGGCAGGTGAGAAACCTATTGCAGGTGCGGACGGGCGTTCGTTAAGTCGAACTATTCGTGGGCGTGGTAAGATAGATCCAATCTTTGTTGCTGATATCAACGCGCTGCCGTCGGCTCTTGCTAACGTAATTCAAGGTGGTGATCTTGTCTTAACGCAGGGTGCAGGTGATGTTGGCCGTGTAGCGAAGCAGCTTGAATCGTTACAATTAGACATTAATAAAATGCAGAACGCTTAACAGAATACTGTCTACAGACTGTGGTCAATCACTCACTTCTTGCGATTGACCTAAAATTGACCAAAAATCTTATTATCAACGTTTGATAGTTTGATTTTGCTCAGTATAATTCATAGGTTAAAGTAAGTGCTTTTACCTCTATTACGAAGATAGGGAATAGAATTGCGAACCAACGACAGGGAATGCGGGCTTTGGTAGAAAGTACTTTTAGCGAAAACCGCCACCTATTCAGTTTACCGTCGCTCAAGAAACACGCCTTAGGCGGGTCTTTTTTTGTCATGGTATTGCTATTCATTGGGTTTCTCTTCTATACCACACTGACTTGGATGTGGGACGATCAGCGATTGCCTCTTTCCAAAATAGTACTTCAAGGCGACTTAACTTATGTAACGGCTGGTGATGTTCAACATGCCTTTGGCGAGCTTGAGCATATTGGAACATTCATGTCGCAAGACATCGGTGTGTTGCAAGACAGTTTAGAAGCGTTACCTTGGGTTTCAGTGGTCTCCATTCGTAAACAGTGGCCAGACACAATAAAAGTATTTTTGACTGAATATCATGCGGCAGCAATCTGGAACGGCAACATGCTGCTGAATGACGATGGTCAGGTGTTTAATGGTGATATCGGCTTGTTGAAGGGCGATAGAGTTAAGCTTTACGGCCCAGACGGCACCAGCCAAGAAGTGATAGAAAAATGGCGACAGATAACCCCGTTGATTAACAGTCTAGGGTTAACAGTTACCTCGCTCGTTCTCAATGAGCGTCGCGCTTGGCAAATAATCCTAGATAACGGTATCCGTTTAGAACTAGGTAAAGATTCTTTAGATGAGCGTGTTGAACGCTTCATTTCGCTTTACCACGAGTTAGGTAGTAAGGCGAATCAAGTGAGCTACATCGACCTCAGGTATGATACGGGAGCCGCTGTAGGCTGGTTTCCAGAGCAAGAGTTAGAAGAGAGCACAGATGACTAAGACCGCAGATGACAACATAATCGTTGGTCTTGATATAGGCACTGCGACCATATCAGCTCTGGTTGGTGAAATATTGCCTGATGGTCAAATCAATATCATTGGTTCTGGGCAAAGCCCATCCAGAGGTATGGATAAAGGTGGTGTAAACGACCTAGAGTCGGTAGTTAAGTCGGTTCAGCGAGCTATTGATCAAGCAGAGTTGATGGCGGAATGCCAAATCAGCAATGTGTTTATCTCGCTATCGGGCAAACATATCGCAAGCCGAATTGAAAAAGGCATGGGCACTATTTCAGATGAAGAAGTGTCTCAAGACGATATGGATCGAGCGATCCATACCGCGAAATCAATTAAAATAGGTGATGAGCAGAGAATTCTGCACGTGATCCCACAAGAATTTACCATTGATTATCAAGAAGGGATTAAGAATCCACTTGGCTTATCTGGTGTTCGAATGGAAGTCAGCGTTCACCTAATTTCTTGCCATAGCGACATGGCGAGAAACATTATTAAAGCTGTTGAACGATGTGGTCTCACAGTAGAACAAATCGTGTTTTCAGGACTTGCCTCAAGTAACGCGGTAATTACTGAAGACGAGAGAGAGCTTGGAGTGTGTGTGGTAGATATCGGTGCGGGTACGATGGATATTTCCATTTGGACTGGCGGCGCACTTCGACACACAGAAGTATTTTCTTACGCAGGAAATGCAGTAACCAGTGATATTGCCTTCGCTTTCGGCACGCCAGTGAGCGATGCTGAAGAGATAAAAGTAAACCATGGTTGCGCTCTGAGTGAACTCGTAAGCAAGGATGACTCTGTTAACGTCCCAAGTGTTGGTGGTCGCCCATCGAGAAGTTTGCAACGACAAACTTTGTCGGAAGTGATTGAACCACGTTACACTGAACTTATGGGCCTCGTTAACCAAACTATTGATACGGTTCAATTACAGCTACGAGATGAAGGTATTAAACACCACCTTGCAGCTGGCGTCGTTCTCACTGGTGGAGCGGCACAAATTGACGGATTGGTAGAGTGTGCGGAACGTGTTTTCCGCAATCAAGTTCGAGTTGGTAAGCCATTAGAAGTTAGTGGCTTAACTGACTATGTTAAAGAGCCGTATCATTCTACGGCGGTTGGTTTACTTCATTACGCAAGAGATTGTCAGATAAGTGATGAAGGTGATTACAGCGAACCTAAGCGTTCAGCACCTTCTATGTCAGGCTTGTTTGGCAAATTGCGTAATTGGATACAAAAAGAGTTTTAACCTGAGTTGCAGGAAAAAACGGAGATAACACATGTTTGAACCGATGATGGAAATGTCTGACGATGCAGTAATTAAAGTCGTTGGAGTTGGTGGCGGTGGCGGTAACGCTGTTGAGCACATGGTACGTGAATCAATCGAAGGCGTAGAATTCATCAGTGTTAACACTGATGCACAAGCACTTCGTAAAACAAGCGTGAGCAGCGTGATCCAAATTGGTGGTGATATCACTAAAGGTTTGGGCGCTGGTGCAAACCCACAAGTAGGCCGTGATGCAGCTCTCGAAGATCGAGAAAGAATTAAAGAAGTTCTAACTGGCGCCGATATGGTATTTATCGCAGCTGGTATGGGCGGTGGTACGGGTACAGGTGCTGCTCCAGTTATTGCTGAAGTTGCGAAAGAGCTAGGTGTGCTAACAGTTGCTGTTGTAACTAAGCCATTTAGCTTTGAAGGCAAAAAACGTTTAGCGTTTGCAGAGCAAGGTATTGAAGAGCTTTCTAAGCATGTGGATTCTTTAATTACGATTCCAAATGAAAAGCTACTTAAAGTACTTGGCCGTGGCGTAACACTGCTAGAAGCTTTCGCAAGTGCAAATGATGTGCTTAAAAATGCTGTACAAGGTATCGCAGAGCTGATTACTCGCCCTGGTATGATTAACGTCGATTTCGCGGATGTTCGCACCGTAATGTCTGAGATGGGTCATGCAATGATGGGTAGCGGTATCGCAAAAGGTGAAGACCGTGCTGAAGAAGCTGCTGAAACGGCAATTTCTAGCCCACTACTAGAAGACATCGACCTAGCTGGTGCACGTGGCGTTCTTGTGAACATCACAGCAGGCCTAGATATGCGTCTAGATGAATTCGAAACAGTAGGTAACACAGTTAAGGCATTCGCATCTGATAACGCAACAGTCGTGATTGGTACTTCTCTAGACCCTGATATGACGGATGAAATCCGCGTAACTGTTGTTGCAACAGGTATCGGTACAGAGAAAAAACCAGACATTACTTTAGTTGCTGGTGGTAAAGCTAAGGTTGCACCAACTCCTCAACCACAGGTAGCGGCTCAAACTGCACCAAGAGTGGAAGAGAAAGTGGCACAACCATTGCAGGAAAAAACTGAGGTTAAACCTCAAGTTAAACCACAGCCAACAACGTCACCTGTTTCTTCAGGTACAGGCGCTAGCCAAAGTGCTGCACCTAAAGCTGAGAAAGAGAGTGGATACTTAGATATTCCAGCATTCTTACGACGTCAGGCTGATTAACAAATACCCAAAATTTGACTATCGTCGAATTAATGGTAAAATTCGCGGTCAGTAAATACTGACCGTGATTTGTAGCACTGATAACGAGGCAAGCAGATGATCAGACAACGTACTCTGAAAGAAATTGTGAAAACAACTGGTGTGGGTCTCCACTCTGGTCGTAAAGTCACACTTACTCTTCGCCCGGCAGCTGCAAATACAGGTATTGTTTATCGTCGTACAGATGTAAATCCACCTGTAGATTTCCCAGCTGATCCAGCGTCAGTTCGTGACACTATGTTATGTACCGCTCTTGTTAATGATGAAGGCGTACGTATCTCTACAGTGGAGCACCTTAACGCAGCTTTAGCGGGTATGGGCATCGACAACATTATTGTTGAAGTAGATGCTCCTGAGATCCCAATTATGGATGGTAGCGCAAGCCCATTCGTATACTTGCTACAGCAAGCGGGTGTAGAAACACTGAATGCAGCGAAGCGTTTTATTCGTATCAAAAAGCCTATCCGTTTTGAAGATGGCGATAAGTGGGCAGAATTTGTTCCATTTAACGGCTTCCGTATGGACTTTGAGATCGACTTTAACCACCCAGCAATTGAATCTGATGAGCAACGTTTGTTGTTTGATTTCTCTTCACAAGGTTTTGTGAAAGAAATTTCTCGCGCTCGTACTTTCGGCTTCATGCGCGACATTGAGTATCTACAATCTCAAAACCTAGTACTTGGTGGTAGCTTTGATAATGCTATCGTACTTGACGAGTATCGAATTCTTAATGAAGAAGGTCTACGTTTTGACAATGAGTTCGTAACTCATAAAGTACTAGATGCGATTGGTGACTTGTACATGTGTGGACACGCTATTATTGGTGAGTTCCGTGCATACAAATCAGGTCACGGCCTAAACAACCAACTACTACGTGCAGTACTTGCTGACGCAGAAGCTTGGGAATGGGCAACATTCGAAGAAGAAGTAGGCTCTCCTGTTGCATTTGCTGAACCAGGAATGGTTCTAGCGTAATTGTTGTTTACAACAATATAAGATTTCGAAAACCAGGTCATTGACCTGGTTTTTTTGTATCTATTTTCCAGATACAGTGTCGTCAACATCCGAAAGTTGTCTCCCAATGAGCTGCAGTCTGGCTAATCCATCAGCAATTAGAAAGAAAAGTTCCAAGCACATCAAACAAATGGGGTTATAAATGGTCGTTGGTGTGAAAATTACTTACACTAAAGGGCATTAATTTTAACTCAAGCCTTGAAAACTCTACTCTCAAGTACAATATCAAAGATACTAGATTTATCTCAGTATCCTTGGTTAGTAACTGAAGACTAGTTCATAACTAGTAGAGACACTGACGGCATTTAAAATAGATCGCGGACGATCTGAGAACGAAGAGATTCCAAGCACATGATTACTAAGCTGCTGACAAAGGTAATTGGCAGTCGCAATGACAGAACACTGCGCCGCCTTAGAAAAATTGTAAAAGAAATTAATAACTACGAACCAACGTTTGAAGCACTTTCAGACGAAGAGCTAAAAGCAAAAACGGTTGAGTTTCGTGAGCGCTTAGATAAAGGTGAATCGCTAGATCAACTTCTACCTGAAGCATTTGCTACGGTACGTGAAGCGTCTAAGCGTGTTTACGGCATGCGTCACTTTGACGTGCAAATGATTGGTGGCATGGTTCTAAATGCTGGCCAAATTGCAGAAATGCGTACTGGTGAAGGTAAGACTCTTACAGCAACCCTACCAGCTTATCTTAACGCCCTACCTAGCAAAGGTGTTCACGTAGTAACGGTGAACGACTACCTAGCGAAGCGTGATGCGGAAACAAACCGCCCATTATTTGAATTCCTTGGTATGACTGTTGGCGTGAACGTGCCAAATATGGCTCCACCAGAGAAGAAAGAAGCGTACCAAGCGGATATCCTATACGGAACAAACAACGAGTTTGGTTTTGATTACCTTCGTGACAACATGGCTTTCCGTGCTGAAGACCGAGTTCAACGTGAGCGCTTCTTTGCTGTAGTCGATGAGGTTGACTCAATCTTAATCGATGAAGCTCGTACTCCATTAATTATCTCTGGTCCTGCTGAAGATAGTTCAGATCTTTACACGCGCATTAACACTCTGATTCCTTCTCTAGAGCGCCAAGATAAAGAAGATTCAGAAGAGTACCGTGGTGAAGGTCACTACACCATGGACGAGAAATCGAAACAGGTTCACCTGACTGAAAACGGTCAAGAATTTGTAGAAGAACTAATGGTCAAAAACGGCCTGATGGAAGAGGGTGACACACTTTACTCTCCAACCAATATCAGTCTGTTGCACCATGTTAATGCAGCGCTGCGTGCACACGTATTGTTTGAGAAAGACGTTGACTACATCGTTACTGAAGAAGGCGAAGTGGTTATCGTTGATGAACATACTGGTCGTACTATGCCTGGTCGTCGTTGGTCTGAAGGTTTACACCAAGCTGTTGAAGCTAAAGAAGGTGTGAAGATTCAGAATGAAAACCAGACGCTAGCATCGATTACATTCCAGAACTTCTTCCGTCTGTATGAGAAACTGTCTGGTATGACAGGTACAGCCGATACAGAAGCTTTCGAATTCCAGTCTATCTACGGCCTAGAAACGGTGGTTATCCCAACCAACAAGCCTATGGTTCGTAACGATATGCCTGACGTGGTTTATCGTACTGAAGAAGACAAGTTCAATGCAATCATCGAAGACATTAAAGACCGTGTAGCAGCTGGTCAGCCATCATTGGTTGGTACAGTTTCTATCGAGAAGTCTGAACTGCTGTCTAATGCACTGAAAAAAGCAAAAATTAAGCACAGCGTTCTAAATGCTAAATTCCACGAAATGGAAGCAGAGATCGTTGCACAAGCTGGTATGCCGAGTGCGGTAACTATCGCAACTAACATGGCTGGTCGTGGTACCGATATCGTGTTAGGTGGTAGCTGGCAGGCACAAGTTGAAAAGCTAGAGAATCCAACTAAAGAGCAGATCGAGAAGATCAAAGCTGACTGGAGAATCATACACGATAAAGTGCTTGAGTCAGGTGGTCTGCACATCATTGGTACTGAGCGTCATGAATCTCGCCGTATCGATAACCAGCTACGTGGTCGTTCTGGTCGTCAAGGTGATGCGGGTTCTTCTCGTTTCTACCTATCAATGGAAGATTCTCTGCTACGTATCTTCACATCGGATCGTATGGCTGGTCTTATCCAAAGTGGTATGGACGAAGGCGAAGCGATTGAATCTAAGATGCTGTCTCGCTCAATTGAAAAAGCACAACGTAAAGTGGAAGGTCGTAACTTCGACATCCGTAAGCAGCTTCTTGAGTACGATGATGTAGCCAATGACCAACGTAAGGTTGTTTATGAGCTACGTGATGAGCTGATGAGTTCTGATGACATCAGTGAGATGATCGAACACAATCGTGAAGATGTACTGGCATCAGTTATTGATGAATACATCGCTCCTCAGTCTCTTGAAGACATGTGGGATATCGCGGGTCTGCAAGATCGCCTGAAGAATGATTTCGATCTAGATTTTGATATTCAAGGTTGGTTAGACGAAGACGACAAGCTTTATGAAGAAGCATTGCGTGAACGTATTCTTGGTATGGCGGTAGATTCGTACAAACAGAAAGAAGAAGTGGTTGGTGCTCAAGTACTGCGTAACTTCGAGAAGTCTGTGATGCTACAAACGCTAGACGGCCTTTGGAAAGAGCACTTGGCTGCGATGGATCACCTTCGTCAAGGTATCCACTTACGCGGTTATGCTCAGAAGAACCCGAAACAAGAGTACAAGCGCGAGTCGTTTGAACTGTTTGAAGGCCTACTAGATGTACTGAAAACAGACGTTGTTACCATCCTTTCTAAAGTTCGCGTTCAGCAACAAGAAGAAGTAGAAAAGATGGAAGCTCAACGTCAAGCTCAAGCTGAAGAAGCGGCGCGTCGTGCACAAGCACAACACGCAACGGCTGAAAATCAGTTAGGTGACGATGAAGCTGAACCAGCATCTCCACAAACGGTAGTACGTGATGAGCGTAAAGTGGGTCGTAACGAACCATGCCCATGTGGAAGTGGCAAAAAATATAAACAGTGTCACGGTAAAATTGACTAAGTTTGGTGAATCGTTGCTGTAACGGATGATTGCAGTGTCGGAGGTACTCACTTACTAACGTAAGCTCCGTGCCTCCTCCTTGCACTCACCACGTCACAGCTTAGCTTCACACAAACTTATTGATAAAAAGAGTCGCTTAGGCGGCTCTTTTTGTATGTAAATTTCATGGCTTACTTTGTTACACAAGGAAGTCGTCATTCCCTATAGCGAGGAACGAGCGTAATAGGGAATCTCGTTTAGTTAGGCTCACGTTGCTTTAGCTCCTCAACTCAGTCGCTCCTCCTTCTTGAGGATGACGTATTCAGGGACTATGTGAGTTAAGCGTTTTATTAAGGAACACCATCACATGAAAAGAATCCATATTGTAGCGGGCATTATCTTCAACCAAGATAAGTCACAGGTATTTATCACTAAGCGCCCAGACGACAAACACAAGGGCGGTTTTTGGGAGTTCCCAGGCGGCAAGGTAGAAGCAGGCGAAACCATTGAACAAGCAATGACTCGTGAGTTGTATGAAGAGATTGGCATCAAAGTAACTGAACAGTCTCTGTTTGAGCACCTTGAGTTTGATTACACGGACAAGTCGCTTAAGTTCGACTTCATCCTTGTGACCGATTTTGAACAGCAACCTTATGGCAAAGAAGGTCAGCAAGGTGAATGGGTTAGTCTTGAATCATTGAATCAATACGCCTTCCCTGAAGCAAATGTGCCAATTTTAGAGCGAGTGGTAAAAGAGTTTTCGTAATTGCTAGCCTGAGTTTGAGATTGTTGTTAGTTTAAAGAGATTAATCGAATGAACGTTGCTGCAAGAGATAAGTGGCAACGGTAACCAAAACAATGGAGATATTCGCAGTGGTAAGAATTGCAATTGCAGGAGCAGCGGGCCGTATGGGTCGCAACTTGGTGAAAGCCGCTCATCATAATTCAGAAGCAAGTGTTGGTGCTGGCTCAGAGCGTCCAGAGTCATCTTTGGTCGGTGTTGATGTTGGCGAGTTATGTGGTGAAGGTCGTTTTGATGTCGCTCTAGTGGATGACTTGTCTAAAGCCATCGAAGAGTTTGATGTGATTGTCGATTTTACTGCCCCTGTTAGCACATTAGCGAATATTGAACTTTGTAAACGTCACGGTAAAAAGCTGATCATCGGTACGACGGGTTTTTCTGAAGAAGAGAAACAGGTGATTGATGCGGCTTCGAAAGAGATGCCTATCGTAATGGCACCTAACTACAGTGTCGGTGTGAACCTTGTATTTAAGCTGCTAGAAAAGGCCGCTAAAGTGATGGGCGATTACTGCGATGTTGAGATCGTTGAGGCTCACCACCGTCATAAAGTCGATGCTCCTTCTGGTACAGCGATTGGTATGGGCGAGGCGATTGCTGGTGCGATGGGCAATGAGCTCAACGATGTAGCCGTATGGTCACGTGAAGGTATTACTGGTGAGCGTACGAAAGATGAGATTGGTTTCGCTACGATTCGTGCCGGTGACATTATTGGTGAACACACCGCTATGTTTGCGGATATCGGTGAACGAGTCGAAATTACTCATAAAGCCACGGACCGAATGACTTTCGCTAATGGCGCAATCAAGGCTGCAGTCTGGTTAAATGATAAACCAGCCGGCTTTTATACCATGACTGATGTCCTAGGTTTGAATGACCTGTAAATAGATATTTATGCGCTGGCAATTGCCGGCGCTTTCTTTATTTAGCCTCTTTTTCGCAGTAATCCCTCTTCTAAGATCTTCCTTCTACTTTCTTATTATCGTCATTTTCTCTTGGTTTAGGTGCTATTTATGCTAACTTTGATGTGATTTCTGTTTTAGATCTTTAAATTGTTATGTTTTCTCTTTGAATTTATCGTTTGCTTTTTGTTGCTGATATTTTTGTTACTCTATACTTGGTTAAAATGAGGGGTGAAAATTAGAAAATCGTAATATTCGGCCTAAATGAGCATGAAAGTTAAACTTTTGAAGCTTTGATGGCGTAAATTGAATTAGTCCTTACAAATGTTTAATTTCTTTTGCGTTAAATGTTGACACGTATCACGCACATCACTAAAATACCGCCAATTTGTCTAATTTCCATAAACACGCAGTTTCTGGTGTTGCAGGAAGGTAGATTTGCAAATTAAATCAATTTTAATGCATTTTTATTTCTGGAGGTTGTCTTGAAGAAGTCAGCACTACTCGTCCTAGAAGATGGGACAGTATTTCACGGTGAAGCCATTGGCTCTGTAGGTTCTGCAGTTGGTGAAGTCGTTTTTAATACCTCGATGACGGGGTACCAAGAAATCCTCACTGATCCTTCCTATTCTCAACAAATCGTTACCCTTACTTACCCTCACATTGGCAATACCGGAACCAATTCCGAAGACGAAGAATCTTCTTCAATCCACGCTCAAGGCCTTGTGATTCGCGATCTCCCTCTAATCGCTTCTAACTTCCGTAATGAACAATCCCTTTCTGATTACCTTAAGTCGCAAAACGTTGTTGGTATCGCTGATATCGATACTCGTAAGCTGACGCGTATTCTTCGTGAAAAAGGCGCACAGAACGGTTGCATCGTAGCGGGTAACAACCTAGACGAAGCTTTGGCTCTAGCTAAAGCAAAAGAATTCCCTGGCCTGAAAGGTATGGACCTTGCGAAAGAAGTTACAACAAAAGAAGCGTATCAATGGAAACAAGGTTCGTGGACGCTTACGGGTGGACTTCCTGAAGCGAAAGCAGACTCTGAATTGCCATACCACGTTGTTGCTTATGACTTCGGTGCAAAACGAAACATCCTACGAATGCTTGTTGACCGCGGCTGCCGCCTAACGGTTGTTCCAGCTGAAACTTCTGCTGAAGAAGTACTAGCTCTGAACCCAGACGGTGTTTTCCTTTCAAATGGCCCTGGTGACCCAGAACCATGTACTTACGCAATTGAAGCGACAAAAGTGTTCCTAGAAAAAGGCTTACCAATCTTCGGTATCTGTCTAGGTCACCAGATTCTTGCTCTTGCGTCAGGCGCTAAGACTGTGAAGATGAAGTTTGGTCACCACGGTGCAAACCACCCGGTTAAAGATTTAGATCGTGATGTTGTGATGATTACTTCGCAAAACCACGGCTTTGCTGCTGACGAAGAAACCCTTCCAGAGACACTACGTGCAACGCACAAATCACTATTTGATGGTTCTCTACAAGGTATTCACCGTACAGACAAACCAGCATTCAGCTTCCAAGGTCACCCAGAAGCGAGCCCAGGTCCAGAAGACGCAGCGCCGTTATTCGACCACTTTATTGAACTAATCAAACAGCACACAGCGTAATTCGGAGTAGTAGACAATGCCAAAACGTACTGACATTAAAAGTATTCTTATTCTAGGTGCTGGCCCGATCGTTATCGGCCAAGCATGTGAGTTCGATTACTCTGGTGCTCAAGCTTGTAAAGCGCTTCGCGAAGAAGGTTACCGAGTTATTCTTGTAAACTCGAACCCAGCGACAATCATGACTGACCCAGACATGGCCGATGCAACTTACATCGAGCCTATCCAATGGGAAGTTGTGCGTAACATCATCGCTAAAGAGAAGCCTGATGCAGTTCTACCTACTATGGGTGGTCAAACTGCATTGAACTGTGCGTTAGACCTAGAAAAGCACGGCGTTCTTGAAGAGTTCGGTGTTGAAATGATTGGTGCAACGGCTGACGCTATCGATAAAGCAGAAGACCGTTCACGCTTCGATAAAGCAATGAAAGCAATTGGCCTTGAGTGTCCAACTGCTGATACAGCGAAAACGATGGAAGAAGCTTACAAAGTTTTAGACATGGTTGGCTTCCCTTGTATCATTCGTCCATCGTTCACGATGGGTGGTACTGGTGGTGGTATCGCTTACAACAAAGAAGAATTTGAAGAAATCTGTCGTCGTGGTTTGGACTTATCTCCAACTAACGAACTTCTTATCGATGAATCACTTATCGGTTGGAAAGAGTACGAGATGGAAGTGGTTCGTGACAAAAACGACAACTGCATCATCGTATGTGCGATTGAAAACTTCGACCCAATGGGTATTCACACAGGTGACTCAATCACTGTGGCTCCAGCTCAAACGCTGACAGACAAAGAATACCAACTAATGCGTAACGCATCTCTAGCAGTACTGCGTGAGATTGGTGTTGAAACAGGTGGTTCAAACGTACAGTTTGGTATCAACCCGAAAGATGGCCGCATGGTTATCATCGAGATGAACCCACGTGTATCTCGCTCTTCAGCACTAGCTTCTAAAGCAACAGGTTTCCCAATCGCTAAGATTGCAGCGAAACTGGCTGTTGGCTTCACGCTAGACGAGTTAATGAATGACATCACTGGCGGCGCAACGCCAGCATCATTCGAACCAACAATCGACTACGTAGTAACTAAGATTCCTCGTTTTAACTTCGAGAAATTTGCAGGTGCTAACGACCGTCTAACGACTCAAATGAAGTCTGTTGGTGAAGTTATGGCTATCGGCCGTAACCAACAAGAATCTCTACAAAAAGCACTTCGCGGCCTAGAAGTTGGCGCGACTGGTTTTGACGAAATGGTAGACCTAGACGCACCTGATGCTCTAACGACTATCCGTCATGAACTGAAAGAAGCTGGCGCAGAGCGTATTTGGTACATTGCTGACGCATTCCGTGCTGGCATGTCGGTAGATGGTGTATTCAACCTAACGCAAATCGACCGTTGGTTCCTAGTTCAAATCGAAGACATTGTTAAGCTAGAGCAAGAACTGAAAGCGAAAGGCTTTGCTGGTCTGAACAAAGACGAGCTAAACAAGCTTAAGCGTAAAGGTTTTGCTGATGCGCGCCTATCTAAGATTCTAGGTGTAGCGGAAAGCGAAATCCGTCGTCTGCGTGACCAATATGATATCCACCCAGTGTACAAGCGTGTAGATACGTGTGCGGCTGAGTTCTCTTCTGACACGGCTTACATGTACTCTTCTTACGATGACGAGTGTGAAGCGAACCCAACAGACAAAGACAAGATCATGATTCTAGGCGGCGGTCCAAACCGTATCGGCCAAGGTATTGAATTTGACTACTGTTGTGTACACGCATCACTAGCACTACGTGAAGATGGCTACGAAACTATCATGGTTAACTGTAACCCTGAGACTGTTTCTACAGACTACGATACATCTGACCGTCTGTACTTCGAACCAGTAACTCTGGAAGACGTACTAGCAATCGCTCGTGTTGAGAAGCCAAAAGGCGTTATCGTTCAGTACGGTGGTCAAACGCCACTTAAACTGGCTCGTGCTCTTGAAGCTGCTGGCGTACCAATCATTGGTACTAGCCCAGACGCAATCGACCGTGCAGAAGACCGTGAGCGTTTCCAAGTTGCTGTAGACCGTCTAGGCCTACTTCAGCCAGAAAATGCAACAGTAACAACAATGGAGCAAGCGGTAGAGAAATCTCGTGAAATCGGTTTCCCACTTGTTGTACGTCCTTCTTACGTACTTGGTGGTCGTGCGATGGAAATCGTATACGACGAGCAAGATTTACGTCGCTACTTCAACGAAGCAGTTAGCGTATCAAACGAATCTCCAGTACTACTTGATAGCTTCCTAGACGACGCTGTTGAAGTGGACGTAGATGCAATTTGTGACGGTGAGCGCGTTGTTATCGGCGGTATCATGGAGCATATCGAGCAAGCGGGTGTTCACTCTGGTGACTCAGCATGTTCTCTTCCTGCATACACGCTAAGCCAAGAAATCCAAGACGTAATGCGCGAGCAAGTTGAAAAGCTAGCGTTCGAGTTGGGTGTTCGTGGTCTGATGAACACGCAGTTTGCTGTTAAGAACAATGAAGTGTACCTAATCGAGGTTAACCCTCGTGCAGCACGTACGGTTCCATTTGTATCTAAAGCAACTGGTGCGCCAATCGCTAAGATTGCAGCTCGTGTAATGGCGGGTCAATCGCTAGAGTCTCAAGGCTTTACGAAAGAAATCATCCCACCTTACTACTCAGTGAAAGAAGTTGTACTTCCATTCAACAAGTTCCCTGGTGTTGACCCGTTGTTAGGCCCAGAAATGCGCTCTACTGGTGAAGTTATGGGTGTTGGTGCGACGTTCGCAGAAGCATACTCTAAAGCTGAATTGGGTTGTGGCAACATCTACCCAGAAGGCGGCCGTGCACTTCTTTCTGTTCGCGAAGGCGACAAAGAGCGTGTTGTTGACCTAGCATCTAAGCTATCTAAGCTTGGTTACCAGCTAGACGCAACACACGGTACAGCGGTTATCCTTGGCGAAGCGGGTATCAACCCACGTCTAGTAAACAAGGTACACGAAGGTCGTCCTCACATTCTTGACCGTATCAAGAACAACGAGTACACGTACATCGTGAACACAGCTGCTGGTCGTCAAGCGATTGAAGATTCTAAAGTACTTCGTCGTGGCGCATTGGCTGAGAAAGTTAACTACACGACTACGCTAAACGCTGCATTCGCGACTTGTATGGCGCACACTGCAGACGCGAAGACGTCAGTAACTTCAGTTCAAGAACTACACGCACAGGTTAAAGCTTCTCAAGCTTAATCGCCTAAAGTGTATCGCTGTTAAGCGGATATAAATGCTCAAAGCCCACTCTTCGGAGTGGGCTTTTTTATGTCTGTTATCTAGCATGAGTTAAATGATGAAAATCTGGAATAGGTTACAATCTTGTGTTTCGTTGTTGATCGTTTGCTCAGGGTGGTAACTTGTCGCTACACGAGAATTTAAGGCGTTGGGTATATGGAAATCACTCTAGAAATATTGGCTATCTTGTTTGTTGTTGCAACGGCAGCAGGCTTTATTGATGCAATGGCTGGCGGCGGTGGGTTGTTGACTCTACCTGCATTGCTCGCGGCTGGAGTGCCACCAACACAAGCTCTGGCGACCAACAAACTTCAAAGCTCATTTGGCAGTTTCTCAGCGAGCTGGTACTTCGTGCGTAACGGTATCGTTAGTATTAAAGAGATGCGCCTCGCTATCTTTTGTACTTTTATCGGTTCGGCTATTGGTGCAGAGTTAGTTCAATACATCGATGCGAGTCTTCTGACCAGCGTGATCCCACTGTTACTTATCGCTATCTCTCTCTATTTCTTATTAGCACCACAAACCAGAGCCTCTGAAGGCAAACAAAAGATCTCTGAGGCGATGTTTGCGTTATGTGTTGGTGGCGGTGTTGGTTTCTATGATGGCTTCTTTGGCCCAGGCACTGGCTCAATCTTCACGGTTTGTTTTGTCGCGATTGGTCATTTCTCATTAGTCGATGCTACAGCACGTACCAAAGTACTGAACTTCACCTCGAACATTGCAGCACTGATCTTCTTTATTTTGGCTGGTTTGCCAATTTGGGAATTAGGATTGGTGATGGCGGTTGGTGGCTTTATGGGGGCTCAGCTTGGCGCTAAAGTCGTGGTGACAAAAGGGCAGAAATGGATTCGCCCCCTTGTGATCGTGATGTCGATGCTGATGGCTTCTAAACTGCTTTGGGAACAGCATCAACAATGGATTCTATCAGTATTTTAACTCTCGGAGACTGATAGCTATTTGGTCTCACACAGATATGAATCGGTCGGATTAAGCCTGCTAATTCAGGGAAGCTATACAAATATTGAGGCTCAATATTGAGTGTTTTTACGATAGAGAGCGGGATTAAAGCCGGCCCAGTTCCACCCAATGCAAGCTGCGCTGCTGCGGTGTAGGCATCCATCTCCATCAAGGGCTTGATACCGAATTTTTCCAACACAGATAATTGATAAGAGTTAGCTGGGTTGGTCATATCGTTAGTAATGACCAATGGAGGAAGAGCCGTGAGTGGTTGCTTACTCACAATGTAAAACGGCTCATCAAACAGGTGGAAGGTCATCAACCCGTGATGCGGTGGCAATAAGCCTGCGCACAATCCTAGAGTTGCCTTGCCTGATTGCACTCGCTCTATGATTCTTGGCGTGTGGTTAGTGGTAATGGTGATGTATTTATCTTGCTGGATAAATTGCCCCATCATCTCACCTAAGTAGCCCGCTATCAGAGATTTAGAGCTGTCTAGGGTAATTAGAGTGGTATCTTCCAACTCTTGCTGTTCATAAATAAGACCACGAAGTTCATTGAACGTAGGGCCGATACTCTCGATCAATGCAATCGCATCTGGCGTCAGTTTTATCTGTCGGCCACTCGGCTCGATGAGCTTTTTACCTAGCTTCTTTTCTAAATTTGCAATCCGTTTGCTGACCGCAGATTGGCTGATATAAAGCAAACTGCCTGTACGGCTCATCGTCTTTGCTTTACTCAATACCAATAGAGTTTCGATTCCTTCGAGTAGCATTTAGTAATATTCATGAAAGTTGGGAATGATTGAATCAAGTTACCTCAAACACTCTTCATTCTCTAGATTTGAAGCGAAAGGTTTGAACTCAGTTAGGTATTTTAAATTGGGAACGTAAAGTGTCACGAAAGATCATAAGAATGGACTGGAGAGTGAGCCGGATTAAAAAAGGCTCCGTTGCGGAGCCTTCAATTTGTAACGATGGCCTATTTTATAGCAAAGGTTGGTAATGATAAATGCCAACGAATGGCGCCAAGCCTGATCAATAGTGTTGAAAACACGCCGGCCAAAAATGCAGTTTCTGAGTCGTGTCCCATGCTGATCGCTATAGTATGGAAAGCGCCACCAATGATACAAGCAGTCGCGTAGACTTCACTTCTTAGGATCATTGGGACCTCACGAGCAAGTACGTCACGGATAATGCCGCCACCGCAGCCTGTGATCACACCCATGATAATAGCAACCAATGCAGAGTCTTGATAAATCAGTGCTTTCTCAACACCAATGCCAACAAATACCGCTAAGCCGATCGCATCACATACAGGCAGGATCCACCAAGCCAAACGCTTTGGGCGTCTTACTATAATCATGGTCAGCAAACAGGTGGTGATGATGACCCAAAGGTAGGTGGTATCGGTGATCCAAAATACGGGAGTTGCACCTAATGCCATGTCACGAATAGTGCCGCCGCCAATCGCGGTTACACTGCCTAGAACGGCGACGCCAAAGGGATCCATCTTAAGACGGCCAGCGACAAATACGCCTGAGACAGCAAAAATGGCAGTGCCAAATAAATCGATAATATAAAGCAGCATGGAGTCCATGATACTGGTGCTCTTATAGTTAAAATTGTAGGGATAGGTCGGTGGCGAATTGTACGAAAAAATGCAGCAAATAGTTAGTGATTTTGCCTAGCTCTATCGAAGAAATCGCACACTTGTTGGATCGCTTTCAAGGTTCTCGTTGTCGGGCGATTAATCCAGTCAGAATTGAGGGACCAAATCTGATTTTGAGCGACAGCTGGGATCTCATCTTCCCATGTTTGCCACATGGTTCCATTCTCAATCGCGTGCTGAGATGTGAAGATCACTTGCGGTTTCCTTAAGACAACTTGTTCAATTCCAACTTGCGGATAAGGGGATGCGCTGTCTTCAAAAATATTGTGACCACCACAAAACTCAAACACCTCACTTGGCCAGTGCCCTTGAGCCACAGTGATGATCGGCTTTTCGCTAAGCTGATAAAAGTAGTTTACAGGCTCGGCGTCTTTATATTTTAGCCTTAACGCGTTGAGCTGTTCTTTGTATTGTTTGGCATTATTCTCACCGATACTAGGGTCACTTGCGTATTGGCTGAGTTGTTCAATATTGGTCGCGATGCTGTCTAGGCTTTTGGTTTTTGAGTAGTAAATATTGAAACCAAACTGCTCTAATTTCGCGAGTTCTCTAGGCGGGTTGCCTGCAGGCCACGCAAGAATCAGATCTGGCTGCAGTGCGATGATTTTCTCAACCTTGATGCCTTGATAGTTTGCTACCTTCTCAAGCTTATCAGCCTGTGGTGGGTAATCACTTCGTTCACTCACTGCGATAAGGTTGTCACCCAAGCCTGCGCTGTATGCAAGTTCTGTGGCATGAGGAGCGAGGCTGATAACACGTTCGGCCGTCACGACTTCTGTCGCAAGTGAAGTGGGTGCCCAAAAACTGAAGCTGAGACTGAACGCGAGGGCTGTACATCGTGTAACAAGTTGAGAGGGTTTCACTTTAAATCCCTTGGTGAATAATGAGTAAGGCTAGGCTTTGTAAGAATATCCAGACAGCGATGCGACCAAAAAGCAGCTTTTGAACCTGAGATAAGTGCAGCGCTGATGGGGCGATTCTGCCGCCTAATTTTGCACGAATGGCTTTGGTGTTGTCATAAATGGCAGGGCCACCCAATGATAACTCTAACTTGTTACCTACGGCGGTAATTAACCATGCAGGGCCGGGTAGAGGCCAAGAGCGGCTCTGAACGAGCATCATCTTGAATGTGTGAGACGCTTTATCACCACATACGATCATCAAGGCAAACAAGCGCATTGGTATAAATTCTAGGATAGCGACGATCTTGATTGCCGTTGAGCCAAAAGGAGAGAACTGCTTACGGCTTGGTGACCAAGCTCGAGCTAATTCTACAATCAGGCGATACATCAATGCGGCGATACCACCACCGATGGCATACCAGAACAGCACACAAACCACGTTACGAGCGTAACCCATGATGATAGTTTCTGTGGCGGCTTTGCCTAGTCCAAGTGAAGAAAGTGATTCGGTCTGACGATTGACAATTGGAGCCAGTAACTGACGAGCGGCAGCTTTATCTTCTCGACCAAGTGCTTTGATCAACTGATTAGCCAGCTTTTCATTATTACGCCAATCAATCGCGAGTAATAGCAGCGCTAACTCAAATAGCTGAGATTGCCAAACCAAAGGTTGCAAGGCCAACAGAATAATCAGAGTCGGCAGCACCATTAATCCCCAGGCTAATGTGCCCGAGATTAAGCTTTGGGAATAGTTTTGGTTGTTATTAACCTTGCTTGCTAAAAGCTCAGCAAACTTATGCCATAAGGTCGTGGGGTGTGCGGCATGAGGAATAGGTAAAATTAAATGAAAAAGCAGTGCTCCCCACATTACAAGGAGCACGCCATTGGCAAATACCTGATCAAACAGTGTTTGCATGTCTAGTCGCTTACTTTAGTAGGGCAACCATTTTGATAACCATTTCAGAAGAGCTTTGTGCTGCTAGCGGCAGGAACTCTTCGAAGCTCATTGGTGATTCTTTGTCTGCAACGTCAGAGATTGCACGTACAACCACGAATGGAACTTGGAATTGGTGACAAGCTTGAGCAATCGCAGAAGCTTCCATCTCTACAGCAACCACTGATGGGAAATGCTTACGGATGAACTCTTGGCGTTCAGCTGTGCATACAAATGCGTCGCCAGTACAGATAAGGCCACGAACAGCGTGCTTATCTTCCATTTGAGATAGCGCTTGTTCAGCAACTTGCATCAGCTTGTCGTCAGCTTTGAATGCTGCAGGTTGACCTGCCATTTGACCAATTTCGTAACCGAAAGCCGTAACGTCTGCATCGTGGTGACGAACTTCAGTTGAGATAACCACGTCGCCAAGGTTCAGTGTTGAATCAAAACCGCCAGCAGAGCCAGTGTTTAGAACGACATCTGGTTGGTATTCGCTTAGAAGGATTGAAGTACCAACTGCTGCTGCTACTTTACCAATGCCTGATTGAAGCAAAACAACGTCAACACCATTTAGCTGACCAGAGAAAAAGGTACAACCGCCTTTATTAACTTCAGTAATGTCTGAAATTGCTGCTTTTAGGATCGCAACTTCTTGCTCCATTGCGCCAATGATGCCGATTTTCATGTGTAGTCTCTTAATAAAAATATTTAAACAGTAGAGCGAAATTGTAGCATGGAAGAGAAGTGTCGAGCGACAGCCCTGAGGCACTTCTCATCCGAATAGCAGCGATTTATCTACGTATTCTTTTATCTATTTGATTAGGCCTTCGCTTTTTAGGCTTGCGCGAAGTTGTTCAGCACGTTTTCGGTTCACACCAAAATCAGAATGACCAGTACGAGACTCAGAACGTACGATCAGTTTGCCATCGGTGATTTTAAGTTCTAAGTCATCGACAAAACGCATGATGCGAGAGGTACATTCAACACGCAGGTAATCTTCTGTTTTGCTCGCGGTTTTTGACCCCGGTAAGGTGAGTGCAACCTGCTCAATCGCATCTAGGTTTGCTGAATCTGATAACTCAAACGCGGCCAATGCATGCTGCTCACGGTCATCTTGAGTTGATACGCAGTTTGGTTTGTCTCCACAAGGTGATGAAGTTCTGTCTTTCATGTCCGTGATTCCTTGGCTGCAAGCGGTTAACGTTAAAAGTGATAGCGAGAGGAGAGCGGCTTTTTTCATAGTGTTTCCTATGGCTTGTTTTTAATTCTAATTGTAGTTATCGGTATTGGCTTATTTGTAATTGTTTTACGTATTTTCGTTGTGCTTGTGATAAACGAATCTAATTCAAAAAAGGATCCATAATTGGATCCTTTTTTATAGTAACGAACTGAGTAATAAAGGAAACCTTGTATTAGGGCGTGTTGACCTTTCGTGGTTAAATTTTGTTCGAGATAAAAGCGTTTTAATCGCGGCGAGGGGGAAGTAGCCTAGTCACTCTAAGCAAATCTCCCTCAACAAAGAGTAAAACGCTTTTTGCGGGGGCGCCCAGCTCGAACCCTTCGGGCAGCGTTTGCTGGTCATTTCTACTGCGTTATCGGCTTCTCATGTAGGCTAGCTACACATCGACGCCTCTGCCTTGTATAAATACCCAGCAACTCGCTGCAAAAATCAGCTCGAAAGATCAACACGCCCTAGTCACACTTCTAGGTAATCCAATATTCCTTCTGCGGCTTTACGGCCTTCATCGATAGCGGTTACCACTAAGTCAGATCCTCGAACTGCATCACCACCTGCAAAGATCTTACTGTTGGTGGTTTGGTATTGAAACTCTTGTTTGCCGGGAGCCTTGATGCGGCCCCATTGGTCGAGTTCAACACCAAATGGTTCTAGCCACTCCATCGCGTGAGGTTGGAAACCAAATGCCATGATCACGGCATCGGCCTCAAGAACATGCTCACTGCCTTCGACCGGTTCTGGGCGACGACGGCCTGCTTCATCAGGTTCACCCAAAGCGGTTTTCACGACTTTTACACCAACCACATGACCAGCGCTGTTAAGCTCTAAGCCAATAGGTTGTAGGTTGAACTTGAACTTCACACCCTCTTCACGTGCATTTTTTACCTCACGGCGAGAGCCTGGCATGTTGGCTTCATCTCGGCGGTAAGCACACACAACATTGGCTGCATGTTGGCGAATCGAGGTTCTTACACAGTCCATCGCGGTATCACCACCACCAAGCACGACCACCTTCTTGCCTTGCATGTCGATGAACGGAGTTGGGTTTTCTAAATCCATTACCTTGTAGGTGTTAGATATTAGGAAAGGTAGGGCATCATAAACGCCCGGTGCATCTTCGTTGTCTAAGCCTGCACGTATGTTTTTATAGGTACCGACACCTAAGAAGACAGCATCGTAATCATCGACAAGCTGCTGAAGTTGTATATCTTTGCCGACTTCGGTATTCATTTGGAACTCAACGCCCATCTCGCTGAAGATACGGCGACGATTTTCCATGATGCCTTTCTCAAGCTTGAACGATGGGATACCAAATGTCAGTAGGCCACCGATCTCTGGGTAACGGTCAAATACAACAGCTTTCACGCCATTACGAACTAGGATATCAGCCGCCGCCAGACCTGCAGGTCCCGCACCGATGATAGCGACCTTTTTATCAGTCCACTCAACGTGAGACATGTCAGGCTTCCAGCCCATCTCAAAGGCTTTGTCGGTAATGTATTTTTCAATATTACCTATGGTGACCGCACCGAAATCGTCATTGAGGGTACAAGAACCTTCACACAGTCGGTCTTGAGGACAAACTCGTCCACAAACCTCAGGTAAGCTGTTGGTCTGGTGAGACAGTTCAGCGGCTTCGATAATACGTCCTTCATTGGCAAGCTTGAGCCACTGAGGGATGTAGTTGTGGACTGGGCATTTCCATTCACAGTATGGGTTACCACAGTCTAAACAACGGTCTGCTTGCGCTTTGGCTTGCTGTTTAGTGAAAGGTTCGTAGATCTCTACAAACTCAATCTTACGTATCTTGATTGGTTTCTTCGCTGGGTCTACGCGATTCACATCAATAAATTGGTATACATTCTGGCTCATTATTGGCTCCTTCCAATTATTGCGCTTGAACACGAAGTTCAGCTGAGCTGCGGCTTTGGTGGCCGAGCAAGGTGTTCAGATCCGCCGTCTTTGGCTTCACTAGGTAGAACTTTGGAATCCATTCATCAAAGTTCGCCAGAATAGCTTCAGCGTGTACTGAGCCAGTCTCTTCTAAGTGCTCTGCAATTAAGCCACGCAGATGTTCTTGGTGGATAAATAAGTCAGACAGAGAAAGTGCCTCGACCGACTCGTTGTTCACTCGACCTTGGAAGTCTTCATTCTTATCCATCACATAAGCAAAACCACCGGTCATACCGGCGCCGAAGTTGACGCCAGTCGCGCCAAGAATCGCAACAATACCGCCTGTCATGTATTCACAAGCGTTGTCACCTGCACCTTCAATCACCGCAACCGTACCTGAGTTACGTACACCAAATCGTTCGCCAGCCGTACCAGCTGCAAACAGCTTGCCTCCAGTTGCGCCATACAGACAGGTGTTGCCTATGATGGTCGCTTCGTTACAAGTAAATGCGGTGCCTTGGTGAGGCTTGATAGCCACTTTGCCGCCAGCCATACCTTTGCCAACATAGTCATTAGCATCGCCTGTTAGGTACAGCTCAACGCCGCCTGCGTTCCAAACCGCAAAAGATTGGCCTGCTGTACCGTCGAGGTATAACTTGATTGGTGAACCTGCCATGCCTTGGTTGCCGTATCGCTTAGCAATTTCGCCAGAGATACGTGCGCCAATCGAGCGGTCTGTATTAATCACGTTGTAGTAAAGGCTGGTGGACTGTCTTTTCTCGATCGCATCGAGTGCATCATCCAGAATTTGCTGGTTGAGCTGGGCCTTATCAAATGGCGCGTTTGGTTCGGTCCAATACAGAGGGTGACCCTCTGGAGAAACTGGAGCTTCGAGTATTGAAGATAGATCGAGTTTGCTCTGTTTCGCGGTGAGACCTTGAACAGCCTCAAGCAAATCAGTACGGCCAATCAAGTCGGTAAGTTTTTCTACACCAAGCTCTGCAAGGTATTGGCGAACTTCATCGGCTAGGCCAGTAAAGTAGTTCACCACCATATCAGGTAGACCTTTGAAGTATTCGCGGCGCAGTGTTTCATCTTGAGTCGCGACACCCGTTGCACAGTTGTTTAGGTGACAAATTCGTAGGAACTTACAGCCCATTGCAACCATCGGCGCGGTACCAAAACCAAAGCTTTCAGCACCTAAAATCGCGCCTTTAATCACATCGAGACCAGTTTTCAAACCACCGTCGACTTGTAGGCGGATCTTATGACGAAGCCCATTAGCAACCAGAGCTTGCTGGGTTTCTGCTAGCCCTAGCTCCCAAGGACAACCTGCGTATTTTACCGAGGTCAGTGGGCTCGCCGCTGTACCGCCATCGTAGCCAGAGATAGTGATTAGATCGGCATAGGCTTTTGCTACACCTGTCGCGATAGTACCGACACCCGGTTCAGATACTAGCTTCACTGAAACCAAGGCGTTAGGGTTAACTTGCTTAAGGTCGAAAATCAGCTGAGCCAAATCTTCGATTGAGTAAATATCGTGGTGCGGAGGAGGGGAGATCAGAGTGACACCCTGAACCGAGTATCTCAGTTTGGCGATTTCTGCCGTTACCTTATGACCTGGCAGCTGACCACCTTCTCCAGGTTTAGCGCCTTGTGCGACCTTGATTTGCAGAACATCCGCATTGGTTAAGTAGTGCGGAGTCACACCAAAACGACCAGACGCAATCTGTTTGATGCGCGAGTTACGGTCGGTACCAAAGCGTCGTGGATCTTCACCACCTTCGCCAGAGTTCGAGTAACCACCCAAGCGGTTCATCGCCATCGCTAATGCTTCATGCGCTTCTGGGCTCAGAGCACCAATCGACATCGCTGCCGAGTCAAAGCGCTTAAAGAGGTCACTGCTCGGCTCTACTTGCTCAAGTGTTAGCGGCTTATCGGCTTTTTTAAGGCTCATTAAGTCACGCAACATCGCGGCAGGGCGAGCATTTACTTGCTTAGCAAAAGAGAGGTAATCCGACGTTTCTCCGGTTTTCACTGCCGTTTGCAGTGTGCCGACCACGTCTGGGTTATAAGCGTGGTATTCACCACCATGGACGTATTTCAGTAAACCACCGTGCTCGATTGGCTTACGTTTGGTCCACGCTTTACGAGATAAGTTATAGATGTCTTGTTGGAAATCGCTAAAGCTCGCGCCTTGGATTCGTGTAGTAACTCCGCGGAAACAGAGCTCAACAACGTCGGAATGTAGGCCAACGGCTTCGAAAAGCTGCGAACAACGATATGAAGCAATCGTAGAAATACCCATCTTCGACATGATCTTATACAGACCTTTGTTGATGCCGTTTTGGTAGTTTTGCATCGCGGTGCGGTAGTCTTTGTCTAAAGAGCCATCATCCAACATTTTACCTAATGCTTCATAAGCCAGATATGGATAAACCGCGGTCGCACCGAAGCCAAGTAGCACTGCGAACTGGTGTGGGTCACGAGCAGTTGCTGTCTCAACCACGATGTTGGCATCACAACGCAGATTGGTATCAGCAAGTCTTGTTTGCACCGCACCAACCAACATGGCTGCAGGGATTGGTAGTTTGCCTTTTTCTAAACCTTTATCCGAGAGTACAACTAAAACCGCACCCTCGCGGACTTCTTGTTCTGCACTATCACATACCGCTTTGATCGCTTGTTCAAGGTCTTGATGGTTAGGATCGTAGTGCATACTGAGAATGACATGACGGTAATGTTTTTGACTCAACTGCAGAAGTTGCTGCATGTCTGAATAAAGCAGTACTGGTGAATCAAACGTGACACGATAGGCGTGACCGTCTGTTTCACAGAACACGTTCATCTCTTTACCAATACTGGTCGCCAAAGACATCACGTGTTTTTCACGTAATGGATCAATAGGTGGGTTGGTGACCTGTGCAAACTTCTGGCGGAAGTAATCAGTGACCAGACGTTCTTTTGAAGAGAGCACAGCCATCGGCGTATCATCGCCCATTGAACCTACCGCTTCTTGCCCCATGTCACCAAGTACACGCAGTACTTGGTCAGACTCCTCGTTGCTCATCGCAAACTGTTTTTGGTAGGTCTTGAGCGTGTCATCGTCAAAGCTACGCTTACCGACTTGGTCATCTTGCAGCGCGGAAAATGGCGTTAACTTGTGAACGTTCTTTTCCATCCACTCTTTATATGGGTGGCGACCTTTGAGGTCATTGTCGATCTCATTAGATTGCCATAGCTTGCCGCGGCGAGTATCTATTACCAGTAATTCACCTGGACCAACACGGCCTTTTTCTGCAACTTCATCTGGTGCGTAGTTCCAGATACCGACCTCAGATGCCAGTGTGATTAGGTTGTCTTTAGTAATCACATAACGCGCTGGGCGCAGGCCATTTCTATCGAGGTTACATGCGGCGTAACGACCATCTGAAAGTACGATGCCAGCAGGGCCATCCCACGGTTCCATGTGCTTGGAGTTGAAGTCGTAGAAGGCACGCAGATCTGGGTCCATGTCTGGGTGATTTTGCCAAGCGGGCGGAACAAGCATACGCATCGCTCGGAACACATCCATACCTCCGGCAAGGAACAGGTCGAGCATATTATCTAGGCTTGAAGAGTCTGAGCCTGTCTCATTCACAAAGGGCGCTGCGGTTTGTAAGTCTGGCAGCAGCGGTGAAGAGAATTTATAGGCACGAGCCTTGGCCCATTGGCGGTTACCTTCAATGGTATTGATCTCACCATTGTGCGCTAAATAACGGAATGGTTGAGCCAGTGGCCAGCGTGGTTGTGTGTTAGTTGAGAAACGCTGGTGGAACAGACATATTGCAGATTCCATACGTAAGTCTGCAAGATCGAGGTAAAATCGCGGAAGATCGGCCGGCATACACAGACCTTTGTAGACCATTACCTGTGTTGAAAGGCTACAGATATAGAAATCTTTGTCTTCGGTGATCTGCTTTTCAATTCTGCGGCGAGCAATGTATAGGCGTCGTTCGATGTCACGCTCACGCCAACCGGCAGGAGCAGAGATAAACACTTGTTGAATATTTGGAACCGAGTCTTTTGCGATTGGACCCAAAACGTCGGTGTTAGTCGGCACGACACGCCAACCTGCAACAGTGAGTGTCTCTTGAGCGAGCTCTTTATTGACGATGTCTTGCGCGGATTGCGCTTTGATTGGGTCTTGGCTGAAGAAAATCATGCCGACAGCGTATTGCTTGCCGAGGTTGAAGTTATTCTCTTCTGCGATAATTCTGAGGTAAGAGTCTGGCTTCTGTAGTAATAAGCCACAGCCATCTCCGGTTTTACCATCCGCAGCGATACCACCACGGTGTGTCATGCGATCTAGGGCTGAAATAGCAGTTCTTACCAACTTATGACTAGGTTGGCCTTCCATTTGCGCTATTAAACCAAATCCACAGTTGTCTTTTTCAAGACTAGGATCATATAGAGCCATTGCAATTCTCCCTTTTGCTTCTCTGTCATCCAGACAGTAAATGACTAACTATTCATGTACTTGTTGTTTTTTGTAAACTGATAGTTTGCTTTAGCCAGTTAAAACGTTATTGGTTGTGTTAACAAAACCGATTGATTTTATTTTCATCAGCTTTACAACGTATAGCTAATTGTGTTTAAGGTCAAGTTCATGGTTAATTATCATGCATAAACGCGATTAGCCACTTAATAATCTAAAATAGTCGATGGATATCAATGAGATATGCAAGATGAATGTTAATGATATTTAACATATACAACAGGGTGTTTTTGAAAACGCCGAAGGCCAGATAGAAAAAAGGCTAGCATCGAGTGCTAGCCAAATATAAAAGTTAGGAAGGGTGTCGCTTTTCCTCTAGGCTAACGTCATTGACGCTAGCCCGAGAAATATTATGCGGAAAGCATGAGTGAATCAGCTTTCGCTTCTAAGTTTGAGTTACCCATTAAGAAGTCATCAATAGCAATTGCACATTCACGACCTTCATTAATACAACGTACAACTAGAGATTGACCAGTACGCATATCACCAGCAGCGAAAACGCCTTTCTGGTTAGTTGCGTAACCTTCAGAAGCGACGTTACCGCGCTCGTCCAGTTTAATGTCTAGTTGAGCTAGCACACCTGTTGGTTCTGGGTGTAAGAAACCCATCGCTAGAAATGCCATATCACAAGGGATAACACGTTCTGTGTTCGCCACTTCATCAAAGCTTGGGCGCTCACCTGGTTTCGCATCTTGCCAAACGATGTCAGCAATACGTAGACCCGTTACTTGACCTTGCTCGTTACCGATGAACTCTTTAGTCAAGATGTTCCAGTGACGTTCACAACCTTCTTCGTGAGAAGTCGTTGTTTTCATGATCATTGGGTATTGAGGCCAAGGCATATTTGCAGGGCGCTTCTCTGGTGGGATCGGCATGATCTCTACCTGAGTAATGCTTGCTGCTTTATGACGGTTTGAGGTACCTACACAGTCAGAACCCGTATCACCACCACCGATAACCACAATGTGCTTATCTTGAGCGTGAATCTCTTCTGTTTTCAGGTCTAGGTCGTTGGCACGACGGTTGTTTTGGCCAAGGAATTCCATCGCAAAATGAACGCCTTTTAGCTCACGACCTGGAATTGGTAGGTCACGAGGAACCGTAGAACCACCCGTTAGCAGGACTACATCAAACTCTTGACGTAGTTGCTGAGCGTTAACATCAACACCGATGTGCTGGTTCACTTTAAATTCAACACCCGCTTCAGCCATTAGGTTGATCTTACGATCAATTACGTCCATACCTAGCTTGAAATCTGGGATACCGAAACGCAGTAGGCCGCCAACTTTCTCGTCGCGTTCAAATACAGTCACGGAGTGACCTGCACTGTTTAGTTGCTCAGCAGCGGCTAGGCCAGCAGGACCTGAACCGATAACAGCCACTGTTTTGCCTGTGCGAGAACGAGGTGTTTTAGGTTTTGCGTACCCTTCACGGTACGCAGTCTCTACAATTGTTTTCTCGATATTACAGATAGTGATTGGGTCTTGGTTGATACCTAGTACACAAGCACTCTCACAAGGAGAAGGGCACACACGACCTGTAAATTCAGGGAAGTTATTGGTCGAGCTTAGGATGTTCCAAGCCTCTTCCCAGCTGTCACGGTAAACCGCGTCATTGAATTCTGGGATGATGTTACCAATCGGACAACCGCTGTGACAGAAAGGTACGCCACAGTCCATACAACGAGATGCTTGAGTATTGATCTTGTCACCAAACTCTTCGTTAAGTACGAACTCTTTGTTGTCTTCAATTCGAACTGACGGGTCGAGCTTCTTTGGAAGCTCACGACCGTGTTCTAAAAATCCAGTAGGCTTACCCATTATACTGCCTCCACTTCTTCCGTTTGTGCCTGTTGTGCTTCAGCTTTACGCTTCTCAAGAACCGCTTTGTAGTCGCGTGGCATTACTTTAACTAACGATGCAACACTTGCTTCAAAGTTGTCTAGGAAAGACTGAGCAACTTCACTTCCTGTGAATTCAACATGCTTGGTTAGCATATCTAGTAGAAGATCTTTATCTTCTTGTTCAATTGGATCTAGGTCTACAAGTTCAGAGTTAAGCTTGGTTTCGAAGTCACCCGCTTTATCCCAAACATAAGCCACACCGCCACTCATGCCCGCAGCAAAGTTACGACCTGTTGAGCCAAGGATAATAGCAACACCGCCAGTCATGTATTCACAACCGTGGTCACCAACGCCCTCAACAACAACCTTCGCACCTGAGTTACGAACACAGAAACGTTCGCCAGCCATACCGCGAATGAAAGATTCGCCTGAGGTCGCACCGTAGAAACATACGTTACCAACCACGATGTTATCTTCAGCAACGATAGAAGACTTCGCATCTGGGTACAGTACCAAGGTACCGCCAGACAGACCTTTACCCCAGTAATCGTTCGCGTCGCCTTCTACTTCGAACTTAACGCCTTTCGCAAGGAACGCACCGAAAGATTGACCAGCACTACCGTGGAACTTAACGTTCATTGGTTGTGGTAAACCTTGGTCTTTGTAAACCTTCGAGATTTCGTTAGACAGCATCGTACCCGCAGAGCGGTCCGTGTTGATGATAGGGAAGGTCGCATTTACGGCTTCGCCTTTCTCAAGTGCAGGAATCGCAGCTTGAATCAACTTACGGTCTAGAACATCTTCTAGGTTGTGGTTTTGTTGTGTCTGGTTGTAGATACCATCTTCTTCACGCGCCTGCTCAATGTGCAGTACCGGCGTTAGATCTAGGTTCTTGTACTTCCAGTGACCGATGTCATCACGTACTTTCAGTTTGTGCGATTGACCGACCATCTCATCGATAGAGCGGAAGCCAAGTTCAGCCATTACTTCACGTAGACCTTCAGCCATGTATTGGAAGAAAGTGACTACGTCTTCTACGCGGCCGTCGAAACGCTCACGCAGAGTCTTGTTCTGTGTTGCGATACCAACAGGACATGTATTCTTGTGACACTTACGCATCATGATACAGCCTTCAACAACCAATGCTGCTGTTGCTACGCCCCATTCTTCAGCGCCAAGTAACGTTGCTACTGCAAGGTCACGTGGTGTTTTCATCTGACCATCAGACTGAACAACGATACGGTTACGTAGGCCGTTTTTCAGTAGTGTTTGGTGCGTTTCCGCTAGACCTAGTTCCCAAGGCAGACCAGTGTGACGGATAGAAGACATCGGTGATGCACCCGTACCACCATCAAAACCTGCGATAAGTACTACGTCAGCTTTCGCTTTTGCTACACCAGATGCAATCGTACCTACGCCCGCTTCCGATACTAGCTTCACGTTGACACGGCCGTTACGGTTCGCGTTTTTCAGATCGTAGATTAGCTGAGCCAAATCTTCGATTGAGTAGATATCGTGGTGTGGCGGTGGAGAGATAAGACCTACGCCCGGAGTCGAGTGACGCGTTGCGCCGATCCAGTCATCAACCTTATCACCAGGTAGTTGACCACCCTCACCAGGTTTCGCACCTTGAGCCATCTTGATTTGCAGCTCATCAGCGTTAGATAGGTAGTAAGACGTTACACCAAAGCGACCAGAAGCCACCTGTTTGATAGCTGAACGTTCCCAGTCACCGTTTTCTTTACGTTCGAAACGTGCTGGATCTTCACCACCTTCACCTGAGTTTGATTTCGCGCCAATGCGGTTCATCGCAACAGCCAGTGTTGAGTGAGCCTCATGCGAGATTGAACCAAAGCTCATTGCGCCAGTAGCGAAACGCTTAAGGATGTTCTCGATTGGTTCTACTTCTGCTAGAGGAATAGAGCCTGCAGGGTTCTTGATGAAATCAAGCTGGCTACGTAGCGTTGCTGCGTTGTCGCCTTGGTCATCGACTGCTTTTGCGTACTTCTTGAACTGAACGTAATCTTTGTTACGCGTCGACTCTTGAAGTAGAGAAATTGTTTCTGGGTTGAATAGGTGTTTCTCACCACGTTGTTTCCACTGGTAAACACCACCAACATCAAGGATTTGAGCTGGGATTTCACGTGCTGGGTAACCAACACGGTGACGAACCAGTACTTCTCGTGCGATATCGTCGATCGTTAGACCTTGGATACGAGAAACAGTACCAGTGAAGTATTTTTCAACCACTGATTTGCTAACACCAAGTGCTTCAAAGATTTGAGCGCCGTGGTAAGACTGCAGCGTAGAGATACCCATCTTAGAGAAGATCTTCAGTAGACCGCCGTTAACACCCTTACGGTAGTTATCGAATAACTCACGTGGATGAACGTTTGGATCTAGCTTCTTAGTACGTTGCAGTTCAACAATCGTTTCGATAACTAGGTATGGGTTAACTGCGTTTGCACCGTAACCAATTAAGGTTGCGAAGTGGTGTGTCTCACGAGCGTCGCCCGTTTCAACCACGATGTCACACTTAGCACGTAGCCCTTTACGGATTAGGTGGTGGTGAACCGCGCCAACCGCCAGCATTGCTGGGATAGCGGCATGGTTTGAGTTAACCGCACGGTCAGTCAGTAGAATGATAGAGTAACCATCAATAACCGCATCTTCCGCATATTGGCAGATACGCTTAAGTGCGCGCTCTAACTTACCTTGGTCTCCGTTCGCTTGGAATACGATATCCAGCGTCTTCGATTGAAGGTGCTCATTATCGATTGCACGCAGTTTCTCTAACTCTGAGTTAGAAAGAACTGGAGACTCAAGTTCCACTTTTTGACAGTGTTCAGGTGTTTCAGCAAGTAGGTTCTGATCTTTACCTAGGTAAGTGTTCAGAGACATAACCATACGCTCACGAATCGGGTCGATTGGCGGGTTAGTTACTTGTGCAAACAACTGCTTAAAGTAGTTTGAAAGGTGCTGAGATTGATGAGAAAGAATCGCTAGCGGCCAGTCAGCACCCATTGCAGAAAGTGGCTCGTAGCCTGTTTTTGCAAGAGGGAGAATGATTTCGTTTACTTCTTCAGAGCTCACACCAAACGATTGTTGTTTGTGTAGCAGTTTCTCTGGAGAAGGTTGGTTAAACTCGTTGCTCGCATCGGGTAGCTTTTTCAAGCTCAGAAGGTTCTCTTCAACCCATTTTTCGTAGGGTTGGGATTTAGCGATACCGTCTTTCACTTCTTCATCAGAAATGATGCGACCTTGCTCAAGGTCAGCAACGAAGATACGGCCAGGTTGCAAACGACCACGATATTCAACGTTTTCAGGTGCGATCTCAACAACACCAGACTCAGACGCCATCACTAGGAAGTCGTCTTTAGTTACTGTGTAGCGAGAAGGACGCAGACCGTTACGGTCAAGAGTTGCACCAACTTGAACACCATCGGTGAAACATACTGACGCTGGGCCATCCCATGGTTCCATTACGTTCGCGTGGTACTGGTAGAACGCACGACGAGTTGGATCCATGTTTTTGTTTTCTTGCCATGCTTCCGGGATCATCATCATCAACGCATGTGGCAGAGTACGACCTGAAAGAACAAGTAGCTCAAGCGCCATATCGAAGTTTGATGAGTCTGAGCTACCTTCTTGACAGATAGGAAGCAGCATGTCGATTTCAGCTTGTGTAAACAGATCCGATTCTAGGATTGCTTCACGTGCTTTCATCCAGTTCAGGTTGCCGCGAACCGTATTGATCTCGCCATTGTGCGCGATGTAACGGAAAGGCTGAGCTAGACGCCAACGTGGGAATGTATTGGTAGAGAAGCGAGAGTGTACCAGTGCTAGAGCTGTCACCATAGTTGGGTTTTGCAGGTCTAGGAAGTACTGAGGAACTTGTTCAGTTGTTAGCTGACCTTTGTACACCAATGTCTTGTAAGACATAGAGTTGATGTAGAAGTCATCACCGATATTTGAAACGCTTTCTAGGCATACACGAACCGTGTAGTTACGTAGAACATACAGTTTACGCTCAAGCTCTTCTGGTGTGATACCAGGGCCGCCAGAAATAAATACGTGTTCAAATTGAGGTTCAGTGCTTAATGGGTCAGCACCAATCATTGAATTGTCAGTTGGAAGTTCACGGTAGCCGATAACTTCTAACTCAAGGCGTTGTGCATTGCGTTCTAGAATGTCACGACACTGTGCACGTTTGTATTCATCTTTAGGGAAAAGTACAACACCAACACCATATTTTTCAAAAGATGGCAGTTTAATTCCAAGCTTTACGGCTTCTTCTAGTAAGAATTCGTGCGGCTTCTGTAGCAGGATACCTGCACCATCACCAGAACACGGATCGCAGCCTTGGCCGCCACGGTGTTCCATACGTGCAAGCATATCGAGTGCTTGAGTTACTACATCATGAGATTTGCGATTCTTTAGATGCGCAACAAAACCGATACCACAAGCGTCATGCTCCAATTCAGGAGTATACAGACCCTGTGAGTTCTGCTCTTGATCTACCATAGATACATCCTTCCAGTTAAATCTAGGCGCAACTTATTTGTATTAAGTTAGCCTTGTCCTTTTATATTTATGGGTCTAAACCTGCCTATGCTGGCGGTTTGAATCCTTTCCGTATCTCGCAGGAAAAGTATTGCGAGAAAAACAATCCTTAGTGATATCCGTTTATTTTTAGCCACAAACTAGTGGTTTATATAGGTGGGATATGGGTATCACCGACTTATTAGCAAGTTTTCGTTGTAAGTAAATACTCAAAAATAGCCAATATGTGTAAGTATCCTACAATTTTGTCTAGGCGAATTGCAATGAAAGTTGACCCATGTAGACCATTTTTTTCGTTTTATTTTGAATTTTTTGTCTAACAAATGTGCAACATTAGGCAAATAGAGCCGATTTTTTGCATGTTTATTGATATTTGATAGGTTGCTCGCAAAAAGCCTTGAGTAAACTAATTGGTCGAATTTTGCAGGGATGTAATTTTTTTTCAAAAAAAAGACTGATATTCATTCTTATTTACTTGAGCGCTTTGAAAATATGCAATTACATGAGTTGGTCAATACTATCGGCCAAGATCTTCAACGTCGTTATGGCGAAAAGGTTCACAAGCTAACACTGCACGGCGGTTTTAGTTGTCCAAACCGAGATGGAACTATTGGCCGCGGAGGCTGCACTTTTTGCAATGTGGCTTCTTTTGCTGATGAACAAACTCAGGTCCAAAGTATTGCAGACCAGCTAAAAGATCGTGCGGGTGAAATTGCTCGCGCTAAGAAGTACCTGGCTTATTTTCAGGCGTACACCAGCACTTATGCTGAGGTACAAGTGCTCAAGAATATGTATGAAGAGGCACTAAAAGCACCGGGCGCCGACATCGTTGGGCTGTGTGTTGGTACAAGACCAGACTGCGTACCTGATGCAGTGTTGGATCTGCTCGCGGGTTACGTAAAGCAAGGCTATGAAATCTGGCTGGAACTTGGCTTGCAAACGGCCAATGATAAGACCCTAAAACGAATTAACCGCGGACACGATTTTGCGGTGTATGAAACGATCACCAACCGCGCACGTGCGTTAGGTATCAAGGTGTGTACTCATCTTATTGTTGGCCTGCCAAAAGAGACCAAAGCGGACAATCTTGAAACTTTAGACAAGGTATTAGCGGTAGGAACCGATGGCATCAAACTTCACGGCCTTCATATAGTAGAGGGCAGTACCATGGCTAAGGCGTGGAAAGCAGGAAAGCTAGAGGCACCAAGCCTTGAAGAGTACATAGATGTTGCTACGGATATCATTCAACGTACGCCTGCGAACGTGGTTTACCATCGCGTTTCATCAGCCGCGAGGCGTCCAACGTTGCTCTCGCCTTTATGGTGTGAAAACCGCTGGTTAGCGATGACTGAGATTGGTCGTTCACTCGATAAAACCGGCGCGCAAGGCATCAAAACAGGTTCAGCATTTGAATACACGCTACCTGTTTTAAACGCGGCCAATTGATAGAAATCGGTGAGAGTAGGTAACAGCAGATAAAACCAACAAATAGTGGTAACATTTCCCTCACAGAATTTATGGTATAGATTGAGAGTAAATGGAACTGGTAATGACTTGGTTGTGGGACAGGGCGTATGGTTACGGTATTTATATCGTTCTCATGTTGCTGATTGCTCTCATCTGCTGGCATCTTTATTCACGTTATCAGTCGCATATTGAACAGCTTCTTCTTTCTACTCCGTCGCCACTCTATTTCGTCGATGTGCGAAGGGGCGAGATCCTCTATGCCAATCGCCAAGCGATGCAATTGCTTGGCATCCGCCAAATCGGTGTTAATTTTCGCTTTCCTACCGTGGAGAGTGAGAACAGCTTTCGCCACTATTTAACCAATCACATCAATTCCCGAGCATTTGAGCAGATCTCGTTTTGGGCTCTTTCTGAATTTGAATCTGTTAAGATCAATTTAGTGGCTCGTAAGATCCGCTTTAGAAGCAAGAAAGCGTGGATGATTCACGCCTCTCCCTACAAGAATACCAATGAAGAGCAGTCTCAAGAGGTTCGAGAACTGAATGTCGCGCGTACGGCTTTGGATTCTCTGTCTGAGTTGATCTACGTAAAAGATCAGAAGGGGGAGTTGGTCGCGAGTAATCGCTCGTTTAAAAAGTTTTGGCATGGTCGCCCTGAAGAGGGCACCTTGAGTGTATCTGGCGGTGCATTAAAAGGTCGTGTCAGTGAGCGATCGTGGACAACCGACCAAGACGGTAAAGGGTGCCTGCTCGAAACCTATCAAAGTGTGTTGCTTTCCCAAGACGGAGAAACCATAGGTACGCTCTCTATTAGCCATGATGTGACCGATTGGCATGACATGCAGCAGAAACTGCGTGGCGAGATGGAAAAACGTAAAGATACCGAAGTCGCTCTTGCCCAGCGTGACACCATCTTACAAAACATCTTAGAAGCCAGCCCTGACTCGATTGGTATCTTCAACGAGAACATGGTTTATCAAGCGTGTAATAAGCCATTCGTCGCGGCGCTTGGTATTTCTGAAGTGAGTGATTTAGTCGGTAAGCGTCTGCAAGACGTGGTGCCAAATAGCATGTACATGCGCATCTCAGACACCGATCATCAAGTGCTTCATCACGGTAAATCACTGCGCTACATCGATAAGGTGGTGTCTAGTGATGGCGAATACACTTGGTACGATGTGGTTAAATCTCCGTTCAGAGATCCAGCCTCAAGCACCAATGGTGTGCTGATCATGGCGCGTGATATCACTGAGCGCTACCTTGCTGAGCAAAAACTTGAAGAAGCCAACCTTGAGCTTGAGCGCCTCAGCTTTATGGACAGCCTGACTCAGGTTTCTAACCGACGCCGTTTTGATGAACAGCTGTCGACACTGTGGCATTACCATGTGCGTGAGAAGTTGCCACTGACGATTATGCTGTGTGATATCGACTTCTTTAAAGGCTATAACGACTATTACGGACACCAGCAAGGTGATGATGCGCTGATTCAAGTCTCTCAGGCGTTTAAAAAGGTACTCAATCGCTCGTCAGATTGTGTGGCTCGTTATGGCGGTGAAGAGTTCGGTTTTATTCTACCAAATACGACGGCTGATGGTGCGCAGCTGGTGGCAGAGCGTATTCATAGTGAAGTCGTTAAACTGGGGCTAATACACGAGAAGTCGGCAGTCTCCGAATTCATCACGGTGAGCATCGGTATCATCTCTTACATTCCGACACCTGATGATGAAATGGAATCTGCGGTTGCCTTGGCTGATAGCGCGTTGTACCAAGCGAAATCCGATGGCCGAAACCGTTCAATCGTGCATCCATCGTCGATTCGCTAAACAAACCTATCACTGACTTAACCAGTATTTACTCGGGTTATCTGTTTTAAACAATATAACCCGAGCTCTCTTGCTGCATGTGATGTAGCTAGCTTACCTCCTATCTTCAAACAGGGTAGAATGTTGCTAGTCTTATCGCATGGAGCGCTAAATGAAACCCATGAAAAATCTCGCCCAGTATTACGTGGATCTACTCGTAAAGCTGGGGATTGTCCGCTTTTCTATCTTACTCGCCCTAGCGCTTGTTGCCCTCGCTGTTGTTGTGCAAGTCGGCATAACCCTCGCACTCAAAGGTAATGTTGATGATATCGACATTGTCCGTTCAGTTTTCTTCGGTTTAGTGATCACGCCTTGGGCGGTTTACTTCCTGTCTGTAGTTGTTGATCAGCTGGAAGAGTCTCGTCAAAGATTGGCGAAGTTGGTCTCTAAGCTTGGTGACATGCGTGAGCGAGACCAAGAGCTCAACAATAAACTGCAACTCAATATCGAGAAGCTCAATCAAGAAATCGAAGAGCGTGAAAAAGCCGAAGAAGCACGTGCCGAAGCGATGCACGATCTCGAGAATGAAGTCTTTCAACGTGAACGTACTCAACTTGAATTAGCTGAACGTACAGCGCTATTGCGTTCGTTTATCGATGCCTCGCCTGACCTTATTTACTATCGCAATGAAGAGGGTGTTTTCTCTGGTTGTAACCGTGCGGTTGAAGAGCTCACCGGCAAGACAGAAAAAGAGCTAGTCGGTTTGACGCCTTGGGATGTCTACAGCAAAGAGGTCGCTCAACAAGTGGTGGAAACCGATAAGAAGGTGTTTGCCGATAACCAAGCGCTCACTTATGACCAATGGCTTGAATACCCAGATGGCCGTAAGAGCTACTTCGAACTGCGTAAAGTGCCTTTCTACAGCAAAGATGGCCGCCACTTAGGCTTAGTGGGTTTTGGTCGTGATATTACCGAGCGTAAAGAGCATCAAGAGTCGTTAGAGAAAGCCAGTCGCGATAAGACCACCTTTATCTCAACCATTAGCCATGAGCTAAGAACACCGCTTAACGGCATCATTGGTTTGAGCCGTATGTTGCTCGATAGTCAATTGACCACTGAGCAGCGTAAACAGATGCAAACCATCAAGGTGAGCGCGGTAACTCTGGGTAATATCTTTAACGATATTATCGATATGGATAAGTTCGACCGTCGTAAGCTTGAGCTATTCCCAACTCCAATCAACTTTGAAGATTTCGTTGTTGAGATCGAAAGTATCTCTGCACTGATGGCTGAACAAAAAGGGTTAAGGTTCGATCTAGAACGATTGTCTGATCTCCCTGCGGCCGTTGAAGTGGATGGCACTCGCCTAAGACAGGTGTTATGGAATCTTGTAAGTAACGCGATGAAGTTCACTAAAGATGGTGGTGTGGTGATGACAGTCAGCGCCGACATTGATGGCGACTTTGCCAACATCACTATGGAAGTCGAAGACACCGGCATTGGTATCCCTGAAAGTGAAATCGAGAAGATCTTCGCGATGTATTATCAGGTGAAATCCGGAACGGATAATCTGCATGCGGTGGGTACAGGCATTGGCCTTGCTGTCTCACAGCAGCTGATCAATATGATGGACGGCCACATCGAAGTGACCAGTGAAGAGGGCTTTGGTAGTACCTTTACGGTATCAATTCGCGTTCCTGTTAATCACGATACTCAAGCACTAATTAAAACGCCAAGAAAGCAGTCGAACCTTAAGATCTTCATGGTTGAAGATATTGAATTGAACATCACGGTGGCTCGCTCTCTACTTGAAAGCTTAGGTCACGAAGTGACAGTGGTTATGACGGGTAAAGAGGCGCAAATTGCGTTCAATCCGGAAGACTATGACCTGGTACTGTTGGACATCCAACTGCCAGACATGACTGGCTTTGACATTGCTCAGTACTACCGTGAGAAGTACAGCCAGTTACCGCCTTTGGTGGCGTTAACTGCTAACGTGTTAAATAACAAGCAAGAGTATTTCCAGAAAGGCATGGACGAAGCGATCAGTAAGCCATTGTCGGTTCGAGCTATCCAAGATGTGATCAGCGAGCTTATCGAGGATGCACCTGAGGTGGTCGAAAAAGTCGGAAATATTGAAAAGATAGAAGAGAGTAAGCCAGTTCTTTCATCGATTGACACCACTTTGCTTGATATTGATATGCTAGAGTCTTATGTTGACATTGTTGGGCCGAAACCGGTTTTGGATAGCATCGCGATGTTTGAAGATATGATGCCGGAGTATATGGAAATATTGAACTCCAACATGGTCGCGAAAGACCAAGCCAGTATCGTTTCTGAGGCGCACAAGATCAAAGGCGCGGCAGGTTCGATTGGTTTGAAACGCATACAGCAAGTTGCTCAGAAAGCTCAGTCTCCAGATATGCCTGCTTGGTGGGAGAATATTTCAGATTGGGTCGATGAAATTAATAACGAATACCAGAATGACATTGAAGTCCTAAAAAGTTGGTTAAACCAAAGGTAGAAGAATAATGAAAAAATTAGCATTCGCCGCATGCGTAGTGGCATTAGCAGGTTGTTCTGCACCGCAAGTAGAATGGCAGCAAGGTAACCAAGTTGAAGTATCTGCAACGACAGTAACAATGAAAAGCAATCTTTGGCACAACAAGATGCCAACGATTGGAGAGACTCAAGATAAGACACTGCATGGTGCTATCTACCTAGAATCAGATTCAGAGCTGCCAGCAACGCTAGCGGTTGAAAGCGTTACGGTAAAACAAGGTGCAGATACCTTGTTAGTGACGGCTGACGATCTTGATTTAAGAACGCACAGTGAAACTCAATGGGAAGTCGCTTTTGTATGGCAACTAGAGATCGACAGTGACAAGCCTGTAGATGTTGCGGTTGAACTGAAAGATGGCGAAACCGTGAAGTGGCTGGTGGAGAAAGACGTTAAGGTTGATACGGTTTACTAAACCTTAGCGAACAATGAACAACAAAAAAGGGAGAATGCGTTGGCATTCTCCCTTTTTAATAACTATTGATTGCGCCTCTACTGTTAAAACACTAAGTGCTAAACGACTAGAAACGCGAATCGAATTAGTCTTCTAGGTCACCACAAAAGCGGTAGCCTTCACCGTGAATCGTTGCAATGATTTCTGGCGTACCAGAAACAGATTCAAAGTGCTTACGAATACGACGGATTGTTACGTCTACAGTACGGTCGTGTGGCTTAAGCTCACGGCCAGTCATCTTCTTAAGAAGGTCAGCACGTGTTTGGATCTTACCTGGGTTCTCACAGAAGTGAAGTAGAGCACGGAACTCTGAACGAGGTAGCTTGTAGCCTTCGCCATCTGGGCTAACCAGAGAGCGGCTGTTGATATCTAGTACCCAACCGTTGAACTCGTACTTCTCAACGCTACGCTTTTCTTCTTGAACAGAGCTTGTGCTCATTGAACGGTTAAGAAGGTTGCGTGCACGGATAGTCAGTTCACGAGGGTTGAAAGGCTTAGTGATGTAGTCATCAGCGCCGATCTCTAGGCCAAGGATCTTATCAACTTCATTATCACGACCAGTTAAGAACATAAGCGCTACATTTGCTTGCTCACGTAGTTCACGCGCAAGTAGTAGGCCATTCTTACCTGGCAGGTTGATGTCCATAATTACAAGGTTAACTTGGTTGTCAGATAGCACTTGGTGCATCTCTTCACCGTCGCTAGCCTCAAAAACAGCATATCCCTCTGCTTCAAAAATACTCTTTAGAGTGTTACGAGTTACTTGCTCATCTTCAACGATAAGAATCTGCGGGGTTTGCATTTGGCGGTACCTAAATTTGTGACGAAACTGTGCTAATAGAATAAATTCTAGGCAAAAACATAACATACAGGTAATGTATTTTTGATGATAACTTAAAGTTTTCAAAAAAACACTTACTTCCAGCTATCTGCCTTCCTTGAAGTATTGCCCAATAACGTAGATCCAGTACGCCTTTCAATCATTCTTTTAGTGATTGCAACGGATTCTATAATGTTAACAGCATGCTAACAACGCGAGAATGTTAATTCCATTCACTTTGTTGATTTACATCAATTGCCGTATCGCAACAAACTTTAATAGTATGGCTACAACTTAACCAGTGTTATGGTGATTATTTAGCATCAAAACCAGAATGGTTATTCGAGATAGTTCTCACATCTCGCATGCTAAAGACCTGATTATGAACCAAGGAAGCGGAAAGCTGTCCTTAGAGTCTAGTAGATAAATATGCTCAATCAACTTTAATTAATGATTAAATTGAGCATAGAACAATGAAAACAAAGGATTAATTTTAATAACATATAAAAGCATAGAGGTAAGCCTGACTTAACAGGTAGCGCCTTACTCACGGAGGATATATGCACGATATAACACCCGACTTGTGTGATGAGTTTGAAAGCAAAGTCACCCTACTTAACCTTCCATTACAGAACTTCGGTCAACGTGGTGCGTTCTGGGGAAAAATTGTAACAGTTCGTTGTTATCACGATAATTCCAAGGTTCGCGAGGTTTTAGCGACCGACGGCAGCGGTAAAGTGCTGGTTGTTGACGGAAATGGCTCGTGCCAGAAAGCACTGCTTGGTGACCAACTTGCTATTCTTGCAATAGAAAATGGCTGGGAGGGCGTGATTGTTAATGGTGCTGTGCGGGATGTTGGCATGATGTCGCAAATGGACTTGGGTGTTCAGGCACTAGGTGCATCACCATTCAAAACCGAGAAGCGTGGCGTAGGCCAAGTGAATGTGACACTGACAATGCATAACCAACTGATTCAGCCTGGTGATTACATTTATGCCGATTGGAATGGCGTGTTAATTTCGTCGGAGCTGCTGCTCGAATCATAACGACGATTTGATTCGCAGTTGTTAATGGGTAACAAGCTTATTGGATTAGAAGCGAAACCCTAATCCCACTTCAACACCTTGCTGCCACTCTTCATAATCAAGGGTGGCATGCAGATCCAAGTTGTCCGTCAGTTGAACTCGGCTTGAAACTTCCGCAGCCACAGACTTTTCATTCTCTTCAGTTTCATCTTTATAGGTATGAAGAGAACTGTTGAAAGAGATTCTTTCAGAGAACTGATAACTGACACCGCTCAAGAATCCACTTTCACTTTTCAAAGACGCACTGTTTATACGTGTACCGACATAAAGATCAACATCATCAAACAAGCTATAGGCGTAGCCACTATCGACTTTCCAAGTATCGAAACTTTCGCTCGATGCATTTTGAGTTGAGATAAAAAACTTATGAGAAGAGCGATCGATTTGTCCGGGTAATAGGGGCAGGTTGCTTAACAGGGGTAAGCTGTTCGCTGAACATACAACAGGCATAGCAAAGGCTAAAAGAATAAGTAATCTCTTCACTTCCCACTCCTGATGTCATTATTATTGTTCTTTGAACGTTATCGTTCAATTAAAGCACAGTTCTTGTATGCTTGCTGAACAATCGATATAGCATTTTGTTATGACTATATATGCAATTAATCACTCTTGAGTGTTTATAGGATAAATCCACGATCTGAATTACAGGTGCATACAGGGTGATTTATCCCTTAAATGACGGTTTGCTCTGAAAAACGGTGTGAATGTAAAAAAAACGCAACTTTTCATTGACGTCTAGTGGTAAAAATTGATACACGTAGAGTAAAGCACAAGCAGAGAATTTGATATGCAGCACGTAAGCCACCTAGTAATGACCACAACCATTATTATTACCGACATTAACATTGTTGGGGCAGGCTGCTAAGTAACGGATTTTAAAAAAAAGGCCTGTATCCAACAAGATACAGGCCTTTTTTTGTACCATTTTTATGACTTATGGAGAAAGGGATGCGCGTTTTAAAGTTTGGAGGTTCATCATTAGCTGATGCAGATCGTTTTTTACGAGCGGCTGATATCATCGCTAATAATGCCCAGCAAGAAGAGCTAGCCGTTGTACTATCGGCTCCAGGAAAAACAACCAATAAGTTGGTCGCTGTTATTGAAGCTGCACTGAAAAATGGTGAAGCTGACGCACAAATTACAGAGATCGAATCTTCATTTACTGCGCTGTTTGCAGAGATTAAAGCGGTTGTACCTTCGATTGATGGTACTGCGTTCCAAGAGCAGGTTGATACTTCTCTTGCTCAGCTAAAGCAGTTCGTGAACGGCATCAACCTACTTGGTATGTGCCCGAACCACGTCAATGCTCGCATCATCAGTAAAGGTGAGCGAATCTCTATCCAGTTAATGAAAGCGGTACTTGAAGCAAAAGGCCAACCAGCAAGCCTGATTGACCCAGTTCAATACCTATACGCTAAAGGTGATCACCTTGAAGCTATGGTTGATGTGGATGTGTCTACTCAGAACTTCCGTCAGTCTCCACTTCCACAAGGTCACGTTAACATCATGCCGGGCTTCACTGCAGGTAATGATAAAGGCGAATTGGTCACTCTTGGCCGTAATGGCTCTGACTACTCAGCAGCAGTGCTAGCAGCATGTCTACGTGCTGATTGCTGTGAAATCTGGACAGATGTAGATGGCGTTTACAACTGTGACCCACGCTTAGTCGATGATGCTCGTCTGCTTAAGTCACTGAGCTACCAAGAAGCAATGGAGCTTTCTTACTTTGGTGCTTCAGTTCTACACCCGAAAACCATTGCTCCTATCGCACAATTCCACATTCCTTGTCTGATCAAAAACAGCTTTAACCCACAAGGTGCAGGTACTTTGATCGGTCAAGACACTGGCGAAGATAACCTAGCAATCAAAGGCATCACTACGCTAAGTGACCTAACGATGGTTAACGTATCAGGCCCAGGTATGAAGGGTATGGTTGGCATGGCGAGCCGTGTATTCGGCGCGATGTCTTCAGCTGGCGTTTCTATTGTCCTTATTACTCAATCTTCTTCTGAGTACAGCATCAGCTTCTGTATTGAATCGGCTGACAAAGTAAAAGCGAAGCAAGTACTGTCTGACGCATTTGAACTTGAACTTAAAGATGGCCTGTTAGAGCCCGTTGAGTTCATGGACGACGTAGCGATTGTAACGCTGGTGGGTGACGGTATGCGTACTTCACGCGGTGTTGCTTCTCAGTTCTTCTCTTCTTTAGCTGAAGTGAACGTGAACATCGTTGCGATTGCTCAAGGCTCATCAGAGCGTGCTATCTCTGCGGTTATCCCTGAAGATAAAATTTCAGAAGCAATCAAAGCGTGTCACGAAAACCTATTTAACTCTAAGCACTTCCTAGACGTATTCGTTGTGGGTGTTGGCGGTGTTGGTGGTGAGCTTGTTGACCAGATCCAACGTCAGCAAGGCAAACTGGCTGAAAAAGGCATCGTGATTCGTGTATGTGGTTTAGCAAACAGCAAAGGCTTATTGCTAGACAGTGAAGGCTTACCACTAGAGCAATGGCGTGATCGCATGTCGAGCGCGACAGAAGAGTTCAGCCTAGCGCGCTTAGCGGCTCTGGTTCAACGTAACCACATCATCAACCCGGTATTGGTTGACTGTACGTCTAGTGAAGGTATTGCTGCTCAATATGCAGACTTCCTAGCGGCAGGTTTCCACGTGGTAACACCAAACAAGAAAGCGAATACAGCTAGCATGGCTTACTATCATCAGCTTCGTGAAGTTGCACGTAACTCACGTCGTAAGCTGATGTACGAAACAACGGTAGGTGCAGGCCTGCCAGTAATCGAAAACCTACAGAACCTAATCTCTGCAGGTGATGAACTTGAGAAGTTCAACGGTATCCTTTCTGGTTCACTGTCTTACATCTTCGGTAAGCTTGATGAAGGTATGACGTTAAGCCAAGCGACCAACATTGCTAAAGACAACGGCTTTACTGAACCGGATCCTCGTGACGATCTATCAGGTATGGATGTGGCGCGTAAGCTGCTTATTCTTGCTCGTGAAGCTGGTATGGCACTCGAACTTGAAGACGTTGAAGTAGACCAAGCACTTCCACCGGGTTTTGATGATTCAGGTACGGTTGAAGAGTTCATGGCTCGCTTGCCAGAAGCAGATGCTTACTTCCAAGAGCAGTCAGCTATCGCAGCAGAAGAAGGCAAAGTACTTCGTTATGTTGGTGAGATCGCCGATGGTAAATGTAAGGTTCGTATCGCTGCTGTTGATGGCGACGACCCAATGTTCAAGATTAAAGATGGTGAGAACGCGCTTGCATTCTACAGCCGTTACTACCAACCAATCCCGTTAGTACTTCGTGGCTACGGCGCTGGTACTGAAGTAACAGCAGCAGGCGTATTCTCTGACGTGATGCGTACTCTTGGTTGGAAATTAGGAGTTTAGGAATGAGTTCAAGTGATATGGATGTTGTCGTTTATGCTCCTGCATCAATCGGTAATGTCAGTGTAGGGTTTGATGTGCTGGGGGCCGCGGTGTCTCCAGTGGATGGCACACTGCTGGGTGACCGAGTTATGGTTAAAGCAGGTGATGAACCATTCTCACTTAAAACAGCAGGCAGCTTTGTTTCTAAGCTGCCGACTGAAGCCAAAGAAAACATCGTCTACGACTGCTGGGTGGTGTTCTCTAGAGAGCTTGATAAAAAAGGCGTTGCGCTAAAGCCTTTAGAAATGACACTCGAAAAGAACATGCCTATCGGTTCTGGTTTAGGTTCAAGTGCATGTTCAATCGTAGCGGCGCTTGATGCGCTAAACCGTTTTCACGGTCAACCACTGAATGAAACTGAACTGCTTGCTCTGATGGGCGAAATGGAGGGTAAGATTTCAGGCGGTATTCACTACGATAACGTTGCGCCATGTTACCTTGGTGGCGTGCAGCTTATGCTTGAAGAGCTAGGCATCATTAGCCAAGAAGTCCCATGTTTTGATGACTGGTACTGGGTGATGGCTTATCCGGGCATTAAAGTATCTACGGCGGAAGCGAGAGAGATCCTACCATCTCAGTATCGTCGTCAGGATATCATTGCTCATGGTCGCCACTTAGCGGGCTTTATCCACGCATGTCACTCAGGTCAACCTGAACTGGCGGCGAAGATGATCAAAGACGTGATCGCTGAACCATATCGTGAGAAACTGCTTCCAGGGTTTGCTGACGCTCGTAAATACGCGCTGTCGGCAGGTGCATTGGCTACTGGGATTTCTGGTAGTGGCCCAACTCTATTTAGCATTTGCAAAGAACAAGATGTCGCCGAGCGTGTTGCACGCTGGTTAGAACAAAATTACGTACAAAATGAAGAAGGATTCGTTCACGTTTGTCGCCTAGATAAGCAAGGTTCGATCGTTACAGGAAGTGAGTTATGAAACTGTACAACATCAAAGAAAATGATGAACAAGTCTCTTTTGGCCAAGCCGTTCGTCAAGGCTTAGGCCGTAATCAAGGTCTATTTTTCCCATCAGAGCTGCCAAAGTTTGATGGTATCGATGCGTTGCTAGCAGAGGACTTTGTCCCTCGTAGCTCAAAGATTTTGTCGGCGCTTATCGGTGATGAACTGTCGAAAGAGCAAATTGACCAGATGGTGGACGCAGCGTTCCAATTCCCTGCGCCAATCAACCAAGTAAAAGACGGTGTTTACGCACTTGAGCTTTTCCACGGTCCAACACTGGCATTTAAAGATTTCGGTGGCCGCTTTATGGCTCAATCTTTAGCAGCAGTTTCAGATGGTGGTCAAATCACTATCTTAACGGCAACATCAGGAGATACTGGTGCGGCGGTTGCGCATGCTTTCTACGGCATGGAAGACATCAACGTTGTGATCCTTTACCCGAAAGGCAAGATCAGCCCGCTGCAAGAGAAGCTGTTCTGTACGCTGGGTAAGAACATTCACACTGTTGCAATTGATGGCGACTTTGATGCGTGTCAGGCACTGGTTAAAGACTCATTTGATGACGCTGAACTGCGTAAAGAGATTGGCCTTAACTCGGCAAACTCTATCAACATCAGTCGTCTAATGGCTCAGATCTGTTACTACTTTGAAGCGGCTTCTCAGCTGACTAAAGAGCAACGTGAAAACCTCGTTATCTCGGTACCAAGCGGTAACTTTGGTAACCTAACGGCTGGTCTATTAGCGAAAGCGCTTGGCCTACCAGTGAAGCGTTTCATTGCTGCAACCAACGAGAATGACACGGTTCCTCGTTACCTAGAAACAGGTCAGTGGGATCCAAAACCGACCGTTGCGACAACATCGAACGCAATGGACGTAAGTCAACCGAACAACTGGCCTCGTATCGAAGAGCTTTGCCAACTGAAAGGTTGGGGCTTAGATACACTAGGCAAAGGTAAAGTATCTGACGAGCAGAGCGCTGAATCAGTACGCGACCTAAAAGCACAAGGTTACCTATGTGAACCACATGGTGCGATTGCTTACCGTCTATTGGAAGAGCAACTGCAAGAGAACGAAACTGGCTTGTTCCTATGCACAGCGCACCCAGCGAAGTTCAAAGAAGTGGTTGATGACATCCTAGGTTCTGACATTGAACTGCCTGGCCCGTTAGCAAAACACGCGGCGATGGAGTTGTTGTCTGAAGATCTAGATAACGATTTTGAAGCACTAAAAGCGGTACTTCGTCGAGTTCAACCGTAACGTACATTTGTTTTTTGAACAAATAAAAACGGCGCTCAATGAGCGCCGTTTTTGTATTCTAATTCAAGCTCTAAAAAATTATAGAGACTCAGTGAACGTACGTGCGATAACGTCACGTTGTTGTTCAGTCGTTAGAGAGTTGAAGCGTACAGCGTAACCCGATACACGGATAGTTAGCTGTGGGTAGTTCTCTGGGTGAGCAACTGCGTCTTCTAGCGTTTCACGCTTAAGAACGTTAACGTTTAGGTGTTGGCCACCTTCGATGCGAGGTGCTGCTTCGATTGCAACTTCACGGCTTTCGTACTCGCCTAGGTCTGCAGCTGAGATAACTTGGTCAGCTTCGAAACCTGCAGTAGCAACAACACAACGAGCTTCATTCTTCTCGCTATCTAGTAGCCAGATTGAGTTTAGTAGGCCATCGTTTGCTGCTTTAGTAATTTGAATACCTTGGATCATAACTATCTCCTAGTCCACTGAATGTGGTTTGATTATGGTGTTAACTTTCGATTTTTATTGAGCTGGGTAATATATACCTAATATCAGTAAGGTTAACATTGATTTAAGTCAAAAAACAACCAAAAACCATAATTTTACAAAGGTGATTATATTGAGGTAAATCAATAAAACCTTTGAAAACAAAGTAATTACAAAATATTTTAAAGTATAAAAAATATTTAACAGTCTAATTTGTTGTAAGTTTACTACATTTGTTGTGTTTTTATTGAACTACAACCGATACGACCCTTTATTTATTAAGCATTCTGAAAGTGTAAAGTGATTTAATGACAAACAATAATTCATCCTCAAAACCGGAAACAAATATTAAGTTTATTGGCGCTCATGTGTCGGCTGCTGGTGGTGTTGATCAGGCACCTATGCGTGCACGTGAAATAGGTGCTAATGCGTTTGCGCTGTTTACCAAGAACCAGAGACAGTGGGCGGCAAAACCGCTAGAAGCGAAAACCATTAGTGCCTTTAAAGCCAATTGCAAAATGTTGGGCTTCGGTGCTGAACACATTCTTCCTCATGACTCCTACCTGATTAACCTAGGAGCACCAGAAGAAGAGAAGCTAGAGAAATCACGCGCGGCTTTTATTGATGAAATGGAGCGTTGTAATCAACTTGGATTAACGCTTTTGAATTTTCATCCTGGGAGTCATTTAAAGAAAATCTCAGAAAGCGAATGTTTGGCGAAGATCGCTGAATCGATCAACCTAGCTCATCAAGCGGCACCTGACGTAATCGCAGTGATCGAGAATACGTCTGGGCAGGGCACTAATCTGGGTTGGAAGTTTGAACATCTAGCAAAGATTATTGAACAGGTAGAAGATAAGTCACGTGTTGGTGTGTGCTTAGACACCTGCCATACGTTTACTGCTGGCTATGACTTACGTACAAAAGAGGCGTGTGAGCATACTTTTGCTGAGTTCGACCGCATCGTGGGTATGCACTATCTAAGAGCAATGCACATCAATGATTCAAAAGCTGAGTTCGCGAGCCGAGTCGATCGACACCATTCTTTAGGAAAAGGCGAAATTGGCTGGGATTGTTTTGAGTATATTGCCTCTGATTCTCGCTTTAATGGTATCCCTCTTATCTTGGAAACCATTGATTCGACCATCTGGAAAGAGGAAATTCAACAACTTAGAATGTTTCATCGCTCAGCAACGCTAGCGAGCGAAGAAGCGTAATAATAGAGGGGAAAATTTATTTCCGTCTATTTCTAATAATTGGCACCTTTCTTTCATAGTATTAAAGTGAATATGTAGTTCACGATGTCTTAGAGGAGGTGCCTTTATGTATTCAATCACCCAAACTTCAACTATTGCTGTCGCACGCCGTTTACCAACACCAAACCGTCACGTTCATAACCACGGCCACCATCGTACACAGCAGAAAAGTGGTTAATCGAGATAAACACAACTTGAACTGATTATTATGATTCATCAACAAGTGAACCCTACACATCATGTTTATTGATAGCTGTATGAGGTATAACTAGAGCCTTATTTAGGACAGTTAGCCGATACAGCTATTTTTTTGTCTGGCGAAAGCCGCTAGAAACCTTGATGATTGGGAAGTAAAACGATGAGCGCACCAAAGACTTGGGAATCCATTATTAATGATGAACGTGACAAAGAGTACTTTCAGAGTGTCCTCGCGTTTGTTGAACAGCAACGTAATAGTGGCAAAACCGTCTACCCGCCACAAGATCAGATGTTCAGTGCCTTTGATATGACGCCTTTTGGGTCTGTACGTGTGGTTATCCTTGGGCAAGATCCTTATCACGGCGCTAACCAAGCTCATGGCTTAGCATTTTCTGTGCTACCTGGCGTTAAAATCCCACCGTCTCTGCGTAATATGTACAAAGAACTCGCACAAGATATAGAAGGCTTTGAGATCCCTAGTCATGGCTACCTCGATTCTTGGGCACGGCAGGGGGTGTTGATGTTGAACACAGTCCTTACCGTAGAAGAGGCAAAAGCACACTCACATGCTAAGTGTGGTTGGGAAACTTTTACCGATGCCATTATTGCTGAGCTTAATCAGCGTTCTGAACCGATCATCTTTTTGTTGTGGGGCGCACACGCCCAGAAGAAAGGCCAAGCGATTGATGACGACAAGCATCATGTGTTGGTTGCACCTCACCCATCGCCATTATCGGCACGCCGTGGCTTCTTCGGTTGTCAGCACTTCTCTACAACCAACAAGCTGCTTTCTTCTATGGATCAACAACCTATTGACTGGAGTTTACCAACAGAAGAGTAGGTTGGTGGTTTTCTGAGCAGGGTCAAATCATAAATCAGCACATTCGTATACACTTATAAATAGTAGGTGTAATGGAGTGCAATACTATGATGATTGAAAGGATAAGACGAGAGCATGGCTATATGGCTCGTTTACTCGCGATACTCAACAATAAGTTAGAGTTCCTCAAGCAGGAGCGAGAAATTAACTATAGCCTGATCGCCGAGGTGGTTCATTACTTGATGAACCACTCAGACAAAGTACATCACCCTAAAGAAGACGTCATTTATCGCTACTACCTTAAGCAATATGGTAGTGACCAAGCGATTGAGGACTTGGAGCTCGAGCATCAGTTACTATCTGAGAAAACAGCCGACTTCTTAGGCGTGGTTGATATGATTCTCCAAGATGCTGTGGTGCCGCAACAGGTGTTCATTGACCAACTTGAGAGCTTTGTGAAAGCTCAGCGTAAGCACATGGAATATGAAGAGAAGCATGTGTTGCCAATGATTGTTGATGCATTCACGGTGAAAGATTGGCAAGAGGTCGAGTCACAGTGGCTTCAACCAGAAGACGACCCTGTTTTTGGGGACACGATTGCTGACCAATATCGCCAGCTCGCAGCTCGCGTTCGACAAAATGAACAAGAGTGCGTTTAGCCTGTTTTAATGTTGAAACGCACCTATTTTTAGGTGTCCTCTATATTTAGAGGGTTGGTTTCCAAATGTCGCTTTGAGCGGATTAACTACCTCAAAAAATAAAAAAGGCACCTATATAGGTGCCTTTTGCTATCTGATTTCTTATCGTGCTGATTAAAGCTTTATATCGTCAAGGCTAAAATCAAGACCTAGGTTCATCTCTCTCAGCTCTTTCTCAAGCTGCCTACGATCGTTGATGGCTTCGATTTCACGCCACTTACGCTTGAGTGGTTTCGAGCGTGATTTTTGAGTTACACGAGGCATTTCTAGTTCTGATACTTCATCGAATTGAAAGCTATCCATAAGCCATATCTCCTTCCGTGGGACTAGTTCTTACGAACCAATAAATATCATATTTAGGTTCACAATAACTTTGATTTGTTTCTCATTTGTTTCAAATCTATGAAGCTTTTGTTCTATTTTCTTATGCATGCTCACACATTGTGAGAATTATTATGTATAAAAAATAAGCAAACAAACCTAAGTAAACGATTAAATTGGGGGTTATTGAATGTTAATTCATTGTGCGAATGGAATAGCGTTTTGACTACAATGCATTTAAGTGCACATGGTGCCGTGCGGTATAGGGATATCATTGGCCTAGAAAAAAACGAAGATCTTCACTATACCTTGTAAAACCTAGGCTGACGTCATTTTTATAGGATGATGTTCTTGTTGGGGCGGTGCTGTGGCTGTTGTTGATATTATGTCCCGATGATGTGACTTTTATTGGACTGTATTGTTGAAAGTTGTGTTAACAAAAGGTGTGTTATTAGTGAAATGTCATTTTAATATAAGTGTATTTGCATATTGATTTTTAGGCCGTCTCGCTGCATTATCCGCCCGTCAAAAAATACACTGATACGTAAAATGGATGCATGAAGCGACATTTACAGTCTCAATCGCTGCAAGAATATAACAAGAGTGCCGACACAACATTGACAGAGGCATAGGCGATTAAGAGGAAGGCTAGGAAGCATGATCGGTGCTTAAACTCAATTACGAGGTTCACGTGACAGACTTAATCAATTTGATGAACGATCTCCTTTGGGGATCTATCTTAGTTTACTTACTGGTTGGTGTGGGTATCTACTTCACTGTACGACTAGGCTTCATTCAATTCCGCCATTTCGGCCACATGTTCTCTGTTCTTAGAAACAGCCGTAAAGCAGACAGTGCTGGTATCTCTTCTTTCCAAGCTCTTTGTACTAGTCTCGCTGCTCGTGTCGGTACGGGTAACATGGCAGGTGTTGCTGTAGCTCTAACCGCTGGTGGCCCTGGCGCTATCTTCTGGATGTGGCTAATCGCAATGCTAGGTATGGCAACATCGTTTGCAGAAAGCACACTGGCACAGCTATACAAAACGCGTGACAACGAAGGTAACTACCGCGGCGGCCCTGCATACTACATGGAGAAAGGCCTAGGCATGCGTTGGATGGGGGTTCTATTCTCTATCTTCCTAATCATTGCATTTGGTCTTGTATTCAACGCGGTTCAAGCAAACGCGATTGCAAGCGCAATGAACACAGCATTTGACCTTGAGCGTAGCTACGTTGGTGTTGGTATCGTAATTATCTCTGCATTCGTTATCTTCGGTGGTATCCGTAAGATTGCACGTACAGCAGAAATTATCGTTCCAATCATGGCATTGGCTTACCTAGCGATCGCTATGTACGTGATGTTCACAAACATTGAGAAAGTGCCTGAAGTACTGGCTCTTATCTTCAAGAGTGCATTCGGTCTGCAAGAAGCAGCGGCGGGTGGCTTAGGTTACGCAATCGCACAAGCGATGATTAACGGCATCAAACGTGGTTTGTTCTCGAACGAAGCGGGTATGGGTTCTGCGCCAAACGCAGCAGCTTCTGCTACGCCTTACCCACCGCATCCAGCATCACAAGGTTACGTGCAAATGCTAGGCGTGTTCATGGATACCATTGTTATCTGTTCAGCAACAGTAGCAATCATCCTGATGTCTGGTGAGTATGTACCACACGGTGAAGTAACAGGTATCGAACTAACGCAACGTGCATTAACAGCACAAGTTGGCGAATGGGGCGGCATCTTTGTAGCGGTAGCGATTTTCTTCTTCGCTTTCACTTCAATCATTGCAAACTACTCGTACGCTGAAACGAACCTTATCTTCCTTGAGCACAACAACAAGAAAGGCCTAGTGCTGTTCCGTATTGTTGTTCTGGGTATGGTTATGTTCGGCTCTCTAGCGACACTACCAACGGTATGGGCTCTGGCTGACGTATCGATGGGTTTAATGGCGATTGTTAACTTGGTGGCGATTATCCTGCTATCGGGCATCGTGATTAAGCTAGCGAAAGACTACAACCGCCAACTAGACGCGGGTAAAGTACCAACATTCGATTCGAATGACTTCCCAGAGCTTAAGTCTCAACTGGAAGACGGTATTTGGGACAACAACAAGAAGTAGTCTTGTTGGAGCGATAAATCGCTCATCCTAAAACGATTAGAAAGGCTAAGGTTTCGACCTTAGCCTTTTTCTTTGTCTGTTATTTGTCTCATTCTGTCTACCAAAGCTCATTCCCCCTATCGAAGCTCATTCTCCCTATTAAAGTAATAGGAATAGTCATAAAGACAAGTTGATGTTTTTTCTATACTCTAGCAGCATCCAGTTAGATAACCGATTAGGGTAAAGTTATGTTAGTTGTCGTTTCTCCAGCCAAAACACTTGATTACGAATCACCAATAGCGACTGAACGCTTTAGTCAGCCTGAGTTTGTTGAACACTCTGCTGAGTTGATTGAAGAGTGCCGTAAGCTGACGCCAGTGGATATTTCTGCACTGATGAAAGTCAGCGATAAAATCGCAGGGTTGAACGTAGCGCGCTTTGAGCAGTGGAGCGAGACCTTTACCCAAGACAACGCACGCCAAGCAATCCTAGCCTTTAAGGGCGATGTATACACTGGCCTAGACGCTGAAACGCTATCGGATGAAGATTTTGACTACGCACAAAATCATCTGCGCATGCTTTCTGGCCTATATGGTTTGCTTAAGCCGTTAGATTTGATGCAGCCTTACCGCCTAGAGATGGGCACACGCTTAGCGAATGCTCGTGGTACTAACTTGTACCAGTTCTGGGGCAATATCATCACAGACAAGCTGGATGAAGCGTTGAATGCCCAAGGCGACAATGTGTTGATCAACCTAGCGTCTAACGAATACTTTAAAGCAGTGAAGCCGAAGAGCCTTGATGGTCAAATCATCACGCCAGTTTTTAAAGACTGCAAGAATGGCCAGTACAAAGTGATCAGCTTTTACGCGAAAAAAGCGCGTGGCATGATGGCTCGGTACATCATTGAGAACAAAATCGATTCAGTTGAAGCGTTGACCCAATTTGATACGGCGGGTTATTACTTCGTTGAAGAAGAGTCGAACGCGAAAGAGTTGGTCTTCAAGCGCGAAGAACAAAACTAGACGCTATCGATTAATAGTCGTCACGCTATACGGCGAGATACCCATTAGATAGAAAAAGCCCCATGCAGATAACTGCATGGGGCTTTTTATTGAATCATAGAAAGGCGGTTAGATTACTTGTTCTTAACGGCTTTCTTTTTCTTAGCGATTTTCTTTTTCTTAGCAATTTTTTGCTTCGCTACCGCTTTCTTGTCTTCTTTCTTCGGTTTCTTCTTCTTCGTTACCGCGGCTTTCTTATGCGTTGGGCGCATGCCTTCGATGAAGCGCTCTTTGATCGCATCTTCAGTGTAACGAGCAACACGTTCAATCATTAGCTGATCGTGTGCTTCAATGATAGAAACCGCGTTACCTTTTTTACCTGCACGAGCCGTACGGCCGATACGGTGTAGGTAGACATCTGCTGTACGTGGCATGTCGTAGTTAATAACGTGGCTCACATCTGGAAGGTCGATACCACGAGCTGCGACGTCAGTTGCCAGCAGTACGTTGATAGAACCATCGCGGAAACGAGCAATAGCGTTGTTACGACGATCTTGAGGCATTTCACCTTGGATCCATACACACGGGATCTGTGCACTTTCTAGTTGAGCTCGAAGGTCACCTAGGCGGTCACGAGTCTTCAAGAAGATGATGCTGCGTTCAGCTTGCTCTGTGATGATATGTTTTAGGATATCAAGTTTGTGTTTCGCTGAATCGGCGCGGTGATACCATTGAGTGATCTTCTTACGTTCACGAAGTGATGATTTCGCATCGATCTCCGCTGGGTTTTTCAGCAGATCTTCAGTGAAACCTTCAATGCCTTTACCTTCTAGCGTTGCTGAGAACAGTAAAGTTTGCTTACGCCAGCGACATTCTGCTGATAAACGGTCCACAACCGGGCCAAAGCCCATGTCTAGCATGCGGTCTGCTTCATCCAGAACTAACCATTCAATCGCACGACAATCGAAACGCTCACCTTCAATGTATTCCATCAGACGACCAGGTGTTGCGACTACGATATCCTGAGTTGTACTTAAGATCTCTGCGTGCTCTTGGTACATCACACCGCCCGTGATCGTGAAGATATTTAGGCTAGTGTATTTAGCAAGCTCACGTGCTTGTTCGGTGATCTGCATTGCTAGCTCACGCGTTGGCGTCAGGATAAGCATACGTGCAGGGCCAGATTTCTTACGTGGGAAATCCAGTAGGTATTGCAGTGCTGGCAATACAAATGATGCTGTTTTACCAGTACCTGTTGGCGCAGAAGCCAAAACGTCTCTTCCATCTAACGCTTGTGGGATAGCTTCAGCTTGTATCTGTGTAGGGCGTTCGTAGCCCATTTCGTCAATTGCTTTAAGCAGCTCTTGGTTTAGATCGAGTTCTGCAAAGGTTCTGATCACTGTTGTTTCTCCACAAGCAATAAATGTTTCTGCCTCAAAAAGCAGACGATAAAAAAGAGTAGTCGGACATTATAGAAGCATTAGTGATTAGGATCACATGGTATTTGCTACATCTTGAGATAAAAATCTTTAGTAAGGGCAATAAATGCCTCGCTATAACCGCCATCGTGATGGATCGTAAGCGATTCACGCTTCAAATCTTGCTCGCAAGCAGGATCTTTAGACAATTCAAACAGAACTCGAATTGCCGGTTTTTTGTCGGTTGTTTTCACATCAAGGCGTTTTGCTAGGTACCAACCACATTGCTCGGCAAGTTTGATGAAGCCTTCTCCCTCTGGAGTTGGCAGTATGAAGCTGGCCGTCGCAGAGTCGGTTGTTATCTCGAAGCAACGCTTTGCAAGATCAAAGTGATCTAAGCTGTCTGTGTGTCTGGCGGTGGCTCTTTGGCTTTGTTGAGCCTGTTCTCCAGAGTTGAAGTAGGGCGGGTTACAGATGATTGCATCAAACCTTTGTGGAAAATCCGCCGTTAACACGCTGCCGTGATAAAGGGATATTCTATCTTGCCAAGGCGACTGCTCAATATTGACTGTGGCAGCATCAATGGCGTGTTGATCAATATCTATCGCAGAGATTAAAGCATCCTCAAAACGCTGCGTAGCCATCAAGGCCAACAAACCTGTTCCTGTTCCAATATCGAGTACACATGATCTTTGTGGCAGGCTTACCCACGCGCCAAGTAATACGCCATCGGTACTGACTGGCATGCCGCTTTGCCCGCCGTAAATTGAGAATTGCTTAAAATTGAAGCTTTTAGTTTGCACTGTTTTGTCTTTCATTAATGTTCTGAGTATCGAGATATTTTAAGTGATTAGCTCTAATGTTAACCGCTTGTATGAATCAATGTTCTGCTTGGGAAACTATTGTTGTGAATTATGGTTAGTTTATAATTGTGGCTATTTTTCTATAGCTAGTGGAATCCACTGCTTTTTGTTCTCATATGCAAATTTATATGGTGTTTTTGTGTGGTGACTTGCAGCTAGTCAGTTGTTTCGTCATTATGCGCGACTATTTTATAGATTGATTGGCAGCTTTGAGCTGTAACATTCATGTAAGCACAACATAAACTCATAAATATAACTAAGGATTATCTGTGAAACAGAGTCTAAAACTAACAGATATAATGGCATTGGGCTTTATGCTTTTTGCGTTTTTCTTGGGTGCGGGTAACATCATCTTCCCACCTCTAGCTGGCCAATTAGCCGGTGATCACTTCCTTCCCGCTATGTCTGGTTTTCTGCTGACTGCCGTTGGTCTGCCGTTAATCACTATCGTCGCGGTCGCAGTGGCTGGTGGCTCTTGGGGTCACTTAACTAAAGATCTTCCTAAGAAAGCTGCAACCATCATGGCTGTGCTGATCTTTATCATTATCGGTCCTGCATTTGCTGCACCGCGTACTGGCCTTGTTGCCTATGAGATGGCGGTGAAACCGTTCTTCATCGATGCCTCTCAAGCTCACCTTACGCTTTTTTCGATTGCATTTTTTGTAGTAGCGATGTTCTTCTCATGGTCGCAAGGTAAGCTTATTGACGTCATTGGTAAGGTACTAACACCTGCACTGTTCGTTGGTTTGGTTGTACTGGCGATTGCTGTATTCGTTAACCCTCAAGGCGATATTCTTGCGGCTCACGGTGAGTACATCACTCAACCACTGACCAAAGGTTTCCTTGAAGGCTACAACACCATGGATACTTTTGCTTCTTTGATGTTTGGTATGCTGATTGTTGATGCGATTCGTAGCAAGGGCATTACTGACCGTGCAGCGACGACTAAGTACCTGATCAGCGCTGGTTGCATTGCCGCAGCAGGTCTAGCGTTTGTTTACATCTCTCTATTCTTCCTAGGCGCAACAAGTGCAACAGTCGCAGCCGGTGCAGACAATGGCGGCGCTATCTTAAGCCTATACGTTCAATCGTTGTTTGGTCCTTCTGGTCAGCTAGTGCTTTCTGTGATCGTACTATTAGCGTGTCTAACTACGGCGATTGGCCTTGTGTCAGCATGTTCTGATTACTTCAGCTCGCTAACGCCTCTGTCTTACAAGACTTGGGTAATCATCAACGGTGTCGCTTGTGCAACCGTTGCGAACGTTGGCCTTTCTCAACTGATTTCTCTGTCTGTTCCAGTACTGTTTGCACTGTACCCAGTCGCTATCGCGTTGGTTGCTCTGACATTCTTGCGTAGCCGTTTCCCTAATCCAAAAGCGGCTTACCGCGTAGTGGTATTAGTGTCACTGCTGTTTGCTCTTATTGATGGCGCTAAAGTAGCGGGTGTAGACGTGTCTGCACTTAAGATGTTGCCACTGTTTGAGATCGGTATGGGTTGGTTGCTTCCAACAACTGCTGCAATCATCTGTATGTTCTTCGTTGGTAAATCAACAGAACAAGAGATGGCTGAAGAGACTGTTTAATCTTCCGTTGAGATTAGATTGTCCTTCGAGATGAAATAGAAAAGGCCTCATTACTTCGCAGTAATGAGGCCTTTTTGTATTCTGTGTGTTTCTATATATGAACAGCTCTTCGAGTGTGAATATGCGCTTATAGCTTTTCGCTGTACTCAACCAGAACTTGTTCTACCCAGCTTGCGATACGGTCGTCGCTCAATTCGTATTGTGAATCTTCATCAAGCGCCAAACCAACGAATTGTGATTTGTCTTCCGTTAACGCTTTAGACGCTTCGAACTCGTAGCTATCATCGTTTGGCCAGAAGCCAACAAACTCTGCACCCGCGGTTTTCAGTTCATCATGCAATAGACCCATCGCATCTAGGAACCATTCGCCGTAGCCTTCTTGGTCACCTAAACCAAACAGAGCCACAACCTTGCCTTTCATTGGCGTGGTTGCGATGTCTTCCCACAGTTCATTCCAATCTTCTTGGATTTCACCGAAGTCCCAAGTCGAGATGCCCAGCAATAAAAGGTCGTAGTCCGCCATCAATGAAAGAGGGGTTTCTTTCACGTTATGGATATCAACTAGGTCTTCACCAATAATGCCGCGAATTTTCTCTGCTGCCATTTCTGTGTAGCAGGTGGTTGAGCCGTAAAATAATCCAATTTTCATAGCAAACGTTCGATTTTAATTTCAGATGGCGAATTCTAACCATAAATCGACTTCGATTGCAGCGATTATCCGCTCAAGTCGTAATTTTTATGGCATTCATATTTGCTCTGGCATACTCTCAAAACAGTTTCCAATATTGTGAGTAACACTATGCAGTCGCCTCAAGGGCAGAGCGCAGACCACGGTCTCGTTGAGCAGTTTTTAGATGCTATGTGGATGGAGCGAGGATTATCGGAGAATACGCTTGTCTCGTACCGTACCGATTTGTCCAAGTTATTAGCGTGGATGGAAAAGAACAATTACCGCCTCGACTTCATTAGCCTTTCAGGTTTACAGGATTATCAAGGCTGGTTAGCCGACGCTGATTTTAAGCAGACTTCTCGTGCTCGTATGTTGTCGGCGATTCGTCGCTTGTTCCAATATTTACACCGCGAGAAAATCAGAGGCGATGATCCAAGCGCCTTGTTGATTAGCCCGAAGCTGCCGCAACGCTTGCCGAAAGATTTGAGCGAAGAGCAGGTTGATGCTTTGCTTGATGCGCCAGATCCGAACGATCCGATTGAGCTTCGCGATAAGGCGATGCTTGAGTTACTCTATGCAACCGGTTTGCGTGTGACAGAACTGGTTAGTTTGACGATGGAAAACATCAGCCTAAGACAGGGCGTGGTGCGTGTTATTGGTAAGGGTGGTAAAGAGCGCTTGGTACCCATGGGTGAAAATGCGGTGGATTGGATAGAGACTTTTATTGAACAAGGTCGTCCACATCTACTTGGTGAAAACAGTTCTGATGTGGTTTTTCCGAGTAAACGCTCCAAGCAAATGACCCGTCAGACGTTCTGGTATCGTATCAAGCACTACTCGGTCGTCGCTGGGATCGACACAGAGCTGTTGTCACCACACGTATTGAGACACGCTTTTGCGACGCATTTACTGAACTATGGCGCAGATCTCAGGGTCGTACAGATGTTACTTGGGCATAGTGACTTATCGACAACCCAAATTTATACTCACGTGGCGACTGAAAGGCTGAAGCAAATTCACGCGCAGCATCACCCACGTGCTTAAATCCATTTATTTTTAAGGTGAACTTAATGAGCGTATTACGCCGTCTTCCTCTACTAGCGCTTCCTCTTATGATTACTGCATGTAATGCATCAGAAGCGAAAGTAGAAACAACATCAACAGCCGTAGAAGCTGCTCCAGCTCAAGCTATTGATACAGCTGCGTTAACTAAGCGTTTTGAAAAAATCGGTATTAAAGTTGATAAGATTGTTCCTTCGGATATCGATGGTCTGTTAGAGGTTCAAACGAACAGCGGTATTATCTTTTCTTCTCCAGAGGGCGATCACTTTCTAGCCGGTACACTTTACTCTTTGGATGACAACGGTAAGTTCAGTGATGTTTTGGCTGAGCGTCAAGCTCCGTTGAATGCTGAAAAAGTTGCGGCGATGTCGGATACGGTTATCGAATATAAAGCCGATAACGAAAAGTATGTTGTAACGGTATTTACTGACATTACGTGTGGCTACTGTGTTCGTCTGCACAGCCAAATGCAGGGCTACAACGATCTGGGTATCACCGTTCGTTACATGGCTTACCCACGCCAAGGCGCGACAGGGCAAGTTGCCGATCAAATGGCAGCAATCTGGGCGTCAGATGATCCAAAAACAGCGATGCATGACGCTAAAGTAAACCGTCAAATGCCAGCGTCTGGTAAAGACCTAGCAGAGCAAAAGCAGATCATTGCTAAACAATACCAACTGGGTCGTGAGCTTGGCATCAATGGCACACCGGCTATCGTGCTAGCAAGTGGTGAGTTGGTGAGTGGTTACTTACCGCCAGCACAACTTCTTCAACGTTTAGAGCAATAATCTCGTTTCTGTATTGCTAATTTGTCCCCCATGTTTTTGATTTAAGGAGTGGCCTGATTGATATCGGGCCCATTTTTATATGATAGAGATCCAACGCCGTCCTGAGGTCGACATTTCAGTTTTACCTACTCACTTACCTGACTTGTTAAAGCGCATCTATGTGAGTCGTGGTATCGACAGTGCTGACCAACTTGAGACTGCTGCGAAAGGCTTGCACTCTTATCAGAAACTGGGCGGCATAGATGCAGCAGTTGAGCTGTTGTTCAAAGCGATTCAGCAGCAAAAACGCATCATCATTGTTGGTGATTTTGATGCCGATGGCGCGACCAGTTCGGCGCTGTCTGTTTTAGCGTTACGTATGCTCGGCAGCTCTAACGTCGATTATCTAGTACCAAACCGTTTTGAAGATGGTTATGGTTTGAGCCCGGAGGTTGTCGAACAGGCAATAGAGCTTGGTGCTGAAGTGATCATGACGGTCGACAACGGTGTCTCTTCAATTGAAGGTGTTCGCTTTGCTAAAGAGAAGGGGCTAGAGGTTCTGGTTACCGATCATCACTTGCCGGGCAATGAACTGCCAATGGTCGATGCGATGGTTAACCCAAACCTTGAGAGTTGTGCTTTTCCTTCGAAAGCTCTAGCGGGTGTTGGTGTCGCGTTCTATTTGATGATGGCACTGTGTGTTCACATGCGTAAGCTGAATTGGTTTGCAGAGCGTGGAATGACCGAGCCTAAGCTGATGGAGCTGATTGATCTTGTGGCACTAGGTACGGTTGCCGACGTGGTTCCTCTTGATGAGAACAATCGAATCTTGGTGCATCAAGGTTTACAACGTATTCGTGCGGGTAAAGCTCGTCCGGGTATTCAAGCCTTGATCGAAATTGCTAAGCGAGATGCTAAGCGCTTGGTGGCGTCTGACTTTGGTTTTGCACTTGGCCCTCGTATTAATGCGGCTGGCCGACTGGATGACATGTCTTTTGGTGTTGAGCTGCTAATGAGCAACAACATCCATGCTGCGCGTCGAATGGCGAGTGAGCTCGATGGTTTGAACCAGACCCGCAAAGAGATCGAAGAGGGTATGAAGCAAGAAGCGATGGCTTTTTGTGAGCGCCTTGAGTTTGGTAAAGACGATCTGCCTTCGGGTTTAGCGTTGTTCCAGCGTGATTGGCATCAAGGTGTGATTGGTATCTTGGCTTCGCGCATCAAAGATAAATACCACCGCCCGGTGATTGCTTTCGCTGATGGTGGGGAAGGGAGCATAAAGGGCTCTTGTCGTTCGATTCCGGGTTTACATATGCGTGATGCGTTGGACCGAATCGACACTCAAAACCCAGGTTTGATTCTTAAGTTTGGTGGCCACGCAATGGCGGCAGGCTTAACCATCATGGAAAAGGACTTTGATCGCTTCAGCAAGCTGTTTAACGATGTCGTGAAGAATGAGCTTGGAGAAACAGCACTGAAGGGCATTATCTTGTCTGATGGTGAGTTGTTACCTGAAGAGTTCTCAATGCACACCGCCGAAACGCTTCGTTCAGGTGGTCCGTGGGGACAAGCTTTCCCTGAGCCAATCTTCGATGGTGAATTTAAAGTACTGCATCAAAAGTTGGTGGGTGAAAAACATCTTAAGTTGATGTTGGAGCCGCTCTACAAAGGTCACCCGACCAATGTGATGATTGATGGTATCGCCTTTAATGTGGACCTACGCCGCTGGCCTGATGCTTCGGTGAAAACTGTGCACCTTGCATTTAAGCTCGATATTAACGAGTTTCGTGGCAACCAATCTTTGCAGCTGATGATTGATTACATCGAGGCCAAATAGTTCTTTTTTAGACTCAACAATTCTCATCATATAGCGCCAAATTCAACAAGCTCTGTTCAAAAATAGAGCTTGTTCTCTTTCCTTCCCTTACAAATTTTACGTGTTTTTTCTGCCTGTCAATTTTATATCCCATTAAGTTATTGAATCTTGGTTCACCGCTCTAAAAAATTCTGTATCTCCGTCACACTTTTGAGTACAATTCTTCGGTTAAATTCTACTCATAAATGATGAGCTAAAATGTTTGAAATCAATCCTATAAAAAACCGTCTGCAGGATGTGTCTGAGCGCACAAATATCCTGAGGGGGTATCTTTGACTATGACGCTAAGAAAGAGCGTCTAGAAGAAGTAAACGCAGAATTAGAACAACCGGATGTATGGAACGAACCTGAGCGTGCTCAAGCGCTAGGTAAAGAACGTTCTGCATTGGAAGCGGTAGTAGAAACAATCGACCAACTTGACCAAGGCGTTGAGGATGTTGATGGCCTATTAGAGCTTGCGGTTGAAGAAGAAGATCAAGAAACGTTCGATGAGATTGAACCAGAACTCGCCGAGCTTGAAGCTAAGCTAGAGAAGCTGGAATTCCGTCGTATGTTCTCTGGTGATCACGATGCATCAGATTGCTACATCGATTTACAGTCAGGCTCGGGCGGTACAGAAGCTCAAGACTGGACTTCAATGATGTTGCGTATGTACTTACGTTGGGCAGATTCGAAAGGCTTCAAGACTGAAGTTATCGAAGTGTCTGATGGTGATGTTGCTGGCCTTAAAGGTGCAACGGTACGTATCTCTGGTGAGTACGCTTACGGTTGGTTACGTACAGAGACTGGTGTTCACCGTCTAGTTCGTAAGTCACCATTTGATTCAAGTGGTCGTCGTCATACTTCATTTGCCTCTGCGTTTATCTATCCTGAGATTGATGACAACATTACGATCGACATTAATCCTTCTGACTTACGTATTGATGTATACCGTGCCTCTGGCGCTGGTGGTCAGCACGTAAACACCACGGAATCAGCGGTACGTATTACTCACGTTCCGACTAACACCGTGGTTCAGTGTCAGAATGACCGTTCGCAGCATAAGAACAAAGATCAAGCGATGAAGCAGCTACGTGCTAAGCTTTTTGAACTTGAGATTCAAAAACAAAATGCTGAAAAACAAGCGAGCGAAGAAACGAAATCAGACATCGGTTGGGGCAGTCAAATCCGCTCTTACGTACTGGATGATTCTCGTATCAAAGATCTGCGCACCGGCATCGAAAACCGTAACACTCAAGCGGTTCTTGACGGTGACTTAGACAAGTTTATTGAAGCTAGCCTGAAATCAGGTCTGTAAGCTTTACCAACTATTAAGCTTTACCAATAATATTGGTAAAAATGCCTATATTTGAAAAAATATAGCTGTCCAAATTATAAAAGCAGGGTACATCTCTAATGACTGATGCTGTTCAAAACGAAAACGCACAAGAAGCTTCTTCACCTGAAGAGAACAAACTAATCGCTGAGCGCCGCAGCAAGCTGGATCACATCCGCCTGAACTGCAAAGCTAACGGTCACCCAAATGATTTCCGTCGTGAGCACCTAGCTGGCGACCTTCAAGCAGAATTCGGTGAGAAGACTAAGGAAGAGCTAGAAGAGCTTAACCACATCGTTGCGATCGCTGGTCGTATTATGGCGAAGCGTGGTCCATTCCTTGCGATTCAAGAAACTTCTGGTCGTATCCAAGCATACGCAGCGAAAGACGTTCAAAAAGTACTAAAAGAGAAGTACCAAGGCCTAGATATCGGTGACATCATCGGTGTTAAAGGTGCGCTTCACAAGTCTGGTAAAGGCGACCTTTACGTGAACATGGAAGAGTTTGAATTGCTAACGAAAGCACTTCGTCCTCTGCCAGAGAAGTTCCACGGTCTAACTGACCAAGAGATGCGTTACCGTCAGCGTTACGTTGACCTAATCGTGAACGAAGACTCTCGTAACACATTTATCGTGCGTTCTAAGCTTGTGTCTTCAATCCGTAACTTCATGAGCTCAAAAGGCTACCTAGAAGTTGAAACGCCAATGATGCACGTGATCCCAGGCGGTGCAACAGCACGTCCATTTATCACTCATCACAACGCACTAGACATCGACATGTATCTACGTGTTGCACCTGAGCTTTACCTTAAGCGTCTAGTAGTTGGTGGTTTTGATCGTGTATTCGAGATTAACCGTAACTTCCGTAACGAAGGTCTGTCTCCACGTCACAACCCTGAATTCACAATGATGGAATTCTACCAAGCGTACTCTGACTACAAAGATCTAATGGATCTAACGGAAGAGATGCTAAGCACAGCCGCTATGGACGTTCTTGGTTCTACTTCTATGCCTTACGGCGACGAAACGGTTGAGTTCGGTGGCACTTACGCTCGCATGAGCATGTTCGATGCAATCAAACACTACACACCTGAAAATGCAAACATCCAAGCTCTGACTGAAGACGATCTTCAGAACAGAGAATTGATGGTTAAAATTGCAGAAGAAGTGGGTCTGTACGTTGAGAAGTTCTGGACATGTGGTCAGCTTCTTGAAGAGATCTTTGGTGAAACGGCTGAGCCTCAGCTAATTCAACCAACGTTTATCACGGGTTACCCAGCGGACATTTCTCCACTGGCTCGTCGTAGCGACAGCAACCCATTCTTCACAGACCGCTTTGAGTTCTTCATCGGTGGCCGTGAAGTAGCGAACGGTTTCTCTGAGCTTAACGATGCACAAGACCAAGATGAGCGTTTCAAAGCACAAGTTAACGCGAAAGACGCGGGTGATGACGAAGCTATGTACTACGATGCAGACTACATTACTGCACTAGAGCACGGCCTACCGCCAACAGCAGGTCAAGGTATTGGTATCGATCGCCTAGCGATGCTATTTACTAACACGCACACAATTCGTGACGTGATCTTGTTCCCGGCAATGCGTCCTCAAGCGTAATTTTCGCTGACAGGCTGTAATAGCCGATTCAATTTAAAAGCCACCTTCGGGTGGCTTTTTCTGTTTCTAAGTGTCCAAAACCTTGCCTGTACCGCACTCTTGATTCGAAAAATCATTATTTCTGACATAGTCTTACTATTGAGACAAAAAATCTAAGATAGTCTCACTACTATACGTCTCTGCGCTGAATACGATCTCGCGGCATTTTTATCGAACGATGAAGCAGTGACTCGTATTAGCCTGATTTAAATAAAAATAGAATAAGGAAGAAGGATGGGAACTCAATTTAAGATGGATTCCTTACCAGGTTCTCTTATCGTCGTTGGTGGTGCGTACGAACCCTGGTTATCTGTATTAGAACAAGTGGGTTGGCAGTGTACCCAGTGTGCAGATTTACGAAAAGCCGATGCATTGATTGCCGACATAGGCCCATGCATTGGTATTGTGGACCTTAGCCATGATGAGTTCAGCCTCAACGGTATTGCTAACCTTGTGAGCAATAACAAACAGGTGAGATGGCTCGCCTTTATTCGTGAATCGCAATTAAGCTCTGATACGATCTGCCAGTTTATCGTTAACTTCTGTATCGACTTTTTCACGGCACCCATTCCAGATGCACAGCTACTGAGTACCATAGGTCACCAGCTTGGCATGCTTAAGCTTGAGCAGAAAGTATGGCCAAACTACGGCATTAACAACAATATGGGCTTGCTGGGCGACTCGGTGGCAGTAAAGCGCCTAAGAGACCAAGTAAAGCGCATTGGGCCGACTGATGTCAGTATCTTAATTTATGGCGAGAGCGGGGCTGGTAAAGAGACTATCGCACGATCTATTCACCAAAACTCGTCGCGAGCACAGAAACCATTTTTAACGGTCAATTGCCGAGCTTTGTCTGAGATGAGAATTGAGTCTGAAGTGTTTGGCATTTCAGCTCTATCTGATGTTGCCCCCTGTATGTTGGAAGAGGCGGACGGTGGCACGATATTACTCAATGATGTGTTGGCGATGCCCCGCAATCAACAGTTGAATCTGTTGCGCTTCTTGCAAGAAGGGAAGGTCGAGACGGAGGCTGGATCAAAATCGGTGGATGTTCGCATTCTAGCCGCTAACTCTTCTGATATTGAAAAGGCATTGATTGAGGGGGACTTCAATGAAGAGCTTTACCACTATATCAATGTTCTGCGAATCCAGGTTCCGAGCTTAAAAGAGCGGGTTAGTGATATCTCAGTGTTGGCCAATCATTTCTTACGTCAATACTCGAAAGAGTTTAATGCTCAGGCTAAGAGTTTTTCAGACGATGCTATTCGTTCGATGAATCGCTATCACTGGCCAGGCAATGTCCGTGAGCTGATGAATCAGATTAAGCGTGTTGTTCTGATGTCGGATGCGGTGATCATCGAAGATCACCAACTTGATTTACCAAAACAGAATGATGAACGCCGCAGCTTAAAAAGCATTCGTGAACGTTCAGAGCGCGATGCATTGCTGATTGTATTGGAGTCTTATGGTGGACAGGTTTCATTGGCGGCTAAGGAGCTTGGCGTATCACGAGCAACGATGTACCGTTTGCTGAATAAACACAGTCTTATTTCTGAGGGTGTTGTGTAGAACTCTCTTCTAAGTCATTCAATCTGTTAGTGTAAATTTAAGAGCCACGCATCATGCGTGGCTTTTTTGTTGCTCATCGCTGTGTCTATGTTCGAATAATCGAGAGATGAACTCTCAGTCACTAAGAGAGATATGCTGTGATTTTATATAATTATAGTGAATATGTTATATATAAAGTAATATGCAACTGATATTTTAGGTGAATGCATTGTTTTGAAAATGTTAACCAATTATCGGTTGAATAATATACTCACTTGGTTAGACTTTAACCGTGAAAGTAACGATTTAACAAAGACTTGTCTGCTTTTACTACCCTATTTCTTTTTGGATTTTTTAGTTAGCTTGGAGGCGCAAATGAAACATTTCGATTTTATACAGCATATTTGCGCGTCGTTTGATCCGTGTACTGACATTGCGACTGTTATGTCACAAACATCAGCCATGGCCGATCGAAACACCCAAGATAAACCTAACTAATAGATCCGTACCCTTATTTGGCTGCGGAAAAATAGCAGCTAAGTGAGAAGCCCTCATACTATCTAACACGCTATTTTTCCTCAGTTGATTCAACAACTGGAGAGTTATTATGCGTCACTCAGTATATTTAAAATTAGCAACAGTCCTTATCCGTGCCGATCTTCGTCGTGAAGAGCGAGAATGGCAAAGAAAAGTTCGTCGTAGTTCATATGATCTACCATGGAACAATACCCACTTATTAAGAGATATTGGCCTTGAAGCCGATGGTCGACCAATTGGTTTTTCTGAACCTGAAGTCGTCACGATTGAGCGTCGAGTACGTCACCTTCGTCGTGTCTTAAGTGCGCGAATACCGACGTAATCTGCGGGGTTGATAGCACCTTTCAACCCCTAAGATAATTAACAGTGATAGTTATGGCGTCGAAAGTGCAAACTTTTGAACTAGAACTGGCCAAAAAAGAGAAGCGCCTGCTTCTCTTTTTTGCTTTTTTAAGCCGTTATCTAGTAAAGGAAAAGAGTTCTACTAAGCTTTATAGAGCAAGGGAGGCCAGCTATGCAAAAGCATCAATTAGACATGTGGTTACATGGAGAGCACAAAGACTCTTATCAAACACCCAAAGTGTACGTTATTGGCTGTTCTGATATTTCAGAATATCTATTGGCGGTGGAGTACAAACACAAGCTAGAACCGGTAAAGCAAGACGGTGAGCCGCTTCACTTTGGATCCTTGGATCAAGTGAAAGAGGAGTTACTCCGGCTCGGCTTTGAAAAGGCGTATCTTCGCTTACACAACGCCTATGATGAGTTTGGTAATGAGCCAAGCCAAAGCTACTGTGATATTGAACTGGCGCTTAAACCTCATTAAGAGGCGTTTGTAGCGAGAGATTGATTCTAATTACAGACTGTTTTGTAACGCACTGATAGTTTTGGCTATCGAGTCTAGATTAAACGATCTATGCGTAATGTGTTGTCAGTAATTTATGGGTGAATTGAGTTCGCAGATAAAAACCACGTGGTTTAGTTTTGATAGGTTTTCCACTTGCACCGTAAGCTTCAGTTAACACGCGACTGTTGGCTGCTTTTGGACGTAAATGCAGTGCTTCACCGTGTCTTGCTGTTATCTGTTCAACATTGCCTAAAACGATCAACTCCATCAGCTCTTCCCAATCTCTTTTCAAGAGTTCGTCTTCAGCTTGGCTAGGTGTCCATAATAATGGGGATCCTACATGCCTCTCAGCTAGCGGGATCTCTCTTTCTCCCTCGACAGGGATCCACAACACCTTAGACAGCTTGTTTCGAACGTGGCTGGTTTCCCAAGTTATGCCTTGCACGCCCATCAACGGCGCAACACACACAAAGGTGGTCTCAAGTGGCTTGCCAGAATAGCCAATCGGAATGCTTTTTAGCTCGATCCCGAGCTTGGCAAAATCTTGCTCTGGCTTACTGCCTGCAGGTGCACCCAAGTGCCATTCCAATAGCTGCCCAACCCAGCCTTTATCACGCTTAAGGTCGTTTGGCATCACCATCTCGGCTTCGTCGGCGAGCTCTTTAAAGGTCATTCCGGCGATGGCATACGCGCGCTCTAACAGCTCTTGTTGTGTTTGTGGTTCTGGTTTCATAATAAAAGGCATGATCAAAAAAACGATTTTATCAGAAGTTATCACCAAATGACGACTGGTTAAGAAATGATCTCCTTGCGAGAAAAGGGATCAAACTCAGGGTTATCCACAGGACATAAAGGTAATTAATTGAAATATTAATTTAGTGGATAAATAAACAGGGGTTTATGGTGGATAAAATGCTTGCCAAATGGGGTTCAAAATGAATCTTTCACTTGGTCGTGTGGATAAACATCGGAGTGGTTGATCTTTAACCATGTCAGATTTCTGAAAGATCTTTTACATTTCCAATGTTTTTTAAAACCAAAATATTATTTTAATTAACTGATTTATATGAAAATAAAATTAATTTGATTGATTTGTCGTTTTTGGTGTTGATGAATCTATGGATTAAAAAAAACGATTGCGGGTAATTCTTCACATAGTTATTCACAGAAAAGGTGAATAAATGTGGTCTATGTCTCACTATTGTGTGGGTAACTAGAATTTGAGCAAAACTTATCCATATTCCTAGTTATTATTCATAAATATAGCGCTTATCACGTCACTAAGTTTGCTCCGATTGGGGATATGTGGAAAAATCAGAGTAATTAAAAATTTAGATAGAGGTTGGCCAGTGATAGATGGCGATGGTTACCGATTAAATGTTGGTATTGTAATCTGTAACAACCATGGTCAGGTCTTCTGGGCTAAACGATACGGGCAACATTCATGGCAATTCCCTCAAGGGGGAATAGATGAAGGTGAGACTCCGGAACAGGCAATGTACCGCGAGTTGTATGAAGAGGTTGGCCTTACTAAAAAGGATGTAAAGATCGTCGCGACAAGTCGTCATTGGTTACGCTACAAGCTACCCAAACGACTGGTTCGGTGGGATTCTAAACCTGTCTGTATTGGACAAAAACAGAAGTGGTTCCTTTTGCGCTTAGATTGCGATGAATCGCATATCAATATGCAGCGTGGAAGTACACCTGAGTTTGATGGTTGGCGTTGGGTGAGTTACTGGTACCCAGTTCGACAAGTTGTTTCTTTCAAGCGAGATGTTTACCGTCGAGCGATGAAAGAGTTCGCATCTTTAGCAATGCCGTTTAAAGAGCGAAAAATAAAAGGAAAGCGCAAATTGCGTAGAGGTTAAGCATGCTCAGTCAACTAAGGGAAATAGTTGAACACGTATCAAGAGTTGAAGATGTGTCGACGGCTCTTGATATTTTGGTTAAAGAGACATGCAGTGCGATGCAGACGGAATGTTGCACCGTGTATTTGGCAAATAATGATATGCAGCGCCTTGAGTTGATGGCAACTCAAGGCCTGATCTTCAAAGGCAATAGCATTCACATTGGTTTTGACGAAGGTCTGGTTGGCCTTGTTAAAAGAAGTGCTGAACCTATCAACCTTGCACAAGCGTCTGCTCACCCTGCTTATAAGTTTTTTCCAGAGCTTGGAGAAAACGTCTATCACTCTTTTCTCGGTACTCCGATTATCCACCGCAAGCAAGTGCTCGGTGTATTGGTCATTCAACAGAAGACCCCGCGTTTATTCAGTGAGATGGAAGAATCTTTCCTTGTCACGCTCTCAGCGCAACTTGCGGTTATTGTGGCGCACGCCCAAACTCAAGGCCATTGGCTGTTAGAGCAACAGAAGCTACCTGCGACTAAAGGTATTGCAGCTTCATCGGGCGTGGCGATTGGTGACTTATGGTGGGACAACACTCAGCCTGAACTTACCGATGTTTATCCTGCTTCGACGCTCAATGTAGAGAGAGAGCATGAGTTGTTGGCGGTAGCGGTTGAAAACGCCCTCAATGACTTTAAGCGTATGCGAAAGCGCTTAGATAGCGAAATCAATAAAGACGCGTTGGCGATCTTTGACCTGTTTACTCACTTACTCAACGATCCTATGTTGCGTAAGGATCTAAAGAGCCAAATCCAGAAAGGCGATAAAGCCGATTGGGCACTAAGACAGGTTGTAGAGAGCTATTCGAACCGCTTTGCTCGTATGTCGGACGTATACCTTCGTGAGAGAGCACAAGACATCCGAGAGCTCGGACAAAGGCTGCTGTATTTCCTCCACAACTCTGAACATGAACTCCGCACGTTAGATAAGCCGATTATTCTAGTGGTTCGTGAGTTAACCGCTTCGGTATTAGCGTCTATTCCCAAAGAAAAGCTCTTGGCGGTTATTTCTTTGGAAGGGGCAGCAAACTCGCACGCAGCGATTTTATCTCGAGCGCTTGGCATACCTTCCGTCATGGGGGTAAATCTTAACTTAGCTCAAGCTAATGGTAAGCGAGCGATTGTTGATGGGTATAGCGGTGAGATCTTTATTGAGCCGACTAAAAGCCTGCTCAAAGAGTATCGAGGGCTAATTCTAGAAGAGAGTGAGCTCTCCTCTATGGTCAATCGCGAGCTGTACCTTCCGGCAAAAACCCAAGACGACAAGCAAGTCGAGATTCTGCTTAATGCGGGTTTAAGTGCAGACACTAACATCGCTATCAACCAAGGCGTTGATGGAGTAGGGCTGTATCGAACAGAAATCTCTTTCTTGTTACAACAAAGGTTCCCGTCAGAAGACGAACAGTTCAAGCAGTATCGTTCTGTGTTGGCAAGTTACCCTGAGAAACAAGTGGTGATGCGTACGCTGGATATTGGTGGAGATAAGGCGTTACCTTACTTCCCAATAGAAGAAGACAATCCATTCCTTGGTTGGCGTGGCATTCGTTTTACCCTTGATCATCCTGACATCTTTATTATTCAGTTACGCGCTATGCTGCGTGCGAGCTGTGATAGTCAGAATTTAAGTATCCTATTACCGATGATTTCGGGTGCTCAAGAGCTGGATGATGCGGTTCAGCTTATAGAGCAAGCCTACGACGAAGTGCATGAACTCGACAACCGAGTGCGTATGCCACGCATTGGTATCATGATTGAAGTGCCATCAATGCTGTATTTGCTGCCGTTAATCGCAGACAAGGTCGATTTTGTTTCTGTGGGTACCAATGACTTAACCCAATATTTATTGGCGGTTGACCGGAACAATTCCCGCGTATCTGATGTCTATGAATCCATGCACCCTGCGGTGATCATGGCATTAAAACAAATTCATGATACATGTAAGCAATATCAATTACCTGTGTGTATTTGTGGAGAGCTAGCCGGTGATCCTATGGGCGCATTACTGTTGATTGGGCTAGGGTACGAAACGTTAAGTATGAATACCTCGAATGTGGCTAGAACCAAATATTTGATTCGTCAATCTAAGCTTAGTGAACTGCAAGATTTGGCAAATGAGGCGCTATCAAAACCATATGGAAGTGACATCTATAGTATGATGCTCAACTATTTCGAAGAGCGTGAATTTACAGGCTTCATTCGAGCGGGTAAAAAATAGGATTTAACGTGTCATACGAACTCATTGGCTTGTTGGCAGGCCTTGGTGCTGTTGTTGGTGTTTTAGCGGGTTTGCTGGGCATTGGTGGTGGTTTGCTGGTGGTTCCAGCCTTACTTTTTTTGCTCCCTAAAGCGGGTATTCCTCAAGAATTTGCGATGCAGATGGCATTGGCGACTTCGTTATCAACCATTATAGTTACGTCAGGATCGTCTGCGATTAATCACTTAAAATTGGGTAACGTAGAGATATTTGTCGTTAAATGGTTGATGCCAGGTGTAGTGATCGGTGGCTTCCTCGGTTCTTTCGTGGCCGATGTGATCCCAGCTCAATATCTACCAAAAGTCTTCGGTGTGATTGTCTTGGTATTGGCGTTGCAAATGCTGTTGTCGATTCGTTCTAAGAGCCAAAAATCGATGCCGGGTTCAGCTAAAACCGTGTTGTGTGGTGGCGGTATTGGTTTGGTATCAAGCTTAGCGGGTATTGGTGGTGGGTCATTATCGGTGCCTTTCCTTAACCATCACGGTGTGGAAATGCGCAAAGCGGTTGGCTCATCATCGGTGTGTGGTTGTGTTATTGCGATCTCGGGAATGCTCGGTTTCATCTGGCATGGTTCTTCTGTCGATGATCTGCCTGCATTTAGCTTGGGCTATGTTTATCTTCCTGCTTTGATTGCAATATCTTGTACTTCAGTCCTAACTACTCGAGTGGGGGCGAAACTGGCCACTCAACTGCCTACCTCTGTGCTGAAGAAATTTTTTGCGGTATTTTTAATGTTTATAGCAGCGACAATGCTGCTGTAGTGTCTTGTCTGTCAGCTGCTGAGCTGACCGTTATTCAATTTAGATAGAGAGCCAAGTATGTCTCAGGGTTTTATCGAATTCCCAAATATCGATCCTGTTCTTATTGAACTAGGACCAATTTCAGTTCGCTGGTACGGCTTAATGTATCTTGTTGGCTTTATGTTTGCTCTTTGGCTAGCAAATCGCCGAGCAGATCAACCCGATAGTGGTTGGACCCGAGAGCAAGTATCAGACTTGCTGTTTGCAGGCTTTCTAGGTGTGGTGCTGGGTGGTCGTATTGGCTACGTACTGTTCTATAACTTTGACCTTTTCCTAGCCGACCCTCTTTACCTCTTTAAGGTATGGACGGGTGGTATGTCTTTCCACGGTGGTTTGCTTGGTGTTATTACTGCCATGTTTTGGTATGCGAAAAAGAACGGTCGAACCTTCTTTGGTGTCGCAGACATGATCGCACCATTGGTTCCATTTGGTTTGGGCATGGGTCGTTTAGGTAACTTCATGAACAGCGAGCTTTGGGGCCGTGTGACTGACGTGCCATGGGCTATCGTGTTCCCTAATGGTGGTCCACTTCCTCGTCACCCATCTCAACTTTATGAAATGGCGCTTGAGGGGATTGTACTGTTCTTCATCTTGAACTGGTTTATTAAAAAGCCGCGTCCTCTTGGTTCTGTGTCAGGGTTATTCCTAGCAGGATATGGTACATTCCGCTTCTTAGTAGAATACGTACGTGAACCAGATGCTCACCTTGGTTTGTTCGGTGGATTTATCTCGATGGGACAAATCCTGTCACTGCCAATGGTTATCATCGGTGTGCTGATGATGGTTTGGGCATACAAACGCGGTCACTACAAAGACGAATTACCACAACAAACGAAGTAAGGAATTGGTGTGAAACAGTATTTAGATCTCTGTCAGCGTATCGTTGATGACGGTACTTGGATTGAAAATGAACGTACGGGCAAGCGCTGCCTAACTGTGATCAATGCTGACCTGGAATATGATGTTGGTAATAACCAGTTCCCTCTAGTAACAACACGCAAGAGCTTCTGGAAAGCGGCGGTTGCTGAACTGCTTGGCTATATCCGTGGTTACGATAATGCTGAAGACTTCCGCAAACTAGGCACTAAAACTTGGGATGCAAACTCTAACCTGAACGAAGCATGGCTGAATAACCCTTACCGCAAGGGTGAAGACGACATGGGACGTGTTTACGGCGTTCAAGGACGTGCATGGGCGAAACCTGATGGCGGTCATATCGACCAACTGAAGAAGATTGTTGATGATCTAACGAACGGTATTGATGACCGTGGCGAGATCTTAAACTTCTATAACCCAGGTGAGTTCCACATGGGTTGTTTACGTCCGTGTATGTACAGCCACCACTTCTCTCTACTTGGTGACACTTTGTACCTAAACAGTACTCAGCGCTCTTGTGATGTTCCATTAGGTCTGAACTTCAACATGGTTCAAGTGTATGTGTTCCTAGCAATCATGGCGCAAATCACTGGTAAGAAAGCGGGTGTGGCTTACCACAAGCTGGTTAATGCTCATATCTACGAAGATCAACTCGCACCTATGCGAGATATCCAGTTGAAGCGTGAGCCTTTAGCAGGGCCAACATTCCATATCAATCCTGAGATTAAGTCTTTAGAAGATTTGGAAACGTGGGTGACGATGGATGACTTCTGGGTTGAAGGCTACGAATGCCACGAAGCGATTAAGTACCCATTCTCGGTGTAATCTAATTTGCTTTGTTTGATTGAAAGGCTGCCTCTGTGCAGCCTTTTTTGTATCTAAATTGCAGTGATTAGTAATCGAGATTCGAGATGCGAAGAGCAAAAATTATATGCTGTGTGGTGCTTTATGTTGCTCGTTTACTCTCAACCCGCATCTGCATTTATCTTCGCTACTCGCTTACACGCACCTCGAATCTGCCCTTTAGGTCGTCATTCCCTAGACTGACGGAGGAAGGAGTAGGAATCTCATTCGTGGTGTGTTTGTGAGATTCCCGATCACGATCATACCTCGCTGTAGGAAATGACAGAGGTATATAGATTCGAGGAAACAAGGTTCGAGGTGCAAATAGGTTGTTTAGATACGAGTATATGAGATGCGGTTTACGAAGAGCGTGTTTAGATTTGAGTATATGAGGTAATTAGATATCAAATACAAATAATCAGATAACGGGATTTTCGTTACTCGTTTACCCGTATCTCGCATCTTCTTTTTGATACTCGCATCCCGTATCTGCAGTACAGAAAAGAAAAAGCCCGCAACCTAGGAGGCTGCGGGCTTTGCTATAAGCGATGTTTGTTTTCTGTTAAGCAGTAAGAGCTAACACGCTACCAGGCAGTACAAGGAATACCGCAACAAGGTAACCAGCTACTACAGCTTTGTTCTTCACAGCCATGTCAGAAATGATGTCAGAAGCTTTAACTGGTAGTTCACGTAGGAACGGGATACCGAAGATGAATACCGTTGCCATGATGTTGAACACCAAGTGTACTAGAGCAATCTGTAGTGCGAATACTGCGAACTCACCAGATACTGCGGTTGCTGCAAGTAGAGCGGTAATACATGTACCGATGTTTGCGCCCAGAGTGAATGGGTAAACGTCACGTACTTTAAGAACACCTGAACCTACTAGCGGAACCATTAAGCTTGTTGTCGTTGAAGAAGACTGAACAAGGATAGTAACGATAGAGCCAGAAGCGATACCGTGGATTGGACCACGACCGATTGCGTTCTTTAGAATCTCACGAGCACGGCCAACCATTAGGCTCTTCATTAGCTTACCCATTACTGTGATAGCTACAAAGATAGTCGCGATACCAAGAACGATAAGCATGATGCCGCCAACAGTGTCGCCAAATGTTGATAGTGGCTCTTTAATCGCACTGACTACAGGTTTAGTGATTGGCTTGATGAAGTTAAGACCACCCATGCTCATATCACCTGTTGCTAGCATTGGAGATACTAACCAGTGAGAAATCTTCTCTAGAATACCAAACGCCATCTCTAGTGGTAGGAAGATAGCAACGGCTAATAGGTTAAAGAAGTCGTGAATGGTCGCACTTGCGAATGCACGCTTGAACTCTTCTTTACAACGAACATGACCAAGACTAACTAGCGTATTGGTTACCGTAGTACCAATGTTTGCACCCATGATCATAGGGATTGCTAGCTCAACAGGTAAACCACCTGCCACAAGGCCAACGATAATTGAAGTAACTGTACTTGATGATTGAATAAGCGCTGTTGCTACTAAACCAATCATTAAGCCTGCAACTGGGTGTGAAGCAAATTCGAAAAGAACCTTTGCTTGCTCGCCTGTTGCCCATTTGAAGCCTGTACCAACCATTGAAACTGAAAGTAATAGTAGGTAAAGCATGAATGCCAAGTTAGCCCAGCGTAGCCAACGAGTTGTGCTCGAGATAGGCGCTGCTGCAGTAGTAGCTTGGTTCATAATGTTTTCTCCATTGGACCGTTTAAGTCTGTGTTTGGTCTGTTTGTTTAATCTGAGCGTGATGTTAGAGAACAAATATTTCAGTAATATTACATTTTGGTTGAGGTGAGACTTTTTTGTGATGATTTGCTCTTTAAATATTAACCCTTGAAACGAGGTGTTATTAACTGTCTGTTTTTATTGATTTTAAACTTGGTTTGGGAACGGTGATATAGATCTTAAAAGTTAGAAAAAAATTGAAAATAATCGCTGAAATATTACATTATGAAATCAGACACTTCGAAAAAACAAGTTGTAAGGATGGTCTTTGTTAGGTTTTTCCGAGTTTGTTGAGTGGAGGTGTCATATTTGATATAAAAGGGTATCTACTCTTTTATTACGGCACATCTATGTCGCACCTCAACTACAACCATCTGTATTACTTCTGGATGGTTTGCAAGCAAGGCTCTGTTACTAAAGCTGCAGAAGCCCTATTTCTAACACCGCAAACAGTAACTGGTCAGATAAAAGCTTTAGAAGAGCGCATGGATGGCAAGTTGACCAAGCGTAATGGCCGCAGTGTTGAGCCTACAGAACTTGGGCAGCTGGTATTTAAATATGCCGATCGTATGTTTGGCCTGAGTTACGAGATGTTGGATATCGTGAATTACAGCCAGCACTCCAATATTCTGTTTGATGTTGGTGTCGCGGATGCGTTGTCTAAAAGGCTTGTCAGTAAGATACTGATGTCGACGATCCCTGAAGATAACAGTATCCACCTTCGCTGTTTTGAATCGACTCACGAAATGTTACTTGAGCAACTATCTCAACATAAGCTCGATATGATCTTGTCTGACTGTCCGGTGGACTCTAGTCAAAGCCCTGGCTTGTTTAGTAAGAAGCTGGGTGAGAGTGGCATGAGCTTTTTCAGTTCAGGCAAGGTTGAGGGCGTTAACTTTCCTGCAGTATTAGAACAAAGAAAGCTTTTGATTCCTGGTAGCCGAACCTCAATGGGGCGTAAAGTACTGCAGTGGTTTGATAGACAAGGACTTAAGACAGATATTTTAGGTGAGTTTGATGATGCCGCATTGATGAAGGCTTTTGCTCGTTATCATCATGACGCAATATTCTTAGCACCGACGCTTTATATGTCTGAAGTTGAAGAAGATACATCACTGCAACTATTAGGTGGTATTGAGGAGTTAAAAGAGGAGTACTACGTCATATTTGCTGAGAGGATGATCCAACATCCAGCAGTAAAAAACGTATGTGACGCAGATTTTAGCAAATTGTTCGAATGAGTTAGTTTGTTAATGAATTGATATCGATTATCATAGCTCCACCGTATGCCGAAAATATTGATAGCCCGTAGTTGGCGTGAAGGTTGTAGGGAGCCAAACTATGAACTTAAAAGAGATGGAGAAGAACTCAGCACAAGCTGTGATTCTACTCAAAGCTATGGCTAACGAGCGTCGCTTACAAATTTTGTGCCTATTACATGGTACTGAACTGTCGGTTGGGGAGTTGTGTGGCAAGTTGGAACTGAGTCAGTCTGCTTTATCTCAACATCTTGCTTGGTTGAGAAGAGATGGTTTGGTCGAAACTCGCAAAGAAGCTCAAACTGTGTATTACACATTGAGTAGTGAAGAAGTAAAAGCGATGATTAACCTACTACATGGTATTTACTGCAAGTAGCTTATTGCTGGTGGGAGGGGAATTTCTTATCAGCGATAGAATGACACAAGGAAGTGTTAGTATTTCACGTTGAACGTTAATGTTTATCTACCTATCTACGTACCAATTTTCTTCTCTACTTGTTTTCCTGATTTATTTATCTGCTTAACTGTTTATCGGTAAGAGAAATAGGCTGTTAGCACGTAAAATAAAGCGTTACTCAAAATTTAGATATAAAAAAACCGGCCAAGGCCGGTTTTTTTCGTTTTACGTTGTAATCAAATTTCTATTAAAGAGCTTTGATTGCAGCAGCGAAACGAGACTTATGACGTGCAGCTTTATTCTTATGAATAAGGCCTTTAGTCGCCATACGGTCTAGAAGTGGTGTAACTTCTACAAGAGCAGCAGTTGCAGCTTCTTTATCACCAGCTGCGATAGCTGCGATAGTCTTTTTCATGTAAGTGCGCATCATAGAACGACGGCTAGCATTGTGCTGGCGACGTTTCTCAGCTTGGATAGCGCGCTTCTTAGCAGATTTACTGTTTGCCAAGGGTCTAACTCCCAAAAACTTAGTTCGGTGACAATTTAAGGGCGAGGACTATCCCTCATTAGCGCTTAATTGTCAAATGATTTGTGCAAAAACCAATCGTAGCCAAACAAACTTTGGTATGGAAAGGTCATCGCGGTTAAGATGGCGGGGATTCTAACAGCATTTTTAGACCAATGCTAATAAATATGCTTCTTAGGACAGGATAGTATTTATCCTCGCTTGAAAGTAATCAACCAGTGTCAGAGGTTTCTGTGAGTAAAAGACTATTAAAGTCAGGCCTGATTGTCAGTGCAATGACTTTTGTTTCCCGTGTATTGGGGCTAGTACGTGATGTAGTAGTAGCAAATTTGATGGGGGCAGGAGCGAGTGCCGACGTATTTTTCTTCGCTAATAAAATCCCTAATTTCTTACGTCGACTTTTTGCAGAAGGTGCTTTTTCTCAAGCGTTTGTACCGGTACTAACAGAATATCACGCTGCAGGTGACAAAGATAAGACACGAGATTTAATTGCTAAGGTGTCGGGTACGCTCGGGGTTTTAGTGTCTATAGTGACCGTTATTGGGGTATTGGGCTCCGGTGTGATCACTGCGATGTTTGGTGCCGGTTGGTTTATCGACTGGCTGAATGACGGACCAGCAGCTCCAAAATTTGAACTTGCGAGCTTTATGCTCAAGATTACCTTCCCTTATTTATGGTTTATCACCTTTGTTGCTTTATCTGGTGCGATTCTCAATACATTAGGTAAGTTTGCCGTCTCTTCTTTTACACCTGTGTTCTTGAATGTGATGATCATTGGCGCAGCATGGTTTATCTCTCCTAATTTAGAGCAACCGGAAATTGGATTAGCTATCGGTGTGTTTCTCGGTGGATTAGTCCAATTCCTTTTCCAAATGCCGTTCTTAATAAAAGCGGGTGTGTTGGTTAAACCTAAGTGGGGCTGGAGAGATCCGGGTGTGGTTAAGATCCGCACACTAATGATCCCTGCTCTTTTTGGTGTATCGGTCAGCCAAATCAACTTACTGTTTGATACCTTCATTGCTAGTTTCCTCGCGACAGGCTCTATCAGTTGGTTGTACTACTCAGATCGATTGCTTGAATTTCCACTAGGGTTATTCGGTATCGCGATTGCGACGGTTATTCTTCCTGCTTTATCTCGTAAACACGTTGATTCTGAAGGTGAAGGGTTTGCTCACACCATGGATTGGGGAGTGCGCATGGTACTGCTGTTAGGTATTCCTGCGATGTTCGGTCTTATTGTGTTAGCAAAACCGATGCTGATGGTGCTGTTTATGCGTGGTGAGTTTTCTCCCCATGATGTTAATCAGGCTTCCATGTCTTTAGTGGCGTACGCTTCAGGCTTGCTGAATTTCATGCTTATTAAAGTATTGGCTCCCGGCTATTACTCTCGTCAAGACACCAAAACACCGGTGAAGTACGGCATCATTGCGATGGTGACTAACATGGTGTTCAACGCAATCTTCGCTTATTTCTATGGTTATGTTGGTTTGGCAATCGCAACGGCCTTGTCTGCCTTTGTGAATATGGCCTTGCTGTATCGGGGTTTACATCTTGCGGGTGTCTATCAATTAACTAAGACAACCTTGTTGTTTAGTGCCAAGTTGCTTGCCTCTGGTGTAGTGATGGTCGCAGCCATTTTATGGCAGTTGGATAATATGCAACAGTGGCTGGAATGGGGTTTCAGTCAGAGAGCACTGACACTAACAGGCTTGATCGCACTTGGCGCCTTTGCTTATATTGTGTCGATACTGGTTTTAGGTATCCGAGTAAAACATTTAAAAGCAGCGACAGATTAATATTGATTAGTATATAATCCGTCGGTTTCACACAATAAATGATGCAAATAACAGGTTTTAGCTGATCACAATGGAACTGATCCGAGGTATACACAATATTAAAGCACAGCATTATGGCTGTGTATTAACCATAGGTAACTTCGATGGTGTTCATTTAGGGCATCAAGAGGTTCTGAGTCAGGTTTCTAAACAAGCTGCAGCATTAGGGCTTCCTTCTGTTGTCATGACGTTTGAACCGCAACCTATGGAGTTGTTTGCCAAAGGTAAAGCGCCAGCACGTTTAACTCGCTTACGAGATAAATATGTGCAGCTGAGCAAGCTAGATATCAGTCGTTTATTGTGTGTTAATTTTAATCAGTATTTTGCTAGTTTATCCGCGGAAGCATTCATTAAGGATCTTTTGGTTGATAAGCTTGGCGTGAAGTTTTTGGTTGTTGGTGACGATTTTTGCTTTGGCAAAGGCCGTACAGGCAATTTCGCTATGCTTAAAGACGCGGGCGAAAAATATGGTTTTGAGGTGGTAAGCACCCAAAGCTATTGCTTAAACCAATTACGAGTAAGCAGTACTGAAATAAGAAACGCATTAGCGGTCGATGACCTGGCTGCAAGTGCTACCATGTTAGGACGTGATTACAGTATTAGTGGTCGAGTGTCCCATGGTCGAAAACTAGGGAGAACTATCGGTTTCCCTACCGCTAATATTCCATTAAAGCGTTGTGTTTCTCCTGTATCGGGAGTGTATGTTGTTGAAGCATTGGATATCGACGGTGTTCCTGTCGGTGGCGTTGCTAATATTGGACAACGACCAACAGTTAATGGGGTAAGGCAGCAATTAGAAGTGCATTTTTTTGACTTTAAAGCCAATTTATATGGTAAACAGTTAGAAGTACGACTTTTGCACAAACTGCGCGACGAGATAAAATTTGAATCGTTCGACGCTTTAAAGAATCAAATAGAATTGGATGCTGAAGCCGCAAGGGTGTGGCTGCTTCAGCTAAAGAATTAGTCGGATGATTCCACCGATTAACATAATGTCTAACTTCGCCCAATATAACGGAATTAAGAATCGATGAGTGATTATAAAGATACCCTGAACTTACCAGAAACAGGGTTCCCAATGCGCGGCAATCTGGCAAATCGTGAACCAGAAATGCTTAAGCGTTGGTACAAAGAAGACCTTTACGGTGAAATCCGTAAGGCAAAGAAAGGCAAAAAATCTTTCGTGCTGCATGACGGCCCTCCATACGCGAACGGCGACATTCACATTGGCCACGCGCTGAACAAGATTCTTAAAGACATTATTATTAAATCTAAGACCCTTTCTGGTTTTGATGCACCGTACATCCCTGGTTGGGACTGTCACGGTCTTCCAATCGAGTTGATGGTTGAGAAAAAGAAAGGTAAGCCTGGTCAGAAGATTTCGGCTGCTGAATTCCGCGAAGAGTGTCGTAAGTACGCTGCGGGCCAAGTTGAAGGTCAGAAAGAGAGCTTCAAACGTCTTGGTATCATGGGCGAGTGGGACAAACCTTACCGCACTATGGATTTCGGCACAGAAGCGAACATCATTCGTTCTCTAGGCAAGATCGCAGACAAAGGTCACCTTCTTAAAGGTTTCAAACCAGTTCACTGGTGTACTGACTGTGGTTCTGCTCTGGCTGAAGCTGAAGTTGAATACAAAGATAAAGTTTCTCCATCTATCGATGTGAAATTTACAGCAGCTGACGAAGCGGCTCTACTAGAGAAATTTACTCTAGCGGAAGGCCACGCTGGTCAAGGCGAAATCTCTATCGTTATCTGGACAACAACACCATGGACTCTGCCTGCTAACCGCGCAGTATGTCTACGTGATGATCTTGAATACGTATTGATCCAAGTTGAAGCGAATGGCGAACAGCCTGCTCAACGTATTATTGTTGCTTCTGAACTAGCAAAAGACGTAATGGATCGTGCGGGTATCGAGCGTTTCCACAACCTTGGTTTTGCGACTGGTGCTGATCTTGAGCTTTCTCAGTTCAACCACCCGTTCTACGACTTTACTGTTCCAGCTGTTCTTGGTGACCACGTTACAACGGATTCAGGTACTGGTGTGGTTCACACTGCACCTGGTCACGGTCAAGAGGATTTCGTGGTTGGTAAGAAGTACAACCTAGAAATCGCTAACCCAGTAGGCTCAAACGGCGTTTACCTGCCAGATACTGAGCTATTTGCTGGTCAGCACGTATTCAAAGCGAACGATTCTGTTTTAGAAGTTCTAAAAGAGAAAGGTGCACTTCTGCATCACCACGCTTACGAGCACAGCTACCCACATTGTTGGAGACATAAAACTCCAATCATCTTCCGTGCAACACCACAATGGTTCATTTCTATGGATCAAGCTGGCCTACGTGCAAAAGCACTAGAGTCAACGAAGAATGTTGAGTGGATGCCGGAGTGGGGTCAAAGCCGTATCGAAGGTATGATCGAAGGTCGCCCTGAGTGGTGTATCTCTCGTCAACGTACTTGGGGTGTGCCAATTGCTCTGTTCGTTCATAAAGAAACATCAGAACTTCACCCAGATAGCCCAGCTCTTATTGAAAAAGTAGCGAAGCTTGTGGAAGAAAAAGGCATTCAAGCTTGGTGGGATGTAGATGCTGCTGAACTGATGGGTGCTGAAGACGCTGACAAGTACGAGAAAGTACTTGATACGCTAGACGTATGGTTCGACTCAGGTGTAACGCACTTCTCTGTTGTGGATTCTCGTGAAGAGTACAACTTCCCTAATGAAGAAAGAACGCACAGTGCAGATCTTTACCTTGAAGGTTCTGACCAACACCGTGGCTGGTTCCAGTCATCTTTGATTTCATCTATCGCGATGAAAGACGAAGCACCATACAAGCAAGTGCTAACGCACGGTTTCGTGGTTGATGGCAACGGCCGTAAGATGTCTAAATCTATCGGTAACGTTGTTGCTCCTAAAGATGTAACCAACAAGCTAGGCGCAGATATTCTACGTCTATGGGTTGCTTCTACGGATTACACTAACGAAGTTGCGGTTTCTGACGAGATCCTTAAGCGTTCAGCTGATGCATACCGTCGTATTCGTAACACGGCTCGTTTCTTCCTAGCTAACTTGAACGGTTTCAATCCTGAAACTGACCTAGTACCTGCTGAAGAAATGGTAGCACTTGATCGCTGGGCTGTTGGCCGTGCTCAAGCTGCACAAGAAGAGATTGTTAAAGCATACGGTGAGTACAACACTCACGGTGTGACTCAACGTCTAATGCAGTTCTGTTCTATCGAAATGGGTTCTTTCTACCTAGACGTAATTAAAGACCGTCAGTACACAGCGAAACAGGGCAGCCATGCTCAACGTAGCTGTCAAACGGCGCTTTACTACATTGTAGAAGCTCTAGTTCGTTGGATGGCGCCTATCATGTCGTTCACTGCAGATGAAATCTGGAACGAGATGCCTGGCGAACGCGACACGTTTGTATTCACTGGCGAGTGGTTCGAAGGCCTATTTGGTCTTGCTGATGACGAAGAGCTAAGCAACGAATTCTGGACTGAAATCCAGTCAGTTCGTGGCGCAGTGAACAAGCTTCTTGAAGATGCTCGTAAAGAGAAAACGATCGGTGGTGCATTGCAGGCTGAAGTGACTCTATACGCTGACGACGCACTGGCTGCTAAAATCAACAAGCTAGAAGATGAGCTACGTTTCGTACTTATCACCTCTGCTGCTGTTGTTAAGCCGCTTAGCGATAAGTCTGATACAGCTCAAGCGACAGACGTTGCAGGCCTATACGTTGAAGTTGCAGCAACTGAAGCTGAGAAGTGTGACCGTTGCTGGCACCACACTCCAGATGTAGGCACAATCGAAGGTCACGAGAAAATTTGTGGTCGTTGTGTGTCGAACATCGACGGTGAAGGCGAAGTGCGTAAGTTCGCATAACGACTCAGAGAAAGACTGAACTTTTTGTAAAAATCATAGCCCCAGTATCAACTGGGGTTATTTTTAATTATAGGAAATGTGTTTAACCAAGCTGACTTCTCGTGTTCATTCTTGAGAGTGGATAATGAGATGATTTGACTGAGTAGATACTAGGAATAGAAATGAGTGAAGTTTCGTTAAAACAATCTGGTGTGCGTTGGTTATGGCTGGCTCTGTTGGTCTTCCTTGCAGATATTGGCATCAAACTATTCGTTATGGACAATATGGGTTATGGCTGGGCAAACCGTATTGAGGTGTTACCATTCTTTAACTTTTTGTATGTCCATAACTATGGTGCAGCATTTAGCTTTCTGAGCGATCAGAGTGGCTGGCAACGTTGGTTGTTTACTGGTATCGCCTTTGCGGTAACTGGCATGCTGACATACTGGATGAGTAAACTACCTGCGGCAGAGAAGTGGAATAACATTGCTTATGCGATCATCATTGGTGGCGCTGTTGGTAACGTATTTGACCGAGTAGTACACGGCTTTGTTGTCGATTACTTAGATTTCTACTGGGGTACTTACCATTGGCCTGCGTTTAACTTAGCGGATATGGGGATCTGTATCGGTGCTGCGATGATCATCTTAGATGGCTTTCGCAAGAAAGATGAAAGCAAATAGGCTACTCAGGCATTAATGAGTATTAAGTAAATCGCTTTTAAATAGATTGCCCTAAAGTCAGTCTATGACTCACAGAATAGAATAGCCCTAAGCGCTGTCGGTTGATTCCGACGGCGCTTTTTTTTATGCTTCAGTCAACAAGGAAGCAAAGCACAGCGCATCCTCAAATAATAAAGAAATCTAAGGAAAGTAACGTGGCAGCAATTAAAAATGATTCAGCAGTAACTCTACATTTTACGATTAAAATGAAGGATGGTTCAGTTGCCGATAGCACCGAAAATATGGGTAAACCCGCTAAGTTCGTTATGGGTGATGGTAGCCTAAGCGAAAACTTTGAACAGTGCCTGATTGGTCTTGAAACAGGGACTGAAAAGTCTATCGAATTGAAGGCGCAAGACGCCTTTGGTATGCCAAATCCAGATCATATCCATCATATGGATCGTGCTAAGTTTGTTGGCGATTCTGAAGTCGAAGTTGGCACTATTATGGCTTTCTCAGGTCCTGATGGTATGGAAATTCCAGGTATTATCACTGAGATCGCGGGTGATTCAGTGACGGTTGATTTTAATCATCCATTAGCAGGCCAAGACGTTACGTTTGACGTCAACATCTTAGCAGTGGACTAACTATTTTAGCGGTGGATTAACTATCTTAGCTGTTAATCACTATCTTAACAGTAGAATAACATCGCCTTACAGCTGTGATGTCACCCAGAGCTTCACTGTCTAGGCGCTTCACTGTAGAATGCGAACCTCGCTGACGGCGAACTCTATAGAAACAACCTTAGTACCGCGGTAAATGATGAGCAATGAAATGAAAATAATGTTAGCTAACCCTCGTGGCTTTTGTGCCGGTGTCGACCGTGCGATCAGCATCGTAGAACGCGCACTGGAAATGTATCAGCCACCGATCTATGTTCGCCATGAAGTGGTGCACAACCGCTTTGTTGTTGAGGGGCTCAAGCAGCGTGGTGCTATTTTTGTCGAAGAACTGAGTGAAGTGCCAGACGACAACATTGTGATCTTCTCTGCTCACGGTGTCTCTCAAGCGGTTCGTAAAGAAGCGAAAGAGCGTGAACTCACGGTATTTGATGCAACATGCCCATTGGTAACCAAAGTACATATGGAAGTTGCTCGTGCGAGCCGCAAACATATGGAAGTGGTACTGATTGGTCACGCAGGTCACCCTGAAGTTGAAGGCACTATGGGTCAGTACGCTAGCCAAACTGGTGGTATGTACTTGGTTGAGAGACCTGAGGACGTGCAAAACCTAGTGGTGAATGATCCGAGTAACCTGCACTACGTTAGCCAAACTACTCTATCAGTTGATGAAACAGCTGATGTGATTGAAGAGCTACGTCGAGTGTTCCCTGAGATTCAAGGCCCACGCAAAGACGACATCTGTTACGCAACTCAAAACCGTCAAGACGCAGTGCGTGAGATGGCGAATGACGTTGATGTAGTGATTGTTGTTGGTTCTAAGAACTCATCTAACTCGAATCGTCTAAAAGAGCTTGCTGAGAAGCTAGGCACGCCAGGCTACCTAACGGACTGTCCTGAAGACATTCAAACAGAGTGGGTTGAAGGTAAAAAGAAAATCGGTGTAACAGCCGGTGCTTCTGCTCCTGAAGAGTTGGTAAACCAAATCTTAGATCGTATTCGTGAGCTGGGTGCTACCGAGGTTGAAGAGATTCAAGGTCGTGAAGAGAACATGTTCTTCGAAGTACCGAAAGAGCTGCAGATTAAGCAAGTCGACTAATCACTATTGATGTGTGACAAGATCGATTCGTAACTCTATCGATTCGCAAACACTATCGATTTGTAAACACTATTGATTTGTAAACAGCAGGAAGCCAACGTTGATGCGTTGGCTTTTTTGATCGTGCATTGGAGCCGGTTGTCGAGTTTCGAACGGGTTACTGGAGACCGAATAGCTCTTTCAGTGTCTTGAGGTAGCGGCGGCTGACAGGCACTTCAAAACCAGTCAGTGTGATGATCTCCGCTAATCCATTCTCTAGCAGTTTGATCTCTTGGATCGATTTTATGTTGATCAAATATTGTCGATGACAGCGGATCAAATCGGTTTTTTCTTCCAAAATCTTTAGCGTTAACTGTGAGGTCGCGGTTTGCGATGAGCTACGAACATGCACACCACTGATATCGGAATAAGCGCACTCGACCGTTTGGCTCGCCATGATCACAATGCGGTTATGACCAATACACGGGATTTGCTCTAAGTGACAAGGAGCAATCGCTGAGATGTTCTGTTCTGGCGCTTTCTGATTTTGTTTGATGACTTTATTCAGGCGACAAACACTCTTGTTTAATCGACAAGGCTCGACTGGCTTAAGTAGGTAATCAAAAGCGTTATCTTCAAATGCTTGAATCGCATATTGGTCGTAGGCAGTGACGAATACCACGTAAGGCATGGTGTCTGGGTCAAGCATGCTTAACAGTTCAATCCCGGTAACCTGCGGCATTTGGATATCCAAATACACCACATCAGGCTTGAGCAGATTGATCTGTTTCAGTCCTTCGATCGCGTTACTCGCTTGGCCAATGATTTCTACTTCACCGGTTTCAGTCAGTAGCTCAATCAGCTCTTCGCGAGCAAAAAGTTCATCATCGACAACTAATGCCTTTAACATCCTACAATCTTCATCTTGGTTCTATCCCTGCTTGATTCACGTTTATCTTCTAAATCTGTCTTTTAAATATGGCTTTTAAATGTAGCTACCCAGAAGCTATCACCTACGAAAAACCCATTATTTTAGTATAGGTATGATAAAGCTCATTCGAGTAAATTGCTGTGGTTGAGATTCTATTTTTAGTGCTGAATCTTTTCCAAAGAAATTAGTGAGTCGTTTATCAACAATTTCCATACCTAATCCAACGTGATCTTGAGATGGCTTCTGATAATTGCCCGCGTTGTCTTCAACAGTTAACTTGAATCCACCCTCGAAAGCCTCGCTAAAGATCTTCACTTTGCCGCCTTCCAGCATGTTTGAAATACCATGCTTGATAGCGTTTTCGACCAGTGGTTGCAGGGTAAAGCTCGGAAGTTGCGACTCATACAGTTGTGGGTCGATATCCCATTCCACTTCCAATCGGTCAGTAAAACGTGCCTTTTCAATGGTTAGATAAGCGTTAACGTGTGCCAGTTCGTCTTTGAGTTTCACAGTATTGATGTTCTGTTTCAGGTTACTTCTAAAGAAGTGAGACAGATGCTGAATAAGCTCTCGTGCTTTATCTGGGTCACGACGAGTTATTGCGCTGATGGTGTTGAGCGCATTGAACAAGAAGTGCGGATTCACTTGAGCGTGCAGCAGTTTGATTTCTGCTTGTGTCAGTAGCGTTTGCTGTTGCTGATAGTTGCTAAATAGGATCTGGCTCGATAATAGCTGAGCGATACCTTCCCCCATCGACATGTTGATGGTCGAGAATAGTTTCAGTTTTGGCTCATAGAGTTTGATGGTACCGACCACTTCGTTACCCGCGCGCAGTGGGATAATTAGAGCAGAGCCCAATTTACAATCCTGCGACAAGGAGCATTGGTATGGGTTCTCTTTGCCATCAAGGTAGATGATGTCGTTTTGTTCCATCGAAGTAAGGGTGCTTTGCGATGAAATCGGAGTATTTGGAATATGGTGTTCATCACCAATGCCAACGAACGCGAGGATTTTTTCTCGGTCGGTAATCGCTACCGCACCGACGTTAGTTTCCTCGTAAACGATACGCACGATTTTTTGTGCATTATCTGAATTGAATCCACCATGCAAAATACCCACTGAACGCTCGGCGATGGTTAATGCGCGACGTGAGAAGGTCGCTGAGTATTTTTCGAAGATGGTTTTACGGTCTTGGATGATGCTCATAAACAGCGCAGCACCGACTGAGTTAGCAATGATCATTGGCGCCGCAATATCGGAAACCAGAGCATAGGATTGCTCAAATGGTTTCGCGACAGCAAGCAGAATCAGCATCTGAATAATCTCTGCAAACAGGGTTATCGAGAAAACCACCATCGGATTAAACAGCTGGCTGGCTTTGTTTTTTCTGACTAAGTAAACGTGTAATAGGCCACCAATTAAGCCTTCTGCCGTAGTGGAGATAGCACAAGCTAGATCGGTGAATCCACCCAAAGAGTAACGATGGATACCGCCAGTAAAGCCGACCGCAAAACCAACCACAGGGCCGCCAAACAGGCCGCCCATTACCGCACCCATTGCACGCGTGTTGGCTATCGCGTCATTAATCTGCAAGCCGAAATAGGTGCCCATAATACAGAATAGAGAAAACAGAACATAACAGCTGACTTTATGGCTTAAGCGTGAAGAGATGCTCAACAAAGGCAGAATCAGTGGTGTTTTACTTAGCATGTAAGCAATCACTAAGTAGACACAGGTTTGTTGCAGCAGAGAGAGAATGAGTTCCATATTTTCACCTATTGAGACGCATGTTAAGTGTAAAGCTCATTGCGCAGTAACGGTAGCTTTGCTTGCGTTTTCGTTGGCTATATTGCTTGGTTATTGCTTCAGAAAGCTGGAGTATCAAAATTGATGTGCGAATGTTGATGTAACTAGGTTGAGATACAGTAAAGCCCATCACGGTGGATGGGCTTTAGTCTTATTTTCCACGAATCACCGAGTGATTACGGGAGCAAGCGAAGTGTGTTTGGCTTGTTCTTTTGTCTCTTCTTAAAAAAGTTTTCAAGAACTAGGCGGTTTTAGTCACGCCCTTTGCTTCTTTCTCTTCTTGTTCATTAGCTAGGTCGATATCGCCTTTGCCTTTCGAAATTTTGATAACGTAAGCCGCAACACCGAATGCACTCACCACACCGATGATGGTTGAAAGCTGCATTGGTAGACCAAAACCTAGTTGGCTGTTGTTCAGGATGAATGTGATACATACAGACGTCATGAAGATAGCTGGAACCGTTGTTACCCAGTGCAGTTTGTTGTGACGAAGTAGGTAAGCTGAAGCTGTCCACAACATCATTACTGCCGTTGATTGGTTAGCAAAACCGAAGTAGCGCCAGATGATACCGAAATCTACTTGAGTCAGGATGCCACCAAGAACGAACAATGGTAGAGCCATTAGTAGGCGGTTACGCAGAGTTTTCTGTTCCATGTTGAAGTATTCAGCAAGGATAAGACGGCTTGAACGGAACGCAGTGTCACCAGAAGTGATAGGTAGGATAACCACGCCAAGGAAAGCAAGGATACCGCCAAATACACCCAGTAGACCAAATGAAGCGCTGTATACCACGTTACCTGGGCCGCCGTTTGCAATCGCGTCAGACAAAGACTCAACTGAACCGAAGAATGATAGAGCAAGTGCACACCAGATTAGAGCGATGATGCCTTCACCAATCATTGCTCCGTAGAATACGAAGCGACCGTTCTTCTCGTTTTCCATACAACGCGCCATCAAAGGAGACTGAGTTGCGTGGAAGCCAGAAATCGCACCACAAGCGATAGTGATGAATAGAGCTGGCCAAAGTGGTAGGTCATTCGGGTTCATGTTGGTGAACATGTCTTTGATCTCGAAGCCACCCATAATTTGGTGCTCGTCAGATAGACCAATCGCAGTGATTAGGCCAACAGACATAAAGATAAGCAGTGCACCGAACAGTGGGTAGAAGCGCCCAATGATTTTATCGACAGGGACAATCGTTGCGATGATGTAGTAAGCAAAGATGATAACAACCATAGTGCTTGTAGACATTGCAAAATCAGTTTGGTCGTTTACTAGGTTGGTGATCATGCCTGCTGGAGCAGAAACGAATACCACACCAACAAGAAGCAGTAGAACAATGGCAAAGATGTTCATAAAGTGTTTTGCGCCATTGCCTAGGTAACGTCCAGTGATGGTTGGAACCGAAGCACCGCCATTACGGATAGATAACATACCTGAGAAGTAGTCGTGTACTGCACCTGCGAAGATACAACCTAGTACAATCCAAAGCATTGCTGATGGGCCGTAAAGGGCGCCCATGATAGGGCCGAAGATTGGACCGACACCTGCAATGTTAAGCAGCTGAACTAGGTAAACCTTTGGGGTCGACATTGGAACGTAGTCCACGCCGTCTTGCTTGGTATGAGCTGGTGTTTGACGCTTTTCATTGATACCGAAGATCTTCTCGATAAAGGCACCGTAAATAAAGTAGCCACCAATGAGTGCTGCAACACAGGTAAGAAACCACATCATAATTTGTTATCCCTGAATGTATTAATTAAGTCAGGGTGTATATTAAAGAAGAGTATGAGAAGAAACTTCCGCTATGAGAGTGAGTGGTCGAATAGTCAATTAAGTGGTGTTATAACTGATTGAGTGGTTTGCTACGTTTGTAGAGCGGTTGGTTATTCGTGTTGAGAAGTACCTTACTTCTGACAAGTGGTGACTTATCAGCTTTAAGCGGTCACCGATAGATATCAGTGGCAGATAGCAGACATCAGTGGACATCAGCCAGTGTTCAGCGGAGAATTACCACAAAGGCAGCGCTTCGTAAGGAAGTGGCTAGGTAAATATAAAGGATTGAAATGAAAAAGATAATAGCACTATTCGCCGTGGCATTTAGCCTTGCAGGATGCAGCGCCAATGTTCAAGATTTAGCAGCTGAAGGCAATTGGCAAGAGATTGGCTATCGTGATGGTATCAAAGGCCACACTCAGCGTTCGTATTCAGAGATGACTGAGCTTGGCGCTGTCGATCAAGCGAGTTACACAGAAGGTTATCACCTAGGTGTGACTGAATATTGTAATCCGAACCATGCTTATCAGATTGGTTTATCTGGTCAGGTGTATGAAGGCGTGTGTTCTGGTACGGAAGACGCTCAACGTTTCCGCATGGAATGGCAACGCGGCTGGGACGAGTTCTCAAACGACTATTAAGCCCAAGCTAGCGATGAAAAATTAAAACTAAAAAAGACCAGTACCGCGTGTGTACTGGTCTTTTTGTATGCAGCGAGAGTAACGCTCACAACAGAATCTAGATTACTGATTATTCTCGACTGCTTTTCTCAAGAAGCCATTTTGCTTATCAAGCTGAGCCTTGGCCAGTTCTAAATCTAGCCCTGTTAGAATCATCAAAATCGATAGCTTCACATCGTAATCAGTCGCTTTAAGTGTCGACACCGCCAGTGCTTTATCGCACTCCGTTGCTTGGATAACGATACGAGCAGCGCGGGCAACCAACTTCTCATTGGTCGCTTTTACGTCGACCATCAAGTTCTGATAGCTCTTACCAATACGAATCATGCTCGCAGTGGTGAGCATGTTAAGTACCAGCTTTTGTGCTGTCCCTGATTTTAAACGGGTTGATCCCGTTAAGGCTTCTGGGCCAACCACCGGGCTAATTGCGATTTGAGCGGTTTCAGCAATTGGAGAGTCAGGGTTACAAGACAATGCAACGGTCACCGCGCCAAGCTGATTGGCATAGTTGAGTGCACCAATCACGTAAGGTGTGCGACCACTGGCAGCTATACCCACCACGACATCATTTTCTGAAAATTGAATCGCTTTCAGATCTTCAATACCGAGAGTTAGCGAGTCTTCTGCGCCTTCTTTAGCTTTTAAAATCGCCTCTGGTCCGCCAGCGATTAGGCCGATAACCATCTTGTCTGAGACGCCGAAAGTCGGCGGGCATTCTGATGCGTCTAACACACCTAATCGACCACTGGTGCCTGCGCCCATATAAATCAGTCGACCACCGTTTTGAAAGGCATGAGCAATTTTATCTACCGCTTTCGCGATCTGCGGCAGTTCCGCTTCAATCGCCAGTGGGACTTGTTTGTCTTGTTGGTTAATCTTTTCAACCACTTCGAGAGAGGTGAGCAGATCAATATCCATAGTATCAGGGTTTCTCCCCTCCGAAACGAGGTGCGAGAGCGCTGATATGAGAGCGTCGTTACTCATAATGATCCTTAAATGGTGATTCTAAAATGATGGTTCTAAAATGGTTTAGTCAGCACGATAGAGAACGCCTAGAGAGGCCGCTCTGCTTGCGCCAGTCACTTCTGGCAAATTGCTTGGCAGTTGATGAACATGACGTTGAGCAAGCCACGCAAAAGCCATCGCTTCCATGTAATCGGCATCAACGCCTTTACTGGTCGTTGAGTCAACATCCCAACTTGGAAGCAGTTCGGACAATCTCTTCATCAACAATGGGTTTCTTGTACCACCGCCACACACATACAGTGCAGGTTGGTTACCCAAGCGATAAGCTTTCACTTCATTGGCTATCGTCAATGCGGTGTATTCACAAAGCGTGCACTGAACATCTTCTGCCGTAAGATCTTTAAATTCTGTAAGCTGTTGCTCTAGCCAGGGTAGGTTGAACAGCTCTCTGCCGGTACTTTTCGGTGGCATTTGAGATAGATAAGATTCATTTAACAGCTGTTCGAGCAAGGCTTGATTGAGTTGACCTTTAAGTGCGAATTGCGCATCACGGTCAAACTTCTCGCCCGTGTGTTTATCAACCCAAGCGTCCATCAACATATTGCCTGGGCCTGTATCATAACCAAGTGTTGGCTGATTCGGGCGCAGCACTGAAATATTCGAGATACCACCAATATTCAACACCACAACCGAGCTGTCTTGCGGGTGGAAAATTGTATGGTGGAAGGCGGGGACTAACGGTGCACCTTGTCCGCCAAGCGCCATGTCTTTGCGTCTGAAATCGGCGACGGTTTGTATATCTGTTTTCGCGGCAATGATATTGGCGTCACCCAACTGCATGGTAAATGGCGAATCACCGGTTGGCTGGTGGAATACCGTTTGGCCATGATTCCCAATAGCCGTAACTGAAGATGCTGGGGTGCCTGACTTTTCGAGAAGTTGCAGAACCGCATCAGCAAATAGATGACCAAGCTGGTGGTCGAGTTCACCAATAGCAATCAAATCCGTTTTTTGACCAATACACACCTCAAGCAGGCGTGCCTTAAGGTTATCAGGCATAGGGAACTCATCATGAGCGAGTAATGTGATACCAGTGTCTTCTATCGAAACTAAGGCCGTATCAACGCCGTCCATACTCGTTCCCGACATCACACCGATATACAGTTCTTTATGATCCATTCCTAAGCTCTTGCCCTGCATTCTTAAAGTCTTCCACAGATTGTTTTAAAAACATTGTAAAGCAAATTTAAAGAGAATAATCTCGGGAAGTTTATGAAATTAGGTTTAATAAGGAATAAATATGGGACCGTTGTGGGTTGATGTTGCAGGCTACGAGCTGACAGCTGAAGACAGAGAAATTTTAGAGCACCCAACTGTTGGTGGTCTCATCTTATTTGCTCGAAACTACCACGATAGCAAACAGCTATCGGCGTTAAACAAAGAGATCCGCAAGGTAGCGAAACGTCCTATTTTGATTGGTGTTGATCAAGAAGGTGGCCGAGTTCAGCGCTTCCGCGATGGCTTTTCAATTATCCCAGCTGCTCAAGAATTCGCGACCAAGAATAATGGCGAACAGTTAGCAGAACAAGCGGGTTGGCTGATGGCGGCAGAATTGATTGCCCATGATATCGATCTGAGCTTTGCGCCAGTATTAGATAAAGGCCACGACTGTAAAGCGATTGGTAGCCGAGCGTTTGGTGAAGATGTTGATACCATTGTTCGTCATAGCAGCGCGTTCATCAAAGGCATGAAGTCGGTTGGCATGGCGACAACAGGAAAGCACTTCCCTGGACACGGTGGCGTGATTGCTGACTCTCACTTAGAGACGCCATATGACCCTAGAGATGATATCTTTGAAACCGACATGGCAATCTTCAAGGCGCAAATTGAAGCTGGAATATTGGATGCCATGATGCCAGCTCACGTGGTTTTCTCTCACTATGATGATCAACCTGCGAGCGGTTCACAGTATTGGCTACAAAAAGTATTGAAGCAGCAGCTTGGATTCAAAGGCTTGGTGTTCTCCGACGATTTAACCATGGAAGGTGCTGCTATTATGGGCGGACCAGCCGACAGAGCAAAAGCGGCCTTGAATGCGGGTTGTGACATGATATTGATGTGTAATAAACGAGATGCACAAATTGAAGCTCTTGATCACTTAGCGATTCAAGAGGTGCCTTTAGCCAGCTCATTGCTTAAAAAACACAGTTTTGATTTGTCGACGCTTCACTCGGATGCTAGGTGGAAAGCGACCTCAGAGACGATTAAACGAATGCTAGGCAGTGAGTGATAAATAAACACATAATAATTTTAGATAAGGCGATATGATAAATATCGCCTTTTTTGTATGTGTGATCCGTGGTTTAAACCTATTTATCTCTCAGAGTGAGTTAAAGTTAGTGTGTAAATTTTAATTTACACGAAATGTTTTTTATTGTTTACACTTGCAATCGTTTTTTTAGCTGTTATTGTGTTTTTAAAGATTGTTAGCCCAAATGGAAATGTTGGGTGTAAAGTTAAATATACAGGTTGAGTTATGCAGAAAAGTGAATTAAGCAATGTCAATATCATCGACGAACAGGTACTGATTACTCCTGAGGAGTTAAAAGCAAAACTGCCTTTGAGTGATAATGCTCGTCGTTTCATTCAAGAGTCTCGTCAAACTATCGCAAACATCATTCATAAGAAAGATCATCGCATGCTTGTTGTATGTGGCCCATGTTCTATCCATGACATTGAAGCTGCGAAAGAGTACGCGAAACGCCTAAAAGCCTTATCTGAGCAACTTAGCGATCAACTGTATATTGTTATGCGTGTTTACTTTGAGAAGCCTCGAACCACTGTGGGTTGGAAAGGTTTGATCAATGACCCGCATCTAGACGGCACTTTCGATATTGAGCATGGTCTGCATGTTGGCCGTGAGCTACTTGTTGAACTCGCTGAGATGGAAATCCCACTAGCGACTGAAGCATTAGATCCAATCAGCCCTCAATACCTAGCAGATACATTCAGCTGGGCGGCAATCGGAGCTCGTACGACCGAATCGCAAACTCACCGTGAGATGGCAAGTGGTCTTTCAATGCCAATCGGTTTTAAAAACGGTACCGATGGCAACCTAGGCACTGCAATCAATGCAATGCAGGCTGCTTCTTCTAGCCACCGTTTCATGGGTATCAGCCGCGAAGGTCAAGTTGCACTACTAACAACGCAAGGTAACCCAAATGGTCACGTGATTTTACGTGGCGGCAAGCAGACGAACTACGATTCAGTATCGGTACACGAATGTGAGCAAGAGTTGGGTAAATCTGGCTTAGAGGCTGCGCTAATGGTCGACTGTAGCCACGCTAACTCTCGTAAAGATTTCCGTCGCCAACCTTTAGTTGCAGAAGATGTGATTCACCAAATTCGTGAAGGCAACAAGTCGATTATCGGCCTTATGATTGAAAGCCATATTAACGAAGGAAACCAATCTTCGGATATACCTCTCAATGAGATGAAATACGGCGTTTCTATTACCGACGCGTGTATCAATTGGGATTCAACTGAGGCACTATTGAAACATGCACATACGGAATTAGTCCCGTTCTTAGAGAACCGCTTGAAAGGTTAGTCAGAGTTTTAGATTTAAGTGCCTCATCTAATGGGGCATTTTAAGATCTGTTGCTAACGAACCTGCGTGATTGTGGGCTTATAGATTGGCACGGGCTTATAGATTAGTAAGGAATAAAATGGCCGTTGAACTGAACGAATTACGCGACCAAATCGATGCTGTCGATAAACAAATGTTGGATTTACTGGCTCAACGCCTTGCTCTGGTAGAGAAAGTGGGCGAAGTAAAAAGTGAACATGGTTTACCTATTTATGTACCAGAGCGTGAAGCTGCGATGCTGGCATCTCGTCGTCAAGAAGCCGAGAAAATAGGGGTTCCGCCACAGTTAATCGAAGATATTTTGCGTCGTACTATGCGTGAGTCTTATGCCAGTGAAAAAGATTCTGGTTTTAAGTGTCTTAACCCAGAGTTGCGTTCAGTGGTTATCGTTGGTGGTAATGGTCAACTTGGCGGTTTGTTTGGCCGTATGTTCAAGCTTTCTGGCTACGAAGTGAAAATTCTTGGCAGCCAAGATTGGGATAAAGCCGATGAGATCTTAGATAATGCAGGCCTTGTGGTTGTGACGGTTCCAATTCACCTAACTGAAGGTGTGATTGCGAAGCTGGGTAACCTACCAAGCGATTGTATTCTTTGTGATTTGACGTCGATTAAATCAAAGCCTCTACAAGCCATGATGAACATGCACCAAGGCCCAGTGGTTGGATTGCACCCAATGTTTGGTCCTGATGTTCCAAGCCTTGCGAAACAAGTGATTGTTTACAGTGATGGACGTGGTTCTGAAAGCTACCAATGGTTGCTGAATCAATTTGGTATTTGGGGCGCGAGCCTGTGCCAAATGGATGCTGCTGAACACGACCATGGCATGACCTTGATTCAAGCACTTCGCCACTTCACCTCGTTTGCTTACGGCTTACACTTAAGTAAAGAGAACCCGAACATTGATCAGCTTCTGAAGCTAAGCTCGCCTATCTACCGACTTGAGATTGCGATGGTTGGTCGTCTGTTTGCTCAAGACCCGAACTTGTACGGTGATATCATTCTTTCTTCGGATGAGAATATTGAGATGATTCGACGCTTCCATAGCTGTTTCGGAGAAGCGTTAGAAATCCTAGATGGCAAAGATAAGGCTAAATTTGTTGAGAGCTTCAACCAAGTGAGTGATTGGTTTGGTGACTACTCACAACAATTCTTGCAAGAGAGCCAAAGTCTTCTAAAACAAGCACATGACTCGATTCATCGTGGTTAATACTGATTTGAAATCATAAAAAAGAGCGACCATCTGGTCGCTCTTTTTGTTTGCGCTGAACGCTATGAAAGTATTTGGCCTACAGTAGGCTAAAAGCAATTAGATCATCATAGGCTAAACCAACAGGTCTTAGCTATTAACAACTAGTTAGTCGTGATAGGTTTCTTACTCTCTTCACTCGATACGGTGTCGATGGTTGAGCTAATGTAAGGCACGTTAGTCAGGTTGATCTGCAAGCGAACCACATTATCAATCAGTTGAACCAGTGGGCCCCACTTAACCTTTTTCTCTTTCTCGAACACGTAGTTGAAGTTTTCCGGTGTCCAATCCATCAAGTATTGAGGGTTCAGTGAACGACCAAGGAAGCGTACTTCATAATGCAAGTGTGGGCCGGTTGAGTTACCTGAGTTACCACAGCTCGCAATCACATCACCTTTACTCACAAACTGACCGCTACGTACTTTAAACTTCTGTAGGTGCGCATAAGAACTCATGAAACCAAACGAGTGGCGCATAGTAATAAAGTTGCCGAAGCCTTTTTTACTTGGGCGTACTGTTTCAATGACTCCATCTGCGGGCGCGACAATATCTTCACCACGCTTACACGTTAAATCGATACCAGTATGTACATGGCGTTTCCCTGAAATAGGGTTAGTGCGGCTACCATAAGAAGAAGAGATACGTTGATAAGCCATCGGACTGTCGTTTGGGATCAAACGGAACATCGTGGCTCTTACTGCTGAATCGACTGCAGCCGCATCAATGCGATCTTCCAAAGAAATATCATCGGTAAGCAGTTCTTCATCAGCAAGGCCAAGTACTGATTCCACATCGAATACACGCTTACCAAGCAGCTGAATCGTGCCTTCTTTCTCTGTCAGTGTTTGCGATAGCGAATGGTTGGTTTCTACTTGCTCAGCATAAAGAAACTCAGTTTGTTCTTTTTCAACAATCAGCGTTTCGATCAACTGCTGTGCATCACCAGCTTGTGATGCCAGCTCTTGCTGACTTTCAAAGTGCATGTAGGTTGCTCCGCCGATCAAGGCTGGAACAGAGAAAAGAGCAGTGGTGCATAAGAGCACGGCTTTTCGGCCGAAGTAAAATGTTTGTTCCCCTTGGCTTGAGGGAATCGTAATGGCAATTTTTTTAGACATGGTTCTGTATTAAGTAAATGTTTCTAATAGAAAAAAGGGTCATGGAGATATTATTCGTTACCTAAATCGGTAAGGTGCTCAATCTCTCTAAAAAGCAGTTCATCGTCGCCAACGTTAAGTTCTATAAGACGCTTAAGGTGGCTGATACTATCAATATCTAAATGCTCTATGCGTAAACGCATTGAGGTATTGATGGTAGAGACTATCGTTGCTTCTAACTGAATGTTGATATCGCTGTTTGCGAGCGTAAAGCTGACTTGAACAGGAATATCATGGCTGAGTTGCTGAAATCCATCGCACTGAATGAGTAAACCATGAAGAGATAAGTCTTGTACCGAGCCGGACACATTTACTGGTCCTTGTGATAATTCAGTTGGTACTTGATAAACAACTCGTGAAAATTGACGTCTTTCAATCATAATTTATCTCTCTATATCGATGCGTAACGTGTAAGCCAGATATATCAAAGGCCGCTATTATTGCGGCCTTTGTTCAAAATGCAAGCGAATTTACTTAGCGATACGCTTGTACTTGATACGGTGCGGTTCTGCTGCCTGTGCGCCCAGAGTTTTCTTCAGCCACTCAGTGTACTCAGTATAGTTACCTTCGTAGAAGTTAACTTGACCTTCATCACGGTAGTCTAAGATATGGGTCGCAATACGGTCAAGGAACCAACGGTCATGCGAGATAACCATCGCACAGCCAGGGAACTCAAGCAGTGCTTCTTCAAGTGCACGTAGAGTTTCAACGTCAAGGTCATTGGTCGGTTCATCGAGTAACAATACGTTACCGCCCGCTTTTAGCAGTTTAGCTAGGTGAACACGGTTGCGTTCACCACCAGAAAGCTGACCGATGATTTTCTGTTGGTCGTTGCCTTTGAAGTTGAAGCGAGAGCAGTATGCGCGAGCAGGGATTTCGAAGTTGTTGATCTTAATGATATCAGCGCCTTCAGAGATCTCTTGGAATACTGTTTTGGTGTCATCCATGCTGTCACGGAACTGATCAACAGAAGCAAGCTTAACAGTTTCGCCAAGTTCAACTGTGCCTGAGTCTGGCTGTTCTGCGCCGCTTAGCATCTTGAATAGTGTTGATTTACCTGCACCATTGGCACCAACGATACCAACGATAGCGCCTTTAGGCATGCTGAACGATAGGTCGTCGATAAGAACACGATCACCAAATGACTTAGTTAGGTTCTTAACTTCAAGTACCTTATCACCTAAACGCTCACCTGGTGGGATGAACAGTTCGTTGGTTTCGTTACGCTTCTGGTATTGGCCAGTCGTCATTTCTTCAAAACGAGCCATACGAGCTTTAGATTTAGCCTGACGGCCTTTAGGGTTTTGACGAACCCATTCAAGTTCTTTCTCGATTGTCTTTTGACGTGCGCTTTCGCCTGCTTTTTCTTGCTTAAGACGCTCGTCTTTTTGCTCTAGCCAAGACGTGTAGTTACCTTCCCATGGGATACCTTCACCACGGTCAAGTTCTAGAATCCAGCCAGCAGCGTTGTCTAGGAAGTAACGGTCGTGGGTAATTGCCACAACTGTACCGCTGTAATCAACAAGGAAGTGCTCAAGCCAAGCCACTGATTCTGCATCCAAGTGGTTGGTTGGTTCATCAAGAAGCAGCATGTCTGGCTTCTCTAGAAGTAGACGACAGATCGCAACACGACGACGCTCACCACCTGATAGGAATTCTATTTTCGCATCCCACTCAGGAAGACGAAGTGCGTCAGCAGCACGCTCTAGAGCTGTTTCTAGGTTGTGGCCGTCTTTTGCTTGAATCAGTGCTTCTAGTTCGCCTTGCTCTTTAGCAAGAGCATCAAAATCTGCATCTGGTTCTGCGTAAGCTGCGTAAACTGCATCGATACGCTTAAGTGCGTCAGCAACGTCAGAAACCGCTTCTTCTACGATCTCACGAACCGTTTTTGATTCGTCTAGTACAGGTTCTTGCGGTAGGTAACCGACTTTAAGGCCTTGCTGTGCACGAGCTTCACCATCAATATCAGTATCAATACCAGCCATGATACGTAGTAGGGTAGATTTACCTGAACCATTTAGACCCAAAACACCGATTTTAGCGCCAGGAAAAAAGCTAAGAGAAATGTCTTTAAGAATTTGACGCTTAGGTGGAACAGTTTTGCTCACCCGAGACATGGTATATACGTATTCAGCCATTGCCGATCGATCCTAATTATTGTTCAAAATTGTCTGCTATTTTATACCAATATCCCTAAAGATGTTACTCCTAGGTCAGAAAAGCCATTCTTGAACTAATCCTTACCTATTATTGTCACATTGGTCATTAAAACTATATTTAATGAGCTTCTGAGGCGAAGTGTTAAATATTAATAATATTTACACTCAAACTCTTTACATTTGATGTGATGTCGGGCGTAAATAGATTTCACGTATTCATACACGCACTAAGGAAAGAGCGAATGTTTTTCCGCATTGGTAATACGAAAATTGCTGTTGCTGCATCAGCAATTTTGTCTTCATTTTCACTGGCTCCGATGGCTATGGCTAACAACACCTCCGAGCTTGAAATGCAGCGTGATGTTTATGACAGAGCGCAAGAGGTTTTAGACAACCGAGACCTAAAAGCTTACTCGGCGCTACGTAATAAAATTCAAACATACTCTTTAACTCCATACACAGATTATCGCGCCTTTCTGATTGGCTTAGGTGATCGCACTCCTGCTGAGGTCGATGCTTTTATTGAAAAGAACAAGGCACTGCCATTTTCTAATCGAATGCGCGCGCCTTATTTGGATTCATTGGCTTCTCAGAAGCAGTGGAAGACCATCCTTGAATTTCAAACCAAAGAGCCTGTCGGTGAAAAATACCAATGTATCTATTATCGAGCACATTACGAGCAAGGTAATCAAGAACTCGCGTTTAAAGGGGCGAAACAGCTTTGGTTGAGTGGCAGTGGTGTTGATGATGCCTGTGACCCTCTGTTTAAAAGCTGGGATCAAGCAGGGTTAAGAACCGATGAGCTGATTCTGGATAGAATGCTGCTAGCGTTCGAGGGCCGTAACGGTAAGTTAATGAGCTATCTGATTAAGCAATTGGATCATGATGAGTCAATTGCTCAAGCTAAGCAGATGAAGGCGTTGTACAACAAGCCTGAAAACGTACTCGCGTTTGCAAAGAAACACCCTGTGAATGAATTCTATCAAGCTCAAACCGAGTTTGGTTTCGAGAAGTTGGCAAGGAAGTCATCAAGCAGTGCACAAGAGGTGTTTGATGATGTCATCAAAGCTCAGAAATTTTCGAAAGAGAAATCTCAAGAACTTGCTGATTATTTGACGTTCCGTTTGATTAACACCGATTCTGAAGAGTTGATGGCGTGGCGAGACAAAATGCTCGCGAGTTCATCAAAGCAAGTTCTGCTGGAACGACGCGCTCGTTTAGCGATTCAACATGCCGATTGGACGGGGCTGAAAGAGTGGATAGCGCGCTTGGATGACAAACATCAGGCTTCACTACGTTGGCAATATTGGCAGGGCAGAGCTGAAATCGCGACGGGCGATACTGACAAAGGCAATAAGCGACTATCAGATATCTTGGGTCAGCGTAATTTCTACAGTGTGGCTGCAGCTAAACAGTTAGATGAGCCGGTTCAATACCCAACGTCGACACTTAAATACAATGCTGAAATAGTGAAGCCATTCGATACCTCTTTGGTGCGTATTAGCGAGTTGATTGACCGAGATAAAATTGCGGCAGCAAAGAGTGAATGGCGTTGGTTGTTAACCAATGCTGATAAAGATCAGAAATCAATGCTTGCCGCTCATGCTGCGACACAACGATGGAATCACTTTACCGTAACAGCGAGCATCTCGGCGAAGATGTGGGATAACATAGCCTTACGCTTCCCTGTTGCACATAAATGGTGGTTCAACTTCTATGCCGAGAAGCACGATATCGATCCTATCACCTTGATATCTTTAGCAAGACAAGAGAGTGCGATGGATTCAGAGGCTCGCTCTCCAGTTGGCGCTCGTGGCATCATGCAAATTATGCCAAAGACGGCGCAATACACGGCGAACAAACATAAGATTAAGTATCAGGGTAGCGATGATCTTTATGATGTCGGCAAGAACATTGAGATTGGTAGCCACTATTTAGATGGTTTGCTTGCTCAATATGACAACAACCGTATTTTTGCTTTTGCCGCTTACAACGCAGGGCCTAGCAGAGTAAAACAGTGGCGTTCACGCAGTGATGAAAAGCTCGATGCCTTTGCATTTATCGAAATGATCCCATTCAAAGAGACTCGCGGTTACGTTCAGAATATCTTGATGTTTGAGACCTACTATCGAGATATCTTGGGTGAGAAAGGGACGTTTTTAGCGCCCCATGAGGCAAAAGCGAAATACTAAGCCTTCGGCATTTGATCCGAAACTAAGTAAGAATAAAGGCAGTGAGTGCGAACCATTTCCACTTACGGCCTTTTTACATTGGATCGCATCAAGTGTTTCGGTATAAAGTGTTAAACGCTTTCAATCGTTAAGCGACTCTTTAAAGTCAGAATTTAAAAGTAAGTGTAGAGATATGGCATCACAACCTGAATATGATAATTGGCAACAACTGATGGACTTGGTAAAGACGGCTGTCGAGAAAGATCAGCACGAGCTGTTGTTGACCATGATGATGACACCAGACGAGCGAGATGCTCTGGTTGCTAGAATTAATATCTTCTGTGAGCTAATGAAAGGCGATATGTCTCAACGACAGGTGAGTCAAATGCTGGGAGTAGGTGTCGCGACGATAACCAGAGGCTCAAATGAGCTAAAGGCCAAATCTGAACAAGAGAAAGCCGTGATCGCCGACCTATTGCTAAAGTAATAACGGAATTCAGCTATCCTTGGATAGTGAGAATACGAATTCGAAAAACGCTAACTGAATGTTAGCGTTTTTTATTTCTGAAGATTGTTCTCTGAACCTTTCTAAGTTTAACGAAGCACTAAATAGGAAAGTGTTCAGGATTCACAAATGGAATCAGCGCTAAGATTAATGCTTGGTGATAGACCGAACTGCGTGACAGTTGGTTATGCGTCAGTAGGCTAATCGCGCCACCTTTCTGCTTGATATTATCGGTACCAAACACTTCGTCCATTACATCCCCTAACTCGTTTGCATGCTCTAACTTTTCAAGCACAGCTGGTGGCAGCATCAGGCTTGCTGAACGAGACTCTCCACGTTGACCATTGGCTTCGATCACCATCCAAGCAAAAGTGACGTTTGTTTCTATTCCCGCTTCTAGACCAACATAGAAGTCGGCATCAGGCTGAGCTTGAGTTGCGTTGTGAACTCGATTCACGGCACCTTGATAGGTTTCATCATTGCTCATCGGTTGATCGGCGACACCGCTAGGGACGCTGATGCCTTTGAAATCAAATTCAGTATCAGGAAAAGCAGATAAGAACGCACTTTTAACGGCGTTAATTTTAGCTGGGTTCAGCGATGCGATGATTACAGATTTCATGTGTCGGATTCTTTTTGTTGTCGATTAGATTGAGTTGATGTTGTCGGTACCATTCACTCAACTCTTCTAGTGGCATAGGTTTACCAAAGTAATAGCCTTGCAGCATATCGCACTGTGCATCCTGTAACCACTGGTGCATGCCTTGAGTTTCAATCCCTTCGGCGGTGACTTTTTTCCCCTGAGCATGACACAACCCGATAACCGGTTTTACGATGTTCTGGTTATCGGTTTCAATTAAGGTATCCAAAAACGCTTTATCCAATTTAATTTTCTGAGTTGGATACTGCACCAGTTGAGTGATAGAGGTGTAACCGGAGCCAAAGTCATCAATCGCCAGTCGATAACCCATGCATGACAGTTCGTTCAGCAATGGAAAGCCTTCTGAGTTTGAGTAAAAGGTTTCAGTGATTTCAAAATCGATCAGGCTTGGTGGGATTCGATTTAACTCCTCGTGTTCTTTAATGAAAACCGCAAGGTGAGTAGTTTCAATACCAGCCGAAGATAAGTTGATCGACAATTGAATTGAGTGATCAAATTGAGCCTGAAGTCGATGGAATGAAGCAAACGCATTCTGTATTACCCAGCGGTCGACATGTTCGAATAGCCCGGTTTGTTCGGCAATTGGGATGAACTCATCGGGTGGAACCAAACCAAGTTGCTTCGAATTCCAACGTAATAAAACCTCAACGCCAATTACATCAGTCCCGGTTGAATCCATATAGGGCATGTAAACGAGCCTGAATTCATCATCAAAATTCTTACCTCTAAGCGCCCGTTCAATGTCTGCTTGGCGTTGAATGGCTTTGTCTAAATCCCGTGAATAGTCAGCAAATTGGTTTTTACCTGCACGCTTGGCTTGGTACATCGCGGTATCCGCGTTCGACAGTAGCTTCTCGATTGAGTCACCATCATTAGGGTAGGTCGCAATACCAATACTGACCGTAATCGGAAAGCTTCCTGATTCGGTGACAAAGCCTTTTTGTAGGGGAGTGAGTAAATCATTCGAGAATCGATGCGCGACATTGCCTCGCTGGCTAGGAGCGTTAATGTAGACAACGAACTCGTCACCAGAAAGTCGGGCTGGCATGCAGTGAGCGTCGAACTCCGCTTTATAGTGGCGACAAATATCTGAAATACGCTGAGCAAAAGAGACCAGAATCGAGTCGCCGATTTGATGCCCGTATTTGTCATTCACAAACTTGAAGTTGTCCAAGTCAAAATAGAGAACCCAGGTTTCGGTATTGGAACTCGGTTTTGGCAACGATTGCTGAACGAAGGTTTGAAACTGATGCCTATTGGCTATTTGGGTTAACTGATCATTTTCGGCCAAGAGTTTGGTTTGTTGGTAAGTGTTGTCTAGTTCCTGGTACATGTCATAGAAGCGCTGTGATAGGCGGCCAAGTTCATCACGAGAGCCTAAGCGTTCAATGTTCTTTCGTTGTTTTTTTTCGACTTGCTGTAGCTGTCGATCGAGCCGTGTTATTGGACTAATCACGGTGCGAGACAGAAGCATGAGTAACAGAGCGACAGTCACAAACGCAGACAGTGCAAACGACAAACTCAGCTTGTTCCAAATCGAATCGAGCTTGTTTTCCAATAAGAACTGCGCAGGATCGACCGTGGCGTACAGTTCTGGTGCAAGCTTGACTGAGTGAGTAACATCATTTTCCAAAGAAACCGCTTTGGATGTGAAGAACAAACTGGTTTGGTAGTCGAACTCTATTTGCTTTCTCAGTGCATTAAACTTGTCGAGAGAGACAGATACAACAACAAAGAACACATCATCGAGTTGATTGCGTGCGGTTGGGAAAATCGCTTTTCTATCTACCTTGTCGTAGTGAACCAACATCCCTTCGCCTTGGGAGTTTTGAATATAGTTGGTACTCGATGTTGCTAGGGTGTCTTGATAGTGCTGGTCAACGTACTCCAATATCTTACTGTCAATCTGAGTGCGTGAGTTGTTGGTATTATCCGCGTAGTAACGCAGTTTTCGATCACCATTAAGAAGTGCTAAACCTGTATAGCTTTCATCGTCATCTTGCAGGAAATGTATGGCTTCTTGAAGGTTACTGACCAGTTCAAGATCGCGAGAAAGATTTTGAACAGTGAGAAAATAACGCTTCACCATATCACTCTGGGTCAAGGTGTAAGAGTAGCTATTGAGAAACGAACGAGATTGGCGAAAGTATCCGGCTAGTTTTTCCATGTTCAGCTGCAGTGCATTAGCTTCGCGTTTGATGAAGCTGCTTTTTTGCGTCGAATAAATAATATAGCTAGAAGCCGCGGTACTGATCAGTATCACAGGGGCTATCAGTAGTAAGATTTTAGTACTTAGCTTCATAGTTAATGACAACACTATTTATAAATTAAGCGCATAATTTTATGTTACTTAATGCTTACTCGCTATTAATTACACGTAGTTCGATGATTTCCTGTGAAGGGGGTAAGGTTTTGTCTTTATTGATAAAAAAAGCCACTAATGAGTTTTTGTTAGAAAGGATCAAGCAGTGGAGAGAGTAAGCGTGCAGAATGTGCGAAACAAGTGAGTTGTGTTTCAGGCATGCTAGGGTGAGTTTTCTTAGCGAGAGTAGTACTCGACTAGAGGGTGATTTAAGTATTTGGCCTACGGTAGACCAAATACTTATGTTAGCTAAAAGCTGATACTTGAGCTCTTAGCTATTAGCTATGATAACTTAACTTGAGTCGCTTTGATGTTCTCACTTGGGTAGCAACCCAACACTTTAAGGTGGCGAGTAATAGAGGTTAGTTCCGTTATCGCTTGCTGCATATTATCTGAATCCAGATGCGCCTCTAAATCGACATAGAACATCTCTTCCCAAGGGTTACCCATGATAGGACGAGATTCCAGCTTGGTCATGTTGATGCCTAAGCGTTGCAGGATTAGTAGTGTCTCTACCAAAGAACCCGCCTCTTGAGATGTCGACATGATGAGCGTCGTTTTCGCTGGTATTTGAGTCGATACTTCAACAGGCTTACGAGCCACAACGATGAAACGAGTGTGGTTCTCTGTTTGGTTTGCAATGTTGCCTTGGATTGGCTGAAGCCCATAAAGCTTGCCGCTCGAAGCATTACCAATAGCCGCTACGTCATTGCCACCCAACTCTTTAACCTTTTTCATTGCATCAGCGGTGCTTGCGCAAGACTCAAGGCTGACACCTTTAAGGCGGCTCAAGAACTCACTGCATTGTTGATGAGGTTGTGGGTGTGAATAGAGTGTTTTGATGTCTTCTAAACGGATATCACTCTTAGCAACGAGGCAGTGCTCAATCGGTTGAGAAAGTTCGCCAACAATGTATAGAGTCGTATGCTGTAGCAGGTCGTAGACCTCGTTAATTGACCCTGAACTTGTGTTCTCAATAGGTAGGACACCGTAGTCGGCATGGCCAGACTCTACTGTTGATGCGACTTCTTTGAAGTGATTACAGTTCAGCTCAATCAATTCCATATTCTTGCGGCTGAAGTATTCGCGGCTCGCAAGGTGAGAATACGATCCCTTAGAACCTAAGAATGCAACGCGAGCCAATGGTTTACGGCTTTGCGGGTTCGCTAGGTTTTGTAAGTATGACTGCTGTAGTAAAACGGAATCTTCGATGATGGTGTGGAACAGCTTGGTAATGTACTGCGCATCAAGTTCGTATTTATCTTTGCCGTTGTTGATCAGCTTAACTAATAGTTGTTGCTCTCGTACTGCATCACGAACTGGTTTTGATGTCTCTACTTTGCTTTTAGCGACTTCGATACTTAGCTTGCGACGCTCTGAAAGTAACTTCAGGAGTTCGTCGTCTAAATCATTAAGACGAAGGCGGATATCATCCAGTGAAATTGAGCGGTCAGTCATAAATGTGTCCTTATAAAAAAGCCTCCCTAGTGTGGGAGGCTTCTTGTTCGTTTTTGACTTGTTTTTCTAAAACGACTTAGCCTCCGATTTACGGAAGAAAAAAGAAGTCAAAAATAAACAAAGATTGAGTGTGCATAAAAAGTGATTGTTTTATGAATGTTTAAACACAATAAGCAAGCGAGCTACGAGCGTCAAGCAAAAAAATAGCGCCCTGAGGCGCTATTTTTTAATCTGTTCTCTTTCCTTATTCTACTTCAGCTTCTAGCTCTTCGATTTCAGGCTTTTCAGCGCGGCGCGCTTCTGGTTTATGGCGTAGCTTGTTGAGTTGACGCTCTAGTTTTTGTTCTACTTCGTTGATCGCTACGTAGAGGTCGTCATGGATTGATGAAGCAACAAGTTGGCCTTTTGGTACTGTTAGAACCGCTTCAAACTTCTTCTTTTTGTTTGGTTCTTCGCTAAAGCTCGCTTGGCAGCCTATGATGTCTACTTGCCATTTATCCAGCTTTTTAAATTTGCTTTCTATGTGATCACGGATTGCAGAGGTAATGTCGATGTTTTTACCAGTGATGTTCATTTTCATAGAAGTTTTCCTCTGTTGTATCCCTCATGGGTTAACTTCAGATTACGACTTTTAGGAATGAATAATGTGATCTGGATCTTATTTTGGTCGGGTGGGGTAAGCATTAAAATCAAATGTGATCTTACGCAAGTCTTGATATGTTTTTGGCGGAAAATGCTTGTTATCCTTATGAAAAACGATAACTTGTAGGCAAGGCTTCGCTAAAAATTAAACCAGTTTTTAGGGGCGTCTTACAGCTTATAGAAAGTACTTGATTGAAATACACTCAATAGTGTTTTGTGATAAAGGTCTCGTGATATAGATCACTACGTAAGCTTCTTCAGAATTAGATAAACAAAAGCCGCATAAGTTTGTTATGCGGCTTTTGTGTTTTTAGCCTTACCTAATACCTTTAGCTCTACAGCTCTACAGCTCTACAGCTCTACAGCTCTGGAGCTGAGGCGATCCTAATCGTTAGTGTTAAGTAATCTCGTGGTACCGTCCTCTCGGGTGGCATTGATAGTTTGTAATTGTTTATAGATTACGAAGTAACGATTAATGTTGGCAACATAGGTTACGGGTTCTTTACTCACGTATTTGCGAGTGATGATTTCTACGTTTTTAAACCAGATGTTTGGGTTGTAGCCTTTTTGCTTGGCAAGGTGTCTCATCTTTCTGATTTTAGCGGGGCCCGCGTTGTAAGAAGCCAAAGTGAAGTAGATTTTATTGTCCGGTGATATTGCTGGGTCGTCAAAATATCGGTCTTTGATAAAGCGCATATATTTCACACCTGCATGGATGTTGTTATCCACTTTATGGATGTTCTTGATGTTGACGTTTTTATCTTTTGCAGTACTCGGTAGTATCTGCATCACACCAATAGCCCCTCGATGAGAAACTCGGCTCTGATCCAGCCCTGATTCTTGGAAACCTTGAGCTGACATCATCAAAGGATCAAATTCATACTTGCTCGAATACTTTTCAAAGACATCTGAGAGTTTAGCCACTCGGTCTACTTTATTCGGGTCGAGTGCTCGGCCCAACCAGCGAGTATTGTCGATGTATTTCTGGTAGATGACGTTTCCAAGCAGGGTGCCTGTTCGTGCGGTTTTGACGTATTTGTTTATCTCTTTCTTCAGTTGAGGGCTGTCTTTTCTTAAAGCCCAAGCAATACGACCATTTTCTCGCAAAGGTAAGTCGTTATGGACTTGAATATTTTCCATTACATCGGTCCACAGTTTCGCTTTATGGTTATCTAGAATTGTGCCTTGTATGTAGCCTTGGTTAACCAGCTCTATCAGCTCATAGTCCTGTAATGATTCCTCGATAAAGTGAACATGCACTGGTGGTAAACCTAGTTCGTTAAGTTCTTTATTGACTCTTTGTACACTCTCGAAGTAACTCGAACTTGCTCGGATCCACACCTCTTTACCGCTCAATTGCTTGATCTCGGTGAGAGGTTTGGCCTTTTTCCCTGTGATAATGAGTTCTTTACCATCTTTAATCATCGGATCTGAAAAATCGATGGTTCGTAATCGTTTGTCGGTGATCGTTAGGTTAGCGACAGCGACATCACCATAGCCAGATTCCAAAGAGGGAATTAGATCATCTCGTTGCACGGGGATGATTTGAACGTTGAGGTAGGGATGTTTCTTACGAAGACTTTTTTCAAAGTGGTAGAGCATTTCTGCCACAATGCCTTTTGGCTTGCCATCCTCGATGTAATAGAAACCAAGATCGGCAGACACGAGCACTCTAACTGTCCCTTTGGTTTTGAGCGCATCCAAGTCGCCCATGTAAGGCTTATTGCTTAATGGGGACAGTTCTAATGCGTAGGATAATTGGTTAAATAGCGATATCCAGATAAATAATAACAACCTACTCACATCCACACTCCATGTTGATGTTTTGTTAAAAGTTATCTTTTGAAGATACCGTGTATTGTGCGATTCATCAAGTTTGCGATATGTGGATAAAAAAACGCGCTAGTAAATTAGCGCGCTTTTTGGATTGAGATGACAAGAAGTTTAATTAAGGTAGTGGGTTTAACTCAATCAACTTTTCTGTTCTTAACACTGCATCTTCTAGTCCGAGCTGCTCGTAGGCTTCTAACTGTATTTTCAGAGATTTACGCGCAGCAATGGTGTCTGGGTAAGTTTTTTGTAGCTCTTGCGTTCTGTTGATCGCAGCAATCCAAGCTTCACGACGCAGATAGAAATCAGCGGTTGCTAGATCGTAATCAGCCAAACGGTTTTTAAGTGCGAACATGCGTTTTTGTGCATCTTCAGCATATGGGCTTGCAGGGAAACGTTCTAAAAGTCGTTTGAAATCAGCAAACGCTAGTTTCACTGGTTCTGGATCTCGGTCGCTGCGATCGATATTAAAAATATCGTGCATGAAGTTTCGATCTTGAGCCATGTGTGTCAGGCCACGCATGTAAAGAACCCAATCCTGTTTTTCATGAGTTGGGTTTAAGCGTAGGAATCGTGAAATGGTGGCAAGGCCTAACGCCAAGTCATCATTTTTGTAGTACGCGTAAATCAGATCCAGTTGTACTTGTTCAGAATAGGCGCCGAATGGGTAACGAGAGTCTAAGGCTTCTAGCTTTTCGATTGCAGAAAGCCAGCTACCACTCTGCAGTGATTCTTGGGCGTCAGAGTAAAGAACCGATGGCGGTACATCCGGTACTATTTCTTCACTACTTGAACAACCAACTAAGAGTGATACGGCTAATAGACCCGATAAAGTAAGGTGTTTCATGTCAGGCGTCGATTCCTTGAATTAAATATTTCGTAAGCTTCCGTTACTTTCTAACCAGTAACAGATACAATGATGCAATTATTCTATTTTATCCATACTAATGGGTATTAGTCTCACGGTTTTTAAAAAAGTTCGATATGGCTCAGCAGATAACATTAACAGACACAGTAAAAAGCAGCCAGTTAGGTCAACGTTTAGACCAAGCTGTCGCTGAACTATTTACCGATTTTTCTCGCTCTCGTATTAAAGAGTGGCTTCTTGACGGCAAAATCCAAGTGGATGGCGAAGTTATCACTAAACCGCGCACCATAGTTTTGGGCGGTGAAGCGATCATCTTACAAGCGGAGCTTGCGGATGAAGAGCGCTGGGAAGCACAAGATATTCCGTTAGACATTGTCTATGAAGATGATGATTTATTGGTTATCAATAAACCTCGCGATCTGGTTGTACACCCAGGCGCAGGTACGCCGGATGGAACCATACTAAACGCATTGCTTTTCCATTACCCTCAGATTGCTGAAGTACCTCGTGCGGGTATTGTGCACCGTCTTGATAAAGACACAACAGGTCTTATGGTTGTGGCTAAAACGGTTCCAGCTCAAACTCGTCTTGTGCGTGCTCTTGCTAAACGTCGTATTACTCGTGAATATGAAGCAATTGCAATTGGCAAAATGACTGCGGGTGGTGTTGTTGAGAAAGGCATTAGCCGTCATGCAACGAAGCGTACGTTAATGGACGTTAATGAATTGGGTAAGCCTGCGGTAACTCACTACCGTGTTGCGGAGCACTTCCGCGAACATACTCGTATTCGTTTGCGCCTAGAAACGGGTCGTACTCACCAAATCCGTGTTCACATGTCATATCTTCAGCATCCGCTGTTAGGTGATATTGCGTACGGTGGTCGTGCACGTATTCCTAAAGGTGCATCTGAAGAGCTGACGACAATGATTCGTTCTTTTGATCGCCAAGCGCTACACGCTGTAATGCTGAAATTTGTTCACCCGATTACTGGTGAAGAAGTTGAGTTCCACGCACCTGTGCCGAATGACATGGTTGTGATGGCTGAAGCGTTGCGTGTTGATGCTCGCGAAAACATAGAAGACGACATTTAATCATGTCAATGATCATCCCTGACTGGAATGCTCCTCAAAACGTGAAGGCATTTGCTTCGACTCGTTTTGATGGCTTTTCTACAGGAGCTTATCAAGGGTTAAACCTCGGTATGCACGTTGGGGATGATGCTTCGCTTGTTGAAAGCAATCGAGCGTGGCTAAAGCAACAATCTAAGATGCCCACCGCTCCGGTATGGCTAAATCAGACTCACTCAACAGATGTCGTTACGGTTTTAGAACCTGTGGCGAATGTGCTTGATGCGGATGGTGCATTTACCACTGCAACGGGTGTTGTTTGTTCTGCGATGACAGCCGATTGCTTACCGGTCATCCTTACCGATACCAAAGGTACTCAAGTTGCTGCAGTTCATGCCGGTTGGCGTGGTCTTGCTGGTGGTATTCTTGAAAATGCCGTCGCAAAGTTCTCAAACCTAGATTCAGATAACTCGATCATTGCTTGGCTTGGCCCTGCAATTGGTAAAGATGCATTTGAAGTTGGCGACGATGTATTGGACGCTTTTGTTCGTTTTGACCCTCAGGCGAAATTAGCATTTCAAGCCAAAGCTGAACCGGGCAAGTGGCTAGCAAACATGTCTCAACTTGCGATTCAACGATTAATGAAAGTTGGCGTGACTTCGGTGACAGATTCAAATCTATGTACATACGCAGATTCAGATGCTTTCTATTCCTATCGTCGTGATGGTATTACTGGGCGTCAGGCGACATTTATTTGGCTAGAGTAATCTCTGACTAGCGCAACCACTCATCCAGCTCATTTATATTTTCATATAAGCTCTATTCTTCATTCTTATCCCTTGAAAATCCGCGTTACCGTATCCATCTTCTAACCATAAGATAAACATATCTAAGAGTAGGAAGGTTGGCATGCGTCTCGATCGATTCACTAGTAAATTCCAAATTGCGATATCTGATGCTCAGTCGCTCGCATTAGGTCGTGATCACCAATATATAGAACCTGTACACCTAATGGTGTCTTTGCTAAATCAAGATGGCAGTGCGATTCGTCCATTGCTCACCATGCTGAATATTGACGTGGTTCAATTGCGTTCTAAATTAAGCGAAATATTAGACCGAGTGCCAAAAGTTAGTGGTATCGGTGGTGATGTTCAGCTCTCTAACGCAATGGGAACGCTATTCAATCTATGTGACAAGGTCGCGCAAAAGCGTCAAGACAGTTACATATCTTCAGAAGTATTTCTACTCGCTGCAATTGAAGACAAAGGTCCTTTAGGAAACTTACTTAAAGAGCTAGGTCTCAGTGAGCAAAAACTATCTCAAGCTATCGAGCAAGTTCGCGGTGGTCAAAAAGTTGATGACCCGAATGCGGAAGATAGACGCCAAGCATTAGAGAAGTTCACCATTGATCTGACTGAAAGAGCAGAGCAAGGCAAACTCGATCCTGTGATCGGTCGTGATGATGAAATTCGTCGCACGATTCAAGTCCTTCAACGTCGAACTAAGAACAACCCTGTCATTATCGGTCAACCCGGCGTGGGTAAAACCGCGATTGTCGAAGGTTTGGCTCAGCGCATTATCAATAATGAAGTTCCTGAAGGCTTAAGAGGCCGACGAGTGCTTTCATTAGATATGGGTTCATTGGTAGCGGGTGCTAAGTATCGTGGTGAATTCGAAGAGCGTCTAAAATCGGTGCTTAATGAATTATCGAAAGAAGAAGGCAATGTCATTCTCTTTATCGATGAAATTCATACGATGGTCGGTGCAGGTAAAGGCGAAGGCTCTATGGATGCGGGCAACATGCTGAAACCAGCATTAGCTCGTGGTGAACTGCATTGTGTCGGCGCAACAACGCTCGATGAATACCGACAATATATAGAGAAAGACCCTGCTTTAGAGCGTCGATTCCAAAAAGTGATCGTGGACGAACCAACCGTTGAAGACACAGTTGCGATTCTTCGAGGTTTGAAAGAGCGTTATGAACTTCACCATCATGTAGAAATTACCGACCCTGCTATCGTAGCGGCGGCAACGTTATCTCACCGATACGTTTCAGACCGTCAGTTACCAGATAAGGCGATTGATCTGATTGATGAAGCGGCTTCGAGTATTCGAATGCAGATCGACTCAAAACCAGAGTCACTGGATAAGCTCGAGCGAAAAATCATTCAATTGAAGATCGAGCAGCAAGCTCTTACTAATGAAAATGACGAAGCCAGTGAAAAGAGGCTTCGCACGCTGCAAAGTGAACTTTCTGAGAAAGAACGCGATTTTGCTGAACTTGAAGAAGTTTGGAACGCTGAAAAAGCGGCGTTGTCTGGCACACAACATATCAAGTCAGAGCTAGAACAAGCTCGGATGGATATGGATTTTGCACGACGTGCTGGTGACCTTAACCGTATGTCTGAATTGCAATATGGCCGAATCCCAGAATTGGAGAAGCAGTTAGATCTCGCGACTCAAGCTGAAATGCAAGAAATGACCCTGTTACGTAACAAGGTGACTGACGCTGAGATTGCCGATGTCCTTTCTAAGCAAACCGGCATCCCGGTTTCTAAAATGCTAGAAGCAGAGAAAGAGAAGCTTCTGAAAATGGAAGGTGTTCTGCATAAGCGGGTTATCGGTCAAGCGGAAGCGGTTGAAGTTGTGTCGAATGCAATTCGTCGTAGCCGTGCTGGTTTGTCTGATCCGAATAAGCCAATTGGTTCGTTCTTATTTTTAGGGCCAACTGGTGTCGGTAAAACGGAACTGTGTAAAACATTGGCGAACTTTATGTTCGATAGTGAAGATGCCATGGTGCGTATCGATATGTCTGAGTTTATGGAGAAACACTCTGTTGCTCGTTTAGTTGGTGCTCCTCCGGGTTATGTGGGTTATGAAGAAGGTGGGTACTTAACCGAAGCCGTTCGTCGAAAACCTTATTCTGTGATTCTGCTTGATGAGGTAGAGAAAGCTCACCCAGATGTTTTCAATATTCTATTGCAAGTTTTAGATGATGGACGATTAACTGACGGACAAGGTCGCACGGTCGATTTTAGAAATACCGTGGTAATCATGACATCGAATCTAGGTTCAACCCGTATTCAAGAGAACTTCAATACATTGGATTACCAAGGGATTAAAAATGAGGTTATGGAAGTGGTGGGTAAACATTTCCGACCTGAGTTTTTGAACCGTGTTGATGAAAGTGTCGTGTTCCATCCATTAGGCCAAGAGCACATCGAATCAATTGCTGCTATTCAGCTTGAGCACTTGAAAAAGCGAATGGAAGACAATGGGTATGAACTCGAAGTTTCAGAAAAAGCGCTCAAGCTAATCTCTCAAGTTGGTTTTGACCCTGTATATGGTGCAAGGCCTCTTAAAAGAGCAATTCAACAAACTGTAGAAAACCCATTAGCGAAAGCGATACTGGCTGGAAAAATAAATCCAGATAAGAAAGTGCAGCTATTAGTGAATAACGACCGAATTATTGCTCACCAATAATCAGACTATTAACAATAGGTACGATTAGCCGAAATTAAGGCTTAATCGTACCTATTTTGAACGCTTTGTGTGAATAGTGTCCGAACGATCGCCTGCGGCGGTTTTTTTTCGTTTTTGGTCTTGTGCAAAGGGAGATTCTCTCTATAATGCGCCTCCATTGCCAGGGATAACCAAGCGGTTTGAACTAAGTAATGAGACGACATTAAGCATTTAAGATGCTTTGAAAAATTAGCTGGAAAAAGTGTTTGACACTGGAACCCAATTCGCTAGAATGGCCGTCCACTTAGAGAGGCTCCTTACTAAAAGGAACGCTCAATAAGTAAAGCTCTTTAACAATTTAAACCTATCAATCTGTGTGGGCACTCGTTGATGAATATCAAAACGTTTTATCTTCCCTTTTTATTAAGAGAAGTAAAACAGATTCCTCGGAATCAACTTTGGTTTCAATGAACTGAGTGACCAATACGAATAACTACTTTCTCTTGTAGAAAGAAGATATTTGGCACAGTCAATTCATTATCTTTCTGTTGGAAAGATAATAGCTTTAGAATTACTTTTTGTAGTTTTGAAGTCAGTATTCATTGAGCCGACAAAATCTTAAATTGAAGAGTTTGATCATGGCTCAGATTGAACGCTGGCGGCAGGCCTAACACATGCAAGTCGAGCGGAAACGACATTATTGATTCTTCGGAGGATTTAATGGGCGTCGAGCGGCGGACGGGTGAGTAATGCCTAGGAAATTGCCTTGATGTGGGGGATAACCATTGGAAACGATGGCTAATACCGCATAATGCCTACGGGCCAAAGAGGGGGATCTTCGGACCTCTCGCGTCAAGATATGCCTAGGTGGGATTAGCTAGTTGGTGAGGTAATGGCT
>NZ_JAPHPW010000040.1 GCF_026241515.1 Vibrio sp. 14G-20
CCCATTAGATAAAACCGAAACGATTGATACTGATCACGATGGTCAAGGTAATAATACTGACTTGGATGATGACAACGATGGGCTACCTGATACTGTCGAAACAGAAAACGGTACCAATCCATTATTAAGTGATACCGATGGTGATGGTGTCTCTGATAAGGACGATGCATTCCCATTAGATAAAACTGAAAGTAAAGATAGTGATGGTGACGGGGTTGGCGATAATAAAGAACTATACGATGGTACAGACCCATTTGCTGCTGATAGTGATAATGATGGAATAAACGATAACGAAGATGACTTTCCCCTTGACGAAACAGAGAGTGTTGATACTGATAATGATGGTCTAGGAAATAACACCGATACAGATATTGATAACGATGGTTTTTTAAATGATAACGATGCATTTACGTTAGATTCTCAAGAATGGAAAGATACTGATTTTGATGGTCTAGGGGACAATGCATCAAGAAATTCAAATATGGATTTGCAATCTATTTTATTCCAGTCATACAAAAGCAATGAAAACGAACATGGCTTACAATTAAAAATTAAAGTATCCGATAATTTTTTAAATTCTACTCGAATATCTGTAGTTTATTGGACTTTTAACCAGAGCCAAACAAGAGTTAATCTTTATAAAAATAAAGGTGAACGTATTTTTGAAGACTCTATTTCATTATCAAAGCATGCAAAGTCAGATGTTTACGAAATTAAGACGATTGAGCTTTATACTCAATCAAATACGTCAATAGAGTTCTCTGGTAATTATCTTTATCAGCAAGGTTATGCTTATAAAACTACAGTTGAAAACTCAGATAGTGATGATATAGTGCCGCAATTATCAACATTTTCGTTCGAACCGCCATTTATTCTAAATGATCATTGGAATATTGAGTTCGAAATAAATGCTAGTGATAATTTAAGTGGATTGGAACAACAATATATTATTGAATTGACATCGCCGACTGGAGATAGTATTCAAGTAAAAGGTTACTTTGATTACAGTGGTATTTTATCGGATAGTTCGGAAATTACTATGCAGTTACCTCTTAACTCCCCGTCAGGTGACTATGAGATTAATACAGTGAGGATTTATGATCTAGCCGGAAATTATAGTAAATCAATAGTTTGGTTAAATGAGAACAATATTCAACCTATATACTTGAATAACTCTCCCGGGGATAGTGAACTACCTACAGTTCAATCTTTTTCACTAACGGCAAAATATAACCATGTTACGAATCACATAGAATTGATATCAAAAGCTAAGGTATATGATGAATCAGGGATTAAAAGTGTTTATGTAAGAAATACCTCTCCTAATGGTATTAATTATGACGATTACCTCCGCATAATTTCAATGAACGATACAAATAATGAGTGGGAGTCAAGAATTACATTACCAAATGGTTCAAAAACAGGAAACTATAAAACATCATTTTTACAATCTACTGATAGCGTATCTAATAAATTAGTTCTTGATTATAATGACTTAAGTGATGCAGGGTTTTCAAATACGGTATTTATAGATTTTACTGATATTGATGATAATGGTATACCGGATCAATTTGAGTAATTATATTTACTAATTTTTACGTAGTGTACTGTATTAGAAAATTTGGCCTTCGATTTGTAGATTGTTAACTTTTTTGACTAAGTATAAGTTATCCGAAAAAACAGACTCATGTGAAATTCGTAACACGGAAATGTCCACGGATGATTCTGAGCACCCTGAACTACTGCGTGATCGATGGCTATCAGGCTGGAACAGTTTCAGTTTATAGCCAGACTTTATGTTGACCAATAATATCGAAGAGGAGGTCAACATGAGAAAGTTATCTTCAGGAAAATGCAGCGGCATTAAACGACCATTCAAGTTGGAAGAAATTTGGCGAATTAGAACTAGGCTAGAGCTTGAAAGCGACCTAATGCAGCTTGCACTATTGAACTTAGCCATTGATAGCAAATTAAGGGCAAGTGATTTACTAAGGCTGCATGTATATGATGTTTCTTCGCAAGGTGTAATCTATGAAAGGGTTCAATGCATCCAGCAAAAAACTGGCACCGACGTCCACTACGAGATTACCCCGAGAACACAACAAAGTATTAGCCGATGGATCTACTCGGCATCCTTAGAGGCAAGCAGTTTTTTGTTTCCAAGTGGTCGCCGAAAAGGACAACCTATCAGCTACTCATTCTATCGATCGATTATCAGGAACTGGGCAGTAAAACTTGGATTGAATGCGGACTACTATGGCACTCATTCCATGCGCCGTACTAAAGCAACCTTGATCTATGCCAAAACAAAAAACATCAGAGCGGTACAGATTTTACTGGGGCACTCGAAGCTAGATAACACTATTCGTTACCTTGGAGTGGAACTGGAAGACGCTCTGAGGCTCTCAGAGCAAACAGACTGCTGAGGCTTGCTGATACAGGCTTTTCTCCTGAAAAGCCTGTGCCCCGTTATCTTTTAGTTAAATCTATCAACAGAAAAACCAAGCCACGTGATGACCTAGTTTTTCTAATCTGAATTATGTCAACAACCATCATCCAATATTTGAATCGTTTCACTTAGAATTCAAAATCTTCCCACAATTTTCGAACCGAGCTATTAGGGTCATTGATCTGTTTCGGTTTAACATCAAATTGCATTGTTGGTCGTTCTGATAAGTTGTATGGAGACCAATCAGCTTTGCTTGTCTTGATGAATCTTAGCCATTGCTTGTGCATGGTATTAATAAGTTCAACTGGAGGTTGTGAGCCGACAAGTCTTTTTGCTTGTTCATTGTCAGTGGTATTAAACACAAACGGCACGTCAACAAAGTGTGCGGCTCCTAATTGATCATCAAACGCAGGTGACATCCAAGAAAAATTATAATGCCAAACATTGTTGTCGTTTTTAGTTAACTGTTGAGCAATGTGCAGTGCTGGCATTCTAAAGGTAAAATCAGATTTGATATCGGCAAAAGTGTCTCCAATGGATTTTCCATTGTCTTCTGTTGAATACACATCCGCAGGCCAACCTTCCAATGACAAGTCAGATAATAATAGTGACTTCGTTTCTTCGGTCGTATTGTTAACGGCACCACTTGGCACCATGTACAGTCGTGACTCTTGAGCTGTACTACCAACGATGACTGGAATAGAAGGTGAAGCTTTGGTGAGATCTTTCATTGGAGACTCGACAATGATATCCCCATCAACAACGGGCAAAAATGCGGTGCCTCCCCACGATAGCATTCCCCATTTGCCACGATCTTGTATGGTATAACCCATATCAATAACGTTCTTAACTAATTCAGGAAATGGAACCGTCGATAAGCCTTCAACGGTGGCTGGAATATTCAGTTTTTTGGTATAGCTTTGTGTGATTTTCTGAGCTTCTTTCTGAGTTAAAAATGCCATTGGAGGACTTTGCATAATGGCTTTCTGGAATAGGCCTTCTGCTTTTTCGGTACCCAATAAAATGGCAACACTTTCTGCCCCAGCAGATTGACCTGCAACAGTAACTTGGCTAGGGTCTCCACCAAAATCTTCGATGTTCTTTTGTACCCACTCAAGAGCCATGATCTGATCAAGAATGCCGCGATTATCAGGTGCGCCCTCTAGGTGCATAAAACCATCAACGCCTACACGATAATTGATCGTTACAACAATCACGTCATTCTGAGCAAAGCTTGTTCCGTCGTAGGCTAACTCTGCTGCATCTTCTCGGATGAATGCGCCTCCAGGGATCCATACAATGACTGGCAGTTTTTTATTTGATGCCTTGTTGTTGGTAGCAACGGCACTCATAGGTGTCCATATGTTCAGAGTTAGATCATCGGGAGCCCCCACCAAGGTGGTGTTTTTATCTCGGCTAGGCTGTGGGACAGGTTGACCTGCTTTTGTTGCATCTAATAATCCGTTCCAAGTTTCGTATGCTTGCGGTGCTTGAAATCGGCGATCTGCCTTAAAAGGGTTTTGCGCATATGGGACGTCATAAAATGTGGCCACGCCATCATGGTTGCTTCCCATAAGTTTACCAGACTCAATGATTACCAAAGTTGAGCTTTCAGGATTTTGAATCTGGGCAAATAGTGTATTACTTTGAATTAAACCTGTACTAAGGCATGCGACTAGCATCATTGTTTTTTTCATTTTATTCGGCTCGGTATTGGAATATAAGGTCAGTATAAATCCTAGTTTGAAGTTGATATATATGCTATACGTCAATAGATTGTTGCATAAATCGAACTGTTGAGGGTGTATGGATAGAATCATATCGATGGAAGTATTTGTTTCTATTGTGGAATTAGGTAGCCTAACTGCGGCCTCTGAAGAGCTAGGAATATCACGCTCCATGGCGACTCGCCACATCGCTGCGTTAGAAAAATCGCTAGGTGTCCGTTTATTATATCGTTCAACAAGAAGCCTAGGAATTACAAATGTAGGTCGAGAGTTATTACCTTTTTGCCAAAATATTTTGAAGCAAAATGACCGGTTATATAGCCTTGCTCAAGAGCAACAATCTCAGCCCAAAGGTCGAATATCCCTGGTAACGAGTATTTCATTTGGTCAGCTTTATCTTGCTCAAGCTATTGAGAGATTCATGCTTAAGTACCCAGAAATTGTAGTCGATCTCACGTTGTCGAATCATTCACTGGATTTGATTAAACATGGAATTGATATGGCAATTGAATTAAGTAACGACCTACCCGAATCTTTAATTGGAAAGAAATTGGCTGATTGCCCGTCGGTGGTTTGCGCTTCTCCTCAATATCTAGCAGAACATGGCGCTCCTTTATCTCCCGAAGATTTACTCGATCACAATTGCTTGATCCACAAACGAATAGGCCATGATTGGCTGTTTGTTCCTAAAGCCGGTTCTAAATCTGCTCAGCCTATTAATGTGACGGTCACAAGTAACTACTCTGTAAATGATAGTTCCATACTTCTTAATGCAGCGATTAATGGCAAAGGTATAGCGTGTTTACCTCTGCCTTTTATTGACAATGAAGCACAAGCTGGAGCTCTCACTATTCTGCTAACAGACTGTCATGTGAACTCTGTTGGCATATGGGCGCTGTATCCCTCAAGACAATATCAGCCTAAGTTACATCGATACTTGTTGGATTTTTTGCAAGAAGATTTATCGATTAAGCATGATCAAATGCGTAATATTGATCCATGAAGCTATGTGGGCAATGAAGCCAAGCAACAATGTTGCCCTACCTAATCGGTTAGTTACTTCTATCCTTTTAAAGGTTTCGTAATATCAACATGTAATGAATGAGTTAATTTAGACTGCTGCATAATTGCGATACTAGAAGTTATGTGAAAGTTCAGCTTGTCCGCTCGTTCGTAACTCACAATTGTCCAAAACTTTGCTAGTGCTGTTGGCGTTTAGACAAAGGATGAAGCCCCGCGAATGAGGAGTGACGAGGTGTTTGTGCCGGAAAACTTAAAGTAACTTTCTCACCGCAGTAGCTTTACTGATATATTCGATTCACAAAAATATCAAATTATGGTTGTCCTATACGATATCAAGATATGGTTGCTTTACGGCAGAACTATTTGGATTTTAAATAGATGATATTAAGTTCCGGTGTACTGATGGGAAGCCTTGCGTTAAGCATGAAAAAAGCCTCCAGGTCAAGGCGCCGGCTAATTGGTCATCAATACATCTTATGGTGAGGCAGCCAAATGTCGCCTGTTATTGGCGGCGTGTCGGGGCGAAGTTGGTGCTTCATTTACGGTGATATAACCATCTTTATTTTTATCTAAATGATTAAAACGCTTGGTGCCTGCCTTAAATTCAGAAGATGATACTTTTCCATCACCATTTTTATCCAATCGATTGATGAACTTATTGCTCTGGTTTTTATTGTGGTTATGAGTTTGACTTCCTGAGCGAACTTGGCTGCTTACACTTGCATCCCTCGTAGTATATTCGTTGACCTTTTCAGCCTGAGGTAGCGTGTTTGCATGCTCTGCGAAGTCGCCATAACCGCTTCTTACACTACGCGCATAATTATCAACCCGAATATAATCGCCTTGTGGACCACGTGACATCGGTTGGCCCGCTTTAGGGTCACTACGCTGGGAACCCGCACCGTGTACATCCATTATGTTTCCATGCATTTGACCCAAAGCTTTACCAAAAGACACATAAACTGCGCCAGACTCTGGGGTGGGGCCATCAAGGTGAGTGGTTGAACTCCAATAATAAGGGTAGTCTTTTTCACCAGCTTCATTTGTTATTGGAGATGTGTAGAAAATAGGGTCGATGGCTGCTGAGTTAGAGGATTCAGGCGAGCGAGTATAATCCACAATGCTTTGTAACTCTTTTGCATTCGGTAAACGCCAATCAGTCTGGTCTGCTAATGTTAGGTTTTCTGAATACTCTAGTGCTTCTTGCCAATTCAAACCTACTTTGCTGTCTTCCTGTTGCCAAGTTAAACCTGTCGCTAAATCGGTGATGGTGCCATTATTGTTATCAATAAAGTTGTTTTTACCGTAGACCTTATTCCCTCTAACAAACCTAAAGTACATTTTATTCGGCTCTTTGGTGCGAGGGTTAAACTTTGGGTAACCTTTGATACGACCATCAACAAAATTAACCCCAAAAACCGTATCATCATTTTGCATGGTCTTGTCAACATACTCAGTACTGGACCAAGTTTGTGCATCAATTTCTCGCTCACCAATCTGTGTATTACCGAGAGGTTGGTTAAAGAAACTCGTATCAATGAAAGGTGTGATCGCTTTTTGCCCTTTAACTTGACCTGAGAACTGAATAAGTGAATAGAGTTCTTTAATGGTAGGAATGCGCCAGTCATCATGACCTGCCAAATTCAGACTGCTTATTTTGAGCAATGCTTCATCGTAACTAAGCTTTTCCCCCATGTGTTTTTGCCAGATTAAGCCGGTAACATTATCGGTGATAGTGCCATCATTATTGTCTGTGTATGAAGGTTGGTTCGAGCTGTAGTTGGAATCCTGACCATAAAAATCATTCCCACTAACTGGAGATGGTATCACTGCATTATTGTTGTACGATTTTCTTTGTCCGGTATCGACTATTGCATAGCTCACGCGATTTTCATTGTAAATAGGCGAGCCAGATCCAATGATAGTAGCAGTAAGCTTATCTTCCGCATGAACTGAGTTCATTATCAATGTCATTAAAACAATAAACCTGAGTAGGAGTATTTTCATAAATTCCTTCTTATGAAGTGTGTTGAAAAAAGCGTAGATAGGTAAAGGGAAAACAAGGTATAGAGTATCAATGAGAATTAAATTGAAAATTGAATTTACATATTTTTACAGCACTGATTAGAGCTAACGAAATTAGGTATATAAAATTCGAGGCCTACTTAAATAAAAATTTCCTCTTTGTTATTAGGCGACAATTAGCTTAACAATAAGGTTATAGTAAGGTTTGAAAAAAACTCCAATTTCAAACGGTTAAGCCTCAAGTCTCTTCTACGTCTCATAATTCGAAGTAAACAGTGCTCGTTTCGCTTCTCCATCATGTTCGGTTTCAAATTCAACGCAAAAAGCCCCTGATGGTATGTCAGAGGCTTGATGGTGTTCATTGTGTAGGGAAGGCTAGGGAGCCTTAATGTTTACCCTATTAGAAGCGGAATTCAGCACTGAGTGCGTAACTGTTGTCTACGATTTTTGCTTCGTACATGGTGTATTCCAGTGCAACACGAACAGGACCTAGAGTAACACCCGTACCCACACCGTAGTAAATGTCGTCTGTATCACCTAGGTTACTTTGGAAGTGACCGATACCTAAACGACCGTATACGTCAAAAATCGTAATAGGTAGTGTTAGTTTTGTACTTGCTAACCATGCATCTGAATAAATGTGTTCGAAGTCTTTGTGTGTATCAACAAAATCCGCGTATCCAGCTTCAACCGATAGTAGGTCGTTAATCTGGTAGCCTATGTAGAGGCTGTAGCCGCTATTCTCATCACTGAAATCTGTATTGTCGCTTTCAGCTTGGTACTCAGAATATAGGTAGCTAGCACCAATGTATGGGTCAGCGCTTGCTTGAGTTACGAAGAAGATAGCAGCGATAGGAAGAATAAATTTGTTCAGTTTCATGGTTTAAAGCTCTTAATATAAAGGTTAACTAATGTTCCCTAATCCGTCAGCGGGTGATGTGTCTACATCAATTATTATGTCCTTATTGCAAGTGACTACAGGGAACGTTATGCCTTTTTCTCGTTTGCATGTCGCCCCTCACTTGCGGTGTGGAGCTATCATGCAGATTTTGTGATTCGCTGACATAACGTAAAGCTCACCAGTTCATAAAGTTTCATAACTTCAATATCAAGAAAATATAAAGTTAACTATTACAGTTAGTTAGTCTCTATTTAAATTGAGAAAATTTTAGGGTTACTCGTGTTATTTTTTTCTTGTTCTGAGTTTTCACGATAACCGCCGTCAATTTTATGGAAATGCCTGTGAATGATGTCTGCTGAAACGAAAATTGTGAAAAATCACACACAGCAGGTCGAAATTATCAGCAAAATCATTGGATTGAAGCTATGTTTAGACGATAAGAAGAGCCATAAAGAGTGAGTGAACGTGAATGCTTGAGAAAAACATCAGTTTTATCGTAGATGAGTGGCAGTTTATGCCTAACGAAGGGCAGATTCAGTTTGCAGATTCGTGTATTACGATTGATAACCGTCTCACTAAATTGCTTGAGTTCTTATGTTTGAACCCGGGTTTGACTCATACGCGTGATGAGTTAATTGAAGAGGTTTGGAATGGCAGTGTATTAACCGATCAAGTTGTCACCCAAGCGGTATTTGAACTACGAAAAGTTCTGAAAACACACAGTAAAAGGACAAGCAGTTATATTGTTACTGTTCCAAAGCGTGGTTACCGATTTGATGGTGAAGTGAAAGTTGAGAAAGTAGAGCTCCAAAAACCTGATTTCCAAAAACCAACTCTCCAAAAACCAGATCAGCTTGATGTTAATGGACGCCAATCAGCGCCTGAAAGCCAAGAGTTTGTCGAAAGAGAAGGCCGAGAAGAGGGTTATGTAAAGCCATCAGAAAATTCTCCAAGAAGTAGAAAACTGCATTACATACTGGCGTTTTTGGCGGTTGTCATCGTTTTACAATCATCATATATGTGGTTTTATCAGAATAAACAAAGTCCTTCGCAAGCAAGCTCGACTCACTCATTAAGTCATTATGAATTTCGTTATGTTGTACTGAATGTAACGGAAGAAGTTAAGGCGCAGCCAGAGCTCTATGGAATCGTAATTAAACTGATTGAACATATTGGTTTTTATAGCAATATCAGAGTAGTTAAGTCTGATGAGCATAAGAAGTTGGCCGCGATTGAGTTTAATATCTCAACGGCGAAAAGCAGTGACGGTAAGAAAACTCGTTTATTGGTGAAGTATGTTAACCGAGCGTCGGGAGGCGTGCATTTGAATCGCCGTTATTCCACCAACTTTGCTCGTTTCCATGAAACGTTTCCAGCGATGATCGACGATCTATTGCGTGCTATGTATATCGATGTGTCTGAAGAAGAGTTACAGCGCAATATTTCTGTGTTCCCACAGGATAAAGAATCGGTCAAGGCGTTGATGTCTGCGACTGGGGTTTCTTATAGCACTGTGGATTTTGATAAGGCGCTTAAGTATTTTCGAGAGGCCAGAGCACTGGCTCCAGATAACGCTTATGCTATTTCGGTGAGCTACATCAGTGAAGTGTTGGCGGTTTTCTCTAAAGATGAGGAAAATATTCAACCTAGAATTAAGGCGTTGAACGAGCAATATTCCTCGTCTTTGTCTGCCATTCTTAAGCGAGGAAACAATCCTCGTGTTTGTGAAGCGAACGCAATATTAGCGCTGTCTCAAAGTGAGCCTGATAAGGCGTTAAAGATCTTGTTGTCGATTCCTTACAATCAACAGACGCCTCTGACTTATTTGTTAATGGCTAAAGCAGAAGAGGCACGTGGCCATATCACGGGTGCCAAAGAGCTGTATCTGCAAGCGACACAAAATACCTCTTCACCGACTGCATTGACGCTAGCTGGTCCGCTGTTCTTTGACAGTAATTTAGACAAACTGATTGAACAACTTCAGGGCGTCAAACTCGACGTCGACGGTAAATAGTGAAAGTTAAAAGCAGATAAAAGCGGTAGCCGTAGAATTAGCAGCCGCACTGGAAATAGCAATCGCACTAGAAACAGCAATCGAAATCGAAATAGCGCGTTTTGTTTCTCTATTACATGACAAGGCCTCGGTTACCGAGGCCTTTCTGTACGTGGAGAGTTCTTTTTTAATACCTTAGTTACGCTTTTCTGCAATAGCAGAGAATTCGGGTAAGCAATTAAGTTACCGCTTGGGTGCTTGATTAGGGTATGAAACATCTTAATCTCAAGTATCTTTCCTTCGATATCATCACCATCTGCAACAATTATTGAATCGCCAATTCGGTAAGGGAATACAAAGAAGATCAGAAAGCTCGCGGTGATATTACTGAGAATTGACCATTGGGCGATGAAAGCGACGCCAAAAACGGTCACCAAGGACGAGATGAAAATGGTGAAGTTTCCATAGCCAATCCCACTGACGATGATATAGGTCGCACACAACAGTATGAACGAGAAAATGTTGAAGCAGCGAATGATGAACATTGTGCGTGTCGTCGCGACAGACTTTACCTGTGCAAGGTTGATAACGGTCGTCGAAATAAAGCGCTTGAGAAGCCAATAGGCAAGAATAAATACAAGGGCAAGCAGCAAATCATATTGCTTTAGTGTATTAAAAATGTGGACTAGAAAGTTCGGCATAACGACCTCAATTGTGATGAGCCGTTATTGTGCATCGTTGCTTGAGTGTGCGCATCATCAAACGATTATCGTTTTATAATGCGAGAAATGAATAGAAGTCTTTTTGATTTCCACAAACATTGTCGATATGGATTATTAGTAATAAGTTATTGATAGGTATTACTTTATTTTTTGTTTATATTTTTATAACTGATATATAAGTCTTCTGTGATGCCTAATATCATTCAATTTGTAGAATAAGCGCTCCTTTGTTCTTCATCGAGTTAGTCATGACAATCATAGTTATAAAATTAGTGTTTATTTATATTCATAAAAGGCGAAAAACCAAGCAGTCAAAGCCGTTAGAGATGAGGTTCTTTTAAGATGTTGACCTTACTCATTACTCAATTTGTTATTTTCTGGACAGTGGTTGGTCGTATTCGCGCAACGTCTGTTTCTACACGCTTGAAATCGAGAATCGGTACTGCTTCTAAAGGCTTTAAAGGAAATAGATAAGAATTGCTTTATAACAGGCAAACTTGATAGCAGGCGAACTGGATTGAAGAACGAGCTTAGCTCACCAATCAAGCTCTGTTTTGACAATACGGCTCAGCACGGAACTGAGCTTCGTATTCATGTTCTGAACGCTTAACTGGTGAGTGTCGGTAATAGAGTTCTTGTTACTGTTACTGTTACTGTTATTCAGCGAAGTTAGACGGGAATAACGCTCTAAGCGCCTCTTCATCACGTTCGGTTTTAAACTCAATGCCTTTGCCGATTTCGCGAGCACGCAGTGCAGCAGGGCGAGTGTTGATTGCGTTAAACCAGCGCTTCAAATTCGGGTATGGCTCTAAGCCTTCTTCACCAAGCACGACAGGTGCTTTATCAATCCAACCCCATGCAGCGACATCGACAATGGTGTACTCATTTCCGACGATAAATTCACGACCTTCCATATGCTTTTCTAGCACTTCGTAATGACGTTGTGCTTCACGTAGGTAACGGTTCACAGCGTAATCTAAGCCTGCTGGAGCAGCATGGCGGAAGTGTACCGATTGACCAGAATAAGGACCAAGACCGCTTGCGACAAACATCATCCAAGAGAGCAGTTCAGCTCTATCTTCCGGCTGACCACCTAGTTTGCCAGTCTTCTCTGATAGGTACAGAAGGATAGCGTTCGAATCGAACACGCGTTGTCCTTCGTCTTCAATGGCTGGTGTTTTACCGTTCGGGTTTATTAAGCGATATTCCGGTGTGTGTTGCTCACCCTTTAAGGTATCGACAGGAACAAGTTCAAAATCTAGGCCTGTCTCTTCCAAAAACAGAGCGATCTTCATTGGGTTGGGTGTTTGGTGAAAATAGAACTTAAGCATGGGGTAACTCCTTGTATTGGTCATTCATTAAAGCACCACTTGAACGATCGTTCAATGGCTGATTTTTGAATTTTCTGTGAATTGACTGATTTGATATCACACTCTGTGCTTTTTGAACTTGGTTGAGCAAACGTGAATGAGCGTCGACTTGTAGAGAGGTGGCGTTTTAAGTTACTGAAATAATAAACATAAAACGCACATTTAGAAATAAGACAGGGCTTCGAAACTTACGGATTTAGATGGAATAGGCAGGTGGGATTCGAAGTTAAATATTCCAAAGACATCAAGGTAGCTCCTCATAACTCGAAGCTATCTGGATAGTTGAGCTTACTCTGGCGCATAAAATCGTGATCTGCAGCCACACCTTATGCAACAAATGAATATTAACCTCGGAGAGTAAGGTTTGGTTCACGGTTTTTTAATCTTGGAGGCTTACATTGGTGAGCAAATCTGATGTGAACACTTAACGACACAGGATCTTTCCATGAAAAAGAACATTATTGCCCTCGCTCTTGGTGGCATGCTCGCTTTTGGCGCGACACCTTACTCTTTTGCTGCTAACGATGGCGCTGTGCAGGCTTCTGCTGACTACGCTCAGTTGGTAACTAAGCGACAAGTTGTCGACCAACTACTTCTTGATGCGTTGCAGGCGTTTAAGTCTCCGGCAAGAATTTCCCACGCGGGCTTCACGGCTAAAATGCCAAGTAACATGGAAATTGTGACTAACCGATTGTTAGAGGCATACCAACTAGAACCTTACCGTACTGATTTGTTGATCTCGGCAGCGAACGCTCAGATCTACAACAAGAATGCTGAGCGTGCGATTGAGTTGTTTGAACAAGCATTGACGGTTGCGCCAGACGATGTCGACTTGCACGCGTATCTTGCGGTTTGGCAGAGATTCGAAGGCAATGACAGTGAATCGATTAAGCACATGGAGAAACTGGAAAGCCTGAACAAGGGCAAAGCAGAAGACATCAAGCGTATTTTTGCTACGGTTGATCGCGTGCTAGAAACACCACTGAAAGAGTCGGCGGACAAAGGGTTATTGGATGAACACGGCGCGATTGTTACTTTGGGCTACGCGCTTAACCCTGATGGTTCTATGCATCAAATCTTGATTGAACGCCTTGAAACCACATTAGCAATGTCGAAAGCGAACCCAGATGCGATGATCGTGCTAACAGGTGGTGTGCCTAAGAATCATAAGACAGAAGGCAAATTGATGGCGGATTGGCTTATCGAAAAAGGGGTAAGCAAAGATCGCATCATTGAAGAGAACTACGCGACCAGCACGGTAGGTAATGCCTTGTTCAGTAGTTACGCGCTTGCTCGCCATGATATTAAGCACGCGACCATTATCAGCTCGGCAAGCCATGTTCGTCGTGGTCAAACTCTATTTGAAATCGCTAGCTGGCAAACTGGCCCTCAGGGTATCACCTTTGATACGGTTTCTTACCCAGACAAGCCGCTAGAAGATCTTAAGAAAGCGAGCAGTGGTGAGCTATTAGGTATCTACCGTGATGCTTTAAGAACTTATGGCATGTGGAGCTACCGTTCTTACCCACTGGAATCTCGTTAAGCTCAAGCATTATTTGCGTTTGGGAAAAGTGCGGTTCGCGTTAAACCAAAGCGTCACTTGTTAGTACAATCGAGCACAGCTAGATGGTATGCTGTGCTCCTACTTAATTTAGTGTTTCAAAGGCAAAAAAATGAACCCGATTTTAGCAATGTTGAAAGAGAACAATATTAGCGACGAGCAGATCAGCGAGATATTCAAGACGTTGACCGAGAACCCTCTTGCAGCAATGGCGACAATCAGCCAACTTGGTTTACCACAAGATAAGCTTCAAATGCTGATGGGTCAGGTAATGCAAAACCCTGCGCTAATCAAAGAAGCAGTTGAAGAGCTTGGCCTAGATTTTTCTAAGGTTGAAGCCGCTAAAGAGCAACTTCAAAAATAATCGAGTGTGAATGAGCGATTTTGTTAGGGAGCGATAACCTATTCGGTTAACTGTTCTTGAGATTGCGAATTTGACTCCAGTAAAAAGCCGTTTGAGTATCAATGCTTAAACGGCTTTTTTGATCCTTCATAGAAACGGGTAAGCAGGGGAGACGACAAAAACACTAGCCCGATGTGACTCCCTCGCTTAAATCATGTAATTTCGTTTTAACACTCATGTTTCAATAAACTGAATTCCGGCGTTGCTCATGAAATCTAGCTTAAGCATTCGATCTTACACCAAGCAATTTAATACTCATGCCCATGATAGCTACCATCAACTGGTGCTGCCTATTCAGGGGAGTATTAGCATTGAAATGGTGGGGTATGTTGGCAAGGTTTCTGTCGGTGAATGTGTGGTGATTCCGGTAACCACAGCGCATGCGTTTAAGGCGGATGAAGCGGCACGGTTTATTGTCGCAGATATGGTGGAGTTACCGCAGCACTTGTTAGAGCATGAGCTCTCGGTGTTTACTGTCACGCCACCTTTAATGAACTTCTTGTTGTTTGTTGAAAAGCAGTTGGAATATCAAGTCGACAGTGGTATTGAGTCATCCATCTTGGATGTGTTTTCACTGTTGTTAGAGCAACAACAAGTAAGCAAGAGCATCGACCCTCGTATTCGCGCAGTGCAAAGGCTCATTGCGGATAATTACGCCCAACCTCTCTCTATATCTCAACTTGCAGAAACGGCATGTTTGAGCCCCACTCAATTTAAGAAACGTTTTAAAGAGTGCATTGGAATCAGTGCGCTTAAGTACATCACTCGCTATCGTATGGAGAAAGCACAAGCCTTGCTTAGCCATACCGATTTACCCGTTCAATTGGTCGCAGAAAATGTGGGTTATAGCGACTTGTCTGCATTCAGTCGACGCTTCTCTCAGCACTTTGGCATGTCTCCAAGGGCGTTTTTGGGTTCGATGAAAGAGAGTCTTCCAAAACAAGAATAGCGTCCTTTTGGCAAACTCAACTTAACGTATGTTCACTATTATCTATTTCAGAAATGAAAATAGACTAGGTAATAGCAATGAATCTTGCCATCAATCGCGTTAACGAATTCCAAACGGGCACTTTAGCCATCGTGTTTGCTTCTGTTTTATGGGGCACGACAGGCACAGCCGCAACCTTTGCGCCTGATCTCAGTCCATTAGCGATTGGTGCATTTTCAATGGGCGTCGGCGGCTTAATGCAGGCTGCCTTGGCGTATCGAAAGATATTATCTTCACTTGATAAGCTTTTGCTCAACAAAAAGCTGTTAGCGGCGAGTGCGCTTGCTTTAGCGATCTATCCTTTGGCTTTCTACTCTTCGATGAAGTTATCGGGTGTCGCGATGGGCACGGTGGTGTCGATAGCTACCGCGCCTTTCTTTTCTGCACTTCTAGAGTGTCTTATTAGCAAAAAGAATAATATTAACAAACGCTGGCTCACGAGCTTTGCCATTGGCGTGGCGGGCATTGGGTTGCTGGTGTTTTCTGAATCTTCAGCGGCGAATGAATCCGGTGATGATCTCAAGCTGTTGGGTATTGCTTTAGGTTTGCTCGCTGGGTTGTGTTACGCCATTTATTCTTGGGCGACAAAAGCACTGATAGACAAGGATATTGAGTCTCAAGCAGCGATGGGCAGTATTTTTGGCCTCGGTGCGATGCTGTTGCTGCCAACGCTCTGGTTTACTGGTGAGAACCTGTTTTCCTCGCAGACTAACTTGTTAGTCATCAGTTATCTGACGTTAATCCCACAATGCTTGGGCTATGTCGCCTTCAGTTTTGGCTTACGCCACGTGACCGCGAGCAGTGCCAATCTACTTACTTTGTTTGAGCCGGTAGTTGCGGCGGTGCTTGCCGTCTGCGTTGTCGGTGAGCTGATACCTTTTACAGGTTGGCTAGGTATGTTTCTGATTGTGCTGTGCTTGTTGATACAGTCGAAGCCATCTAAAGGAACGCTATAAGTATTTGTTTTGTTGAGCCTAATTGAAATTTATTCATGCGTAATTCTTATAATTGAATAAAATCAGTATCTCAGTTGTGAGAGTGCTGTTACTATCGCTACCAATAGTCGGGGGGCATATACCTTATTTGGTGTGTGCTGAGATCGTTAATCGAGACCCGTTGAACCTGATTCAGTTAACACTGGCGTAGGGAACTATAAGCACTCGATCTACGTCTGCACTCATGAAGACTTTCATGAGCCTAATACGACTTCTCCTTCGATCAGTGTTCGTTCTCCTACGTCTTGTAAGATAGTAGGAGCGACAATGACACACAGTTCTAATTCAAAAGATTTAACGCCAAAAGCCTCAGTTTCACAGCACTCTGCTGATGGTTCGATTCGAACGAACACTCCGATTGTATTGACGATCGCTGGCTCAGACAGTGGCGGCGGTGCAGGTATCCAAGCTGATATTAAAGCCATGTCTGCTACAGGTAGTTTCGCTTGTTCGGTCATTACCGCGATCACTTCCCAAAACACCCAAGGCGTTTCCGCCATTTTTCCAATCCCACTTGAGCATGTCGCAAGCCAATTAGATGCGGTTTTTACTGATCTCAATATCGTGGCAGTAAAAGTCGGCATGTTGGCGGATTCGCAGATCATCAAAGTCGTTGCAGACAAAATTAAGCAGTACCAACCTAAACACTTAGTGATTGACCCTGTGATGGTAGCGACAAGTGGTGACCTTCTTTTAGAAAACTCAGCTATCACGACGCTGAAACAAGAACTGATTCCGCTGGCAGACATCATCACCCCTAATTTACCTGAAGGCGCGGCATTAACAGGCAAGCCAGTACCTGAAAACGAAGCTGAAATGAAGGGCATGATTGAGGACTTGCGCGCACTGGGTGCCAAAGCCGTTCTTCTCAAAGGCGGCCATTTAGAGAAAGATGAGAACAGTAACGATTTACTGATTCTGCCAACCGCATCTGCTCTGATTAGCGCGAAGCGTTTTCCTACCAAAAACACCCATGGCACGGGTTGTACGCTCTCTTCTGCCATTGCTTCTTTCTTAGCTCAAGGCAACACGCTGACTGAGGCTGTTGACCTAGGTAAACAATACATTTCTCGCGCGATTGCTCACGCTGATGAGTTGCAAGTTGGCCAAGGTCATGGCCCGGTAAATCACTTCTTCGCTGGGCACGGTAATGTCCGTTAATACGGTTGGCGTTCAGCTCAGCAATGCCTCCTTACGTTATAACGACAGTGAGCACGCAACCTTATCGGGGTTGTCGCTTAGCTTAAGCGCAGGCAAGTGGACGGTGTTGCTTGGTCGAAGTGGCTGCGGGAAAACCACGGTATTGCGTTATCTGGCGGGCTTGCTGGACGACAAAGTGGAGTGGCAGGGCACATTGGCAACCTCTGATGAATTGCCTTTAACGGATCGCATCGCTTACATGGCGCAGCAAGATTTGTTACTGCCGTGGCTGTCGGTTATCGACAATGTATGCCTGAGTCATCGCTTTCAAAATCCAGCTTCTGATAAAGCACTGCAAACCAATCAAGCACTAGAGTTGTTAGCGGCGGTTGGTTTGGCTGATCACGCGTCTACTATGCCGGATCAGTTATCTGGTGGCATGCGTCAACGTGTTGCTTTGGCTCGAACCTTAATGCAAGACAAGCCCGTCGTGCTGATGGATGAGCCTTTCTCTGCGTTGGATGCAGTAACAAGGCATAAGCTACAAAGTTTAGCGTGTGGACTGTTAAAAGGTAAAACCGTTGTGTTGATCACCCATGATCCACAAGAAGCGGTGCGTTTGGCGGACAACTTGTATGTGTTGCAAGGCACACCTGCGAATGCTCAATCTTTATCTGTGCCCAACACGGCCACACCAAGAGTGTTAGATGGTGAATGTGCTGAGTTACAGCAAGCGATCTTAGATCAATTGGAGCGTGATTATGAATGATCTAACGCGAAGCGAAGCTACTGATAGCTCCAAGATAGAAAACTCAATGGAAGAAAGTTCAACTAACACACAGATCACGACTAAGCGCCCTCGCCAGATGAATCCCGTAATGCGTTTGCTGATCAGCAGTGCTGTGATTCTCGGTTTATGGCAAATGGTGGTCGTTATCTTCGAGATGCCGAGCTTCATTCTGCCAGCGCCTGCAGAAGTCTTTATTAAGCTAATCGAACGTTACGATGTGTTACTCAAACACACTTGGGTTACTGCACAAGAGATCTTACTTGGGCTGCTACTCGGTTTGTCGATGGGGCTATTTTTTGCCCTGCAGATGCTGATGTTTGATCCGTTGAAGCGTTGGCTATTGCCTATCTTAATTGCCAGTCAAGCCATCCCTGTTTTTGCGATTGCGCCAATGTTAATGCTGTGGCTGGGTTATGGGATTGCTTCAAAAGTCGTGATGGCGGCGATCATTATCTTCTTCCCTGTGACGACTTGTTGTTATGACGGCCTACGGAATACACCGACAGGCTATCTCGATCTTGCCAAAACGATGGGTGCATCGAAATGGCAATTGTTGCGTTATATCCAATTGCCTGCTGCATTGCCAACACTGGCGTCTGGTATTCGTGTGGCGGTGGTGATTGCCCCAATTGGCGCGGTCGTCGGCGAGTGGGTGGGTTCGAGTGAAGGGCTAGGCTACTTAATGCTGCAAGCCAACGCGCGCATGATCATTGATGAGATGTTTGCGGCCTTGTTCATCTTGGCGGTGCTGTCTATCTCGCTCTACTTCATCACAGACAAATTACTTAAAAAAGCTATCCCTTGGGAGAACCAGTGATGGCTTACTCAATAACACTTTGTTTAATAAGGCTTCGCTCAACGCTATTTATCTAAACAAAACTTCGTTAAAAATTAGCTCTATAAACACAATAATAATATTCAAAAGGAAAGGTTACCTATGAAAAATACCAAATTGGTAGGTGCAGTGGCACTGGCTGCTTCGCTAGTTTCAGGTCATGCTCTAGCGGACTCTGAACAAAAGAAACTGACATTGATGTTGGATTGGTTTGTGAACCCGAACCATGGCCCGATTGTTATCGCTCAAGAGCGTGGCTACTTTGCTGACCAAGGTCTAGATGTTGAAATCCAAGAGCCAGCTGACCCAAGCACGCCAGCAAAATTGGTCGCGGCAGGTAAGGTCGATTTAGCGGTAACTTACCAACCAAGTTTAACCATGGATGTAGCTGCTGGCTTGCCTCTCGTTCGTGCATCAACCCTTATCGCGACGCCACTAAATACATTAATGGTATTGGATAACGGCAAGAACGATTCGCTAGCGGATCTGAAGGGTAAGAAGATCGGTATTGCGATTGCAGGAAACGAAGAAGCGACCATCGGCACCATGCTAGCTCAAGAAAATGTTGCGTTTTCAGACGTACAAACAATCAATGTTGGTTGGGCACTGTCGTCTTCATTAGCATCGGGCAAGGTAGATGCAATCTGGGGTGGCTTACGTAACTTCGAAACGAACCAACTAGCACTTGAAGGCTTTAAAGCGAAGGCATTCTTCCCAGAAGAGCACGGTGTTCCAGCTTACGATGAGCTTATCTTTGTGGCGAACGCAAAGCAGCACGACGATGAAGCGATCAAAGCGTTCAACAAAGCATTGGAACAGGCAACAACTTACATTGTGAACCACCCACAAGAGTCATGGGGCGAGTTTGTTGCGTACTCACCAGATACGTTGAACAACGAACTTAACCAACGCGCATGGAATGACACGCTGACTCGTTTTGCACTTCGCCCTTCTGCTGTTGACCTAAAGCGTTACGACGATTACGCACAATTCATGTTCGACAAAGGCATTATCAAATCACTACCAAAAGCCGCTGATTACGTACCGACTTTTGACTAAGGAATCTCATGAAATACCAAGACTTAATCCAAGCCTGTCAGCAAGATTGGCAAGACTACACCGAGCATGATTTTGTTAAAACGCTGGCGAACGGCACTCTCGCTCAACCGTGTTTTCTGCATTACTTGAAGCAAGATTTTTTGTTTTTGAAACAGTATGCCCGTGCTTATGCATTGGCAATTTACAAGGCCAAGACACTGGCTGACATGCGTCGTGCACTGCCAAGTGTTCATGCTCTGCTAGATTCAGAAATCTCTCACCATGTGACTTACTGTGGTCAGTGGGGTTTAACCGAATCGGATTTAGAAAACGAACCTGAAGATTTCGGTACTGTTGCCTACACGCGCTACGTTCTAGATGCGGGTATGACGGGTGATCTTGTCGATCTTTATGCGGCATTGGCTCCGTGTTCAATTGGTTATGCCGTGATTGGTAAAGCGCTTCTAGAAAGCAGCGATACTGTATTAGAAGGCAACCCATACGCAAGCTGGTTACAACTGTATGGCGGTGAAGAGTTCCAGTCTGGCGTAGCAACGGGCTCGGATTACTTCAATCAACTGCTTGCTGAAATTGATATCAACAGTGAGCGCGGCCAGAACATCGTTCATATTTTTAAAACGGCAACGCGTATGGAAGTGGCTTTTTGGCAGCAAGGTCTGAATGCACTTAATGACTCAACCGCGGCTTAAAGCGACTTTTACGAATAAGGATTTATCCATGCTAATTGAACAAATCATCCAATCGTTGCGCGCAGTACGAGAGCAAAAGCCACTGGTGGTGAACATCACCAACTACGTCGTGATGAACAACACGGCCAATGCGTTATTGGCGATTGGCGCTTCGCCTATCATGGCGCACTCACAGCAAGAGTTGGCAGAGATGATGTCTTTCTCTGGCGCGCTTGTGATTAACATCGGTACGCTCGACAGTGTGTGGACGCCAAGAATGCGCTTCGCCGTTGAACAAGCGAATGCAAACTGCAAGGTTGTGGTTCTTGATCCTGTGGGATGTGGCGCAAGTACGCTGCGTACTGAGACTTCTCGTGAAATTGCACGCTTAGCCGATAAGTTGATCATTCGTGGTAATGCGTCTGAGATTATCGCGTTAGCGGGTGAGCAAGCACAGAGCAAAGGCGTTGATGCGCTAGATAGCAGTGATGCTGCATTAGGCGCAGCGCAATGCTTAGTGGCTGAATACGGCGCGAATGTGGTGATTTCTGGTGAGACAGATTACGTTGTCACTAAAGACAGTGTTGTGACGTTAAACAATGGACACCCAATGATGCCGTATGTAACGGGCATGGGTTGTACCTTAACGGCGTTGACGGGTGCTTTCGCTGCTGTTGGTGATGAAACTGGTTTGGCTGCTGCAGCGGTGTTGGGTGTGGTTGGCGAAATCGCCGCTGAGAACTCACGTGGGCCGGGTAGCTTGCAGATGAACTTACTCGATGAACTCTATCAACTAGATGAAGAGACACTGATTCAACGTTTGAAGATTCAGTAGGTTTAATTTGGCGATAAGCATTTAGTTCACTAAAATGTATGGTCCGCCCCGTTATTGCAACTACAATTGAGTAATAACGGAGTTGG
>NZ_JAPHPW010000041.1 GCF_026241515.1 Vibrio sp. 14G-20
TCGCAATCCGCGAAGGTGGCCGTACAGTTGGTGCTGGTGTTGTAGCTAAAATCTTTGCATAAGATTTGACGAACCACTAGTAAAAAGGGCATCATTTGATGCCCTTTTTCTGCGCTGAAAAAAGAGTTGGGTGTTTTGGCATCAATTTTAGCTCTTAGCAAAGAATTAAACGGTCTTTTTGACTAAAATGACTGTTAGATGTGTTGTTTTGCAACGCAAAGGAATGTGCCCTGCAACAGCGGGGTTATTGTCGTCTATATTTAAGACTTATCACAGGTTGGTTTTATGAAAGCAAACGCTGAAACTCCTGATAGCTCAGGTGCAGCAGATACAATGAAGTGGGTAGTCGCTTTTGTACTGTTGGCAGCTGCTGTTGTGGGTAATTACCTGTATGGTGAATTGTCTGTTGTAATTCGCGCTGCAGGTGTAGTTGTGCTGATTGCTGCCGCACTAGGCGTTGCAGCAACAACAACTAAAGGTAAAGCTGCGATCGATTTTGCAAAAGAATCTCGTATGGAGATTCGTAAAGTTGTTTGGCCTACACGCCAAGAAACTATGCAAACTACATTGATCGTTTTAGCTGTATGTATTGTTATGTCTCTAGTGCTTTGGGGAATTGACGGCATTATGGTCCGTTTAGTTTCTCTAGCGACTGGGGTGTAGAGGGTTCTGATTCATGAGTGAAGCTCCAAAAAAACGTTGGTATGTAGTTCAAGCCTTTTCTGGCTATGAAGGTCGTGTATCTCAATCGTTACGCGAACATATTAAAATGCACGACATGGAAGAATTCTTTGGTGACGTTTTAGTACCTACTGAAGAAGTAGTGGAAATGCGTGCAGGTCAACGCCGTAAAAGCGAACGTAAGTTCTTCCCTGGCTACGTATTAGTGCAAATGATCATGAATGATGAATCATGGCACTTAGTACGCAGCATTCCTCGTGTTATGGGCTTCATTGGTGGTACCTCTGATCGTCCTGCACCAATCACTGACAAAGAAGCAGATGCTATCTTGAACCGTCTAGAGAAAGCGAGCGAGTCTCCACGTCCTAAGACAATGTTCGAAGCGGGTGAAGTGGTTCGTGTGAACGATGGTCCATTTGCTGACTTTAACGGTACTGTTGAAGAAGTGGATTACGAGAAGAGCCGCATTAAGGTATCTGTATCGATCTTTGGTCGTGCAACACCTGTTGAGCTTGAATTCGGTCAGGTTGAAAAACTAGACTAAGACTCGGTTAGTTTGAGTAAGCTGTTGATAACTATTTAACAAGCTGTTCAAAATGTAAAGAGTATAAAAAATCACCTTTTTAGGGTTGTTAAAGGCGCGAATTATGATTATAATTTCGCGCCTTTTTACTTCTATCGAAGTAAGAAAGAGTTAATTGAAATTAAGGGGAGCTTGCCTTACGGCTAGCGCATGTACCCAAAAATTAGGAAATATCATGGCTAAGAAAGTTGAAGCTTATATCAAACTGCAAGTTGCAGCTGGTATGGCAAACCCAAGTCCACCGGTTGGTCCTGCTCTAGGTCAACACGGCGTGAACATCATGGAATTCTGTAAAGCGTTCAACGCAAAAACAGAATCTGTTGAGAAAGGTCTACCTACTCCAGTAGTAATTACTGTTTACAACGACCGTTCTTTCACGTTCGTAACTAAGACTCCACCTGCTGCTGTTCTTCTTAAGAAAGCTGCTGGCGTTAAGTCTGGTTCAGGTCGTCCAAACACTGAGAAAGTTGGTACTGTAACTGACGCTCAAGTTCAGGAAATCGCAGAAACTAAAGCTGCTGATATGACTGGTGCTGACATCGAAGCAATGAAGCGTTCTATTGCTGGTACTGCTCGTTCAATGGGCCTAGTGGTAGAGGGATAAGATCATGGCAAAACTTACTAAGCGTATGCGCGTAATCCGCGACAAAGTTGAAGTAACTAAAGAATACGAAATCAACGAAGCTGTTGCTCTTCTTAAAGAACTAGCTACTGCTAAATTCGTTGAGTCTGTAGATGTTGCTGTTAACCTAGGCATCGATGCTCGTAAATCTGACCAAAACGTACGTGGCGCAACTGTGCTACCTCACGGTACTGGCCGTGACATCCGCGTTGCTGTGTTCACTCAAGGTGCAAACGCAGAAGCAGCTAAAGCAGCTGGCGCAGATATCGTTGGTATGGAAGATCTTGCTGAGCAAGTGAAAAAAGGCGAAATGAACTTCGACGTTGTTGTTGCTTCTCCTGATGCAATGCGTGTTGTTGGTCAACTAGGTACAATCCTAGGTCCACGCGGCCTTATGCCAAACCCTAAAGTTGGTACTGTAACTCCTAACGTTGCTGAAGCGGTTAAGAACGCTAAAGCTGGCCAGGTTCGTTACCGTAACGACAAGAACGGTATCATCCACACTACTATCGGCAAAGCGTCTTTCGAAGCTAACCAGCTTCAAGAGAACCTAGAAGCACTTCTAGTGGCTCTTAAGAAAGCTAAGCCTTCTTCAGCGAAAGGTACTTTCCTGAAGAAAGTAAGCATCTCTACTACGATGGGTGCTGGTGTTACTGTTGATCAAGCTAGTCTTGACACTCAAGCAAACTAATTTGCTTTGGCGCAGATTTAGTGTATACTTCTGCGCCTAATATTTGTGGTTGGGTGATTTTTGAAGCAATTCAGGTCATCCGTCCCAAGACCGTAGGCGCTGTACTCTTCGGAGATATGGCTTAATAAAACCTACGTAGGCGATGTTGTGGTTTGAAGTGAATTTATTCATTTTTAAATAACATCGTAAACGCTCATTACATTTTGTATGAGTGCTGTAATCACAACCAGAGGTTAATCCAAATGGCTTTAAATCTTCAAGACAAAAAAGCAATTGTTGCTGAAGTCAACGAAGCTGCCAGTGGTGCACTTTCTGCAGTTGTAGCTGATTCTCGTGGCGTTACTGTTGGCGCAATGACTTCTCTACGTAAACAAGCTCGCGAAGCGGGTGTTTACATGAGAGTTGTTCGTAACACACTAGCACGCCGTGCGATTCAGGGTACAGACTACGAGTGTCTAACTGACACTTTCACTGGTCCAACTCTGATCGCATTCTCTAATGAGCACCCAGGTGCTGCAGCGCGTCTTTTCAAAGACTTCGCTAAAGAGAATAAAGATTTCGAGATCAAAGCTGCTGCATTTGAAGGCGCAGTTACTGATGCTGAAGTACTAGCGACACTACCAACTTACGACGAAGCTATCGCACGCCTAATGATGTGCATGAAAGAAGCTTCTGCTGGCAAGCTGGTTCGTACTATCGCTGCTGTTCGCGACCAAAAAGAAGAAGCTGCGGCTTAAGCCTTGCTTTTCACTGGTTGCTATTTAAACTTATTGTTGACTTAAAAGAGAATTGTTATGTCTATTACTAACGAGCAAATCCTAGACGCAGTTGCAGAAATGTCTGTAATGCAAGTTGTTGAGCTTATCGAAGCTATGGAAGAAAAATTCGGTGTTACTGCTGCTGCTGCAGTTGTAGCTGGTGGTGCTTCTGCTGAAGCTGCTGCTGAGCAAACTGAATTCGACGTAATCCTAACTGCTGCTGGCGCTAACAAAGTACAAGTTATCAAAGCTGTACGTGGCGCAACTGGCCTAGGTCTTAAAGAAGCTAAAGGTCTTGTAGACTCAGCTCCTGCAGCGCTTAAAGAAGGCGTTGACAAAGCTGAAGCTGAAGCTCTTAAAGCACAGCTAGAAGAAGCTGGCGCTTCTGTTGAAGTTAAGTAATTATCACTTAATTTCCTAGCCGCAAGGCTAATGGCTGGTGGTTTATTAACCACCGGCCTTTTTGCGCTGTAGGGCTATGACGAAATTTCCGCTGTTTAACCGTCATAATCTGAGCAAAAAAACAGTCATTTTTTCGAAATGATTGTTCACTACAGTAAACAGCTGTTTGTCACCGCCCCCTCTTGAAGAGTGTTTTGGGTGGTTTGGGTCACTTATCAGCGAGCTGAGGAACCCCATGGTTTACTCTTATACCGAGAAAAAGCGCATCCGTAAGGATTTTGGTACTCGTCCACAAGTTTTGGACATTCCATACCTGTTATCGATCCAGCTTGATTCTTTCGACAAATTCATCGAACAGGATCCAGAAGGTCAATACGGTCTTGAAGCTGCTTTCCGTTCTGTATTTCCAATTCAGAGCTACAACGGCAATTCTGAGCTGCAATACGTTAGCTACCGTCTTGGTGAGCCAGTTTTTGACGTTAAAGAATGTCAAATCCGCGGTGTTACTTACTCAAAGCCACTACGCGTAAAACTACGTCTAGTTATCTTTGATCGAGATGCACCAGCAGGTACTGTAAAAGACATTAAAGAACAAGAAGTCTACATGGGCGAAATTCCGCTTATGACAGACAATGGTACTTTCGTAATTAATGGTACCGAGAGGGTTATCGTATCCCAGCTGCACCGAAGCCCAGGCGTGTTCTTCGACAGTGATAAGGGTAAGACCCACTCATCAGGTAAAGTTCTTTATAACGCACGTGTAATCCCTTACCGTGGCTCATGGTTAGACTTTGAGTTCGATCCTAAGGATAACTTATTCGTACGTATCGACCGTCGTCGTAAGTTACCAGCATCGATTATTCTTCGTGCACTTGGTAAATCGACTGAAGAGATCCTAGATCTGTTCTTCGACAAAGTGAACTTCGAAGTTAAAGACCAAACTCTTCTTATGGAGTTGGTTCCTGATCGTCTACGTGGTGAAACTGCGTCATTCGACATCGAAGCAAACGGCAAAACTTACGTTGAGACTGGTCGTCGTGTTACTGCTCGTCATATCCGTCAACTTGAAAAAGATGGCGTTGAGCACATCGAAGTACCAGTAGAGTACATCGTTGGTAAAGTTGCATCTAAAGATTACATCAATGAAGCAACTGGCGAGATCATCGTTGGCGCGAACCAAGAGATTAGCCTAGAAGCACTTGCTAACCTGTCTCAAGCAGGTCACAAGGCTCTACAAACTCTGTTTACGAATGACCTAGATCACGGTCCATTCATGTCAGACACTCTACGTGCAGATAGCACAGTAGATCGCATCTCTGCATTGGTAGAAATCTACCGCATGATGCGTCCTGGCGAGCCACCAACGAAAGAAGCTGCAGAGTCTCTATTCGAAAGCCTATTCTTCTCTGAAGAACGTTACGACCTATCAACTGTAGGCCGTATGAAGTTCAACAGCTCTATCGAGCGTGAAGAAGAAGAAGAGCGCGGTACTCTGGATGAATCAGACATCATCGAAGTGATGAAGAAACTGATTGGTATCCGTAACGGTATTGGTGAAGTGGACGATATCGACCACCTTGGCAACCGTCGTATCCGTTCTGTAGGTGAAATGGCAGAAAACCAATTCCGTGTTGGTCTAGTTCGTGTAGAACGTGCCGTTAAAGAGCGTCTAAGCCTTGGTGACCTTGATGCAATCATGCCTCAAGATCTTATCAACGCTAAGCCGATCTCTGCTGCAGTTAAAGAATTCTTTGGCTCTTCACAGCTTTCACAGTTTATGGACCAAAACAACCCATTGTCAGAAGTTACGCACAAACGTCGTATCTCTGCTTTAGGTCCTGGTGGTCTTACTCGTGAGCGCGCAGGCTTCGAAGTACGTGACGTTCACGTAACTCACTACGGTCGTCTATGTCCGATCGAAACGCCTGAAGGTCCAAACATCGGTCTGATTAACTCGCTATCTGCGTTTGCACGTTGTAACGATTACGGTTTCCTAGAAACTCCGTACCGTCGTGTAGTCGATGGTGTAGTAACAGAAGAAGTTGATTACCTGTCTGCAATCCAGGAAGGTCAATTCGTAATCGCGCAAGCAAACACCATTCTTACTGAAGAAGGTACGTTTGCAGATGAGCTAATCACAGCTCGTCAAAAAGGTGAATCTGGTCTTCACCCACGCGATCACGTTGACTACATGGACGTTGCGACAAACCAAGTAGTATCTATCGCTGCTTCGCTTATCCCGTTCCTAGAACACGATGATGCGAACCGTGCATTGATGGGTGCGAACATGCAACGTCAAGCTGTACCAACACTTAAGGCTGATAAGCCTCTAGTAGGTACTGGTATTGAACGTAACATCGCAGTTGACTCTGGTGTTACAGCGGTTGCTAAACGTGGTGGTCAAGTTCAGTCTGTAGACGCTTCTCGTATCGTAGTTAAGGTTAACGAAGATGAATTGGTACCTGGCGAAGCTGGTATCGATATCTACAACCTAACTAAGTACACGCGTTCGAACCAAAACACATGTATTAACCAACGTCCAACTGTACTTCCTGGTGAACCAGTTGCACGCGGCGATGTTCTTGCTGATGGTCCTTCAACAGACCTTGGTGAACTTGCTCTTGGCCAAAACATGCGTATCGCGTTCATGCCTTGGAATGGTTACAACTTCGAAGACTCGATCTTAGTATCTGAGCGCGTAGTTCAAGAAGACCGTTTCACGACAATCCACATCCAAGAACTATCTTGTGTGGCTCGTGATACTAAGCTGGGTTCTGAAGAGATCACAGCTGATATTCCAAACGTAGGTGAGTCTGCTCTGTCTAAACTAGACGAGTCAGGTATCGTTTACATTGGTGCTGAAGTTAAGGGTGGCGACATCCTAGTTGGTAAAGTAACCCCTAAAGGTGAAACTCAACTGACTCCTGAAGAGAAGCTACTACGTGCTATCTTCGGTGAGAAAGCATCTGATGTTAAAGATACTTCTCTACGTGTACCAAACTCTGTTTCGGGTACTATCATCGATGTACAAGTCTTCACTCGCGATGGCGTAGAGAAAGACAAACGTGCACTTGAAATCGAACAGATGCAGCTTAAAGAAGCTAAGAAAGATCTAACTGAAGAGTTCCAAATTCTTGAGGGTGGTCTTCTTAACCGTGTTAAAGCTGTACTTCTGTCTGGTGGTTACTCTGAAGCTAAGCTTGATACTATCGGTCGTAAGCAATGGCTAGAGCAAGTTCTAGAAGACGATGCGCTACAAACACAGCTTGAGCAACTTGCTGAGCAGTGGGATGAGCTAAAAGCAGACTTCGATAAGAAGTTTGAAACTAAGCGTCGTAAAATCACTCAAGGTGATGATCTAGCGCCTGGCGTTCTTAAGATTGTTAAAGTTTACCTAGCGGTTAAACGTCGTATCCAGCCTGGTGATAAGATGGCCGGTCGTCACGGTAACAAAGGTGTAATCTCTAAGATTAACCCTGTTGAAGACATGCCATACGATGAGAAAGGTCAGCCTGTAGACATCGTACTTAACCCGCTGGGTGTACCATCGCGTATGAACATCGGTCAGATCCTAGAAGTTCACTTAGGTTTGGCTGCGAAAGGTATCGGTGACAAGATCAACCAAATGGTTAAGGAACAACAAGAACTGCATAAGTTCCGTGAGTTCCTACAGAAGGTTTATGATCTTGGTGATACTCGTCAGAAAGTTGATATTGCTGAACTGTCTGATGATCAAGTTCGTACACTGATCAAGAACCTACGTGGCGGTCTACCGATTGCTACCCCTGTGTTCGACGGTGCTTCTGAGTCTCTAATCAAAGAACTACTTAAACTGGGTGATCTGCCAGAATCTGGTCAGCTTAAACTGTTTGATGGTCGTACTGGTGATTCGTTTGAGCGTCCTGTAACTGTTGGTTACATGTACATGCTAAAACTGAACCACTTGGTTGATGACAAGATGCATGCTCGTTCAACTGGTTCTTACAGCCTAGTAACTCAGCAACCACTTGGTGGTAAAGCTCAGTTCGGTGGTCAGCGTTTCGGTGAGATGGAAGTATGGGCACTAGAAGCATACGGTGCTGCATATACTCTACAAGAAATGCTAACAGTTAAGTCGGATGACGTTAACGGCCGTACTAAGATGTATAAGAACATCGTAGATGGCAACCATAGCATGGAACCTGGCATGCCAGAATCGTTCAACGTACTGTTGAAAGAGATTCGCTCGCTAGGTATCAACATCGAGCTAGAAGACGAAGAGTAATCCTCTTTTTTATAAAGAAGATTGGATTACTTGGTAAAGGGGGCTCACTTTAGTCGGTGAGCTCCTTTAACTCCTTACAGGAGCTGAACGTGAAAGACTTATTAAACTTTCTAAAAGCACAGCATAAGACCGAAGAATTTGATGCAATCAAAATCGGTCTATCTTCACCAGACACGATCCGTTCGTGGTCTTTTGGTGAAGTTAAAAAGCCAGAAACAATTAACTATCGTACGTTCAAACCTGAACGTGATGGTCTGTTCTGTGCACGTATTTTTGGTCCAGTTAAAGACTACGAATGTCTTTGTGGCAAATACAAGCGCCTGAAGCACCGTGGTGTTATCTGTGAGAAGTGTGGCGTTGAAGTTACACAAACTAAAGTTCGTCGTGACCGTATGGGCCACATCGAACTAGCTTCACCAGTTGCTCACATCTGGTTCCTAAAATCACTACCGTCTCGTATCGGTCTACTAATGGATATCCCTCTACGTGATATCGAACGTGTTCTTTACTTCGAAATGTACGTAGTAACTGAACCGGGTATGACTGATCTAGAAAAATCTCAGATGCTTACTGAAGAAGAGTATCTGGATCGTCTAGAAGAGTGGGGTGACGAATTCACGGCTAAGATGGGTGCTGAAGCGATCAAAGATCTGCTTTCAACAATGGACCTTCATCAAGAAGTGGAAGAAATGCGCGAAGAGTTGGAAACTACTAACTCTGAAACTAAGCGTAAGAAAGTTACTAAGCGTTTGAAGCTAGTTGAAGCGTTCATCTCTTCAGGCAACAAGCCTGAGTGGATGATCCTAACTGTACTTCCAGTGCTACCGCCAGATCTTCGTCCTCTAGTACCTCTAGATGGCGGTCGTTTTGCAACTTCAGATCTGAACGACCTTTACCGTCGTGTGATTAACCGTAACAACCGTTTGAAGCGTCTTCTAGAGCTAGCGGCTCCAGACATCATCGTACGTAACGAAAAGCGTATGTTGCAAGAGTCTGTTGATGCCCTTCTAGATAACGGTCGTCGCGGTCGTGCGATCACGGGTTCTAACAAGCGTCCTCTGAAATCTCTTGCTGATATGATCAAGGGTAAGCAAGGTCGTTTCCGTCAGAACCTTCTAGGTAAACGTGTAGACTACTCTGGCCGTTCTGTAATCACAGTAGGTCCATACCTTCGTCTACATCAGTGTGGTCTTCCTAAGAAGATGGCACTTGAGCTATTTAAGCCGTTCATCTACAGCAAGCTAGAGACTCGTGGCATGGCTACGACAATCAAAGCTGCTAAGAAAATGGTAGAGCGCGAAGAAGCGATCGTTTGGGATATCCTAGACGAAGTTATCCGTGAACACCCAGTACTGCTTAACCGTGCACCTACACTTCACCGTCTAGGTATTCAAGCGTTTGAACCAGTACTAATCGAAGGTAAAGCGATTCAGCTTCACCCACTAGTGTGTGCGGCATACAACGCCGACTTCGATGGTGACCAAATGGCTGTACACGTGCCTCTAACTTTAGAAGCACAGCTTGAAGCTCGTACCCTAATGATGTCGACGAATAACATTCTGTCGCCAGCATCAGGTGATCCGATCATCGTACCTTCTCAGGACGTTGTATTGGGTCTTTACTACATGACACGTGACAAGATCAACGTGAAAGGTGAAGGTATGTACCTTGCTGGCCCTGCTGAGGCTGAAAAGGCATACCGTACTAAGACTGCTGAGCTACACGCTCGCGTTAAAGTACGTATCACTGAAACAGTAGTAGACGAAGACGGCAATAGCACAACGAATACTGGCCTAGTAGATACGACTGTAGGTCGTGCAATGCTATGGCAGATCGTTCCTAAAGGCCTTCCGTACAGCATCGTTAACCAAAAGTTAGGTAAGAAGCAGATCTCTACTCTTCTTAACGAGTGTTACCGTAAGCTTGGTCTAAAAGATACAGTAGTATTTGCTGACCAAATCATGTACGCAGGTTTCGCATACGCGGCTCTTTCTGGTGTTTCTGTAGGTATCAACGATATGGTTGTTCCTCAAGCGAAATACGACGAGATTGAATCTGCTGAAGAAGAAGTTCGCGAAATCCAAGAGCAATTCCAATCTGGTCTTGTTACTGCGGGTGAGCGTTACAACAAAGTTATCGATATCTGGGCATCTACGAATGACCGCGTTGCGAAAGCAATGATGGATAACCTATCTTCTGAAACAGTTATTAACCGTGACGGCGAAGAAGAACAGCAAGAATCGTTCAACAGCATCTACATGATGGCCGACTCGGGCGCACGTGGTTCTGCGGCTCAGATTCGTCAGCTAGCAGGTATGCGTGGTCTGATGGCGCGTCCAGATGGTTCAATCATCGAAACGCCGATCACAGCGAACTTTAAAGAAGGTCTAAACGTCCTTCAGTACTTTATCTCAACGCACGGTGCTCGTAAGGGTCTTGCGGATACAGCACTGAAAACAGCAAACTCGGGTTACCTAACTCGTCGTCTAGTAGACGTTGCTCAAGACGTTGTAGTACACGAACATGACTGTGGCACGCATGAAGGTATCGACATGATGCCTCACATCGAAGGTGGTGACGTTAAAGTTGCACTTTCTGAGCTTGCTCTTGGTCGTGTAGTAGCTGAAGACGTTCTTAAGCCTGGTACTGAAGATGTACTGATTCCACGTAATACTCTGATTGATGAGAAGTGGTGTCAAATCATGGAAGACAACTCAGTAGATAGCATGAAAGTGCGCTCTGTTGTTACCTGTGATGCAGATTTCGGTTGTTGTGCACAGTGTTACGGTCGTGACCTAGCACGTGGCCACCTAGTAAACCAAGGTGAAGCAGTTGGTGTTATCGCTGCACAATCTATCGGTGAACCGGGTACACAGCTAACGATGCGTACGTTCCACATCGGTGGTGCGGCATCTACTGCAGCAGCAGAGAACAGCATCCAAGCTAAGACAACTGGTACTGTGAAGCTTCACAACGCTAAGTTCGTAACTAACAAAGATAAGAAACTGGTTATCACTTCTCGTGCATCTGAGATGACGATTATTGATGAATTCGGCCGTACTAAAGAGAAGCACAAACTTCCTTACGGTTCGATGCTAACCAAAGGCGACAACGCAGCAGTTACTGCTGGTGAAGTTGTAGCTAACTGGGAAGCGCATACCATGCCAATCATCACTGAAGTGGCAGGTCGTATCCAATTCGTAGATATGATCGATGGTATTACAGTTTCTCGTAACACTGACGATCTAACGGGTCTTTCTTCAAGTGAAGTTACAGACGCAGCAGCTCGCCCAGCAGCAGGTAAAGATATGCGTCCAGCTATCAAACTTGTTGATGAGCAAGGTAACGATGTAATGATCCCTGGTACTGATATGCCAGCTCACTACTTCCTACCTGGCAAAGCGATTGTAAACATCGAAGATGGCGCTGAAGTTGGCATTGGTGACACACTATCTCGTATCCCTCAAAAATCGAGCGGAAACAAAGATATCACCGGTGGTCTACCACGCGTAGCTGACCTATTCGAAGCTCGTAAGCCTAAAGAGCCTGCGATCCTTGCTGAGCACACAGGTACTGTGTCTTTCGGTAAAGAAACGAAAGGTAAGCGTCGTCTAGTAATCACTCGTGAAGGCGGTGACGCTTACGAAGAGATGATTCCTAAGCATCGTCAATTGAACGTGTTCGAAGGTGAGAAGATTGAACGTGGTGATGTAATCGCCGACGGTCCTGAAACTCCACACGATATCCTGCGTCTACGTGGTATCCACGCAGTAACTCAGTACATCGCGAACGAAGTTCAAGAAGTTTACCGCTTACAAGGCGTAAAGATTAACGATAAGCACATCGAGACTATCGTTCGTCAAATGCTACGTAAGTGTACAATCACTCATTCTGGTGACTCTCCGTTCCTACCTGGCGAACAAGTTGAGTACCACAATGTTAAGATTGCTAACCGTAAGCTAGAAGCTGAAGGTAAAGAACTAGTACGTTTCGAACGTGATCTACTAGGTATTACTAAAGCATCTCTTGCAACTGAGTCATTCATCTCAGCTGCATCGTTCCAAGAAACGACTCGCGTACTAACAGAGGCTGCGGTTTCTGGTAAGCGTGATGACCTTCGCGGTCTGAAAGAGAACGTAATTGTTGGTCGTCTGATCCCAGCTGGTACTGGTTTCGCATACCACCAAGAGCGTCAAAAGCAACGTGAAGAAGAGCAAGAAGGTCCTTCAGCTGAACAGGCTACTGACAATCTAGCAGCACTTCTAAACGCTGGTTTCTCTTCAGAAGAATAAGCTCTACGAGTAGTCTCTAAGAGATAAGAAAAGGCACCTTCGGGTGCCTTTTTTGTATCTGGCGTATAGGTGTTTAACGAGAGGCTTATAGATTAGAAGTTGATAGGTATGCTTGCTTGTCGATTGCTTGGCTGGTGGACTTAGTCGATAGCACTTTCTCGAAGGCAGCTTTCGTGTTTATAGGGAGGCGCTGAGGATGAAACCGGTCGGGTTATCGCAAAACATCAGAGTAGGGACGAAGCAATAGGCTCTGGTAAAAGAGTTGAACGCTACAGACAAAACAAAAAGCTTGCACAGAGGCAAGCTTAGAAGATGTTAAGCCATTAAGCTCCTGGTGGAACCGCTAGGCTGTCGGCAATTTGTTGTATCAGCTGATCTTCAACCGCAAACCTAGCCTCAAGTATCTCACCTATGAGTGACAGCTCACTATCAAAGCTTTCTAATGTATCACTAGCTTCAATGGCGGCGTACTTATCGGTGAAGTTGAGCAGAGGGTCTGTGGTAAGAACGATATGACCATAAGACTGGTTGATTTCGTCTGTTGCTTTGAAGCCAGTAGACTGCCATTTGTCCATCACCATGTCATAGATTTTGAAATGACCTTCGGAGATGTAATCAACAAGATGTTGGCTGAATTTTTGGAGCTCTTCTGGAGAAGGCAGTTCGGTGATTGCAGTTGCTTTCGACGATGAAGGCTGTAGAGCGGCAAGCTTACAATACTCAACGATTAGAGACTGTCGAGTTTCGAGCCAATGATCGATGACCTCATTAGAGCCACCCCATTGTTCTTGTATTTGTTTGAATTTATTTAGCATGACCATGTCCTCATGATCTGATCACAACCTTGTGATCAAGTAATTGCCTAAGCAGGGTCCGTTTTATTTTTAGCTACTAAAAGTAATAGCTTGAAATATTCGCTGCTACAACTCTAGTATGAAATTAGATTGCCAGTAAAATGAACGAACTGCAAGCAATGAGGCATAGGGATGTTAAAAAAAAGTGATAACAAAATGACAGAGCAAGCTTATTGGTGCGTCGTTTCTGGTAGTGATATTTGGGTTAATAATGATCAGTTTCCGTTTGGCTCTGCTGAAGAGCTAGGGCTGAGTATTGAGCATGCAATCTGTATTGGTCAGCATCAAGGTCGCAAGGTGTATTGGCTCAACGATTGTGATGTGGAGAATGAGCTGAGCATGGTCAGCCTAAGGGAGTTACTGCACTGGCCTGAAGCGAGTTTCTTGACTGCAAGCAAAGCTATCCAATATGGACATATGACTCAAAGTATGCGTTTTTGCCCTCAGTGTGGTGGTCGAAATCATCTCAACCATAACCAGGTGGCGATGCAGTGTGGAGATTGCCGCACGCTTCATTATCCTCGTATCTTCCCGTGCATCATTGTCGCTGTGCGAAACGACAACAAGATATTGCTTGCGCAGCACCCAAGACATAAAACAGGCATGTATACCGTGATAGCGGGCTTCCTAGAGGTTGGAGAGACCTTAGAGCAGTGTGTGGCAAGAGAAGTCAAAGAAGAAACGGGTATCGATGTCGATAATATTCGTTACTTTGGCAGCCAGCCATGGGCGTTTCCATCGAGTATGATGATGGGCTTTCTCGCCGATTGTGCTGGTGGTACGCTTAAGCCTGACTACAGCGAGCTATCGGATGCTCAATGGTTTGACGTAACAAGCCTACCTGATGTTGCTCCTGTTGGAACCATTGCGAGACAGTTGATTGAGAAAACCGTTGATGACGTGATGAAAGGTGGTGTGACGGAGCAGATGCTAGAGCACTAATTTGCCTGTGATAGTATTTGGCCTATGGGTGGTCAAAAGCTAAAAAAAACCCTCCACAAGTGGAGGGGGTAAGTAAGATGTCGTTATGAGATGCTGAGTAGTGACTACTCAGATATTATAATTGTAATTTTCGCTAGCGAACAAATTTTTAACATGCTCCCGTAATTGGGTGCAAATTAAGCATTGATTTAAAAGTTAATAACTTGATCTAGGTTGCAAAGCACACAGCTTTTACTCTTCAATCAGTGTTAGAATACTTGCCATCAAAACTAGACAAGATTGAATTGGAATTTAACGGAATGACCGAATTAAAAAACGATCGCTATTTACGCGCACTTTTAAAACAGCCTGTTGATTACACACCGGTATGGATGATGCGCCAAGCTGGCCGCTATCTTCCTGAGTACAAAGCAACGCGCGCTGAAGCGGGCGATTTCATGTCTTTGTGCAAAAACGCGGAACTGGCATCAGAAGTAACACTTCAACCTTTACGTCGTTTCCCGCTTGATGCGGCAATCTTGTTCTCAGACATCCTAACTATCCCTGATGCAATGGGCTTAGGCTTGTACTTTGAAACTGGTGAAGGTCCTAAGTTTGAACGTCCTATCACATGTAAAGCCGACGTAGAGAAGATTGGCCTACCTGATCCAGAAGGTGAGCTTCAATACGTAATGAATGCTGTTCGTCAGATCCGTAAAGATCTGAAAGGCGAAGTGCCATTGATTGGTTTCTCTGGTAGCCCTTGGACACTGGCAACTTACATGGTTGAAGGCAGCAGCTCGAAGGCGTTTACTAAGATCAAGAAGATGATGTACGCAGAGCCACAAACGCTGCATTTACTTCTAGATAAACTCGCTGACACCGTTATTGAATACTTGAACGCGCAAATTAAAGCGGGTGCACAATCGGTAATGGTATTCGACACATGGGGTGGTGTACTGACGCCGCGTGACTACAACCTGTTTTCACTACAGTACATGCATAAAATTGTCGATGGCCTAATCCGTGAAAACGAAGGTCGCCGTGTACCGGTTACCCTGTTCACTAAGAACGGTGGCATGTGGCTAGAATCTATCGCAGCGACTGGCTGTGATGCAGTTGGCCTAGACTGGACAATCAATATTGCGGATGCAAAAGCACGTATTGGCGATAAAGTGGCTCTACAAGGCAACATGGATCCATCAGTACTTTACGCACAACCTGAGCGTATTCGTGAAGAAGTCGGCACTATCCTTGAAGGTTTTGGTGACGGCGGTACTGGCCACGTATTTAACCTAGGCCACGGTATTCACCTAGATGTGCCGCCAGAGAACGCTGGTGTATTTGTGGACGCTGTTCACGAATTGTCTAAGCCTTACCACAAGTAATTCTGAGTAAGATTATTGAAAGCGCTGTTGGGAAACCAACGGCGCTTTTTTATTGCCTGAAATTGGTATTTGATAGCGGTTTAATCTTGTCGTGTGCGGTTAATTAGGCATTTGGATCATGGTAGGCCAAATGCTCAGAGATGTGTTTCCTGATATAAGGAATGACTTCATTTTCAAACCAAGGGTTCTTCTTGAGCCAGATATTATTGCGTGGCGAAGGGTGGGGTAATGGCAAAAACTCAGGCGCCCATCTTTGCCAATCACGTACGGTTTCGGTCAGTGTGTTGGTGGTTTTGTTTGTTAGGTAGTGGTTTTGTGCGTACTGACCAATCAGCAGTGTCATTTGAATATTGGGTAGAGATTGCAGTACCTTCTTGTGCCAAAGCTCTGCGCACTCTTTGCGTGGTGAGAGATCGCCACTTTTCCCTTTCCCCGGATAGCAAAACCCCATAGGCACAATCGCGACTTTTTGCTCGTCGTAAAAAGTATCGCTATCTATCCCTAACCATCCTCTTAATCGTTCGCCACTGGCGTCATTCCAAGGTATTGACGACTTATGCACCTTAATCCCCGGCGCTTGACCTATGATCAGCAAGCGCGCGTTTGGGTGTGCTTGAATCACCGGGTTAGCACCGTGTGATAGGTGAGGCTCACAAGCTCGGCATTGTCGAATCTCTTTAAGTAACGAAGAGGACATCAGTAACCTTTATCAAAATCGATGACATGATTAAGTGTAAAGCCATCTCGCCACTGTTGGTAATTCTCTGCGAAGATCTCGACCACTTGTCTTGGTTCACTGAGTGCAGCGATGTGTGGAGTGATGGTGACTTGCGGTAGTGTCCAAAACGGGTGTTCTTGCGTGAGAGGTTCGCATTCAAATACATCCAAGAAAGCGTGTTCAACCCATTTATTCTTAATCGCGAGCAATAAGGCTTTATTGTCGATGCTTTCCCCTCGACCGACATTAAACAGCAACGCATTAGAGCAGTAACTTAACGTGGTTTGGTTCAACAACTGATAGGTTTCGGTTGTTGATGGCAAGGTGTTGACCACAATATCGGCCTGCTTAAGGGCTGACCCTATCTCATTGATGTGGAACGTCTCTTTAAAGGTTTCTTGTTTGGATGGGATGCCGGTACGGTTGACACCTATGGTATGAATACCAAAAGCCGTCGCGGTTTTTGCCAAATGACTGCCGATTGAACCTGTTCCTAAAATCACCATAGTTTTGTCAGTTAGGTTAGTATAAAGCTGTGGCTGCCAGTTTCGTTGTTGTTGATGCTGGTGGTAATGAGGGAAGTGTCTACAGTGACTGATTGTGTAACCCAACACGTATTCTGCGATAGCCGGGCCAAAGATGCCTTTGACGTTGGTTAGCGTATAGTCCTGACGCAAATCTGGCTGAGTGAGTTTATTGATTCCAGCATAGGTACTCTGTACCCAGTCTAGGTCTTTAAACTCGCCGAGTCGCTCTGCGATTAGAGGTGGTGACGCCAAGACAATCTGTGCTGATTCGGGGTTTTGAGTGATTTCTAGGTCGGGTAAATCCTGGTTTAGAATCAGTTGCGTATAGGTATCGTCATGCTCAGTAAGAATATAGAGCTTATTCGTAAAATTGTTCATTGGCTTACCTTTTCCCCCCAGGGTTTATCAAGTACACTTTCGCTGTCTTTTTCTGCAATTATTGAGTGACTATGCTTCAGAATCCACTGCAGGTTCGTCTTGAAAAGTTAGAACCTTGGCAACAAATTACCTTTATGGCGTGTCTATGTGAGCGTATGTACCCTAACTATGCCATGTTTTGTGAGAATACAGAATTTGCGGAAGCTCGAATCTATCGTGATGTTTTGGATAGCATTTGGGAAATCCTGACGGTTAAAACAGCAAAGGTGAACTTTGAGCGTCAACTTGAGAAGGTTGAAGAGCTATTCCCTAGCGGTGATGATTTTGATTTTTATGGTGTTTACCCAGCAATGGACGCATGCCAAGGCCTAGCAACGCTAATTCATGGTCTGCTTGACCGTGAACATATGTTGGAAGCGGTAATTAAAGTGAGTCAACAATCGGTGAAGACGGTTGCTGAGCTTGAGTTTGCTCAAGGCGCTGAAGAAGTGACGAACGAAAACCAGAAAGAAAATGAAGCGGTATGTGAGGAGTGGGACGTTCAGTGGGCCATTTTCCGACCTCTACGTGAAACGACTGAACGTGACTTAGAGCTGATCAAGGACCTACGCCACGAACTGCGTGAAGACCCAGTCAGTAACATTGGTGTGGCGTTATAATTCGCTATCGCACCAAAGTACGTATAAAAACAAAGGCTCCCTAGGGAGCCTTTGTTGTATCTGACGGTATCAAATTTAGATTAAGCGTCTTTATTGTCTTCGTTCTGCACTTTGTCTTTTGATGCCTTATCTTTTGATGATTCGTCGTCTGCAGGAGTTTCTTCCTCTAGCTCGTCCTCGTCATCGCGGTTTTCGATAACGCCGTGTGTCTCTTTCCACTTTTCCCAGCGTTGGAACGCCAGTTCTTGCATGTCAGTCGTCTTATCCGCTTCGTCGACAATCTCTTCACCCACTAGGTGCTCAAAGATATCTTCTAGGGTGATGATGCCCTGAATGGTGCCGTACTCGTCCACAACTAGAGACAGTTGCAGGCGGTTTGCCATCATTTGGTCAAAGGCCTTAGCCAAGCCCATGTTGTTCAGCAACACGTGGATAGGGCGCATTACCTCACCCAGAGCTTTCTCACCACAACCGGCTTGCTGCAATCTAAACAGCTCTAAGCGGTGAACAAAACCGATGATGTTGTCACTCTGCTCGCTGTAAACCAGCGGACGTGAGAATGGCGTGTCTTTATGTTGCTCTAGGAACGTATTCACACTCATTTCTGCATCAACACGGAATACCACTGGGCGCGGCGTCATTACCTGAGTCACGGGTACATCTTGAATACCCAGTAGGTTGCTCAGGATTTTTGATTCGCCTTCTGCAAACTCGCCGCTCTCTTTTGCCAAAATCGCCATTGCAGATAGCTCATCACGCATTTTTGGTGCTTGGTGGCCACGAGCAAGACGTTTGGTGATCTGTTCTGAGAACCACACGAACGGTGTTAGGAAGAACACCATCCAACGAAGCACGCTTGCCGAAGCTGGAGCAAGTTGACGCCAGTAGGTTGCACCAATGGTTTTTGGAACAATCTCAGACAATACCAAGATACCTAGCGTTAGCACGGCAGAGAAGACACCTAACCATTGGCTACCAAAAACGACAGCCGCTTGTGCACCAGCTGTCGCAGCACCGATAGTATGCGCGATGGTGTTGAGCGTTAAAATTGACGCAAGCGGGCGGTCAATATCTGTTTTCAGTTTGTCTAAAGACTCTGCTGCAGGGTGCCCATTTTGTTTTAGTTGAGCAATGTAGCTCGGACTAATACTCAAAAGTACAGCTTCCAAAACAGAACAAATGAAAGAAACTCCAATAGCAATGGAGACGTAAATAGTTAGCAGCAGCATGTTTGCCCTTAAATTAAATTGTACGCTTTAGCAGCGATTCAGCGTGGATTATAGTGAAAAAGTAGTGGCTAGGTCATCATTAATTTTGCTCTCAGCCCCTTTTAAACAAGGGCTTGCTTAATAAAATCAGTAACAAATTGTGAGTTATTACTCATATTATGGCTAAAACTACGGCATTAGAGCTAAAGATCGACGACAAACCTTTGCCAGATGGGGCATTTATGTTTTAGAGTAAATTGAATTCAAAAATACAAAGAAGGGAAACCTAAAATGAACAAGACTCAATTAATCGACTTTATTGCTGAAAAAGCGGACCTTTCTAAAGCACAAGCTAAAGCTGCTCTAGAAGCGACTCTTGGTGGTGTTACAGATGCTCTTAAAGATGGCGATCAAGTTCAGCTAATTGGTTTTGGTACTTTTAAAGTAAACCACCGTGCAGCTCGCACTGGTCGTAACCCAAAAACTGGTGATGAGATCCAAATCGCTGCTGCAAATGTTCCAGCATTTGTTGCAGGTAAAGCGCTGAAAGATTCAGTGAAATAATCTAAACTGTACCGAGGTAGTCGTATTCCACCTCGGTACAGGTTTTTATGAAAAAAGCATTTCTTCTCGTTTCACTATTATCTACATTCCTCATTGGCTGTTCATCGACCAGCCCCAGCAAAAACCTAGAGCAATTTGAAACTCACACCGGCGGCCAAGTCATGGGCGACGCGACAAGTTTTTACTGGGTTACTAATAAACTAACACAACCTCATTCTTCAGCTGACTATGTCACTGTCGGCGATTACGGCTGGTACCAAACTGACTATGCTTGGTCGGAAGGTATACTTCGTGAATTCGTTCGTGAAGGCGAACAGCGTAATTCATCGAATAAGTTGGTGCCTTATCGTGTTCATGTGCGTTTCAATAAGTCAGGCGAGGCTGTGTATCAGCAGTATCGTATTGACAGCAAAATCTTACCTATCCAAGCCAAGCAGCTTGAAAACTATCAGAAAGAAGCGACGTCGGTTTTAGAGACCACAACGAAGCAGCATGATGAAGGGCTTAGGCTGATTCAGGGTTACTGGAATGGTAGCTCTTTTAAAACGTGCGCTGGTGGTGAGTTTGAACGCATTGAATTTAACCAGACCTTACCAGGCTTCGTGATTGACCGATTGGCGTCTGTGGAAAGCTATGCGGCGTTTCTTGGCAGTGACTTACTCGGTAAGATGAGCGTAGAAGAGTTACTGATGCTGGCTGAAGACAGTCATGATTGTGTCGTGAGGCCATCGTTGCTGAAAGAATAGAAAGCAATCAAAGAATTAAGAGTATTTGGCCTACTGTAGGCTAAGTGCTTATTTGTCTGTACAAATACAGTTTCTTGTATAGATGAGATAATAAAAAGGCGCCTATTGAGGTAACACTGATCATTTAAGCATTTTCCTGATCAGTTGAACGATCCTACAGATGGTT
>NZ_JAPHPW010000042.1 GCF_026241515.1 Vibrio sp. 14G-20
AGAAAGACACGAAATGGGGCTGCTCTGCCTCTAAACTGAATTACGCAACAAAGCCAACGATAAATACGGAAATTGCAACATAAAACTAACAGTTATCTTACCAGAAAAGGCGCCTGATTATTTAATCACAGGACACTTGAATCATTTTACAATTGAGTTTAGAAACTGGTATTTGGCAGCACTGAATGGAAACTTGTAGTCATTGAATGATGGATTGGGTAATATTCTCATTCTAGGAGTTTGTGCGTTATTCTTGGAGTGAGATTAAAATTAGTTTCAATCATAATTGATTTTGGTTATTTGGATTTGGAATCTTATTTATTTTTTATTAAGTATACTTGAGTAACACTTAACCATTATATCTGTTTATTCGTGATTGATAAGGTTGGAACGTAAAAATAAGGATGTTGAAAATATGGTTAACAACTTTCTAACGCAGAAAATTGTGGGAGTTGCGTTACTTTCTATGGTCTCCACAAGTGCAGCAATGGCAAAAAGCTATGAAATTGTAAACGTAGTCAAGGTGTCTGGTATTCCTTGGTTTAATCAAATGAACAAAGGAATTGAGAAAGCCGCTATAGATTTCGGCATGGATGCTCGCCAGCTTGGTCCTTCCACTCCAGATCCAGCGCAACAAGTTAAAATTATTGAAGACTTAATTGCCAAAGGCGTAGATGCAATTACTGTGGTACCGAACGATGTAACTGTATTGGAACCAGTATTTAAAAAAGCTCGTGAGAAAGGGATTATCGTATTAACCCATGAGTCACCAGATGGACATGGCGCGGATTGGGATATCGAAACGATTGATAACCAAGCCTACGCGAAAGCAACCATGGATGAGCTCGCAAAAAATATGGACAAGCAAGGTGGTTACGCGGTTTATGTTGGCTCATTAACGGTGCCACTACATAACAACTGGGCAAATCTAGCGATCGATTACCAAAAGAAAACCTACCCAGACATGTATGAAGTCACTAGCCGTATGCCAGTTGCTGAAAGTATCGACCAATCTTATGCCGCAACCAATGACTTGATGAAAGCACACCCAGATATGGCCGGCATCGTCTCTTACGGTTCATTAGGTGGCATCGGTGCAGGTGAAGCCATTAAGAAGAAACGCGCAAAAGACAAAATCAGCGTCGTGGGTATTATGATGCCAAGCCAAGCCAAGCTGCTCCTTACTTAGCTAGTGGCGAGATTGATAAAGGCTTCTTGTGGAACCCGGCAGATGCGGGCTACGCCATGGTTGCCGTTGCTAAGCAAATACTCGAAAGCGAAGATGTATCTCAAGGGGTTAATGTTAAAGGTCTAGGCGATGCAGAAATTGATACGCAAAACCGGGTGATCAAGTTTAACAAGATTCTAGAAGTGGATAAAACCAACGCTCGTCAGCTTGGTTTCTAAGCTAAACAAACTCTGTTCTAAATTGGGCGGTGCAACGCCACCTATCTCAATGCCAACTTCCTACTAGCAACAGTTAGCAGTTTGATCAGTATTTACAGTATCCATATGACTCCAAATAATGGGGGAAAACAAGCGCTAATAAGGGGGGAGAGCATAAAATCAGTACTAAATAGTTTATTGTCATCATTGTGGTAACTAACGTTATGGTATGGTCGTGCAGTGGTAAGTATAATTACTAGGTCTGTGATAATTTTAACGCTTGCGTTAGTTGTTATTGGTAGCGTTGTTTATAGCTTCTTGACGTACTTTGGTGCTAGTGAATATTCAGGACTAGTTATTCTCATACTGCTGCTCCTGTTTGTTGGTTTTTTTGAACGGTTTATCTTGGGTGTAACTTGAAAACAGGCTCTACTGTACTTATCGTAAGGCTCTACTGTACTTATCGTAAATAGCGCCCACAAAAAACGCTGCACAATGGCAGCGTTAAAGTTGAGATAGGTTGAAGGTTGTTTAGCTGTTTTCTAAGCCAACAATCTTGCGTGCAGACATCACTGCACTATCCAAGTCGGTCAATCTACCAGCACTTGCTGGACCAAGAACTGATGAATACAAAGCCAACTGTTTCTCAAATGATAAATCTAATTGGTTATATAGATTTTGGCGGATTTGAGCGTGTTGCTGTGGCTTTGCGCTCGACAGGCCTTCCAACGTATCGTAGATGAGTGTAGTTGTATCCATAACTGTCCTTAGTACATCTTTAGAAAATTTTGCATATTATGCACTTGGTGTCATCTTTGTTCTGCGAGATTGATCGCATTATGTGCAGCTCTGCTTAATTGTGTAATCAGTTAGTTACAATTGTGTTGTACGGCAAAGTGTCGAAAACTCGGGTTATGGCAAAAAGAAAAGGAGACGCACTGGTCTCCTTTGGGTTTATTAATCAATGTTAAAACTTACTTATTACTTATTACTTGCTGAGCTAATCAAATACGTCGAGAACCTAGCGAATGTTAATATTCTTATCTCGACTTTCGTACATTTCAGGTGTGGTGTGTAACCCTCCTGCGTAACCTGCAGCTTCAAGAGTTTCTCTTACCTCTCGAACGTGCTCTGCAGTTACTGGTTCCTCTCTATCTCCAAGGTGCAATCGCACGAAGGTGATCAATTCAGCCAACCTTTGATCCGACAATACATCCTCAAAACTTGCCATCGGCATGAAGTTTCTATCTTTGTCGAGATAAGTAGGTTGTAAGCCTCTTACTGTCACCGCAATAGTGTTGAATGGGTCGCTGTGCATGATAATGCCGTTATTCAACAGAGTAGGGGCGATTGGGTCTCGTCCTTTACCATCGTCACCATGACAGGCCCCACAGGTTTGACGATACGTGGTGTAGATTTCACTGCCATACGCGGCGTCATCAAACCCTTTAGGCTGTAACTGAACGGCATCACTGGCAATGGTGTTGTTGATGTCACCACTGAGTAGGTAATAGGACATCGACTCGATATCTTCACGCGTCATCAAGCTGAGGCTGTTTTTTACTACGTCTGCCATGCCCGCAAAAGCAGTACCTTTGTCTGAGTGACCCGTGTGTAAGAAATCGGTGAGCGTTACTTCATCCCAACCATCGATATAGAGCTCATTGGCGGTGATATCAGGCGCGTTCCAACCGTCGATCAAGTTACCTTGGAAAATACGTTCTGGTATCAGAGCTTGGGCAATATTTCTTGGTGTGTGGCACTCAGAACAGTGACCAAGACCCGCAACCCAGTATTTACCTTGTTGCCATTTCTCAACATTGTCGACTTTGTCTTTGAGTTCCTCAGGTACTTGATAATCGACCGGGTCGGTGTCCATGAAAACAATATTCCAACCAAGCAGCCCTAAACGAATGTTCGATGGGAACATCATACTGTTGTCGTCGTTACGACGAGGGACAGCGGTAATCGATTGCATGTATTCCCACAAGTCGACCATGTCTTGGTCGGTCAGATATTGATAAGAGGTGTAAGGCATTGCAGGGTATAAGTAACCGTTCTTGCCCTTACCATCCACTAGCGCGGCTCTGAAATCATCAAAGTCATAGGTCCCGATACCTTCGGTAGTATGAGGCGTAATATTGGTTGAATACACGGTACCGAAAGGGGTCACAAACGGTAGGCCGCCAGCGAAGGGTTCGCCAACTTCTGCACTATGACAAGCTACACAGTCACCGGCATAAGCGAGATATTCTCCGCGCTCAACGGATGATGCTTTCAAACTCGCGAGCCTTTGTTGTTCTAGTTCACCAGCGTGTCGGATATAAGCCCCAAGCGCGAGTATTTCGTTCTCGGTGAGTTGCTCATTAAACGCAGGCATTAGGTTGTTCAAACCATAATTGATGGTGTGCTGAATCTCTTCAATACTGCCGCCGTGAAGCCAGATATCATCGGAAAGATCAGGTACGCCAATCGCTGGGTTAGCGACAGCACCATCGGCATGACAAGACGAACAGTACTTGACGAACAAGGTTTTACCGAGCTCGACTTTAATCTCCGGCACATCGGTATGACGTTGGTTGAGAGACGCTAGATAGTAGGAGACTTTTGCCACCTCATCTGGGCGCATGATTTCACTTAAACCCGGCATAGCACCGTTCCGACCTTTGGCGATCGAATGAATAATATCTTCATCATTGCCACCATAGAGCCACTCTTGGTCAATCAGATTAGGAAAGTGTTTTTGTCCCTGAGCGTTATCTCGGTGACAAGCGGCACAGTGAGTTTGGAACAGAATCTTACCGCTGTTCACGATCTCTGGGACTGCAGCTAATCCTTCTAACGTGGTTTCACTGGTTTGTGAAAATTGTTCGTTAAGGCTGGTGGTCGGCGAACTGAGTTTGTCGTCGCTTTGTTCCCAATCGACTAACCCTTCCCATTCGCCAAGCCCGGGGTAGAGCACCAAATAACCAGCAGACAAAAGAAATGCCACTGCATAACTGACAAATAACAGCTTAGGTGGAGGCGCATCTTTCTCTTCAATACCATCAAAGGTGCCAATGGTGTGGTCGTGATCGGCCTTGTGATTGCTTCGCCAGTATTTAACGACAACCGATACCATCAGAATAAAGAATATTAAGGTTAAGAGTACCGCCCATAGATTCCAGAATGTGCTCATTGTGATACCTCCTGTGACGTATCTTTACCTAGGCTTTGTAAATAGCGAATCAGCGCTTCACCTTTGGTTTTGCCTCTTACTTGCAAACGGGCATCACCAATTTCTTGATCGGTATAAGGCACACCTAAGGTACGTAACACTTCCATTTTGGCGCTGATATCATCGCCAGTCAGAGTCTGCTCAAACAGCCACGGGTAAGAGGGCATGATCGAGGTAGGTACAACTTTTCTAGGATCAATTAAGTGAATAACATGCCATTGGTCAGAATACTTTCTACCTAAGTTAGTGAGGTCAGGGCCAGTACGTTTAGAGCCCCACAAGTTAGGAAACTCATAGATATCGTCTGCCTCTTGATTCGGGCGACCATTACGTTTCACTTCTGGTTCGAGAGGACGAACCATCTGAGTGTGGCAAACATGGCAGCCTTCACTGATGTAAATGTCTCGCCCTGCTAACTCAATAGGTGTGAGCGGCATCGCTAAGCTGCCTTTGGCAATATCGTCTCCACGGACGATGCTCGGCACTACCCAAACCAATAAAGAGAAGGAGGCGACAACAACGGTAGTCAAAATCAAAATGACGATTGAATGTGTAAAGTCTTTACTCATCATTTAAGCCCCCTCATTAACGGTGTGTTTAGTGTTATGTACGGCGGGCATACGAACCGTTTTGTACAAGTTGAACGCCATTAAGAACAATCCGAGGACGAACAGCGCGCCACCAAAGAATCGTAAGAACAACCAAGGTGCTTTGAAGTCCATGGCCTCTACAAAACTGTAAATCAGTTCGCCATTCTCATTTTGAGCGAGCCACATATAACCTTCACCGATGCCCGCGACCCAAAGTGCTATCGCATAAAGAGCGACGCCTGCATGAGCAAGCCAGAAGTGCCACTTAATCAGTCGTGGTGACCAAAGATCGGTTTGGCCCCACAAGCGTGGAATGAAATAGTAAAAGACTGCTATCCCTGACATCCCAACCCATCCTAGTGCTGCGGAATGTACGTGACCGATAATCCATTCGGTGTTGTGTGCCACCATGTTGAACCAACGAATGGCAAGCAGCGGGCCTTCGAACGTTGCCAAGCAGTAGTAAAGAATCGCTGAGAAAAAGAATAAAAGAATGTAGTCGGATTTCAGCTTTTCTTTGTTTTGAAGCAGGGTCATTGCGCTATTGAACGCACCAGCCCACGAAGGGAGCCAAAGGATCAGCGACATCACGATGCCGATATTTTGAATCCAGATCGGAACGGAAGAGTAAATGAGATGGTGTGTCCCGGCCCATGTGTAAAAGCCGACTAAGCCCCAGAAGTGGATCACAGACAAGCGGTACGAATAGATAGGTCGATCCGCCGCTTTGGGTATGAAATAGTAATTCATACCAATGATACCCGCGGTCAGTAGGAAACCGACGGCATTGTGTCCCCACCACCACTGAACGATCGCATCTTGAGCGCCTGCAAATACAGAGTAGGACTTCATCGCTAAAACTGGTATCGCGAGGTTGTTCACGATGAAAATCATGGCAACGACGATGATGAAAGCAGCAAAGAACCAGTTTGCCACGAAGATATGACTGACCTTCCGCTTTGCAAGCGTGCCAAAGAACAACACCGCATAAAGCACCCAAACCAGCACAATCATCAAGTCGATTGGCCATTCAAGCTCTGCATACTCTTTTGAGGTGGTGTGGCCTGCGGGGAGGGAAATGACCGCTAGTAAAAGAATGAATTGCCAGCCCCAAAATACCATCCATGAAAGGCTTTTGTTGAACAGGTCACAATGGCCCGTTCGTTGGGCAATGTACAAAGAGGTCCCCATCAAGATATTCACGACGAAGCCGTATATCACACCAGAGGTATGTAGCGGGCGCAGTCGACCAAATTGGAAATATTGGGAATCGAAGTTTAAGACTGGCCAATATAATTGCGCGGCGAGAATCACGCCGATGATCATACCTACAATCGCCCACACTAAGGATGCAACGATGAAGTACTTCACGACCTTAATGCTGTATTGCGTTGTCACTTGTTCCATAACAAGGCTCCTTGCCTAGATATTTTGAATCGCTGACTTAATTTGAATCGTTGAGTGAGCTTGGTTCGTTGCCGAGCACTGAATAGAAATAGGAAATGTCACGGATGTCTTGGTCTGAGAGCGTGTCGGCTTGTTGTTGCATGAGAATCGCTAAGCCACTGGTTCTTTCTCGAGTCTGGTAATCTTTCAATGAAGAGATGAGATAACCCACTTTTTGACCGCGTAGGTTCGGGTAGGGATCTTGTGTTGAGATGCCATCAGCGCCATGACAGGTCATACACACTTTGGCTTTTTGTTTACCTAACTCGAATTGTTCTTGGTTAACTTCAGCAGAAACAGGAAACATGACCAACGTCATTACTAGGGTAGAAAGTGTCGCCATGGGGTTAAATTTTTTTATATTCAAACTCATTCTCGATTCCCTTGATTATGAAATGAGTAAGCTTTTTAAAGATCAACACACGAGATCAACTGGTGAAGTAGAAACGATTGGAACCCGCTATTAAGTATCTTAAAGCTGCTTACTTTCGATTAAAGGTTATGCAGCAACCAGCATTCTCGCTACTTACTCATATTTATTGTTAATTTTGTTGTTTGATACGTATTCATAGGGCTTATTGGTTTACTTACGCAGAGTAAAATACGAGTTTTTGTTACTAGACGGTCGAGAAGGAATACGTCAAGCGGGTAGGGAGCGCTGAACGAGAGCAGTGATGGAAGAGACAGAGAAATTAGAGAGAAACTGCGAAGTTATTGAAAAACAGGGAGGTGCAGGAGCATTCGGGGTAAAGCGATACCAATCATCCTGAGTGGTATCGGTACAAGTTAAATGGTCAATTTATACTAGACTCAATTTAGTGACCTTTTTAAATGGAGTTTAGAATGAGAACTGTATTCTTGTTGATGCTTTGGCTTTGCTCGTTTTCGATTTTTGCAGCCTCAGAGTTAACGGTTTTCGACCACTCCGGGAAAAAGCATGGTTTTAGTAGAGAGCAACTCCTGTCACTTCCTCAAAAAGAAATTACTACCACCTTGCCTTGGGTCGAGGGTCTGACCGTTTATAGTGGTGTGACGTTACAAACGGTGCTTGAAAATATGGATCTACCGATATCATCACAAGTTACTTTCGTAGCATTGAATGACTATAAAATTGCGGTGCCCAAAGAAGATTTTGATACCTATGAGCCCATCATTGCGATTAAAAAGAATGGTGAGTTTATGTCTGTGAGAGAGAAAGGCCCGTTTTGGTTGATTTACCCAATCTCTGCGAACCCTGAGACCAATACCCCTGATTTCCATGCCAAGATGATTTGGCAGATTCGTGATATTCACCTGTAGAGGTTAATTATGAAGAAGCTGTTGTCTATGGCTGCAATCAAAGTCGTTGTTTTGTCTTTGGCCGTGGTTGTTCTATCCGTCAATATCTACAGTGTTACTCAAATTAATGACATCAACAAGAGCTTTTCTAACCGCCAAAATGAGGCCACATGGTTTGTTTTTCAACTCGTCAAAGAGTATGCAAACTTCTTGATGGTTAGCCACGCAAAAACGATTGATTATGATGAACTTTGGTTGGCTTATGACATTACTTGGAGTCGCTTTGATATTCTGATCAACAGCACTGAATCGTCCAATTTTATTCGCTCAGCAAACTTTAAGCCTTACTTTACCGCAGAGTTTGAAAAGTTTAAGTCGCTAGAATCGTCAATCAAGTTGGTCAGTACAGGGCAATTACCTAAAGAATCGCTGCAGAAGAAAGTCGATATTTGCTACACCACCTTGGTCGAATTCATTAACGAAAAGTTTCGATTACAAAGCCCAGTTATTGAAGAAAATACGTCCATGGTAGGCAAATTTGTTGTTGTTCACCAAATCAGCAGCGCCTTTCTTGTCTTGATTTTGTTGATGACAGGCATCATTTTCTATCTCGATTTTTCCATCAAACGAAAACTTCATTCTACCGACTTTATTACTGGCTTTCGCAATCGAGTCTCGCTTATGCAGTTTGTTAAGAACAGCTATCCAACAAACGGTAACTTCGACCTTTACTTTGTACGAATCAGAAACCTCAATGAGATTAACCAAAAGTATGGGCTTGAATATGGAGACTTGGTAGTGAGTTCAGCCGCTAAGTCTCTGACGGCAAAGGTTCCAGAAAGTACTATCTCGTTTCGTAGCAGTGGCAGCCAGTTTCTATTCTTCATTCCTGAGCACTTGTACACCAGTGATGAAATACAAGAAAAATTTAATGACGTGCTCAAGGGTTATATCTCGGCGGGGAATCTAGAATTGATGATTGACGCTGTAGTCAGGCATAAGAAGAACATCAGCTCTAAAGATATGATGGAGCTATTAACGACAATGCAGAGTTAATCCCCGCATAAGCGATAAGTTAGATCATTAGGTTTTGTTTACTGTACGCTCGTCATTCTCCCGCTTCACTATCATGGCTTTTGCCATCCTTTATTTGCCTCCTCATTCAATGTGTAGCCAACGCAGAGCTCCTGCACTGATGAAGATAGCTCTAGTTATAGATATAGCGGCTTGCAGCGTTTGAACAGGAAGAGAGGCTTTGAGGTTTAGGTTTAGGTTTAGGTTTAGGTTTAGGTTTAAGGTTTAGGTTTAAGGTTACTGCTTTCGAGTGAGTGCAACGATTCGCTCGTTAGATCTCGAACTGGCAACAGACTGCGGGTTTAAAATTGCTTGCGGGTTGTGGTTTCGAACAAACTCAATGAATTCCAGATAAGTGAGTGGCTGACTGAAGAAGTAGCCTTGTATTAGGTCACAGTTCGCTTTTCTGAGGTAATGATACTGTTCTATCGACTCAACACCTTCTCCGACGACTAGCGTGTCACAAGAGTGGCCTAAGTTAACCATAGATTCGACCATCTTGCGGTCGGCCTTGTCGTCTACCATGTTATCGATAAAGCTCTTATCAATTTTGAGCTCATCCACAGGGTAGTGGAGAAGTTGGTTAAACGCTGTGTAGCCCGTACCAAAATCGTCAAGGGAGACCTTTAAACCTAAGCTTCTGAGGCTCTCGATTGTCTGGACTGTAAGCTTGGTGCTTTTCACGTAACTGGTCTCGGTAATCTCAATAATAATATTACCAGGTGGCACTTGATAACGTTCGAGTACTTTACGGATGTTGTCGGCAAAATTACGGTTGTAGAGCTCCATTGCTGAGATATTAATCGACAGAGTGCCCTTGTATTTATGAAGTTCTGAAAGCTCTTTATAGCTTTTGATCGCGGTGCTAATGACCCACATGTCGAGCCTGGCGATAAGGTTACTCTTTTCAGCAACTGGGATAAATTCTTCTGGTCCTGCATCGATATCAAATAAGGTCGGGCAACGAATCAGGCACTCTGCACCATCTATCTGAAGTGTCTTGGCGTTAAAAATAGGCATAAAGCGAAGTTCAAAGTTGTCACTTTCGCAGCACTCTAAGAGTCTTTTCTCTACAACGTCATGGCGTTCCAAGGTATGTAACAACTCTTCGCCATAAACAATGCGACTTTCGCCATCACTATGAGACTTCGCATTCACCAACATTTCATCGATGCATCGGTGCCAAATATCTTCGAACTTGGGTGTGTCGAGCGGCAAAACGCCCGTTGCGAGCGATAATCGAAACCCATAGTAGTCAAGGAATGTGGTACCTGTCAGCGTATTGTTGATGTTCTCAATTTCTTCGTTTATCAGTTGATGCTTATCTGTCTCTAAAATCGCGATAAACTGGTTTCCTCCCAGTCTTGCTAAAGAGTAATCACTGCAACTAAAGCCCAAGGATGATTGCTGGTTTTGTAGCGTTTCTTTCAGTGCTTTAGCTAAGCTTATCAGTACATTATCACCAACTTTTGCGCCATAAAGATCGTTGATTTTACGAAAGTCGATGATGTCCCAACAAACGACATAGCAGTGTGGGTTCATTGAGCTTTTTAGTCGTACATCGAGGTGTCTGATGAAAGAGCGTCGATTGGCTAACTTGGTGAGTTGATCGAATTCAGCTTCGAATTTCAATTCCGTTAACGAGTCGATGTAAGCGTTTTTCAACCCATCAATTTCGCTTTGCCCTGATGAACGTTTGAAGTACCTAAGCTTGAGCCCGCCGATTGATATTTCATGTAACAGATCTTTGAGTGGGCGCACGAGTTGGTAGCGCACCACTAAATGCACGATCAACATGATCGTAAAGAGAGTACCAAAGCCAACTAACAAGGTTTGTTTAGCGATGATGGCTTTCTCATGGTTGAATTTTTGTTCTCGAATATTTACTTGCGCGATGAGATGTCGGCTGGTCATCTGCACATTGATATTGTCTTGGGTTTGCTCAATTGATTTGATAACGAACTGGGTATTTTCGACGTTGGCAGCGTCTGATGATGGTTCGATTAAGAACTGAATATTGTCATCGTCATTGTATTTGATTAATAAGCTAGAGAGTTGTATCAGAGGTCCGTCAGCAATCAATATGTAGCGATTTAAACTATTGCTAGCACGCTTGTCTTGAGGGAGGAGGTAAGGGTCAATTGCAGCAATATAGGCATACCTGAGCTCGCCACTGACCGAGATATAAGAGAAGCCTTCGTAAGAGAGCTCATTTTTACTGATTAACGAGGTGTATATGTCGAAGACTCTTTCGTAAACCTTATCAGGGATTTTTAGCCCCTCGAAAGGATCGGCTCTGAGAGTGGAGAGTGTCAATTTGAACTTAGGGTCCACAATATAGACATTGCGTTGTCCGAATTGATTGACGTGGTTCTGGCTTAATACACGAAGTACTCGTTTCTCCAATAGCGATAGAGTCGTGTAATCGCCTGGGTTTTGAATATAGCGAAGAAACTGCAACGAAGACCCAATATCTTTGACCAGTAAGGATAATCCGAGTTGCTCATACTCTGCAGCGACTAAAGCGGTGTTCACATCAGATTGCACCTTGTCTAGGTACATATGCTTAGCATGATTTGACGCGAAGTTGTATGACACGATTCCTGCGATCAGAAAGACCAACAGTAGCGTGGGTAAAAGTACGAAATAGAGCTTCTTCAAAACGGGCATGAGTTATCTCAAACTGTCTACAATACGATTGCGAATTTGAATGCTACTCGGTTCTAACGGCTGATAAAGGTAGCTGCGATCTAATACTGCTTTACTCGGGAAAAGCTCGGGATCGTTTTGATACTCCTGAGAAGTGAGTGCTTTTGCTTTTGAACTTGGTGTTGCAAACCATGAATCCATTGCGTTTTGAGCGGCTATTTCAGGTTGCGATAGGAAGGTGAGGATAGTGGTTGCCTGTGGAGATAACTCTCCGTTGTTAATTGCAGCCATACATTCTAACCATAAGGTCGTTCCTTCTTGAGGCACTGTGTAGGCCCAAGATGCCTCAGGTTCGGCATCATTAAGCACATAGCTGTCACCTGAATATCCGTAGGCGAGGTCGATATTGGCTAAGCGCTCAAGCTGGTGGATGTGGTCGATGACATACTCATTGCTTTCAATATGGGGTTTTTGCAGTTGTAGCGTTTTGTACGCAACACGAAGTTCTTGTTCATTATTGGTAAATGGGTCAAATCGATTGACCAATAACGCCGTGCTCACCAAGTCGGTGGGGTCGTAGTACATACTTATACGGCCACTGACTTTGGAGTCGGGTTCAAGAATCGCCATCCAAGATTCTGGGGCGGAGACTTTATCACTGCGATAAAGAATACCGGATGTTCCCCACGCGTAAGGAATACCATACTCACCACACCCATCCGCCCATCTGGGGTCAAAATTGCTTTCAATGGATTGTTGTAAGTCACTTAGGTTATGGAACAGGTTTTGTTTGGCTAATGCCTTAAGTTTTACGCTTTCGACGATGACCAGTTCAAAAGCGCCTCGACGCTCGCTTAATAAAACCTCATCCCTTATTGACTCATCAGAGAAGAATTGTTGCTTTAGTGAGATGCCGTAGGTATCACTTAACTGGGTAACGACGCTGTCAGATAAAAATTCATCCCAATTGTAGAGATAAATATCATGCTGCTGGCCAAATATAGGGTTAGCCAAAAAGGATGTTGAGGCGAGTATTGATACACAAAACGCTTTCACTGACGGATTCCCTTTCGTACGTGATAACTAAATCGTAGCCCAAAACCTGCGACATGATTCAAATTTAGGCACTTAATTTAACTTCAACTTCATGCATTTCATGCAAATAGCAACTTGCCACTCCAAAATGAAACCTAACCTTTATCGTGTGAGGCAAGGATGATTCCGTCGTATCGTATCCAACACAAGTGCGTATTCCAGTTTGTTGTCCGCGAATGGATTATTTAAATTAATATTCATCATAACACCCATACTTACAAGTTATTATGCAATTATTAAGCATTAAATAATGATGCGGTGATTGCTTTTTTCGGGTTTTCGCTCGCATTACTCGTCGTTATTCCTTTGTTTTGCCATTGCGATTTACTCTTATGCTCAATGTTCTTTTATCCCTAAAAACACTTCTATAACGTTTCGTCTGTCATTTGTTTCGTTTCTCCATAAGTATCGATAAAGTTGTTGCTAAAGACTTGTAGCACAAGGTATTTGTGCTTATTGTGGTCAGCAATATCTAGGTTATGTCCCAACGAGCCATGATTGCCGATTTGGGAAACGTTGTGCATTTAGGAGCCATTGTGGATTTAGAGATATATCAAGTAGATTCGTTTACAACTCAAGCGTTTAAAGGGAACCCTGCCGGGGTCTGTATCTCTAAAGAGCCGTTGGATGAGTCGTTAATGTTTTCAATCGCTGAAGAGATGGCGGTATCCGAAACGGCTTTTCTTGCGCTTAACACTATGACGCTTAAATGGTTCACTCCCGAAGTCGAAGTGAAGCTATGTGGGCATGGCACACTGGCAACGGTTCATGTAATGAAAGAACGAGGATTGCTTGAGACAGGTGATAAGGTTGTGTTTAACACCTTATCTGGGGAGTTATCTGCCGCAGTTTGTGAATCGTCTATCGAGCTTGATTTTCCTAGTACGCAGTTATCATTGCGTTCTGAAGCCAATCTCACGCTGCTTGAACACCTAGGCTTAAAGCCGCATCAAGTCGTTTCATTCAGAGAATTTGACTCTAAGCAGTTAATCGAAGTTTCCAGCGAACAAGTGTTATTGGAGCTTTCACCAAACTTTGATGCGTTAAAAGGTATTCAAGGGCGAGGTGTTGTGGTGACAGCGCTGGCATCAAATACGGAACTTGATTTTGTTTCTCGCTACTTTGCACCTTGGGTTGGGGTTAATGAAGATCTTGTTACCGGCTCGGCACATTGCGCATTGACGCAGCACTGGGCAGAAAAGCTCAACAAAAGTAGTTTCAGTGCTTATCAGGCGTCTCGTCGTGGTGGCTATATCTCGACAGAGCTCTTACGCAATGGGCGAATAAAGCTAATCGGCTCTGCGACCACTGTGATTAGTGGCGTGTTGAAGCTTTAGATCTCTATAGAAGCTTTAGAGCGCTGTTTATGTGCGGTAACTTGGTGGGCTATTATCGTTTTTATTTCAGAAAGAGTGCCGCTGCTTAGGTTTTACAGTGCAGCTAAGGCCCAAGTTGTTAATCAATTCAATGTTAGCTAGGAGAGCTTGATGCCAAACATTTACAATGATGTTCCTTCGTCAATACCCAATGAAATATTCAATGACCTGATTGCAAACGACGGTGTTCGAATCGAAAGAATATTGTCGCATGGACACAGTTCACCAGAAGAGGGTTGGTATGATCAAGATGAGAATGAATGGGTAATGGTGGTTGAAGGTCAAGGCGTCATCGAGTTTGAAGATGGGCGCGTTGTTACTTTATCAAAAGGGGATTACATCAACATCGCTGCACGAGAAAAGCACAAGGTCATTGGTACGGACAAAGACATGGTGACGATCTGGTTGGCTGTGTTTTATCGTTGATATCTTGTTCTAAAGCTGAGGCTGTTGAGTGCAGGTTACAGAGCCTGTTGAGCTTGGACTATTGAGCCTGCTGATTCAGCTGTCTATTTGCACCTCTGAAAGAACTTAAGACAAAAAGGAGTATGTCGTGGTTAGAATTCGAAACTATCAAGCGAGTGATGACAAAGCACTGTGGGAGATCTTCTTTCATACCGTACGTAACGTGAATGTTCGAGATTATTCTCAACAGCAAGTCGAAGCTTGGGCACCCAGTAGCTTTGACTTTGCATTATGGCAAAAGCGTATGAATGGGTTACAACCCTTTGTCGCTGAGCTCGATGGTTGCGTTGTTGGTTATACTGATCTGCAACCCAACGGTTTGATTGATCACTTTTTCTGTCACCACGAATATCAAGGGAAGGGGGTAGGGAAAGCGTTGATGGAACATGTTTTCACTGTGGGTCGAGTTCGTGGCGTATCGAGATATTTCTCTGATGTAAGTATTACCGCAAGGCCTTTCTATGAACACCTTGGTTTTAAGGTCGTTAATGAGCAGGAAGTTGAAATGCGTGGCGTAAAACTCACCAATTACGTGATGGAGAAGGTGGTCGTATAAGTGGGCTATCGTTCTTTAGAGTATAGAGACCTACTTTGAAATATTAATGAACCTTTTTAAGGATAACTTTTCCTGATCTATTGATATTGTCGATGAGTTCAAATTGTGTGCAAGGTAATTTGTCTAATCTAAACATTGAGTGAATACAAGGAGTGTTGTTCATGAGTCATGTGAGTAGATCTAAACTATATACATTAGTGTCGATGTTGTCCTTCGCTGTTGGCGTTCTAGCCTTAGATGCTGGGGTCTCGGGGCTGTTTCCTCTCTTTGTCGTCGTCATCTCATTCTTTTCATTCGTCATCAACTCGTTTCTTTGTTTGTTCGGAGTTAAACACGAAGATGGCTTTGATGCCTATCAAAAAGCAAATCAGACTCGGTCGGGAGCACTGGCCAAAGGCTTAGAAGACTCGAGCAAATAAACCTGTGCTTTTAGACGAACGGTAATCTCATTTTTGATACAGTTTTCACCTGCTTTTTGTTCTCTTATTCAAGAAAAATCATCACTTTAGAGATAATATTCACTTCAACAAATATCAGTGAAGGAAGAAAAGTGGGAATTGAAGCTTTAGCGTTTGTGATGGACGCACTAATCACCGCATGTTGCATGTACATCGCCTCTAAAATGTCTTTGGTGGTCGCAGATTTTAAATCCCTTCTTACTATTGCTGTAATCGTTGCTTTGGTGTCATTGATTCCGACAGTGGGTTGGGTGTTAGGGTTGATTCTGTTTGTGTTCCTACTCGGGAAAGCGACGCACTCTAGTATTGGTGACTGCATCTGGGTGGTGGTCTTCACGAAGGTGGTATCGATGGCGGCCTTTCTGATATTCGGGCGCTTGTTTATGTAATCCGGGTTCTTGCTTATATGAAGGCAGGCTCGGCTAGTTTGATACAGATCTTAACTTGGTATTTAAACATGAAAAGGGTGTGAACCTGTCACACCCTCTAAGAACCTTTGATTTGTGTTCGTCTTTATTATTTAGGCAGTAATACAGCATCAATCACATGGATAACACCATTGCTTGCTTCAACATCTGCCATCACGACCTGCGCTTTGTTGATCATCACATTGCCGTGATCAATTCCTACCATTACCGCTTCACCTTGCACTGTTACCACACTATCAAGTTTCATCACTTCAGACGCCATTATTTTCCCTGGCACCACATGATAGGTCAGTACTGCGATCAGCTTGTCTTTGTTTTCTGGCTTCAACAGCATATCAACCGTTCCTTCTGGTAGTGCAGCGAACGCTTCATCCGTTGGCGCAAACACAGTGAACGGGCCATCACCTTTCAATGTTTCAACTAAGCCGGCCGCTTTTACTGCAGCTACCAAGGTATTGAAAGAACCGTTTTCAGCCGCCACGTCAACGATGTCTTTCTTCATTCCGTGGTGATCAGCGTGAGCAAAAGCCGTAAAAAGAAGCGTCGCAACTAGCACTGACATGGTTTTGATTAATTTATTAAACATATTGTCTTCCTTTGAGTTTTGTCCGTTATTTTCGAGAGATATTACGAAAGCCCAATCGTGATAGATCAATTTGTTGTGTCTTTGAGTGAATGGTTAACGATATCGACTGCGCCAAGCGAATAAATTTATATTGTTAAATGCTTGTTATAACTCTACTTTGATACTTATAGTTGTTTGATGATTATTCAAATAATGGATGTGAATATGAGGTTTGTTTTACCAGTAGTATTTTCTGCATTGGCTTCAATGCCTGCATACAGTGGTCTTGCTCCAAGTGAAGGCTTCAGCGGTAACTTCAGTGTATTGGCCGGTTTCTACTCTGACAGTAGTAATTTGAGTATTGAACAAGATTCTAATCAAGCCACCAACACCCAGGAAGGGGATAGTGAAAACCAAGGGCTACTCGGCTTTTTGGGCACTGTTCAATATACTTTTGGCGAATCGCTGACTCACCAAGTGTATGCGGGTACAACACGAGAGGATATTGCAACAGGTACCATTGCGTTTGAGATAGGTTATCGATATCAACTTTCTGGTGGCACCATATTGGATTTTTCTGTTCTTCCTACGCTTGTCTCGGGTAAGGCTTGGTCGGACCCTTACGCGGTTGGCGTTAATCGAAACGAAACCGATTTAAAAGGTAATGTTGGGCGATTGCAAATGACCAACATAGGCGGCACTGGCTTTCGAACGGATTTCGCGATTGGTGAGTCCGACGTTGATGATGAGCTGTCTGGGACTTCATTGGGGCTATCTGCTGAAGAGATAGCACTGCTTAACAGGGAAAGAACCTATGTATACGCCAAAGCAGGATACCCTTTCATCTTAGCTAACCAAGCGGGTGTGTTCGTTCCATCCATGGTGTATTTCCACTCAGATGCGGAAGGCGGAGCGTTTAGCTTTGATAGTTATGGTATTGAATTAAATTACGCCAAGAAAATTGGTCGTCACGGTTTTGTTGTCACGTTGGATGCACATGATCGTCAGTACGATGAAGCGAACCCAATCTATGGAAAAGCCCGCGAAGAGAACGAATATGGTGCTTTTTTAGCGTATGAGTTTGGTGGTTTGATGGGCTACAAAGATTGGGCGTTCATTACTTTATTGGGCTTAAGAAGCATAGATTCTAATATCGATTTCTATAACTCCAAGCAAGTATTAGCGAGTGTGGGTGTGGACTATAAATTCTGATATTCGCACTATGTTAAAAATACTCATCAAAGCAGAAGTTTAAGTTCAGTATTTCTATTTATTTAATTATTTCGGGTACTTACACCTTTAAAGGTTGTAGGTGCCCGTTGCTATCCGTAATATGAAAATTAGCTTATGGATAGAAATAATAGGATAAGGAAGCGCTTTGGAAATACAAATTAGACATTTAGAAGCAACGGATAGCCAAGATATTTTCGATATTTATCGCCACCCTTCAGTTTCAGAAAATACCTCACAAAAGCCTTATCTTAGTTCTGACCAAGTGGAGCGACTGTTTGGTCATTCAGACCATTTTACTTTGGTGGCGGAAGTATCCGGCAAAGTAGTGGGCCACATTACTTTATTCATGACCACCAAGGTAAGAGACAGGCACTGCGCTGGTCTTGGTATTGCTATTCATCCGGATATGCATGGTAAAGGGGTCGGTAAGACGTTAATGCAGGAAGCGATCAATCAGGCGGATAACTGGCTTAACCTCGTGCGTCTTGAGTTAGAGGTTCATGCCGATAACTACGCCGCTATTGCTTTGTATGAACGTGTAGGTTTTCAGTTAGAAGGCACAAAAAGACTCAGTACGTTCAAAGCGGGTAAGTACATCGATATGTTACTAATGTCGAGAATACGACCAGATTACCTTTGAAGGAGAAGTGACTCGATATAACTGAAACAGTTGAAGTAAAATATTAATTAACAAGGTTATTTTAATAAATCCCTCAAACTTTATTTGCTTGAGGATTTTGTGTTTATAAGCATTCGTCACTATCAGATCTTTTAATAAGATCGCTATGGATTATCGATGCCAAAGCCATTTCGCAGTGCAAACTGAATCAGTTCGGTATGGTTGTCGAGTTCCAAAATATCCAACATGCGGTATTTGTGTGATTCAATGGTTCTAGGGCTTAAAAAGAGGATCTCTGCACATTGCTTTGCGGTGTAACCTTGTGCCAATTGAGTCAGAACCGCATACTGCCTTTTGGTCAGCAATAATAGCTTTTCACTCTCGTTAATATTATTGGTTTCATCGCTGGTGACACTACGTGTCATTTTGGAATGCTGCCAAAAACAGAGCCAGATATCACTCAGCAATTTGATTCGCTTCATGTCAGCCTCTTCAATTGGCTTATCGTAACGACTGAACCGTGAGAAGCCGATAGCTCCCCACTGCTGACCAAACAACGAAAGGCTTACAATCCCATGCCAATGAGCACCTTCTTCATAAAGTACACGTAACGGGTCGAGTTTATGGTTCTTTAGTGTTTCTTCAGGGAACAACTGCCAACACTCTTTTGAACGTAAAAGCTTAAGGTAATCAAGATAATTGCCTTTTAGAAAGCGTTCCATTTCAAGCGGTGGAGTATCTGTTTGGGATACGGAAATACTTTTTCCTGTATCCAGAAGAATCATTGAGTTTGGAAATAGAGTAAGTCTGTCGAGCTTAAACCAAGCGAGTGCTTCTCTTGCCAGTAACAAAAAAGTGCTATCGAAATCTTTGGGTTGGCATGCGGTCAAAGTGTTGGTTTGGTGAGAGAGGAGATCCTCAAAGCTCGCGAATGGGTTGTTTTTCATATCGACCGTCTTTTATGGTTTTAGACAAAATAGCGGCAATAACTAAAGTGTGTCAACCTAATATTAGAATGTCGTTCTGAATAAGGTGTGGCGAGTATTCTTAAATGCTACTGAGTAATTTTTAGTTCTATCGAGAAACGGCTAGTGAAATTCACACTGAACTCTGTATAGTAGCAACCGTTTGCTTCGTATAACCCCAATGATATGGTTTGGGGGTCTCTACCAGCTCCCGCAAAGTGCTGATTACGAAGGGTTTAGATCACAATTGTGTTCTTACTCTTTGTAATGGCGTTCAAAAACATCCTGTCTATTATTCAGAGTAAGTGCACACCTAAAATCCATAGTAGGTGAAATATGAACGCATTTATTCAAGGGCTCCCAAAAGTAGAGTTGCATTTACACATTGAAGGCTCGCTTGAGCCTGAGTTACTTTTCCAGCTTGCTCAACGCAATGGCATTGAACTGCCTTATTCATCCCCAGAGCAGTTAAGGTGCGCATACGAATTTGATGACTTGCAGTCGTTTCTTGATATCTACTATCAAGGTGCTGATGCGCTACGCAAAGAACAAGATTTTTATGACCTGACATGGGCGTACTTAGATCGCTGTAAAGCCGATAATGTCATTCACACCGAAATCTTCTTTGATCCTCAGACACATACCGATCGTGGTATTGCATTCGACACGGTCATTAACGGTATTCATCGTGCTCTTGAACAGGCGCAAAAAGAGTTGGGTATTTCCTCTCAGATTATTGCCTGTTTCTTGCGTCACCTGCCTGAAGAGAGCGCGATTCAAACGTTTGCCGATGTGCTCGAGCATCAAGATAAAATCATTGGTGTTGGACTAGATTCTTCAGAGCTAGGACACCCACCAGAGAAGTTTAAACGCGTATTCCAACAAGCCAAACAGGCGGGCTTAATTATATGGTCCGCCTCACTCTCAAGCCATTAAGCTTAGAGTAGGCTC
>NZ_JAPHPW010000043.1 GCF_026241515.1 Vibrio sp. 14G-20
CGGATGTTTGACAACCGGGGGAATCCATGTAGCCGCGTTAAGTAGTGAGCAACGCCACCACCCTACCTCAAGCCTTGCCACCTTAAACACTAAAGCTAACCCAAACTGAAAATGCCGAGCGTTGGGAATCTGTCTTAAACGCTTTGTTAGGCTACGCTCAGTCCGCGCACTCCGATATACCAAAATAATAGCTTGTAAGTCTTTGGGGCTCATTCCGGCATAAGGTCAATTGACCTTTGGCTTCACTCCCGACAGTTAAAGTATAAGTCTTCGATATGAATGTTTTGCCTTTTCGATCTAAAACATCAAGAGTGATTTCATATTTACCAGCAACTATTTCCACATCAGACCTACCACAACTCATTAAGTCGAAGTTTTCAAGTCTCAATATGTATTGATTACCAGACTTTCCATGACAAAGAATTGGACGAGCATCTTTCCCTTTTCCCCAAGAAGCACTTGAAGCATCACTGGTATCAATGCCAAAGTCGCTGAACTTTAGATTCCAACTCTGCTTGGTTGGTGAAGTTAGAGTAACTTCGAAATCTTTTATTGTCCCTGACTTAGAACCTTCATTAATTACCGTTACTGGTAAATACATTGCGAACCCTCGAGATGGATAGTACATCCAAGCTTTATGGTCAACAAACACATCAATATCTGGCTTGGTATTACTTAATTTAATACCTAGTAAAGTACCAGCAATTGCTCCTGCAATTGAGCCAGTAGCACCAATTCCACCGGTTATCAAAGTCACAGTATTTACATCAATTTCCAAATTAAAAATCCCAATACGTTAATAATTTAGAAAGTTTATCATGAACATAACAACCATAGTGCTTGCTGAATTCTAAATGATGAATAAGTAGCCTAACATTTTAATATCATGCAAGCATGAATCCATCCGCTTAACATATCAAAAAGATATCTCATAACCAACTGAATGCTATGCATTTAATATAAAAGCGGGTCTAAACATTAAGTGTGAAAACGTGCAAGCACACGTCACCGCCTATATAACGCTCGTTATCATTCTTAACCACCCAACGATTCATTTATTAATCAATAACTTAAACACAAACCCTCGTTAGATTCGTGTTCAATCAGAGTTAAAAACCACTCTTTTTTAAGTCATTAATTATTCAACAATCAATAAACTGTCTGTATATACAGTTTTTGTGAGGGGGATATATGGCGAGTCAATTCATGCAGGCAATTTGCGAACATATGACGATGCGGGGCTATAGTCGCAGGACAATCAAAGCCTACTGTTATTGGATTAAGTACTACATTCATTTTCATAGTCTTAAACACCCTGAACAGATGCATGCAACTGAGGTTGTGTCCTTTCTTTCTCATTTAGCTAATCAACAAAAAGTAGCCATCAATACTCAAAAAGTTGCTCTCAATGCTCTAGCCTATCTATACAATCAATTTATTAAGCAACCTCTAGGAGATTTGGGGTTCAGTTACGCGACTCGGTCTCGAAAAATTCCTAGCGTACTCAATCATGCGGAAGCTATCTCGGTGATCAATGAAATAGACCCTAAATATCAACTGTTTTTTCGCTTGTTGTATGGCTCAGGTTTGAGAGTATCGGAATGCCTGAGGCTTCGAGTACAAGATATAGACCTAAAACAAGGGTCTCTCACTGTTCACGATGGGAAAGGAAATAAAGACCGAGTGACAATTTTAAGTTTTTCACTCACTGAAGCTATACAAGACAAAATTTCACAAGTTGCAGATCTGCTCGCTAAAGATAACTTGAATGGGTTTGGGCCATCATTGCCTCACCGATTAGGCAAAAAATACCCGAGTGCCTATCGACGACTTGCTTGGATGTACCTTTTCCCATCAAAATCCGTTACTCAACACCCAGAGTCGGGGATCGTATGCCGACACCACCTACATGATTCGGTGCTCCGAAAAACACTGAAGAAGGCGACTAACTTTAATAAATTGCGCCACAAACGAATTAGTTGTCATACTTTCAGGCACAGTTTTGCTACACAACTTCTAAAGTCAGGCTCCGATATCAGAACGGTTCAAGAGCTACTGGGGCACAATGATGTTAAGACAACTCAGATATACACTCACGTTATTGGGCAACACTTTAGCGGCACGACTAGCCCGCTAGACCACCTATAACGAAACTCCCTCATCGACAGTTGAACCTTGTCTTGATAGCTTCTGTCTAACAAGGTTGTCTGATATGGTGGCGGCAGAACTTCAGCAATTGTTTAGATAGTATTAAATATGAAAACACTAACCATACTTGATGGCGGCATGGGCCGAGAACTCAAAGAAATTGGCGCGCCATTCTCACAGCCTCTTTGGAGCGCTCAAGCACTAATTGAAGCACCCGAATTTGTGAGCCAAGCGCATCAAAACTTTGTCGATGCAGGTGCTGAAATCCTGATCACTAATAGCTACGCCTGTGTGCCTTTTCATTTGGGTGAAGAGCTGTTCGAGCAACGAGGCTTTGAACTAGCCGCACTGTCTGGCGAACTGGCTAAAGCAGTTGCAGACAATGCTACCCACACAGTGAAAGTAGCAGGCGCGATTCCACCGCCATTTGGCAGCTACCGACCAGACTTGTTTAAGGTAGAAGAGGCGGCGCCAATCATCCAAACCCTTTACGATGCTCAAGATCCAAACATCGATCTTTGGATAGCGGAAACCATCTGCAGCCTGCAAGAGTTCGAATCCATTCATGCGGTACTTAAACAGTCCGATAAGCCTTGTTACTACGCATTCAGTTTGGAAGACACCAAGGGCGATTCTGCCAATATTCGTTCTGGCGAGAGCGTAACAGACGCGATCAAACTTGCCTGCCAATCAAACGCGACAGGCATTATGTTTAACTGTTCAGTGCCTGAAGTGATGGATCAAGCCATTATCGATGCGAAGAAAGTGATCGATGAGCTAGGCCGTGATTTAGAAATTGGTGTCTACGCCAACAATTTTGCGCCTATCAGCAACGAACATGAAGCGAATGATATGTTTCAGGAGATGCGTGAGCTGGATGGCCAAGGTTACTTAACTTATGTAAAACGCTGGCACGCATTGGGTGCGAATATTGTCGGTGGCTGTTGTGGCATCGGGCCAAAACACATTCAAGCCCTAGCCGATTGGAAACGCTCCATACAGAGCTGATCCTGAGTTTCAACTAGAATAAAATAAATAGAGAACAGGTTGAGAAATCTGTTCTCTATTTGTATGTGGCGTCTCTGAGTACACTGATACAAAACAACGATTTGGAGCAACTGATGAGCGACACGCAACGAAAAATTAAATGGGGCATCGCAGGGCTAGGCAATATCGCCAATCGATTCGCAACAGCTGTAACAGAGCACTGTCTGCATGGTGAACTTTATGCGGTTGCCGCGAGAGACCATAAACGCGCAGCCACGTTCGCCAACAAGTTTGGTTGCGACAAGGCTTATGGCTCTTATAAAGAAATGGCGCATGACCCAAATGTTGAAGCGGTTTACATCGCTACCGTTCACCCATACCACCAGCCACTCGCCGAGTTGTTTCTAAAGAACAATAAACACGTATTGGTCGAGAAGCCGGCTTTCACCAATCTTGCTGACTGGCTTGAGATGAAAGCCCTCGCGAAACAAAATGGCGTGATGCTGTTAGAAGCGATGAAAACTGTGGTGTTTCCCGCATATCGTGAGCTTCAATCATTCTTGGTCGACAACAACATTCAGGTAGACTCAATCGAAGCCAGCTTTGGCAACCATCACGACTATGAGCCCGATTTGTTCATCTTCAATCCGGTTTTGTCGGGCGGAGCAACGCTCGATGTTGGGGTCTATGGGCTTTGGTTCTTCTACGATTTGTGTCGAACACTGGGTGTGACCCCTTCAAAACCCCAGGTAGAGATGTCATGTCTGTATGAGGGAGCGAATGTTGATACCGATGCGTGCTTTACATTCTCTGGTGATATGAGCGGTAAGATATCGGCATCAACAGTGCAGAACCTTCCCCGATCAGCACACTTGAGAGGACCCGATACCAAGATCACCATTTACGAAAAATGGTGGAATCCGGCCTTTATTGAGATTGAACATCAAGGGCAGAAGTCGACCATCAACAACCGAGTGACGGGGAACGGGTTCGAATTTGAAATCGACCATTTTTCAGATTTGGTGCTTCAAGGCAAAACTGAGTCGGATATCCTAAGCTCAGAGATAACCTCTCAAGTTCTCGATACGATGGAAAAAGCACTCATTGACTCTGGCTATAAACATTTAACTCAACCTCGTCGTTAGGAAAAGCAAATTGGGCAACCTTAAGCGCAAGCTTGAACTGTATGAAAAGATATTTCAGGCTTTTGGGCCTGGAGTATCACGCTGCCAAGTCAGCCAATTAGCTGCCTTGCTGCACGTGAGTGAACGTCATGTTCAAACCTTACTCAAAGCGATGACAACGCAAGGTTGGATTGAGTGGCAAGCCAGCTCAGGCCGCAGCAAGAAGGCACAACTCACGTGTCTGGTTGAGCCCATTGAGGCGTGTTACCAATATGCACAAACCCAAGCTGACGCAGGCAACATCGAACAGGTGTTTAGCACCTTGGCCTTCAATGGCCGCAATGCTGGCGCTGAGTTACAAGCCTTTCTAAGCAATACCAATCCATCGGCGCAGAATATCGCGTATATCCCATTTCACCGAGAACTCGAAGCGCTTCACCCTCAACGAGTACTTAGACGCACCGAACGTTTCTTAGTGATGCAAACTTGCCAACGCCTAACCTCCGTTAAGCACGGCAAACTCAGCGGCGATCTGGCTTATCATTGGCAACCTAATGAAGATGCGACACAGTGGCACTTTCAAATTCGCAATGGCGTTCAGTTCCATAACGGCAGAACACTCGAACCTCAAGACATAGCGCGCAACCTTAACTCGCTAGTTCAAAGCAAAATATGGCGTCGCTGTTATCAGCATATTGATGAGGTCTCTGTCTCGGCAGGTAATGTGGTTGTCGTGAAATTGAATCAACCTGATTGGCACTTACCACGCCTACTTGCCAGAGCTGAAGCCTCCGTATTTGATCACTCATCATCGAATGATAGGCTGATTGGATCTGGTGCGTTCTCGTTAGACATTTTCTCGAGCAAGATGTTGAGATTAAGCCGCAATAACGCGTATTCACACAGCACACCCATTCTCAATCGAGTCGAGTTGTGGGTCTATCCGGAATGGGCACAGAGCAAAGCTTGCGCTCAAAATCAGGTGTGCGTGAAACTGCCCGAGAAAACGATCACCGTGTGTGGCGATGACCATTCTTCTCAACCGGATTTCGGCTCAACGTTTTTCAAAATTCAGAACCCAACATTGTCGAAAATCGTTCGTGAATTCACTGTTGAAGACACCTCTGAATGCCAAACTCTTTTCGAGCAATTGTCAGTATCCGGCGACAGCAAAACCAGCGTGGAATATGGACACTACCTAACTAACTACCTAACTACCAAAGACGTCGCGCTATGCAGCATTATTGATGAGAACGACACCTTCACTTCGTGGTTAAGCTTTTTCATTCGCTTTCCGTTTGAGGATTTAGCTCTGCCTGCTGAGATGCTAGAGACAATCGAACAAGGCTTAGCCTCAATAAGAAACCAGCCAAACTTTGAATTAGCAGCGAACGCACTGTTGAAGCTTCGGGATTGGTTGAATGACTCTGAGGTTGTGGTTGAGCTCAAGCAAGAGGCGTTCAATTTACAAGTTTCTGAAAAGATACACGCCGCGCAAGTAAATGGATTCGGTTGGTGCGAACTCGACCAATTGTGGATTAGCCACTTCTGAGTAAGACCTGAAAGAAATCATTGGGCACAAAGACTTATCTTTAACATTCAGCTGCCAATAGCGTCATTAAGTAATATAGACATGAGGCTAGGCTAAATTAGTCTCAACCAAGGTAAGCTTGAGAACAGTAAAAACAAAATAAGCTCAAGCTAAATAGACCCAGTGAGAAGGTAAATCATGACTCGACACCTAAAAGGCTCAATACTGTTTCTTTGCGCATTTTCGTTTAACAGTGTCGCTGCTAGCACTCAATGCGACGCGCTAACGGGCTGTGAGAAGAAGTTCTGTGAGATCGAATATCAGATAAAGAAAGCGGAGCAGTACGACAATCAGTACAAAGTGGAGCGATTAACCACAGCGTTGAAAGCGGCGAAAGAGAACTGCACCAATGAAGGTTTGAAGGATGATCTGCGTGAGAAGATTGAATCAAATGAGCAAGATTTGACTGAGTACCAAGCCGACCTAGAAGAAGCCAAAAGAGATGACAGAGCGGATAAGATTCGAAAGTATGAAGGTAAGATCGAAAAAGAACTGCGTAAAATCGATAAATTGAAGCAAGAACTGACTGAGATCCCTTAATCGAAGCTAGATACAGAAATGGTCTTACTGCTTAGTAAGACCATTTAGAAAATACCGCTTTTTGACGACCTCAAGAATCAACCTAGCCAACGCCATGCCGTTATTATCCCACCAGCGCCAATTCGGACTCTTTATAGATACGGTTAGCCACTTTGAAAGCCGCAGGTGACATCAGTGTCTCTTTGCATCTGCGCTTAAACTGCTCGACTTCAATCGTTTGTTCTTCTAGTAAATAGTACAGCTCACTCAGGTAGTTAGCTTCAAACACAGCTTGACCAAGTGGCGTGCATTCATATCGGCTCGACTCTTGATAACCAATCACCGTCAGCACAGATTCTGGCAACTCCCAGAACTTAGCAATGGTGTAAGTCAGGCGAATAGAGTAGCTGTTCATTAAACGCTTCAATGCTAATGAGTTAGGTGGAACAGAAGGATCAACATGCTTGAAGGCTTCGACCATCATTTGGAAAATGATCATCTTGCCTAAGTTGCGAATCAACCCAACAAAGTACGCCGCCGCTTGATCTTCTTGGGATGAAGAGTCTTTCATCAACTCCTTAGAAAAAGACGCGGTTTGAACGCTGTGATTCCAAGTTTTCTCACCGAAATGACGCCAGTAAATATTGTTGCCCGGCGTGAAGTTCTTCATGTAGCTATTCACAACCCCTTCAACAAGTCCTTGAGAACCCATATTTAGGAATGCTGTTTTTAGGTCGGTTACCTGTTTTTCACTGCGTTTGTAGAAAGCACTGTTAGCCAGTTTAATTACATCGGCAGCCATACTCGGCTCTCGCTCAATCACTTTTAGCAATGTATCTACATCAAATTCGTCACTCTGTAATTCTGCCATTAATGTGGTCACAGAGGCTGGCATCACTGGTAATTCATTGAGCAAGGCTTTTGGAGAGCGAATCAAACGTTCGATCTGACAAGCGACAAAATCGCTAAATGGATCTGACTCCGTTCGAAGGCGAGACTCTCCAAACAAATAATCAAGGAACTCACCATCGTGAAGGCTAAGCGTCTTACCGACGATTAATGATGATGGTTGAGCTGACGAAGGCGGAACAAAAATTGAAGACTGAACAGAATCAGTAGCAACGGTTTGTTGTTGCTCTTTTTGGACAGGCTCTGCAGAGGGTTTGTTTTTTGAATCAACAAAAGGTGAGAATAATGCCTGCAATACCCTTTTAAACATCAATACGGCTCCTAGATGAATACAACATAGATAGGGATATATAACGGCGGTGATTATCGCACAGACAACTCATAAACCATATAGTGACAAATGAATCATTAACTTTTCAACTGTATAGGATCTGTTACTTAACAACCTGCGAGACTAAGCCTCCTGTATTCGCCAGAAACAAAAAAGCGAGCACATAACACTGGCTCGCTCTTACATAGGTTTGAATTGTGAAGCCGGCTAAAACTAGCACTTAGCCACTTCCAACACGATCTTACCAACGTGCTTTTTCTTCAAGAATTCATCTTGTGCCGTATGGATGTCGGCCAATGGGAAAGACTCCGCGACAATCGCACCGATCTCCTGTTTCTCGATGCGGTTAACCAAGTTTTGGAATACTTGTGGCTCTAAAACCGTGCAGCCAAAAAAGCTAAGGTCTTTCAGGTACAGAGTACGAACATCAAGCTCAACCATCGCACCACCAATCGCACCAGATACGGCATAACGACCATGCGGTTTTAGGACTTCAAGAAATTCAGGCCACTTTTCACCAGCCACTAAATCGATAACCACATTCACACTGCTTTCGCCTAGCGCTTTAACCAAATCAGCATCACGGGCAATCACTTCATCAGCGCCAAGTTCAAGTAGCTGTTGGTTCTTGCTTGGGCTAGTGATGGCAATAACATACGCGCCACGAGCTTTTGCTAGTTGAATAGCCGCAGAGCCCACACCGCCCGATGCACCAGAGATAAGCACGCGATCACCTTCAGCCACATTGGCACGCGTCAGCATGTTTTCTGCGGTCGAGTAAGAGCATGGGAAAGACGCTAGCTCTACATCCGACATAGTGCTGTTCACCGCGTAAGCATGTTTTGCTGCTACTTTGGTGTATTCAGAAAAACCGCCATCGCACTCAGATCCGAAATACCATGGTTGTGGCAGATCTCGTCCGTACACTTCCGTCAAACAAGGTTCGATAAGAACACGCTCACCAATACGTTCAGCCGAGACTTCATTACCAACGGCCACGATGAAACCGCATACGTCAGCACCTTGGATACGAGGGAACTTCAACGCTTCACCCGACCAACTTGCGTCGTCTGAATCGTCACTTTTTGAGTACCAACCGATTCGCGTGTTGATATCCGTATTGTTCACGCCCGCAGCCATCACTTTGATCAGTACTTCATTAGGTTCAATTTGAGGAACAGCGATATCTTGACGATAACCAAGCATTTCTGCTCCGCCGTGACCCAACATCTCTACGCCTTTCATTGTTTTTGGTAATTCGAATTTCATCATGTTTCCTTGAGTAATTTTGTCACCATATTCTGTGCTGATGTCACGGCTTCTTCGCCTAATACTGGCCACGCGCTTGATACACCTTCATGAAGTAAAAAGAACGGTGTCGCGAGATCCTCTCGCAGGCTCTGCTTACCTATCAGAAAACGTACTTGTTCTTTGTGCTTTGTAACCGCTTGGCTGATAAGCGCATTATCAGGAAACGCGGCCATAGCATTCATCGACATACACCCATGCGGCGCATACTCTTCTAACCATTGTTGGAGCTTGTTGAAAATATGAGTGACAGATTCCAATCCAGCCTCTGGCGACTCCTCCAATAAGAAATCGAGATAACGTTGGTGTCGGTATTCCAATGCACCAACAATCATCGCTTCTTTTGAAGGGAAGTGTTTATACAGGGTTCTTAGGCTTACACCGCTCGCGGTTTTCAGCTGTGCAACGCTCGGCTCAGCAAAACCTTGTTGGCTGAACGCCACTTCAAGGCTTGCTGCAATCTGTTCTCTCAACATAGTGCTCTCTTAATACCGAATACCAATCGTAGTAAATAACTGTGATTGGCATAACAATGGGTAGAATGATTGTTCTACCTATAGAGTAGAACGATCACTCTACCCCTGTCAATATCCAAATTTACAAACCAAGAAATGATAAATTCCACGCCAAACAGGGCACGGAATTTATCAATACAGATGAAAGACTTAGCGTTTAAGAGAGAGTCGACTGCGTATCGTCACCAACACAGATAACGCGCCGCAAAGTACCAACATCATACCTAGGTCTTGAATCATTCCCGCTAAAGCGAGCCCTGAACCGATCAATGTGTAATACATCAAACCAAACAGTGCGCCTGCACTTCCTGCTTGAGATTGGTAACGCACCAAGGCTCGACTCAATACATTAGGAATCGCAATACCAAACGCCATAACCACCAACATCATCGGAAGCAAGAACCAGATCGTGTGCTGTGAAAAATACACACTCACTGCGCCTACCGTTTGAAGCCCTGCCGCCAGACCAATCAAAGAGATAGATGAAACTTGTCGCTTCAATAGCGCCTTATTAACCAAGCTTCCCAACAAGGTTCCGAACCCAAGCACGACACCGCTATAACCAAACTGCTCGATGCTAAACCCAAGCTGTAAGAAGGTGAATGAACCCAGTTGATAATACGAAAACAGCGCAATATTGAACGATGCGACAAGCAGTGCCGATACCCAAATACCCCCGTCTTTAATCATGTGAATACTGAGCGATTTTAACTGCAACGGTTGCTTAGATTGTTGTGTTTCAGGCAGCGACCATAAGCTATGTACCAGTAACGCTAATACCATAATAAATAAGGCAATAAATACATATTGATGCCCGCCCGCTTGGCTTAATTGACCGCCAAGAAGCAGCCCGATGATTGGGCTAATCGACAGCCCCATGCCCATGTAACCAAACACCTTGACCAGTTCAGCGCCGCTAAAGGCATCTCGCAACATGGTTTGTGTCACAACCGAGCCCACCGCAAGCCCGAAAGCGCCCATGGCTCTGGCTATCATCAACCAAACAAAGCTATTGGTTTGCATTGCGATCAACGCAGAACACGCGAATAACCCCATCCCCAATAACATGGTTGGCCGGCGTCCCCATTTGTCTGCCAATATCCCCCATACCACCACACCGAGCGCAAACGCTGAGAAGTAGATCGAGAGGGTTTGCGCAGCTTGTGTGTAACTAACATCAAAGGATTTCGATATTGAATCCAGAGTCGGGCTATAGATGGTTTCTGCGATTTGAGGGAACATCAACAGCAGCACCATTTGCCATAAAGAAGGTTTTGTTTTCATCATTTTTCCAAGACCAGTGAACTTGACGGGAAGTCTAGAGGAAACTAACCTTGGCTCGTTAACAACATTAAAACCAAAAACAACAAGATTGGGACAAATGGCATTAATTAGTGAGACGATCGAGTTTGATGCAGACAGTTTACCCGCTCCTGTAATTGGCATTGCCGCAGAGCTAGGCAAACATGACTCGGGTATACATCACCACGTTAAGGGGCAACTTCTGTATGCTCCGCAAGGCTGCATCACCTTGACCTTAGAAAACGCCCTTTGCATTTTACCGCCGACTAAAGCCGTGTGGATCCCGCCCTATACCAAGCATCGAGCACAGATGACCAATGTGGTTGCCTATCGCTCGCTCTATTTCGATAGCAGTATTTACACCTGCCCGGAGGCTATTGAGATTGTGGAAGTGAACGAGCTTTTGAAGGCGCTGATCAATAAGATGGCTTTTTGGGATTGGAACATTGCATCGGAGCAAACCACCAATACCGCCAACCTATTCTGGGAAGAGTTTTACAGCGCCAATCAGTATTCGTTCATCTTGCCGCTACCGACAGATCGCCGCTTTAAAAGCTTTTGTAAGCAAGTCCGAACCGCCTCTTTTCTCGCACCCGCCTTATCGACGTTGGCTGAATCAGTTGGCGCAAGCACCAAAACAATTACTCGATTATTCAAAGCCGAAACAGGCATGACCTATCAAGAGTGGCGACAGCAATGGCGCTTGTTTAAAGCGATTGAACTGCTTTCAGAAAACCGACAAGTCGGTGATGTGGCACACCAGTTAGAGTTCTCGTCCAACAGCGCGTTTATTGCTTTTTTCAAACAGCAGACCGGACAAACTCCGTTGACGTTTACCAAGTTAGGACGTGATTGTAGTAATCCAAACTCTTAGGTTTTACTGAGCTCAGATACAAAAAAACCAGAACATGTGTTCTGGTTTTTAAAATTTATCAAATCAACTAATCAATCAACACCAACGAATCAAGGATCCCTTTTCCACTGTGTATTCCACCTTCGTTTTCGCTGGCTGGTTTACTGCGGATTAAGTAGCCCGCGTAGCCGTCCAGTTCAGTAACTGGCTTACCTTGATAGTAAGCGGTGAACAAACCCACTTCGCTGACTAAGTCTGTCACGAGCGTTTGTTGAGTGTCTCGCACTGCAATAGTTGGCACTTCTCGCTCATGTGGATACAAACGCTGCATCAGTGCCCATGCGTCATACTCATCGGGCTTAAGCTGTCTCAGTTGTTCGCTGATATCGTCACCGAATACACAATGACCACCGCCCTCTCCTTGGTTTTTCAGCACCCACTCTTGTTTATCAGCTTGTGTGTTAAACCATTCAATCGACTCGCTGGTGATTGGCTTCATATCGGCCAATACACTTTTCACCAGTTCTGCTTCTTCTAGCGTTAAACCCCAGCGTGCGTATTCTGATGCAGGCATCATGGTCAGCAGCATTTGCATGGTTTTACTGGTTGCTAGTTGTTGGCTGAAGGTGGCATTCACAGCGACATGGTGTTGTTCGATGAACAAACGGGTCTGACTTAGCGTGTGGCAACAAACCGATTCATTTAGCTCTGGAGCCCAGTAATCTGAATACTGATAACCCGCTCTTAGATACACAACATCAACAGCGCCAACATCTTGCAATAACAGACGTTGGTTATCGCCCGTTGAAAGCTGACAGCTTAGTTGTTCAAAGGTACGTCGAACCGTGCGAATACCCTGCTTCTGCAGTTCCACTTCTAGTAAGTGTTGGTCATACACATTGTCTTCATTCTTCTGCACCACCATCAAAAATGTTGGTTTTTCAGGAGCATTTTTGTCTGAACAATTGAAGTCCGCTCTCACCTTTCTCGCAGAAGTCGCGATACCGTCAGCCAACTGCGTTAAACCTTGGTTTTCAGCCGTTGTTGCAGATGGGTCTTCTAACCAATCGTTATAGACGTTTGGCCATTGGTTTTGCATGAATGAGTGGAATTCTGTTGCGCGCTGACCAAACGGAGCCATTCCTGCAGCAATGCCATTAAACTCAATCACTTTGGCACCGTGTTGGCGATCGTCCATGAAATCTGTTCGCATGAGTAACAATGGTTGGCGAGCCGGGTTCAAACGCTTATCTTCACTGCCGTGAGCTTGTTGATGCAACTCCATCAAGCGACCAAAGAACGGATCGGCTTGAGCCATATCGCTCAATGATGACTGTAAAAAATCATGATCTTCCGATACGTTGCTGATCAGCTTAGTTATAAGCGGAGTGACTAGGCGCAAGTGCTCATAAACCTCACGCTCCATTGTCATTGGCGCAATACTGAAAGGACAATGCCTAGCGGTATTGTCTGACTGGCGGAACGCAACGCCGTGCATGATCGCCCATTCACATGCATCTTCAATAATCTGTTGTGATAACGGTGGAATTGTCATATCTCATCTTACAAATAAAAATAGCACCCAGAATAAGACGAAGCTTAATCCCAAAAGACGAAATAAAGTGACATTTTTTCTCAAATATTTACGTTTATTCTATCTTTCAATGGCTTATATAGCTGAAACATCTCAACTATCGAGTCTGTTCGATGATCAAATCACGTAACCATTTGTGGCTCGGCTCTGAGTCGAAATATTTATGCCACAGTAAGAACAAGCCTCCTGGCACCAAATCGACCGGAACGGGCTTCATCACCAACTCGCCGCTATCAATGTAATCGCGTACCGAGTTGTATGGGTAACACATTAACAAATCGCTCTGCTTACACAATTTAATGGCACTGGTGATGTCAGACACGTTAGCGGCTTTGTTGATCTCTAGCTGCTTAGAGTTCAGCACCTCCATCAATAGCCAGTCGCCTGCTCCGCCCGTCACCAACTGTATGTGTCGATATTTTAGAAAGGTGTCGAGGTTCCACTCTTCTTGCAACGCAGGGTGGTCATTACGCATCAAACACACGGAATAATCCAAACATAGCTCAACGTAATCCAACTCATCAGGGATACATTGCACGTGGGTAGAAGCACGTTCATCCAACTCGAAAATACCGATACCAAAATCAACTTCACGCTTTAATAAACGTTTAAAGCTGTCGCTACTCCACGTTGAACTGTTGATGGTAATGTGAGGCGCATCAGCAAGCGCTGTCGGCATAAAATGCGGATAAATCGCCGTGTAGGCAGTTTCGACAAGGTCTATAGTGAAGGTACGCTCACTGTCTTTAGGATCGAAAACCTCGGGAACGGTAAGCTTTTCGATCTGCAGCAAGATTTGGTGAATCTTAGGCGCTAATGCCAGTGCTTTAGGGGTTGGGAATAGCCCTTTGGATTCGCGCTCAAACAGCGGATCATCAAACAAAGCTCTGAGTTTGGTGAGCTGTTTACTTACCGCAGATTGACTCAAAAAGAGTCGTTCTGCCGTTTTACTCACGCTTCGTTCTTCAATCAGAACGTGTAAGCAAAGCAGCAAATTCATATCGCATTTAAGTAAGCTTTTAACATCTACCATGATATTCCCTAAATTCAGGTTAATGATGATTAATTGTCACTTTAAATCATATCATGGTCTTGGTAAATTTAGCGCATGTGAGTTAACACGCTCAAAGAATAATAGAATTAAGGAATACTCATGGATTTTCTAGCACTACCAAAGATTGATTTACACTGCCACCTAGACGGAAGTGTTCGTCCAGATACGATTATTGACCTGGCAAAACAGTACAATATCAAACTGCCTGAAGATCGCGATGCGGTTGTTCAATCTCTAACGGTGCCAGAAGATTGCAAAAACCTAGATGAGTACCTAGCTTGTTTCAGCCTACCACTGCAAGTTATGCAGACTGAAGAAGCAATTGAACGTATCTCTTTTGAGCTTTACGAAGACGCTGCACTAGAAAACGTTAAGTACCTAGAAGTTCGCTTTGCACCAATCCTGCACGTAAACAAAGGTCTGTCTCTTGATACGATCATTGCAAGCGCAGTAAAAGGCATGAAGCGTGCTGAAGAGAAATACGACATCAAGGGCAACTACATCATGTCTGTACTGCGTATGTTCCCTAAAGACTCTATCAAAGACGTGATCGACGCGGGTAAACCTTATCTTGGTAAAGGTGTTGTTGCGTTTGATATCGCAGGCGGTGAAAAGCCAGGTTTCTGTGCTGAATTCCCTGAATACACGCAATACGCGATCGAACAAGGCTACCGTGTGACGGTTCACGCTGGTGAGCAATGGCATGGTCAAAACGTTTACGATGCAGTCACTATGCTAGACGCTGAGCGTATTGGTCACGGTGTTCACATCCAAGGCAACGAAGATGCGTACAACATCGTTAAAGAAAAGCAGGTTGCACTTGAGACTTGCCCAACAAGTAACGTTCAAACTAAATGTATTCACCAATTCAGCGACCACCCAATTGCTGAATTCAAGAAAGACGGCATCGTTGTAACGATCAACACAGACAACCGCACTGTGTCGAACACAACCATGACCAACGAAGTGAAGCGTGTTTGTGAAACATTCGGCCTAACAAAAGAAGATTACGCTGAAATCTACAAGTACTCTGTAGAGAGCGCTTTTGCTTCAGATGAAGTGAAAAAGCACCTAATGGGTTTCGTTGAGCAAATCTAATTTGGCAAAGCGCGCCTTTTGCTGAATAGCTAGGCTCGCTAGCATTAGTGCTTAAAGCAAAAATAGGAAGAGAAAGGCTGAGGCTTTTCTCTTTTTTTATGTCTGTATATCAGTATGCTAATACCGATATTGATTCGGAAGAAATAAACAATGAAAACAGAACTCGAAAAAATGCTGTCTGGCGAAGTTTTTGACGGTGCCGATCATGAGATTGACCAAATGCGCACTCATGCCAGTAAAGCTCTGTCAGATTTCAATCAATGTTCTAACGACACTCAACAGCCGAGCCTTCAAGCAAATCTATTTGGCAAAATCGGAAGTAGTGTTGTGCGTCCTCCTTTCCATTGTGAGTTTGGTAAAACCATCGAGATTGGCAACGATACCTTTATTAACATGAACGTGGTGATGCTTGATGGCGCGAACATCAAGATTGGTAACAATGTTTTGGTGGGGCCAAGCGTTCAATTTTACACCGCCTCTCACTCTCTAGACCATCTAAGTCGTCGTAAATGGGAAACCTTCTGCTTTCCAATTATCGTTGAAGACGATGTATGGATTGGCGGAAACTCAGTCATCAACCAAGATGTGACTATTGGTGCTCGCTCTGTTATCGCGGCTAACTCTGTAGTCAACAGCGACGTACCGCCAGACTGTCTATACGGTGGCACACCAGCTAAGTTGATTCGATACTTGAGTACTGATCAGCCAAGTGACGATAGCGAATAAGTGCGAATCAACAACCCAGAAATGAATAACAAAAGAGGTGATGTTTTTAATTAAACATCACCTCTTTTTTGATTAGTTTACCTTGTCTCTTCTATCGAATGGGCTTCGTTCCATGGCTTTTTCATACTCACTTTTCGGGCCACTCAAATACGTAGTTTTGACGAATTTTTCCCAATCATAAAACAGCGATTCTATTGGCTGATCGGTAAGCTGTGAGGGATCCCCATTGCTCTTAATGAGATCAACAAACGCCTCTTCTCCCCATGAACGTTCAATAAACTCACCGACCGTATAGCCAAGCTCATAAACCGCCGGGGTGCTATTCGGCTTGTTGTATAAGTCCTGAGCCAGACCATCAAAACGGCGACTGATGGCGTGTCTGTTATTCATGTGAAACCAATAATCTTCAGATTTATAGATAGCGATGGCTTCCCACAGCCACCGTGGATTGTTTGCAAAATTCGGATTCACTTGCAGAGTCAGCAAATGTACAAACTCATGTAGAGCGGTTTTATGAATTTCACCACCAAAATAGAGCAACCTAATCTCATTACTGTTAGGTTCAATATACCCAGAAGAGAACGCATATCGATACCCGATGCTTCTTTCTTGCTCGTCTAAATAAGCCTTTTGGTTTCGCCACACCCTAACGGTGACTGGCGACATAGAATCAAGCTCGAACGTTTTCATTAAGGGAGTGCGGTTACTCAATAAGGTATTATGGATGCTTGGAATAACGGAGGGCGACGTTCCATCGTAAAGAACATACTTGAACTGTCCTTTGTCTGATTCGTAGCAATCATCACATGCTTGATCACCACGAATCTGAAGCGCGACAGCCACCACTAATACCAGTATCGATATTGATAAAATAAAGAACGTAACGATTGACTTAGATGGGTATCTTTTCATTTTCTATATCCTCAAACGAAGACATGATTCGAATGAGTGTCACTGTTTCAAATTGACACCCAGAGCTTTTAAGCTATTTTCACACTGCACTGCATCGATAAACTGAATACCAGCTATACCTACAGCCTTAGCCCCTTCAACGTTATAGGGCATATCATCAATGAAGACGGTTTCTGAAGCTTCAAGACCATTATTAGACAACAGAGCTTGGTAAATCTCAGGCTGCGGTTTAGGCATGCCCAATTCAGCGGATACCGCCGCACCATCAATGTATGGTCCGCCCCGTTATTGCAACTACAATTGAGTAATAACGGAGTTGGTT
>NZ_JAPHPW010000044.1 GCF_026241515.1 Vibrio sp. 14G-20
TGGCTCTGGCTCTGGCTCTGGCTCTGGCTCTGGCTCTGGCTCTGGCTCTGGCTCTGGCAAGGATTCAACGACATATTCAAGCTGATCGCTACCTTGGATTTTCGGCTCAAAGTCAAAATCAGAGGTAACGTTCGCTGGCGACTCTACATCGTCGATGGCTTCAGCTAACCAGTCTTCAACCGTCTCTTCATCATCTTCAGAGATATCATTTAAAGAGGATGGTGAAGCTTGCTCTTGTATGTCGGCTTCTTTTGGTTCTTGTGGTGCGATTTCTTCTTGAACTTGCTCTTCAAAAGCTGGTTTGTCAAAATCAGAATTCTCAGATAACAGCGAGTCGATATCCAATTCATCATCTTCAACCGATGATGCGCTTTCTTGCGCTGATACTTCGTTGCTGCCGGAAAGAGACGCTTGCTCTGGTTCAACCGTATTTTCAATTGATGGTTCAACAGGCTCTTCTGTCGCTGACAACAAATCATTGTCATCAGAAGTCATTAACTCATCAATCAACGCTTCGTCTGTTGTTTCTAGCGAGTCATCAAGCAGAACATCCGTTGCCGGTGCGACACCGAACAAATCATCGATAAAGTTATCACGATTAAAGGCTTCATCATTTTCTGGCTTAACGTCAGCGCTGTCTTGAATCAGTTCCGAATTTAACGATTCATCAGTAACGACTTCAGGTTGTGGTGTTTCACTAATGTCCGATGCTTGCTCAGGCTCAACTTCGGATGTTTCAGAGGTTAATGGAGTAAGCTCAACGTCTGAGTCCTTTTCAGGCTCATCGTTGACGTTGTCAAAACCAATGGTTGCGTCTAACTCTTTATCAAACGCCTTCTCTTCAAATTCAAGCTCGTCTTCAATGCCACTTGTCAGTAAGTCATCAAACGGGTCTAGAGATTCTGATTTTGGTGCATCTGCTGAAAGCTCATCATCTGACAATTCACTATCAAGGAAATCATCCAGTAAGTCGGTACTTTCGGCGTCGAGTTCGAAATCGTCATCGTCATCGTCATCGTCAGAATCACCTATCAATTCATCCAAGGTTTCCGTGCTGTCTTCTGCGATGTTGAGGTCATCATCTGTCGATAAACCAGAAAGCTCTTCAAGTTCAGATAAAGAATCAAAGCCTAGAGGCTCACTTTCAGACTCATCACCCAATTCGTCTTCCAACATTTCATCAAGAAGGTCGGTCGAGTTACTTAGATCAACGTCATCACCTGCCAATTGCTCATCAAGCAGGTCAACGCTGTCTTGAGGTTCTTCATCTACGATTGGCTTATCGAACTGAGACAGAATGTTTTCGATATCATCATCAGACGCCAAACCACTGTTTAGGTTAGTGGCAATCTCATCGTCGCTATCGAGGTTGAAAGGGTCATTCGCTTGATCGTTCTGAGCCGCAACCTGGGCAAAGATGTCATCAATATCATCATTCGCTGTCGGTGAAGCTGGCTCAGGGGACTGTTGTTCAGAGATTAGAGCATCAATATCAAAATCGTCATTGCTCAAATCAGCAGGCTTAGTCTCGCTTTGTTGCTCTGAGATAAGCGCATCGATGTCAAAATCATCGCTTGCTGGTGTTTCAGTGTTAGAAGGCGAATCACTTTGCTCTTCCGAAATCAGAGCATCAATATCGAAGCTGTCATCACCTTCGTCATCAAGAGCAAACAGATCATCTAATAAAGATTGATCTAGCTCGTTGGAACCGAGATCTTCAGTTTCAGACTCTTGAGATAGTAAGGCTTCAATGTCATCCGCAGACATTGCGTTATCATCAGAAAGGTCGAAGTCGACATCATCAGTATCGACGGCGCTTTCCGCAGTTTGGTCTAGCGCACGCTCCATCTCTTCAAGACCAAGCGCTTTCTCTTCGCCATTAACACTAATGCCATTGCTGCTGTCTAAGTCTAGATCGTCGAAGTTGGTGTCTAAATCGCCGTTTTCGCCAATGCTGGCAAATGGGTCATCGTCTTCACCATCTAGGTTGAAATCAAGATCAGATTCATCTAAACCGGCAAAGACATCGTCTTCCTCAGCTAGCGCTTGATCGTCAAACAACTTGTTGGCGTCATCTTCCGTACCAAACAAGTCATCGTCTAAAGACAGCTCGTTAAGGTCGTCCATCTCGTCGCCCAATGTAATAGGCGCAACGGTGCTTGGTTCTGGCTGAAGCGGTTGTTCTTGAGTCGCTTGCTGTTGCTCATCATTTTTAGAACGACGGCCTAACAGCATCACAACGATCAAACCAATGAGCAGACCTGGAATAATCGCCAGAGCCGCCACTAACCAACCATTCGATAACAGTTCGTCCATGGCACTTGGTGCCATTTTTTCAATTTCGGCGTTCTTTCTGCGCTCTTCATCAAGCAGTTTTTCAACTTCGCTACGAATGCGGTCTTCATCGCTGAGCTCAGTTTTTAGCTCATCCACTTCCGATTGAACATTCGATAACATCAAACGAAGTTGGTGGTTTTTCTCTTCAAGTGACAGCAGTTCAGTTTCTGAAAGCTCTAGCTGCTTCTCTAACTTGTTCATCTCTTGGGTTGGAGCAGATTGAGCTAGAGATGATTGAGTTGGAGGCAATGGCTTTTTAGCGGTTTCAGTAGTGCTTACTTGCTTAGCAGGAGCAACATTTTTTGCATCAGAACTCGACGCTTTTGGTTTTGAAGCGACAGGCTTACTTGCAGGAGCATCAAGCTTCGCTAGGTGCGAATTCATGATATTGATGGCTTGCTGCGTCGAGCTAGCACGTGTTTGCTCTAAAGAAGGAACACGTAAATTACTGGCAGGCAACAAGCTGTGGATATTCTGGTTTTCAAACGCTTGTGGGTTTAAGCGGTAAATAGCCAACAGGGTTTGTTGGACTGACACGGAGTTATCAGGGCGTAACTTTGAAGCAATAGACCACAATGTTTCTGAGCCGCGAGTTGGACCATAGAAACGTGAAGGCTCAGCGCTATTTGATTGCGCTCTTTGAAGAGGTTCTGAAAACGTAGGCGCTGATTGTATCTGGCCATTAGGCCCTACAACTCGAATGGAATCTGCACGAACAACGGAAATCTGAGTCGCAATGATAAAGGCAAAAGGCATTAACCACGGCTTGAAAATTTGAAACATAAAAGGCTCAGCTAGGTGCTTAAATTCGGAAAAGTGATGATCTATTAAATATATCGGATAAATGACGTAAAACTATAGAGATGAAAACAAAAAATGTGTTGCAGCAACAATATTCGCAGCAATTTCACACAATTTGACTAACAATATTTTTAATCGATTAAAAAAGCCCCACTAAAGAGTGAGGCTTGTTTATCAAAGCAATAAAGCTTAGAAGTAATCGCGAATCAGAACTTCAGCGATTTGAACTGCGTTTGTTGCTGCGCCTTTACGAACGTTATCAGCGACAACCCACATGTTCACGCCACTGTGATGGCTGATGTCATTGCGAATACGACCAACCATTACGTGGTCTTTACCACCTGCATCACGCACTTGAGTTGGGAAGTCTAACGCTTGGAATACTTCAACACCTTCCGTGTTTTCTAGAAGCTGAATAACTTGCTCTGCAGCGATTGGCGCGCGAGTCTCGATGTGTAGAGATTCTGCATGACCATAAAATACTGGTACGCGAACACAAGTCGGGTTCACCGTAATTGAAGAGTCAGCAAAGATCTTTTGAGTTTCCCAAACCATCTTCATCTCTTCACGTGTGTAGCCGTTCTCTGTAAATTCATCGATTTGAGGAATACAGTTGAACGCGATCTGTTGTGAGAATGCTGACTTGTCAGCTGGCATACCATTAAGAAGCTTAGCCGTTTGACCTGCTAGCTCATCGATACCCGGCTTACCTGCACCAGACACAGATTGGTAAGTTGAAACGTTAATACGCTCAAGACCCACTTCATCGTGAATTGGTTTAAGTGCCACTACCATCTGAATAGTAGAACAGTTAGGGTTCGCGATGATGTTGCGATTACGGAACTCAGCAATCGCTTCAGGGTTCACTTCTGGCACAACCAGAGGAACATCGTATTCGTAACGGAAACGTGATGTGTTATCGATAACAACCACACCTTCGTCAGCGGCGATTGGAGCCCAACGTTCTGAAAGCTCGCTACCTGCAGAGAAAAACGCAATATGTACTTGAGACCAATCGAAGTCTTCTACGTTTTGTACTTGTATTGTTTTGCCGTTAAAACGGGAAGTTTTGCCTTCACTACGTTCACTTGCTAGTAAGTGCAGTTCACCGACAGGGAATTTACGCTCTTTAAGTACTTCAAGAATGGTTTCACCAACCGCACCAGTCGCACCTAAAATAGCAATATTAAATTCTTGGCTCATTGTTTCTCTCTTTTATAAAGTTGGCTTTACCATAAAACCGAGTTTAGATAACGGCGTTAAATTACAAGATTCGTCGCCCGTTAACTCGACTGCACTGTACTCTCTGCGGTCCCAATATTCTTTACGCATCTTGTCAAAAGAACCCGGCGTAGCGATATTGCGACGGAATAAGGCGTCGTCTTTGCGCACATCATAGATCAACTGAGTCAAATTGTGCAGTGTTGCTTCATCCCAAGCTCTATCTAATTTCATTTGAGGTACAGGCGCTGTCGGCAATAAGTCGCTTGCATACGCACGCTGTTCAGTACCTAAAAATTCACAATAACTGTTGAAGATCATCGTGGTACCACGCGCTTTACCTTCTAAACCGTAGCCCGCTACGTGAGGCGTTGCAAAAGCGAGTAACGGAAGAAGCTCAAAGTCGACTTCAGGTTCAAACTCAAACACATCAAGAACGGCAGTAAAACCATCAGCTTTTTGCAGGCGAGCTTTTAGCGCTTGGTTATCAACCACAGGACCGCGAGCTGCATTAATCAGGATTTGATCAGCACGTAAGTTGTTCAGCACTTGCTCATTGATCAAGTGATGCGTTGGAAACTCACCCGTCTTAGTGATTGGCGTGTGCAATGTAATAACGTCTGATTGCTCAAGCAGAGTCTCTAGCTCAGTAAATTCGCGAGTATCACCCTCTTGCTGCTTTAGAGGATCGTTCAGCAGAACTTTAATACCAATGCCTTCTAGGCACTTCGCCAAGTAACTGCCCACCTGACCACAGCCGATAATACCAACCGTTTTATCAAAAACAGAGAAGCCTTGTTGCTGCGCAAGCACCATCATCGCACTGAACGCGTACTCAGCAACACCCACCTTGTTACAGCCAGGCGCCGCAGTAAAGAAAATGCCACGCTCTTTCATCAATTCTTGGTCAACATGATCCATACCAGCCGTCGCAGTACCGACAAACTTCAGCTTATTGGCTTTGCTGATCAATGACTCGTTTACCTTGGTAACAGAGCGAATCATCAATGCGTCTACGTCAACTAGGTCGTCAGCTGTTAATGTGCGACCAGACTTCATTGTCACTTCCCCTAGCTGGCTAAAAAGCGCTTCAGCGTAAGGCATATTTTCGTCGATTAAGATTTTCATTTGGCGAGTACTTTTGTTGGGGTCTATCGACCTAAATGTGAATTGAAATGATTGTGCAAAATTCCACACACGGTGTCGAGTAGCAATTGGAATACATTATAAATAAAGGGCTGAATCACCTAACCTTGGCAAACAAGAACCGAACCAAAGTGAACACCCAAGATCAAAAGGCTAAAACGAAAAATGCCCGATTGAATAAACAATCGGGCAAACATCCAGAACAAAAGGATCCTATCTCGCTCTCCAGGAGACAGAGTCTTGCGTCTGTTCAACCAGTACTAACCAAGGTCAGTACTGGTCAAGCTCTGGAAACCTTTCAATTTCTATACCCAGATTTAAAAACACGTTTACAAACCTACGTCTAAAAACTTTGTTCTGATGGTCATTATTACTGGGTGGCCTGTGCGTGTTGCATCGGCACTAGCGCAACCCTTTAACGATTAACCTTGTCTCTGTAACTCAAGCCTAAGTTAAGCTTGGTACTTTTTGATTACTAGCGTTGCGTTCGTACCGCCAAAACCAAAGCTGTTAGACATAACCGTTGTTAACTCTTGATCACGAGCTTCAGTTACGATGTCTAGACCTGCGCCTGCTTCGTCTAGGTTTGCAACGTTAATGCTTGGTGCGATAAAACCGTTATCAAGCATTAGTGTTGAGTAAATTGCTTCGTGTACACCAGCCGCACCTAGAGCGTGACCTGTCATCGCTTTAGTTGCTGAGATTGCTGGGCTGTTGCCACCGCCATTACCTTGAGAGAAAACTTCTTGGATAGCACCTAGCTCTTTAACGTCACCAACTGGAGTTGAAGTACCGTGAGTGTTCACGTAGTCAACGCCATCAACGTTTTGCATTGCCATCTTCATACAACGAACCGCGCCTTCACCAGAAGGAGCAACCATGTCGTAGCCATCTGAAGTTGCGCCGTAACCCACGATCTCGCCGTAGATTTTAGCGCCACGAGCAACTGCGTGCTCAAGCTCTTCGATTACTAGCATGCCGCCGCCACCAGAGATAACGAAACCGTCACGGTCTGCATCGTAAGTACGAGAAGCCAATTCTGGAGTGTCGTTGTACTTAGTAGAAAGTGCGCCCATTGCGTCGAACATCATAGTCAGAGACCAATCCAGTTCTTCACCGCCACCTGCGAATACAACGTCTTGTTTACCCAGTTGGATAAGCTCCATTGCGTGACCAATACAGTGTGCAGATGTCGCACATGCAGAACTCATAGAGTAGTTCACGCCACGGATTTTGAATGGTGTAGCAAGACAAGCAGAAACCGTAGAAGCCATTGTACGTGGAACCATGTATGGACCAACGCGCTTAACGCCTTTTTCACGGATGATGTCTACTGCGTTAACTTGGTTTAGAGATGAAGCACCACCTGAACCCGCAACGATACCAGTGCGGTCATTAGATACTTGATCTTCAGTTAAACCAGAGTCAGCAATTGCTTGCTCCATTGAAAGATATGCGAATGCCGCTGCATCACCCATAAAGCGCATTTTTTTGCGATCGATATGGTCAGCAGGGTTCATTTTCAGGTTACCCCAAACTTGAGAGCGCAAGCCATTTTCCTTGAACTGCTCTGAAGCGGTAATACCAGATTTACCCTCTTTCAGTGATGCTAAAACTTCTTCGACGTTGTTACCGATACTTGAAACAATACCCATACCGGTGATTACGACTCGTTTCATGTGACATTCCTATAATTCTAAATTCAGCTAGATGATAACTAAGAAGCCTAACAAAAGTGGTCAGCTTTCCTAGAAATTCGTACAATCCCTACCAACATATCGCTTCAAATCACAAAATGATAGATTTTATGACTTCAATTACTAATGCAGAACTGGAATGGAATGAGTCTGGCACGCCAGTTTCAGACCAATTTGACGACGTTTACTTCTCTAATGTTAACGGTTTAGAAGAAACTCGCTACGTCTTTTTAAAACAAAACCACCTTCCAGAGCGTTGGCTTGAACATCAACAACGCCGTTTTGTGATAGCTGAAACCGGTTTTGGTACAGGTTTGAACTTTCTCGCAGTCTGGCAATGGTTCGATGCTTTTATTAAAGATAACCCACAAGCGATGACCAAAGAGTTACATTTCATCAGTTTTGAAAAATATCCTTTAAATAAAGATGATCTGATCAAAGCGCACCAGTCTTGGCCTGAATTAGCCCAGTATGCGACGCAACTCCAAGAACACTATCCGATTGCACTACCTGAATGTCACCGCATTGTGTTGGGCGATGGCGCGATCACACTCGATTTATGGTTTGGTGATATTAAAGATTGTATGCCAAACGTGCCTACCCCGCAGGAAGGTTTGGTTGACGCTTGGTTCTTAGATGGCTTTGCGCCAAGTAAGAACCCTGAAATGTGGAATCAAAACCTATTTAACGGCATGGCCAAATTGGCAAAACAAGATTGCAGCTGTGCAACGTTTACCGCTGCTGGTTTTGTTCGCCGTGGTTTAATCGAAGCTGGCTTTGCGATGAAAAAGGTCAAAGGCTTTGGTACTAAGCGAGAAATGATTGCAGGCCGACTTGGCGAAAAGCACGCTCACACCAATATCAAACCTTGGTATGGCCTCGCTCAACACAGTGATTCACAAGACATAGCTATTATTGGTGGTGGTGTAGCCAGTGCTGCACTTGCAAAAACGTTAAGCCGACGCGGTAAAGACATCACGCTTTATTGTGAACACCAACAAGCCGCTGGAAATGCCTCGGGCAACAACCAAGGTGCGATTTACCCGTTATTGAGTGAAGCGACATCGAACGTGTCTCGCGTGTTTGGCCCAGGGTTACTGTTTGCTCGTCAATTTATTAATCAAGCGGCTCTGTCTGTTCAATTTGATCACAGCTGGTGTGGCGTGAACATTTTGATGTGGGATGAAGGCTCCATTAAAAAACTCAACCGCATGTTGGAAGGCAACTTCCACACCGACCTGATTCAACGTTTATCGCCAGACCAAGCCAACGAAAAGATTGGTTTACCGGTCGATAAAGAGAGTGTTTACTTCCCACTGGGTGGGTGGTTAAGTCCTCTACAACTGACACAAGGCTTGATCGAAAAGTTAGAAGATACCGACCAAGTGAGCGCGCACTATCAACATCAAGTCACTCAACTTGAGTGGCTCGAAGTTGAACAACAATGGCAACTCACCATTGAGACACCACAAGGTGAGGTTCAAACCAAGCATGACCAAGTGGTTGTTGCGAACGGCCACAAGTTCACCCAGTTTAAGCAGACTCAACCTGTACCTCTAACTCCGGTTAAAGGCCAAGTAAGCCATATTCCGACCACGGAAAACTTAACCAAGCTAAAAACCGTGTTGTGCTTTGATGGTTACCTAACGCCGCAAAACCCCAATAACGGTCACCACTGTATTGGTGCTAACTACGACAAAACCAATATTGACCAAGAGTTTGATATTGAGGTTCAGCAACATAATGGTGAGCGCCTGCACGGATCGCTACCAGACCAAGAGTGGACAAAAGATGTCGATACCAATGGCAACCTAGCGCGCCAAGGTATCCGTAGTGTGAGCCGTGATCACTTGCCTTTTGTCGGAAACGTGGGTGATTTCGAATCAATCAAAGAGCAGTATCAAGACCTGCACAACTTTAACCCACAACGTGACTCGGTTGATGATATTCAGACGGTAACAAACTTCCCTAACCTGTACTGCTTTATCGGGCTGGGTTCGCGCGGTTTAAGCTCTGCTCCATTGTTAGCTGAAGTATTAGCATCGCAAATCTGTGGCGATCCGCTTCCTTTGCCTGTTGATGTGCTTGAAGCCATTCATCCAAGTCGAATGTGGGTGCGCAGACTGCGTAAAGGTAAAGCATTAACCGCTGGCTGGGTTGCTGATAAGCACTCAAAAACAAACCAGTAGTTTCTAGTTCAACTATTCTGAACATCTAAAACATCTGAATATTGGAAATACCTGAAACTAAAAGCTAAAAAGCCCGGGCGACATTATGTCCCTCGGGCTTTTGTTGTTCGTGTTATTCTAAATCGATTTTTTAAACTGCTCGATGTTTACAGCTTAGCAACCGCGTCTTTGATCTGCTGAGCAATCTCTTCGTTGCTGATAGAACCAGACTCAAAATCAAAGTTATCGTAGAAGCTTGGTACTGAAAGGGACGCTTTTACGTTGCCGCCAAAGTATGGCGCTGAGCCTGTTGCTGCTCCAAGTACCGTTTGTGCGCCACCAGGACCCGGTGAAGTCGCTAGGTATACCGCTGGCTTCTCGCCAAACACTGAGCGATCAATGCGTGTCGCCCAATCAAATAGGTTTTTGTACGCTGCAGGATAGTGACCGTTGTGTTCGGCAAACGAGATAACGAATGCATCGGCTTCCGCTAGGTCACGTAAAAATGCTTGAGCGCCTTCCGCTTGGCCAATCTCTTTTTCAGTGTCTTCACTGAACATAGGTACATTGTAATCGGTAATGTTTAGGACTTTTACTTCAGCACCTTCAATCAAGTTGGCTGCGTAAGTTGCTAGTGCTTTATTGATAGAGGTAGAGCTTGTGCTTGCGCCAAATGCGATAACTTTCATGATGTGACCTTTTCTATAGTTCCGTTAAGTGGGATTAGAATAACGTAGTCAGGAAATGGAACCATCACAAGAAATGAACAGACTCATTCAAAAATTTCGAATGAGTCTCAAATAAACCAGTTCGCTCAACAAAATGGAAAGGAAGGGACTGAGCGGCTAACGATAAATGACGAGCAGTTACGCTTGGTTTTGCAGTTCAACCCAAAGGTCATTAACGATAGTGCGGTCTGCTGGCGTTAGTTCAGAGCGAGCGTCATCTAAGCTCTTCTCAATACGTGCTTTTACTTCTGCTACGTCTTCAATACCATCTTCTTCACATGAAGCCACTGAAAGAGAAATATGACCACGTAAGTAACCACCAGCAAACAGTTCATCGTCTGATGCGTTTTCAATGCGAGCATCAATTAATTCAAGTAGTTTTTCTTCAAATTCGATAATCATAATATTCTCTTATTTCACAATAAATTGGCTAGTACATAAAGGTTCAACGTCGTAGAAGCTACGTAATGCTTCAGAGAGCATTTTCACGCGAGGCGGAAGACCAACTTCAAAGATACCCATGACTTCGCTGTGTACTTTATTCATAAAGGCCAAACGATCTGGCTCAAAATCGCCGTGTAGATTGTCACAGCTGACATTAAAAGGAAAGCCTGCACTGGTCGCAATGATCCATTCGTACGCTTGTGGGCGAATTTCCACTTTTTCAAACTCAGCTTGAACCGACTCAGTGCGACCATCAGGCTCATACCAATAGCCAAAATCTTCCAACAAACGACGCTCAGGACCAGCGACACACCAGTGTGCTATTTCGTGAAGTGCTGACGCGTAAAAGCCGCGAGCAAATACGATACGGTGGTGAGATATCTGTTCATCGGCTGGCAAGTAAATAGGTTCGTCTGCACCCAGTTCGAGCTTGGTATTATAGCTCTCGAAAAAGGTCTGATTGAAAATATCGATGATGTCTGGGTATTGGTGCGTCATAAAATCAAATTTAAGTAAAAAGAACTGGGGCATTTTGCGTTTTTTTAAGAGCTCGGTAAAGCCCTATCACGGGCAATGGCATTAGCTTGACCCCAATATTTTACCGTGACAATCGATTGCAGATCCCAGATTACACTACTTTGAGGTGAATGATTAGTTTAGCTAATCTGAAAAGCCCATTCACGGTATAAATATTCATTCGTCAATCAGCGTTTTTACTACTACACTCGCGCTTCATTTTTATATCCCTATGGCCTATAAGACTCCAATCTATAGACCTATATTATAGAGCTACAGCAATGCTACTAAGTGTTTTGTATATCATTGGCATCACGGCAGAAGCCATGACCGGCGCTCTCAGTGCTGGTAAACAAAAAATGGATTGGTTTGGTGTAATGTTGGTTGCGAGTGCAACGGCAATTGGCGGCGGTACAGTACGAGATATCTTACTCGGCCATTACCCTTTAGGTTGGGTTGAAAACCCGCAGTATCTGGCAATCACCTGTATCGCAGGTGTAATTACAACCGGACTGGCTAAATGGGTAATCAAGCTCAAAGGGCTATTCATTCGTTTAGATGCGCTGGGACTTATCGTATTCAGTATCATTGGTACTAAAGTAGCGATGACCATGGGTCTGCACCCAATGATTTGTATGGTGTCAGCATTAGTGACTGGCGTGTTTGGTGGCCTACTGCGCGATCTTATCTGTCGTCAAACTCCATTGGTTTTGCATGAAGAACTGTATGCGTCTGTTGCCCTTGTTGCTTCAGGTTTATACCTAGGTTTGCTTGAGCTTGGCATTAACGACGTAACAGCAACGATTGTTACGCTTGTGGTTGGCTACTTGCTGCGTATGGCTGCCGTAAGATTCAAATGGCGCTTGCCTTCGTTCCAGCTTGATCCTGAAAGCTCTGTGCATTAGATATTTTCAATGACGCAGAATATAAAAAGGGTTGCTTCATTACGAAGCAACCCTTTTTTGTTTCTATCAGATCAGTTTCAACTCTGTTCTGAATAAAACGAAGCAGAACTAGATTTTTGGCGTTTCAGTTGTCACACCAAAGTTTTGACCACGGTGACGTAGCAAGTGGTCAAGCAGCACGATAGCCAGCATTGCTTCTGCAATAGGCACCGCACGGATACCAACACATGGATCGTGACGACCTTTAGTGATTAGCTGCGTTGCTTCACCGTCTTTAGTGATCGTGTCACCAGGAACGGTAATGCTTGATGTTGGTTTAAGCGCAATGCTTGCCACAATATCTTGGCCAGTAGAAATACCACCTAAGATACCGCCAGCATGGTTGCTGCTGAAACCTTCTGGGGTTAATGGATCACGGTGTTCACTACCGCGTTGATTAACCACATCAAAGCCATCACCAATCTCAACACCTTTCACCGCATTGATGCTCATTAGAGCGTGCGCGATGTCTGCATCTAAACGATCAAAGATTGGCTCACCAAGGCCTACAGGCACTTTAGTCGCAACCACTTGAATCTTCGCACCAATCGAGTTGCCTTCTTTTAGCAAGTCACGAATCAGTTGGTCAAATTCCGGTACTTTGTCGGCATCTGGACAGAAGAAAGCGTTGTTTTCAATCTCGTTCCAATCCACTTTATCAATTGAGATATCACCCATTTGAGAAAGGTAAGCTTGGATTTCAACACCAAATTCTTGTTTTAGGTATTTCTTCGCAATTGCACCTGCCGCTACACGCATTGCAGTTTCACGAGCTGAAGAACGACCACCACCACGGTAATCACGCACACCGTACTTTTGATGGTACGTATAGTCAGCGTGTCCAGGGCGGAACTTGTCTTTAATTTCGGAATAGTCTTTAGAGCGTTGGTCTGTATTTTCAATCAATAGACCAATAGAAGTGCCCGTAGTTTGGCCTTCAAATACACCTGATAAGATTTTCACTTCATCCGCTTCACGGCGAGCCGTTGTATAGCGAGAAGTACCAGGGCGACGACGATCCAAATCTCTTTGAAGGTCTGCTTCGGTAATTTCTAATCCTGGTGGGCACCCATCTACGATACATCCTAGTGCGATACCGTGACTTTCTCCGAACGTGGTCACGCGGAAATGTTGTCCGATACTGTTTCCTGCCATTACTTCCTCTAAATCAGCTATTGAGCAGAAGGTTTGATTCCCAAACCGACTGGCTAACAGCTTTACTTGTCTATTCTTCGTGAATTCATAGTGGCTTTATTACCAAATGATGTAAACCCCAAAAAACGAACAATTGTCAGTTTATCGAAAAATAAAAAAGGAAGCCCATCACTAGGCCTCCTTGTTTCAATATATTTGATTTGCTTCGCATTCAATATGCGACTAACTCAAACGTTCAAATTAATCGTCGTTCGATGAACCATCCCACACCATATTAAAGTTCACATCGGTAATGTACTGACTCCAGTCATCACTGATTTTGCCAATGATGCTGTAGTTTTCATCTAATTCAAGTGAATGACTATTATTCAATCCAAACAGGAATGAAAGTACCGCATTCGGTGTATCGCCTTCATATACATCGTCACAAAATTGTGGGTGTAAAGTGTAGCCGTTGTTTGCTGAAATGGATTCAGACGTCACAGTGAACCTCTCAAAGATAGCCGCATCGCCATTGTGCGAGCTCAACAATCCATCACAGCTAATACCATTCATCCACACCTTAATATAGTCGTGTGAATTATCAGGTGAAAGTTCTGCTGTACTCATCTGTAATGAGGTCGAAATTAACTCGTATTGGTGGTCTTGTTCACCAGGCCAATATAGGTAAGCATCCCGTAACTCAGGGCCGTCACTTGATTTCAGTTGGATACGCTTTTCTGCATCAGCCTTGTTACTAAATCCAACATAACGACTTGATTCCCCTTCCTCAGTCCAGAGCATAGTCAGCGCACCTTGTGAGATTAGGTTAGTATCATAATCGTTGGTGACATCATAAAGCATGGTCATCGTTTCTTCGTCATCGACAAATGAACCCACTAGCGTGTCACCTTCAATAACGTACGTACCAACTTTCAAAGTCGCCTCTGTCGTACATTCCATCTTATTACTCAGGTCACGGTCATTGTAGAAGATCTCACCATCTTCAAAACGCACTGTGTCACACCAAACTTGAGCGTAATTCGTTCCATTTGAGCCTCGCTCAAGGAAGTACCATGTATTGTCTTCCAGTGGGTGACCATCCACTGGCGGCAATGGTGACTCTTCGATAACCGGGAAGCTAAACGTTGCTGCAACCCAATCACTGTTAACGCCATCATTGACTGAGACTGTCAGTGTTTCAGCGTTTGCCGCAGCAGGACGTGGAATCAAACCAGAGAAACTCACCATGCCTTGCTCGCTTACTAGAGCATTAAAGCCCGTTCGAGCAGTCGTTGATAGCGTCGTTTCCACTTTGTAGTTTAAGGCGTCACCATCTTGATCTATGAATAGCGCACTTACATCCAGTGTATCGGTTAGCGACTCGCCTTCCGTGATTAACCACGTATTCATTGTCAACTGCAGGTTTGCAAGCTCGTTCTCGTCAACCACAGGAAGTTGGTTGTCAGTTAAAACAGTTACTTCAAAGGTCAGTGGGTATGAACGTGCCTCGTGCTCATCGGTCGCAAAGATATGGTAAACAAAGCTGCCTGCACCCTCTGGTTCACCCGTGATCATGCCTGTTTCCGAGTCTATAGACAGACCATTATTACCATCACCATCAACGACCATCATAGTGAAGGACATGTCATCACCTTCAGCATCTTGGAATTTATCGCTGACATTGTATGGACGCCAAGCTTCACCCAGCGTCAATTCAACGGGTTCAGTGGTACCGACAACTTTTGGTCGGGTGTTTGGTATAACGATGATATCGCCGCCACCCGGTGGAATATTAACAATTGGCGAGTAATCATCAAGCGTTTGGTCATCGGCTTCAATGATCTCTTGTGTTGCTTCTGCCATAGCTTCAGTCAGCTTCAGCTTAGTTTCGATATCTTCGTCAGAATGATCGACCAGCACTTCGCCAATCAAATTAAGTGCTTCTGCTTGCTCTGAGGTATCTGCAATGTAGTCACCAAAGATAAGTGCTTGTGACACCTCAAGACCATCATCGCCGGTGATAGCAGCAACTACTTGTTCCTCAGCGTCAGCTATTGTCAACTCCGAGTCTTCAGCAAGAAGCTTGTTCACCATGTTAGTCATAGGGTTGATGATTGTGCCACTGCCCACATTTGCCAGCGTGAAGTCGTGTTGAACTAGACCACGGTTGCTATCTACCGTTTGCCCAGCGACCGCATTCACACAGACAACTGCATTGCGGTGCTCCAAGCTCAGGCTTGCTTGACCTTTGTCGTCTGTTTTGCCTTGAGATAGATCACATACGCCATCTTGAGTACTGTCGACGAAGACATTGGCATTGGCCAAATAGCCATCAATAGCAGTGATAGAAAACGTCGTTGGGTTGCTCGACGAATCGCTGTCTGAACCACACCCAACCAGAGCCATTGCAATTGACGCTGCGAGCAAGCCTTGCTTTTTCATTATTATTCCTTATTAAACCTATTTAATGAGTCTTCATACAGCCAACCTCAGTAGGCTGTGATAGTTAAAACATCACTATTTTTAGAGGTTTACTTGGAACTCGCAAGGCACAGGGAATAATGGAAAACTCGTAAAATAATTTCTGAATTTTTCCAATTATGAGAAGTTAAGCAGCCAATCGATCATGCAGCCAACCTTTGGCAAATTTTAAATCTTTTTCAATTAAGCTGGGACTACAATCAAGCAGTTCACTGATTTCCTTATGCTTGAGACCAATGTAATATTTTAATTTTAGTACATTAGATTGACGTGGGTAGCGCTCAGTAAAATCTATCAATGACTTCTCCAACGCAATGCGTTTATCAACGGGCAGACATTCAATCGAAAGTGCATTCTCCATACGCATTAAATTGTCCTCTTGACGCTTATCAGCCTTTAGCGCCCAAGAATCATTTATAAGAATATGCTGCATAGCTTTAACAGCCATTAAAAAAAAATCTCGCGTCCCCTCTATTTCTCCTTTCCCAACAGAGCCTACCTTCAAATAAGCCTCATGGATCAATGTAGTCGTAGTTGTGCTCGAATCCATAAGAGGTTCATTAAATACCTTTGCACATTTATAACGTCGTACTTGAGCTAACTCTTTAAGCCGAAAATAAGCAAAACGATACAATTCAGCTTCCGATTGCTTGCAGCCCTGTTGCCATTGATAAATGAGAGCGGTAAGACCCTCTCGAACCTGCGGTCTTTTAATTGTCGACACAGCTTTACCTCTTTAAACAATCATAAGAGAAGTCACCACAAGTAAACCAATAGGTTCCATGTCCTCTGTGGCAACCCAAGAATCGAATACTCCTTCACCAATTAAATCCTCACGCTCACTAAATAACGTCTTCAACGTGAACATCTGGGTCGACGATATTTACATTGCGAGAGCGGATAACTTCATCCCAATCAAGTAAGGTATGGCTTAATGGGTAAGCCTTTGATGTGACGTCATATATAACTGTAGTGGTCAACTAAAATTGGCCACGGTTTTAGAGTTTTCCCAATATAATCGT
>NZ_JAPHPW010000045.1 GCF_026241515.1 Vibrio sp. 14G-20
AACGATTATATTGGGAAAACTCTAAAACCGTGGCCAATTTTAGTTGACCACTACAATAGTGAAATCTTTACATTCATCAGATTATGGTATTTTTGTTTTTAGTCCTGATGACGAGATAAAAATGAGAGGAAATGTAACAGACACTGTTAGAGATAACGTTCTGTTTGAGTTAGGGTTATTCATTGGGAGGCTTGGTAAATCTCGCTGTTTTATCGTGACGCCTGATAATATTGACCTACATATACCAACAGACCTTTTAGGTGTAACACCTGCCACTTACTCTGGCGCTAGAGATGAATCAGAGCTTGAAGCTACATTAGGCCCTGTAAGTCACGAAATCAGGAAGGCAATGAAGGTACAGGGGCTTTTTAAAAGCCAGTCTAAATCTGAGCAAAAAATCCCTACGAGTTCTAACGATAATTACGACGAAGATGATAAGTTAATTCTTTTGGAGTCTTGGCTAGAAAATGAAGCTGTACCCGGAGTTGCTATTAAGTATTCTGATGTTGACGATTTATTAAAAATTGATAACGGTTCAACCAAAAAATTGTTAAGTTATCTTTTTAAACCTAATGGGTTGTACAGACTTAGTAGTTCAGGAGCTAATGTATTTAAATTTTATGTCGAAAATATTTATAGCCTCTAACTGACTAATAACAAGTTGCTCAAACGGACACGTACAGTTTGCTCGCGCTTCGCACATTATAGCAAATTGTACTTAGCCGCTTAACAAAATGTTATGCGCTTTATGGTTTTAATACACACAGTAGGATTAACAAATGACTATATGTACCGCTTGGGTTAGGAAGGTAGCAAATGCTGAAGAGCTAGTCTTTGTTACTGATAGCAGACTACGATCTTTTGGGTCATGGGACTGTAACCCCAAGATCTTCACTTTCTCACGAACCGACTGCGTTATGTGCTTCGCTGGTGATACAATGTTTTCGTATCCTATGATGATTCAGCTGAAGAATGCAGTAGATGCTAACAATAAAATTAAAAATAGAAGACAGCGTCTTTCTGTCTTTAAAGGTGTGTTGATTAAAATTCTCAATGGAATGCTGGAACACAAGAGTGACTATGAAATTCCTGAAGTAGAATTCTTATTTGGTGGTTACTGCTGGCATGAGCAACAGTTCAAACTGTGGAATATCACATATCAGAAAAATATTAAGAAATTTACACAGCATATCGTTCGCTGGTGGCGTGGTGTCGACAGTGATATTAAAGTTACCTTTATTGGCGACTACACGGATGAAGCTAGAAACAAACTTGTAGAAAAACTTAAAGCCAATAATAAGCTTAAAGAAGGTGCGCTAGATTTTGAGCCGTTTGAAGTTATCCGAGATTTGTTAAAAGATCCCGATGCACCAGTTAAGTATCCAGCTATTGGTGGGGCTCCTCAGGTAATAAAAGTGTATAAGAGCTTAAATCACAAAGCATTTGCATTAAAGTGGAATTATGACGATGAAGAAAAATTGACTTTACTGGGGATGCCAATTAAAACTCACAGCAACTCTACAAACCCTGTAATTTGTGTCGATACAACGAAAGTAATTAAAGGTAATGCATACTAGATTAGGACGCGCATAACAAACGACTATGGCGTCATGATTAGTTTTGGCTGTGTATTCATCCCACATTGCGCCATCTCTCAGCATAGAATTAAAGGTCACAACCATCTTTCGTACACACGCGATTATTGCGACTTTCTTAGGCTTTCCGGCAGCTATAAGTCGACCATAAGTTGCTTTGAATACGGTGTTACATTGCATGGCTGACATCATTGCCATGTATAAAACGGTTCGTGCTTACTTTCGACCTCCTTGGATTATGCGATTACCTTTGTAACGTCCACTTTCGTGTGTAATTGGAGAGACGACAATATTTCCTATTCTTGGGACGCTCTGCAATATTGTATTTTTGATCATGCTGATTGAGTTGGCATTATGTGGCAGGTATGGAATTCGAATATAGAAAAGTAGAACCAAATCATAGAGATTTTCAGTCATTAATCGCTGAACTGAATTTGTCACTTCGCCAGATTACTAATGACACAGGTGAAAGCTCTTTTGTATCTGACGCTTTTGAGCCATCAAAAGATGGATGTATCGTGGTGTACCTAAATGATAGCGCTGTGGCATGTGGGGTATTTAGATATCATGGAAGTGAAGTTTGTGAACTTAAGCGGATGTACTCTAACAAAGCCGGTGCTGGCTCATATTTATTGAAACAACTCGAATGTCTTGCAATTGAAAAAGGGTATCGAAAAGCTATTTTATCGACACGTAGAGTGAACTCAAAAGCGGTGACCTTTTATTGTCGCCACTCTTACTCAGAATCCGGTGCGTATGGTAAATATGTCGGTGTAGACCGTTCGATTTGCTTCTCAAAGATGCTAGTCACATAACCACCACCTTTATTCATCGTCAGTTTCAAGGAGGAAACATGACAAGCGACCAACTATTGGAAAAGGCACTTTATAGCAGTGCCAGCATCCACCAACCTCATTCTTTAAAAGCTTATTTGTCTGCGAATTATCTGAATGCTTATTTCGCTAAATCAGACAATGTGTGGCTTAAAACGAGTGAGCTGATAGACCAAACTGAGATTGAAGTTTTAGGCGAGTACTCTGCAACGGTGCAGGCGCCAAAGTTCTCAGATTTTCGTATTCATAGGATATTGGAAAACGGGGTATACCCAGCGGCGTATGCTGCTTTAATGCAATGGCATGAAAATAAGGGCTTTCACGATATCTTCTCGTATTACGTTTCTCAGGCTTCTAAAACCAGTGAATACCTTTCCCACAATGTGACTATCTTATTGGCGCTGAATCGTGTTTACCATGAGTTAGATCCGTCTCAAGTTCCCGCATTCCTTAACCGTTTCACTGAATTTGTCACATCGACAAGTCCTGACGGCGACCGAAGTACTGGCACAAGTAAAGTCGTAGAGCTTGATAGCGTATTACAAGCATGCCTAAAACAGTTTGGTTTCTTTGGGCATAACCTAATTACGCTTACGTGGATAACGCGTTGTAAGGAAGAGCTGTCGAAAGAGCAATATGAGGCAATGCTTTCCAACCTTTATCGACAAGCCAATAGCCCGTTGGAAGATCCTGACGATGAGATTGATCAAGCTATCTTGGCGCAGTGTCAAAGCTCAGGTAATTCAGATGAGCTCTATGACAATATCCACCGATTGGTTTTTGGGTATACGTCGAATCTACACCAAATAACGCTAGCGGATGCATTGTGCTTTCTTCACGAACGATTCCCTGCACATACATTGGATCTAAAGCGCATTGCCGAGTATCAGTGTCGTCTGTTAGAAAAGTGAGTTTAATTAGGACGTTACATTTAACTTATGCAACGTTATCAGTCTAGTTAGCGCAGAAGTACAACTTACACGCTAATCAGATCTCAAATTGAAAAAAAGAGCTACTCGATAAAGCAGCTATGCTCTTTACTTCTGAAAACCAGTCAGATGTCAAATATGGCTCACATATTACGGTTCTCCCACGCAGGGGCGAACGTTTGCTTTTTGTTTCTCTGAATTTAATTGCAACAGTAAATGACACACAAACGTAGAGGTAGCGCACAGAAACGAAAAAGGGGATATCGCGATTACGTAATCATTGATCTAGCCGATAGTGAGATAGTGATAAGAGATCGATAATTCGTTGTCGGATCTAAATTAGAACTTTAAATCTAATTTCTAAGTAGTTGTTATCTCAGGAAGAGTTTTTGTGCTATGCGCCCCTATATTAAATACATTATCCCTATTTTAATTCCTTTCATTATCCTCGTAATGCCGCTATCAGCGTTTCCATTTGAAGGCCTTACGATTATTCAACAACGCGTTATCGCGATCTTTTTATTAGCGGCATTGTGCTGGGTGTTCGAGCCCATCCCGATCTACGCGACGTCTGTTGTTATTATCGTTCTGCAATTATTGATGTTGTCGGATAAAGGGCTGATCTTTTTAAGGTTTGATCATGGGCAGGAACATTTTGGTGAGCTGTTAAAATACAGCGATATCATGGCGACATTCGCCAGTCCAATCATCATGCTGTTTTTGGGCGGTTTTTTCTTAGCGATGGCCGCCACTAAGTATCGATTAGACGTAAACTTAGCCCGTGTATTATTGAAGCCATTTGGACAAGACCCAAAGTTTGTGATGCTCGGCTTAATGCTGATCACTGGTATCTTTTCGATGTTTATGTCTAACACGGCAACAACGGCAATGATGCTCTCTATTTTAACGCCGGTACTGGCTGTGTTTGGCCCGAAAGACCCCGGTCGTATAGCGTTTGCGCTTTGTATTCCTGTTGCCGCTAACATCGGTGGCATTGGTACCCCGATCGGTACCCCGCCGAATGCTATCGCACTTAAATATTTAGTTGGCGATAATCTCATTACGTTCGGTGAATGGATGGCATTTGGTGTGCCGTTTGTCGTTATTATGATGGCGTTAGCGTGGTTTTTAATAGGCTTTATGTACAAAGCCGACCAAAAGAAAATCGAGCTAAGCATCAAAGGTAAATTCCTTAAAACGCCCAAAGCCATTGCGGTATACGTCACTTTTGCACTGACCATCATTCTTTGGTTAATGGGCTCAAGCCATGGCATGAACTCTTATACTGTCGCTCTGATTCCTGTCGCTGTGTTCTCACTCACAGGGATCATCAATAAAGAAGATCTGAAAAAGATTTCTTGGGACGTACTGTGGCTTGTTTCAGGTGGTATTGCGCTTGGTTTAGCTCTCGATAAAACTGGCTTAGCAAGACTCGTGGTACACAGCATTCCGTTTGATTCCTACTCACCCTATGTGGTGTTGTTCGGAGCGGCGTTCTTGTGTTTGGTAATGGCAAACTTCATGTCTCATACCGCAACGGCTAACTTGTTAATGCCAATTATGGCTGCATTAGGGTCGTCTATGGCTTCACTCACGCCACTAGGCGGTGAATTAACGTTAATTCTTGTTGTGACTTTTGCCGCTTCATTAGGTATGTCGCTGCCAATCAGTACGCCCCCGAATGCGTTGGCTCATGCTACTGGTCATGTGCAAAGCAATCAAATGGCCAGAATCGGTATTATTTTAGGTGTGGTTGGTGTGCTACTGAGTTTTGTTATGGTGTGGGTGCTACATTCAATTGGTCACATAGGATAACGATACGTGTATCAACAAAAGCTAGAAGCACTTATCGATCGTTATTTTAATCAGACAGAACGTCGGGTGACGTGCCGTGCCGGTAACACCATTATTGAGCAATCAGCGTTAAACACTCGTTTATATTATGTGTTTAGTGGAGAACTGGAAGGGTTTTATTCCGAAGCGAATACACCGCAAGTGCGAGTATTTAGCGCGGGTAGTGGGGCTTTTATAGGCGTTCATAGCTTCTTTTCAGGTAATTGGACAGCATCTTCAACGGTTGTTGCTAAAACCGATGTTGAGTTAGCGTGGATCGATAAAGACACGCCGGCAGAAGATGAGCGTAAATTTGGCCCTCTTACCGCACAGTTCACACCTGTGATTGTCAATGAATTGTCGCGTCGTCAACGCCGTGCAACACAAGAAGCGATAGCGAAACAAAAAGCGCTAGAGAAGTTACATACTGCTGAGCAAATGACGACCTTGGGTCAATTGGCTGCAGGGATTGCCCATGAGCTTAACAACGCTATTGGTGTAGTAAATAGTAAATCTGGCCGACTTGAAACGGTCATCATGGAGCTACTTGAAGAAGTCCATCCAGAAGCCAGTCAATTTTTCGATTTTGGGTTAATGCATGGTCAGAAAACGTCGTCGTTAGAAGCACGAGCACGTGGGCGACAATTTGAAAGAAAATATGGTTTAGACAAAAACATTGCTCGCTCTCTTGCGAAGGCGATTCCAATTGACGCTTCATCTGCAACAGACGTTATTTCAAAGCATTGGCTGAAAAAACCAGAAGAAGCGATTCGTTTTTGGCAGATGGGCTGTGATTTACATGATTTACGTTTGGCATCTAGACACACCGTTGGCATCGTAAAATCGGTTAAACAACTTGGCAGAATTGATATTGACACCGAAGAAGCGGTGGATATTAACGACTCCATTAACCATGCCTTATCGTTGTTACAAAGTGAGTTACGTAGAGTATCTGTGCGATTGAGCCCCGCAGATTTGCCGCCTTTTAAAGGCTCGAAAACAGAGCTCGTTCAGATTTGGGTCAACATTGTAAAGAATGCTTGTGATGCAATGTCGAATTCAGACGATGCTGCAATAGAAATTCAAACCAGATTAAGTAAGAAAAGAATATTAGTTACGATCGCGAATAACGGCCCTGAGATAGACGAGGTGACTCGTAGAAAGGTATTTCAGCCCAACTTCACCACTAAAAAAGGTGGTTTATCGTTTGGATTGGGCTTGGGTTTATCAATCGTTAAGCGGATTGTGGCGGGTTATGGCGGAAGTATCATTGTGAAAAGTGATGCTTCTAAAACTGTATTTAGAATCAAGTTACCAGTAGAGGGTGAACATGGAGAAGCTTAATTTAATCTGTGTCGATGACCAGAGAGAAGTACTGAGCGCAGTGGTACAAGATTTAGAGCCGCTGGCGAGTTGGCTGAATATTGAAGATTGTGAATCAGCACAAGAAGTGCTTGATCTCATTGATGAGCTTGACGCAGAAGGCGAACACATTACCGTCATCGTGTCTGATCATGTGATGCCAGGGAAAACGGGCGTGGAGTTACTCACTGAAGTGTTCCATGACAGCCGCTTTCCGAATACAAAGAAAATTCTTCTTACGGGGCAAGCCACTCACACCGATACCATCAATGCGATTAATGCAGCAGGCATCGACCGTTACTTTGAAAAGCCTTGGCAAGCAAGCACATTGGTTGAATGCATTCGTACTCTTGTCACTGAGTACATATTTGATCAAGGGCTTGATTATACGGACTATCAGAATGAGCTTGACCAGCAGGTTGTGTTGAGACGTTTACGCTAGTCTCTTATGTTAGCGATTTACGCTAGTTATCTATGTCAGTCGCTTGAAATTGTATGCACCGAAGGACGCTTTCTGAAGGGTTTTTTCTTTGAAGGATGTAATCTTTCGGTGCATACATTACCTATCTCTTTTAGTCGTTCAGGTTTTAGTACTCAGTTAATAACACACTGGTTGCTGGCTTAAGTCTATAACTCATACGCTACGCCACGCCAATGCCAATGCCAATGCCAACGCCAGCGGATGCCTTGTGTTTTCTTCACGAACGATTCCCTGAACACGCAGCAGAGCTAAAATGTGTCGCAGAGTACCAGTGTCGTTTTGTAGAAAAGTAAGCTCGGAAACCTCACCAGAGTTATTCAAATAGTCTGACATCTAACACTTGTCAGGCAATCTTTAAACTAGGCTTTGTGTTCATATCTTAATGGGTTAAGTTTATTGTCTGCGTTGTACTACTTGTTTAGTCGGAGCACTATTCTTTTTCGAAAATAGGAGATTTCATGGTTGGTAATGCAGTAGAGCAAGCAATCGAAAATATCCGATTGAAATCACAAGGCACGGATTGTTTAACGAGTTGCGCGGTGACGATCAACTTCCACCCCGATCGTTATACGTCTGACAATAAACCTTTGCTCGAAGCGATGGCTGACGATGGGTGTTTGAAGTCTCAATTTGAAACGGGCACCAGCAATGGTGGTATTACGGCTTACCCCGGTGGTGATCGTTGGTTATGGGAAAAGCGAGTGTTCGACGGCGCGTATGACAACGCTCCGAACACGCTTAGGCCGAAATATGGCGCGCTGAACTACCGTAACTATGAGACTGGCGCTTCATCCCGTTTTGGTTCTGCTTACTTCCAGTTGAAAGCTGACACCTTGGCACGAACCACGTTTTGTTATCCAGACAGTTTCTTTGAGCCAGAAGACTTCGCGGTTTGTAGCCGTGTAAAAGCGTTAATTGATAAAGCATCTTCGTCGGATGTCGATTTACTCGATGATTATATCGAGGCGCATGTTCATGGGGTTATCTCTCTGAAAGACGATATTGAATGTCTTGTATTAGACCCTATTTACCGCTCCACGATTATTGAAGAGCGCGCGGTGAAATTGGGCGTTCCGATAAAGTGGCACAATGGCTACGAGTTAAGCCTAGAAGAGATGAGCCGCTACCCAGATTATCGCGGCCAGTCGTTTATAGAACTCGCAAAAAAGTTAGCGGTAAACGGCAAGATCAATGCGAAAATACTGGGGCTAGCTGTGACAGAGCAAGGTTATGACCAGCAAGACGTAAAGAAGGTCTGGCATTACTTGGCTCGGTTTGGTTATCAATCAGAATAAGCCTCTCAAATAGCGTGATTACGTTATGGGGAGGTTTTTAATCGTAACTCCCTGCATTTAGCGGAAACCCGCAGCAAAATATAATCGGTAGGATTTTAAAATGAGTGAGATTGCTCGCTTTATCTCTGGTGAAGTGCCAGACAAATTTGGTCGTAATATTGAACAGTTGTTAGCTTATAATCACTTTTGGTTGGAGCATGACCATAAGTATATTCAGGTATTTTTCCCAATTGATGAAGGGACTAAGTTTAATCAGCATGCACCATTGGTCACTCAAGAAGATAGGGCGCTTTTTGCTAATTCAGAAGCGCTTCGCACAGCTCATCTACAAGTGCTTGATCTGATGCTTGATTTTTGGGGCATGCAGCGAGATGGAAGTGAGATATCGTCATTGTTGCCACTTAGCTCTGCGAACCATGTATGGCTTAAAAATCATGACCATAACCAGCTTCGACTAACACGAGCCATTCGTAGTTTGTACTTGTTAGGTAATGAAGAAGTTGCGACTAAATTATGTGACTTCTTGGTCGCAGCAGCGAATGAAAATGGTTCTGTCTCTGATAAAACGGTGCAATATTGGCGTAATGCGTTAAATAGTTAGAAGCCGCAATAGCCAGTGGGTTAACACACTGTATGAAAGGGAAGGAGACTCAGGATGAGTGCAGATTTTAAAGGTTCGTGTTTGTGTGGCAGTGTTCGTTTTTCTGTTGAAGGGTTCAGCGAAAAAGCAGCACACTGCCATTGTTCAATGTGCCGAAAATTTCATGGTGCCGCTTTCGGGACGTTAGTTGGTGTAAAAGGCTTAAATTGGCTTTCTGGCAAAGATCGACTCAAAGAGTTTGTCGCATCAAACGGCACAACACGAACATTCTGCTCCAACTGTGGATCAAGCCTTGGCTTCAGAGTTCAAGGTGAACCTCTTGAAAATATCGAGTTGGCGATATCAACGTTCGATGTCGATATTTCTGTCAAAATTGATGCTCAGATTTATACAAACTACAAAGCGAATTGGTGTGAATTACATGCCGAGTTAAGCGTTTTTCCAGAAGGGCGCTCAACCTAAGGTGCAGAATCCGTTCGTCGGTTGAACAAAGATCCAAATTCAATCTGTGTTATACATCAAAGTTGATATTATTTTATCTAACTCATTACTTTTCATTATGTTAGGGTTCTTTTGGTTTTTATAAGAAGGCGACTAGATTATGAAAAAGGGATTTGTTATCGCTGTATCAATTGGCTTTGTTGTCTTCTTCCTCGTTGGCCGTGAACTCCAATGGTTCGGGTCCAGTAATTCTGAGTCGTTCCCTAAACTTCCTAGTAGCCCCCAATTTGTGCCATCTACTGATTTCGACGGTGAGTGGCTAGGTCGCCGTATTAACACCACTGGCAATAACATGTGTGAACGCACAACCATCACCGGATCCATTAGTGAAGGTAAAGCCACGCTTAGGCTTACCTACAACGGAACACCATTAGAAGGCTGGGTGACGGAAAGCGGCGACTTACGTTTATATGCCAAACATCGACAGTGGGACTATCGCTTTTCAGCAACTGGCAGCAGCAAGCGATTTGATGGTCGTTGGCACTTAACCAACGGCCCATGCCAAGGGACTTGGTTTATAGAAAAGGTCGATGACAAGTAAGGTTGTTAGTGCAAGAAGTCGCTTAAAACTAATCAACATAAGGTTCTTTGAGGAGAGGTAAGTGATCAGATTAATCGCTGTGTTTATTGTTGCGTTCGGATTAGGCGCATATGCGAGTTTACATGTTTTGACAGACTATGTTGAGAGCATCCAAGCCAGTCATAAAGCTGCGGTTCGGCAAGGTTTTGAAGTCTATAAATATGCAAACACAGATGATCTTGCCCCATTAATAAAAACATCGAACTTGTTAGCGCGCTACAGCGCTTGTGAATTAGAGGGAGATGAAGGCGATGCGGTTGCATTAACCCTGTCTATTAACGCTATTTCCTTTGGGATGTTATCGAAGCAAGCGTCTGAACTCGATCAGGACACCTTTAGGACTGGTTTGATGATGTACGGAAAACTCAAAGACAACGAGAAAGCGTCTGCTCAGTTAACTGAATTACTTACTTCGTACTGTGAAGATAGTCTTCGCTATCTATACGACTGTGAAAAGCTTTCTAATTTGTTAGGCGAAGAATGGGATACCAAATGGGATGAGCTGAAACCAGAATGTACCTAAAAATGATTCAATATATGTGGCATTTAACTATGCCGCATTCCGGTGTTATTTTGAAAACAAAGGACACAATATGGATGTAAAGCTGGTCAAAGGTTCAGACCCTCACTTCGCTGAGCTAATCACCAAAACGAATATGGCGAGTTACTATCAGGCTCGTGGCATCGCTTGGGGTCATAGTCAGTTTTTACGAAGCTGGGATGAGCTGGATAACTATGAAGTTTATGTTGGTGGCAACCGTATTGGAGTTATTCGATTCAGCTATACAAGTGACACCACGTTTCTCAGAGACTTTCAGATATTAGCTGAACACCAAAGCAGAGGCTTTGGTGCTAAGTGTTTAGATTTAGTGATCGAACATGCAAACAATCAAGCATCGACTCAGTTAGTGCTACGCGTGTTCAGTGAGAACCCCGCTATTAAGCTTTATCAATCAAAAGGCTTCACCAAACTTTCAGATGTTAAAGGCTTGGTTGAAATGGAGTTACGTTTGGATTCACTACAAGGAAGTCATCATGGTTAGCCGTATCCGATTAAATTTTGTTAAATACCTATTTTCAGAGTTGCTGTTTATTGCTATTGCATTAGGCCTTGTCTATTGGATATCAGGCGGTGATCGTTCATCGCTGCTAACCATAGGGCTGATAATTTGTGTTCCTCCACTAATAAAAATTCTAATGTTGTGGTGGAAGCTTCGCGATAGTTCATTTGAAATCTCGAACGGCCATGTACATTTAAATGGAGTTGCTTGTGATGTGACTTTACAGCGCAGCTTTCTTCCGTTTGAAATTGGTTCATTCATCAAGCTTTCATACTCGAAAGGTGCGATGCAGAAATACAATATTTACCTTTCTAAAGGCGCTATGAGCCAAGAAGAATGGACCCGTGTGTTAGCGTGTCGAATATAGTTCCACTGCTTTGGTTTGTGTTGTGCGCCAGTTTGTATTTTAGGTTCTGTTGGTGTGCTAGTATCCCGTTTTTGCACCGAGCTAGTATATGACTAACGACCATTTCCAAGGTAAATACGAAGTAGAGCTTAAGTATCGCCTCGATTCTAAATCAGAATTCTTGAAAACACTGAGCCTTATTCCCCATGAAGTGATGCTCCAAGATAACCTTGAGTGCGATTGGTATTTCGATAGCCCAGACAGAAGCTTACAAGCTCAAAACAAGAGTTTGTGCATTCGGACAATGGAACCCTCAGGCATTAAGCTATGGATTGTAAAAGGCCCAGAGTCTGACCGATGCGAAGCGACAAACATCACCGATGCGTCGAATGCTAAGAGTATGCTTGAAAATTTGGGTTACGAAGTGATTCTAAAAGCGCAGAAGACGCGCAGTATTTACTTCGTGGGCGAATTTCATATTACTGTCGACTCATTAACGGGTATCGGTGATTTTGCAGAGTTCGCTATCATGACGGATGATGAGTCTAAGTTATCGGTTTATAAAGATGAGTTGGAGTTATTAGCCAGTCGGTTTGGGCTGACTCAATCAGCACTGCAAACCCAATCTTATAAACAGATGTTTGAGGAAATGAACGCATAGCACAGCACTTAAGCGTCAGGGAGAGTTATGGACACCATTATCAAACAAGCCATCGAGTTGCGAAAAGAAGCCAAGTATCAAGAGTCACGAGACTTGTTGGCGACACTGCTCGATGATGAAAAGTATGCTGCGAAAGCGCACTTGCAGATAGCTTGGTCTTACGACAACCAAGGAAAAGAGCAACAGGCCATCGAGCATTATTTGCTGTCCCTGTCGGGTGAACTTACTTCTACAGAACACTTTGACGCGCTTTTCGGTTTGGCGAGTACTTATCGAAGCCTAGGCCTTTATGCAGAAGCTTTAAGCTATTTCGAACAGACGATGGCTGAGTATCCTGATTCCCTTGAAGTTCAGCCTTTCTACGCGATGTGTCTGTATAATTTAGGTCGCTACAAAGAGGCGACGTCTCTGCTACTTGAGTTGTTGGTTTCTACAACCAATAGTGATGCGATCAAAGAGTACCAAAGAGCGATCTCCTTATACGCTCAAGATTTAGATAAAACTTGGTAAGCTGCTGACTATAAAGCTCATCTGCTTGCTTAAAAACGATGAGCTTAGCTTTGCTTTACCTTCTTAGGACGAAACTTTCTGCCGTCCATAATATTCAAAGACATCAGTGTTAGGTTGGTCGCGCCTGCTATCAGTTCTAGAACCTGAACGCCATAAAACACTGAGTCGAACTCTCCTAAACTTGCCCACTGATTCAAAAAGTACGCGGCCGGAATCAAAATAACGATCCCGTTGAACGCGATAATTGGCATGCGTTTACTCTTACGCTCAACTATTTTTCCTTTACGTTGTTTTGCCATAGCTGCACCGGTCGCACCTGTGATAGCAATGGCAGGGACAAGAATAAATAAGCCCGGAAAAACGATCATCGACTTGACTAGCTTCACTGATTCCAAAGTGCCAAACAGTTCTACAAGCAATGTGCTGGTAAAGAATGTCGCGACACACAGTGTTGCTGTTAATGCCGCTATTCTGTGAATTATTGGTTTCATATCATTTGTGCCTTTAGTTTGGTAACATGTTGTCAATTTGGTTTAAGTCTAATTTAATGACAGCATGTTGTCAAAGTGAGTGTTATGGATACGAATGGAGAAGTTTTCACAAAGATCGCACTAGAGATCTTTAAGGTCAGTGGTCTATTGAATGCTGAGGGTGATAAATTAACCGAAGAGTTGGGGTTAAGCAGTGCCAGATGGAAAGTGATGGGGGCGATCGAAAAGTCCGATGATCTGGTCACGGTTTCTCAAATAGCTCGTATTATGGGGCAAAGCAGACAAGCGACACAGCGTGTTACCGACATCATGGTGAAAGATGGCCTGCTAACTTGGCTTGATAACCCGAATCACAAAAAAGCGAAGTTGGTTAACATGACTGAAAAGGGCAAGGAAGCGTATGCGCTATTAGATAAAAAACAGGAAGTATGGGCTGAAAATGGCGCTGAAGGCATTGAAAGAGATGAGCTTGATAAGGCGCTAATCACTCTGAAGAAGATGGCTACCTTCTTAGATAGATAAAGGTTAGATAGATAAGAGGTTAGATAAATAGAGAGTAGTAGTTGAGAAGAGTACGGAAGCCTAAGCATCATTCGATACTTAGGCTTCAAGATTTAGCTTTTCTATTTAGATTAGCCGTTACGCTGAAAGCTCTTTACGAACGATCTCTGCACCAGCGCTGAGTGCATTCAGCTTAGCAGAGGCTATGTCGCGAGGTAGGGGAGCCATACCACAGTTAGTGCAAGGGTAGAGCTTGTCGGCATCAACATACTTAAGCGTTTCTCTTAGAGTGCTAGCCACTTCTTCCGGTGTTTCAATAGAATCTGTAGCAACATCAATAGCGCCAACCATCACTTTCTTGCCGCGAACAAGCTCAAGCAGTTCAAGTGGTACATGAGAGTTGTGACACTCTAAAGAGATAATATCGATATTCGATTGCTGCAGCTTAGGAAATACCTCTTCGTATTGGCGCCACTCGGTACCTAATGTCTTTTTCCAGTCTGTGTTTGCTTTGATGCCGTAGCCATAGCATATATGTACTGCGGTTTCGCATTTAAGCCCTTCAATGGCTCTTTCTAAACAAGCGATACCCCAATCATTCACTTCATCAAAAAATACGTTAAACGCAGGCTCATCGAACTGAATAATATCAACGCCTGCAGCTTCAAGTTCTTTGGCTTCTTCGTTGAGGATCTTCGCAAATTCCCACGCCAGTTTTTCACGGCTTTGGTAATGCGCATCGTAAAGTGTATCTATCATCGTCATAGGCCCCGGCAGAGCCCATTTGATCGGTTGGTCGGTTTGCTGACGTAAGAATTTCGCATCTTCAACAAACACGGATTTTTGGCGAGAAACAGGGCCAACAACAGTCGGTACACTCGCATCGTAGCGTTCGCGGATTTTAACGGTCTCACGCTTCTCGAAATCGACACCATTCAGGTGCTCAATGAAGGTGGTCACAAAGTGTTGGCGGGTTTGTTCGCCATCACTCACGATATCGATGCCGGCTTGCTGTTGCTCATGCAGAGACACTCGTAGTGCGTCCTGCTTGCCATCCGTTAATTCTTCGCCTTCCAGTTTCCATGGAGACCAAAGTGTTTCTGGTTGTGCTAGCCAAGACGGTTTCGGCAAGCTGCCTGCTGTTGAAGTCGGTAATAGTGTTTTCATAATAATTCTGCCTGTCCTAGCCAAGACGGTTTCGGCAAGCTGCCTGCTGTTGAAGTCGGTAATAGTGTTTTCATAATAATTCTGCCTGTCCTTAGATTCCTAAAGTGGATCGTACGTTTCCTAATGCGCGTAAAGTAGAGCGATTACAGCGCGTAGTTGGCAGACCAGTTTTCTAGTACCGACTGGTATGGCTTAATGAAGTTTTCTTCTGCGAACTTACCTTGTTCAACAGCTAGCTTGCTTCGTTCTTCTCGGTCATACACGATTTGAGTCAGTGAATGATCCAAGTTTTTCAAGTTTGGTTGGTAGCAGTTGCCCGCAACAGCGTTCGCGTTGTAGATCTCAGGACGGTAGATCTTCTGGAAAGTACCCATGGTACTGATGGTGCTGATAAGCTCTAGGTTAGAGTAATCGTTCAGCAGATCACCAAAGAAATAGAAAGCCAGAGGAGCAACACTATTTGGTGGCATGAAATAACGAACCTGTAATCCCATCTTCTTGAAATATTGTTCAGTTAAAGAAGACTCATTCGGTTGGTATTCAAAGCCTAATACAGGGTGTTGATTTTCAGTTCGGTAATAGGTTTTATTATCTGAAACACTCAAACAAATAACCGGTGGTTTCTTAAAGTTCTCTTTGTACGCTTGAGAGTTAACGAAATATTTAAACAGCTTGCCATGTAAATCACCAAAATCGGCTGGAATACTGAATTTATCTTGGCCTTTATTATGATCCAAAAGTAATACACTGAAATCATAATCACGAACATAAGAAGAGAAGTTATTCCCGATAATACCTTCAATGCGCTCGTTCGTTTTGTGGTCCAGAATGTTGGTTTTCAGCACTTCAATTGAAGGGAAGGCTTCGCCGTTGCTTTCAATGTCCATATCAACAGAAATGATTTCAAGCTCTACAGAGTAGCGGTCGCCCTTTGGGTTATCCCAATGTGCTAAAGCATTGAAACTGTTGTCAATCATCTGTAGTGCGTTACGTAAGTTCGCTTGACGGCTGTCGCCGCGAGCCAAGTTAGCAAAGTTAGTTGTGATACGCGTGCTGTCTGCAGGCTGGTAGTTTTCGTCGAGGCTAATGCTCTTAATCGTAAAGTTAAATTCATTATTCATGTTGATCTGGTATCCCAATTCGTTGTCTGATTCTCTCGGTCTTTAATATTTAAATGCTTTATTTTTGCGTGTGACCAGATTAAGAATCGAAGGCTATGCTGTCTGAAATTAATGCTTAGTAGCATTACTGTCGTATAAAGTTAATTGCTTAAGGTTTTTATACGTGGATAGGTTCACCTTTAACAATGGTATTACTTCACATTGAACATGAGGAATATTCATGATCTATTCTGTTTGAATGTTTAAGTCGGTGTCAGTTATATTAATTAGCTTGATGGAAATATAACCACATTAATAGTGCGTTATTTAAGACAATTAATTTAATTAAGAGATGGATGAAATGAGTGAATTGCTGTTGTTGATTTTATACTGTGCATGGCTTTGTTGCGTAATTCAGTTTAGAGGCAGAGCAGCCCCATTTCGTGTCTTTC
>NZ_JAPHPW010000046.1 GCF_026241515.1 Vibrio sp. 14G-20
AGCCTACTCTAAGCTTAATGGCTTGAGAGTGAGGCGGACCATATAATTAAGCCCTACTCAAAAGAGTAGGGCTTTCTATTATGTGCTTAGAAATCAGCTAACGGATTAGCAGACTAAGCAAGAATCTCTTTTGCTGTGTTTACTACGTTTTCAGTAGTGAAACCGAACATCTTGAATAGCTCGCCTGCTGGTGCAGATTCGCCGAACGTTGTCATGCCGATGATCTTGCCACCGAAACCAACGTATTTGTACCAGAAGTCAGCGATGCCAGCTTCTACAGCGATACGTGCCGTAACGTCAGATGGAAGTACAGACTCACGGTATTCAGCGTCTTGCTTATCGAATGCGTCAGTTGCAGGCATAGATACTACGCGTACCGCTTTACCTTCAGCTGTTAGTTCATCAGCAGCGCTAACCGCTAGCTCAACTTCAGAACCCGTTGCAATGATGATTAGCTCTGGCTTGCCAGCACAATCTTTAAGGATGTAACCACCCTTAGCGATGTTTGCTACTTGCTCAGCGTCACGATCTTGTTGTGCAAGGTTTTGACGAGAGAAGATAAGTGCAGAAGGACCATCTTTACGCTCGATTGCCAGTTTCCAAGCAACAGCAGACTCAACTTGGTCACATGGACGCCATGTGCTCATGTTTGGAGTCAGACGTAGAGAAGCGATTTGCTCAACCGGTTGGTGAGTAGGGCCATCTTCGCCTAGGCCGATAGAATCGTGCGTGTAAACTTGGATGTTCTGAGTTTTCATCAGAGCAGCCATACGCATAGCGTTACGAGCGTATTCCATGAACATTAGGAACGTTGCGCCGTATGGTACGAAACCACCGTGCAGAGCGATACCGTTCATGATAGCCGTCATACCGAATTCACGTACACCGTAGTGGATGTAGTTACCAGAGAAGTCATTTGCTTCAAGAGACTTAGAACCAGACCACATAGTCAGGTTAGAAGGCGCAAGGTCAGCAGAGCCGCCCATGAATTCAGGTAGCATAGCACCGAACGCTTCTAGCGCATTTTGAGATGCTTTACGTGATGCGATGTTTGCTGGGTTAGCTTGAAGATCAGCTATGATTGCCGATGCTTTTTCTTCCCACTGCGCAGGAAGATCACCGTTTACGCGGCGTTTGAATTCAGCTGCCAGCTCAGGGTATGCTGCTTCATAAGCTGCAAGTTTCTCGTTCCACGCTGCTTCCTTAGCTGCGCCTGCTTCTTTCGCATCCCACTCTGAGTAAACTTCCGACGGAATTTCAAAAGGACCGTGCTCCCAACCTAGTTGCTTACGAGTTGCTGCGATTTCATCAGCGCCTAATGGTGCACCGTGACAGTCGTGCGTACCTGCTTTGTTTGGAGAACCAAAGCCAATCACTGTTTTAGTACAGATTAGAGTTGGACGAGGGTCTGCTTTAGCTGCTTCGATAGCCGCGTTGATAGCGTCAGCATCGTGACCATCAACTGCTGGGATTACGTGCCAGCCGTAAGCTTCGAAACGCTTAGGTGTATCGTCAGAGAACCAACCTTCAACTTCGCCATCGATAGAGATGCCGTTGTCGTCCCAGAAAGCAACCAGCTTACCAAGACCTAGCGTACCCGCTAGAGAACATGCTTCGTGAGAGATACCTTCCATCAGACAGCCATCACCCATGAATGCATAAGTGTAGTGGTCTACGATGTCGTGGCCTTCTTTGTTGAACTGTGCCGCAAGTGCTTTCTCAGCCATCGCCATACCAACAGCGTTGGTGATGCCTTGACCTAGAGGACCTGTAGTCGTCTCGATACCTGGTGCGTAGCCGTACTCTGGGTGACCTGGAGTCTTAGAGTGCAGTTGACGGAAGTTCTTAAGATCTTCAATTGAAAGCTCGTAACCTGCTAGGTGAAGCAGAGAGTAGATCAGCATTGAGCCGTGGCCGTTAGACAGGATAAAACGGTCGCGGTCAGCCCATTCTGGGTTTGACGGGTTGTGGTTTAGGTGAGAGCGCCAAAGTACTTCAGCGATGTCAGCCATACCCATAGGTGCGCCAGGGTGACCAGAGTTTGCTTGTTGTACGCCGTCCATGCTTAGAGCACGAATAGCGTTAGCTAGATGTTTGCGGTTCATAATTGCTTCCAAAATTGATTCGAAATTAAAAATTCGTGGATAGATGTAAAAGAGGAACGAAATTCGTTCCTCTTATTTATTCGGTAGTGATTACAGCTTAGCTGCGATCATGTCTTCTAGTTTGCCTTGGTCTACGGCGAAGTTGCGGATGCCTTCAGCTAGCTTCTCTACAGCCATTGGGTCTTGGTTGTGATCCCATAGGAACTCAGCGTGAGTCATTGCAGCAGGACGCTCTTTAGTACCGTTAGAGTCGATTAGCTTCTCTACTACTTCGCCTTCAGCTGCTTCTAGGTCAGCTAGAAGTTGAGGAGCGATAGTTAGACGGTCACAGCCAGCAAGTTCAAGGATCTCGCCGATGTTACGGAAGCTTGCGCCCATAACAACAGTCTTGTAGCCGTGCTCTTTGTAGTAGTTGTAGATGTCTGAAACAGAGATTACGCCTGGATCTTCTGAAGCTTCGAAATCGCGACCTTCTTTCGCTTTGTACCAGTCCATGATGCGACCAACGAAAGGAGAGATTAGGAATACGCCAGCTTCAGCACAAGCACGAGCTTGAGCGAAAGAGAATAGAAGCGTTAGGTTACAGTTGATGCCTTCTTTCTCTAGGATTTCAGCAGCACGGATGCCTTCCCAAGTAGAAGCAAGTTTGATAAGGATGCGGTCGTTAGTGATGCCAGCGTCGTTGTACATTTTGATAAGTTGACGAGCTTTAGCAACGCTGCCTTCCATGTCGTAAGAAAGACGAGCATCTACTTCAGTAGAGATGCGGCCAGGTACAACGTTAAGGATTTCTTTACCGATGTTCACGTTAAGCATGTCACAAGTGTCTTGAACTTGTTGTGCTTTGTCGCCACTTTGCGCTTTAGCGTATTCGATAGAAGCATCGATTAGAGGTGCGTACTCAGCAATTTGAGCGGCTTTAAGAATTAGAGATGGGTTAGTTGTTGCATCTTCAGGAGTGTACTTGCTGATAGCTTCGATATCGCCAGTGTCAGCTACAACAGTTGTTAGTTTACGAAGTTGCTCTAATTTATTGCTCATTTTGATCATCCTATGTATCGCAGAACACCCCTTTAATGGGAGAGGTGTGGGCATTTGCAAGCGAACTAATGAAGTTCCTCATGGTTGTACCAGTGAGTCAAACTTACATTAATTTAAATTTTTCTCCGAACGAACATTTGCACAGAACATTTGATCGCTCGATGAGTAAATGATGTAGCCATATTTATCCGATCTAGCCCCAAAGTCAACGGTAAATAGTGCTGTATGGTGACTTCAGTCAAATATATTTCGCTCTAGTAACCATGGGGTATGCAAGCAAACGTTTAGCGGGCAAAGTGAGGTAAATTAATCAACAGTAAAATCAAGGACACTATGCTGATCAAATGCTCCTTGATGTTACATATGTTCAGGGTGTAAGCTTGTGTATCACTTACTGAGCTCTCCTTTATTAGGAAGTGCAGCAGGTAAAATAATTGTTAAATATTGGTTGAGTGGTATATGAGTAAGAATATCCAAGATGTTTCCGAAGAAAATACTGATCTCCTCACTGAAGTAGCCGTTGCTTACTATCAAGATGGCGCTACACAAGAAGAGATCTCTAAAAAATTCTCTATCTCTCGTGCAAAGGTTGGTCGAATGCTCAAGCAAGCCCGCGATGAAGGGATTGTCGAGATCACCGTGAAATACCACCCAGTATTCAGCGCGAAGATCGAACAACGTTTGATCGAACGATTTGGTGTTAAGCGTGCATTGGTTGCACTAGACCAACCAAATGAAGAGAAGCAGCGGTTACAGGTTGCGGGTTTGGTGTCGAACTACCTAACGAGCACCCTAAAAAACGGCATGGTAGTCACGGTTGGCCAAGGCCGAAACGTATCGTCGGTTGCTCACCATACTGGGGTAATTACCCCACGTGACTGTAAATTCGTATGTGGTATCGGCGGCATTCACCCAAGAGGCGGTATGTTTAATGCCGACCATATATGTAGACAACTCGCCAAGAAATACGGTGGATCTTCTGAAACCTTGTATGCGCCTGCTTATGCAGAGAACAAAGCACAAAAATCCGCGTTCATGGAAAACAGCACCGTTAAGCAAACACTCGATCTAGCTCGTAAGGCAGATGTTGCATTAGTCGGTATTGGTGATATGAGTGAAAACAGCTACATGGTCGACCTAGGTTGGTTTACGGCGGGAGAGGTCGTCCAATCTCGTTTACTACAAGGCGTGGTCGGTGACTTTGCGGGTTATGACTTTTTTGATGTACACGGCAAAGCCGCAAACACAGTAATGAGTGACCGAGTCATCGGCTTAGGCCTGGAAGAGTTCCGCCCAATCGCTGAGGTAATTGCCATCGCTGCCGAGAACAGTAAGCCATTAGCTTTATTAGGTGCATTAAGAACCGGCGTAGTCGATGTTATAGCAACCAGCGTGAGCAATGCTTTAACGGTACTTAACTTAGATGAGCAGATGAAGCACGCTGAGTTAGACGAAAATCGTTAAGGTACAAGTGTTATTGATAAACGAAAGGGAACCTGTCTAGGCTCCCTTTTTTGATTCATCGCGTTATTCGCGAGCTAAATGAGATCAACCGACAGTTATGCCGTCGGTTCTGGTTGTTCTATTGTCTCAATCTGAATTGGCGCTAAATACTCACACAGCTCCTCGTAAGGGATAGGGCGAGAGAAGTAATAGCCTTGCATCAAGTCACATCCACATGCCTTTAGAATAGCGAAGTGCTCGTTCGATTCTACGCCTTCTGCCAATACCACCATGCCGAAGTTCTTACCAATTGCGATGATGTTTTGCACCATAGTCAGTGACTGCTGATCGACAGCAATGTTCTCAATAAAGCTCTTATCGATTTTAAGTTCATCGATAGGCAGTGCTTTCAACATACTCAGTGACGAATAACCAGTGCCGAAATCATCTAAAGAGATCTTTATATTTTTCTCTTTCAGGGCTTCAAAAGTCGGTTTAACCAAAATCACATCTTCAATGAACAAGCTCTCCGTAATTTCTAGCGTTAAACAGCTAGGAGAGAGTTGATACTTATCTAGTGTCGCGAACAAGTGTTCAGAGAACGATTTATGAGAAAATTGGCGAACGGATATGTTAATCGACAATCCGATTTTTTGTTCTGTGGTTCTATGTAAATGCGCGATTTGCATGACACTGGATTCAATGATGAAAGCGCCCAGTTTTTGCATTAAACCTGTACTTTCAGCTATAGGTACAAAGACATCAGGTGGAACAAAGCCCAGCTCGTCATCAATCCAGCGAACGAGTGCTTCAACACCATGAATGCTTTTATCAGCACGAACCAGTGGTTGAAAAACCATGAATAACGTCTGTTTCTCGATAGCAATACGTAGTTTTTGCTCCACTCTCATTTTGTAGAGATGGGCGTCTTGCATTGCCGTCGTGAAAATACTGTATGAGTTTTGCTGCTGTTTTGCTTTGTACATCGAAATATCGGCAGAACGTAACAGGCTATCCAGATCTTTTCCGTGTTCAGGGAAACGTGCTACGCCGATGCTGCAACCTAACAAAAACTGAGCGCTTTCAACTTCATAAGGTTGAGAAAGCACTTCAATAATGCGCTTGGCGAGTCGTTTGATTTCAGCTTCATTCGACAAGGGCGTTAAGAATAAAAACTCATCACTTGATTCACGTACTAAGAGGCTGAGGCGAGATCGGAACCTCATCAAACGCAAAGCGATCTGTTTGAGAACCTTGTCTCCAAAGTCATGCCCATGGGTGTCATTGACGCATTTAAAGTTATCTATATCGATAAACAATAGCGAAAATGGCTCTGACTCATCGTCAATCCATTTACCAATGTTTTTACGCATGTACAAACGGTTTGGCAGAGAGGTTAATGGGTCATGGTTCGCCTGATAAATGAGTTGGCTACGAGTCCGTTGTTCATTCTTGGCAATCGACTTAACCAAAAAGTAGAAACCAAACTGAAGAAAAATAAAGGCAATGAAAAGAATGCTGAACTCTTGTATGAATATGCCATCGACGTGAGTTAGATCCGTGCGTCCTACCACCCATAATTTGTAGTTCGGGATGTATTTTGCGCTCATTAAAGAGTGGTATTGTTCATCGTCGACGACAAAAGAGTAGGTTTCTTGCCCATTCATCGCTTCTTGTACGCTAATTCCGAAGTGGTCGGTAAAGGTGCGTGCAATACGCTGTATGACATCTTTGCCGACTGGAGAGGAATAGGCACTCTCAGATTCGATATCACTTGAATAAAACTGGCGATAGCTGTCTTTTCTGATCAGGCTTAGTGTATTGAAACTTCCGGCGTGAGCATTATTTTCAAATACGATCGTTGCGTCTAGTCGTAGCCCTGCGGTCATTACTGCATCGGTTTTCTTGCCATCGATTGAAATGGATTTTCTCAGCGGGATAACTAAGCTAGTCAACGATTCTTGAAAATAGGTACGGCCAAGCACCATGCTACTGCTTGATAGGGCGTCTAAAAAGGAGTCTCTTGTTGGCGCGTATTGCAGCAAGTTCCTTTGATTCGCAAGCTCGAGATTTGAGCTGATCGAGAGGTAATCACCGTCGGTGTTCAACAAGCCAAACGCTGCTATCGCAGGGTGGGTCTCAAGTAGCTTGTCTAAAATTGGCCGAATTTGGATAGACGCAGTACGTGTGAAATCAGACTGTTGAGCCAGTTGATGGCCAACCACTTCTAACAAGGCTTCTTGACTGGTCAGCAGCGAATTGACGGAGCTAGAAAAAAGCTCAACCTGAATGTGTTGCTGCTCTGTGAAATCGTCTCTGTTCGCTTTCCAGTTTGTTATACCCAACGCGGCGAAAAGTATCAGGGTCAGTAGTACGATAAACGCGTACAGCGACCAGATATTTTTCTTAAATAGAGCCATGATATGCCTTTTGTTGGTTACTACTTTTAACAGACTGCAAGTGACAAACTATTGGGTCGTCAGCGCGATTCATGCAACGAAAAATACAAACATCAATGATGAAAGTATTAATGATTAAATAGTGTAACGACTATGAGCAGAGATTCTTGAGTGAAAAATTAGCATTCATAACGTCGATAACGATTAGTTTATGATTAATCACGAATTATGGTTAGCAAGTTGATGTGGGTTACAAATCAAATGGCGTGAATCAAGTCTTAGTCTCAAATGAACATAGCGTTAACTGCGACATAAAGGCTTACTTCATGAGACGTGAGGCCATCATTATCAGTAAGCTCTTTATGCATGCGCAGTATATTCTAACAGTGGCAGTAAGCGAAGTTGAATTACTTTTTAGTCACGGCAATAGGCAGTTTGTCGTTAGCACCCCATTCCGTCCATGAGCCATCGTAAACACCCATTTCACCGTTATAGCCAGCGAGTTTAGCGGCTAATAATATGATGCAGGCTGTTACGCCAGAGCCACAGCTAAAGAACATAGGTTGAGAAGGCGTTAATTCTAACGTTGAAAAGATATCAATAAGCTCTTCTTGATGCTTTAACTTACCGTTATCGAGTACTTGGGCAAACGGTAGGCAAATCGAATTTGGTATATGGCCACTACGCAAGCCTTCACGTGGTTCAGGAACTTCTGAATCGAAACGAGCTTGAGAACGAGCATCTACAATGTTTGCGCTCTTGCCAGTTGAGTAACATTCAATCTGCTGAGCACTGACAAAGTAGTTGTCTTGAATATGGCCTTCAAAATTGCCCGCCTTTACTTCGGTGCGATAGTCAGTCTGAGTGGCGTAACCGGCGTCGATCCAAGCGGGCAAACCGCCATCTAAGATGAATACGTCGTTGTGTCCCATTGCCATAAACATCCACCACGCACGGGGAGAAGCGAAGGTTCCAGAGTTATCGTATACCACAATCGTACTGTCTTGATTGATGCCAATTTCTTTTGCGCGAGTGTTGAAGTGTTTTTCGCTCGGGAACATGTGAGGAAGCAGAGTGTGCTTGTTACAAAAGTCTTTGTCGTAGTCAAAACGAATAGCCCCAGGAATCATTTGTCCTTTGATCTTCTCTGACTCGCTTGGAATTTGAAACTCGATACTGGCGTCGAGGAGGATGATGTTGTCTTCTGCTAGCAAACGTTGTTGAAGTTGTTGTGGTGAGATGAGTGGCTGATTCATTATTGTTATATCCATTCTTGTTGTTTTAGCGATTCTTGCTGTTATAGCAGTACTGCTGTTTTAGTGAATACAGTGTTATAGCGATTACTGTCGTTTCTACGAATACCGTTGTTGTATCGATAGCTACTGTGCGGCTCGACAGTGGATGAACTGATAACTGCTTTGTCCGGTTATTTGATTGTTTAATGTATCAAGCGCAACCACAGAATCAATAGGGCAGTCTGTGGTAGGAGCAATAGAGACCCGAAATACGTCATTATCTTTTGTCTGAACCGTAAGATAACGTCTGTGGCCATCTAAGGATTGAGTGAGCGTGTTCGAAATGACTTTGGCTTGAATGCGTTGCCCCGTCTCAGAGGTTAGCGGGAAGTAGGCAAGGGCAATTAATACGCCTACGCCAAACATTAAGATAATTAGACCTATTTTTAATAGTTTCATGAGAGTAAGTCTTTGAAGGTTGTATTGAAAATATAAGTGAGATTGGCGGTAAAGTGAATGCTACTGGCTAAGAAAACTGAATTAACCGCAATTCGACGAAAACAAAAAAGTGAGCATTTCTGCTCACTTTTAGTTCTACAGATTTTAGTGCCGCCATCAACTACCAAACTATCTGAGAATCACCGCTTGAAACCACTTGTTGTAATGGAGGTTGACCATCGTAAAACCAAATCTCTATCAAGAGGGCTTCATGGTTTACCGGTGCTGCAAAGTTGGAAGCGAACACACCATTGTCCAATGGGCCTGCAATGACTTTACTGGAGTAATCTGGCTTCAAGGTTGAGTCATCTCTTGTACTAAAACGGCTGTAGACGGTCACAAAAGAACGGTCTGTTGAAATGTTGCTGATGTCGATGTCGAGATCAAACTGTTCAACAGAGTCATAATTGAATCCGTCAGGTACAACTAAATCCTCCATGGTGTAACCTTGTGCAGTCACTGTACTGACCGGAGTCGACGGTGTTGCAGGTGTCGTGGGTGTAGATGTCGATGGAGTAGATGCACTGCCGCCTCCACCACCACCACCGCCACCGCCACAACCGACTAATACTAATGGCGCTGAAGCTAAAATAACGGCTAGTGACTTTTTAATGTTCCAAGTGCTTTGTACAGACATACGTTTTTCCTCAGAGAGATTGCGATTTGAATCAACGCAATGATTGTCTCGATATTGTTTAGTGTGAATAGTCATAACGTCTCTCCTTATGGTTCGTAACGTTGGTTGTCTGCAGGTGATTGATACCATGTTTGGTTCGTCTCACCGCCGGATTCTGCGTATTGTTTAAACTCTGGGTAAGCGGTAACAATATCGACGTACTCTAGAGGCCACTCCCATTCGTCATCCGATGTCACTATTAGCGCCCAAGGGTGGTTCTCTGCTGTTTTGAAGTATTTACCTGTTGATGGATTGCTGTCATCAACGCCTAACCCAGCTTCAAAGAGGTTAGTAGTGTCAAATGCCTCGGTTGGAGCTTGGTCTGGCAAGTGAACCTCCCAGCTACGTCCTGGATGAAGAGGTAGGTTTTCACCGTGATAATACCCAGGCGTTGCGAAAATGAACGGGTCGTAAGGCATATCGGTCCAATTGTCTGTACCCACACCGTCACCGGCTAAAGAAATACCAATTTGGAATGAGAACTGCTCATCTTCTTTACATCCATTACTGGTACGGTAGAAGGTACAACCAGTGCTGATTTTTTCTGTCAGGTCATTGGCGATTACAAATATTGCTTCGCTACGTCCATCTTCTAGGTCAAGGTCAGTGAATACACCATTGTGTTTCATGTAAGAGTTACCACTACTCACTAAGCTCGGGTCTAAGTTGGGAAGTCGAACAGCAAAACCATTTCTGTACGATGCCCCGACAGCAGCTAAGCGTCCGTCTATCGTAGACTTAACGACTTTTCCATCTTTAAGGATTTCGGTAATGCGATACATAAGAACAGCATCGTTCATGTCGTAGTCAGCTTTATATGGCCAGTTATCTTCGTACGCAAGCGTTGCGTAACCAGAAGCACTTGGGAAGTAACGAGCGGTGGCGCCATCGTTAAGAACATCGACTTGAATATCGACCACCTCACCAGAGGTTGAACCGCCAAAGTAACTTAGGTTGGTTTGTTGACTGAATCTAAATCGAGCCCACGTAGTACCAGTAAGTGCGTTGATATCGACGTTTAAGAACAGATCGTTTTCACCAGCATCTAACAGGTAATCTGTAAACACTTGTTCGTTGGCGTCATCGAAGCTGCCATCTTGGTTCCAGTCTATCCAAGCTGAAAGGTAACCGGTTGTAGAAGCTTCAATCACCACTTTCGAATCAAGCCCGGCTTCAAGCGCAGTAACAAAACCGATACCGCCGTTTGCCCACTCATCATCAATGCCAACACTTTCATCCGACTGCGGAGTTACATAGCCATCAAGATCGGCGTCTGGCGCATCTGTACCTAACCAAGTCACCCCATCCAGTTCATGTCGAGGGCCGTTGCTTGCTAATAATGTTAGGTATGTATCTGGAGCGTCACCGAAGTCGATGTTGGAATCTTCATCAACAACAGGCGCATTCGCACAACGAGCGCCGTCATTTTGACCAGAAGCTGGGCCATTCGATACAAATTCAACAGCTGGAACAATCCCTGCTGCGATATTGGTCGCGTTGTCGGGAGATAGGTTGATTCGGTAGATTTTCCCGTCTTGATTTCGAGATACGTAGTAATAGCCGTTTACATCGAAATAACCCGCACCGAATGTGCCTGTTTCTCCGGTGTCACCGATGTAGGTTTCTGCACCAGTTGTAGGGTTGAAGCTGTATAAGCCACCCGAATCGTTATCAATACCATACAAAGAACCGTCACTTGGATGGAAGGCGAAATCAGTCAGTTTTACGGTTGCCGGGCTCCCAGCTATTTTGTTAACTGTAACAGTCGCGCTTGGGTCGGCGTCTAACGGCGATAGGTCAACGGTGAATAAGCCTTTCCCGGTGCGGTAAAGGTAATACACATGGTCATAGACGTCGCCGACATAGAAAGTGTGATCGGTTGGTAAGCCGCTCGTATTGATAACTTCTGCTTGGAAGTCTTTGCCAAGACGCACTAAGCGTTTGTTGGTGGTGTCGTAGCCATAAATATATCTGTCTTCGAAATCGAAACCGACGCCGTTGATGTTGGCATTCATACCCGTATCGTCTTCCAACAGGGTGGTTGAACCTGTCACTAGATTTACACCCCAAACCTCTACGGGTTTAGACTGAAAGAGGTAAGCCTGACTGGGGCAAGTGTCGAATGGTGTTGCGTTGGCGACTAGAGGCGCACTTAATAGCAAACTTAACGTTGTAATTCTCATATCTACATCCTTGTGATGGAAGGTACAGATACTTTTACAAGTTACGTGCCAATTTTAACTTGTTGATTTTTAGTGTTTTTATTTTTTTGTTTTTAGGTTTGTCATTGTATTCTCAAAATGAGAACTCAAATGAAACTAATTTCTCATAGAGTATTTCAAATTGATAAAGCGATTTGAAACGCTGATGTTGAGGCCTAAAAAAGCCCTGACTTTTAGTCAAGGCTTAGGTTCTCGATAGGAGGGGATATGGTTTAGTCTATCGACACACTGAACAGCCCGGCATCTTCATCAAATTCATTTCGCGCCAACTGTGTGACATGGCATCGAGAATCAAAAGCTTGCCTTGTTTTGGCTGCCCGAATTTAGCAATCACCTTAATCGCTTCTAAAGCTTGAGCAGCGCCTACCATACCAACAACAGGTGCCATAACGCCTGCTTCAACACAACTCAGTGCTGCGTTACCAAATAGCGCGCTTAAACACTGGTAACATGGTGCGTTTTCATCTTGATAAGTGAATACGCTAATCTGTCCTTCCATGCGAATCGCAGCACCAGAAACTAATGGCGTTTTAGATGCGTAGCATAAGCGGTTAAGTTGATTACGCGTTTCAACGTTGTCGCTAGCATCAAGAACAAGAGAGTGTGCTTCGATTAAACTTGCTAGCGCTTCATCATCAAGTCGGTGATTGACAGTTTCAATCGTCAGGTGAGGGTTTAAAACCTGTAAAGACTCAGCGGCAGAATCAACCTTCTTCTTACCAATGTCAGCATCGGTGTGAAGCACTTGTCGCTGCAGGTTTGAAAGTTCAACAACATCATCGTCAATCAGTGTCAGCTTACCAACACCCGCAGTCGCAAGGTATTGGGCAGAAGCACAACCCAAGCCACCGGCACCCAGAACCAAGATTGAGCTCTGTTTCAGAGCTTCTTGGCCTTCAAAATCAAACTGTTTAAGGATGATTTGACGGTTGTAGCGAAGCATCTCAGCGTCAGACAGTATTTCCATCAGTAAGCCTCGTTAGTAAAGCGTCGAGTTAAACAGTTGGATCTGAACCGTTTCACCGACTTCAACACGGCCACGTTCACGCTCTAGAACCACAAAGCAGTTTGCTAAGCTCATTGAGCGGAAAGCGCCTGAACTTTGGTTGCCTGTTGTTTCTACGACAAACTGACCGTTTTCAATCGAGTAAATTCCACGTTGGTAATCAGTACGGCCTGGGCCTTTTTTGAATGCAGACTTGGTGATAGCCGGAATCGATTCTGGTTTTGTCCATGCTGTGTGACCTGCCAGTTTAGCCAACATAGGTTGAACCAAAACATACATGGTCATCATTGCAGATACTGGGTTGCCCGGTAGGCCACAGAACCACGCATCATCCAGTTCACCGAATGCAAATGGTTTACCCGGTTTGATTGCCAGTTTCCAAAAACCGATTTGCCCTAGCTCTTCAAGAATGTCTTTGGTGTAATCCGCTTCACCAACACTTACGCCACCAGAAGTCACAACCACGTCTGCTATTTGCTGTGCTTTCTCGAAGGTTTCTTTAAGCGTTGCAGGGCAATCGGGAATAATGCCTAGGTCAATCGCTTCACAACCAAACGCTTCAATCAGCGGTTTAATGCCGTAGCGGTTGCTATCGTAGATCTGACCGTCTTCAAGAGGCTGGCCTAATGGCTTTAGTTCGTCGCCAGTAGAGAAGAAAGCGACTTTAGGTTTGTGTAGCACTGTCACGTGACTTACACCCAATGAAGCAATCATCGGAATATCACGAGGTGTTAAACGTTCACCTCGGCTAAGAACGATATCACCTTGTTTGATGTCATCACCCGTAGGGCGAATATTGTTGTTCAGCTTGATGTCGTCTTGTTGAATCTCAATACCACCGTCAGTCTCGACAGTATTTTCTTGCATGATGACAGCGTCACAACCTTCAGGGATTTTTGCGCCAGTCATAATGCGAATACAACTATTGCTTGGCCATTCACCTTCGAACGGCTGGCCTGCAAAAGATTTGCCTGCTAATGGTAGCACTTTACCGTTCTCAAGGTCTGCTAAGCGCAGTGCATAGCCGTCCATTGCTGAGTTATCAAAAGGAGGTACGAAAATAGGGGAAAGAATATCTTCAGCAAGTACGTAACCCAATGCATCTGCAAGTGGCAGAGTCAAGGTTGTTTGGATTGGTTTGATTGGTGACAGCAGCTTATCTAGTGCTTCTTCAATTGGCATTAAGCCCGGAGCGTCGCAGCAGCCCATAATTGAAATCCTTTGATCGTTATTATTTTGATTTGGTGGTTGGCAATGGGGATTCAATAATTATCAAATCATGATGGTTCGCCAACGAAATTGCAGCCACTTTAGCATAGTTTAAGCCCCGTAAATAATGACCTCCCTTAAAATATGGGTGTATTTATTCAAAATTACGAGTATCCTTGTTTGCCATCCAGAAGGGGTAATAAAAGAGGAAGTTCAATGTCAGGTCTTAGCGAATCAGCGAAGTTGGTTAAAGATGCGCTAGCAAGCCGTGGTTTAGAGACGCCAATGAGTCCAAACCAGGTTAGCCGAGAAGAGAAAAAGGAACGAATTGAACACCATATGCGTGAGATTCTCACTCTCCTTGAACTTGATCTTACGGACGATAGTCTGGAAGAAACACCGCAACGTATTGCTAAAATGTACGTGGATGAAATTTTCTCTGGTTTGGATTACGCCAATTTCCCTAAAATTACTGTAATCGAAAACAAGATGGGCGTTCGTGAGATGGTACGTGTAAAAGACATTACCGTGACCAGTACTTGTGAGCACCACTTAGTGACGATTGATGGTAAGACTGCGGTCGCTTATATCCCTCGCGGGAAAATTATCGGCCTTTCAAAGATTAACCGTATTGTTCGATTCTTTGCTCAGCGCCCACAAGTTCAAGAGCGTATGACTCAGCAGATCCTTGTTGCACTTCAAACGTTACTCGAAACTGATGACGTTGCTGTAACCATGGATGCGGTTCACTACTGCGTTAAATCTCGCGGTGTAATGGACGCAACCAGCGAAACGACAACGACAGCTCTGGGCGGTATTTTCAGATCAAACCCAGCAACGCGCCACGAGTTCTTACACGGCCTGCGTTAATACGTTTCGTTATTTGATGAACGCGATTTAGCCTGTGCAAATTGATGTTCGTTAAAAATACTTTAAGCCTCGCTTTCTGCGGGGCTTAATTATATGGTCCGCCTCACTCTCAAGCCATTAAGCTTAGAGTAGGCT
>NZ_JAPHPW010000047.1 GCF_026241515.1 Vibrio sp. 14G-20
GAGAGCCTACTCTAAGCTTAATGGCTTGAGAGTGAGGCGGACCATATAATTAAGCGCCCTAAGGCGCTTCTTCGTTAATTATTCTCAAAAATGAGGCAGTTACGCTTTCTCAGCAAGGATAATGCGCAAAGTACGACGTAGTGGTTCTGCAGCACCCCAAAGTAATTGGTCACCGACAGTGAACGCGTTCAGGAAGTCGTTACCCATAGACATCTTACGTAGACGACCTACTGGTACAGACATCGTGCCTGTTACTTTAGCCGGAGTCAGTTCTTGCGCAGTGATGTCACGGTCATTAGGAATCACTTTAACCCAATCGTTGTGCGTCGCGATGATCTCTTCGATTTCGTCCATTGGAACATCTTGCTTAAGCTTGATCGTTAGTGCTTGAGCGTGACAACGCATTGCACCGATACGTACACAAGTACCATCGATAGGGATTGGCTGACCATCTAGGCCAAGAATCTTGTTCGCTTCAACGCCCGCTTTCCACTCTTCTTTGCTTTGGCCGTTTTCACGCTTCACATCGATCCAAGGAATCAGTGAGCCAGCAAGAGGAGCACCAAATTGGTCTGTTGGGAATGAAGATGAACGAATCGTATCCGCAACCTTCTTATCAATATCAAGAATCGAGCTTGAAGGGTTTGCTAGTTCAGAGCTTACGCTGTCGTTGATCACACCCATTTGTGAGATAAGCTCACGCATGTTTTTAGCGCCAGCGCCCGATGCCGCTTGGTAAGTCATCGCACTCATCCACTCGACCATGCCTTTTTCATATAGACCGCCTAGTGCCATAAGCATCAAACTCACAGTACAGTTACCGCCGACGAAAGTGTTGGTGCCACTGTGAATACCTTGTTGGATTTGAGCCAAGTTAACAGGATCAAGAGTGATGATTGAATCAGCGTCCATACGCAGAGTAGAAGCCGCATCAATCCAGTAGCCTTTCCAACCTGCTTGACGAAGCGCTGGGTATACTTTTGATGTGTAGTCGCCACCTTGACAGGTAATCACAGCATCTAGCTGTTTTAGGCTATCAATATCAAAAGCGTCTTGAAGTAGACCAGCATCTTTACCGCCTAGAACAGGGGCAGGAATACCAATCTGAGATGTGCTGTAATAAACAGGCTCAATCAGGTCGAAGTCTTTCTCTTCAACCATACGTTGCATCAGTACAGAACCCACCATACCGCGCCAACCAACTAGACCTACTCTCATCGCTCACTCTCCATGTATAAAATTAAAAATTGCTCTCCCCCATCTATAAGTTTTTCAGAAACAGAACTCAAGTGCTTTTTGTCAAAAAGTGTAACTTTTTCGTTTCTTTTAAGTGAACGTAATAAATCGTGCAGTTATCTCTGTATCGACACTCAATACCCACATCACCAATAAAGGTCTCAATATCGGCAAATTTAAACATTTGCCCTGTAGAAATCGTTGAAATTCAGCCTGTTCACAAACAGTAATTCCCTCTCTTAAACCAAGGTTACTCAGCATTATATTTTACAAAACGAAAACAACGTGCGACAGAAATCAACATGTAACAATCATGAATTTAACAACATTTTAGATTATGAAACCACAATTGATTGAGTTGACAGTCAAATATCACAACTTAGACGTATTTTTTCGATATAATAAACTAATTACTGTAGTGTCCGTTTCGTACCACACACTATAACGAAGCACTATAAATGCTCGAAATCACAAGAGGCTTTTATGAAGCAGAGTAAAACTCGCCTACCGAACCTATTACAGGTATTCATCGCGTTAGGACTATTTCTATCCCTTGCTTTTTCCTTTACTGCAAAGTTTGACCTTCCAATCCAACTTGCCTTGTATATTGGCTGGTTCATTATCATGGTTCTTGGTGTTCGTCTTGGTCATCAATACAAAGACTTAGAAAAAGCAGCACTCAAAGGAATATCTAATGGCTTAGGCGCAGTTTTAATACTTTTAGCCGTTGGCGCTCTTGTTGGTACTTGGATCTCAGGCGGGATCGTACCTACTATCATTTACTATGGTCTGAAAGCTATCCACCCTTCTATCTTCCTTTTAGCGACCATGATCATCTGTTCTCTAACTGCATTGGCGACTGGTACTTCTTGGGGCGCTGCGGGTACAGCAGGCATCGCGATGATGGGTATCGGCCAAGGTCTAGGTGTTCCAGCACCGATTACTGCAGGTGCGGTACTTTCTGGTTGTTACTTCGGTGACAAGATGTCTCCGCTATCAGATTCAGTGATTTTGGCTTCTTCAATGTCTGGTGTTGAAGTGGTTGAACACATCAAGGGCATGTTGCCAGTTGCGTTAATCAGCTACGTGATTACAGGCATCATGTTTACTGCGTTTGGTTTCCACTACGCGGGCAACGTTGACATGAGCCAAGTTGACTCTGTAATCAAAGCGATGGAAGTTCAGTTCTACATCACGCCTTACTCATTCGTTCCGGTACTTATCGTGCTTGGTCTGTTGGCTTTCCGTATGCCTTCATTCCCGGTCATCAGCTTTGGTTCTCTGCTGGGTATTATCTGGGCAGTCATGATCCAAGATATCGACTTCCTGACGGCATTCAACACGGCTTGGGCACCGTTCTCAATCTCATCTGGCGTAGAGTTTATTGATTCGATTCTTAACCGTGGCGGCATGTCTTCAATGCTGGGTTCGGTTGCGGTTATCGTATTTGGTCTAGGTTTCGGTGGTTTGCTGGATAAAGTTGGCGTGCTAGAGACAATTGCTAAAGTGTTTGAGCGCCGCGTAAACAGCGCAGGCTCACTAGCGACTAGCACAATTGGTACGGCTTTCATGGGTAACGTGTTCGGTTCAGCGATGTATGTATCGCTAATCCTTACGCCAAAAATCTGTGCGAAAAACTACGACCGTTTAGGCTACAAGCGTAAGAACCTATCTCGTAATGCTGAGTTTGGTGGCACGCTAACGTCGGGTATGGTTCCGTGGAGTGATAACGGTATCTACATGGCGAGTATTCTTGGTGTTGCGACGCTGTCTTACGCACCCTTCATGTGGTTAAGCTTCATTTGTATCATCGTGACTATCGTGACGTCTTACATGGGTTGGTTCGTTGATAAATGTGAACCAACAGCACCTGCGTTTGAAGCTGAAGAAGCATCAGAGCTGACTAAGCAACAAGCCTAGCACTTCATCGTTCAGGGCGTTAGAACGGAAAACAAAACGTTAATGGTATAAATGCAAAAAGAGCGCTCTAGGCGCTCTTTTTTTATCTGCTGATTTACTTATTTGTTGGCGGTTCGTTTACCCAACCAATAACCGATACCTAACGGGGCAAAGAACACCACTAAGATAAACAAGATGAAGTAGATGATCACACCTTTGATTAGCTCCATCAGCTTATCAATCGCAAGTACGACCACCTCTTGAGAGACACGATCTAAATCTTTGGTGAACAGTTCTCTTTCAGATGTCACGATACCAGCAATCTCGATGCGCTCTTTCTCAATCATCTCAACCAAAGCTTCTCTTTCACGCGTCACCATCTTTTCTAGTGCCACACGCTCATCACTCAGCATTGCTAACTTTTGGTCTGTTTTATCGCTGAGGTCATTCAGCAATGGCTGCATTTCTGTCGACATAATAGAAGCCAGTGTCTGCATGTATTCTGGGTTGTTCTCAATGAAGTCTTGCATGCTTGCTGACGTTTGACGAAGGCTTTCCAGTGTCATCGACAAGTCTTCACCGGTGAGTGAGTTGTTCATTGCAACCAACTCGGCTTTCCACGTCATCAATTTTGGCGTTTGGTCAGCCATTAAGCTTAAGCGGTCTGATGCATCGCTCATGGCTTCTGGCATTGTACCTAGGCTCTGAACGATTTGAGATTCATCTTTACCCAGATAAGCCAGCCATTCGCGATAAGCAGGCGTGCTTCTGAAGGTGAGATCTTTAAAAGGATTGTTCGCGGCAAACTCTGCAACGAATGCTTTGCTCTTTTTGAAATCACTCGAGCTCAATACGCCCTTTGCCAACTTCTCAGCTTCTTGGTCAAGAAAACGAGCTGTCTCTACCGCATCAGACGTCGCGAACAGATCCGCACCATCGCCTTGACGATAAAACTGATTCATTTGGGCAGTGAACACCCACGAGTCGATTAACGCAGACATTGGGGAAGTTTGGTAAGCCGCTTGTTGTAAGCCCTGCTCTGCATGGATCTTCCAAAGCAACACATAAGATTGATGTAAGGTGTCATCAGCAGGGTAAGATTGCGCGATGAGATCGGCCGAGTCTTCTACTCGTGTAAAAAACATCTTAGCGTATTCACGCGTCATGATCCGAGCATTTAACTCTTGTTGAGTGAGAGGCGTCGTTTGACTATCTAACTTAACTTCTAAGAGAGAACAACCACTTAGCACAATGCTAAGCACCAACACCATCCAACTTCGACTCGAAACTCGTAACATATAAACCTCTGACAAAGACTAAGGGCGCGGATTGTATGAGCGCTTCGTCAGAGTATTGTCAAAAATCCTGTAAAAGTTAACGCTGACTGTCTAAATATTCATGAGCAGAATCCACAGAGGCTTTTATGGCCTGCTCTAGTTCAGCTAAATCATGTTCACTGATCGCTCTGGACTGCTTCATTGTCATTTCAATACTTGCGGCAATGATGGCTAACCGAGACGCTTTAATACTGCCAGCCACACCTTTTAAGCTATGTACAATGCGAGCCGCAGAGGTTTCATCTTTAGTCAACAAAGACTTAAACTTCTCGTAGTCACCGGCGTGGTCTTGTACAAACACACCAAGTAAGAGTTCAACAGATTCAGCATCACCATCGAGCGTTTCTAACATGTCTTCAATATCAATCGCAGGCTTTGAATCTGTGACACTGGCAACGTGTTTCTCTACTACTTGTGCCTGTTCAGGGGCTCTATGAATAGAATCTTGCGGCACAACGGGTTGGCTTGTAACGTTAACACTCTTCATAGGTTGAGGATCGGAATACTGGCTCGTTGGCCTGTTCTCGGATACATAAGCGTCGCTATCTGCTTGTTGCACTGCTGAGGAAACAACATCGCTAGAAGAAGCGTCTTCCTTACTTGAATTAATTTCTAGTTCAGAGCTGAATTCTTGGTCTGCTTCTTTCATCGTTTTTGTGGACCTAACGCCCCAAAACACTATCCCGCTCATCGCTACCAAGCTTAAGCCCAGCATTACCAACAATAGGTTGAATTGACGGTCATGGAACTCAGCTTCGAGTTTTATGATCTGCTCATTCACTGAGTTTTTCTTAATCTTATCAACTAAATAGTTAAGCTGAGCATAATCACTCAACAACGCTGACGCATCAGCGAGCAACTGTTGAATAGCATCTTGCTCTTCGGTTTCTAGCGAATAAGATTTGTCCAGAATGGAATCAAAGGCGCGATAAGTCGCTGACGAGCTTTGATTGTCAGAATACATTGCTTCAAATACCACAACGCCGAATTCATTGAGGAGTGGTTTTAGCTTAGGGGAAAGGTCTTTATCCGCACGCAAGATCTTAATGTTATCAACGATGTCTTGAACTTGGCTTTCTATTGGAATGAACTCATCGAACTTTTCAAGGAACTGATCAGCTACGTACAACAGTTGGTTCACATCAGGACGAAACAAGGCGTGTTGGAAATCAGATTCAATCTGCAGTCGGATTGAATAAACCAACTGAGCATCGAGTGCCAGATCATTGATACGAGAGACTCGAAGTGGTTCTGAGAAATAAAGCGATTGCCTCAACTCGTTGACTCGAATACCTAGCTCTTCGATTTGAGCAAGAGAATTGGTGTAGGAACGGCTTAGATTAAGAAGAGCCAATGAAGGAAGTAACCACAGAGCCAAGAGCACAACCAAGAAGGTGGCTGGTTTTTTAAAGCGTTTGGGCTTTGCTACTGATTGTTCCATCTATATTCCTTGTGCGTGTTAACTTGAAGCCATGACCGTAGCTAAAAGATTAAGCACAAAATAAGCGACAACATCCTGCTGCCGCTTTTATCCGTTAACTTCGAGCTATGACTTATTGCGAGTCAGTTGGTCACGTAAGTTCGGTGGAGTGCCTTTAATCGTTAGCGTGTCTGTCTCCGGATCGTAAAAGATACGTTCGCCTAGAAGCAGACTATCAAAACTAACATTCAAACCGCCACCAGCACCAACAAATTTTGTTAGTTTACGCATAGTTGCGCGATCGGCTGGGAAGCTATCTTCTAACTCATAGCCTTGCTCACTAGTATAGTCAAAGAAGCTCGTACCATCTGTGCTTGCCGGCAACTCACCAGAAAGTTCACGAACTTGTACTTCATCACCCGCTTTTAGCTGCTCGTTACAGTAGTCGGCAACCTGCTTTTTGTAGCTGATCGCTTCTTCTTTCTCTAATTTAGAGTCAGAAACAAAATCTTCTACCGCTTGCATCAACACTTGGTTTTGCTGTTTAGCATCTAAGCCAACTTCAGCTTGAAGAAAATCTAGGAAGAAATCCGCGACTTTACGGCCAACACGTCCTTTAATATAAGTTAAGTAACGGTTTGACTCTTTGTCTGTCTCGTAAGTCGACAAGTCTAGGCGCGCCGCGATATCCATTTTGGAGATATCTAGGTAGTCAGTTGCGCTAATATCTAGCCCTTCTGTCACCTTTAGGCTTTGGTTTGAAGGCAGCAGGCCGATGAAAAGGTAATCTGTCGCAAGTGACTGATATTCAGCCATTACCAAGATACCTTCGTCAGCGAATGGGTACTTTGATAGCTCGTCTTTTAGACGTTGCGCACTCTTTTGAGAAAAATCGTAAAAGTTTGTCTCACCCGCACGAAGTTGATGCAACCACTGCTGAAATTCGCTGTCAGATTTGAAAGAACCAAACCCTTTGCCTGCTTTTGAATTAAAAACACGGTGAAGTTCAGCAACTAGGCTTTCAGATGAAGCATCGTTTTCTAGAGATTCAGCACGATAGTTAACAATCAGTTCATCCTGATCGTTCTTGCTCAGCTGGTGTAAAATTACGTTGGAAAGGTGAAGGCTCATAGTGAAAATATTACCGTTCAGGTTTCAGTTGTCGTGCATAGTAGGTTATCATAAGCCGCTTTTACTATCATTATTAGAGTCCTTATGCCGATTATATCTAAATACACAGATGAACAAGTTGAAAAAATCCTAGCTGAAGTAGGTGCTGTACTATCTAAGCACAAAGCTTCACCAGAACTTTCACTGATGATCGCTGGAAATATCGCAACCAATGTCTTAAATCAGAATGTTGCTGCTTCACAACGCAAAGGAATTGCTGAAAAATTTGCCGAGGCTTTAATTTCTTCTCTTGAAGATAAAAAGTCTCACTAAATTTGATTGACGGATAAAAGAATTATAAATGGTAGACAGCGCAAACTCATATAGCGATCGTGTATCTCGACTGGTTGGTTGGGGTCACTGGTTTGCATTTTTCAACATCATTGCTGCGATGTTGATTGGTACTCGTTATATTACTCAATCTGCTTGGCCAGAAACCTTGCTGGGTCAATTCTATTTGGCTGCATCGTGGGTTGGGCATTTCGGCTTTTTAGTGTTCGCGCTCTATCTATTAGTGCTGTTCCCGCTCACTTTTATTCTTCCGTCGAGGAAGTTATTACGTTTGGTTGCCGTTTGTTTCGCGACCATAGGTTTAACTGTCCTACTGATTGATACCCAAACGTATCAAAATATAAACCTCCACCTGACGCCTGTCGTGTGGGAGGTTTTATTCAGTGGAGAGGAGTCTGCATTCACCTCTGACTTGCAGCACCTCTTCATTGTTATGCCGCTTATCTTCTTGCTGCAACTCGGTCTATCTGAGTGGGTTTGGCGTAAGCAGCGTAAACTGTCTCATAAACACATCGGCCGCCCAATTACCGCCGTGTTCTTCCTGTGTTTCATCAGCAGCCACTTGACCTACATGTGGGCTGATGCGTATTTCTATAACCCGATTACTAGCCAAAAAGCGAACTTCCCACTGTCTTACCCAATGACAGCGAAAAGCTTTATGGAAAAACATGGCCTATTAGACCGTGAAGAGTACCTTGAGCGTTTAGAAGCGAACAAAGAGAACGTAAACCTAGTTAGCTACCCGCTAGAAAAAATTCAATACAACCGCCGCAGTGATGATCTTAATATCCTGATGGTGAGTGTGAACAACCTTCGCTCTGACGCACTTAATGTGACAGCGATGCCAAACAGCTATGCCTACGCACAACAGTCGATCAACTTCACCAACCACTACAGTTCAAGTAACGATATGTTTGGTATTTTCGGCTTGTTCTATGGCCTACCGAGCAGCTACGCAAGCAGCATTGAAGCTCAAGGGTCAAGCGCAGTATTGCTCGATGTTTTAGAGAATCACGATTACAAGTTTGCTGCTTTCAGTGGCGACAACTTTAGCGATGCACTTTACTCGGATATTATCTTCCGAGGCCGTGATGTGATGCCAGAGCAAGCAACTTATGATGACCAGAGTGCAATAAAAGCTTGGTCTGACTGGATTCAATCACCGCAAGCTAAACGCCCTTGGTTTAACTTTATTGAATTGACTACACTGGATAACTTCGCCAGCTACGATTCAAGTTCAGAGTCGGACTCTACGCTAACGACAGCAGAGCGTTTTGCTGAAGACTATCAAAAGTCAGCGACAGCGGCCGATGCTCAGCTAGCAACTATCTACGCTGAACTAGAACGCTTAGAGCTCGCCGACAACACAGTGGTTATCATTACCTCTAACCACGGTACTGAGTTTAACGAAACCAAAACCAACAGCTGGGGTGCAAACTCCAACTACAGTCGTTATCAATTACAAGTACCACTGTTTATCAGCTGGCCTGGTAAGTCTGCTTCTGAATACACCCACCGTTCTAGTCATCTAGACGTGTCAGTAACACTGATGCAAGAGCTATTGGGCGTGTCTTCGAACCCAACGGATTTCAGTAGTGGTCGCAGCCTGTTTAATGAGCGTAGCAGAAAGTGGATCCTCGCGGGCGATTCTCGTGAACTTGCGCTTGTTACTGATCAGCAAACAACGGTGTTAGATAAATTTGGTAACTACAAATTGTACGACCAGAATTACAAGCGCCTGAAAAACGTAAGCCCTCGCTTACCTGTGTTGATGCAAGGCCTGACTGAGCTACAGCGTTTCTACACAAAAAATGACTAAATAATCAGCAAACAGCAAAGGGAAGCCAAAGGCTTCCCTTTTTTATTGCCATGAATGATTAGAAAACAAGCAACAAAACAAAATTATGAAAATTAAGGGTTTACAAGATCCTCCACCCCTTATATTATTCACGCCACTGGAGGGATGGCTGAGTGGTCGAAAGCACCGGTCTTGAAAACCGGCAACCGTTAATAGCGGTTCTAGGGTTCAAATCCCTATCCCTCCACCACATTAAAGAAAGCCGCTGAGAAATCAGCGGCTTTTTTGCATCTGAAGCTTATCTAAAATATAAAGCTCATCTAACAAAACTCTCTACAGTCCCAGTTTCAAACTCATTCACTTTAAACCTAGTTTTAAATTCCAAGCTCAGAGTTCTAAGCTAAAAGTTCCTAGCTGAAAGTGCTTATGCCTATGCCACACTCCCCTCATAACTTTACCTGCAAGCCAATTAGATACTTTCTTTTTTAATGGCACAGAAACACTTCGCGTATAACGAAAGTTGGGAATACTTGGCTTATTAAATATTAGATTTTGTCGGCTTCTTAATAAACCGAACAATAAATAATCATTTAGAACAAAAACACCAAAAAGCGTTCATAAAAAAAGCAGTCAGTTAATAAGGGTATTTACAAGCGAAAGCCACCCTTATATTATACGCGCCATTGGAGGGATGGCTGAGTGGTCGAAAGCACCGGTCTTGAAAACCGGCAACCGTTA
>NZ_JAPHPW010000048.1 GCF_026241515.1 Vibrio sp. 14G-20
TCCGTTATTACTTAATTGTAGTTGCAATAACGGGGCGGACCATACATTTTTGTATTGGAGTCTAGCTTTTTGACCTCGCTTTTATCTACCAAACTAAGTGTCCGCAAATCTAAGCATTCGTAAAAAGTTTGGTTTTCGCTATCAGACATAGAACCATGGATGTGATATTGATAGGCACAACATTATAAGACGACATCAGTGGAGAGTTTGCATGTCACAACCTTTTTCAATTGCCATTCATGGTGGTGCAGGAACCATCTTACGAGAGCAAATGAGCGATGAATTAAAAACGGGTATTACCGAGGCTTTGGAAAAGTCAGTTTTAGCGGGCTATCAAGTACTGCAATCGGGCGGTGATGCTCTGGATGCGGTGGTGGCATCGGTTAAAGTGATGGAAGACAGCCCGCATTTTAATGCAGGTAAAGGTTCGGTTCTGACTCATGATGAATTTGTTGAGATGGATGCTTCTGTTATGCACGGCTGTGAAATGGATGCGGGTGCGATTGCTGGTGTCCGTCATATCAAAAACCCGATTGAACTTGCGCGTGATGTGATGCTGAAAAGCGATCATGTGTTGTTGATTGGTGAAGGCGCTGAGAAGTTCGCCTTTGAGCATGAGTACACCTTCACCGAGCAGGATTACTTCTTTACTGAGCGTCGCTACGACCAGCTTCTATCAATGAAAGAGAAAGGCATCTTTGCTTTGTCGGAAGCAAAATACGACGAGCAGCAAGCCGAGAAATACCCTGACGACAAAAAATACGGAACAGTTGGCGCGGTGGCGTTAGACCAAGCGGGTAACCTAGCAGCTGCGACAAGCACTGGCGGTGTGACTAATAAGAAATATGGTCGTGTCGGTGATTCACCAATCATTGGCGCAGGTACCATTGCCGAGAATGGTAACGTTGCGGTTTCCACTACCGGAATGGGCGAGTTCTTCTTAAGAAAGATGGTTGCCAGTGATGTAGCAGCACGAATGCGTTATCTCAAAGAAGACGTGCATACTGCTTGTGAACACATCATCCAAGGTGAACTGAAAACCATGGGTGGCGAAGGTGGCTTGATAGCGATTGATGGCCAAGGTGATATTCACTTTGGTATGAACAGCTCAGGGATGTATCGCGCGAGTGTTGATACTAACGGTTGTGTGGAAGTGAAAATTTATGCTGATGACTAAGCTTTTATGGGCTTAACTAGCTTTAGTTGAATTAGCGAAGATTAAACAAACAAAAGGGCGACAGATAAGCATCTGTCGCCCTTTTAGTTTTCTATGTCCCGTCCTGAAATGAGTTTACACATCGAGGGCGAGAGACTAGCGATATGCGTCGCTAGAATCAGTTGGTTATTTTGAACCGCACTTAATAGTGTGGAGGTGGCGTCTCTTCTGATGCGTCAGCTAGATTAGAGCCGTCCATATTTTTCACTTTGCCAACCACGAACTTCATCTGGTCTTGCATTCTCGTGATCAACATTTGTTGTTGGCTAAGCGCTTCATTGAGTTCTTCAATGGTCTGTTCTTGGAAAGCTAGCTGACACTCTAGGTCATTTACGCGGCTTTCTAGTTGTTCAACTCGCTTTTCTGTCATCGTTCTTAATCCACATTCCAAGCTTGGGCAATGCCCGCAGAGGTGCCCGATATCACACGGTTCTTTTCATCAAAGGCTGCATCATACACTACCGCACGGGGAGGGCGAGCATCTTTTAGTGGCTCAGCATCGTGACGAGAAATTCGCTTGCCATCTTGAGTATTCCACACACTCACTTGGCTTGATGGCGTACCTGTCACCAACATACTGCCGTCATCAGAAAAACGCGCACTTGAGAAAATCAACTGTCGAGACCAACTCTGTAATTGCGTTTGAGGTTCACCCGTTTCTAGATCCCAAATCATGGCTTGGTTGCCGCCATCGGAAGTAAAAGCCAATTCTCCATCCCGTTGTAGTGCAACTCGTACTACTCTTTGTTCATGCTCGAAGGTACGTAACACCAAGCCTGATTCGGTATCCCAAAGGTAAGCTTTGTAGTCGTTACCGCCTGATAATGCGTATCGCCCATTGGATGAAAGGGACACTGAATTCACTTTTTCTCGGTGAGCGAGGAACTCCAGACGGCGTCCGGTGACTAAGTCCACATAGATGGCTTTGCCATTAGAAAGGCCAAGTAAGACTTTTTCACCATTGCTAGAGATATCGACATCGCGAATCAAGCCATCGGAAATAGACCAAAGCCCCTCAGCTTGAGTCCAAGATAAGTCCCAGACGGCGAAGTTCAACTGACTTGCGGTAATCGCAAAGCGGCCATTGTCCGAGATACGGATACGCGATACTTGGTTTTCAGATTGGTCTTGGGGGCCAAGTTGAGCGAGTTCTTTGTTTTGATCTAAATCCCAGAGCAGTAAGTGTTTTTTCTGAGAGTAGAGTAGAGCGAAGCGTCCATCTCTGCTTAGGGCAAAGCTGGTGGCACCATTGGGTTCAATTTCCCAACGCTGCTCATCATCTTGGAAGAAAAAGCAACCATTTAACAAGGTGATGACAATTGTACATAGCAATGAGTGGAAAAATATTCGCATCACATCTAATAATCCGGTTTGTGTCGAAAGACATATGACTAGTATATTGTTATAACTAACGTATTCACACCAATCTAATCATTAGATTTGTGCACAATAACCAATGGCTTGGCCATTAATTGGAGAATTCAATGAAATCAGTTTTAAAAGTATCACTGCTTGCCGCGACGGTAATGCTAGCAGTTGGTTGTCAGAAAGAAGAACCAAAGGCAGAAGCTCCACAGGTAGAAGAAGTTAAAGTTGAAGCAGTAAACTTTAAAACAGAAGATGACAAAGCGGCTTACGCAATCGGTGTATCTTTCGCTAACTACCTAAGCACAAGCATTGATAAGCCAAGCGAGCTAGGTATTAACCTAGACAAAGATATGGTTCTTCAAGGTATCGAAGACGTATTCGCAGAGAAAACAGCACTGAACGAAGAAGAAACTCGCGCAGCTCTTGAAGCTCTAGACAAGCGTGTTGCTGAAACGATGCAAGCACAAGCGGCAGAGAAGTCTGCAGAAGTGAAGAAAGCCGGTGATGATTTCCGCGCTGAGTTCGCTAAAACTGAAGGTGTTAAGCAAACTGAATCTGGTCTACTTTACCAAGTAATGACTGCGGGTGAAGGTGCTTCTCCAAAAGACACAGATACCGTTCAAGTACACTACAAAGGTACGCTAACAGACGGTACTCAGTTCGACAGCTCTTACGATCGTGGCGAACCAGCAACATTCCCACTAAACCGCGTAATCCCAGGCTGGACTGAAGGCGTACAACTGATGCAAGTTGGTTCTAAGTACAAGTTTGTGATCCCGCCAGAGCTAGCATACGGTGAGCAAGACACACCGACTATCCCAGCTAACTCAACGCTAGTATTCGAAGTAGAACTACTAAACATCGATAACGCTGAAGCAGCTCCTGCACAGTAATATCGGTTAAAAGCCTCGTACTACAATACGTTGATTGAATAAAAAGCCTAACTTTGAGTTAGGCTTTTTTTATGATTTGAAGATGAGTATTTGATTTTTAAACTTGTTCTAAATCACTAGTTGCAATGTTAGCTAGGTGTGCAATTAAAATTTTCTGATAAACTTACATAAATTTGTTGATTTTTCACACGAAGGTAAGGAATAAGTGACTACTACAGAAACAGTCAATGCAGATGTGTTACTTGAAATGGAATCAGTCCACGTTATGCCATTCAGTGAACACGATAAAATCATTCTAAGATCTTATGAGGCCGTTGTTGACGGTATTGCGAGCCTTATTGGTCCGTTTTGTGAAATCGTTTTACACTCTTTAGAAGACCTCAATACTTCTGCGATTAAAATTGCCAACGGCGAAAATACAGGTCGTCAGGTTGGTTCGCCGATCACCGATCTTGCATTAAAGATGCTGAAAGATATTGAAGGTTCTAAGCGTAACTTCTCACGTTCATACTTTACTCGTGCTAAAGGCGGAGTATTGATGAAGTCGATCACGGTTGCTATCCGCAATGGTGAAGACCGAGTGATTGGCTTGTTGTGTATTAACGTCAACCTAGATGCGCCATTCTCACAAGTACTGCAATCGTTCATGCCTACGCAAGACGCAGACGAAGCTGCATCATCGGTTAACTTTGCTAGTGACGTTGAAGAACTTGTCGACCAAACGGTTGAACGCACCATTGAAGAAATTAACGCTGACAAATCGGTATCGAACAATACTAAGAACCGTCAGATCGTGATGGAGCTGTACGACAAAGGTATTTTCGATATTAAAGACGCGATCAACCGCGTTGCTGAGCGACTGAACATCTCTAAGCACACCGTGTACCTATACATCCGCCAACGTAAAACAGAGGATGAAGAGGGTTGCTAAGCTATACACTCCTAGTTAATGGGCCTGTCTACGGCTCACAGTCAGCAAGAAGTGCTTACCAGTTTGCCGTGGCTCTGATTAAACAGGGCTACAAACTTCACAGTGTGTTCTTCTATCAAGATGGCGTCAGTAACGGCTCAGACCTTACCGTACCGGCCAACGATGAATTTGACTTGGCTTCAGCTTGGCAAAGGCTGGCTGATGAACACAATGTTAGCCTTGAAACCTGTGTAGCTGCCGCGTTAAGACGCGGAGTGATTAGCTCTGAAGAAGCAGAGCAACATCAACTCAGTGCCTCTAACCTAGCTCCTGGATTCACTCAGGCCGGATTAGGGAGCTTATCAGAAGCGCTACTAACGCAAGATAGGGTTGTGCAGTTTTGAGAAAGTTAGCCTTTATATTTAACAGTTTCCCTCATACGACCGCTGCGGGTAGAGAAGGGTTAGATGCATTACTTGCTGCGTCCGCATACAGTGAAGACATCGCCGTGTTCTTTGTTGGTGATGGCGTGACACAGCTTCTCAAAGCGCAGCAGCCCGACGAAACATTATCGCGTGACTACATCTCTGCATTCAAACTTATGGACCTGTACGACATCGAACAGGTGCATGTGTGTCAGCGTAGCCTGAGTCAGTTTGGTCTTTCAGCAGAAAACCTGCTAATCGATGTGACCACCGTTGAAGCCGACGAGTTAACTCAGAAGTTAGCTCAGTGCCAACAGATACTGACTTTCTAGGGGACGCTATGCTTCATATCGTAAAATCAGTCGACAAACTTAAACTTGCATTAACCTATTCTCAGCCACAGGATCAGTTTCTTTTGGTGGAAGATGCGGTGTATGTTTGCCTTCCAAATCATGAGTTATTTACTCAAATCTGCGCAGTAGAGCAGGTATCGGTCTTAAAACCAGATCTCGATAGCCGAGGTTTACAACTACTTGTCTCAAGTACCATTGATCAAGTTGACTTCGATGGCTTCGTTAAACTGACGGTTTTAAACGACAAATCAGTGACTTGGTAACCGTGTTTTATCAGTTTGGTTAAAATTAGACCATCCTGAGCTCTAGACGGCTAAAAAAGATCTGTATATTTCTTGACACACCTCCCACTGCTGAATAGAATTTTGCGTCCCTAATTACGACTTGTGATTAGGGATAGATTTTTCACAAAGCTTACTTTCAAGTAAATTTCAGGAGCTAGTTAATGGCAACTATTAACCAGTTGGTTCGCAAGCCTCGTGTAAAGCAAGTTGTTAAAAGCAACGTGCCTGCACTAGAAGCGTGCCCACAAAAACGTGGTGTATGTACTCGTGTTTACACTACTACACCTAAAAAACCTAACTCGGCACTACGTAAAGTATGTCGTGTACGTCTAACCAACGGTTTCGAAGTAACTTCGTACATCGGTGGTGAAGGTCACAACCTTCAAGAGCACAGTGTTGTACTAATCCGTGGCGGTCGTGTAAAAGACCTTCCGGGTGTTCGTTACCACACTGTTCGCGGCGCGCTAGACTGTGCTGGCGTTAACGACCGTAAACAAGGTCGTTCTAAGTACGGTGTGAAACGTCCTAAGTCTTAATGCATTTTCTTTTTTAAAAGAAAGCGTTAAGTAAGGCCAAACACTATTTTATTTATTATTCTGAAAAGTTTTGGAAAAAACCTGAAGAAGACAACGGAGAATATCCATGCCACGTCGTCGCGTAATAGGTCAGCGTAAGATCCTTCCAGATCCTAAGTTCAAATCTGAATTGCTGGCAAAATTCGTTAACATCCTTATGGTTGACGGAAAGAAATCTACTGCAGAGAAAATCGTTTACACTGCACTAGATTCAATGGCTGAGAAGTCTGGTAAAGACCACTTAGCTGTATTTGAAGAAGCTCTTGAAAATGTTCGCCCAGCGGTAGAAGTTAAATCTCGCCGTGTAGGTGGTTCAACTTACCAAGTACCTGTAGAAGTTCGTCCGGTTCGCCGTAACGCTCTTGCTATGCGTTGGGTAGTTGAAGCTGCGCGTAAGCGTGGTGAAAAATCTATGGCTCAACGCCTAGCTGCTGAAATGCTAGACGCGTCTGAGAACAAAGGTACTGCGGTTAAGAAACGTGAAGACGTTCACCGCATGGCTGACGCAAACAAAGCGTTCGCACATTACCGTTGGTAATACCTTTTTAGTGCTGCAAGGTTCCTTGCGGCACTTCTTTAGTTCCTATGCTTATGCTAGGAACTATTGCTATTTCTAGGGCAAGCAATTTTTAGCGAAGCATCGCTTTTAATGCATAATCTAGACATAGCAATAGTCCCTAAGTCTCTAATAAGAGGATTCAACCGTGGCTCGTAAAACTCCTATAGAGCAATATCGTAATATCGGTATCGTTGCTCACGTAGATGCAGGTAAAACAACCACAAGTGAACGTATTCTGTTCTATACCGGCCTTTCTCACAAAATCGGCGAAGTTCACGATGGTGCAGCAACCATGGACTGGATGGAGCAAGAGCAAGAGCGCGGTATTACGATCACTTCAGCAGCAACCACTACGTTTTGGCGTGGTATGGAAGCTCAGTTTTCGGACCACCGTATCAACATCATTGACACTCCTGGACACGTTGACTTCACAATCGAAGTAGAACGTTCTCTGCGTGTACTTGATGGTGCAGTTGTTGTGTTCTGTGGCTCCTCTGGTGTTGAACCTCAGTCAGAGACAGTATGGCGTCAAGCTGATAAGTACCAAGTTCCACGTATGGTTTTCGTTAATAAAATGGACCGTACCGGCGCAGATTTCTTGCGCGTAGTTGAACAGATCAAGGACCGCCTAGGCGCAACTCCTGTTCCAATTCAACTGAACATTGGTGCTGAAGAAAACTTCCAAGGCGTTGTCGATCTTATCAAGATGAAGGCAATTAACTGGAACGAAGCTGACCAAGGCATGACTTTCACGTACGAAGATATTCCTGCAGACATGCAAGAAATGGCTGAAGAATATCGCACAGAACTTGTTGAAGCTGCTGCAGAAGCAAATGAAGAGCTGATGGATAAGTACCTTGAAGAAGGTGAACTAACAGAAGCTGAAATCAAACAAGGTCTTCGTACTCGTACCCTTAATAATGAAATCGTACTTGCTACTTGTGGTAGTGCATTCAAAAACAAAGGTGTACAAGCTGTTCTAGATGCAGTTGTTGATTTCCTTCCTTCTCCAGTCGATGTACCTGCAATTAAAGGTATCGATGAAGACGAGAATGAAGTAGAGCGTCACGCGGACGACAAAGAACCGTTCTCAGCGCTAGCATTTAAGATTGCAACAGACCCATTCGTTGGTACTTTAACTTTCATCCGTGTTTACTCTGGTGTTGTAGAAAGCGGTAAAACTGCTTACAACTCTGTGAAGAAACAACGTGAGCGTTTAGGCCGCATTGTTCAAATGCACTCAAACAAACGTGAAGAAGTAAAAGAAGTACGAGCAGGTGACATCGCAGCCATCATTGGCCTGAAAGATGTGACCACTGGTGAAACGCTATGTGACCAGAACCATAAGATTGTTCTTGAGCGCATGGAATTCCCAGACCCAGTTATTCAGATCGTTGTAGAGCCAAGTTCTCAAGCTGATCAAGATAAAATGACTATCGCGCTAGGTAAACTAGCAGCGGAAGACCCATCATTCCGCGTTGATATGGATGCGGAAACTGGCCAGACTCTGATTTCTGGTATGGGTGAACTACACTTAGATATCATCGTTGACCGTATGAAGCGTGAATTTAGCGTGAACTGCAACGTTGGTAACCCGCAAGTGGCTTATCGTGAGACTATTCGTGGTACAGCGAAAGCGGAAGGTAAATTTATCCGTGAACATGGTGGTAAAGGTCAGTACGGTCATGTATGGCTTAAACTGGAACCATCAGAAGCTGGAGAAGGCTTTGTCTTTGCGGATGAAATTGCCAATGGTATCGTACCAAAAGAGTTTATCGCTTCAGTTGCTAAAGGCGTTGAAGAGCAGATGAACAATGGTGTACTTGCTGGCTATCCAGTTTTGGATATCAAAGCTACACTATATGATGGTTCTTACCATGAAACAGATTCAAGTGAGATGGCGTTTACAATCGCTGCCTCTATGGCTTTCAGAGCGGGTGCACTTGAAGCGCAACCGATTCTGCTTGAGCCTATGATGAAAGTTGAAGTAACTACTCCAGAAGACTGGATGGGTGACGTTGTTGGCGATATTAACCGTCGTCGCGGCATCATCGAAGGTATGGACGAGGGGACAGCTGGCCTGAAGATAATTCGTGCACAAGTTCCGTTGTCTGTCATGTTCGGTTACGCAACTGATTTACGTTCTGCGACACAAGGTCGTGCTTCTTACTCTATGGAGTTTAGTGAGTACGCTGAAGTGCCTAACAATGTTGCAAAAGCAATCATTGCAGAGCGTGGTTAAACAAAAGGAAGGCATTTTTTTTCATTTTTTGAAAGAACAATGCGTCCAAATATTGCGCTAACGAGAGTTGGCGCATAAAATAGCAATTTCTGGCGCGTCTCGCTCAATAATGAACGTGGCGAATCATAACTAGGAAGGAACACGATTGTGTCTAAAGAAAAATTTGAACGTACGAAACCGCACGTAAACGTTGGTACTATCGG
>NZ_JAPHPW010000049.1 GCF_026241515.1 Vibrio sp. 14G-20
AGCCTACTCTAAGCTTAATGGCTTGAGAGTGAGGCGGACCATATAATTAAGCCCCAACATAGCGCGTATGTTGGGGCTAAAATCAGTCACTTCGATTATTTGATAGAGATGAGTTCTACGTCAAAAATCAGAGTCGATGATGGTGGGATAGGGCCAGAACCACCTTTACCGTAAGCTAAAGTGCTTGGAATGAATAGACGAACTTTTTGGCCTTCAACCATGTAAGTCAAACCTTCTTGCCAACCTTTGATTACTTGCTTAAGGGCAAATGAGATTGGCTCGCCACGCTCAACAGAGCTGTCGAAAACAGTGCCGTCGAGTAGCGTACCGTGGTAATGAACCGTTACTTTGCTGTTTTTAGTTGGGTGCTCTGTGCCTGTACCTTCTTCAAGAACAAGGTATTGAAGACCGCTTTCAGTCGTAATCACGCCTTCTTTTGTGCCGTTTTCAATTAGAAATTGTTGGCCTTGTTCGAAGTTTTCTCCGCCAGACTTATGATTCGTCCAAGTACGGTAAATCATGAAACCCGCCAAAAGAAAGACAATGACCGGGATGACAAATTTAGACATAGTAAAACCTATTTATAGTTAATGCTGTATTTCATAATTAATGCATAATTTGATAGTTAATGCAGAATTTCGCAGTTAATACAGAGTGTGTTAATCAATGGGCTAAAGCCGTGATTAGGGTTGAGTCAAAAGGTAGTTGATCGTTTTTGCAATGCCAGCAACGTCTTGGTGACCTGCTGTGAGTACTTGGTATTTACCGTTGATGATAAAGGTTGGTACTGAGTTGATCTGACCTTTTACTGAGATCTCTTCTGCTTTTTTAACGTAGTCAAACAGAGCGACTTGTTGTTCTTTTTTCAGTTGGTATGGGCTAACCAAACCACGAGAAGTAAACGCTGTCTCGAGTGCTTGTTGACGCTGCTCAGGTGTTGCATCTGCACCCATTTGAACGGCACCAAATAGGTCGTCCATGAACGCGTGGTCTGGCGTCGCATCAAGCTGCATCACTGCTGTGTAGTAGATCATTGCACTGATTTGAGCACTTTCGTTGAACGTTACGTGCATCTTGCCAATAGTTTGGTCTGTTAGAGATTCAATCTCTGGAATTGCACTTTCCATTTGACGGCAGTGACCACAGTTAAGAGAGAAAATTTCAGTGACCGGAGACAAGTTGAATTCTGTTAGAGCAGTTGGAAGCGCTTCGTATTGAACGCCTTTTTGTGGCTCGTCTGTTTCACTACAACCCGCGATAATAAGCACGACAGCGAGTGCTGTGATGAATTTAGTAAATGGTTTAAACATAATGTTTACTCTAGCGTTGAGAAGTCGTGAGATTCTAACTATTTAGTACGAATTGGAAAACAATTATAAGGTAAATAAATGCAAACAGTTCGAACTAGCGGCTGAAGACAGACTAGTAGACGGTTAACTGTGATCAACAGCACTTTTTTTGGATCTGCTTTCTTTTGGTCTAAAGTTTTTCCTTTGGTGCCGATATAGACATTAGTGAATGGTTTATCTGCATGAGTGGTTGGTGAAGTAATGAGATATTTAGCGATAATGTTAAGCATAGCTTTGGCTGGGTGTGAAGCCACGTCACCAACTGATTTACTTGGCGGTAACATGCTAGAGACTGCACCACAAACCGATTACGACCTGATGCACCCAGAATGGGGTGTGGTTCAAACGACTCATGTAGCAAGCAATCGTGGGTACTCGATTCAGAGCAGCACTCATCAACAAACAACCATCACGACCAACTACGGACGTGGCGTTTCGACTAACGATCCACTGGAAGTCTTTTTAAGACAAAACCGTATCGATTTTGAAGTGTTGCCAGGTAACCATGTGATGGTAAAGCTTGAGCAGCACGTGAACTTTAAAACAGGTTCAGCATTCCCTGAGCCAGCTTATAATCAATGGTTAGATACGCTAGGTAACTACCTTTCTCAACGCCAAGATATCGATGTTGTGATTGAAGGGCACACCGATAACACAGGCACAGATCGAATTAATGATCCTCTGTCAGAGCAGCGCGCAAAAGAAGTAAAAGCTCGATTAGAGAGTAACTATGTGTCCAGTCGTTCTATTTATACTCGTGGCTTCGGTGAGTATGTTCCAGCTTGTACTAATGCTTCTGCGCAAGGCAAGGCGTGTAACCGCCGTGTGGAATTGATGCTGATTGTAGCGAAGTAGTCGTTTGAACTTTCGCTCCTAATTTGAAGCGATTAACGCCAAATAACAGATACAAAAAATCCCTCACATTCGAGGGATTTTTTGTATCTGGCTTTTATCGCTTTTTTGCTTATGCAAACTGCTTTTCTAAGTAAGTCACGATATCTGAAGATTCGTACATCCACTCAGTTTTGCCGTCTTTTTCGATACGTAGACAAGGCACTTTTACACGACCGCCACCAGCTTCAAGCTCTGAACGGTGTTGCTCGTTGTTTTTTGCATCACGAAGTTCAAATTGAACCGACTGACGTTTCATCGCGCGGCGCACTTTCACACAAAATGGGCACGCGTCGAATTGGTATAACGTGTGCGTTTTTGCTTGCTCATTCACTTTGCTTTGTTCTTCTTGAGAACGCTTCACACCACGTGGGCTGAAAACAAAATTCAATAACAAGATAACACGACCTAAGAACCAACGGATAAACTTCATAACTCTCTCTACATATTTAAAATTAGCGTTACAATTTGCAGCATTATATACACAAGTTTTGTCAGATGCTCGCAACAAACCGCTAATATCTATTTTGTCCGTTCGATCGTGTGAGACTTAGCCACATTTAGCCCTAAACGCTTAGACAGTCGAGTCAGGTTTGCTCGGTCTGTTTTCAAAACTCGCCCTGCTTGTGCCCAGTTAAAGTTGGCATCTTCCAACACCTCAGTAATGATACTGCGCTGAAAATCGTCCGTTGCACCACGTAGCCCTTCAGAAAGATCGATCGTTGGTGTCGATAACGGTGTGTTTTTCACCTGTGTTGTCGCAATAGGTTGATCTTGATCGAGTGGACCACAATCTTCCTTGGTAATTGTCACTAGGTTTTTATTGGTGCTGCGCGCTAACGCTTTCAATGCTGAACGACTGATCACGTGCTCAAGTTCACGCACGTTACCCGGCCAACCATAACGGTTTAGGAAAGAAAGAACGTCAGAGCGGAACTTAACTTGGTTGATACCAAGCTTACGACGCGCTTGTTCTAAGAAGAAACCCGCTAATAGGCTGATGTCGTCACCACGATCTTTCAGTGCAGGCACCGCGATAGGGTACACACTCAGTCGGTGATACAAGTCGGCTCTGAATCGGCCGTCTTCGACTTCTTGTTTTAGATCTCGGTTTGTTGCTGCCAATACTCGTACATCAATGGTTTGAATGTTGTCTTGGCCAACAGGTTGGATTTCGTTGTTTTGCAGCGCACGTAATAATTTACTTTGCGCGGCTAAAGGCAACTCACCAATCTCATCAAGGAACAGTGTGCCACCATCGGCTAAAGCAAACTTACCTAAGCGGTTTTTGTCTGCGCCAGTGAATGCGCCACGAACGTGACCAAACAGTTCGCTCTCTACTAAGTTTTCAGGGATTGCAGCACAGTTTACGTAGACGAGTGGGTTACGCTTACGTTGAGATTGATGGTGCAGGGTACGAGCCACGAGCTCTTTACCAACCCCCGTGTCACCATGAATCAAGATATTAAACTCAGACGGCGCTACCACAGCGATGTCGTTCTTAAGTGCGACCATGGTGTCACTGTTACCAATCAACTCACCACCGTCACGTTCCCATGACTCTACATTCAACTCTTCCAGTAACTGTTTTGACTGTTTCGCTTGATGTTCAAGTTGCGAGAAGGTCAGTGCCATTTGCATGCTTGAAGCCGCAATCGCTGCCAGTACTTCAAGGTTACGCGCTGGAATATTAGCGAAGACATCTGGTTTCAGGCTGTCTAGAGTCAGAATGCCCAATAGCTTGTCGCCAAATAGTAAAGGTAAGCCCATACAAGCGTGCATCGGTAAATCGCCATCATGGTCAATAAGCAAACCATCGAAAGGATCGGGTAGGGAGCTGTCAGAATCGAAACGAACAGGAGAGCGAGACGCGCAGATCTCTTCAAAACGCGGGTGTTCTGAAATGATAAAGCGACGACCGAATGTATCTCGGCTGAGCCCTTGCATTGCAATGGGTACTAGCGTGTCACCTTGAAGGCTTAAAAGCGCGACACAATCACACGTTATGGTTTTGCGAATAGCATCAATGAGGCGATTGAAACGATCTTGATCGTTCACACCACTCGCGAGGCCAATGGTCATTTCCATGAGGGTAGATGCGGAGATATCTTGCATAAAAAACTCTAACTGTGTGTGTTTATCTACATAATAGAGTCTTATTGACTTTAAAAAAAGGTCTTTTTGACATTTTTATAAGATGGGTTTTGAGAAGAAAGCCAGAAATGGCGGGGCGTTATAAACTTGGCACTGATTGTGCAGAAGAGACAGTGAATCCCGATTATAGCGCTGATTAAACAGACTATTCTTGATCTCAATCAATCAGGTGGCATTAATCAGGTTTCACGATTTTTTGAAATAAAAACGAGTCAAAATAACTCAGTTTCTAAAAATAACTAAGGTTTCAGAAAATCGATAAGTCATTCTTAATTTTTAAGTAGTCAAAATGACATATAGGTCATAAGGCTCAGTGTTCGGAGTAAATTCATGCTTAACAATGCACATATCGAAATCATCAAATCTACTATCCCTCTACTTGAGAGCGCAGGCCCTGCTTTAACTCAGCATTTTTATCAACGTATGTTCACGCATAACCCTGAGTTGAAAGATATCTTCAATATGACTCACCAAAGAACAGGTCGCCAAGGCGTAGCACTGTTTGAAGCTATCGCGGCATATGCAAAGAACATTGAAAATCTAGCAGCGTTAACAATGGCCGTTGAACGTATTGCTCAAAAACACACAAGTTTTAACATTCAACCAGAGCACTACCAAATTGTTGGTTTGCACCTGATTGAAACACTACGTGAACTAGCCGCTGATGCGTTTACTCCAGAAGTGGAAGAAGCATGGACAGCCGCTTACCTATTCTTAGCGCAAGTATTCATCGATCGTGAAGCTGAACTTTACCTACAGCGTAAGCAAGCTGTTGGTGGTTGGGAAGCAGCGCGTGCGTTTGTGATTGCAGACAAGATCGAAGAGTCAGCGCTAGTAACTAGCTTTATTCTTCAGCCAAAAGACGGCGGTGAAGTTCTGGATTATACGCCAGGTCAATACATTGGTATCGAAGTAAAACCAGAAGGCTCTCAATACAGCGAAATTCGTCAATATTCTCTGTCTGATAAGCCAAACGGCAAACAATACCGCATCTCTGTTAAACGTGAAGGGCAAGGCCAAGAGACACAAGGTGTTGTATCTAACCACCTACACGATACAGTTGCTGTTGGTGATGAGGTTAGCCTATACGCACCAGCGGGTGACTTCATGTATCAAGAGCGCAGTAAACCAGTAACGCTTATCTCTGCAGGTGTTGGTGTAACGCCAATGCAGTCTATGCTTGAGTTCCTAAACACGGAAGATAAAAACGAGCCAGTACTTTACCTTCACGCTTGTGAGAACGTAGGCCAACACTCTTTCACGAGTCGTGTTAAAGATATTGTTGCAGACAAAGGTTGGGAAGCGAAAACGTGGTACATGAACAAAGACGAATCTGCATGTGAAAACACACATCAAGGCCAAATGGATCTAGCGTCTATCTCTGATACTAAAGGCTTTGAAGAGAGCGACTTCTACATCTGTGGACCTGTTGGCTTCATGAAGAACATCGTAGAGCAGCTAGATGCACTTAAAGTAGATCGCTCACGCGTACATTACGAAGTATTTGGCCCACACGCTAACTTCTAATAGTTCTCGATAGTTCTATTAACATTCGCCTGAACTATTAACACCTTGCCTATTCAAAGGCCTCACAGTGTGAGGCCTTTTTTCGTTCTCGTCCCTTCAAATCGTGTTCGTCATGACTAGGCGACATGTGACACGCAATTGAGATTGAGTCGCAGAAATCCCCAATTCTAGTTAGTCGAATCGTTTACGCCGATCTTATTGACTTACATCTCTTATAAATGACTTTTTTTACTCGAAATAAATCATTAGAAAATCCGTGTTATTGAGTGAAACGAATTTGTTTCATAAATTAAAATGTCGCCATTTGCTTTGAAGGTGCTTTTAACGTTGGTTAAAAGTATAGATGTCGCCTGTTTTCATTAATAAAACTGTCACACCCGTCATCTAGTCTTGCGTTCATCAATTAACGGGATGGATAGGGATAACGAATGAATATCAAGGATGTGGCAGTTCTCGCGGGTGTTTCTCCTGCGACAGTCTCTCGATTCGTTAACACACCAGAATCTGTGGCTTCTGCTACAGCTCAAAAGATCGAGCGTGTCATTGATACGACAGGTTATCGAATAGACAGGAAGTCGCATGCTCTTGAGTTCAATAAAAACCCAACGATTGGCGTATTGATTCCGAGTTTATTGAATCCCGTATTTTCAGAAGTTGTTGCAGGTATTCAGCAGCGCGCGCGGCATTTTGGCTACTCGACTATAGTGCTGGACACTCAATATGACAGTGAACAAGAACAACAAGCAGCTATCGATCTGATCCGTCAAAGAGTGGAAGGTGTGATCTTAACGATAGCCGATGTGTCTGATAATGCTGCACTCGAATTACTCCGAAGTTTTAAATTTCCTTACTGTTTGCTTCACAACCAATCTGTTGAAAATGAACCTTGTGTCTATGTTGATAACTATCAAGCAGGTAAGGATGTTGCACAGAAAATTCTAGAATATGGCCATATCAAAATAGGAATGATTACAGGGCACTTTGCCTCATCCGACCGTGCAAAAAAGCGTTATGAAGGGTTCAAACAAGGTCTCTATGAGAAGGGGGTTGAATTAAGCCAGCTTCTTGAAGTCGACCAAAACAAGCTTGTTCCGTTCACTGACTCTGAGATGAGCTTATTAAGCGGTGAGTGTGGTCCTACGGTTTGGTTTTGCAGCAATGATTTACTTGCGCTGAAAACAATGAATGCGTTGAAGAGTACAGGTAGACGAATCCCACAAGACGTTTCGGTTGTGGGCTTTGATGGTATGGGGCTTGGGCAATTGGTGAGTCCGAATTTAGCTACTGTGGCTGTTCCTCATATTGATATGGGGAAAATGGCCGTCGATATTTTGTTTAACGCAAAAGCAGGCTCAATCGAGCGGTTTGAATTTGCGTTGAAGTATGAATTACAAATGAAGGGATCGCTTGGTGCGGTTCCCGTTATAACCCAATTTAATTAATGGAAATTCGTTGGAGAACATAATGGCACCACATCAATTACTACGAGTTAACAAGTCATCAAAAACTAGAAAATTAGCGAGCTTAATTCTTGGTTTTGCTGGCGTCGCTTTTCAAGCGCAGGCATCTGATGCGATTTGTTACAACTGTCCACCGGAATGGGCTAACTGGGGAGGGCAACTTCAGTTAATTAATAAAGAGTTGGGTATCCGAGTTCCTATGGACAATAAGAACTCAGGTCAGTCTTTATCTCAGTTGGTTGCAGAGAAGAATAGCCCAGTTGCTGATGTGGTCTATTACGGTGTTTCTTTTGGTATTAACGCAACAGAACAAGGCGTTGTTGATACATATAAGCCTAAAAATTGGGATCAGATTCCAGAAGGTATGAAAGATCCTAAGGGGAACTGGTTTGCTATCCACTCCGGCACGATTGGCTTAATTATATGGTCCGCCTCACTCTCAAGCCATTAAGCTTAGAGTAGGCTCT
>NZ_JAPHPW010000004.1 GCF_026241515.1 Vibrio sp. 14G-20
TGAGAGCCTACTCTAAGCTTAATGGCTTGAGAGTGAGGCGGACCATATAATTAAGCCCAATGACCGAAATCATTGGGCTTTCAAATCACTATTAGGCTAAATAATTCGTTATCTATTTAGCCTATACTCGACTACAAGTTGGGTCCTGTTGTCGGGTTTTGTGGTAAGTTTTGACTCAAACGCTGCATACCTTGATACATACGGATAAACCAAACCACAATCGCAACACCACCGAACAACATGCCTACATATGGGATGTAGTAAGCGATGTCATCGATAATATGGTTTTGATACCAGTAATCGTTCACACCGATTAACACGCCATTAGAGGTCGCTACCGTGACGATAAGCACCACAAAGAACGTCAGGTTCAAGAAGAAAGAGCGAATCAAGCCGTAGTAATGGGTATCCACTACTTCACCGTCTTCGCCTTTATCTAAACGATAGCCCGCGTAGATGATGGCAACCACACCAGAGAGAAGGCAAGTAAATGGCGTAAAGCAGCTTAGTATGTAAGCGACCCAAATGCCTTTATGAGGTTTGTTCATTCTTATTCACCCCTTCCGTTTTCTCTGTTGTTGCATTTGCGCTTTGTTCAACGCCGTTTTTCTCTTGTTCCATTACTTCTTTGTACCAAAGGTCATGGTGCTCTTTAGCCCAAGTCTCATCAACTTCGCCTGTTACCATGCCTTCTAGTGCCCCTTCCATACCGAACAAGCCGATGTAGATGTGGAACACGAAACCACAGATAAGGATCAAAGCAGCCAACATGTGGACTAGGTTTGAAAGCTCCATATCTCGACGCGTTTGACCGAAGATTGGGAAGTCTAAAACCAAGCCACTGATCGCAGCCACACTACCCATAACAATCAATAGCCAGAACAGTGCTTTTTCACCCGCGTTCGAAAACTCTGCAGATGGATGAGAACCTTTATGTTTCCCGACCATACCACCCAGCTTCATGAACCACTGGATATCGACCATCTTGAAGATAGACTTGCGCCACCACTTGATAAGAACAGCCATCAACAGCACGTAGAAAATCGGGCCGATGTAGTTATGGTATTGCTTAGCCAGTAGAACGATGAAGCCCCATAGATCCGTTGGGATATAAGGTTTCAAGAAGTGTTTACCGTAAACCAACATCAAACCACTGAACGCCAGTGTTAAGAAGGTAAACGCCATGCTCCAGTGCAATGCACGATCAAGTCGAGACCAACGTTTGATCTTACGGCCTGTTCTTGGTGCACTTAGCATTAGCGGGCCAATCACAACGTACATCAAAGTCACAAAAGCAATACTGCCAAAGATAGCGACAGCACCGGCTGGTGACATCCACTTCTCTTTCAATATGTACCACGTTTGACCTGGAGTACTGATTAAAACACCGTGCTCAGCTGATTGAGATGTAGTGTAACCTTCCTCACCATTTCTTACTTGTCGCCAAAAATCGGCACCAGCAAGCTGTGTGATTTCTCGTTGAGCAGAGCTCGATTGAGTTTGTGATGAGTTCGTCTCAGATGCATGACTCATAGGAGAAAGCATTGTTAGTGCTGCCAACATCGGCAGCACAACAAGGAAGAGACGCTTAAACATTGTAAGCATATGTCTCTCCTACTTAGCTCTTAGTCGCATCGTAAGAAAGGTCGTTGCCGTCTGTCCAACCTGCACCTTTCGCACCACGTTCAACTACACGCTGACGGAAAACATCAGAAACTTTCTCTGCGTCACCCGCTAGTAGTGCTTTGGTCGAACAAAGCGAAGCACACATTGGCAGTTTGCCTTCAGCAATACGGTTCGCACCGTACTTTTGACGCTCTTCAACAGAACCTGGCTCTGTTTCTGGGCCGCCAGCACAGAAGGTACATTTGTCCATCTTGCCGCGCTCACCAAACGCTTCCTGTTTAGGGAATTGAGGTGCACCAAACGGACAAGCAAACAAGCAGTAACCACAACCGATACACAGATCTTTATTGTGAAGTACGATGCCGTCTTCTGTATGTTCAAAACAGTCTGCAGGACAAACTGCCATACAAGGTGCATCAGTACAGTGCATACACGCTACTGAGATAGAGTTTTCACCCGGTTCGCCATCATTCAGTGTGACAACGCGACGACGTTGAATACCCCATTCTAGAGCATCATCATTTTCATTCTTACATGCAGTGACACAACCGTTACATTCGATACAACGCTTGGTGTCACAAAGAAATTTCATTCTAGCCATTTTAAGACTCCTTACGCTTTACGAATATTACAAAGGGTTACTTTCGTTTCCTGCATCAACGTGACAGGGTCGTAACCATAAGTGGTTGCTGTGTTAGCAGCTTCACCAATAACGTAAGGATCAGTGCCTTCTGGGTATTTAGAACGCAAATCTTCGCCTTGGAACTTACCACCGAAGTGGAATGGAATGAACGCCAGCCCCGGTTTCACACGACGCGTTACCATCGCTTTCACCTTAATACGGCCTTTCTCTGCACCTTCAACCCAAACATCGTCACCGTCTTTAAAGCCGATGTCGTTCGCGTCTTTCGGGTTCACTTCAACGAACATCTCTTGTTGAAGTTCAGCTAGCCATGGGTTTGAACGTGTCTCTTCACCACCACCTTCGTACTCAACCAGACGACCAGAAGTCAGGATAATCGGGTATTCACCAGATTTGTCTTGCTCTTGAATCGACTTGTAAAGCGTAGGTACACGGAAGATCGCTTCTTTGTCATCCCACGTTGGGTAATCAGCAACTAGGTCGCGACGTGGTGTGTAAAGCGGCTCACGGTGCAGCGGTACGCGGTCTGGGAATGTCCAAACAATCGCACGCGCTTTTGCATTACCAAATGGGATACAACCGTGTTTAATTGCCACACGTTGGATACCGCCAGAAACGTCGGTCTTCCAGTTTTTACCTTCAGCAGAGGCTTTCTCTTCTGCGGTTAGGTCATCCCACCAACCCAGTTGTTTCAGTAGTTTGTCACTGAACTCTGGGTAGCCATCTTTGATTTCGCTGCCTTTCGAGTAGCTGTCTTCAGCCAGTAGGCTTTGACCTTCAAACTCCACACCGAAACGAGTACGGAAGTTACCGCCGCCCTCAGCAACAGGCTTAGACGTATCGTAAAGGATATGTGTGCCTGGGTGTTTCATCTCTGGGTTGCCCCAACATGGCCAAGGAAGACCGTAAGTCTCGCCATTCGCTGGGCCGCCTTCTGCAGCAAGTGTTGTTTTGTGGAACGTATGCCAGTTTTGTTGGTGCTCTTTCAAGCGCTCTGGGCTTTGACCTGTGTAGCCGATCGTCCACATACCTTTGTTGAATTCACGTGTGATGTCTTCAATCAATGGTTGGTTGTTCTCAACACGGATGTTTTTGAACAGCTGATCAGAGAAACCAAGCTTCTTAGAAAGAAGGTACATGATTTCGTGGTCAGGCTTAGATTCGAACAGAGGATCAACAACCTTGTCACGCCACTGTAGAGAACGGTTTGATGCCGTTACACTGCCGTAGGTTTCAAACTGAGTCGTCGCTGGAAGCAGGTAAACGCCGTCGGTACGATCGTTCATTACCGCTGCAACGGTTGGGTATGGGTCAACAATAACCATCATATCCAGCTTCTGCATCGCTTTCTTCATCTCTGGACCACGAGTCTGAGAGTTCACTGCGTGACCCCAGTAGAACATCGCGCGGATGTTTTCGCGTTGACGAATCTTGTCTTTGTCTTCAAGCACACCATCAACCCAACGAGATACAGGAATACCTGCACTGTTCATTGGTTTTTGACCACCGTATGCGCTGTCGTCGAATCGGCCTTTTACCCAGTCAAAGTCGATATCCCAAACTTTTGACCAGTGACGCCAAGAACCTTCAGACAAGCCGTAGTAGCCTGGAAGTGTGTCAGAAAGTACGCCAAGGTCAGTTGCGCCCTGTACGTTATCGTGACCACGGAAGATGTTTGCACCGCCGCCTGATTTACCGATGTTACCTAGCGCAAGCTCAAGTACACAGTAAGCGCGTGTGTTGTTGTTACCAGTCGTGTGCTGAGTACCACCCATACACCAAACGATACAACCCGGACGGTTTTCAGAAAGTAGTTTCGCTGTGTGGTATACGTCTTCTTCGCTTACGCCTGTTACACGCTCAACTTCAGCTGGGCTCCACTTCGCGACTTCTTCACGGATCTCGTCCATGCCGAATACACGTTGGCGGATGAATTCTTGGTCTTCCCATTTGTTAGCAAAGACATGCCATAGCACACCCCAGATAAACGCAACGTCAGAACCTGGGCGAAGTGATACATAGTGATCAGATTTCGCAGCAGTACGCGTACGACGAGGATCCGCAACAACGATCTTACAGTTGTTCTTCTCTTTCGCGATCAAGATGTGTTGCATCGCTACTGGGTGAGCTTCTGCTGGGTTTGAACCAATGAACAGCATTGATTTACAGTTGTGCATGTCATTGAACGAGTTTGTCATTGCACCGTAACCCCAAGTGTTTGCAACACCGGCTACTGTGGTTGAGTGACAAATACGCGCTTGGTGGTCAACGTTGTTGGTGCCCCAAAGCGACGCCATCTTACGGAATGCGTAAGCTTGCTCGTTGCTGTGTTTCGCACTACCGAGGAAGTAAACCGAATCAGGGCCAGACTCTTTACGAAGCTCTAACGCCTTGTTACCGATCTCTTCAATCGCTTGTTCCCAAGAAAGCTTCTTCCACTTACCGCCTTCCAATTTCATTGGGTACTTAAGACGACGCTCACCGTGGCCGTGCTCACGAAGTGCTGCACCTTTCGCACAGTGTCCACCAGCGTTAAATGGGTGATCGAATGCAGGCTCTTGACCTGTCCATACGCCATTTTGAACTTCAGCGTAGATACCACAACCCACAGAACAGTGAGAACAGATAGTACGTTTCACTTCTGTTTTCGCTTCTGGATCGACTGATTTAGCCTGTGCTTTCTTCATCATGCCTGGTGCAAATAGACTTGCGCCTACCACTGCGCCACCAGCAGCTAATGAAGTGTTTTTCATGAAGGCACGTCGAGACACGCCTAATTGATTGGTTTCTTTGCTCACACTATCGGAGCGTTTGACAAGTTTCATCCGTTATCTCCTAAAGTGTGTCGTAGTAATCGCGAATATGTTGCGTTTCACGATACCCAGTCTTCTTCACGTCTTCTTTCGAAATTTCAACAGTTTCTGAAGCGGTTGCCACTTTAGTTGTACCAGCGACAACGGCACCAGCTACGGCTGCAGTCGTCAAGCCTTTGAGTAAGTCCCTACGGCTTGTATTTATATCTTTATTATCTTTCATCATTGCTTCCTTACCTTACGGTAGATCTTTTTTTGGAGGCTTAATGCCCCTCTATCGATATAATCGCGTACTGCTCGATTACTCGTAATCAGTGACGTTTTTCACATCAATCTTTAATTTGTGCTTACTGCTTTTTGTATTCACACTAAAACGCACTTGTTCTAGCGTTAGGAATGCTTCACACAGCTGAGCGGCCGATTTGTAGAAGTTCGCGCTTTCTGCCCCTTCAAGCTGACGCGTGAAAGAGTTAAACCAAGGGCCAAGGTGCTTATTGAATACCGCTTGTTGTAGGGCTTCTTCTTCAGCCGTTAGCATGGCCATCACTTCACACAATGCTGCGATATGATCTTCTGGCTCTTTCACTTGATCGTCACGCTCAATACCTAAAAGCTCTAAGTCATGACGAATCTCTGCTAATGGTTTTTCCATCATGGCGCCAGTGCGATGCCAAGAACCGAATGGAACCACTTCTCCGCGACCAATGCCGATGAATAAGTCTTGATATTCTTCTTCAAGAGCTTCACGGTTTGATTCTGTTGCCGCTTGTTGAATAGCAATCCAAGCCTTTTGCATCGCGCTTTCAGACGCTTCAATATCTAGCGTTTTTAGAAAGTCGATCACCTCTTCAGAAGGTGCGCTACGAAACAGTGCTGATAGAACCAAATAGATCTCAGTTCGTAGTGTCTGTTCTTGTGCCTGATCCAAATTCGTTTCCAAGGCTAACTCCTAGTATTTCAATTGTTTCAATGGGTCTTGAGCCATTGAATCGAACATATCCACCACACGACAGTCTTCACACATCGCAATACGATTAATCGCTGCTTCATCTGAAAAGTGAGAGTGACCGCGTAACTTGTTCTGTAACATGTCAATCATAGATTGAGGTGCGAATGGTTTATGGCAACGTACACATTCCGCTGCTTTCTCTTCATGAATCACAACCGCTTTCTGACGTTCTTCTTTTACCCAGTTCATACGAGGCGTAAGAGTCAGAACATTCTCAGGACATGCTTTTTCACACAGACCACATTGAATACAGTCTTGTTCTACAAACTTAAGTGATGGAGATGCGCCGTCTGTATGAAGTGCTCGTGTCGGACACACAGCCACACAACTCATACATAAAGTACAATCTTTGCTTTCACACGAAACCGTGCCATATGGCGCATTCGACGGAAGCTCAACAATGTTCTCAACTGGAATACGAGCCGAAGACATCGCATCAAGTGCTGTGAATAGACGTTGGCGCTTATTACCGTGAAGATCGCCAAGTGCAAGGTCGAATGAATCAACGCACAATGTTGGAAGCCCTTCACGTAGAGATTCTAAATACAGGATATCGATGGTTTCTTTTGGAACACCGATTTGGTCTAGTAGCTCTTGAGCAATCCCTACTTCGTTATTCAGAACTCGAATGATCGTCTCTGGCATAAAACGAGAAGCAGCAAACAGAACCTGAGTCGCCCCATTTACCAGCGCGGCAAACCAAGTATCAATACCAATAGAAGGCAGTTCTTCAACAACGATTGGAATAACGTTATCTGGTAGTGCTTTTAGCGCCATTACATTGTAAGTCTCATGACGAGAGCTACAGATAAGTACGATTGGATCCAGACCGCCCGCATGCTCATAGTTAGCTAGCGTACGTTCAATGAACTTTTGAGTATCGTCAGGGTTTGGAAGCGCATAGGTAATCGCTTCTGTAGGACAGCTTGTTGCACAAGTTCCGACGCCTTGACATAGATAAGGGTTAATCTCGATCTTGTGACCTGTTTTGTCTGAGCCTTCACTTGATAGCGCGCCAGCAGGACAAGCATCAACACAACGTTCACACCCTTTTACGCCGCGAGAACTGTGCGCACAAAGGTCAGTGTCTAAACGGAAGAACTTAGGCTTATCAAATGTACCCATTAGCGTTGGAATCTCTTCCAGTGCTTCGGCCAGTTTTGGATAGCCTCGGCCCACTGGGTAATAACCCGGTACAGGCACTTCTTCTGTCATGCAGCTATTCAGACATAGGTCTAGAACAACATCGAAACAATCGTGATTAATCGCGATTTTCGCTAAGTTGCTTGATGTGCCTTTACTCTCAATCACAACTTCAAACGTGCCAAGGAAACCGGATACTTGAACCGAATTCGCGAAGTACAGTTCTGGGTTTTTGCCCTTTTCGCCGTCTGTCGACAATAAGGTTAAGCTCGTCAATTGAGGTAATTGAGCCGCAGCACTTTCAATGATCGCAGTTGGACCAATAACAAGAGTATTACCGCCGCTTTCGTAGCTAACAGTAGGTGGAATCAGATTTGTTAACTCAACTGTATTTTCAAATGCATACAGTCTTGCTTTAGCGTTATTTGAAGTTGCTTGTTCTAATAATTGTTTAAGCATTGCTCAGTTCCATCTTTGGACATGGATAATCTGTTCAACCTTCATTGTAGTAAGCGATAGAGAACTTGCTGAGTAATCCGTTAACAACTAACCCTTTAGCCAGTGTCTCGCTCGTCAGACTATGAATTCGTCTATCTACAAAAAAGTTGATAATAAACGTTATTTAGCAAATGCCATGCCAATTTAATAAACCTTATATATCAGTAATTTAATTCTTTATAGCGTTTATTGTGCGTATAAAAAAACCGCTTGGGACATTTTGTCGCAAGCGGTTCATTGAGTATTTAGTCAAAATGTACCTATTCTTTGTGTGGTATATTTTGTCCCATCTCTTTCAGGTCATCTTCGTCTGATGTGGTAGCGCTTTTATCTGACACTGTGTTTTTATACAGTTCTTTTTCTTGTTCGGTTATTTCGGCACTTTCTGAAGTTTCAAGTTCATTATCAGATACCTCAAGATCGCTCTCAGAAGTTTCTAAAACTGAGCCCTCATCTTTATTATCAATGACTTGGTCTTCTTCTGGTGTAGTGTCTTCTTCCGTTTTATCTTTAACCCAATCACGCAGGGTTTCCGCAACCCCTTCAGAAAGAGACTTTAAATTACTGTAATCGTCGTCGTAATCATCTAAACCATCACGAACATTGAATTCTTCTGAAAGGAATAATTTACGCAATGCGGCTTTTTTTACGCTTTCTGAGGCTTCTGATACCAATAATTGAGCAACAGACAAGTCTTCAGTGGCTTCTGGTGCGGGATCTTGAACGTCAGCAGCATGAACTTCTTCATTGGTTTCTAAAGCATCACTATCTAAAGACTGAGGCGCTGCTGCTTCCATTTCAGAAGAAAGATCAGCAGACGAAATCTCAGAAGATGAAGAATCAGAGGAAGTGAGTTCCGGTGCTTCCAGTGTTTGCTCTACTTCCAAAGCTTCGTCAGTGGATTCGTCAAGCTTTCGTTGAGACCAACGGCTAAAGAAGTTAGTTGCCATTTGATCTACCCGCACCTTTACGTTTCTTACGTCTTGCTTCTAGCAACTCACCATGACGGCCTATGAAGGCTTCCATCCAAGCTTGCACAGGTAGCGGAATGTCGTATGAAAGGACTTGGTTGTCACCGTCCATGTATTGCCCTGCAACGGTTTGTGATGCTGTAAGTAACTGAATAACTGGTTTTACACCAGAATCGACATTATCCATCACTAAGAAAAGCTTAGGTTGCTGAGAGCTTAAGTTGAAACGATAGTCCGTACGCTCGTCTTTGTGTAACTGAAGTAAGCAAACGTCTTGGGCATCACCTTCTGGCGACAGTTCAAACCCCGTCAATTCCCATTGCGTCGTTACCCAGATACCTGTTTTGATCTCTTTCTCAATTCTTTGGACACCGATTGGCCAAGCTGCTTCTGTTTTTTCATATTGTTCTTTGAATTCTTTTATCTCAGACATACTTCACCCAATTGATTTTCTTTGGTCTGAATGCACTTAGGACATTTTGTACTGTGCGCAATCATATACACCCCATAAAGCAATAAACACGCCAATACGGATTAACTACGAGAGCGTATCTATAGCGTTCGTTATCAAGTTGTCACTATAACGTTAGTCGATACTGGTTATTTCAGACAACTCCACTCGGTGAACTCTCATATTTTGCGCTATTTTAATCGAATGCTTCATGTTTTCCTGAATACCCGTTATTTTGGAATAAGATTTGCTTTAAGCATGAGTTAAAGAATCGATGAACAAGAACGGCGTTAGACCCTCTTGTTACAACCCTATCTCATTAAGTAGGAAGTGATTGTGGTAAAACCAAACATAATAAAAACTAGCGAAAACCCACTTCAAACAATCGAAGTTGAAGTGTTTGATGAATATGGTGAGAAGCTAACCAAACAGATCGCTTGTGAACGCCCTCTTACCGTTATGTTGAACTGGAAAGAGATCGTAACACTGATGACGCTTGGCTCGCGCCCTGAATCTTTAGTCTTGGGTTATTTGAAGAACCAAAGCTTCCTTTCTGACCCTGAAGCGGTTGAATCTATCATCATCGATTGGGAAACCAGCTCTGCAGCTGTTATCACCAAAGAAGATACTAGCCAACTTGAGCAAGCGCTTAAGAAGAAGACGGTGACCTCTGGCTGTGGTCAGGGCACCATGTTTGGTAACGTGATGAAGCAGTTGGAAGATTACCAAGTGCCTCAGACCAAAATTAAGCAATCTGAAATTTACACGGCTTTAGAAGCACTGACTCATTACAACGACACGTACAAGAAAGCTGGCGCGGTACATGGTTGCGCTGTTTGCAAAGACGACAAGGTTCTATCGTTTGTTGAAGATGTTGGCCGTCACAATGCGGTAGATACGTTGGCTGGTGAGATGTGGCTTAACAAAGAAGACGGCACAGACAAGATTTTCTACACCACAGGTCGCCTTACCTCGGAAATGGTCATCAAAGTAGCGCAGATGGGTATTCCTGTTCTGCTATCACGCTCTGGCGTAACGCAAATGGGCTTAGACTTGGCTCAGCAATTTGGTATCACGACCATTGCTCGCGCTAAAGGCCTGCGATTCCAAGTGTTCACTGGCGCAGAGAAGATTGAATTCGATGTTAAAGGTGATCAGGCTTCGTCTGAAAGCTAGATTCAAAAGCCCTGTTCATGCCTAATTAAAGTTGATTTTAGGCGAACGATATAGCTAAACAACAATGCCGCTCACAACCTTGATGAGTGGCATTTTTTATTTGTTCAAAGTTTATTTCAAGATATGCCTAGTAAGCTATATAGCTTGGAGGTTTCTATCAACGGTGCCCACTGATTTTCGCTTGTAGATAAATAACGGCTCCCTCGACCTTAGTTGTAAACGAATCTTGCTTTAACAACCTGATAGGCTATTAGTTACATATTCATCATTTTAATGAATCTATTGATTACAAAACAAAGATGAATATTAACGTCACTGGCTTAAAGGGAATTAACCATGAGTAATCCATCGGAACCTCAGCGTCATTCGCTGTCTCTTTCAATACGCAGTAAATTCATTCTAATCAACCTCACCCTGTTTGTTTCAGTCTTTATCTATGCCATCTATGAGCAGTTTAGCTTAGACAAGCTTGAATCCCTGGAACGTGCTGCTACTGAAAATTTGAGGAGCTCTGTTGACCTGCTCACCCTGAGGCGACATGAAAAAGATTTCTTATCTCGCCACGATAACAAATACGCAGAACGTTTCGACAAAACCGCCAACACTCTGAATCAACGATTGATGACTTTGAACCAAACTCTAGCTTCACACGAGCTTCATTTGTCTGACCAAATGACGCGGATTTCGGACACTCTTCATCAATATCAAAAGCAGTTTCATCGAATTGTCGAACAAGTAAATAACATTGAACGTACGACCGCGCCTTTAGGTTTTGTCGCTGCGTTAGATTCCAAAAGAACCGAATTAAAATCAGCGATCGAATCTGAATCGAGTTTGGCGTTAGAGCTTGCGTTGTTGGAGTTGATTGAAAAAGACTTCCATTATCTCGCTCATATCAATGACCAAACACATATGGCGTTAGCTGATGCTCTTAAAGAGTTTGAACCCTACTCTCAAACGTCGGTTGCGACAGAGCAAGCCTATTCGAACTACAAGGCTGCGGTTGAAACGCTTCTGCTGGCTAACACCAATTTAGGCTTGTCGGCAGAACTAGGCCATAGAGGCGCCTTACGTAGCAACGTCCACCAAACAGAACAAGCCATTGAAGAAGTGCAGAATGAGATAAGCCAAGCGATTACAGCGGCAGTTAGAAACACACAAAACATGTTACACCTGTTTGGCGCAGCTATCGTTGCTCTGCTTTCTCTGTTATTGGTGTTCATCGGTCGCAACATCCTGGGTCGTATCAAAGCGATAAACGTGATGATGGAGTCTATTGCAAATGGAGATGGAGACTTAACCGTCAGAATGAACGCTAAAGGTAACGACGAGCTCGCTCAACTTGCCCACTCGTTCGATACCTTCATCGATAAACTGCACGGTAACATCAAAGAGCTATCCGGCGTGATGACGGTGCTGACAGACAGTTCATGCAGCTCTGAAGAAGCGGCAGTTAAAAGCATGAGCAATGCAGAGAAACAAAAGCAACAATCTGAATCGGTAGCGACGGCAGTTAACGAGTTAGTGATGACGAGTAATGAGGTGACGGCGAACATCGAAAATGCCGCAACCACAGCCGAGAAGATCAAAGAAAATGCCCATCAAGCGCTACAAAAAACACAATCAACCAACGACAGTATTAATGTCTTGGTAGAAAACATCGCAGAGTCGCAGGATCTCATCGTTCAGCTCGAAGAACAGAGCCGTGAAATCAATCAGGTGGTCACGACTATTCAAGGTATTGCTGAGCAAACTAACCTATTGGCACTTAATGCTGCGATTGAAGCAGCGCGTGCTGGCGATCATGGACGAGGTTTCGCTGTGGTTGCGTCCGAAGTGCGAGAGCTTTCGTTAATGACCAACGACTCAACCCATCAAATAGAATCCACGATTCACGGTTTAACCACTGGGATAGACAAGACCGTCGCTAAGATGACAGCGAGCTTAGAACAAACTGAGCTGGTAAAAAGCCAAACCAAAGACGTAGTGAATGCGATAGAAGGAATACACTTCCAAGTTGGCGAGATGTTCGACTTAAACAGTCAGATCTCAACAGCGTCCGAAGAGCAATCAATGGTTTCGGTTGAGATTGACCGAAACATTACGGATATCGCACACCTTGCCAGTGATACTTATACCGTGGTTTCTGGATCAGTGCGTTGCAGTGAACAAGTCTCGAGCGTGAGTGTGAAGCTAGAGAAGATTGTCGCGCAGTTTAAGTACTAGCGATTAACGATTAACGATTAACGCAAGCTAGTTGATTTATGTGGTTTGGAAAAACAAAAGGCCTCTATCTTACTAATAAGATAGAGGCCTTTCTAATTTTAAATACGTACTAACGTGTTATTACGTATTAGCCGCGTGCTTTCAAGAACTCAGCGTAAGTACCGCGGAAATCGTTGATCTTGCCATCTTTGATTTCAAGGATACGAGTTGCAAGCGAGTCTACGAATACACGGTCGTGAGAAACGAAGAACAATGTGCCTTTGTAGTTCTCAAGAGCTAAGTTAAGCGCTTCGATAGATTCCATATCCATGTGGTTTGTTGGCTCATCCATTAGAAGGATGTTTGGTTTATGCATCATGATCTTACCAAGAAGCATACGACCTTGCTCACCACCAGAGATAACCTTTACAGACTTCTTGATGTCGTCTTGGCCAAACAGCATACGACCTAGGAAGCCACGAACAACTTGCTCGTCTTCGCCTTCTTGGCGCCATTGGCTCATCCAATCAAACAGGTTCATGTCTGTTTCGAAATCGTGTGCGTGATCTTGAGCGTAGTAACCGATGTTTGAGTTTTCAGACCACTTGTACTCACCAGTGCGAGGCTCTAGAGCGCCAGCTAGTGTGTTAAGTAGTGTTGTTTTACCTACACCGTTTTCACCGATGATAGCAACACGCTCACCGACTTCGAAGATACCGTCGAACTTGTTGTATAGGTCTTCTTCAAAACCTTGAGATAGGTTTTCAACCACAAGTGCGTTACGGAATAGCTCTTTAGACTGTTCGAAACGGATGAATGGGTTTTGACGGCTAGACGCTTTAACTTCGTCTAGTTGGATCTTATCGATCTGCTTAGCACGAGACGTCGCTTGTTTCGCTTTCGATGCGTTAGCAGAGAAACGAGAAACGAACGTTTGAAGTTCAGCAATTTGTGCTTTCTTCTTAGCATTGTCAGACAGTAGACGCTCACGAGCTTGAGTCGCAGCCGTCATGTACTCATCGTAGTTACCTGGGAATAGACGAAGTTCGCCGTAATCAAGGTCAGCCATGTGTGTACAAACAGAGTTTAGGAAGTGACGGTCGTGCGAAATGATGATCATTGTGCAGTTACGTTGGTTTAGCGTATCTTCCAACCACTTGATAGTGTCCATGTCCAAGTTGTTCGTTGGTTCGTCAAGAAGCATGATATGCGGGTCTGCAAACAATACTTGAGACAATAGAACACGAAGTTTCCAACCCGGTGCTACTTCGCTCATTAGACCGAAGTGCATTGATTCTTCAATACCTACCGCAAGAAGAAGCTCACCCGCTTTAGCTTCTGCCATATAGCCGTCCATTTCAGCGAACTGAACTTCAAGGTCAGCCACTTTCATGCCGTCTTCTTCGCTCATTTCTGGCAAAGAGTAAATGCGGTCACGCTCTTGTTTAATAGCCCAAAGCTCTTTGTGACCCATGATAACCGTGTCGATTACCGTGAATTCTTCATAAGCAAATTGGTCTTGGTTTAGCTTAGCAACGCGCTCGTTTGGATCGTAGCTTACGTTACCAGCACTTGGCTCAAGTTCACCCGATAGGATCTTCATGAACGTCGATTTACCACAGCCATTCGCGCCGATTAAACCGTAGCGGTTGCCTTCGCCGAACTTAACTGAAATATTTTCGAAAAGTGGCTTAGCGCCGAATTGTTGGGTGATATTTGCTGTGGAGATCAATGCCATTACCTTATTAATGTGAAAAACGCCGCAACGTTACTTGTTCAGGGCTTTAACTGCAAGTATTGATTGCAATTACTGCCCATTAAGTGAGTGCTAACCTAGCCAAATCATAGTTTGAGCTGACTCACATTTTTGATTTTCTATTTATATCCGAAAAGCCGTCGATTTTAAGGAAAAATAAAATATCGAACAGCACCCCATAACGGGTGGTATATAACGTCCCAAATCATGCTAACCATTGAATATATCGCATGCTGATTGGTCACAGCAAAAGCAACCCGAACAACGCAACAGTAGACATAGCAGAGATGCTCAAATATTAGCTTAATCCCTGACAATTTCATGACAAAATCGCTAGAAACAGGAATAAAGTACTCGCCCCCGACACGGGGTTGGATTTCACAAAGTCAGATTATCTAACTATAGTAATCCTAACCTCATAATTCTAAGAGACTTTTATGCGTTCACTATTGCGCTTCTTAATCCTCACTTTGGCCATTCTCTCTTGGCCTAGTCATGCCAACTTGGAATATGACTTACAATCTCAGCCGCAGGTATCCGATTCTGCTGTTAACCTCGATGATCGAATTGACTCCTTACCCGACCCCCTCTTTATGGAGCCGTCGGATAGACGCCAAGTCAATATCTTGCTCGCTGAAGTTCTGCGAGTTCAAAAGCAGGAAATCAAAACCTTCGAGCAACAGATAAAAGCCTACAGAGCGAACAACGACGCCGAGCAATGGTTTGCCGTTCAAACCAGTTACGTCACTTTGAATAGCTTGAATGTAAGCAAGCAACACCTGTTAGAGCAGACGAACTCCGCTAATAAAGAGCGTCTAACAGGTTTTGGCCCTTACGGCGTAACTCAATTTAAGCAAGAGTGGGAATTAACCAAGCTCAACATTGAGTATCTTGTTTACTTCCAGATTCGTAGCTTTAAAGCGCTCGTTAACGACATCTTTATTTCGCCAGTGCCTGTGATTGGTGCATCGTTAAAAGTGTTGTTCATCTATTTTGGTTTAGCGTGGTGGCTTGCCAACAGCACTCGCTTGATTGAGTTGTTCAGAATTAATTTTCTTGAAGCGAAAACTAACCCTCCTTTCTTAGTGCGTGTGATCTGGTATATCAGCCGCGCTGATCGTGCGATTGCTTGGTTAATCGCGATTACGCTTTCACTAAGAGTGCTTTCTAGCATCCCTAGCCTGCAACACCTGATTTTCCTTGAGATCTTCACCTGGTGGATTCTAGGTGGTTCGATTGCCATCAGCTTTATTTTGGAGTTTGCGTATCGTTTGGGTCGTACATCCAATCAAGAAGTGATTGCGCTGCGCCTATCGACTATTCGCCGTTATGTATGGAGCTTCATTGTTGCGGGTGTAACTTTGCAAATATCGAGCATCACGCTAGGCAAAGGCACTATCTATAGCTGGATCTACAGCGCTCTGTTTTTCTGGTTTGTACTGGTTACCATTTCAGTGCTTAGATTATGGCGAGCGAAAGTCTTTGATACGCTGCAACACATCTCTGATCGTCCGGTATGGGTGAATTGGGCGGTAAACCGTAAGGAAACCTTCCTACTTAATATATTGGCAACGGCAATTGGCATCGTATGGTTGAGCGTGTACAGCTTCCAGCACCGCATCATGGCCTTGCTGTCTAATTACACGCTGTTTAGCCAAGCCTTAGCCTATCTGTTTAGAATCGAAGTGGCTAAGCAGTCTGACCTTGATAAGAACCAACAAAACTTGGTTAGAATCAAAGGCGATCAAACCTATGAATACATCCTACCGGGTAATATCGACAGCACGCTGATTGATTACGCCGGTGATGAGGTTAAGCAACTGTCTCGCTACCTGATGTCGGACAGCCCTGCTATTTGCATTGTTTCAGGCGAACGTGGTGTGGGCGCAACAACGCTGCTTTATACCCTGCTGCACAAAGTCTCTAACGCTGAACCTGTTTACGTAAGTTGCCCTTACGCGGGTTACCAAGAGTTGTTAGCGCATCTAGCGGTGAGCATCGGCTTAGAAGAAAAAGCGACTGAAATTCAGATCTTGGCGCACCTTCGTAAAAGCAAGACAACGTACTTGATTGCGATCGACAATGCACAGCGATTGGTTAAGCCAATGGTTGGTGGCCTGTCTGATTTGATCCGTTTAACCAACCTACTGCGTCGCTCTAAAAAGAATCACCGTATCGTGATTTCGATTGCTAAATCGAGCTGGCGATTCGTCGATCGAGCGCGTGGTGAACGTCTGTTGTTTGATTTGGTGTGTTTTCTACCTCGTTGGACAGAGAAACAAGTCGGTGAGCTTCTAAATAGTCGTATCAATACGAAGCTTGAGAAGCCGTTATCGTTTGATGGTTTAGTGGTGCCTAAACAGTGGGACCAAGATGACATGAGCGAGGAAGACCGCGCACGTCAAGGCTTCTACCGAATCTTGTGGCATTACTCTGATGGTAACCCTACCGTTGCTCTACGCTTTTTCCGACTCTCTTTGAATCGAAACAAAGATACGGATCAGGCCGTCGTGAGATTGTTCCACGTACCTGAAGCACAAGAGCTGGAAAACATGCCAAAACCTATGTTGGCTGTGCTTCGCTCTATCGTGCAATTGGAAATCGCTTCTCCGGAAGTATTGTCTGATTGTACGCAGCTAAGTACGGCTGAGATAACCGGTATTCTGCGTTACTTTGAAAGCCGTGGTTATATTGGCTGGCATGAAGAAAAGGCTCGAATTTCCGAGCACTGGTTCCGCCACATTACTAACGTTCTCGACCGTCAACATCTACTGGTGAAGTAAAATGAAGAAGTTATTTATCCTACTATTTGTTGGCTTGGCAAGTGCTGTCAGTTTCCCGACCTTTGCGACGGAAGAGTTAGCCAATGTAGAAAACATCTCAAAGATAGCGAGCCTAGTGCGATGGAGCGGCGTGTTCTTCTCCATGATCGTTATTGCCGCGATGTGGTTGCTGCTTAAGTTTATCAACTCAATGGTGACGAGCTTTGGTAGCCAATTCGTGCAATATCGAATGCTGCTACAAAAACTGCAGTCGTTTACTCAATTCTTTATCTATGTGAGCACCGGTCTTATCGTGTTCATGATGAGCTTTAGAATCAACGACCAAATACTGGCTTTGATAGGTGGTACCCTCGCCGTGTCGGTCGGCTTTGCGCTTAAAGATTTGGCAGCATCATTCATCGCCGGTATCACGGTGATGATTGATAGGCCTTTCCAGGTTGGTGACCGCGTCACGTTCGAGGGTAACTACGGTGACATTATCACGATTGGTTTACGTTCTGTACGAATGAGAACCTTGAATGACGACATCATTACTATTCCGAACAACAAGTTCTTAAACGAAGTGACCACCAGTGGTAACTATGGTGCCTTGGATATGCAGGTGGTGATTCCGTTTTATGTCGGAATGAATGAAGACATCACCCTAGCCCGTGACTTGATTCAAGAAGCGGCGTCTTCAAGTCGCTACATCCACTTACCAAAGCCCGTGACTGTTCTGGTTAAACAGACGATCACCGACAACTACCTTGCGATACAGTTGACGTGTAAGGCTTATGTGGTGGATACCGCGTATGAGAAATTGTTTGAAACCGATATTACCCTGCGTGTGATGAAAGAGTTTAAGAAGCATAACATCAACCCACCGAAGATTTCAGTGGCAGCACATTAGTCGCAGTTGGTTTAACGCTCGGAGAGTGAATTAATCTCCTAGTCTGCAACAAACGAAAACACCTCCGAACTTATCTCAAGTGCGGAGGTGTTTTTTTATGAGGTTTTATTTTTGTTAACGCTAAGCAGTTATGGGTTTACACCTTAAAATACTTCAACTGTTCAGTTAGATGCTCTGTAGTATTGGCCATTTTCTGGCTGTCTTCTGCGAGCGATTGTGAGGCTTGCAGAACTTCATTAGCGGCTAAGTGAATACCAGTAACACTCTCACTCATTTCCGTTGCTACTGTGCTCTGTTGTTCCGACGCTGCGGCAATTTGAGCCACCATGTCATTAGCGTTGTGAAGCTCATTCACTATCACATCCAGTTGTTGGCGTGTTTCGTTAGAAGCCACGACACTGTGGTCGACTTTCTCATTACTGCTTTGCATCGCTTTAAAGGTACGCTCAGCTTGCTGAGTCAGTTTTTCAATGGTTGATTGCACTTCGTTGGTCGAGTTCTGAGTACGACTCGCTAGGTTTCGCACTTCATCCGCGACAACCGCGAAGCCTCTGCCTTGCTCACCTGCTCGTGCTGCTTCTATCGCTGCGTTCAGTGCCAACAAGTTTGTCTGTTCTGACACATCACGAATCACACCAACAACTTGGCTAATCTCAGTGACACCAGATTGAAGATCTTTGACTAGGTTATTCGCTGTCGAGATGTTCTCTGAAACCTGCGAGATGGTTGTCGACGTTACCTGCATGTTCTCGTCGTTCTGATTTGCATGATCGACCACCTTATTGGTGCTCGCAGCTGTGTTCTCAGCATTCACTGCAACATCTGAGATAGTCGCACTCATTTCAGTCATCGCAGTAGACAGTAATTCCAGTTGCGCATGTTGTGAGTTAACACTGGTTGCGGCCTCTTCACTGGCTTGCGCGATGTGACTTGCCATGTTGCTCGATAAGTCCGCCGATTCATTGGCAGTGCGAAGCGTGCTTTGAAGCTTATCGAGCATGGTATCGATCTGATGACTCATATCTCCTAGCTCATCTTTGCGTGTCATGTTCATGCGCACACGAAGGTCGCCATCGGCAATCTTATGGGTGTTCTCGATAAGCTTATTCAGTGGAACAAGAATGTTGTTGGAAATCGCGTAGCCCATTGCGAACAGTAAGCCTGACAAAACAACTGCTACCATCCCTTCTTTAATGGCTAAGGCATAGAACGCCTCTTGAATATCCGCGACCAAGATTCCAGAGCCGATGACCCAGTTCCATTCTGGAAACAGCTGAACGTATGAGATCTTGTCTTTGAGTTCGCCTTGGGGGCTCATCCATTGGTAATCAAGAAAGCCTTTCTCTTCAGGTGTACGAGAGATGGTGACCATTTCTCGCCAGTGATGCTTACCTGCGCCATCTCTCAGGTTTCCGGCATTGGTGCCATTAAGCTCTGGCTTTAATGGATGACTAATGATGTTGAGCTGCTGGTTCAGAATCCAGAAATAATTAGTGCTGTCATAGCGAAGCGTCTCAATAGCTTTTAGCGCTCGGTCCTTTGCGACCTCTTCACCCAGCACACTGCGTTGGCTGTAATAGTAGCTTGCCAAACTTACCGCCGTTTCGACTTGCGCACTGAGTTTATCCTGTCGCTCTTCCATAGAGCTCGCGCGCTGCTGCATTAAATTAAAGGTGGATGCCATTACCAGTAAAACGACCGATAAAATGACGATGGAGACGAGTTTTGATTTGATAGATAGGTTACTTAATTTCATAGCTGACTGACTTTATTATTTGTTTTGATTATGGATTTTCGACCAAGTTATCAAAAATCCGTACAGTTCAGATGATATGCATCAAGATGGAAAGATATACACTGTGTTACATAACCAAAAAGAGGTGTACGTCAAACGGGCAGAGGTTGAGATTTGGCTGGCGATAGATTAGTAGTGCGGAATTTTCGTGCTTGGGCTAAAACGTTCGTGTAATAGCCCAAGCGCGTTAGAAATATCATCGGATGATAATATCGGTGAATTGGTTGTTAGAACTTATAGATTTGATACTAGCAATTGAGGTGTCGCTTTCTGTTGAAGATAGATACTAAAACAACTTCCCTTACCTACTTCGGATTCAACACGTATTTCACCGCCCGTTTGGCTCAAAATACTTTGAGAAACGGATAAGCCTAAGCCTGTACCATCTCGCTTAGTCGTATAGAAAGGCGAGAAAATGCGTTTCAGCTGCTCTTCCTTAATGCCGCAGCCTTCATCTTGAACATGAACGATAGCGCCATGAGACACGCCATTTTCAACCCAATCTTCACTCGAAATCGTTAACGTACCCTGTCCGTTCATTGCATGAATTGCGTTCATTTGCAGGTTGACGAGAATTTGCAGCAATTGGTTTCGGTTCACTTCGACTGAGGTTTTAGCATTCAATTGCGAGACATACACAATGCCTTTCTTCTTCGCGCCTGTTTTTACGAGCGTAATGCTTTCATCCACAATTGGATTGATATGTTGCCATGTAATTTCGTCTTGTACGCCACCGTGACGGCTGTATTGAAGCAGGCTTCGTGTGATGTTTCGAATTCGGTCAATCTGCTCCATGATCGCGTGGACTTCTTCGTCTACACGGCTCACTTCATCGCCCAGTTCAAACTTCATCAGCTCAACGTTGCCAAGAATTACTGCGGTTGGGTTATTGATCTCATGAGCAATCCCCGCGGTTAATTCACCTAATGCGGCCAGTTTTTCATTGACCACCAGCTTGTCTCTGGCTTGATTGAGCAGTTTGATGTGCAGTTCGAGTTCTTCAGTTTTCTCTTTCAAGCTTGCCGTACGTGAGTGAACTTTGCATTCCAGTTCAGAAGCCGCTTGTTGAATCTCTTGATTACGCTCGTGCAGTAGATCCAACATCTTGTCGAACTGTTTAGCGAGCAACGTTAGTTCGTGCTGATCATCCAAACCTAACGTGCCAATTCGCTTGTCTTGCCCCATTTGGACAAGCTTGACGACTTTATGAATGCGTTCAATGGGGTTGAAAAGATCACGGGCACCACGATGAACGATCAAACCTGAAGCTAGCAATAGCAATACAATGGTAATGCTTATTTCACCAAGGTTAGTTAAATAAGTTTGTATGAGAGGCCAAATTAGATAACCGGTGTAAAGCATGCCAATCACATTATCAAATTGATCGTGGATTGGTTGGTAAGCCGTGATGTACCAAGCATCGTAAACATACGCTCGATCTAACCACTCTTTACCTTCATTCAAAACTTTTGAATGAACCTCATGAGAGACACGCGTACCAATGGCGCGCCCTACACTGTCTTCACTGCTCAAAGGTACATTGGTGCTGACACGAAGATCATCAAGGAAGACCGTGACCGTACCTATATGACGATTAAAGCCTTCTCTTTGTGGATAGATAAGGTTGTTGATTTGGTCGACAAGTTGAGTACTGTTATTCAGTAAGATCCCACCATCCAGAAAACCAATCACATGATCATGTTCATCTGTGATAGATATAACGGTTCGACTTACCAATCCGCGGGTCTCAACTTCTTGCCCATTGAGCATCGGAACTTCTGCTTTTTTAGCGAGGTCACGGTCGAGATAATTGAGTTCATTACGGCTTAATACACTGAAAAAAGAAGACTTGTGAGTTAGGTTTAGATATTCAAGTTTCTTTTCCATGCTCTCGACACTGCGCCAGCGCAGAAAATCGAGCTCATAACGAGATTTGTTTTCAGACACCCAGCGAGTTAGGTCTTCGTGTGAAAGATCACTCGCAAGCTTGGTTCGAAAGTTATAAGACTCAGCAAACGCACGAACGTTGTATGCTTGCTGATTTTGGATCAGGTGAATACTGTTATCGGCAACATCCAAGCGTTCATCAACATCAATCAGAGCGCCCTGCCACGTGTAATGTATTGACCAATACAGTGTGATCGCCACAAGCGCACACAAGGTAAGAATAATTGGAGCTGATGTTAGAAATAATAAGCGGTAGCGAACCATGGTTTTGAATCGGAACGCCCACTTTGACCACCAACGACGTCTAATCGGCATATTCAGAACCTTCTGTGTTCCAATCTTTGTATTTACGCTCTAGCGTTTTACGCGCGACGCCAAGATCTCTCGCAGCAGCCGACTTATTGCCATCATGGAAACTAACAAGCTGTTCTATATGAGATTTTTCCACTTCTTTGAGTGTCCAAGTGTTTGGGTAACCCTCGGCAGCGTCTGCATTATTCAAGTTTGGCATTTCTGCGCCATGTGACACCGTCACTGAAATGCTAGCGGGTATAGGATCGCCATTAATCTCACGCCAATAGTGTGCTGGTGGCTTGTCTAAAAGAATGCATCGTTCAACTAAGTTTTTAAGCTCACGAATATTCCCCGGCCATTCGTATTCGTTCATCGCCAAGATATCTTCATGTGCCCAATTTGGAATAGGCATGCCAAGTTCGCTTGATAAAAGACGAGTAAAGTATGGAACAAGTTCAATCAAGTCTGATGGGCGATCTCTTAATGGCACCACATCAATCTTAAGTACATTGAGTCGGTAGAACAGATCGCGGCGGAAGTGCCCTTTGTCGACCTCTTCTTGAAGGTTTCGGTTAGTCGCCGCCACCACTCGCACGTCAACGGCAATTTCCTTTTCGCTACCGACCGGACGAATGGTTCTTTGCTCTAACACACGTAACAACGCAGCTTGCATTGGCAGTGGCATTTCACCGATCTCATCAAGGAACAAGGTGCCACCACTTGCGACTCTAAATAGGCCTTCACGGTTTTTCTTCGCGCCGGTAAATGCCCCCGAGGTATGTCCAAACAATTCACTTTCTAAAAGTTCTGGTGCAATCGCACCACAGTTGATTGGTACAAATGGACCCGTACGTTTACTGGCTTCATGTACACCTCGCGCAACCAGTTCTTTGCCGGTACCCGACTCACCTTCTATCAAAACGGAAGCACGAGACGGTGCAAATTGACTGATCAGCAATTTAAGCTGTTTGGTCTTGTCTGAATTGCCGATCAATTCGGTCTTGATATGACGACTAACATCACGCTTCAACGCGTACTGCATTCTTTGGTCGAGTCGTTTATCCATACAACGCAGAACCGATTGTATCATCTGTTCGAGGTTGAACGGCTTAAGAATAAAATCTGAAGCACCAAGCTTAAGTGCAGATATGGTCATCTCTAGATCGGCGTAGCCCGTCATGAAAATCACATCAGCTTTTCGGTCACTGTCATTAAAGGCTTCTTCCCATTCAATACCAGAACGACCTGGAAGGTTGATATCGAGAACAATGAGATCGAAGTGTTCATTGCAACGCAGAACCTCAGCCTCTTCAACCGACCCTGCGCTCGACACCTTGCCAAAGAACTTACCCAGTGCTTTCTTTAAGATAGCCTGCATCCCCAATTCATCATCGACCACCAAAACGGAAAACGCCTGATACTGAGTCAATGTGTTCGGGTTTAGATTGGATGCAGATGAACTAGGTAAAGACATAATGATTAGCCGATGAGGAAAGTTGGGACAGAGTGTACCAATTAACCTTTTCTCCAACAGGGACAATGTGCGACATTTTGTCCTAGCTCATGTTTTGATTCATTTTAACGAGGTAAATGACGCAATTTTGTCCGAAATAACAGCAATTTAATGAAATTTGATGCATGATTTGTTGGCATTAAGCTTGCTTGTAAGGTGTAGATTTCTAATTACAATAATTAGCGTCTTATGCACATGCCCTTCTTTGAGCCCTTTAAAACTGAAGGCATGTCATTCATTTATAACAGAATGGACATAATAATAATGAAAGCAATTCCCCTAACTATTGCAGCCCTATCTATCGTCAGTTACACGGCTAGCAGCGCGGAAGACACCACTCATATTAAGTTGGCGACAACCACAAGTACTTATCACTCTGGTCTACTGGACTACTTATTACCTGAGTTCGAAAAGGATTCTGGTATCAAGGTTGATGTTCTTGCTGCTGGTACGGGTAAATCACTTCGCATGGGTGAAAATGGTGACGTTGATTTGGTGATGACTCACGCACCAAAAGCGGAAGCAAATTTCGTAGAAAAAGGCTACGGCGTTTTACCTCGTAAGCTGATGTACAACGACTTTGTCATCGTTGGCCCACAAAGCGACCCTGCAAAAATTGAATCTCAAAAAGCAGTAGCAGATGTGTTTAAAGCGATCGCGACTAATAACGTGACGTTTGTCTCTCGTGGCGACGACTCTGGCACTCATAAGAAAGAGATGGGTATTTGGGCGCAAACTAAAATTGAACCAAACTTTGGTGGTTACCGCAGTGTTGGTCAAGGCATGGGCCCTACTCTGAACATGGCGTCAGAGATGCAAGGCTACACCATGACAGACCGTGGTACTTGGTTGGCTTACCAAAATAAACTGGATTTAGAAATTCTTTTCCAAGGTGACAAGAACCTATTTAACCCTTACCAAGTGATTTTGGTTAACCCTGAGCGCTACCCAAGCATTAACTACCAAGCTGCGAAAGTGTTCAGTGATTGGTTGGTTAACCCTAAAGGTCAGAAACTGATTAACGACTTTAAACTGCACGGCAAGCAACTGTTTGTTGCAAGCGCAGAATAGTTTGTTGTAAGTGAACAGTCGTTTTCTGTAAGTAAAAGTAGCGCTAAGGGTTCAACCCGAATCAATTAGCGCTACGCTTAACTAAACAGTTAACGAAGCACCTAAGCAATGTCGCTTTAAAAACTATCTTGTTTTAACAGAAGATCACTATAAAGCTGTCTCGCTTTAATAACGTTCACGCTTAAAAACACAATCATGCTTAAGAGCAATAGCTGACCAATACACACTCAAATAGTTAGTGTCAGCTATGATTAACATCAGTCATTACCGATAAAACCTATTATCGATTTACACGAGATACTTCATGACCCTATGGCAAACAACGATTGATGCAATGAATCTACTGGTGAGTTTTGACCACGAATTGTGGCAAATCGTCGCGGTATCCTTCAGCGTATCTTTGTCCGCCATCTCATTGGTGATTGTTCCTGCAATCCTTATGGCTTTCTTATTGGCTTATACTGAGTTTCCCGGGAAATGGGCTCTGCTTTCAGTGATCAACACCCTGCAAGCAATCCCTACTGTGGTTATCGGTTTGTTGATGTACATGATGCTTTCTCGCTCTGGCCCGCTAGGTGATTGGCAATTGCTGTTCACCCAAAAGGCGATGATTCTAGGTCAGATGCTGATCTGCTTCCCGATTCTGGTTGCTATGATGCACGGCGCGCTGCAAGCCAGTGACCGTCGAGCGGTTGAAACGGCACGCACTCTTGGCGTATCAACAACGCGTGTGGCGTGTACTTTGATATGGGAAACTCGTTTTCCTCTATTAGCTGCAACCATTGCGGCATTCTCTCGTATCGTGACAGAGGTAGGTTGTTCAATGATGGTCGGTGGCAACATTATGGGGATGACAAGAAATATCCCAACGGCTATTGCTATGGAAAGCCACAAAGGCGCATTTGCTCAAGGTGTGGCACTTGGTATGGTTTTATTAGCATTGGCATTAGCCCTTAACTTTTTCCTTTCCAGTGTGAGAGGAAAAGGCTACTTGAGAACTTAGGAACGCTGTCATGAGTATAAAAATAACAACGCAGCAAATTTCAATGCGCTATAAAGAGCGTGTTTTGTTCCACATCCCAGAACTGTCGATCGGCCCTAACGATGCCATTTATCTCAAAGGCGATAACGGTGTTGGCAAAACGACCCTACTTAAAATCTTATCAGGATTGATCAAGCCGAGCTCTGGCCGCATTCAGTCTCCGATACAAAGCTGGCAGCAGATCTTGTTCCCTAGGCTCAAGTTCAAAGACATTATCTACCTGCATCAAACCCCATATCTTTTTGATGGTTCGGTGTACCAAAATGTCGCTTATGGCATTCGCTTTAACAAAGAGAGCCAAAAAGATAAGCGAGCTCAAATAATTAATGCATTGAGAATGGTAGGTTTAGAAACCTTGGCAGATGAGCACATCTCTGTGTTGTCTGGTGGTGAGCGTCAACGCGTAGCAATGGCTCGAGCTTGGATTCTTAAGCCTTCAATCTTGCTTATGGATGAACCAAGTGCTTCTTTAGACAAAGAATCTATTGAAAGATTGGTGATTATGGCCGAAGATCTTCTTCAGAGAGGCGCGAGTTTAGTCATCACCAGTCACCAAACTAACGCGTTAACCGATTTATGTAAGAAGCAGTGGTGGATCAAAGACAACACTTTGACCGAATCACCGCTTCTGCAAGTTATTAAAAAGAACAAAGCACAAGAGAATATTTATGCTGCTTCCAACGCAAACTAGTTGGGTTATTTTGGCTGGCGGACAGGCCAGCCGTATGGGCGGAAAAGATAAAGGACTCGTTGAGCTCAACGGTTCTCCGCTTATTCAATACGTTATAAACAAGCTGTCACAACAAGATGTCAGCATCACTATCAATGCCAATCGTAACTTAGACAGTTACCAAGCATTTGCTCCGGTTGTTTCCGATTCTTTCCCTGACTACCCAGGTCCGTTGGGTGGCATTCATGCTGGCCTTAAAAACGCGAACACAGACTGGGTTGGCTTTGTCCCTTGCGACAGCCCACAAATCAGTGACGACCTTGTTGAGCGTTTTTGTTCTGCAGTTAAAGAAGACAGCGATATTCTTGTCGCGCATGATGGCGAATTTAAGCAACCTGTCTTCACCCTTTTCCACAAGCGTGTTCTACCAAAGTTAGAAGCGTTTTTGGAACGTGGTGATCGTAAAATCATCTTGTTATACAAAGAGTGTGTCACCGAATACGTTGATTTTAGCGATTCTCCTAACTGCTTTGTCAATCTCAACACGCCAGAAGAACTCACTCAATTCGGAACGCTTCAATAATGAAAGATTCTAAACAACGTCCTAACCTTCCTTTATTGGGCTTTGCTGCTTACAGCGGTACAGGTAAAACGACCGTACTTGAAGCCCTGCTTCCTTTATTAACTGATGCGGGTTTAAAAGTTGGCGTGTTAAAACATGCTCACCACGATTTTGATGTCGATAAGCCGGGTAAAGACAGTTACCGCTTACGTAAAGCGGGCGCGAACCAGATGTTGATCGCTTCTCGCAACCGTCACGTAATGATGACAGAGACGCCAGAAGCCGAAGCAGACTTCGATTACCTGCTGACTCGCTTTGATACCAACACGCTTGACCTGATTTTGGTTGAAGGCTGTAAGAACATCGCTTTCCCTAAAATTGAATTGCACAGAGATGAAGTGGGCAAACCTTGGTTGTATCCGAACGATAACAACATTATTGCTATCGCGGCAGACAGCCAAGTTGAATCAGATTTGCCACAAATGGCGATCAGCGACTTAGAAGCGATTCGTGATTTCATAATCGAATATGCTCAGTCATTCGACCTTGCCTCTGCAACAGGCAAAGCAGTCTCATGCTCACCTTCAAAAGACGTAGCTCCAGCTGTTTGTTGTGATTCGTTCTCTCCTGCAGGTTTAACCGTTACTCAAGGTCAGCAAAAGATTGTTGATAGCATTGACGCGTTGGTTCTCACAGAATCAGTGGCGTTAGAAAAAGGCTACGGTCGCGTATTGGCTGAAGATGTGATTTCACCAATCAATGTGCCTCAGAACACCAACTCTGCAATGGACGGTTATGCGATTCGTAGTGAAGATCTAGAATTGGACTGCTACCAACTGGTTGCTGAAGTTATGGCTGGCCACAGCTACGACAAAACCGTTCAACAAGGTGAAGCCGTTAAGATCATGACAGGTGCGCCAATGCCTGAAGGCGTTGATGTTGTTGTGATGCGCGAACAAGCCGTTCAAGATGGTGACAAGGTTAGCTTCCCTGACGCGAAAATCTCGGTTGGACAAAATGTCCGTATGGCGGGTGAAGATCTAGAAATTGGCCAACCTGTCTTTACGAGAGGCACACGAATCGAAGCACCAGAAATGGGCATGATGGCGTCGTTAGGTTTTGGTACCTGCCCTGTTCTGCGTAAAGTGAAAGTGGGTGTGTTCTCTACTGGTGACGAAGTTCAAGCACCGGGCAGCGAGCAAAAACCAAACTCTATCTACGATTCAAACCGTTTTACTATTATCGGTATGCTTCAGAAGCTAGGTTGTGACATCGTAGATTACGGCATCATTGAAGATGACGAACAGAAGATGATGGATGTACTTCACGCTGCGTCTTTAGAGACCGATATGGTTCTAACTTCAGGTGGTGTGTCTGTCGGTGATGCTGATTACATCAAACTCGCATTAGATAAGCTGGGTGAGATTAACTTCTGGCGCATCAACATGCGTCCAGGTCGCCCACTGGCTTACGGTAAAATTGAAGACAAACCGTTCTTTGGTTTGCCGGGTAACCCTGTTGCTGTGATGGTGTCGTTTATTAACTTTGTTGAGCCTGCGATCCGCAAGCTTCAAGGTCAAACGAACTGGACGCCAGTGAAAGCTAATGCTGTAGCAACTGAACAACTGCGCTCACGCCAAGGCCGTACTGAATTTAGCCGTGGAGTGTTCTCGATGAATGAATCAGGCGTGCTTGAAGTGAAAACAACGGGCAAGCAAGGTTCAGGTATTCTGCGTTCAATGAGCGAAGCGAACTGCTTAATCGAAATCTCTCCAGCGGTTGATACTGTGAAAGTTGGCGAGACAGTGACGATCATTCCTCTGCAAGGTCGCGTTTGATTCAAAGCTCAAACAACTAAATTGACTTAGCAGCTTTTTAATTGACTTAGAAGCTTTTTAATTGATTTGGAAGATCTTCGCCAAGACATAGACGAAGCCCCTTCTATCGAGCTTTCGATGTTAAGGGGCTTTTTGTTCTTTTCGTTTCGTGAAAAACAATCTGTTCGTTTCCTAAAAGACAAATAGCTTAAATTACGCTAAACGTTTAGAACGATAATCTTAAGATTTCTTACCATTACCTTGAGCCACGTACGGTTTTTATGTAGAGTGCGCGCAAAGTAATAATTCTATTGGAGAGCACCATGGCTCGTACCATTCTGTACACTTACAAAGACGAAGACAAAGAGTTACTGTTTTCAAAACAAGAACACCGCACGATCCAAGAAGCTGTTGCTGCAGCTGAAGGCATCGACATCTCTGAGTATCTAAAAACTGAGCAACAGCTTGAGTTGATTTCTGATACTAAAGCGGTTCGCAACTACCAAGACAACTACTTCCGCAAGCTGGGCTTTACTAAGCTTACGTTGAAGCAAAAAGACAACCTTGGTGTTGGTAAAAAGAAGAAGTAAGCCCTCTGGCTCTTTTCTTGATATTTAGCTTCTAGACTCTAGCTTTTCGTTTGTAGTTAAGCTCTAAGCTCTAAGCTCTTAGAGCTAAAGAAACGAAAACACTGAACAATAAAAAATGCCGCAACCTCTTTCGAGATTGCGGCATTTTTATTTGTGCTTTTTAACTATCTAACCTTAACTAGCTTAACTTAAGTGACGATTACTTAATGTTAAGGAATGCAGCGCCACGAACGCCGCCCGAATCACCATGCTTCGCTTTGATGATCTTAGGGCACTTAGCTACAGACAGTAGGTATTTAGGGATACGTTTTGGCATCTCTTCGTAGATAAGTTCGAAGTTTGAAAGACCACCGCCCAATGCAACTACGTGTGGGTCAAGACCGGTAAACAGGTTCGCGAAACAGATAGCCAATAGCTCCATGAAACGATCCACGTGCTCAGCCGCTTTTGCTTCACCTTCGTTGTACGCTTGAATGATCTCGATTGCTTTCTTCTTCTCACCGAAGTAGTGCTCGTAAATCAATTCAAAGCCACGACCTGATAGGTAGCTGTCTAGACAACCTTTTTTGCCACAACCACAACCGAGTAGCGGTGCGTTGTCGCCAAGGTGGAACCAAGCATCAATAGGAAGACGCATATGGCCCAGTTCACCTGCAACGTGGTTACGACCAGAGAAAACTTTGCCTTCGTAAACTAAACCGCCACCAAAACCAGTACCTAAAATTAGGCCTGCTACTGATGGTTCGTCTTTCAGCTCGTCATCCCACGCTTCTGAAAGCGCAAAACAGTTCGCATCATTTTCAATTTTCACACTACGACCAATAAGCGCTTCTAGGTCTTTACGTAGTGGTTTCCCCGTTGAAGCTGGCACGTTAACAACCAGCATTGTACCGTCGTCAGCATCTTCCATACCAGGAAGACCAAGACCAATTTTACCTTCGCAAGAAAATTCGCTGTCGTACTTCTTCACCAAACCGGCAATTGTATCCAGTAGCAGTTGATAATCTTCAGTAGGCGTTGGTACGCGTTCTGTTGCTACTCGCTCAAGTTTTTCATTGAACGCACCAAATTCAATTTTTGTGCCGCCAACATCGAAGCCGTAATACATGAAATCTCTCCAATTTTTCCCTAAATTCGGGCAAATAAATTTTTTAAATTAAACATCTAGGAAGCATTATCCATAACACTCCCCCTACAAACCGTGATAGATAACAAACTTATCTCGTGTTCGAATCTGTTTGAACAACAAGTCAGCACAAAGCGGTTAAAGGTTAGAGTGACGTCTCATTTTTAGTGTGCTCTATGAAAGCGTTCAGGCTTGGTTTGGTTGGATCGGACTTATAACGCGTCTTGCTTAGCATGTAGCTTTCGCGAAATGTTTCAAACCAAAGCTGTAAAGTCTGAGCGCCCCGCTCTTCACCAGCCTGTTTCAAAACCAAGCTCGCCACTTCTGCAGTCGAAAGGTGTTGTTCGTTGTCTGACTTACGCATCATGTATTGGGAAACCGATTCTGGTTCAATCGACAACACCGGTAAATCTTGCAGGTACTCTGAACGACGGAAGATACGTCGCGCTTCACGCCAACTACCATCAATAAAGATCAGCAGCAACGTCTTGTTCGAATCTCGCATTTCACCAAGGTCTGCAACCACGCGCGATTTGTCATCGGTATAATCTTCAGGAAAGACCACGACTGGCTGATATTTATCGTCTTTTAGCACATCAAGCATCTCTTGATTCGGTTCAGTGCGGTGCCAAAGGTAGGCATAGCTGTCTTTAACGGTATCAAGGATTAAACGGCCGGTATTACTTGGCTTGAGTATTTCGTTGTCCGATAAGATCAACATGGTCGCGACGTTCGTATTTACGTCTGGTTGATGTTCACAGATACAGCTGTCTTGTTTGATTTTACAGAACTCACATCGAACCACTTTACACCCGCGCGCGTTAAACGGCTTGGTAGAAAGAGACAAACGGTGTTGATATAAACGGTGAAAAGCGTGGATTCTCATGGACAATAACGATAAATCTAGAAAAGTGGCACGATTGTACTTACAGTGTCTCTAGAATGATAGAAGGAATTCCCATGCAAGACCCATCCCTGCTTCGCCTTGTTTGTTTTATTGTCGTTTTTGGATTGTGTGCGCTTTGGGAATACCGTTTTCCACGTAAAACACTGACTCAAAGCAAATGGTTTCGCTGGGTAAACAACTTTGCGCTGGTTGCTTTAAACAGCTTTCTATTGGCCACTCTCATTCCTATTGCTGCATTCCAAGCGGCGGTCATCGCACAAGACAACCAATGGGGTTTGTTCAATACCCTGTCACTTCCGAAAGAACTCACCATTCTGATTTGTGTATTGCTCTTGGATTGTGCCATTTACCTACAGCACTTGGTGTTTCACCGTATTCCTTGGTTGTGGAAGCTACATCGAGTTCACCATGCGGATCTAGATATCGATGTCACAACCGGAACGCGCTTTCACCCTATTGAGATGATTCTTTCAATGCTTATCAAAGTCAGCTTGGTGATCGCACTTGGTGCGCCTGTCATTGCTGTCGTGATCTTTGAAATTGTTCTTAATGCCAGTGCGATGTTTAACCATAGCAATGCACGTCTTCCGTTATGGTTTGATAAACGATTAAGAAAAGTGATTGTGACACCAGATATGCATCGAGTGCATCACTCAGTGATCGTCAAAGAAACGCATTCGAATTTTGGTTTCTTCTTATCTGTGTGGGACATATGGTTTAAAACCTATCGCGCTCAACCAAAGCTTGGCCACGATAACGTTCAAATTGGCGTTCCAGAGATTCAAGATGGTAAAGAGCAACGATTGGATTTGATGCTGCGTCAGCCATTTGTACGATTCCCGACAACGAAAGACTAGGTTCGAATTGAGTTGATTCTCAAACTTATATTGAACTGAACTTATCCTAATACCAAAACGCCCTTAGATTCTTGTGAGAACTTAAGGGCGTTTCTGTATCGATATACCTAAGAGCAACTAGTGCTTCAACTCCTGTGCTTTCAGGCTTAACTCAGCACGGTCGATTGCTCTATTTCAGTACGTTCGTTTATTTCAGTACGTATTTGTGAAGCATAGCTTGTTGGTGCCCTGCTATCTCTCCGACTTGTTCTGAACTCTCGATCATAGATTCAAGTTGCAGCTTAGTATTCTCACCTTGCTCAGATACTCGGGTGATTGAATGCGTTACATCGACAGTTGCACGAGCTTGCTGTTCGGTAGCCACCATGATTTGTTCAACCCGCCCTTTGATCTGGCTAACCGCGAATTCGATTTTCTCGAAGGCCTGTCTTACATCGCCACTGGTTTCCAGTGCATTGGCCATTTCGCTTCTCGATTCCGTTACAGAAGCGCGCGAGCGATCAGCTGCCGTGACAAGCTCATTCATCATGTTGCGAATATTGGTGGTTTGCTGGGATGTGCCGCTCGCCAATTTACGCACTTCGTCGGCAACAACCGCAAAGCCTCGACCTTGTTCACCTGCTCTCGCCGCTTCTATTGCAGCGTTCAGTGCCAATAAGTTGGTGTTTTCAGCAATACCACTGATCATGTCGACCATTTCACGAATCTGTTTCACTCGACCATCCAAGTCAGCCATCGACTCTTCGTTCATGCTAAGCGATTGCTCAAGCGCTTGTAATCGTTGCTGGTTAAGACCAACCACTTGGCTGCCATTCACTGACTCATCTTCTGCTATTTGCGCATCGTCGTTTGATGCATTAGAGATACGAGCAATCTCACCAATGGAAGCTTCCAGTTCAGTAATCGTGGTAATCATATTCTGAAGTGATTCGTTCTGTTCGTTCAAGCTAGCATTGGTTTGCTCTGCAGCGTCGTGGCTTACTTCAGCGGTTTGGTAAAGCGTTTCACAGTTGCGCGTGACCAAACGAACCGAATCAGCTGTGGAATCAACGACCGTATTGAGTTTTGAAGTAATAACCTGCAGCTCTAGAGGCCCAAGCAGTTCACTTTGTTTAGAGAAGTCATGATCTGCCAGTGAACTCAACTGTTGAGTAATGTTTTTAAGCCCTTTATTCATCCAACGACGTAACACGAACCATGAAATCACAATAATTATGGCAATCACTAGCCCGCTGATAAACAGCACACGATCAATATTGGTGATGGTTTGATTTACAACCAATTCACTTTCATCAATCAAGTGGGAAGCGGTAGAAGACAACTGATTCAGTGTACTGATGACGGTGTTCGCTAAGGTGATGACTTGCGTTAGGTTCTGCTCTTGCTGCTGAACCAGTTCGAGTTTCAAGAGGATTTGTTTAATTACGCCCTCTTCGGTAAAGCCCTCTTTCACCATCTCGTAAGGCGCCGTCAAGCTCGCGAACTCAGCGATGTCTGGATGCCAATCGGAAAAATCACTGTAAGCTAAGTTAAGGCCTGCAATTCGGTTTCTCAATTGACGATATTCGTCTTGTGCTTTATTAAGGTCAGATTGCATCATCAACATTAAGAAGGTGTTTGCCATAGCAGACGCACTGGATGTAAATCGGTTCGCTGCATCGCTCGCTTCCGGGTTGTCTTCAACCAAGAATGAGCTGATTCGATTCATTTCTGGTCCAATAGATCCAACGCCATAGCGGAACTCGCCCATTTTGCTGTCGATTAGATTTTGCTTACTTTGAATCTCAATCTGCGCTAGTAGTACCATGTTGGTCATGGCTTGTAGTTGTGCCATGTCATCGATAAGGTTTTGTTGTTGCTCTAAAGAGATCGCATCAGGAAAAGACTGGGAGATAAAAAGAAGTTCCTCTAGCGTGCTATTACTCTTTGTCGCGAGTTGGTCAATTGAGCCCCTTGTAGCATTCAGTGTATCTAAGTCGGTTGATTGGGTGCTGTATGTGAGAAGTTTTACTTGTTCTAATACGCTTTGCGTTAATTCTGCGTTGTGCAGAGCAAGGGGTAAAGCTTGTTCTGAGAGTGCGTCAAAGTGTCCACCTACCCGCTCAACGCCCCGAATGCTAACCATTGATAAAAAACTAACAAGTAAAAGAATGGAAATAAATACAGCAGTGACAGTTTGAATGAGCGAGAATGTATAACGTGAGGGTTTTGTTGATAAATTTGTGTCGGGCATGTGAAATCCAGTTTGACTAAGAAAAGAGATATCCTTAAGTTAGTCCGTATACTAGAAGTCCTTGATGACGTTTTTATTTCAGTTTTTTGTCAGAAGAGTTACATATGAAAATCAGAAAAATGGCTGTAGTTACAATAACTTTAGCAACATTGGCTGCTTGTAGCTCGTCACCATCGCCTTCTCAGCTTAGTCAAACCGTACAGAAACCTTTATCAAAGTCAGAACAATTGACTACAAACGCCTATATGAGTGTGTTTGAACAGTGGAAAGGTGTGCCGTACCATTTCGGCGGTACCTCATTTAGAGGTATAGATTGCTCCGCTTTTGTTCAAATCGCCGTGCAAAATGCGACTCAACAAGCCTTACCAAGAACTACAAAAGACCAGAGTAAAAAGGGGAAAGAAATCGCGTATGGGCAGGCAACAAGCGGTGACTTGGTGTTTTTCAAGACTTCGATGACGGTGCGACACGTAGGCGTTTACTTAGGAAACAACCAATTTCTACATGCCTCGACATCAAAAGGTGTCATTATTTCTAGGTTAGATAACCCCTACTGGGCATCCAAGTTTTGGCATTTTAGGCGTTTATAGCGGTTCGAAAGATAAACCGCTGAGCGAGGTAACTCTAGAAAGATACGACTTAAACGCCCGTAGTTATTTATCCTAACTAATTACGACAATAAATGGGCAAATAAACCGTTAGTCGTATTTAGCAACAGCAGTATCAAACAGGTTCTTCACTAACGCGATGTATTCATCAAGGAATACAATTTGTTCGTTAGTCGCTTTCTTAGCCCACACACCCGCTAATACTTCACCAAGGTCCGCTACTACCGCATCGGCTTCTTTCAAAAGCTGAAAACGAACACTCGAATGCAACTCTGGGTTTTGTTCGAAAATAGCCATGATGTTCGTTGAAATCATGTCGGTAACAATGTCTTCGACACTTTCGTTTCCAGTATCACCATTACTATTGGTAAACACATCAAGGTTGAATGATAGGTGCTCGATTAAAGCCAAATAGCCATCGGTTTCTACAACCACAATAATTCTCCGTTTTAAGCTTTAAAGCAGATTAATACGTACTTTCCTAATACTATGTAAATGAAGCTATTTGTCATCACTTTATTGCCCAAAACCGCATTAAAATGATCCTAGTTAGTATTTCAGCTTAAATTTAAATCGATATAGCGCTATGTGGTATACCTGCCTACTTGAGCCATAAGTAAATTCACGCCAACAAAGTGTAAGGCAAACTTTGAAGCAAAGTATTGCGCCAGTTAACAATAGCCCTTTCAACTAACTCGAAAAGCTCATTTAATTTAGTCGCTAGACGATAACAAGCTCAAATCACTTTCCAGTTTGTTGCGTTCAAAACCGTTTCGATTGTGAGACCAGTTCCAAACTATTTCATCACGTCAGGTTTTCAATTTATGTTTGTATTTCAAAGAGCTTGAATCAGTTCGAGTTCACAATTCGGCCAATTGATTCTGCGTAAGATGAAGAAGAGCTAAGAACATTGACGAGTGCGTCTATAAATTGCTCAGATTTATCCTAAACTATTGCTATTAAACAAACAGTATTTCTAACCTTCAATCTTTTTAACTTTCAGTCTTTGAGGATTTCCTATGTGGCAGGCCATTTCTCAACAACTTTCAGATACTCTTCTATTTAACTTTCAGATTACTGAACGTACCAAGGTTTCTGGTGGCGACATTAACGATTGCTATATGATCAGCGATGGTAATGAACGTTACTTTGTGAAAGTGAATCAGCGAGAATTTTTACCTAAGTTTGAAATAGAAGCTGAGAACTTACGCTTGTTAAGAGAAACCTCCACCGTCTACGTTCCCGAGTTGGTGCTTATTGGCAAAACCAAAGAGTGCTCGTTCATTATTCTCAATTATTTGCCGACCAAACCGCTCGAGACGGGCAACAACAGTTTCGATTTCGGAGTACAGCTTGCGCAGCTTCATCAATGGGGCGAGCAAAAAGAGTTTGGTTGTGACCAAGACAACTATATTGGCAGCACACTTCAACCCAACCCTTGGCATAAGAAATGGGGACGCTTTTTCTCTGAACAACGCATCGGTTTCCAACTGCAACTACTGAAAGAGAAAGGCATCGAGTTCGGTGATATTGATGATATCGTTGATGTGGTGAATATGCGTCTTGCTGGCCACAACCCTCGCCCTTCTTTGCTTCATGGGGATCTTTGGAATGGCAATGTAGCAAATTCAGCTTTTGGGCCAATCTGTTACGACCCTGCTTGTTATTGGGGCGATCATGAATGTGACTTGGCATTAACGGAATTGTTTGAAGGGTTTCCAAAAGAGTTTTATGAAGGTTATCAGAGCGTCAATCCACTCGACGTTGGCTATACTGATCGGAAAGACATTTACAACTTGTACCATCTTCTTAACCACTGCAATCAATTTGGTGGCGAATATTTAGCACAAACTGAAGCATACATTCAGAAGATACAGGCTGTTTAATACCAATCACAACTGCTTATAGCGATATATAAGCTACCGCGATCCATACAAGCTACTGAGATCTATAAAGCTACTACGATTGGAACAAGTTACAGTGAGGAGAGTCCGCGATGCATAAATACACAGAAAAACATGTCTCCTGCCCCCACTGTGGGCATGCCATCAGCATCACGCTTGATGCTTCTAATGGGAGCCAAGATTTTTATGACGATTGCCCAGCGTGTTGCAATGCCATTCACCTCGACATGCAGGTAGATGAAGTAAGAGACAGAATTAATCTCTCGATTGATGCAGACGACGAACAAGTCTTCTAACAGCTACTTTCTTGTCGAGTTGGATCTACACCTCGACTTAAAGCTACCCTCGATTCTGAGGCTAGCCTAGAAATACACAAAAATAGAAAAAGAGCACCTAATGTGCTCTTTTTAAATATCTTCGGATAAACCGCTACTACTATTTCTGGTTTGCTAATACGCGTTCAACAGTATCAACAATCGCTTGTGTTTGTGGGTCGAACTCGATGTTTACTTGATCGCCTACTTCACGGCCGCCAAACAGAGTACGATTCAGCGTTTCTGGGATTAAGTGAACAGAGAAACGGTTCTCTTCCACTTCACCGATCGTCAATGAACAACCATCAACGCCGATGTAGCCCTTGTTCAACACATACTTCATTGATTCTTGAGGCAGCTCAAACCAAAGCGTGCGGTTGTTTTCTGTCTTAATCACATCAACGAGATTAGCCATCAGAGTAATGTGGCCAGACATACTATGTCCGCCAATTTCGTCACCAAACTTTGCTGCACGCTCAACATTCACTTTGTCACCAACATTCAGCTGGCCTAAGTTCGTCAATCGCAATGTCGCTTGCATTAAATCGAAAGCAATCTGGTTACCTGAAATTTCCGTTACCGTTAAGCAACAACCGTTATGAGCTACTGAAGCACCAATGGCTAATCCTTCTATCATTTCATCGCTTAGCTCAATGGTATGAGTTTGAAACGACTCTTTTTTGTTGATAGCAACCAGTGTTGCCATGCCTTGAACGATACCTGTAAACATAAGATTCCTATTTAGCATTTTAGTAACAGTTTTTCATAGCAGTTATTGTGACATTTCTTTATGATTCGTCCAGTGGAAGCTTAAGATCATTGTCTCTGATTCCTTCAGAATGTCCTTTCCTACACTATTATTCTAATTTTCCCTCTTATTTGGAGTTGTTTGTGCATCGTTACAAAGAAGAATCCTCAAATCTAATCAAACTTGCGACCCCAGTATTGATCGCATCTGTCGCACAAACTGGAATGGGTTTTGTTGATACCGTGATGGCCGGTGGCGTAAGTGCTATCGATATGGCGGCGGTTTCGATTGCAGCAAGTATTTGGCTACCATCAATTTTATTTGGTGTCGGTCTATTGATGGCGTTGGTTCCTGTCGTTGCACAACTGAATGGTTCTGGTCGACAAGTCAAAATTCCGTTTGAGATTCAACAAGGTGCGTTTTTAGCGCTCGTCATTTCCCTTCCAATCATTGGCGTACTGTTCCAGACACAGTTGATATTGGAGTGGATGGACATTGAACAACTCATGGCGGAAAAGACCATCGGCTATATGAATGCGGTGATGTTTGCTGTACCTGCATTTTTGTTGTTCCAAACATTGCGAAGCTTTACTGATGGCATGTCTTTAACTAAGCCTGCAATGGTGATTGGTTTTATTGGCTTGCTATTAAACATCCCGCTTAACTGGATGTTCGTATACGGAAAGCTTGGTGCTCCTGCCTTAGGTGGTGTTGGCTGTGGTGTTGCAACGGCTATCGTATATTGGGTGATGTTTTCACTGTTGTTCGCTTACGTTTTAACATCAAAACGTTTGGCGAAAATCAATATCTTCGGTACGTTCCACAAGCCGCAACTTAAAGCTCAAATTCGTCTGTTTAGACTTGGCTTCCCTGTGGCGGCCGCTATCTTCTTCGAGGTAACCCTGTTCGCGGTAGTTTCTCTGTTGGTTGCACCATTGGGTTCATTGATTGTTGCGGCGCACCAAGTCGCGATCAACTTCTCTTCGCTAGTCTTCATGATTCCAATGAGTATTGGTGCAGCTGTGAGTATTCGTGTTGGCCATAAGTTGGGCGAAAACAACACCGAAGGTGCGAAGATCGCAACACACGTGGGTATCATTGTTGGTTTGGTTACAGCCCTAATGACAGCGGCATTAACCGTCCTGTTCAGAGAGCAGGTTGCATTACTTTACACAGAGAACACTGCAGTAATTACCGTTGCAATGCAATTGCTGTTATTCGCGGCGGTTTATCAATGCACTGACGCAATCCAAGTTATCGCTGCTGGTGCTCTGCGTGGCTACAAAGACATGCGTTCAATCTTCAACATTACCTTCGTTGCTTACTGGCTGCTTGGTCTTCCTATCGGCTACATCTTAGGAATGAAAGATTGGATTGTTGAACCTATGGGCGCGCACGGCTTCTGGATTGGTTTCATTGTCGGTCTAACGTCAGCAGCGATTATGCTTGGTATGCGTTTACACTGGATGCACAAGCAGGACGATGACGTTCAGCTAGAATTTAGTTCTCGCTAGATTCGCGCTCGCTAAGTCGGTCTATCTGATTTCGAATATAAAAAAGAGCTCTGATTTTCAGGGCTCTTTTTCGTTAACTGGTCAGATAGATCATATGTACCTTAATATTCACTTTTTTCTCTAACAAAGCGCGCGAACTTGGGTTTGCCGTTTTGAGTAAAGCCATTGTAGCGAAAGGTAATACGGCTGCCGATCTCAGGCGGTGCAAGCCTCATTTGATCACTGAACCCACTGCCTATATAAAATTCCACCCCCTCTTCTGTGTGAACTAAAATCGACCCCATCATCCCTTTATACTTTCCTGTCCCGCCTTTGTAGCCAATAACAGTTGCTTCGGCATCATGATGCCTTTTGAGTTTTAATAGGTCGTTGCTTCGGCCTGCTTGATAACGACTGGTGATCTTTCTAAGCATCAAGCCTTCGCCATTACGCTCATCGACATTATCAAGCTGGTGAAACAGTGCTTCTTCACTGTGAATCGGTACATGCTCTATATAGCTGACGTGAGATTCTCCAATCACGCTTACCCAGTGCAAAATGTTGTAATAGCGCTTTTGATAATCACCCGCAGCGCCAGGCATATCAAACAGCATGAAATCTATTTGGCGCCATGCTGTGTCATTAGGCGTATGATCGAGAACGGTAGATTGGACAAGGTGGAACTTGCCTCTTCCTGCCCATAATTCCCCTTCGAGGTGGACCTTAGGCAAGTTTTCCGTAAACCATTTCGGTGAGTAAATACGATTTCCATTGCGTGTATAAAGATGCTGTCCATCCCATAGAGCCCGAATCCCATCAAGCTTTTCACTCTTCCAGTATTCAGAAACATCTATGCCTTGCTGATAGGAGTTTGCAAGAACCAAATGATCGGGCGGGAAATAGGATGAATGAGATGAAAGCGAACACGCCCATAGAGTGGCTAAAGCCAGTTTGGTTAATCTCATCATCTGCTCCGTATTAATATCTGTAGTGGTCAACAAATGCCTTTAATCCTAAGCGCTCTAACACGCAGTTAGACAATCTTTGCGAGAAGATGCGATCAACTCATCAACCTTATCTAACCTTTGCATTTATTCATTAAATTAATGAATTATAGCTCTCATATGTTCCGCCGTTTTTAGTTCTCAAATTGAGAAACGGCTTTTCTCAATTTGAGATGGCAATTCACACCTAATATAACTCATTGAAAAATAAAGATATAAAAGTTGGCACATTCAGTGCAATTGTCCATACATACTTAAAAGGAGATACCGCTATGGAACTACGTAAGATTGATTTAAATACAACGACACTGACACTTTCTATTTTCGGTGATTTGGATGCAGCAGGCAGTCGTGATGCACAAACAGACATTGATGATGTAATTTCCAACGATGGCCACCCTGAAATCGAAGTTGATTTTAGCCAAGTTGAGTTTTTAGACTCATCTGGTGTTGGCGCGATTGTTTACATGTTCAAACGTCTGACCGAGCGCGAACGCAACATGCGACTTGAAAATGTGACAGGCCAGCCACTTGAAATTATGAACTTGCTGCGTATTGGCCACGCTATCCCAGTAAATTCAAAAAATCCTGCAAATTCATGAAGACCCACTAAGCTAGAAGTAACAAAAAATAATAAGAAAAATTAGAAACATAGGACGTTGGCATGAAAATATTGAAAAACTACATAGCCCTTTCTCTGTCCGCTCTCGTTCTGGGTGGCTGTACTAGCTATCCTGAACAAGGCACAGGGGGTTTGGCTGAAAGTTATGATTCTATCAACTATCAAAACTCAGACTTCTCTCCTGTCATGCCAGACGAGCCTCTTGGGCCAGAACATGGATTACGTTTCGATTGGCAACTCGCTAAATTGCACCTAGATGCTTTGATACAAGAAGGTGCTCGCTGGTGTTTCCCCGCTGCTGTTGTCCAAGCCATCGAAAAGCAAAATCGTATTGCTCGTGAACTTCAAGGTGGTCTACTACTGGATGCCGCCAACGATCTAGTGATCCAAAGAAAACGTCTAAATGAACTTGAAGTTCAACTTGATTACGTGACCTCACAAGCCCGTTGCGAACCACCTAAAAACGAAAACCAATTCCGCATGCAACTTTCTGTCATTCAGCAACTATACGATTTGTTCAACGTCGACAATCAATTCGCTGAAAACTCCACTGAAGTTAACCCAAAGTACATGGGGCGACTTGCTGAAGCGACCAACCTGTTGAAAGAACACAAATCTCTAGACCTTGTTGTTACTGGCCACGCTGATGCAACGGGTGCCGAAGAATACAACGATAAGTTAGCACTTGGACGAGCGAAACAAGTCAAACGCTACCTAACTATTTTTGGCTTAGGTGCTCAACGAATCAAAGCTGTTTCTGTCGGCGAAACCGTTCCTCTTTTTGAAGGTGACTCGGACGGTACGCGATTAACTAACCGTCGAGTGAGTATCGAAATTATCTCGCCTAAGAATGCTGAGAAAATGGGAGGTGGACTATGAAATCATTGATCGTTTTTGTCATCACCCTTTCGTTATGCTTTGCGAATATCGTGAATGCTAACGACGAGTTTTCAGACGCAGTTCAAGTCGGTGACCTTATCCAAGTTAACGTACCCGGTGAAAGTACCTTAAACACAGGTTTCCAAGTGGATAAGCGTGGCCGTATTACCCTTCCAGAAGTAGGCGCTGTGTTTGTTGCAGGTTACGACAGTGAGCAGCTTAACAAAGTCGTTTTAGAGTCACTGGCAACCGCTTATAAAGATCTTTCGAACGCTTCAGTATATGTAAAAGAACAGCAAATCATCATCTACGTGCAAGGTTATGTAGAACAACCTGGCGAATACACACTTGCATTAGGTTCTAGCATTCAAATGGCGCTTTACGCTGCAGGTGGTTTACGCCCGGGTGCGCAACTGGATAAGCTTATTCTTAAAAGAGGCGCGGATAAGAAAGAGTTTAACTACAAACGATTCCTTGATTCAGGAGACGAATCAACATTACCTACTCTTCAATCACTGGATTCACTGTTTGTTCCTGCTTCTCCATTGGTCGGTAACATAGAGCAAGAGTTTGACGCAGCAAAGCTCGCTAACTCAGGTGACAGTGCCGACTCTCGCAATTCAATTAAAGTATTTGGTGAGGTAAACGCGCCGGGTTCGTTCACTTACAAAGAGAATACCGACCTTGTCGACGTACTAATGCGTTCGGGCGGTGTTACTCGCTATGCCAGTGTTGAGCAAATACGAGTGATCTCAAACAACACCCCAACGCTGTTCAATCTAAAACGTTACTTAGATTCTGGTGACGAAAGTCTGCTTCCAATTTTACGCCCGGGCGCGACCATTTTCGTTCCTAAACAAGAAGAAGAAATCAAATCCGGCGCAAACATGGTTTACGTGATGGGTGAAGTCGCTGCGCCTGGTGCTTTTGAAGGCAAAAGAGACGCGACCTTTATGGATATCCTTGCCAATGCGGGCGGCCCGACTCGTTTCGCAGAGTCACGACAAATCCGTGTGATCAAAGCGGATGGCAGAGTGCTAAAATTCGATTTAGCGGCTTACACCGAAGGCTTACCTAACTCTAACCCTCCTAGCATCAATGCCGGTGACGCGATTTTCGTTCCTGAGAAAACCGACATGAACGAAAAATCTTGGTTGAAAATTACGCCAGACAGAGCGGTTAACGTGATTGGTGAGGTGAACAGACCTGGTCGTATCGAATGGTCGGATGAAATGAACTTCATGGGATTATTGGCGCATGTCGGCGGCCCTACGCTACGCGCTGATACATCGAAAATTGAAGTCGTGACTGGTAGAAAGCTGGTTGTGTTTAACCTTGATGATTTCATTCGCAATGGTGCGCCACGTGACCAAATGCCTCAAATTCGCGCAGGTTCTATCGTGCGTGTTCATGACCTGCCACAAGATCCATCAGACAATAAATCACAATGGGTTCGTCAAAGCTCAGACGCTTCAATCTACATCTTTGGGCAAGTGAATGCGCCCGGTCGTTACCGCTTCACCAAAGACATGCACTTCCTAGACATCTTGTCAGCAGCTGATGGTCCAACTAAGGATGCTGACATTCATAATGTTCGCGTTACTCACCGCGATAAAACTTATTCTAAGGTCAGCAAACTGAACCTGTCGCTGTATTTTGAAACAGGCGATGAATCATTACTGCCAAACGTAACCACCGGCGACACGATTTACATCCCTGAAAAAGGCAAAAACTGGTTAGATACACCAAAAGAAGAGACGGTTCGTGTCCTTGGTGCCATTAACAATCCTGGTCGATATGTGTTTAATGACAACATGACCATTCTTGATATCTTGGCAGAAGCCGCGGGGCCAACAGACAGTGCTTATGTAGAGAAAATTACCATCGTTAATATGTCTTGTTGCCAAGGTCAAGCGCGTACCTTTGACCTTGTTGAATTCAGCAAAACAGCCAACATTTACAACCTGCCGGTACTTCGTGCTGGTGACACGATTTACATCCCAGACCGCCGTGAAAGCTTTATCGAAAAAGCACGTGTCGGACTCGATGACATACTGCGTATTACGACCACTATCGTATTAATAGGAGCTTTATAATGACTATTTCAGCGACCCATGCCGAAGTTGAGCAACTGTATTTAGCTTTTGAACTTAACGGTCAAAAATCGATATGCGTGACCGCTTGCCATTCAGGTGACGGGGTAACATCTATTGCAACCGCATTAGCCGAACGTTTTCTGCTTGCGGGACATTCAACGCTTTATGTTGATCTCAACTTGTTCAACCCTGCTTTCAAAGATCTGAATATGCTAGAAGACAGTCAGCAGGGTCAATTGATAGAACATGTTGAATCTCAGCGTACGTTTATCGGTGTCCCTGCTCCACAAGTGGCTTCAACTCAGTTGGCTTATAAAGATCCAACAACGTTGCAAAAAGTGGTGAACAAATGGTTAGAGAAGTACGACAGAGTCATCATTGATACTTCACCGCTTCTCAACATAAACAAAGGCAACATTCCTGCGCAGTCTGTAGCTAGCGCTTGTGACAGCACATTGATGGTTGTCGCCTATGGTGAAACGTCGAGTCACCACCTAGAACAAGCGAAAAAGCTGCTTGATGCACAAAGTATCAACCTAATGGGCAGTGTGATGAACATGAAACAAAAGCCAAGCTTTGCGCAAGAGTTGGTCAGACAAATCAATCGAATGAAATTCATCCCTGCTAAGCTTCGCGATAGCTTGGCAAAGAAGCTGTATCAAAATGAGTTTTTGAACCTGCCGATGTAACGTTTCCGCGCCACTATAGCTTTCTTGTACAACTGTATGGCTGTCATTGATACCATGACATCCACCTATCCTATTAGACTTCAAGCGTGATAGCTCTAAATAGCCAAAAACGAAATTAACCATTTTTGGCGAAATTATCATTTAATATAAGATTTTAAAAACCATTCAACGCATTTCACACACGTCATTCATGGTCTTACCACCTTCAAATTCCTTCAAAAATCAACCGCCCTACGCCTAACTTTAGCGGTAATGTGACACAGACAGTTAAAGTGCCATGTAAATCGCATCAAAGATGGAATTCGTACGATTATTCCCTAAGATTATAAATAGAGGTGGTTTTTGACGAATTTGTAATAGTTTGACAAAGTTATCCGATGGCTGTTGAAACACAGTGGATGAATTGGCAGATCACACTTCACTGACTTTGCACGTTTATCTATTTCAAACTTCACCCATCCCTCCTTCTGCTCAAATGGTTCAAATACACGGAAAGGATCACCATCGAGCAATTTAGATAATCAATTTACCTTGGTTACCTTAGTTGTATTATTAAAGAGAAAGGAAACTCAATATGAAATACAAGTTAAGCTCCGTATTTTTGTTAGTAGCAGCAGCCAGCGGTAATGCTAACGCTGGAGAATGTGGCAGCGTAACAATCGCAGATATGAACTGGAACTCTGCAACACTGATCGCCAATATCGACCAATTCATCCTTGAACATGGTTATGGGTGTGATGCTGAACTTATCCCTGGCGACACGATGCCAACAGGCACGTCTATGATCGAAAAAGGCCAGCCTGATGTTGCACCTGAACTTTGGAGCAACAGCTTAAAAGACGCATTAGATAAAGGTGTTGAAGAGAAACGTCTTCGCTACGCAGGTAAAGCACTTGTGAACGGCGGCGAAGAAGGCTTTTGGGTTCCAGCTTACCTCGTTAAACAGTACCCTGAAATGGCAACCATCGAAGGCGTACGCAAGAACGCTAGTTTATTTAAACACCCTGAAGACCCAGATACATCTGCATTCTACAGCTGCCCTGCAGGCTGGAACTGTCAGATCAGCGCCGGAAACTTGTTTAATGCTCTTGAGCTAGAAAACAGTGGTTTCACGATTGTTGACCCTGGCTCGAGTGCCGGTTTATCTGGCTCTATCGCAAAAGCTTACGAACGCGAAGAAGCTTGGTTTGGTTACTACTGGGCACCAACCGCTGTTCTAGGTAAATACGACATGGTTAAAGTCGACTTTGGCAGTGGCGTTAATGAGGAAGAGTTCCTTAACTGTACCACCAAAGAAGATTGTGAATCGCCAAAAGCGACCATGTACCCGCCTTCACCTGTCCACACGATCACCACTGAAAGTTTTGCGTCACGAGCACCAGAAGCGTACGACTACTTTACAAAACGTGGTTTCACAAACGACAAAATGAACTCGCTACTTGCTTGGATGGAAGATAACCAAGCTGATGGTGAGGAAGCGAGTCTACATTTCTTGAGTGAATTCCCAGAAGTATGGCACCCATGGGTTTCTGAAGAAGTCGCTAAGAAAGTTGAAGCCGAGCTGTAATTATTTAAACAACAAGTAATTACGCTTCAACAATAGAACAGAAATAACGTCGCTATACTTGATGTTATTCATGATTCGGAGCCCTTTTCATTAGCGATTTTCTTATCGCATGAACAAGTGGCTCCGAACTATAAGGATATAAAATGGCTGACAGCAATTGGTTATCAAGCTTTCCAGAGATGGAACGCGCTGATTTACGAACCATAAAAAAGACGCTAGATGGCGCATACCGTGAATTTTCCCGTGAATACGGTGAAATGATTGAATCTCTCTTTGACCCTCTTCTTTCATTCCTTGTTTGGTTTGAAAAACTCCTTATCTCAACACCTTGGATTATTGTCCTTGCCGTGTGCACCAGCCTTGTTTACGCAGCAAGCCGTTCTTGGAAACTGGCTTTGGGTTGTGTTGTTTCTCTACTTCTCATTGGTTACTTTGGAATGTGGGAAGACACCATGCGGACGCTCAGTATCATCACTGTGTGTACCTTGGTTTCGATATTCTTAGGCATTCCGATTGGCATTGCGATGGCTCGTTCAAATCGAGCACAATCTATCGTTACGCCGATGCTCGATATTATGCAAACCATGCCTGCATTCGTTTACTTGATTCCAGTGGTAATGCTACTCGGCATCGGTAAGATTCCAGGGTTAATCGCCGTGGTTATCTACGCGATTCCACCTGTGATTCGTTTAACTAACCTAGGCATACGCCTAGTCGACAAAGAAGTCCTTGAGGCTGCTACCGCATTTGGTGCGAGTAAAAAGCAACGCTTATGGGGTGTTCAACTTCCTCTAGCAATGCCAACGATTATGGCGGGTATAAACCAAACCATCATGATGGCCCTGTCTATGGTTGTTATCGCATCCATGATTGGCGTAAAAGGCCTAGGACAACCGGTTCTTAAATCGATCACCAACCAATATTTCACATTAGGCTTGATGAATGGTTTCGCCATCGTTGCCCTCGCAATCCTTTTTGACCGCGCTTCACAAGCGTACGCGAGAAGAACTAATGCGCATCTAGGAGGATTCAAGCATGACTAAACCATTGATTGAAATTAGTGGTCTATACAAAGTGTTTGGACCGAAACCAATGTCTGTTATGAACCGAGTTCAAAACGGCGAACACAAAGACCAAATTCTTGCGGACACGGGTCATACCGTTGGTTTAAAAGAGATTAACCTTGAGATTAACCGCGGCGAAATCTTCGTTATCATGGGACTTTCTGGTTCGGGTAAATCGACACTGATTCGCCACTTCAACCGTTTGATTGACCCGACTCAAGGTAAGATCATGGTTGAAGGCATTGATGTTATGAGCCTCAAAACTAAAGAGTTAGAAGAGTTCCGTCGTCATAAAATGTCGATGGTATTCCAACGCTTTGGCTTAATGCCTCATCGCACTGTGGTTGAAAACGTTGCGTACGGGTTGGAAGTACAAGGTATCAAAAAAGAAGACCGTTTAGCCAAAGCCAACGAATGGTTAGAAACAGTGGGTTTAAAAGGTTACGGTAAACAATACCCAGCTCAACTTTCAGGTGGTCAGCAACAACGTGTTGGCCTTTCTCGCGCTCTGTGTACTAACGCTGAAATCTTGTTAATGGACGAAGCCTTTTCGGCACTCGATCCTTTGATTCGAAGTGAAATGCAAGATCAGCTTATCGAGCTTCAAGAGAAGCTTCATAAGACGATTATTTTCATCACTCACGATCTGGACGAAGCACTCCGTCTAGGCGATCGAATCGCAATTTTGAAAGACGGCGAGTTAGTACAACAAGGCACACCACACGAGATTCTGCTAAATCCAGCCGATGATTACGTGGAAGCGTTCGTGAAAGACGTAAACCGCGCTCGCGCATTGACCGTTGAAACCGTTATGCAGCCTCCTCTCTATCGAATCACATCAGAAACGATTGAAGGTGCTCTGGCACAAATGAAGATGCTGAAAAACGATTACGCTTATCACGTAACAGATGACGGCTATCAAGGCCTAGTCACACAAGAGAGTCTACAAGACGCTGTTGAAGATTCATCGGTACATGATTTTAGTGACGAGATATATGAAGAAGTCCCTGCCATCTTACCAGATGCGGTGATTGAAGAAGTGCTACCAGACACTATGTCTTGTGACTACTCTCTTCCGGTTGTAGATGAAGACGGTAATCTAAAAGGTGAACTTGAAAGAAGCGCTGTTGCTGATATCTTCTCTGAAAGTAGCGAGGAAGAAGTAGAAGCCGGCCCAAAGCAAAAGATTGATAAAGCTTCGTAGCCTAAACTACTTAACCCCCTCCAAGGCCACTGTTGTTAATTCACTGCAGTGGTCTTTTTTTTGTTTTGGTCTCTTTCTCCTGAGATTTACCTGCACTTTAGGCTTTATAGGCACCTAAGTTTATATTTCATAAGAGAAAACAAAATTAAATCAGTCCGTTAGGTTTGTCACAAACCCAGTAGCAAGATGAGCGAGACGCCAATTAATTGCTCTGTTTGTACAGCAACCAGTTGAAATTATTCTAGAAAATGACTAGAACTTATTAGTACTCACGGATATTAGGCTCAACAAAAGGACTTAGTTTGATGAACTCTACTTTAGCGTCAGACGCATCTAAAGATCTAAACTCACAAGAAGTTAGCGGGCTTGTCGATGAAAGCGTTCTGGAGCAAATGATTCGCGATACAAGTGCGGACATTATCCCTATCTTGATCGACCATTATGTCGAAGAATCACAAACACGCTTGGTCGCCATAAAAGAGGCTGTCACTCAGAAAGACGCTCAAATGCTTGAATTCGAGGTCCACACTCTCGGCAGCACAGCGCTTTCGTTAGGTAATCGCCCTTTGGGTGAGCTAGCTCGCGCTCTAGAAAAGCAATGTTTAGAGCAGTGTCATGAAGCGGCATTTCAACAAGTTGACGAATTGCTTGAACTCGCAGAGCGTTCAATAAAAGCCTTGCTTGAAAGGAAAGAGGCAGGCTTCAGCTAGCTTTGCATGCTCATTATCGGTATCAGATTAAAAACTCAAAACAGTCGTTATTAACTTAGTCGTTATTAACATAGTCGCCATAAAGATGCGATCCATCATGAACAGCAATGCGAGAAATTATACAGGCCGCTTCTTAAAAGATTGCATGCGGTAGATAACAAATACACAAAACTCGTATTGATGGTTGAATATCACTATGTTATTGATTGGTTAGGATAAAGTTTCAAAAGGAATATACAATGCGCCCTAAGGTATTGTTAGTTGAAGACTCCACCTCACTCGCCGTACTCTACAAGCAGTACGTAAAAGACGAGCCCTATGATATTTTCCACGTCGAAACCGGCGCGGAAGCGAAGACCTTCATTGAAAGGCACTCTCCACAGCTTGTTATTCTCGACCTTAAGCTGCCTGACATGCCAGGCGAGGAAGTCTTAGATTGGATTACTGCCAACGAAATACCGACCGCAGTTATCATCGCGACAGCGCATGGCTCAGTAAATATAGCTGTAGACCTTATCCAGCGCGGCGCGGAAGACTTCTTAGAGAAACCTATTCAAGCTGATCGACTCAAGACATCTGTTCGCTTACATCTTAAAAGAGCGAAACTCGAAAACCTTGTCGATAACATGCAAAGCAAGTTCGATCGTGACCGCTTTCATAATTTCATAGGCTCTTGCCTACCCATGCAGGCGGTTTATAAGATCATTGATTCGGTAGCGCCAACTACTGCCAGCGTGTTTATTAACGGCGAGAGTGGCACGGGTAAGGAAGTGTGTGCCGAAGCGATTCATCAAGAGAGCCAGCGGAATGGTAAACCTTTCGTGGCTATTAACTGTGGTGCTATCCCTCGAGACCTAATGGAGAGTGAAATCTTCGGTCACGTTAAAGGTGCGTTTACCGGCGCGACAACCGACCGTAAAGGCGCGGCGATGCAAGCGCATGGCGGTACCTTATTTCTCGATGAGCTTTGTGAAATGGAACTGGAGATGCAGAAGAAGCTCCTGCGATTTTTACAAACCGGCACGTTTACTCCACTTGGTGGTAACCGCGAGATTAAAGTGGATGTCAGAATTATCTGCGCAACTAACCGCGACCCACTGGTTGAGGTAGAAGAAGGACGCTTTAGAGAAGACCTTTACTATCGTGTTCACGTTGTGCCTATCGAGATGCCACCGCTTCGTGAACGAGGAAGTGACATTGTCACCCTGTGCAATCACTTCTTGAAGCTTTACGCGAAGCAAGACAAGAAGAAGTTCAAATCAATAGACAAAGAAACGCAGAACCTATTTAAACGTTACGTATGGCCAGGCAACGTGCGCCAGTTGCAAAACATCATCCGTAACATCGTGGTGTTGAACAACGAAACGAGCGTGACCAAAGACATGTTGCCGCCTCCGATTAATAAAGTAGATACAGCTCCAACATCGAAGTCAGTGACACCAATTCGAGTAACTGCGCCCCAACCTACTGTTGTTGTCGCACCAGAAGCTAAGTTGCCACCGATTACTCCGGAAGAGTTCGATCAATCGTCAGATGTTCCAACGAACAACGACTCGATGACGCCCGCCTTTACCACAAGCGAAGGTGCCATTCGTCCTATGTGGCAAATAGAACGTGAAGCCATTCAACATGCCATTAATCATTGCGATGGGAATGTTTTAAATGCTGCTGTGTTGTTAGAACTTAGCCCTTCTACTGTTTATCGTAAGAAACAGGCTTGGGAATCAGATGAGTACAATCAAGCCTAACCAAGATGTACTCAACGTAAACCTTCATGAGATTTGGCTGTTGATCGACAGCCAAACTTTTGGAGGTATAGAAACGCATGTTTTAGAATTAGCACAAGGCCTAATATCTGAAAGCACTCAGCATTCAGAGTCAGTTCGAATCGTTCTTTTGACTCAGTTTAACCCTGAAGCGATCATCGTTGAAAAGTTAGATTTGCTGAACATCCCTTATAGTTACCTCTCTGATCTAGCCTCATATTCTACTGTTTCAAGCGGCAATAGCGCGATACAGCTTAAACGTGCCGTTCAACATTATCAGCCAAGGCTTATCCATGCTCATGGTTACAAAGCCAGTTTGGTCAGCAAGTTAATCAAGCTCCCACCTCGCTTAAACAACACAAAGCAAATAACCACTTATCACGCAGGTGAAACCCCAACAGGCAAAGTATGGCTTTATGACTGGCTCGACCGTTATAGCTGCTTTCTTTCTGATCAGTCGCTCGTGGTCAGTGAGAAGATTAAAGCGAAGGTGCCGGGCAAGACCTATCAATTAAATAACTTTGTTAAAGTCCCAATAGGGTTAACAAGCTCCCCTTCATCAAGCCCATTCCATGTTGGTTTTGTGGGGCGATTGAGCCATGAAAAAGCGCCTGATCGATTTGTCGCATTAGCCAAACAGTTTCCCGACGTTCGGTTTGAGCTTTTTGGTGACGGACCAGAAATGGACGTTTTAGCTAAATCGCAGCCTGATAATGTCACCTTCCACGGGCATCAGACCAATATGGACGGCGTCTGGAGCCAAATCGATCTGTTAATCATCCCTTCCCGTTTTGAAGGCTTACCTATGGCGGCATTAGAAGCCATGATTCGCGGCATTCCCGTCCTCGCCACCTCAGTTGGTAACTTGCCTAAACTCATCGACCACCAAGTTAACGGCTACCTCGCTAATACAGAATCCGAGCTACAACAATTTTTATCTTTGTGGATGGCATTGACGAGCGAACAACGTGACTCCCTCAAGAGTAACGCGATAGAAACAGTGAAGAACCAATATTCGCCACAAGCCGTTGTCCCGCAGTTGTTGGAAATCTATCAACTCGACCGTTAATTCTAGATGCCTGTCGTTGTAAGTCCCTTGCGTACTTAATAACAGATCATGTTGACTTGATGAGTTAGGTACTTTAATCCGTTTTATACTGATTCTCAAAATGACAAAACTCACCTCAAGGCTACGCTCTCACTTAATAATCCATCAGTAAATCAGTTATTTAAATAAAATGCATAACTGGCACTCACTTTGCAATATTTAACGTCAGGCGTAACTACGCCTTAAAAAATTGCGAGCGAGTCATGAAGAGTTTATTTGCGAAGAGAGGTCAGAATGGTCAATCCTGAAGCCAATAGATTGCCAGTCATCATCACGATTAGCACCTTGTGTGTTGGGCTTGGTGTTGTTTGGTACTTTGTGCCTCACCCTGCTGTCATTGTGGCGCTCGCTCTTCTGCCACTAGCTGGTTTATTCGTCTTAAACAAGACCTTCTGGCTAGTCCTATTGTTCGTTGTCTTTTCATTTTTCCGAATTCACGAAGCCATACCTCAACTCTACTCGTTAAAAATACCGCTGATGCTTTCATTGGGTGCTCTGTCAGCTCTGCTCTGGCATACGTTAATCAGTAAAGAGCTTAAAATCTTCTGGCACCCTTGTCTAAATTGGCTCGCGATATTTTGGGTATTGGTTTTCATTGGCATTATCTTCGCGTCTAACAGGCCCATAGCACTAGCGGAATTCAAAGGCGTTTATTGGAAAATAATCGTGATGACACTTGCGATTACTTGGTTAGTAAACACCACAGAAAATCTCGCAAAAACCGCGATGACGATTATCTACGCAGGCGCTTTAGTCAGTTTTATTGCCGTCTATAACTCAGTCAATGGTATCGGGCTTGTTGAAGGCTCACGCGTGACTATTGGCCGCGACTTTGGCTCTATGTTAGGTGACCCGAACGACCTAGCACTGGTACTGATGTTCCCACTCGCCTTTACGATAAGCCAAGCCACTACGTCTGGCATCTCAAGGTCCAAACGTTTAATCAGTGGCTTAGTTTGCTTGTTATTGCTCGCCGCCATTATTGCCACTCAAAGCCGTGGCGGATTACTGGGTTGTATTGCCGTTATTGGTATTTTTGCGTGGAAATTAGTGCGATCTAAAGTTCTCTTAATCTCGGTAGGAACTGTCGCAGCCGTGGTGCTCTATTTGGTTGCCGGAATATCAGACAGATCTTCCGGTGGTGCCGCTGAACAAGGTATCGATGAATCGGCAATGGGGCGAATCTATGCATGGGAAGCAGCAGTGAAAATGGCAGTAGAGAACCCACTGACTGGGGTTGGGCTCAACAACTTCTTCTCGAACTACTTCTTTTATAGCTCGCACTGGGACGGACTGAATCACGCCGTTCACAGTACTTGGTTTGGTGTGCTAGCAGAGACCGGCTTTATTGGTCTGATCATTTTTGTCTGCCTTATCGTTTCTTTGATTAAAACCTCTCGCTCTACGCTAGCTCGATTAAAAAACTCGTCCACAGAAATCGCACCCGAGCTCAATTCGGTCGCCTATGCGATCTATGCAGGTCTGATTGGAACAATCGTTTCGGGTACATTTTTAACTCAAGGCTTCAACTGGCCGATTTATATCCTCGCAGCACTCACAGTTTGCGTCTCAAACGTATCTCAAACTGCCTGTCAAAATGAGAAAACCTAAAAGCTACATTTTAACTTATTGAAATTATTGTATTTATTAAATGGCACAATATATGAAAGTACTTCTATATAACAAAAAAGAGGATTTTCATTATGACGTCAGTATCTATACATCAATTCAAACATTGGCTTAAGTTTCATCCTAATTCTCGAATTAGAAATGTGTTTTTCATTTTGAAAGACATCAGAAGCGCAGAGCTACCTACCCCTCAAATACTTAATCGTTGCCTATATCAAGCGCACAAGCTAGTGGTGAATTTGGTTTCTGGCTTTACGCGATTCTTCTACTGGACACCGGCTTTCAAAGGTCGTGTGGCTCAATGTGGCAAACGCCTGTATTTGTATGGCGGTCTGCCTTTTGTCAGCGGTCCGGTGCAAATTACGATTGGAGACAACTGCCGTATCTCTGGGCACACTACATTCTCGGGTTGTACTCAGCCACTTGAAGGCTTGGAACACCCACTATTGTCAATTGGTAACAATGTCGACATCGGCTGGCAGTCGACTATCGCTGTTGGCGGTAAAGTTGTTATCTCTGACAACGTACGAATCGCTGGCGGCGCGTTCCTATTTGGATACTCTGGACACCCACTTGATGCAAAACGCCGAGCACTAGGTGAAGGCGATGACCCTCAGCAAATCGGCGACATCATTCTTGAACCCGATGTGTGGCTAGGCACTAATGTTACGGTTAAAGGTGGCGTAACCATAGGCGAAGGTGCCGTAATAGCCGCAGGCAGCGTAGTAACAAAGAACATCCCTGCCTTTGCAATCGCAGGCGGTAACCCAGCTCGAGTTGTCGGTCACATTAAATCTGTTGAAGTGACTGAATCCGATGTGTTTGATTCGTTAGAGACTCATGGAGGTGACCATGCGTGATTTAATCGTATTTGGTGAAGACTTTGGTGGCCTACCTTCATCGACTCAACATTTAGTTCGTCACCTTGCCAAGGAACACAAAGTCTTATGGGTCAACTCTATTGGCCTAAGACAACCGAAGCTGTCCACTAAAGATGCAACACGAGCGTTCAACAAATTGTTTGGCAAGACCAAAGCCGTTACTCAAAACATGCTCGACTCTGACGGCCACGACAACATTACTATCGTTAACTTAAAGACAATCCCTGCGCCTGCTTCTAAATTTTCTAGACAGTTGGCTCAGCAAATGATGTTGCACCAACTAAAACCGGTTATTGCGGAGCTTAATCTTAACGAGCCTATCCTATGGACTTCTCTTCCGACCGCTGTTGATTTGTGCGGACACTTAGGCGAGTCATCTGTGGTTTATTACTGCGGTGATGATTTTAGCGCGCTGGCTGGTGTTGATCATGACACCGTTGCACAGCACGAATCAGAGTTAATCGATAAAGCGACGCTTATATTCGCGGCTAGCAAAAAATTGATGGATAAATTTCCAAAGCATAAATCGCACTTGCTACCACATGGTGTCGACGTAGACCTATTTTCAACACCCGCACCCAGAGCGAATGATTTACCAAGCAACCACCGCCCTATTGCTGGTTTTTATGGCAGCCTTTCTAAATGGCTGGATTATGAAATGATTGGTCAAGTTGCGAATGCGATGCCGGAATGGGACTTTGTTTTCATTGGTCCAAACGAGCTTGATACGCTCATGCTGCCTAAGTTGAGTAACGTACATTACCTTGGCCCACGTCCACACCACACGCTACCAAGCTATTCCCAACACTGGGATGTGAGCTTGCTGCCGTTTGTTGATAACGAGCAGATCCGAGCTTGTAGCCCACTCAAACTAATGGAATACCTTGCGGCGGGCACACCCATTATCACAACACCGTTCCCTGCTTTGGTTCCATACCAAGAGCACGTGACCACGGTTGGCAGTACGAACCAAATGATTTGGGCGCTTGATCATGCACGCCAGCTAAGCAATTCACCTATCTCTGTCGTCGAACAAGAAAGCTGGCAAAACCGTGGTAACTTCGTACATTGGATGTTGGAGCTATTATGAATAATCTGAAATTGCGGTTATTAGTTATCATCAATGCGATGTGGCGCCAACGCTACGTTATCGTTCTTCCAATGCTTATTTTGCCCTTTGTAGGCTTTGGTGTGAGCAAGTTGGCTCCTACTAAATATGACGCGCATACCAGTATGTTGATTCAAGAAACGGCCAAGATGAATCCATTCTTGGAAGACATCGCCGTTTCGACCATGCTCAAAGACCGACTTAATGCATTGAGAACACTGCTTCACAGTCGACATGTGCTTTACTCGGTCGCTGATGAACTGCAATTAACCACGCCAGATATGCCTGAAATTGAGAAACAAGAGATCATTACAGACCTGTCTCAGCGTCTATCGGTGACTCAGCTTGGAAAAGACTTTTTAAAGATAAGCTTAACGTCTAACACATCAAATGGAATGGAAGCGACGCTTCGATCGGTGAGTGAACATTTCATTGAACAATTACTTGCGCCGGAACGTTCGTCGATTGAAGACTCAAGTGACTTCTTGAAAATTCATATAGACAAACGTAGCGCAGAGCTTGCAGAAGCAGAAGAAGCGCTAGCCGCATACATGAATGAAAATGTGCAATCGACACCTGAGGTACAAAGTCAAAGCTTGAATCGCTTAGCTTCACTCAAGCAAACACTGGCGGAAAAAGAGGCCGAGTTATCGGGAGTTGAAAAAAGCTTAGGATCAATCGACCAGCAACTTTCAAGAACCAACCCTGTGATCGGTAAACTAGAAGACCAAATCATCGACATTCGCAGCGACCTTACCTTGTTACAAGCTAAATACACGGACAAACACAGTGCTGTACAAGCTAAAGTCCGTGAATTAGACAGACTTGAAAATGAGCGAAAGAGTTTGCTCGAGGTAACCCAGCCAACGATGAACAGCGATCAGCTTTGGGACATCGCAAGCAGCACGACACTGAACAAGCTTTCTGATACCCAACCTCTTCTGGTCACTCAATTACACAGCCTACAACTGGTTCGTGCTCGCTTTGAGTCTTTAACTGAAGAGACCAAAAGCCTTCGTACTATGATTTTCGAATTAGAACACAAGGCCAATAACTTCGGCGAAAATGCAAAAGAGATGTACCGCCTTAAACGTCAAGTTGAAATCAAGCGTCAGCTATCCGATGAACTGACAGAGCGTTATGAAATGGCTCAGCTAACGGGTTCGCTTGGTGTATTCGAGCAGAACAAACGTGTGAAGATTATCGATTTGCCCTTTACACCGAGTGTCAAATCTAACATGCCGACTTTTGTCTTTATTCTGGCTGGATTCGTAGCAGGTATCGGATTGGGTATTGGCTTGGCTGTGTTGTTCGAGCTGTTTGATTCTTCAATCAAACGCAAAGACGAAATTGAAGAGATCTTGGGTGTTCCTGTGATTACCGTTATCCCTAAAATGAGTTAGTCAACTCTAGAAAATCAAAGCTTAACCCAGATTTTTTCCTATCAGAAAACGCCAACACTCGCTTGGCGTTTAGTTTGTTTAAAGCCCCAAGTTTTAACGCCAATTTCGATTTACCCAAGCTCTATGGTTCAAACTGCCATTCAATCGTATTTTGTTTTGATTCCCATTTTGAGAAATGAAAACCACCTTAAAACCAAATCACATAAGCAATTGAAATATAAAGATTATTTAATTGGCACAACTCCTGCAATCTCATGTTGTAGTTAAACGTTTTAAAGAATTTTCTTCAAGAGAAACGTCAGGAAAGGCGAAACAAGAATTATAAAGGCAGGGTCCAAATTATGAATACGCATTTAACGAAGCATGGCAAAAAGATCATACATGTTGTTCAGCACCTTGCTCCAGGTGGATTAGAAACCCTCACTCTGGATTTACTTCGCCTTGCTAAACCAACTGACCAAGTATTAATTGTCAGCTTAGAAGGCACAAAACAACAGTCGATCAACAACTGGCCGAAGCTAGAGCCATACAAAGAGCAGATCGTCTTTTTGGATAAAGCTCCGGGCGTACAATTCAATATCATTGTTAAGCTAATCAAAGCATTCAATGCGATTCGCCCTGATGTTGTTCATACCCATCATATTGGCCCATTGTTGTACGCTGGTTATGCCGCTCGCGTAACAGGGGTTCCAACTCGAATCCATACCGAACATGACGCTTGGCATCTTAACAACAACAAACGTCGTCGATTACAAGCGCTTGCTCTAAAGGCCGCTCAACCAACGTTAGTTGCTGACGCAACACGTGTTTATAACCAACTACGCACCGCTTTTTCTTATGAGAACATCATTACCATCAAAAATGGCGTGGATTGTGAGAAGTTTAAGCCAACGTCTAAAGAGCAGGCGAGAGCAAATCTAAACCTGCCGACAGACAAACACATCATCGGTTGTGCAGGACGATTAGAACATGTCAAAGGCCAAGACCAACTCATTAAAGCACTGACTCTTCTACCTAAAAACATGGTTGTCGCATTTGCTGGCGGCGGTACGAAGCGCAATCAACTAGAGCAAATTACTAGCCGCTTGAATCTAAGTGAGCGAGTCATTTTTCTAGGCTTAGTTGAAGATATGACCACGTTTTACGGAGCGTTGGATACCTTCTGCCTACCTTCACGTCATGAAGGGCTGCCGCTTTCTACACTCGAAGCTCAAGCGTGCAATATCCCAACCGTCGCAATGGATGTTGGCGCTGTCGATGAAACCTTATGCCCTATCAGCGGAACGCTCGTTAAAAAAGGCAGTATCACGGGATTAGCCAATGCGTTGTTAGAGAATCAAAATGAACGCTTTTTGTCACCTCGACGCTACGTTCTTGAGAACTTCGACATCATCAAAATGGTTTCGTCTTACAACGACATCTCAGAAGGAGCTTACGCATGATTGATTGGTTGCTTGCGGGACTGTGTTTGTTCTCTGGCGCGTTGATTGTCTATCATCACGCAGCCTACCCTTTGTTATTGCGTTGGTATGCGAAAGGCCACCCTGCACGTCAAGTTGAAGAGAGCCATCGTTGTTACAAAGATGAGCAGCAAGATTGTACGTTACCGACTATCACCATTCTTGTTCCCGCCTTTAATGAGGAACAATGGATAGCAGACAAGATTCGTAATCTCGCTTCGTTAGATTACCCAAAAAAGAAGCTGGAAGTGATCATCGCTTGTGATGGCTGTACCGATAAAACCGTCGATATCGCTCAGATGACCATCCAAGAAGCAATGTGCAGTGACGTTTATTTTGAGATACATGACCATCAATTAAACCGAGGTAAAGTCGCGGTTGTTAATGAAGAAGTGACACGTATAACCAGTGACATTACAGCGATGAGTGATGTATCTGCCCTTATTTCATTGGATGCCTTGCTTATTGCCGCCGCTCACTTTGAAAGTGACAAGGTTGGAGTGGTAAACGCAACGTACCAGCTTTGCCCAACAGGAAATGAAGGCGAAAACACCTACTGGCAATACCAAACCGCCGTTAAAGAGTCTGAGGCTTCGTTAGGTTCTAGCTTGGGTTCTCATGGCGCTTTCTACTTGTTTAGAACACACCTGTTTGAACTGCTTCCACACAATACTATTAATGATGATTTCATCTTACCGATGCAAATCGTTAAACAAGGTTACATCGCAGAATACGAAACCCAAATGGTGGCATTAGAACTAGAAGAATCGAACCTAGAAACGGACTTCAAAAGAAGACTTCGTATTTCAGCGGGCAACATGCAGCAAGCGATTCGATTATTTGGTTTGTTTAGCCCGAAGTTCAAAGGTATCGCGTTTGCGTTCTTCTCAGGAAAAGGACTTCGCCTACTCACTCCATATTTAATGATTGTTTGCTTAGTGTGCTCAATCTTACTTAGCAACTACTTGGTATTTGAAGCGCTATTATGGGCTCAAGTTGCTGTTTATACCATTGGCGTACTTGGCTGCATCTTGCCAAAGCGTCTAGTAAACAAACCTATTTCATTAATCTCTTATTTGATAGTTGGACACTATGCCAACTTCATTGGTGGCATTCGTTACCTAATCGGACTAGAAAACTCACCTTGGACACGAGCGAATCATTAAGGACTTATTATGATGAACATTGAACAGCTATCTACTCAAAACCTATACCAGTACAAAATCTCACGTGCTAAACGTACTTTCGATTTCGTAAGCTCACTGATTGCTTTGATTTTGCTAGCACCCGTATTTCCGTTGATTGCGATGGCGATTGCACTCACTTCTCGTGGCCCTATTTTCTACCGTCAACTGCGTGTTGGTAAATCGACACCGGAGAAAATGGAAATTTTTGAAATCATGAAGTTCCGTAGCATGTACGAAGATGCAGAAACTCGCTCTGGTGCAGTTTGGGCTACCGCGAATGACCCACGAATCACACCCGTTGGCCGCTTTTTGAGAAAGACGCGTCTTGATGAACTGCCACAACTGATCAATGTATTGAAAGGTGAAATGTCTCTAATTGGCCCACGCCCTGAACGCCCTACTTTTTACACCAAACTAGAGAACGAAATCCCTTACTTTGCTGACCGTACATATGGCGTAATGCCTGGTATCACGGGGCTTGCACAAGTGAATCAAGGTTACGACACTTGTATTGATGATGTACGTCGTAAAGTGGGTTTTGACCACAGTTACGCACTAAGCCTATGTTCTGTTAAGTCTTGGATTGCCGCAGATCTCAGCATCATCTCTAAAACAATCATCGTAATGATAGATGGTCGAGGTCGCTAAGCCAGTATGGTTTAAGGTGAGAGAACAAGCTGCTAAGTCCAACATCAAAAATAGAGCGGTCTGCCCAATGTGAACACAAAGCCAGCTTTGATAATGATTTATCAGCTGGCTTTTTGCTGCCTCAAAACAAGCCAAAATCAAGAACGCTTCGATTTTAAAATCCAATTAGTATACGATGCCAACATATTGTTCTAAAAACGATTAAATGCCGTTGTTATGAAAATCGAAGATCTAAAGCTATTTACCACCGTTGTTGAACTGGGTAGTTTTACTGCCGCTGCCAATGCACTCGACCTTCCTCGTGCTAATGTTAGCCGGAGAATTAACGACCTTGAGAAGTCTCTCGGCATTCAATTGTTCTTTAGAACCACTCGCAGCCTTTCCTTAACTAAATCTGGTGAGTTGTATTATAAAGAATTACTCAATGCGTTAAGTGCGCTCGACAAAGCGAACCATATCGCCTCGAATCTATCAGAAGTTGCACACGGACAAGTTAAGATTGGCCTGTTGCCAGAAACCAGCGACATCATGCAATCGACACTGTTTAAATTCCAAGATATGTACCCAAAAATTGAGCTTGATATTCGTACGATCAGCAATGGTTTTGTCGATATGTACCGACAAGGTTTAGATCTCGCGATGCACGGTGGTACTTTAAGTGACGCGAACGTAGTAGCGCGCAAAGTAATGATTTTACAACGTGTTTTTGTCGCAAGTCCTGATTTTCTAGAGAAAGAAGGCACACCTTCAAGCTTAAGAGAGATCACCCACTACCCCTTTGTTTGCTTTAGATGGCCAAGCGGTGATATCGACAAGCAATGGGATATCAAAGATCACATCATCAAGGTCGAGCCTTCGGTCGTGAGTGACAGTATCGGCTTCGTGATCGGTGGCGCGACACGTCACAGAGGGATCGCATTGCTACCAGAAATCTTGGTACGACAACAACTCAAAGACGGAACCTTGATAAACCTATTCCCTGACGAGAATCTTCAAAAAGAAGAAGCATGGCTACTCTACCCGCAACGCAAAGCGCTGAGTCATTCTGCTCAACTTTTGATTGATTTTCTATTACAAGAACTTCCAAATCTTTAGTTATTGTAATGAATTTTATGACAGTGTTTCGCGAATAGACTAGATTATCTAGACATCACTGAAAGATAGAATTACTCCATAAATTGACAGGAGTAATCCATGAAGCCTATATCTCAACAATCGTCTATCTTTCAGCAGACACCTACGTTTAAGCGCTCACCAATTCTTAAACAGACGGTCATTGCACTAAGCCTAGTCTCTCTTTTTGGCTGCAATGACTCTGAGGCGACGATAGCTCAAAAACAAACTCGACCAATTCAAGTGATCCAACTTGAGCCTCTTTCTCATCAAGTTGAAAAATCCTTCACGGGTAAATTACAATCATCAGAAACGGCTGGTGTCGCCTTTCGTGTGCCTGGCACTATTCAAAACGTCATGGTCTCGGTTGGTGATTCAGTTAAGAAAGGCCAACCTTTGGCACAACTCGATCCGCACGATTACCAAGTAGCATTGGAAGAGTTACAAGCCCGCTCTCTTGAAGCAAAATCCGCACACAAGCTGGCTAAGACTGAACTTACACGAGTGAAACAAGCCATTGCTGACAACGCGATTGCTGATGTTAATCTGGACCGTGCAATCAGCGGGTACGAAAGAAGTGAAGCGGCGGTTAAAGTGGTTGAACAAAACATACGCCGCGCAAAAGATTCGATTCGTTATACCGAACTGCTCGCGCCATTCGACGGCGTGGTCGCGGCATCTAACTTCGATCAGTTTGAACAAGTCCTGCCGGGCATTTCAGTTTTCACCATCCACAACCCTGATCAGCTTGAAGTTAAAATCCAAGTCCCAGAAAACTTGATTCATGAATTCCAACCGAATCAAACCGCGGGTATCAACTGGTATGGTTCAGAGGAAAAACTGATTGGGCACGCCACTGAAATTGCGACGTCACCTCACCCTATTAAGCAGACTTATTCGGTTACTTACCATGTAGAGTCAGCCGACAAATCTGTATTGCCGGGGAAAGCCGTTACACTCACGACTCAACTTGGCGAACCAACCAATAATTTCTGCTTACCGTATTCAGCGATCGTGAACCAATCGGGCATTGAGCAAGTTTTCACCCTTCAAAACGAACAAGCGCATGGCGTGACTGTGGAAGTAGTGTCGATGTCTCAAAATACTGTGTGTGTCGAATCTACACTCAGCGATGGTGATTTCGTCGTGGTGAGCGGTGCTCAATACGTCATAGAAGGCCAACACTTCTCTGATATTCAAGTTAAGAGCCTGTAGGTAAATCATGATGAATCTAGCTGATTTTGCGATAAAACAACGCACCTTCATCCTGTTTTTCACTGCATTGAGTGTAATTGCGGGCCTGTTTTCTTACTTTGATCTTGGCAAGCTCGAAGATCCAAGCTTCACCATCAAAACGGCCGTGGTAGTAACCCTCTACCCTGGCGCTTCTGCAGAAGAAGTGGAGCAACAAGTCACCGATACCGTGGAAACCAAACTGCAAGAAATGGGTTCATTGAACCGACTGCGTTCACTGTCTCGTCCAGGCATGTCGATGGTATTTGTTGACTTAAAGGAGTCTCTTAATTCAAAAGCACTTCCTCAAGAGTGGGACTTGTTGCGTCGTAAAGTGTCTGACATGAAGCTGTTACTGCCTTCGGCGGCACAGATCAGTGTCGTACAGGATGAGTTTTCTGAAGTCTACGGAATGCTTTTTTCTATCCACAGTACGGATGCATCGCCTGCTGAACTAAGACGTTACGCAGAAGAGTTACAACGACGCATCAAAACCGTCGATGGCATTAAGAAGATTGAGTTACATGGTGTTCAGCCACGTGTTGTCCACATCAACATCCCAGATGAAAGATTGGCACAATACGGCCTATCTATCACGCAAGTTTGGTCACAACTCAATACTCAGAACATGACCTTTGACGCGGGCAAGTTTTCAGCTGGCACTGAGCGTATTCGTGTTCAACAGTCGAGCGAGTTTGGTTCATTAGATGACATTAAAAACCTGATGATCAAAGGCGGCGTGAGTGAATTTGGAACCAGCTTAATCCGTTTGGGCGATATCGCAGACATCACAATGGGCTACCAAGAGCCACTGATGACAGAGAACCGCTACAACGGCGTACCTGCAGTTACATTGGCAATGAGTCCTGTTGCGGGCGTTAACGTGGTATCGCTTGGCGATGAAATCCACCAGATCGTCAGTGATTTCCAAGCAACTCTACCGTTAGGCGTCGATATCTCGACAGTTGCAAACCAGCCGGAAGAAGTTCAGAAATCGATCGACAACTTCGTAAGCAACTTGCTTGAGAGTGTCGCGATTGTATTCATCGTCCTGTCCGTATTCATGGGGCTAAAAAGCGCAACTATCGTTGGTTCAAGCTTGCTGCTGACTATCTTGTTAACGCTTATCTACATGAACATGGCTTCAATCGATTTACACCGAGTTTCGCTAGGTACGTTCATTCTTGCGCTCGGCATGTTGGTGGATAATGCCATTGTTATCACCGATATGATGATTGTGAAAATCAACAAAGGCATCGACCGCACCAAAGCCGCAATTGATTCTGTTAAAGAGACAGCAACACCACTCTTTGGCGCGACAGTTATCGCTATCATGGGTGCGAGCCCTGTTATCTTTTCAAAAACGGATGCCGCTGAGTTCGCTAGCTCAGTATTCCTTATCATCGCCTCTTCACTATTACTGTCTTGGCTAGTCGCGATGACGTTTACAGCCTTGATGTGTTGGTTCTTTATCAAACCAACCAAACAAGCTGACAACACCAAAGTGAGCTTATACCGTAAAAGCGTAAACTGGACAGTAGATAACCCACTCAAAGCACTTACGGGACTTATTCCACTGATTTTAGTGACGGCACTGGCTATCCCGAACATTGCGGTTAACTTTATTCCACAAGCCGACAGACCTATTCTGTTCTTAGATTACTGGCTACCAAATGGTGCCAAGGTTGAACAAACCTCAGAGGATATGAAACGCATCGAGCAATGGTTGTTAGAACAGCCGGAAGTCGACAGTATTTCAACGTACGTTGGCGCGGGTGCTCCACGTTTCTCAGTGACCATTGAACCAGAACCGTTTGACCCGGCTTACGGTCAGATCTTGATTAACGCTACGGATTTTCCATCACTTAGCCCGTTGATTGCACGTGGTGATAAATGGTTAATGGAAGAGTTTCCAAATGCAGACCCTCGCTTTATAAGCTTAAAATTGGCGACGGCGGATAAATTCAGTGTTGAAGCGCGTTTCTCCGGCCCGGATGTCGAAGTGCTTCACGGACTATCAAAGCAAGCGAAAGCTATATTTGCTCAACATCCAGACACCAAATACGTACGTGACGATTGGCGTCAAAAAAGCAAAGTGTTAGAACCTATCATTAACCAAGACAAGATGCGCCTTGCAGGTATTAACCGCGCAGACATTGCATTCGCGATAAAGCGCGCGTCAGAAGGTATGCCATTGGGTCGTATGAACTTGAACGATGAGTTGGTCACGATTCAACTGCGCGGGACAGAAAGCTCAATTCAATCACTTGAAACTCTGCCGGTTCGCTCTCTATTGGGCATACACAGCGTTCCACTCGGCCAAGTCATCGATGGGTTTGAGCTAACCAGTGAAGAGACCATGATTTGGCGTCGTGACCGAGTGAAAACCATCACTGCACAAGCTGGCGTTGGTCGTTACACCACACCTGCAGCAGTAAGAAACTCCGTTAAAGAGCAAATTGAATCAATCCACCTTCCAGATGGTTACCACTTGGAATGGGGTGGCGAATATTACGACGAGCATAAAGCGGTCAGCGATATTCTTAAGCAACTGCCTAAAGCAATGTTGTTGATGGTAATTATCTTAGTGGCGATGTTTAACGGCTTCAAACAGCCAGTGATCATCTTCACCACCCTACCGCTTGCGGCGACGGGTGCAACATTCAGTTTATTGTTGTTGGATAAACCATTCGGCTTCATGGCTCTGATTGGCGCGGTAACATTAACAGGTATGATCATCAAGAATGGCATCGTGTTGATGGACCAAATCGAGCTCGAACGTAAGAACGGTCGCTCACTGTCTGACGCAATCAAAGAAGCGACGGTGAACCGTACGATGGCGATCTCAATGGGCGCACTCACCACGGCACTTGGTATGATCCCATTGCTAAGCGATCTACTGTTTGACCAGATGGCAGCAACCATTATCGGTGGTTTGGCTGCGGCAACCGTGTTGTCTCTGTTTGTAATGCCTGCGCTGTACAAGCTTTTCTATCGAACTGAAGAAAAAAAGACAGTAGAGGAAGCCATCAAAGACGCAGTGATCGTGCTTGATGCAACGCCTCAATCTACAAACAGCGGCACTACAACCTCATTCAACAAGGAGCAATAAACATGTATCCATTAACAAAGTTTAAAGTGGCTCCTATTGCTCTCGCCTTGTTGCTGACAGGTTGTGCGGTTGGCCCTGATTACGTAGAACCACAAACGACCATGGCTGAAACGTTTCTATATAGTCAAGACGGTGTGAGCCATAATGAGACAAACCAACAACACAACCATTGGTGGACGCAGTTCAATGACCCAACGCTTAACCAGTTGGTGGCCGATGTTCAAAACCAAAACATCCCGCTCAAACTCGCTGCTGAACGAATCAACATGGCTAACTCATACAAGAGTGTCGTTGAATCTTTCAAAGTGCCAACTGTGAATGTTGGTGGTGGTTACTACAACTATCAATTAAGTGAGAACGACTCCCTACTCGGCCCTGTATTTGGCGCGTCTGACGCAGTTGAATCAGCCACAGGTATGTCGTTGCTTGAAGCACAACACGATGGTGGCTTTTTAGGCGCGAGCATTGCGTGGGAAATGGACTTGTTTGGACGTATCGACAGACAATCCAACGCAGCAACAATTCGAGTGGAACAAGCGGAGATCTTTCAATCGGGTTTGAACACCTTGATCACTGCAGATGTCATTCACAACTACCTGCAATATCGCGGTGCTCAAGAGCGAAAAGCAATCGCACTAGAAAACATTGCCGACCAAAAGCAAACCTTAGAATTGGTCACCAAAGTGGTTCGAAGTGGCTACGGCTCAGAGTTAGACCTAGCTCAAGCTAAAGCCATGCTTGCTGCGACTGAATCCATTGTTCCTCAACTTGAAATCGCAGAGCAAGTACACAAACAGCGCATGGCAGTGTTGTTAGGCGAATCACTTACGAGCGTGAACCAACGTTTAGCAGGTGAATTTACCTTGCCGCGAATGAACGATGTTATTCCGACAGGCTTACCTTCTGACTTGTTAGAACAACGGCCAGACATCCGTATTGCAGAACGAGAAATGGCAGCCATTAACGAAGAGCTTGGCGCAAGCATCGCCAATCGCTACCCCAAGTTCTTCCTAACGGGAACGCCAGGAGTATCCGCAGGAAGTTTTGATGACCTATTCAGTAGCGACTCATTCGGTTGGGCGGCATCTGCCGGTATCAGTTGGAATGTATTCGATGGTGGTCGAGGTGAAGCCATGGTTGAAATGAACGAAGCAAGGTTCCGTTCTGCAGCGCTTAACTACCAACACTCGGTAGACAGCGCCTTTGCAGAAGTCGATTCAAGCTTGTTTGCCTATGGTCGTAGCCAAGAAAACCAAAAGCGCATCGATGAAGCCACCCTTGCCGTTGATAACGCAGTGAGCAAGGCAAAGTCGCTCTACAAAGCGGGCCTCGTGGATTACCTGTCGGTGTTGGATGCACAAAGACAACAAAAAGCGATGCAAGATCGCCAAGTAGCCGCCAAGCTTCAAACCGCCAACACCACGATTGCAGTGTATAAAGCCTTAGGTGGCGATTGGAAAGTAGCTAATGAAACGCAGAGTGTTGAATTAGCTCACGCTAAGTAGGCTCGCTGTTCTCAGCTGAACGACGCAATCAGCATAATAAAAAATACCGCCGTTGATTACGGCGGTATTTTTATGAACTCGTTAACTGGCTAATAAGTTGACCAACAAGATAATCCGTTACTTTGTATCGTTACGCTTCGCCCACTCTTGTAAGGCATCACCCATAGTCAATCCTGTCGCATTGTTCATCCACTGCATAAAATCACGGTCAAATTTAAACTCTTCACCAAGCTTGGACTTAAAATATCGACGCACGTTCTGAGTCGTTTTGTAACTGTCCGTAATGACGGTACTGTCATCAATCTGATTCTTGTGCCAATCAACCTTTTTCATGGTTTAATCTCTTCCTGTCATCTCAATGCATGAATTATGCGTTTCGAGGACCAAACATAATAATCGCCATACCGAGTAGTGCAACCGAGCCACCAACCAGATCCCACGTTGTCGGCTTTTCGCCATCAACAAGCCACAACCATATTAGGGCAACAGAAATATACACACCGCCATAGGCTGCATAAACACGCCCTGTCGCGGTAGGATGAAGCGTCAATAACCAAGCAAATAACGCGAGGCTTATCGCAGCAGGAATCAATAACCAAATGCTCTTGTCTTCTCTCAACCAAAGATAAGGTAGATAACACCCTACAATCTCGGCGACCGCCGTAAGTACAAAAAGACCGACCGTTTTAAATTCAATCACAACTTACCTTTATCAATTTAAACGCAGAAAACACTATCGATGATCCATCCTACATCAACAACTCCCATACACCACAGATGCTCCTCTTTTAGTTTCAATGGAGCATAACGTTGGTTGGGCGAATGCTATTTTGGCGCTTCTGACTCTGTAAAATTGGTTTTAAAAGTGAAGGCATACGGCGTATCACCGATTTCTCTGAGGTGTTCAAGTCGCTCTATCGCTTCTTCGAGTGTAGGAATATGGTCTTCTTCGATCCACCAAAGAACATAAGTATCTTCAGGTAAACGATGAAACCAGTCCCCCTTTCGGCGCATGAAATCACGGTGATGTGTGCGGAACATGAAGTTCTTTAACGAATCCACAGAATCCCACACCGACATGTTCACAATCATATTAGGATCATCAAAAGCTTGGATGTTGGTGGCGTCACCAGATTCATCTTTCAGACGCCAAACAAACCCTTCACTGCTTTCTGCAATTCCATTAACCAACTCTAAGTTATCGACAAACTCTTTGATTTCCGGCGCATCTAACGGGTATTTAGCCAGAGCGATATTTAACTGAGCTAATTTCATAATGTTTCTTCCTTGATAAATTATGAGTAAAAAATTCAAACGCACCGACTAATACTAAGACAACTAAAGAACCGTCACGCCTTCAACTTCAATTACTGAGTTAACATTAGCGCGCTCGATTATCTTGAGTAACGTCGTTTGGATTAGCTCATTATCTCGGATTTCGGTTTCACAAGAAAAACGCTCTTCTTGGACACCATCGCCCTCACCCAGCATAAATTGAACTGCGACTTCCGTTGCGAGATCTTTAGTCACCCCGTAATACGCTAACGTGATTTTTGGGTATCCGTTGTCGCCTTTTTTAACCTGCTTCGCGATACGTTTTTTAGCTTTATCTAAATTCATACAACTTCCTTTTAAGGCTGAAACTAACATGAACAAACGTCTGATATTTCTTAGCTTTACTATAAAGCATTACCACATTCACTACATGATTTAATGGATGAAAATCCACTTTTTCTTCCGTTAGTTTTTCCACAAGAACCACAAAATTTCAAAGAGTGGACATTGTAAATAGACATTAAAGTAACAAGCGGAATCCAGACCAACAATTCTGGCCCATTACCACCTGAACAATAGATAAAACCAATCGCGAAGATACCAAACATAACAGACTCCAAAGTCCACAATGTTTGTTTGTACTTTGCATCTTTGATAATAAAAAACGTAAAAAATCCGATTAAACTACTGATAACCCCATAGACCGCAAATCCTATAAAGGCTTCTTGTTGATTCATAACTTTCCCTGTCCACATACCACTTTACGGTCCGAGCAACGCCACTGACCCAAAACCATATGACCTGAACATTAGCCAAACCTTAAACGAAAAATGCCAAGCCTCGTAAATCACTTTTGAGTTATCTGTTCGTTAGCGGTTTTCAAGGCCAGCTTTAAACCGTCCGTATCCTTACAACCAAGGTAAACATACTTTCCATTGCTTAAGCTTAACTTCAGCGCTGAACCTATCGATGCATTATACAACCAGCCATCGCTCAGCATTCGGATGCCTATACCTTGATACCACTTGCTTTGATAGAACGATGTCTCTGCAATGTCTGATACTTCTACATTCTTACGCCAAAAGCCAAAACCGAAATACCAGCTTAGTACATTGTCTTTGACTTCAATTGTCATAGAGAAAAAGAGCAAAGCAATTAAGCCGTTAATGGCGTGAGCGATTAATGTCTCAGGGTTGTTATCAGAGGTAATGACAATGAAAGCACTTATCGAAATAAGGATTAGCAGCAATCCCTTGTTGAATTCCTTACTATAAAACACGGTGACAACTCCTATCGACAACGAACTAGCCAAACAGCTATCTTACTGCGGCCTTTCTAAATAAACGTGGTAAGTAATGAAGGCATAACCCCACAACCAAGCCGAGTAGCATCGTTTTGACGCTACCAACCCAAAGTATCAAACCGGTATAGCCTTGTGCTGGCCCTAACTCATCTTTGTTAACCACATCTGTCAACATGAATCCGTTCCAAAACAAATGGAGCAGCGCTGTAAAGAAGTGCGCGCAAATTGCAACGGTTCCGAGTAACTCATATCTATCAGAAACGCTATCTCGGCAAAATAAGAAAACAAGTACAAAGGTAAAAATCAAAGGCGCAGACAACAACAACGACACCGTTATAACTTCGACGTAGCTTTGGCTTCCATAGATAAAAGTACGAAATATCATTGCCGTTGATAGTAATAGCGGAGCCAGCGCGACCCATGTCATTCTGTTCATTTCAGTTCCCTGTCTTAATAGTTGGTTTGATGAAAAATTCGATAATCGACAGGGAATGTTAATTACCAAAAATAGTGTAACTGGAGTGCAATTATCGCTCTACTACTCGATGGACAACTCAGACTTTCATAAACCCGATGTAACCTAAGGCTTAGAACACAAGCTAGATAACAAAAAAGCCACACACCTTCACGTCTAGTCGCATATCTTATTGAGCTTCCTGTTGAACCCAAACAACATTTTCGTTTGAAGTTGGAACCTCAAACCAAGACCAAAACAGATCTAACATTTCAGGTGTCATTTCATACGACTTACCATTGAGTTGCGAGTTACGGCTAAATGCCCTCTTCTTGCAAGTCTCAAACGGAACATCAAGGTAGTGAACTTCGCTGTCCACACCTAGTTTTGATGCCCAGCTTGTAAAAGAATCTCGGTCAGACTTACGCCAAAAACCAAAGTCAAAAATCACAGGAACACCCAAGGAAAAAAGCTGCATTGCAGACTCCTTGAATAACCCTTGTAGCGTAGCCAACCGGCGATCAAAAACTTCACGCTCCATATGTTCGCCATACAAAGGAATCATCCACTCATCGATCGAGAAACGAAAAGCCCCATGCTTTTCTGCAAGCGATTTAGAGTAAGTCGTCTTACCCGAGCCGATAAAGCCACACACGAAATAGATTTTAGTCATGATGCCCCTTTAGTCTCCTTGTTACGCATGATTCTATCTTTCAGAAGTGTACCAATACTGCTAACGACAAACGTAAAAGCAAACGCCACAATTGGTCGATAGAAATCAAACTCACCATCCATCATAAAAAAGTACTGATGAATGGCGACACCCAAACCAACACCTAATGCCAGCTTCAGATTCTTGAAAATTCCTTGATTCATGTTCATTCCCTCGTAGAAAGCAATCGAGTGAGTAACGCTAGCATCTACTTAAACCATTGTGATATAAACACTGAAATTGAAGTAAGCCAAAAATACCAAGCGTTGAGAATCAATCTTAAATTGTTAGGCAATCATATCAATATCAACTGTGCCTCTAGTTGGTTGACCTCTAAGTGACACATTCGTAAGGCGTCAGCTAACTTGATATCACCATCAATATTACCTGTAAGGGTTGTCATAAACACTTCATAGTCATCAGGATGAGGAAAGTGTTTTAACATTAATAATTGTATAGAGAACAGAACTATACGTGTTGCAGTTTCAACCAAAGATATCTCTGGGCAGACTAGATTATTTTCACCATCAGGGTGAGGGAACTCCATACTACCATGTGCAAATAGATTTCTAAGGTCATATACAGCGTATAAACCGACTCCTGAAACACCAAACTCTTTTAATTGACCAATTCTGGTTTCGACACGTTCATAGCCAATAGATTGTTGCGCTAACTCCCTGAACATAACGGTTTCAACAAGTAACTCTGGTATTGAATCTGCGCGGTTAAAGGTGCTTAACCATAAACAGGCATCTCTAATTTTTCCGCGCTTAGATTTATCTGGGTTCTTAGGGGGGTTAACGATATCAATTGTGGACTCTAGAGCGCCCCAAACAAAATTGAAAATGGCTAACTTTTCAGCAAAAATCGGCAGTAACTTATCCCTAGCTAAGTCAAATTCATCAGAGGATGAACACCAGCCAAAGGTATTGTTGTATTTGATAGTATCAAGGGAAACTGATTCAACAGAAGCGGCTATTTGCAACCACTGATAGACACCACTCCATTCGGCCACATCGTCTGTTGAGAACATGACATGTGACAGTGTTGCTATATGATCATTTAGTTGTCTCAATACTTGTCCTCTTACGATATTGCCTAACAGCTATTAGACAGAAACATTCTGCTTTTAAATACAGAATTATTCAGTCTAGTTTCATATGGGCGGAACTCTACCACGATTAATCACAGCATTTCAGTGACTTAAAACATAGATAAACTCATTAAATGATAAAATGCAGAATATTTCCATATAGTATGAATTTCGTAAAAACCCCGACTGACTGGATATAAACACAGCGCTCCACAGATACCCCAAAACACAAAAAAGCCTGCCATTTATGCGAACATAAATGGCAGGCTTTATACGTTAGTTAAGCTTGTGAGTGGCTAACTTACGCCGCTTCGAATGCTAGGGCTTTCTTCTCTACTTGGCGGAAGATCAACGTTAGTATGCCGTTTACTGCTAAGTAGAATGCGCCAGCAATACCGAACACGGTGAGAGTGTCGTAGGTTTGGCCGTTGATACGCTGAGCGTAGCCCATCAAGTCCATGATGGTGATGGTGCTTGCCAGTGACGTGCCTTTGAATACTAGAATCACTTCGTTTGAGTAAGCAGGAACGGCGCGGCGCAGTGCGTATGGCAACAACACTTTCAACGTTCCGATTTTGTCCATGCCGAGTGCGCGGCATGCTTCCCACTGCCCTGCTGGAATGGCGTTGAATGCGCCTCTGAACAGTAGCGTGCTGTACGCTGCTGTGTTCAATGCTAATGCTAACATTGCACAGAACCAAGGTTGGCTTAACCAAGTCCATAGGAAGCTTTCACGAATCCAATCGAATTGACCTGGGCCGTAATACACCAAGAAGATCTGTACCAATAACGGCGTGCCCGTGAACAGCGTAATAAGTCCACGAGTAAACCAATGTATTACTGGTAATCTTAGGATCAGCGTTACGGTCATCAACAGTGACAAGATACAACCAACAAGCAATGAAGCGCCTGTCAGTTGAAGACTGGTCACTAAGCCTTCAAGCATTTGAGAGAGGTATTGTTGATTCATGCCATTGCCCCTTTGTTACCCAAACCTTGAATAGAGAACTTACCATCAATCACTTTTACCAATCTTTGTGTGATTAAAGTGATGACCAAGTAGATTGCAGCTGCTGTCGCGTACCAAGTAAATGCTTCGTGCGTTGCTGCTGATGTTAGTTGTGCTTGTTTAAGCAAATCCGTTACGCCAATCAGCGAAACTAGCGCGGTGTCTTTTAGTAACACTAACCATTGGTTGGTTAACCCTGGTAGTGCGTGTCTTACCGCTTGAGGTAACACGATACGAAAGAATGCACGCGACTGAGAAATACCAAGCGCACCTGCTGCTTCTCTCTGCCCTTTGCTTACTGCTTTTAATGCACCACGCAAGGTTTGCGAAGCGTAAGAAGCAAAGATAAGTGACAGTGCAACAACACCAGATAAGAACGGGCTCACTTCTATGAAGTCGCCAGTGATCATGAACAGAACTTGTGTCGAACCAAAGTAGATAAACAGTACGACCAGAATTTCTGGTAAACCACGAACAATCGTCACAAATGCAGTCGTTGGCCATTTGATTGCAATACGACGAGACATCTCACCACTTGCAAACAAAACTGCTAGAACCAATCCAACCAATAGGCTTACAAACGCAAGCTGAACAGTCATCCTGCTTGCTTCGACGAGCCCTAAAGAGTAACCCGTTAATTCCATAAATTACTTACCGAAGTACTTGTTGAAGATCTTGTCGTATTCGCCGTTCGCTTTCACTGCTGCAAGTGCAACGTTAAGCTGGTCTACAAGTTCTTGGTTGCTCTTGTTTACTGCGATACCAAAGCCGTTGCCGAAGTACTCTTGGTTTGTTACTTGGTCGCCGACGTACGTTAGGTTGTCTTCTTTCTTGAACCATTCAGCTACAACGGCTGTGTCACCGAATACAGAATCGATACGACCGTTTTTCATGTCGATGAATGCATCTTGGTAGCTTGAGTAAGGTACCGCTGTTACGCCAGTCATTTGCTCAAGTAAGAAGCTCTGGTGAGTAGAACCGTTTTGAACACCAACACGCTTACCTTCTAGTGCTGCTTGGTCTGCTACTTTGCCTTCAAAAGAGATGAATGCTGCAGAGTTATCGTAGTAAGCGTTAGAGAAGTTCACTTGTTGAAGACGCGCTTCAGTGATGTCCATTGCTGAGATAGCTGCATCGTAACGTTTGAATTTAAGTGCAGGGATCAAGCTATCAAATGCTTGGTTGTGGAAAGTACAGGTTGCTTTCATCTCTTCACAAAGTGCGTTTGCTAGGTCTACGTCAAAACCTTGGATTTGGTTGTTCTCATCCATGAATTCAAATGGTGCGTAAGTTGCTTCCATTGCGAATTTGATTTCTTCTTGAGCTGCTGCGTTGAAAGAAGCAAGACCGATAAGTGAAGCTAGTAGAATCTTTTTCATTTTGTTACTCCGAATACGTGTAATAGTGGCCTGCGGCCATTCTTATAATTTGATTGTTTTAATTGATGTTGTGTTTAGCTAAATCTAGTTAGTCAACTTTCTTTTAATAAATGACTTACTTAGTGAGTCAAATATTCAGCAAACTCTGGAGTCTGCGGATTAATAAATGAATCGCTGGTGCCGTGTTCAACGATGTACCCTTTCTCTAGGTACAGAACGTGGCTAGCGATCTTCTTCGCGAAATCGACTTCGTGCGTCACGACCACTTGGGTAATGCCCGTTCCGCTCAATTCTTTAATGATGCTCACGACTTGGTTGGTGATCTCAGGATCAAGCGCCGCTGTTGGTTCATCAAACAACAACACATCCGGTTTCATCATCAGCGCACGTGCAATCGCAACACGCTGTTGTTGACCGCCAGACAGTTGAAGTGGCCAAGCGTCTGCTTTGTCGGCAAGTTGAAGTGTCTTTAGTACTTCTTGCGCTTGCTTGATCGCTTCTTGCTTATCCAAACCTGCAACTTTGGTTGGTGCTTCAATCAAGTTTTCCATCACAGTCATGTGTGGCCATAAGTTGTATTGCTGGAACACCATGCCGACTTTACGACGAAGTTTAAGCCCCTGCTTCTCTTGGATTTGACTTGAAAAATCGAATTGCTCGTTCGCAATGTCTAATTCGCCGTTGTCCGCGATTTCTAGCAGGTTCAAAACACGCAGTAGTGAACTCTTACCAGCGCCGCTTGGGCCAAGCAGTACCAAGGTTTCGCCACTCTCACAGTTAAAACTGATGTCGTGAAGAACTTGGATATCGCCATATGATTTGCTGATGCTCTTTACTTGAATACTCATGCCACAATACTGCATTAATTGTCATTTGTTGGTTATTCTATTCAATCCGAGGTTTTATGCAAGAAAAATGTATAAAAAACTACTTTGTTGAATTTTTGTAATAAATATTGCACAAAAAACAGTCGCTATAACTGGTCTTACAACCAAAGCTTTCAAGTCATTGATAAGGTTAATATCGAGACAAAAAGCAAACGTTTCGCTATCAATTTATAAATCATCACTCGATTGCTAACTTATGAGTGCACTCTCCTATTAACGCCTATTTACTTGCATAAAAATTAGGGTTAAATCCCTCGCTTTCCTATCGAACTGACTGGACCAGAATGCTTAGTTTTCCTTTAAGGTCGTTTTGAACTTTATGATGAAATGTTGGAAATTGAGTTTCCTAGGGAGCGTCACAGCGCAATAAATGCTTTAATGGGTTCTATTCTCAACAACTACTTCCCAGCGAATAACGCGCAGTACTGGCAACAAGCCATAAACCATAAACCATAAGCAAGAAGTAATAAGTAACAAGCCATCTATTTTTAAAGCGACAACACATTAAGGCAGTCATATGCAAAACGATGTCTCTTCTACGCTCGACTCTACTCAGCGACAGACTCAGCGATCGACTCAACAAGCGCCAGAGCCCAAGCCAGAGAAAAAAAGCCTCAGCATTTTATTTGAGCTAAGCAAATTCATTCAGCCTTATAAAGGTCGAGTGTTCGTCGCACTACTCGCCTTGATCTTTACGGCAAGCTTAACGCTTTCAGTTGGCCACGGTATTCGTCTGCTTATCGACCAAGGTTTTAGCCAACAATCACTCTCAGATTTAGGCAGCGCAATTCAGTTCATCATGGTCGTGGTCGTATTGATCTCGATTGGTACTTTCTTCCGCTTCTATTTGGTTTCTTCTGTTGGGGAACGCGTGAGTGCGGATATTCGTTTATCGGTTTTCAATCATGTCGTGACGCTGCATCCGAGCTACTTCGAAACCAATGGCAGTGGCGACATCATGTCGCGAATCACCACGGATACCACTCTGCTTCAAAGCATCATAGGTTCGTCGTTCTCGATGGCGATGCGCAGCGCGTTGATGTGTATTGGTGCGATCATCATGCTGTTTGCGACCAATATTAAGCTGACATTGATTGTATTGGCCTCGGTGCCATTTATCCTGATTCCTATTTTGGTATACGGTCGACGTGTAAGAGCCTTATCTCGCCAAAGCCAAGATTCCATGTCTGATGTGGGTTCTTACGCAGGTGAGGCAATTGAGCACATTAAAACGGTGCAAAGCTATAGCCGAGAAGCGCAAGAGAAAGCTTCATTCGCGGTAGAAGTGGAAAAGGCTTATGAGATTGGTCGCCAGCGTGTAAAACAGCGCGCGATTCTTATCTCTGGTGTGATTGTTATCGTGTTCAGCGCAATATCAGGGATGCTGTGGGTTGGTGGTAGTGATGTTATTAACGGCACTATGTCGGCGGGTGATCTGGCTGCATTTGTCTTCTATGCGATCATGGTTGCTTCATCACTAGGTACGATTTCTGAAGTAATGGGTGAATTGCAACGTGCGGCAGGTGCGACAGAACGATTAATTGAAATTCTACAAGTTGAAAGCCACATTGTTGCGCCTGTTGAAAACCCAACACCACTGGATAACGTGACACCAGAAGTCGCTTTTGATGATGTGACCTTCTGTTACCCATCAAGACCCGACCAGCCCGCAACAAGTAACCTCACACTGACTGCCCATGAAGGCAAAGTGTTGGCATTGGTTGGCCCATCTGGTGCAGGTAAAACTACCCTGTTTGAACTGTTGCAACGTTTCTACGACCCGCAAGTGGGTAAAGTCACCTTAGGCGGTGTTGAACTGAATCAGTTTGATCCTAACGAGCTAAGAAAGCAGATGGCGTTAGTTCCTCAGCAACCCGCCCTGTTCAGTAACGATGTGTTCCACAACATTCGCTACGGAAACCCGAAAGCAACGGACGAACAAGTTATCGAGGCCGCTAAAAAAGCACACGCACATGAGTTCATCCAAAACCTACCTGAAGGCTATCACAGCTTTCTTGGTGAACGCGGTGTAAGGCTTTCTGGTGGTCAGAGACAACGTATTGCCATCGCTCGTGCCATCCTAAAAGATCCAAACATTCTATTGTTGGACGAAGCAACCAGTGCGCTAGACAGCGAAAGTGAGCATCACGTACAACAAGCTTTAGAAGAGTTAATGCGTGGTAGAACAACTATCATTATTGCCCATCGTTTATCAACAATTAAACACGCCGACCAGATTGCGGTGCTCGATAAAGGACAGCTAGTAGACATCGGCGACCACCAGTCGCTCATCAATAGCTGCGAATTGTACCAACGCCTAGTTGAACTGCAATTCAAACACCTGAGTAGCTAAGTTATAGAGCAAAAGCGTTCAAGTCATTAAGTAATGAAAGACTAAGTCACTGACATTGTGTGGTTTCAAGCTTCAAAAACTTAAATCACACGTGTTGCAGTTTTGTTAATTTAGCGGTAGGGTTTTTATTCCAATAACAACTTATCCCGATGAAGGATAAGCCAATAACGTTAATTACCCAGATAACATTAACTACACAGATAACAATAAGAGAGTTCGCATGGAAGCACTATTATCTGATTACCCGGTAGTAACAGAAATCCCAGTCGCTTGGGGAGAAATGGACGCGCTTAATCACGTTAACAACGCCGTATATTTTCGTTATTTCGAAACCGCTCGCTTAGATTTTTTCAAGCACGTCGAGCTGATGGAAGAGATGGCGATTACCAAAGTTGGCCCTGTTCTTGGCGACACTTATTGTAAATATTTCCGACCAGTCACGTATCCAGACACGCTGATGATTGGCTCTCGCGTTACAGACATTCAAGACGACCGCTTCACCATGGAATACGCGATCGTCAGTAAGACTCAGCAAAAACTGACGACCATAGGCACCGCGACCATCGTGATGTTTGATTTTGCTTCAAACCAAAAAGCCCTGCTCTCGCTGCGCTTAACCAACGAAATTGAAAAGATGAACACGTTGAAAAGCCCATGCTTCAAACAAGAAGCCGTGACGGAATAACGTATTCGCTGATTCAAAATACTCAGATACAAAAAGGCCACTCGATTGAGTGGCCTTTTGTTTATTGGTTCAGAGTACTTATAAGCGGTTATAAACGGTTAAGACTTATAGACCTTGAATGCTGAACGCTCTTTGCTTTAGAAGCTATAAGCCGTGCAGCCTATAAATCTATAGACCTACAAACCTTGAACCCTATAGACCTTGCACCCTATAAACCTTGAACGTACTGAGCATTAGTTCGAACTTCAACCATCTGTTCTAGGTTCTGTTGTGAACCATCAACGCCATCAATCAAACCTTGGAAGTGTTTGATTAGCTCTACTTTGTCTTGTACTTCTTTCGAACCTGCACCGATGTTAGTCAGGTCAATGAAGAACTCATCGAACAGACCCGAGAAATCCGTTACCGCATCATGGTTTAAGAACTGTTCGTGGTTGTAAATGCTTGGGTAGCCACCCTTCTGTTTATCAACCGCGAAAGAGATGCCTTTCACGTTGGTAATCGTGGTCGCTTTCTCACACTTCAACATACAACCTGCTTCGATGCTTGGCTTGTTACAACCAACGGTTCTTTGGAAGAAACACTGGCGGCTGGTCATCATCAAGATTGGGTGGTAGATGCTGTAGAACAGTTTGAAGTTCTCTGGGCGGCGAATATGACGAATCTGACCTTTGTTGATCTCGTTCGAAATGAAAGCACCAGCACAGTTCAGCTCTTCTTTCAGCGTAACCAGTGCGTGAGAGTTGGTCGTGTTCATGAACGGGCCTGCAACCCACTCAATTCCCATCTCGTAAGCTTTGTAAGCAATACCCGTGTTGTTGGTCACGATGCGAGCTGGCTTGATCTCTTCAAGAATACGAACCGCTTCATCGTAATCTTTGCCGATTAATACTGCAGGGAACCAAGGAATCAAACGTGGGTTTGCTGCCAAGATGTCGATGTACTTGTTACAACGCTTCTTGAAGCTTTCAGGCAGTTTAAAGTAAACATCCGCGTCAGTTACGTCACACAGGTGCAAGTCTTCCACATCAGCGATAAGCATCGACATGGTTGGCTTTTCGTTCACCTTTGGTTGCTGAGGCAGTGCTGGTACTTCAACGTGCTTAATCACTTTCACAGAACCGTTTAAGATGAAATCGATTTCGTCTTTTAAGACCGACACTTCTTTCAAAGGAAGAATCAGACCTTCATCTAAGTTGTCGTAGTTACAGTTTTCAAGCGTATGAACCGCACTCTTCACTGATTTGAAACGCTTCTCAAGTAACGCCTGAGTAATCGAAGTCTCTTTAGCTGTTGCCAATAATGATTGAGATTGAACCGTAAAGTTTTCTTTTGGTGTGTTCACTGTCACCGTAAATGGTTGACCCACCTTAGCACTAAACGACAATGACACGGGTGTTTTACGAATATCAAGGAACTCGATCTTGTCGCGCATTTCACTGCCTAGGGCATTTTTCGCTTCATAAAGATCGCTGGTCACTTCTTGAATTTGTACCACTGAGATTTCATTGTTCTCTTTCGTCGCTTTATCAACGGCGTAGTTCATGCTGTTGTCACGAGGATTATCAATGAACATGTCTTTCGTTAGGTTGCCCTTAAGGAAAGAGTTAGTGAAATCACGGTTGAATACTTTGTGCAGGTTTGAATCGTCTTCGATCAACAAACCACTTTCTACAAAGCTATCAATTTGTTTGCGCCACGTATCAACCACTGTGTATACGTAGTGTGCGCCTTTGATACGGCCTTCAACTTTCAATGAGTCGACTTTCGCGTCAACCAATTCAGGTAGGTCGTAGTACGCTGAATTATCTTTCAGGTTCAGTGGGAACTTGTTTCCTGCATCAGTGATTTCGTATTCATCACGACATGCTTGGCTACAACGGCCACGGTTACCTGAGTTACCCACACTTACTGAGCTTGAGTAACATTGGCCAGAGAATGCGATACACAAAGCGCCATGTACAAACACTTCGGTTAGAACATCGTGGTCGTGTGCCACTTCCGTCAGCATTTTGATTTCTGGCAGGTTCAATTCACGAGACAAGTTAACGCGTGTTGCGCCAATTTTAGACAAGAACTTAATCTGGCCTTCGTTGTGTGTCGTTAACTGAGTCGATGCGTGAACATCTAACGATGGGAAATGCTTTTTCACCAAATCGAACAAACCAAGATCTTGGACGATGATGCCATCAAGCTTAGTGTTCACAAGCTGGTTCAACAGTTTAGTGATGCTCTTAATTTCATGCTCCAGCAGCACAACGTTAAGAGTCAGAAACACTTCACAACCGTATTCATGAGCAAGGCGAATCACACCATTCAACTCATCTAACGATAGGTTAGAGGCTCTGTTACGAGCGTTGAAGGTGTCTAAACCGCAATAAACCGCATTAGCACCCGCTACGATAGCTGCTTTAATCGCCTCTACATCGCCACCTGGGGCTAATAACTCAATCTTTCTGCTCATTTTTGAAGTCGCTCACTTACTTATAATTTTTAAGCCGCGTATTCTACCTACATCACGATCTCTTTACCACCTAACAACACTTTTCAAACTAAATGACCTCAATAATGCCAAACGAATCCGATTTACCTATCCTTTATTCTTTACGTCGCTGCCCTTACGCCATGCGCGGACGAATGGGCATCGCACTATCACAGCAAAAAGTGTTACTTCGAGAAATCGTTACCAAAGACAAGCCTAGCGAACTATTGGCCAGTTCGCCAAAAGGTACTGTTCCGGTATTGGTGTTACCAGATGGACAAATCATTGAGCAGAGCTTGGATGTTATGAACTGGGCACTACAGCAAAACGATCCTCAAGATCTTCTGCGTTCAAGTAATCCAACACTGAGCCAACAAGTCCACCAGCTCATCAAAACCAACGATGAAGATTTTATTGGCCACTTAGAAAAGTACAGAGCGTCTGTTCGTTACCGAAACATCGATGTTGAACAACGTCGACAAGCCTGCGAAGCGTTCATTAGTCAGTTAGAAGCGCTACTCACCGATCAGCCCTACTTTTTTGGAGAAACCCCAAGCTTAGCCGACTTTGCCGTGATGCCTTTTGTCAGCCAGTTTGTACGAGTCGAAAAGAAGTGGTTTGTGCAATCTGAGTACCAAAACGTAGGACGTTGGTTAAGAGCGCACTTGGAAAGTAAGCTCTACACCCAAGTCATGAAGCAATACCCTTTGTGGAATGAAACCAAGCAAGATTGTGTTTTTGGATGGAACTAAGTCGTTAATCATAGCTATAAATAGTTCTAAATAAGCTTAATTATCTCTAGATTGTTTTGAAAATCGTGACACTGAATTACAGGTGGCACCATTGATGGCATATTAAAGTTCAACGAAAATAGCGTTTCACTCAACCACAACGTTAGTTTGAAATGTGCTATGCCCAAAAACAAAGTAAACCCGTTCAACATATCTAATCACGGCCTCAAAGGCTTCTCGGAAGTTTCACTTTTGGTGGCCTTATCGCTAGCCCTTTCAGGTTGTAGCGCAAAAAATAAAACCACTAATACCGGCAACTTGGGGGCGTCGCAAAAACAAGCCTACACTGCAAAAAATTTCTACAGACAAGACAACAAAGTCACTCTTATCCTCTCATTTTCAGGCGGAGGTACACGCGCGGCAGCGCTCTCTTATGGTGTATTACAGGCACTACGTGATACCGATATAGAGATCGATGGTGAACGTATCAACCTATTAGAAGAAGTCGACATGATCAGCTCTGTATCTGGGGGCAGTTTTACCGCTGCCTACTATGGATTGTATGGCGACAAAATATTCGAAGATTACGAAGAAGCATTTCTCTATCACGAAGTGTCTGAAGACCTAATCTCTATTCTGTTATCGCCAAGTTATTGGTTCTCTTACGCTACTAGAACCGATAAAGCGACCGATTATTACGATGACAACATTTTTGGTGACAGCACATTTGCGGACATTCGACGAGAAGGTGCGCCTTACATAGTAATTAACGCAACGGATATATCGACGGGCTCTCGCTTTTCATTCACACAAGAATACTTTGACCTGATTTGTTCAGACTTAAACAGCTATTCCGTGTCGAGCTCGGTGACGGCGTCGTCTGCTGTACCTTTCGTTTTCACACCTGTAGTACTTGAAAACAAAAATGACTGTGACAAATCAGATCATTTGCAGCCTTCGTTTGAAGCCACCAGTTATCGCAATAGAAACCTCATCAAATCGCTAGAGTCCTATAGCCATAAAGACGAAGTCAATTATCTTCATCTAGTGGACGGTGGGATTACTGATAACCTTGGCTTGTTATCTGTTTATGAGATGTCCGAATATTTGCGTTTCAACGACAAAGAAGAACTGCAAAGCTTGCACAAAAACCAATCAGCGCGCCCTATTGTCATCATCTCGGTTGATGCATCGACCTCTCCGGAATCAGGTATTAGAAAGTCGATTGAAGCGCCATCGATGAAACAAACTGTCGACGTCATTACCGATATCCAATTGCATCGATATAACGATACAACAAAAGATCTGATCGTTGACGAGTTGCAGTCTTGGTCGGAGCTAGCCTCTCATCAAGGTCATACTGTTTCTTCCTATTTCATTGAGATTAGCCCGAATAAATCAGATACCAGCGCTAAACGTTACTTGCTCAATCAAATACCGACAGATTTTATGATAGATAAAGCAAACGTAGACCTACTAATTAAAGAAGGAAACAAACAACTTATTGCCGATCCGGAATTTCAAAACTTCTTATCATTTGAACGCAAGAAATAATGTTAATCTAGTTGCTTATTAACACCGTTAGGCAATCAGAAATTACGTCAGCATTTTTCCCTTACAAGGACAACTATGGAATTTGAAAACAACATCTTACATCTCGGATCATTTTTTGCGGTGACCATGGGTATCGTGGTGCTATTTATCGGACGAAGGCTGAATCAAGTCGTCGGATTTTTAAAAGAATTCAGCATCCCAGAACCCGTATCCGGTGGGATTTTAGCGTCACTTTTATTTGCAGCGCTTTATGCAACGACTTCGATTGAGGTTCAATTTGATCTGTTTGCTCGCGATGTATTGTTGGTCTACTTCTTTACCACCATAGGTATTAATTCAAGTTTGAAAGACCTATTCAAAGGCGGCAAACCTTTGGTGATTCTACTTGTCATCACGATCTTCTTTATGATCATGCAAAACATTGTCGGTATTTCTGTCGCATCGATGTTTGGTCTTGAGCCTGTGTTTGGCTTATTGAGTGGCAGTATTTCATTGATTGGTGGGCACGGAACCGCGATCGCTTGGGCACCAAAGGTTGCGGATGAATTTGGATTACAAAGCGCGATGGAGATTGGTATCGCCAGCGCCACATTTGGGCTTATCTTAGCCAGTTTGATGGGCGGCCCAATTGCTAAGTTTCTTATCAAGCGTCACAACCTAAAGCCAGCTGAAGGCCAAGCTAACGCGGAAAGTTCGAATACCGAAAAGCAGAAACAAGCACTCACGTCATTTCAGTTTCTCGACGCCGTATTAGCTATTCATATCTGTGTCATCGTCGGTGCTTTACTGAATGAATTGATCAGCCAAACCGGGTTACAACTGCCACTGTTTGTGTCTTGCTTGTTCGCCGGTATCGTGATTACTAACTTGATGCCAGACTCCTATCCAAGAATCTCAGGTACAAAGTGGCCAACACGCTCCCCCGCTATCGACCTCATTGCAGAAATATCTTTGGGTACTTTCTTAGCGATGTCTTTAATGAGTATGCAGCTTTGGACACTGATCGATTTAGCAGGCCCGATTTTTGCCATATTGGCAATGCAGCTTCTATTAGCCGTAATCATCAATATTTTCATCGTGTTCCCATCTATGGGTAAAACGTATGATGCAGCGGTCGTGTGTGCCGGTTTCGGTGGGATTTCATTGGGTTCAACACCCACAGCGATGGCGAACATGTCCGCGGTAAGCCAAAAGTATGGTCACTCAGTGCAAGCCTTTATTATCGTGCCATTGGTGTGTGCGTTCTTTATTGATTTAGCCAATGCTTTGATCATTCCTTACTTCATGAGATTGATGTAGTTAGCCTTAATTCCGAGCAGGAACAACCAAAAAAAAGAGCCACTTCATCAGAGAGTGGCTCTTTTATTATTAACATTCTATCAATAACTTACAATTAAAAGCTTATTGAATCGCTATCGAAATCTCGACTTCCGTTTCGCCTTTGTAAAACTCAAAATCAGTTGTGTAAGTTCGCGTATGTGGACAATCTGGATCGTTGAAATAAGCCCACACTTCTCCCCATAAATCGATGACCGTTTGAGGGAGTTCACCTTCGGCAGAGAACGTTAAATATTTGCCTGTTTGTATTTCGGTTTCGACAAGCGCATCTAAATTGTTATCGGTAAGTGCATTGGTACACGCAACAACATCGAACTCACCAGTAAAATCCGATTGGTAATTGGTATAGACACCATACACTTTTGAATCAGGCGTTAATTTTAGAAATGCTTGGTCAAAAAAGCCCTGCCACAATTGACTTATCTTGGCTTTGGCTGGGTCCATCTCATCGGTATTAGTGGTTCTTACTGAAAAACCATACGCCTTCACGGCTTCAATCATCTCTACTTTCATTCGTTTTATTCCTAAGTCAATCGATGCGTAACTCTATTAGATCCAAAGTTTCGCAGAGCAACACGGCTAATCTTGTATCTCTTTATGGCCACACTTTTCACAGACAAGATGACGAGAAAAGTCATCCATTGACGCGATAAAAGGACCGAGGAACCAACCTTTTATCACGCCAGCCCAAACTTCGCTTCGCTTTTGGTTGGGCTTATCTGCAAACGCACTCTTCTTACGAACCAATATAACGACATGCTGTGTCTCTTCTCGGCATGCCGTACAATAGCATTGTTCTATGGTGTTATTCATTTGAAAGCCTATGACGTTTTGAACGAAACCTGCTGAAAATGAGGATTGTCGACACAGACCTCTAGTGTTGAAAGATCAGTGAGTACGACAAGCTGTTCTGCACCTTGAATACTGACCTTAATGCACTCTTCACGGCTATCATTGCGTTGAGTATCTAATCCGACACATTCAATCTGCTCGCCAGACTTCAGCGTTAATTTGATTGGGTATCGGTGCATACACACAATCTCAATATAATCGTAATCGTTGCAACTAATCATAATACCCCTCCAATTCATCCACCACGCTAATGCGACACGCCATACTATGCAATATGCATATAATCAATCATTTAACTAAGTCACATTGATGTTCGTCCGCAACTAAACTTGCTTCTAATCCTATTTCTAAACGTGCTTCTAAACCTACTTCTAAACTTAGCTTAATCTCGCTTTATCCATTCACGTTTCTTCTACTCACATCTGCTTATTCTTTCATTGTTAAATAATAATCGAGAACAAAACAATGAAAACCATGAACCATTTACACGTGTTAGCTTTATTAGGTTTAGTCGCTTCAATGATGACGTTTAATGCGAGTGCCGCCTCAGAAATCGATGCGAGGCACTTTGCCAATGGTAAAGCCAAATACACGCAGCTTTGCCGGGTGTGTCATGGCGACAAAGGACACGGTGATGGCCCCACTGCCGCTTCATTGCCACACAAACCCGCCAATATCGCTAATAAACTAGGCGGCTTTTTTACCAGTCCAAGTTCTTTGGCGGATGACATTTTAGAAGGTAACGTAGAACAAGGTATGCCAGTGTGGAAAGGTACAATTACCAAGCAAGATGCTCTGGATATTCTGACGTACGTAGAAACTATCCAATAGTAAACGTTGTTCCATTCGCCTTTTGAACCGATATACCGGTTAATACTCCTCGTTCTATTGCGCTATCTATTTGATTGATTACACTCAATTTAATGGATAGTGAATAATACGGAATGTTATGACCTTTAAACCTTTAGCACTAAGTAGCCTGATACTTTTTTCTACGGCGACACACGCCGTCAGCTTTATCGATGAAATTGATGGCCAACTCGATATGGGAGAATACCTCGCAGAAAATGCCTACGGTTTTCTTCCTGTGCCAATTCTCATTACAGAGCCTGCGGTAGGATACGGTGGCGGCTTCACCGGTATCTTCATGCACGAATCTGAAGAACAAAAAAATACGCGTAAAGAACTCGCTGAAAAATCCATCGATGGTGGCGCGCAGCTTCTCACCCCTGCAATCACTGCGGTTGGCGGCTTTGCGACAGAGAATGGCACTTGGATGGCGTTTGTTGGCCATAAGCGTAGTTGGAATGAGGATTCAATACGCTACCTTGGTGGATTAGGTTATGGCGATATCAACATGACCTTTTATCGACAAAGCTCTCCGAATGCCTTGTCTCCACTCGCTCCAAACGAAGGTGTTGAGTTAGGGCTAAAAGGCATGGGCGGGATACAGAAGCTCCAATTTAGAGTACCCGACTCGCACTGGTTACTGGGGTTTTCTCAACAGTTCTTCGCACCAACACTCTCACTTAATAATCATCCTAAAGCGCAAGAAATCTTAAACAACATTGGCAACACGTCACCGACCTCTTCCGGCTTGGGTTTAATCGCTGAATACGACAGCAAGAACAGCTTCTTAAATCCCACTCAAGGATACAATTATGTCGCGGAATACCTTTGGTTTGGTGATGCGATTGGCAGTGATTACACCTATCAAACGTTTAATTTGGAAGGGCTTAATTATTGGGAGTTAAACAAGGAGTGGAACTTAGCATTGCGAGGACAGTACAAATCATTGTCGACCAATGAACGTGTTCTTTCGCCGCAGTACTACCCAGATATCGATCTCAGAGGCATCGCACGTAATCGTTATCAAGGTGAACACACCGTCGCGGCAGAAGTTCAAGTAAGCAAACAATGGACACCACGCTGGTCAACCGCTGTGTTTACGGGAATTGGTTATGCAGGTGACAGCGATAAAGACATGTTTGATCAAAGCTCTCACGCGGCTTACGGCGTTGGTTTCCGTTACCTTATCGCAAGACGCTATGGTTTAATTTCGGGGATTGATATTGCGTTCAGTGAAGAAGATACCGCGCTCTATTTTCAAGTTGGCGCAGGTATCTAGCTCACGTGCGTTTATTTAGGCGTACTTGTAATTTCAGCGAGCCTGAATTTAAGATTGCGCGAACGCTTTCCAATATTGGTACAAACCGTCGATATCTGAAGAACACATCAATGGCATCGCGCCTTTGATTTGTTCTTCGTTCCACTCCCACCATTTCATTTCTAACAACTGAGCAATTTCAGTTTCATTGAAACGATAACGGATGTGACGCGCTGGGTTTGAACCAACAATCGAGTATGGTGCAACGTCTTTAGTCACAACAGCTCGACTTGCGACGATTGCTCCGTCACCGACCTTAACACCACTCATGATCATGGCTTCTGTGCCAATCCACACATCGTTACCAATCAAGGTATCACCAGAGCGTTCGAAGCCGTCTATCGCATCTTCAAATTTCTCGTCGTCTTGATAGAAGAACGGGAAGGTACTCACCCACTGATTTTGGTGACCTTGGTTGCCCGCCATCATAAATACAGCGCCAGAACCAATCGAACAATAGCTACCGATGATCAGCTTATCGATGTCGGTTCTATCCGGTAATAGGTAACGCGCACAGTCATCAAAACTGTGGTTATGGTAGTAACCCGAGTAATAGCTGTGCTTGCCTACGATGATGTTTGGGTTGGTCACTTGTTCTTTGAGTGACTTTCCGACAAACGGACTCTCAAAATAGTTTTTCATGTTTGTACTCTTAGTTTCGTTCTTTTAGTTAGGTACTTTTGTTGCGTGTTTATGGTTTTTACTGGTCTATCTTAGTGTAAAAGCTAACGAGCCCTATCGCCCGCCCGCAATATCAATGAATGATCCAGTTACATAAGAAGCTTCGTCTGACAGTAACCACGCAATAGAGTTAGCGACTTCTTCTGGCGTGCCACCTCGTTGTAGCGGCAGTTGCGAGGCTAATCTATCAACTCGCCCAGGCTCTCCGCCGTCTGCGTGCATTTCAGTGTAGATACAACCTGGCCTTACACCATTAACTCGGATATTACGCGCAGCCAATTCAAGCGATAAGCCTTTGGTTAGTGAATCCATCGCACCTTTCGATGCTGCGTAATCCACATATTCAAACGGCGCTCCTGTGCGAGAAGCAGCAGATGAGACATTCACGATAGAACCTGCACCGTCCGCTTGTTTGATAAAGGCTTTACTGCACAGGAAACAGCTTGATACATTCGATTTCATCACCTTCTCAAAGCGATCCAATTCGATGTCAACTAATGGTGACTGAGTAAACAAGATCCCGGCATTATTGACCAAGTGAGTCACTGGACCTAGCTTGTTACGAGCAATCTCGAATAAGGATTTCACGTCCGATTCAACAGACACATCCGCACGCACGCTTATGGCGGTTCCGCCTTGTTCACGAATCTCGTTCACTAGATCTTCAGCTCGTGACTCATTGTGTATGAAGTTAACGCATACAGCATAGCCTTTACTGGCCAACAATTTAGACGTCGCTGCGCCAATGCCTCGGCTTCCGCCTGTTACAATCACTACCTTGCTCAATGAAACCTCCTAATGCCACTTGTTTGTTATAACCTGATTTTTCGTCACAAACTGATCGTATCGATACAAACTAATTGCTCGATACAACCTCAACCCACTGCGATCGCCACGCCGGCGCTTCGAATGGGTCTGGCCAAAACTCAGTTTGCTTTTGGATTAAACCATCAACCACCGTGTGAAAGGTAATCACTCGATCTTTCAATACACTGTCAGTAACCGAAACGTCTGTTACTACGGAATCTCCTTCACAGACAATCGAATTGAGGGTGAATTTCCAAACACCATTGGCTGGGTATTCAGAGTTGATTGCAGTGAAGTTGTGGCGGCCTACCGTCAATTCAGACGACTGAGGCCAATAGCCTTCAAAATCTGCGGCTAGCCATTCACTCGCCTTTGCAAAATCATTACTGCGCATTGCATCCCAAAAACCTAATACCACTTGTTTTGGTGTCATTATTCTTCCTTAAAATCATTCAGGTGTGGTGATTTTTATACGTACTTGCCGATTATCGTTAAAAGATCATCGACATGGTTGGCAATATAATCGGGCTTGGTTTGCCAGTTTTCAGGCTCAGATCGGCTATAACCGGCGGCCACGGCAATCACTTTTGCGTTCTTACCCAATGCTGCTTCAATATTGCGAGCAAACTGTGTGTCCGCTTCATGGTCACCGATGTACATCAAACAAAGCTCGTTAGCCTGATCGAAGCCAAATATGTTCTCAACACATTTCACTCCACCAAATGGATGTGGCTTTTGGTGGCCGTTCGAGACATCGTCATAGCCCACTACCGATTTAAACAAATCGCCAATGCCATAACTGTCGAGTACACCACGAATATTCAATTGAGAGTTTTGAGAACAAATCCCATGAGGAAGATGAGCAAACTGACTTACCACAGTGTTCATCCCGTCAAACAAGGTGACAGCAGTTTGATTTTTCTCTTGATGCTCTGCCCACATTTCACCGGCGATCAACATTTCGTCATGTGATAGGCCATAATAATCGACATATAAAGCTTGCCAGTTTTTAGCACCGTGGTTGGCTTCGTGATAAAGCGCCTCACTCAACAAATATTTTGGTAAATTATCACCGGACAAATGTGGCGCGACCACAGAGATAATGTCTTTGGTGATTGCGATATTTTTCGGAACTGAATTGACTAAGGTTCCATCGTAATCCCACAGGATGGCATCTAACTTCATGGGGTATCTCGTTGTTTAAATTGACGATTTCAATTTATCACTTGAGGCCCTGTTAAGGGAAACCTTATTGTCTTGAGTTTCAAAATTAGTCTAATTAGAACAAAGTAATAAAACAAATAATTGCTAGCAAACAAAAACCAATAATCTTTACTCACATCACTGCTTTATCAATTGGAATATATGCGTATAATCCCCCGCTCTATAACGCTACCCAGCATAGGAATAGCGTCATCCCAAATTTTGTGAGTACCCAATGTCGAAACTATTTTTCAAAGGCCGTATCGAGACAAGACAGAACCACGTTCTTGCTGGCTACAATGTAAACCGCGATGTTAAAGTGGGTACTGAAGAGTCACCAGTTGCGGTAATGGTTCAAACTGAAGCTCGTAAAGCAGAAGTTGAAGCAATCGCGGCTGAGCATTCAATCTTTGTTACTGTATCTGTTGATGCAACTAAAGAAGAAAACACGCTTGAGTTCGACACGTTGCTAAACAAGCCAAAAACAATGACGTTCGAAAAGACACCTAACCGTAACGACCCATGTTCTTGCGGCAGCGGTAAGAAATACAAGAAGTGTTGTGCATAAGGCTTCTCACTCAAACTGCCAATAGCACGATGAGTTAAGTAATACCTAACGGGGAGATCATTGAGGTCTTCCCGTTTTTATTTGCCTAAGCCAAACTCACAAACTCAGTCTAGGTTGTCTGGTGTATTCAGATATGTTCCACATTGGGTACATTTGTAATCACCTGTCGCGCCCGAACCTGTTACACCAAAAGATAGAAGCTCCGATAAAATTCGTTGGAGTAAGCTCGGTTTTTTATCTTCAGCTTGTGGTGCCTTTTGCACTTGGCTACTGAACATCGTGTACCTATGCAGTGTAAGTTCCTTACAGTTACAGCAGAACGCTCTCGTCTTCTCACTTCCATACATAATATCTATCGCCTTAACTCAAAGCACAAATTCAACACATGGCAAATATGCCACATGTTGAATTAAATCTAAATATATTCATGAAGTTATGAGCAAATTAAAGCGTTTCAAAGAAAGGTAAGCTCTCACCTGTTAAGTGACGTGTTGGCGGACAAAGTTATTCAATTCACTCACGCTTCTGATGATGTGAACCTCTTTCTCTTTTGCGCGTAATTCTAACCGTAGTCTAAAGTCGTCATTCCAAAATTTAGGACAAAGTTTTAGTGTCTTATAACTTTGTATCGTGCCTTTTATCACTGAGCTTCCATCAGGCCAGCCTTCAGGTTTAACGAACAACCCTTTGAGCATTCGCTTGGTAACAAACCAGTATTTAATTGGATAAGGAAGGTCGATATAAACCAAAGTATCTGCGGCTTCTAAACGTGTGTTGAATGAGCTTAGAGGGCCAAAACCATCGATGATCCAGCGTTCTGACTTAAGTATGCTCTCATGAGCCTGCTCGAACACTTCACGCTCAACAAACTCTCCGTTGGCCTTATAAACAAGAGAGTCCAACTGGTGAAGCTCTATCCCTGTAGCTAGTGCTAACGCTTTGCTGATTGTGGACTTTCCACTCCCAGGCTTGCCAAAAACCGCGACCTTTTTCATATGACTTCCTCTATTCAGATAAAACCCATAAGACAGCGACAAAAAACCCACCTTACGGGTGGGTTCGATAAACAAAGCGCATCAACAATCCCACCACTCCTATGGAATGATGATAATTCGTTGGTTAGATGACGCTGAATTCAGTTTCATAACACTACTTTTATATATTGTTGCTTAATTGTCAATTCAGCCAAACGTTGATTGGGAAGCTATATCATCGTCAAGTCGCACCCATTATTGGTCTAAATGAGTGCTTATTGGCTCGGTTATTCAGCTTTCGCCACTGTCGCTTCTGAAAGCTTGCTTAGTACACCCGATATCTTCTTAACCACTTCGTCACAGCCATTGATTGCGTGACGCTCTACCAAGTAATTAGGATCGTTGTAAGATAGCCATACTTCTTTATTAGAATCCTCAGTGACTAACACCTTCTGCGGTAAGTCTATCGCGACATCTTGAGCGCATTGCATTAATGGTGTCCCTACTTTTGGGTTACCAAAGATGATGACTTCCGTTGGTCTCAATTCAAGACCAACCTTACTCGCATTTTTCTGATGGTCGATTCTCGCAAACAAGGTCAAACCTTTGCTTTTAGCGATTTCTTCAAAGCGGTCAGCGGTCTCTTTCACTGAGTAATTACTTTGGTATTTAATCAAACCATCAGAAGCCGCAGCTGAAAATGATGCCGAGAGCAAAATGGCGCATAGTGGTAGTAATTTTTTCATCGTCACCTCAGAGATTTAACCTAATCAAATTTACATTCATAGCGCCACTTCCAAAATCAGCGACGTAACCCATGTCAGTATAGACGCGTTTCCATTCTCAGTTTGCAGAGAGGATCACTTTTCTAATGCGTCTTATTATCATCAGTTTAGGCTAACTCGACGCTAACCATTGGCTTTGAAGCTTGAATGTATGGCCATCAAAATCAATAGTGCCTTGTACACCTAGTGGCGTGACTAGCATAGGATGGGTGTGGCAACTGTCAAAGCCATACAGGATCGGAACATTTTTACCGTTCAGCACTTCAAGAAGTACATTAAGTGGTGTTCGCCCTGTCCCTTTGTCATCAAACAGTTCATATTTGCCAAGCACAAGCGCACCTACTTTATCGAATACTCCGCAAGCCAATAAGTGCGCGAATGAACGCTCAACGGCTTCAATGCCTTTTAGTGAATCTTCGATAAGCAGAATGTCGCCTAACTGAATTTCTGGCATGTATTCGCTGCCCCAAATCCCTGCCATCGTACTCAGATTGCCACCAATCACACGACCGCTTACTTGACCTCTTCCCGTGAAGTGCCATTCGTTATCGTAAACAGGCCTTGCAGAGTCTTGAGTTTCCCAATCGTGTTTAATGTCCGTCCAACGCTCTGGCATCGTGTACTGATGTTGGCTTGAATCCGAACATACGATGTCAGTAAACGATTGGAAGGTTTCGTCGACTAATGGCGAGAACTCACCAAATGACGCGACGAGTGCCGGGCCATAGAAAGTCACCAATCCAGTTTTGGCGTAAATGCCGAGTAATAATGCGGTGACATCTGAATAGCCGATAATGATCTTCGGGTCGTTTCTAAGGGCGTCGTAATCGATGTATGGCAACAGTGAGTTGCTGTTGTTACCGCCAATGGTCGACATAATACAGCGCACGTCAGGGTCTCGAATGAGCTGATTGAGTTCTTCGGCTCGCGCTTGAATAGAACCAGAACGATACCCTTCTGAATCTCCAGTTAACGAACCTTCAACTAAAATGAAGCCCTGCTTTTCCAAATAACGTTTAGCACGAGCAAATCGATTAGGTGCAAAGACAGTTGCGGGCGATGACGGTGAGAAAAATCCTATTTTGTCACCGATATTTAAAGCTTTTGGGTATATCACTCGTTTGTCCTCCATAACAAAGTGGGATTAATACGCCTGATTGAAACTCATTAATTCTTAAAGCTAACTAGTTCTTTAAGCGAGTTAATTTTGAGGATTAGCGCTCGAAAATTAGGGTTGAATCAAATGTTCATACCCAATCAGTGCCACGACTTAGTCCCACACTTTTCACATTGGTATTCATAATCACTGTCGACATAAAAACCGGGAACATTATTGTCACCTTTAAACATTAACGTCATCATGTACTCCATCAACACGCCTAGTTTCCATTGTTTCTTTTCAGATTCAGCGTCCGCTTTAGATTGAGCATCGGAAGGGTTAACAGCAAGGTGCGGGGTAAGCGCGTTGCACTGCTCACAGTGATAAGGGTGTTTAATATACTTATTATCAAGCATTTACATAAGCCAACTAACATTTATAAAGTTGATGCATACTAACAACTTATCACTCGGTTCTCGAACTTATTGTTGTCCATTAGAGTTTTATTAGAAAGAAATGAGACATAAGATAAGTGCCATGCATCTTGAATCAGTTGCCATCGAGATTCCCCTCATTGAACAGCTAAAGCTATTGTTACGCTAAGATACGAAATTAACTTTTACTTTAATAGCCCTTTGTCCGCAGCACCTTCAAGTTGTACTTCTAGCTCTTTCCATAGAGCACTACTGCCTTTAGAAATACGCTCGCCATTGAAGGTCAGAACTTTGTCTTTGGATATGTTGTGCTTCTTCCAGCTATGACCACCACCATGGATGTTATGAAGCAAAGGTGGCACTCTATCGATCGCCTTACCAAATCTTGCTTCCGGCGACTCACCCGCTTCGAACTCAAGCCATAGATCCAAGTACTCGCTTCTTGAATGGCTCGGCAATAATTTCAGCAAGCGCTCGACACAGTTTCTCTCTTTGAGCTTGTTTTCTTCGGTTTCACTGGCATAAATGATGGTGTCTCCGGCATCGATTTCCCCAAGGTCATGTATCAGTAACATCTTCATCACTCGCGTAATATCGATTTCTTCATTGGCATAGTCTTTCAACATTAGAGCGCTCAAACAGACGTGCCAACTGTGCTCTGCCGAGTTTTCATATCGGTCCAATCCAACTGGTTTTGTCTGTCGATGAACATCCTTTAATTGTTCAATTTCGACCATGAATTGCAGAATGCCTTTGATTTCTTCCAAGATGAGCTTCCTTAACTTAAGTTGATGATTTAGCGGTGCGGAGGGTTAACCTAGCGACAGAGAAGCATTACTCCCAATGAACCGACATTTTGTAATACGCAACGCCCGATTTTTCAAATTCAGAGCCTTCTACAGCCATCCCAAACTTTTGATAAAATCCTAAAGCCGTTGTACGCGCATCGCACCAAAAGTATTGGATGTTTAAATCTTTGAGGTTAGAGATTGCATGCTCAATCACGTTTGAACCGATTCCCTGCCCTTGGAATTCAGGCAGCGTGGCAAACTTTCTCAGCCTCGCTCCATTGCCTTGGACATAGATAGACGCGACACAAACCAACTGTTCACCAATAAACGCGCCGTAATGCGTTGCTTGTTCGTCATCTGGCACCATACAAAACGACATCGGTTTATCAGGCCAAAGCACTTGATGCCTAACCGGAAGTACCTCCGTCGCTGAAAGCTTTTTTATTTCCATATTCTCTGTTTAGCTCCCGACTTGATGCCCTTGTTGTATGCAGGGCTTGTGATTGTTATTACTAAGCTTGATAAGTCATTAAGTGATAACGCTCCAACCCCTCTTCCTCTGTGGATGAGATAACAAAGCCTTGCGACTGATAAAAGCCAATAGCATTTTCATTGGCAGCCAAACACTTCAATGTCAGATTAGAGTAATATTGTTTGCAGGTATTAAGTAAAGCAGAGCCTGCCCCAGAACGTAGTGCTTGCGGGCAAACATAGAGGTGATGGATGAAGCTCTCAGGTTTCCAAATAGAGGCAAAACCTAAAACCTCTGCGCCAGAAACGGCGACCCATATTTCTTCACCTTTTGTATCTAAATCGAAATCGGATAACTTAAAAGCGTCGGCATCAGTCCAATGAAAGGTGCTCTGTCTTGATTCTAGATAGAGCGCCTGTAAAGCGGTTAAATACTTGGGTTGATACCTTGAGACTTCCATGTCGCTCCTGCAAATCCGTATAACTTGAATTAGGGTTATTGGTTAAGCTTATCTACCTGTTAGCCATAGGGTGTTCAGGGTTTAACTGAAGCAGATCCCACAAGTTACCGTAAAGGTCTTCAAACACAGCAACGGTGCCGTAGCCTTGCTCTTTAGGCTCTCGAACAAAGTTAATGCCCAAAGACGTCATACGTTCATAATCACGCCAGAAATCATCGGTGTTTAAGAATAGGAATACGCGTCCACCAGCTTGGTTGCCGATAAAATCAAGTTGCTCTGGTTTAGAAGCTCTGGCAAGCAACAGGCTCACTCCGGTTGAATTTGGTGGAGCAACAACAACCCAGCGCTTATCTTCTTCTGGCAGATACGTGTCTTCGATGAGATCAAACTTAAGCTTGTTTACATAGAAATCAAGCGCTTCATCGTAGTCTTTTACCACGAGTGCAATGTGGACAATATTCTGTTTCATAACATACCTTGTTGGGGTTTTAGCTGCGTGGGATGATGCCATGAAGCAGGTAAAGACACTAGGTATTGACGCTTAGTTTGGTGTTATGGCTAAATCAGTCCAAAGAGTACTCATGTTTTAGTTGCTAACAAAGCACCGCAAGTCGCCAAAAAGCCACCTGATAATCTGTTCAAGAGCGTCTTTGCTGAGCGCCCTTGAAATACAAAACGAGCTTTAGAGGCAGTGCAAGCATAGAGACTCAATACTCCACCTACAGCTATAGTTGAAATCACCAAAATCATCATCACATCTGTTGTGGTAAATGTTTTTAGGTCTATGAATGCAGGAAAGAATCCCATGTAAAACAAAATCGCCTTTGGGTTTGAAACTGTCATCAATAAGCCGATAATCACGCTTGAGGCTTTCGTACCTTGATCCGAAGACATACAAGATGATTCACTAACATCTGACGTCCATGTTGTGTAAGCTAACCAAAACAAATAAATAATGCCTACATATTTAATGACCGTAGCAAATTCACCCATTGCGCTGGCTAAAGCCGATAAACCAGACAAAGCTAAGAATATAAAAATGTAATCCGCGATTAGTACGCCAAGCACCACTAACAAGCCTTGTTTCCAGCCATAGCTTAGAGACCTCGACAGAACAGCGAGAACGCTGGGTCCCGGTATCGCTGCAGATAGTAACATAGCAGCAAACAGAGCTATTCCTGATGTAATTGACATAATCCCTCCCTAGATCGTTTGTCGTTCAAACGTAAAATTACTATCGTTATTTTACATATTCTAAAAGCTATGCATCACCTATAACTCCCAGAATCCGAGCTCGACGCCACCTTGAATAACAATGGCACACATACCGTGACGTGGTAACTCCACTGGAGGCACCGCGACTTCGGCGCCTAATTTCTCGGCTGCATTTACTGCAGACTGAATATCTTCAACCAGCGTGTAATGACGAACAATTGGTTCTTCAGTTTCACGAAGCGGTGCTCGAATGCCAATTACCCCACCATTAGATAGCTTTGCAGTGCGCGCCCCACCAAGGTTCACATCAACACCACTGAATTTCACGTTATAGAGCTGAGCGTATGTTGCACAAACGACATCGACTTCTGGGGTAACCACTTCAAGATATTGAACCTTCATCAAATTTCCTTTTCGTGTTCTTTAAGACTCTCAACCTGCACACAGCTATACAGGTGGTTCTCATCAATAATTAATCAGTTTCATATAACTAAGCGATTTGACCACGCATGATAAATTGCGGGCCTGCTGCGCCACCTAAATACTGTTCATTGGTATCTTCGAAGCCACCTTTCTGGTAACAGTTGAATGCTGCGGGATTTTTGCAATTCACGGTTAAGTAAATCGACTCATACGCTGAGTAATTCGCTTTTAAATATGGAAACAAAGCCTTGACCGTGCCAGTTCCTAAACCTTTACCTTGCTGGTTCTTATCAAGCACAAAAGCTCTTAACCCAATGCTTCCTTCAGGGCAGAATTCGTAGTGCTCTGCGTAAGCGATATCCAGCTTAAAGAAACCAACAACTTCATTGTCAAACTTAATCACGTGCAAATGCGTCGTTTCACTGCCGTCTAACAAAAACTCCGCAGCTGTGCCAGCGAACTTAACCTGTTCATCGGCGAGTTGGATAGCCTGCACTAACGCCACATGTGACTCTTCAAGCCTTTCGATAGTTATCATTGTTGTTCCTTCTGTATAGCACCCACGAAGAACCTACTAAAGCTCATCGCTAGTGTCTCGAGAACCGTAGTTTGGGAAGTTGATATTAAGAACGTTATCGTCCTCAAGCGTGAATAGAACACTTCCACTCTCTACACCGGTTTCGTTCCTATCTGAACAACCTAGAAACAACTCCCAATCAAACGAATATTTAAGTCGGTATTGATTCGCATTGATGTGTAGAACGTCTTTGATGTTAATGCCGTTCACCACGTGTGCCATATCATCGATGTATGATAGATCAGGGATTAACTTTTCTTCGAAATCACTCTTATGCTCGGTTAAGAAATTGAGCAGTTCAGAACATAACTCAGAGCCACGAACCAATGGTTTAGACAGACGAGAAAGCAACATTTCTAAATACTCCAAGGATTGTTTTGATATTGGCGGATACGCGCGAATCTGTTACAAATTCAAGCTCAGCCCGCGCGAACCTTTAAGGCTAAACGTTACTATTATCCGAGCTATTAAACGAGTACATTCGCACTTCATCGCGAGGAAACCAGCCCAATTTTTCGTAAAACTGTTGAGCATTGATGTTGTCGTTATAGACAAACAAGTGGGTCTTCGGGATGCCTAATCCTGCAAGTGCGTTGACCGCCTCTGCGACAAGCTTACAACCTAACTTTTGCCCTCTGAAGTTGGCCGAGACAGCTAAATGTTGTAAATACCCACGACGTCCATCCGTTCCGACCAACACAGCGCCAATGATCTCGTTGTTACTTTCAGCCACAAAACTCAGAGCGGGGTTACGGTCTAAATAGCTCGCAATGCTTTCTTTCGAATCGGCATCGCGAATACTCATGCCTTCTGTCTGACACCACAACGCGATCACTGAGTCGTAATCTGAAATTGCCATTTCCCGAATGTTGACCACTCTACTCTCCTTGTATATACGGGCGCTTAATAAGTCACGCATTCGCTACTTTTTGACGAGCGACTTGGTGAGAAGCGATAGCGAGGAATCTACAGGGTAATTTTCTAACACCATCTGGCATTCATACCCTCGTTTCTCATAGAAAGGCTTCGCTTGGAAACTTAATGTATCGACCAATGAAGACGTACAACCTTGAGACTGCGCATACTCTTCAATACGTTCAAGCAGCTCACTCCCGACTTGCTTTCCTCTCATCGAATCGTCGACCCAGAGGAACTTAATCAGTAACCAGTTTCCCCAAAGGTCAGCAATAATACCACCGACTTTGTTACCTTCCTCCATCGCGTAGTACGCAACTTGAGACTTGGGTATCCCTTCCAGAAACGGTGTATTGTGTTTGATTAATCCGCCTCGGACTTCATTAATGTCGTCATAGGAGGGCTCGATATCTAATTGGTATTCCATTGACTTCCTATCTCTGGATTAACGGCTTATGTAACAACAAGTAAGTGGCCAATAAGATTTATGTGTTAAAGAATATCTTGGCAAAACCTAAAGAGGTAACCGTCTGGGGTTTGGACTATGAACTGCTTCTGAGTCGCGATCGAATCCCCACATTGATAAGACTTTGCCTCTAACGCTAAGTAAATAGAATCAGCGGCGCTTTCGTTAACTCTCTGATATAGAGGTTCGATATCGATAACATCCCATTGGAAGTTAACACCACGCCCTAACGGAAACTCCAGATCACCTGGAAGCCATTTTCGACTTTTGCCCGCAATCCCTTCAAGCATCACATCAACACCATCAAGCGTTAGATAAACAAACTCTTCATCTGGGCGCTCGTACTTCACTTCAAACCCCAACACATCGACAAAGAAGGATTTACTCACATTAATATCGAAACAATAAAGTTCTGGAACTACTCGTAATGTCATGATTTACCTATTCACTAAATAGCAAGAGATTAGTAAAAATCTAGTCAGGGTTTCCACTCTAATATAGAGTTAATTAATCTGTATACTTTAAGCTTGTTTTGTAAAGCCTCTCGTTTATCTCCCAAAGCGCATTCCTGTTTGAGTCATATGTTAGAAGTTCTCTGGCTGTTTTGTAATCACACCAACGGTAATCTGTGTGTTCATTTGATAGTCGAGGATCTTCCATGACTTTTACTGAGAAGGAATGCTCAGGAATTACGAATGGATGCTCAGTCCAATTTTTATTTCCTGCATAAAAGACTTTTGGAAGCATGCACATTGAATCGAGCAACTGCCAGTTACAACCAACTAATTGAGTCTCTTCATAGAGCTCACGTTGTGCTGCCTCAAGTAATGATTCATTATCTTCGCCACCGCCGGATATCGCCTGCCATAAACCATTGTCACTTCGACGTGCGATTAAAAACTGAGGTTTAGCGTCGCCTATTTTATAGGGAAACACTAAAACTTGAAAAGGTGCTCTCATTGCTTTGTGCTCCAATCGCTGACGTCTTACTTCGCTAGCTTCCCAAAGGTGACTGGGTCGCTCAACAAATTCGTCAGAGGAAGAAACAGTGGTTCTGGTAACTCATCTAGCTTAAACCACTTCCATTGCTTGCATTTATCTGGCTCGGTCACCTGTGGTTCACCGCTAGCCTCAGAAGCCACAACAAACAGCGTTATATAGTGCTTGTTCTCTTTCTCAAAAATATCATTGGTAAAAGTCAGCTTCTCAAATGCACTAACAACCAAGCCCGTCTCTTCGAGTGTTTCGCGTTTGGCACACTCTTCAATGCTCTCACCCCATTCAAGGTGTCCGCCCGGCGTTGCCCACGTATGAGCTCCGTGAGAACCAATTCGTTCTCCAAGTAACACTCGCCCCTCACGCAGAATAACCGCAGCGACACCTACTCTTACTTCCTGACCCACTTAAAACTCCTTAATTTTTACCAAAAGACAAACGAACAGCTAAGTGACTAACAATGCTGAGATTGCGTTCAAACTTACCACTAACGCCAAGCCGAGTTAAATACCAAATGTTGAGAATCACATTTGGATACTTCGTTTTATGTAGTCTTCAACTAACTCGACAGGCTCAAACGAAGAACTAATTGGTAGTTTTAGATTCAGTTGTTCAATACCAACGGCCATAGAGCCATTTTCTGACTCAAACTCTTGCCAACTGATCTTTCTCACTTTTGTCACAGCTTTGGCGGCCAATAAGAGTTGAGCGAATTCTGCAGGACTATAACCTTGAGTCTCTGCAACAAAATGCTGCTTTTCTAAGGTTCGGCCTTGCGCCAAAAGTAAATAAAACCGTGCAATGTCATAGACATGAACATATTGGTTAAATCCTATAGACGGCATACCTACTTGGATCGTTTGGCTAGCGAAAGATTCTACAATTCGCTTTAACTGACAGTTCTCACCGCCATAAACCAAACTAGGACAGTAAACGACGTGCCACCTGTTTCTAATAGCGCTCTGTATTGTTTCTACATCTAATCTAACGGCTTCCAAGGGTTTCAGCCTAAATTGACTCAAATCAGCGCTAGAGGCGTTACCAAAGAGCCAAACACCCGATGTATGTATCTTTGTTGCATCTCTAGCGGCAAGTAGGTCTAACTCAGATAGCAACCTTTGCTCCACATCTGCAATTTCATCTGCTGAGAATTGTGACCAATGTGGACGCGCGCAATTCACAACCACATCAAAGTAGCCTTCAAAATCGGACCTATTTTCTATCAACCCGACTGTAAGAGGTGTGACGATTTTGTCTCTACCGTATGTAAAAACTTCAAAATCACTTTTTGCGAATAGCGATGTAACGTGACGGCCAATGTACCCACTAGCCCCTGCAATCAATACTTTCATTCTTTCCCTGAACTTTGCATACATGAAGCCCTAGCTTTACTTCTAAGCCAGAACATCGCGCTCAAAGGTTAAGTCTGTCCCGTTATCCAATCGAGAGTTATCAACCAGTGTCGTTATTTTCATAGTTCTCTTTTTATCTGATCACGAATCGCACATTGCCCAACGGAAATAAGGTCTTTGACCATCCATTCGCTCAACCTCTGCACCCAACCTTTTGTAGAAATCATGCGCTTTCTTATTGTGTGGACTTGCCGTCCATGAGATGTGAGAGGCTGATGATGACTCCGCTTGTGACTTTAAAGCCAACATAAGTTCACGACCATACCCTTTTGATCTTTGATTTCCTGTAACCAATAGGTCGTCAAGCCAGATTGATGGCTCTCCACTGAAGGATGAATATCGATAATGATACAGTGCGAAGCCAAGAGACTCACTATTCCGTTCCAATATTAAAGCATGGGCAAATGCGGAATCACCAAATAGTGTACGTTCGATTTTCTCTATAGTTGTCGAGATTTCACCGCTAAACCCTTTCATACTTCGGTCAAAGTCAGCTTTTTGTTCAATAAACTCTATTAAGACACTTGAGTCTTCTTTCGTCGCAGTCCGTACGATCACTCTCTTCTCCATTGGTGAATTTATTCGTTATTGTCTAACGCTTGTTAATAGATAAATATGCCACGCATTGCGAATCAGCTTACAGTGCTCTCAGGTTTTTGTTTCGCAGACGTTATTGCTTGGGCTATTTTGGCCCTATGGTTTATTTCCCACTCAGCGAGTGTTAATGACGCCTCTTTACTCGCTTTCTGTGAAGCCATTAAAAACACTTCGTCTTTTCTGGATTTAGGAATAACGACAATACCTTCTGCATCAGCAACAATGATATCTCCCGTAGAGACCTTTGCTCCCCCGCAAGTGATTGGAGCGCCCAATTCAGAATAAGCCTCTTTCTTTCCCGGTACTGGATGAACACCTTTCGCAAAAACTGGAAACTTCATATCTGAAATTTCAGTCAAATCTCGAATGACACCATCAATAATAAAGCCTTTGATACCTCGACTCTTAGCGACTGCGCATACATTACCGCCGGCTACTGCATATTCGCTATCAACTCCATCCACTACAATGATGGAACCTTCTGGAGCTTCGTATATGGCAGAATGAAGCATTAAATTATCACCAGACGTTAACTGAACAGTAAAAGCTTCTCCAAAAATTCGCGGTATTCCCAGCCAAAGAGGAGCAATACTAAAGTTAATAAAGTGCTCATTACTTAGTATGTTTCCATACTCGGTTGTCGCTAATTTAGAAAAATCTGACTTCATATTTATTCTCCACTTTCAAAGTTGGCAAATAATTCCGCAGCTGTCATATTATGTGTTTCATTTTTAAATTCATAATATTCAGGCTTTTCATCAAAAAATATCTGATGAGTTAATAAGAAAAACTATTTATTGTTTCCCTTATCCGACAAATGCCTCGCATGCTTTTTGGAAATCCATTGATGAATATGAAGACCTGTTTTACGAAAAAGATACCAATCTATTGCAGCCAGAATCACAAGTCCGATTATTGTTCCCATAATAAATACTCCATGTACATTGAACCGTCACTTTACCAAATAGTTTATAAAAGCACCGTGAATCCAAACAACCTATTAACACTAGGTATGGATAGTTAGTTTAATTCTGGAAGAATGACGAGGCATAACGATAAGCTGTGTATGAATGTGTACCGTGCCTGAGCGAAGCGAGTTCGGTATGCTCAGACTTAAGCGCCTTGTTGTATGTTTTACTTGCTAATATGCCAAGCCATTACACCACTACCAATAAGTAAAAATATACCTATCAATCCGACATTAACTGCAAAACTTACTTTATTACTTTCGTCTTGAAAGTCATTGGTTCGGGACACAAGTTCACGATGAATCATTAACGACAAAAAGTCTTGATTAGCTGGATTGTTACCATCAAATGTAATGCCTCCCAATACAACAAGTAAAACCCCGCTATATGCAATGTAGTCAACCAAGTCTATTGTGGATAGGTAATCAAAAAAATTGCGAGAAATTAGCAGAACTAACGAAATCACAACCAGATAAGCTAAAATCCCTTTGAGAAAACCCTTCATTGAAACTCCTTGTACATATAGCAACTATTAGACAAAAAAATTCTGCACTTAAATCCAGAATAATTCGGCCTAGTGTCTTAAATGCACAAATAATATACAACCAATCCATTATATAACAATGACTTATGTCACAGCTAATTTAAGACATGTGAAAAATCGCTTACTTTAGCTCATCAGGAATACGGCGACCTTTGTGGTAATACTCTCGGTCACGTTCGTTGATTTCGCGTACCACACGGCATGGGTTGCCGACAGCAACCACATTAGCTGGGATGTCTTTGGTGACGATGCTCCCTGACCCTATTACTGAGTTTTCACCAATGGTGACACCAGGAAGTACGACGGTGTGTGCGCCAAGCCATACGTTATTGCCAATACGAACAGGAACATTGAACTGCGCTGCTTTTAACCTGAGTTCTGGGCTGATGGGATGTGTGCCAGTGGCAATGGTCACGTTAGGCGCAATCATCACGTTGTCGCCAATGAATACGTCTGTATCGTCAACCAGAGTTAGATTGAAGTTAACGTATACGTTGTTGCCTAGGTGCGTGTGACGTCCCCAGTTGGCGTGCAATGGTGGCTCGATGTAACAACCCTCGCCGACTTCAGCGAACAGTTGCTTCATGATCTGCTGTCGTTTATCACCTTCGCTCGGGCGAGTGTGGTTGAAATCGTATAGCACTTCTAAGCATTGAGTTTGCTCAGCAACCAAATCAACGTCGTCACAGTAGTAAACGTCTTGGCTGTGCATTTTAGCCTTTATATCCATGTTTGAACCTATTTGATCATTGCCTTATGTCGGCATAAATAAAGAAACAGATGGATAATTTGAAGTTTTCACTGGCATTAATGCAAATTGGATGAATTAGCGCGGCCCAATATTTTCAGCCACACGCCACAGCACACCACTTGGGTCAGTGATACAAAACTCAAGCATTCCCCAAGGCTGCTCAACAACCTCGGAAACGGTAACTTCAAATTCCGTCATTACATTAGAGTTTTGCACGTGTTGATACCAACTTTTTACGTCTTCCACCAGCAAGTGCATCATGTAATTGTGACAGTGCGCAGGTTCGTAAAAATCTTGTAAAAGGAATGCATAATCGCCGTGACGAAAATAAGCGATATCATGGAACTCAGACATGATTTCGAAGCCGAGAGTTTGATAAAAGCGCTTTGATAGGTCAAAATCTTTCGCGGGTACGAACGACTTAATTTCAGTGACTTTGAGGTTTTCCATGATAAACAATTCCTTCTGTTTTAAAGCCCAGAAGTATCACTAGGCTCTATGCTTTAATTTATTTTAAGTTACTGGCTGAAAGAGCTAACTTCGTCTTCTGTGAGATAACGCCACTGACCTGCTTCAACATCTAAACGAATATCACCAATCTGTTCGCGATGAAGGCCAACAACTCGATTCCCTACCGCAGCAAACATTCGTTTTACTTGGTGAAACTTACCTTCTGTAATGGTCAACAGCACTTCTTTACTAGTAATCACTTCAAGCTCTGCCGGACGGGTCGGTTTTTGTTCGCCCTGCAATTGAATGCCCACTTTGAACTTATCAGCGACATCGTCTTTGATATCTCGTGACAATGTCACGCGGTACACCTTCTTACATGACTTGGTTGGCAGAGTGATATTGAATGACCAGCGCCCATCATCGGTAATCAAGACTAAGCCTGTTGTGTCTGCATCTAAGCGTCCTGCGATGTGCAGTTCTGATGCTTTGTCTATCTCGATGTATTTGAACAGTGAAGGATAAACTTCATCGATATTAGAGCAGATAGTATCCGCAGGCTTGTGCATTAGGAGGTATCGAAATTCTCGCAACTTAAGCGGAGTGCCATTTAACAAGATGGTGTTGCTTTCATGAACCTGAGTTGATTCATCGGTGACTGTTTCACAGTTTACGTTCACCTCGCCATTATGGATGCGTTCAATCGCTTCAGGCTTGGTTAGGTCAGTGCTTTTACATAGATATTTATCAAGGCGCATTAATCGTCAGCACCACATTTTGCGCATGGCTTATAAGTACGTTCGCCTTGAGCAATCACCACATAGTCTCGAACGCAATTATCACATAGCGCCAGCTTTGGGTAAGCGTCTTTCTGTTTCTTTGCGTTGATGTCGCCTTCGGTGGTGTATACGGTTCTCATTTTTATGCCTTGTTTTGATAACTTGCTAGGCGCAAATTGTATCACTGTTTACAGCCTTGTTTGGAGTGGTGTTAGGTAGTTAAAGAAATATTAAGTACTTCTATTTTAGGCTCCCTTCCCGAAACAGTTTAACCATGAACAACAAAGTCAACGTGCCACGGCTATCAGTGGTAAAATGACAAAAGCTCACCAACCAATGAAGTCACTAATGAAAAATTGTAATCAATGCGGAAAATGCTGTATCAAATATGGAGATGGTGACCTTGCCGCGACTCAAGAAGAGATTGATTTGTGGGAGCTGTTCAATCCAGACATATTTGAATATGTTCGAGGAAGCGAGATATGGTTTGACCCTGAATCTGGCGAACGTTTAACTCGCTGCCCTTTTCTGGAGCTGGTTCCGACGAAAGACACCAAAGCTCAAGCCAAGTACACATGTAGCATTTACTTAGACCGTCCAGAAGATTGCCGACACTACCCAAGCCTAATTAATGAGATGGTACGAGATGAGTGTGAAATGATTGAGTTGGTGGATTTACAAGACACGAAGAAAGCTCAAAGGAAACTCGACCTGTTGATGAAAGACAGCCGCCCTTCAAGCTATTCGTAAGCGATGATCTTTTGAAGATCAATCTTCAACATTAGCTAATAGCCGCTAAGACCTTAAGCCAAATACTGGTTCGCTTCTAACCAATCAAGCGCAACCAGTGCTGCCAGTGAACATACCGCTCTGTCGTTGCCATCAACAAACTTAAGTTCTTCGATTTCAGCATCTGGAGACAGTTCGCCAGTATAATCAGCAAGATAACAAGTCAATTGCACTGATACGCCTTCCGCTTTGCCATCAGCCTGGCCTGTAAAGGTCTCAACGTATTTGATGGAATCAGGCACTAAATCAACTGAGAGCTCTTCTTTGATTTCGCGAACCAGTGCTTGTTCATCACTTTCGCCAGCTTCACGCTTACCACCCGGTAGATAGAACAATTCTTTGCCTTTTGATCTCACCATTAACAGCTTGCCGTCTTTGATGAATATCCAAGCCAGCTTATCAATTACCTTATGCATGTCGTTCGACCTTATTTCTGTTTTAGTTCTCGTTATTACTCAATCTAGCCACGCCATTAGTCGCGACCAAACAAAGCCTGGGTATGTTACACGCTGGAGTGAATAGACTCTATTGAATCGAATCGGAAATATCATAACCAAAACGAAAAATGACAGCGTTCGAGACAATGCTCATCAACTGTCATTGGCGATGTCTACGGATTGCTCTCTAGCTGTCCGTAGATAGAATCAATCAACTAACCAATTAAGCGCAGAGTCGTGGGCTTCGAATGACTTAATCTCACCAGACACAAACCAGCTTCCTACTTTTGAAGCGAATTCTTGCCAGCTTTTGTCACCATAAATCGCGATTTTGTCTATCTTCGAATTGAGCTCTAATCCCAGTTTGAAATCATCCCAAGCAGCACGTAACTCCCAACCCGTTAAGGTGGAGATGTCGACCAGCATCTTGAGTTTAGATGAATCGAGTTCTTCTAGCGTGGTATTTAGAATTGGCATCATTGCTTGATAGTCATCGTGTGTGAGTTTGCCTTTCGCTTTGAACACAACAATGGTTTCACCGCTAACACGTTCAATTCCAACCGATATTCCGTGACGTTCGATATTCATAACCTAGCTCTCATAGTGGAAACTAGAATTAGCTTAGAGGATTAAACAACAAAGAGCTGAGAGGTTGGTGTCAAAACGGACAAGCATCCGAACGAGTTTTAGTTACTGACATTTAACGACGCTTAATCGCAACGACCGAGTAAGTGTGCCAATGCTTCATCCTACCCAACGACGTGAGTGCTTGTTCGTCACGCTCATCAAACCGAACCATCTCGAAATCGTTGAACAAGCTGAGTACTTTGGCTTTCGTTAACGGTGTTGTTGGGGTTCGATAGCCACGAGCCCAACTGTCATCAACGCCCATGAAATCACCCGCAAATACGCCACCCACTTCAAGACAGTTTTCAATATTGTGCCAAATCTCGTCAAAACAGGTTGGGGCAGCAAAAAACAGACTAGAATTAGCGATCACTACACCAGATTTCGGGTAATCATAGTTTTCAAATCCACTTTCAGATATCTCGACCAAAGATTTGCGACCAAAACGATCCCGACATAGTGCAATGGCATCAGGATTAACGTCGAACCCATACACTTGATACGCCTGCTGTTCTAAAAAGGCGATATCACTACCTGTTCCACATCCACAATCAATCGCAACATTTAAGCCTGACTCATTCAGTTTAATTGCGTACTCAGTTCTCTTTAAATGAGGTTTGCTTAGTGCCTTTTGGTAATACTGACGCCAGATCTCAGAGTGATCATCCATGGTACTTCTCCAATAGTTCGCTTAGGCTTTGAACTTGTACGATATTCGGATGCCCTGACTTAAGAGCAGTGCCTTCTGTGTTCAACCACACTGCTTTCAAACCCGCTTCAAGTGCTGGGTAAATATCTTTGTCTAAGGTGTCACCTACCATGGTGATATCTTGTGGTGCAACACCGAGTTTGGTAATGATGGCAGGATAAAAGCCCGAATCGAACTTAGAAAAACCAATGCTCGCCTTACAAAAGTAACCCAAGATATATTTAGACAGGCCAACACGCTCAAATGCTCGAATGATGTCGTCTTCACTAGAATCACCAGCATTGGTGGCAACATAGATTTGGTGATTTTGGGAGAGTTCAGCCAGTAATGCGCGAGCACCACTCACTTCTTGTACGGTTTCCCAGTCACACATTTTCCCTTGTGCGTCTGGGAAGTCGATCATTAAGGTGTTACCCCAGTCAAATAAGACGGTTTTGGTTAGTTTGGTCGAAACCGTTGATTTTGTAGCTTTGTTCATCATGCCTCCTGCATCGATGATGTAGCGAATGTTTCGCCGTACTTATAAGAACTTCTCGATAAGAATCTCATCATAGTATTGGCCGCCAAGCTTGGCGTGTTTCTTTGCTATTCCAACAGTTTCAAAGCCCTGTTTGAGGTACACCGCTAATGCGCGTTCGTTACCAGCTAGAACATAAGCAAAAAGCTTTTCGTAGCCTTTGGTTTTTGCGACTTCGAATGTGTGTTCAAATAACTGCTTTGCGACGCCTTGCCCACGGCTGTTTGCGTCTACATATGTTCCAATAATACCGACATGATCAAAGGCTTTCGTATAAGAGGCAAACGGCTCTACGTTTTGAAAACCAAGCAATTGGTTAGTCGTTTGATTGACAGCAACACTGAACACGCCACGTTCAGGAAACGACTCAATAAAACCTTTCTCTTCATCCAACGTAAACGTCTGATCTAAGATGGTATAACGCCCTTCGATGATGATTGGGTTTAATACATCGATAATACCCTGAGCATCATCTACTGTGACTTGTCTGATTGTTAAGCTCATACTTTCTCTACCTTTTTCTTTGGGCAGATTCTAGCTCGATATGCCATCCATTTGATAGGACAGAATGTTATCGAAAGCGATATCAAAGTAGAGTTCGTAGCTATTTTGTTCGACGTAGCCTAAATGCGGTGTCGCAGTGACGTTTGACAAGGCTAACAGAGGTTCAGTCTCTGACGTAGCGGGCTCTATTTCAAAAACATCAATCGCCGCTCGTTTGCTTGCTACCTTGGTGAGTTCATTAAATAGGGCTTTTGTCTCGACCAACTCTGCTCGGCTGATATTCACGAACAGTGAGTCTGGCTTCATTAGGCCAAGATCATCAGCAGTAACACAGCCTCTAGTGGCGTCATTCAAGCGCAGGTGCAAAGAAAGTACATCTACGTTACTGAAAAACGCGTGTTTGTCTTCTGCCGCTTCAAATCCGTCGGCCTGTGCTTGGTCTCTTGAGGTTTGGCTTCCCCACACCATCACATCCATTCCGAATGCTTTGGCATATTGCGCGATGTAACGTCCGATTTTTCCATAGCCCCAAATGCCTAGCTTTAAGTCCTTTAATGTTCTTCCTAAACCAAGTGAGCCTGAATCTTGCCATTGGTTTTGCTTGAGGTTTGAAGAGTAAGTAGGAATATGACGAGATGCAGCCATGATCAACGCCCAACACAGTTCAGACGGAGCGACAGGTGAACCGCGCCCTTCTAATACTTTCACGCCGAACCGTTCACACATGTGTGGGTCGATGTGGTTACTGACCTTACCTGTTTGGCTGATTAACTTGAGATTGGGTAACTTGGATAATAACGACTCGGTGATCTCGGTACGTTCGCGGATCAGCACAAGCGCCTCAAAATCGTGTAACTTCAGCGCAAGTTCGTCTTCAAGGTAACTTTCTGTGAATACCGTAACCTTGTGCTGTTCTAACTTTTGGTAACACACAAGGCTTTTTACTACGTTCTGATAATCGTCCAATATTGCAATTTTCACTACACACTCCTTGTTGTATTGCTTGACTGCTTTTCGAGATCTAAGTGCCACGAGTTAAGATTCAATTAAACCAATGGGCACTTTTTAATCTTACTCTTATTGATGAACCACTTTGAAACGCTCAAGTACCAACTTCATGTCTTCACTTGGTGAGATCTTGAGCTCTTCACATTCACGTGAGAAGAAGTTCCAATGCGCTTCCCTCCACCATTCGAGTGTTTTATCGCCCTCACCTTCGGCAGCAGCAAATTCAGCGGTCACTTGATTGTATGGACACAAGGAAACAGAGGTTATCTCAACAATACAGATAGGTTTGCCATCCCAGTCAGTGACGACTTGCAAATGCCCTACGACAGGCATCGCTTCTCCTTCATGACTGTACCAATATTCAAGGCTACAAGACGCCTGTTTTTCACCCTTAAGAATTAACTGAGCGCAGAGGTTAGCGTTGTATTCATCAGCACAGTAATAGTCGGCACTAAAAGAGGTATATTGCGAAGCAAAGTCTGCTGGCAATGTGTTTAGGTAGCTATCGAGATAAGCTTTGCTTCTTGCTTCCATGATCTTTCCAAATTCAATATTAGGTTGAGCCGATAAATACTTATAGATTAAGCATCTGGCTGCATTGGGTGTAACCTATCAAGTCAGGTTATTGCTGTAAACCGAGTGAATATCAAAATGTGGGTTCGCAAAGAAGAATATCGGTAGGATTTCGAGGCCAGTACAAGAAGAGCCAAAAGCACCTTTAGTCTGTGCTTTTAGCTCTGAATATCTCGTTAGTAGTCGCTCGTAATTGGCAGGATATTAACGGTTCAAGAAGTCGACCGCTTTGTCTGGGAAGTCAGTAAACACACCATCGACTTTGACTTGGTTGTAGAAGACATCCAACATGCCATCAAAGTTATCAGCATAAGCTGGGATTCTTCCCGGGTCGGCACGAAACGTGTACGGGTGAACATCTAAGCCCGCGTCTTTTGCTGATTTCATTAACGGTTTAATAATGATGTTATCTTTGGTCGATGCATCGTCCACCAACATTGGCTTCCAAGGCCCGATTCCTTCCGCATAAGTCGCCACTATTTCCATGCCACCAGCTTCAAACATCCAGTCGTAATTGTACGGCGTTGCTTTGTCGCCTTGGTACGTCATGGTTTCATTCCAATCTGTATAGGCCATCAACTGAACGAGCTTAAGATCCATTTCCATCGCAGGCATGAGTTCTTCATTGATGCGTTGAAGTTCATTGGCGTCAAAACACTGCAAATACACTTTGTCGTCTTTCGATAAATACCCATATTGATGCAAGGTCGCAAGCACCGCTTTGGATATGTCTTTGCCTTCGTGACGATGGAACCAAGGTGCTTTAATCTCTGGATAGATACCCACATCATAACCGAGCGTCTTGTTTAGACCTTGGATCAATTCAATTTCTTCTGCAAATGTAGCGACACGAAAATCAGACTGCCACATAGGAAAGCGTGCTGGGAATCCAGCCACTCGATTACCTTGGTCATCTAGGTTAAAGCCTTCAGTCACTTTTAATGATTTGATCTCGGCAAGCGTAAAATCAATCGCGTAATAGCGGCCATCTGCTCGTGCACGGTCTGGAAAGCAGTCAGCAACATCAGTGACGCGATCTAAATAGTGATCATGCAAAACCACCAATTGGTCATCTTTGGTCATCTTTGGTCATCACTACATCTTGTTCGATATAGTCAGGTTTCATTGCGTAAGCGAGTGCTTTAGCCAGTAATGTATGCTCGGGTAAATAACCAGAAGCACCGCGATGCGCAATCACTAAAGGATCGGCGAACGCATTTGCAGATAAGCTAAGTGCTAATAAAGTCAGAGACAGTGACGTTGTTTTCATTATTGTTTCCCTTGATAAAACAGAAGCAGGATATACCTGCCTCTGTTGTTATTAGTATGGTGTGGTTCAGTTAATAAACTACTGAGTTAGCGCTTCTTTCTCTCGTTCGAGATCTTTTTGTTTATGGTGCGCACGCTCACCGAGGAAGGCGTAAAGCAGACAAATTATTGAAGCAACACAAGCTCCGACCAAAATCATGAAGCCGCCATCCCAGCCGTAATGGTCAACCATGAAACCAAGCACGGCATTGGCAGCAACTGCCCCGCCTAGGTAACCAAACAAACCGGTTAAGCCAGCTGCTGTTCCCGCCGCTTTCTTTGGTGCAAGTTCAAGTGCATACAAGCCGATTAGCATTACTGGACCATAAATAAGGAAGCCAATCGCAATCAGTGCCAACATATCAACCGTTGGGTTACCCGCTGGATTCAACCAGTACACCAACACTGCGACAGTTACGAGAACCATAAACAGGATCCCTGCTGGAGCGCGTCGACCTTTGAACAACTTATCTGAAATCAAACCACACAATAACGTGCCAGGAATACCTGCCCACTCATACAGGAAGTAAGCCCAAGACGATTTATCTACAGAGAAGTCTTTCGCTTCTTTTAAGTAAACTGGAGCCCAATCGAGTACGCCATAGCGGATAAGATAAACAAACGCATTGGCAATCGCGATTGACCACAATAACTTGTTAGAGAAAACATACTTAAAGAAGATCTCTTTCGCCGTCATTTCTTTCTCATGAGACGTATCGTAGTCGTCTGGGTAATCGTCTTTGTGTTCTTCAATCGGTGGTAAGCCACAAGATTGAGGTGTATCTCTTACGGTGAACCAAACAAAAATAGCAACGAGAGTGGCAAAAAATGCAGGAACATAAAAAGCGGTTCGCCAGTCGTCATTAAAAGCCCAAAGACCCAATAAGAACATCGGGCCAATCAAGCCGCCACCCACGTTGTGAGCAACGTTCCATACCGATACGATCTCGCCACGCTCTTTGCGTGACCACCAGTGAACCATGGTTCGCCCACAAGCTGGCCAGCCCATGCCCTGAAACCAACCATTCAAGAACAGCAGGATAAACATCGCAGTGATGCTGCCTGTCGCCCATGGCATGAAGCCGAAGCAGAACATGACCAATGCCGACATTAACAAGCCGCCACTGAGAAAATAACGAGGATTTGAGCGATCAGAAACACTGCCCATTAAAAACTTAGATAAACCGTAAGCGATGGATACTGCGGCTAAAGCAATCCCTAGCTCTCCTCGACTGTACCCTTGCTCAATCAGGTATGGCATCGCCAAACTGAAGTTTTTGCGAACTAAGTAATAACCCGCATAGCCAACAAAGATGCCGAGAAAAAGCTGCCATCGTAATCGTGTGTAGGTGCTATCGATCTTATCGGTAGATAAGCGATCGATATGCGCCATAGGTTTGAATATTCCAAACATAGGAACCTCATAATTATTGGGCGAAGGAAGAATAAAATGCTCGAACGAAAAAATTTAGCGCTCATTCGAAATCAAGGGAATTGTATGTGCTTCAGGATTAATTTCTGTGATAGAGGTAGTTATTAACAAAAAATAACTTTAAATACAGCACATTAGTTTCATTTAATTAGACTGCGCTTCATATTTTCGTTTGTATCTGTTTAATTAAACATCAGAACTTTCGAGTGTGAACAGATCCAAAAAGAGCGAGCGAACATAAATCAACCAACAACAACTTTGTTATTACTGCGAATGCATAGTGAACAACAACAATTTTGGTTGAATCTGTGGAGTTATGAAGGTGGTTTGGGCTATTGGTTCAAGAAGTTCGCCAAAATCAATGCAAACAAAAAGGGTCTAGATTTCTCTAGACCCTTTTAGGTAATAACGCTTGGTGGCTTTATGTTGGCAAATTAGACAAACAATAGCTAATTACTCGAAGTATTAGCTAACCACACGAAGTGATTATGCGTCGATGTAAAAAGCTTCTACAGTGCCTTTTAGAGTAATAAGCATTGGCTGACCAAAACGATCTAACGCTTTTGGAGAAGGGATCTTAACCCAACCTTCGCTGATGCAGTATTCTTCAACATCAGTACGCTCTTTACCATTTAGACGAATGCCGATTGGGTATTCGAAACACTCAGCAACGTGGTGTGGGCTGCGTGGGTTACCTGCAAGATGATCTGGTAAAGCTGGTCTTGAATTAGTATCGCTCATGTTCATTACCTGTATGTACGTAAATAAAAAAAGTGCGTCATTCTAGTCAATATAGGCTTTGTGCTCAACAACTGCTGTCATAAATCGTATTGATAGTTTTAATCAGCGCCTAGTTGTTTGATTTAAAGGCGGTAGTTGCAGCATTTCAAAACAAAACTTTCACAGATTTCAACATTTCTAGCGAAGCTAAGAATGATTACCCTAATATAAACAAAGCACCCAGCCTGTTGGACTGAGTGCTCATAAACGAGTAATCACTGATTATAAAGTTACGTTACCAGTCATAAGTTACGCTCGCAATCACGTTACGGCGATCACCGTAAAAGCAGTAGTAATCACACGTCGCGACGTACTCTTTGTCTGCTAAGTTCTTCGCTGCAACTTGGAACTTATAATCTTCAATACGGTAGCTCAATGTTGCGTCAAACAAGGTGTAAGAAGACACTTTGTTTGTCTCGGTATTATCAGCGTAAGAATCACCAACATAACGAGCACCCGCACCAATAGTTAAGCCATCTAGTGGACCATTTAAGAAACGGTAGTTTGCCCAAACTGAAGCCAATTGGTCAGCAATTTGTGACGGCGTATTGCCTACATTACTGCTTGTCGCATCTTCAGTTATTTCAGAATCGATGAATGAGACGTTACCAATCAAGGTTAATGCTTCAGTTACGTTTGCGACAGCTTCTAACTCAAGGCCGCGGTTACGAACTTCGCCAATTTGTGTTAGCTGACCTGCAACCTGACGCGCTAAGTTTTCTTTCGAGACTTCAAACGCTGCAATGTTGAAATAACCGTCGAAGCTACGCGGTTGGTATTTCAAGCCCACTTCGTATTGCTCGCCACGTTCTGGTTTCGCCGGGTCACCATTTTGATCAAGTTGAATGATTGGGTTAAACGACTGAGCATAGCTCGCATAAGGTGTAAAGCCACTATCCATCAGGTAAGCAACACCGAAGTTGGTTGTCCACTCTTCGTTATTGACCTTAGTTTTAGCGCCAGTAGTTGTGTTATGTGTCTTGTTTTGGGAATCATCGTAACGAACACCGATTTGTACCGCCCACTTATCCGCAATCATCATTTGGTCTTGTAAATAAAGGCCTAATTGATTATTTTTCGTTTTAGTGGTTTGACGATCTGATTCATCAAGTGGCGCAAACGTTGTTGGATTCAACAAAGCTACATTTGTGCTGTATGACGGGTCAAACACGTTAAAGATTGGGTTCGGTATATTTCCTACACCCGGCACAGGCAAAAGACTGTTTCCGTCACCAATGATTGGATCAGCAGCGTAATCTTTACTATCAATATCGATGCTCTGGTAATCAATACCAGTCAGCAAGGTGTGCTCGACTGAACCTGTCGTAAATTTATGGATCAAACGATTATCGATGTTAAATGCGTCGGATGTTCCTTCTTCAGTCGATGCTTGGCGGATAATAGAAGAACGTGTTGGATCGTAAGGTGCTAGAGCCGTATCACCAACATACTGCGAGTAATACATTTGACGTAAGTTAATGTCCATTTGGCTGTAGCGTGCGTTTTGCATGAAATAAGTACGATCATTGAAATGATGTTCAAATTCGTAGCCTAATGAGATTTGTTCACGCTCAAACGTTTCCCAATCCGTATTACCTAACGCAGTGCTGTCACTAATAGTGCCATTTGGATTCGACGTTAACGTTCCTTCCATTGGTAGGAACTGCAGGTACGGGTCGGAATCATCTTTCTGGTAGCTAGTTAGCAGTGTGATTTTTGTGTCGTCTGTGAATTTATAAGCCAGAGAAGGAGCGATAAAAATGCGTTCAGCCTCTACACCATCGACACGGCTGCCATTTTTACGACCAAGTGCTTGCAAGCGAAACGCCATTTTATCGTTAACTTCAGAGTTCACATCTAAACTAATTTGCTTGCGATCATCAGTACCGTATTCGATAGCAAACTGACCCGAGCCACCATCAAACTGTGGACGCTTACTGATTACGTTAATAACACCACCCGGAGGGGTTTGACCGTATAGCGCTGATCCTGGACCACGCAAGATTTCTACTCGTTCCAAGCCAAACGGGTCGATTTGCCAGCTGTAAAAACCCGATGAATACAAACGCGTACCATCTTGATACAAACCACTGTTAGCTTGCTTAAAGCCACGGATAACAAACCAATCTTGCTTATTATCTTCACCGAAGTAGTTCGCTTGAATACTCGGCGTGTACTGTAATGCATCTGCAATACTGATTGACGCTCGGTCGTCCATCTGTTCACGAGTCACAATCGAGATCGCACGTGGTGTCTCGCCTATCCCAACATCAGTTTTTGTAGCAGTACGACTACTTAATCCAACGTAACTAAAATCTGGACCTATTGAGCTGTCTTCAAGCTGCTGTCCAATAACAACAACGGTTTCATCTTCGTTGGCCTGAACCATTCCTGACGATACAACTAAAGCGACCGCAAGTGCTGTTGGGGTACGCATAAAGTGCCGATTCATATATTTCTCCTTCTATACGGCTATGAACCTATTGCAATAAAACACAAACAATCACTGTGATTTTTATTAATCAATTGTTTGTATTTGAGCCTGACTCGGCTCTAAAAAACTCAAGCGACAACACTTTCTAGTGCTTGGTGCGCTTGAGCTAAATTTCCTTTACTCAGCTCAATGAGATTGCCGGTATCCATTTTAAAAATTCGGTCTGCGGCATCAAAATAGACGTCATCATGAGTAATCGCGATAACAGTCACACCACGCTGTTTAAGTAGCGGAAGTAACTGGCGGTAAAAGAGTTTTCTGAATCTTGGGTCCTGATCAGCAGCCCATTCATCAAGTAGAATGCATCCACGCTTTTCGAGCACTGACATCATCAATGCCAGTCGTTTCCGCTGACCTTGCGAATATCTCACGTCGCTCAACTTACCTTGCTGATGTTCGACCTTGTGTGCCATTTCGAGTCGTATCATCCATTCATCAACATCTTGGTTTTCGATGTCTTGGCCTTCACCATCGACGATTTGATGAAACAGATGAAAATCGCTGAATACCGCCGAGAATTGATGGCGATAGTCTTGCCAACGCTCTTGAGTTACCTTATTGCCATCGACATAAACTTGGCCAGAATGCGGTCGGTAAAGCCCTGTTAGAAGGCGAGCAAAGGTCGATTTCCCGCTACCATTCCCACCAATAATAAAGATGTGTTCACCACGTTCGATCTTGAAGTCAATCGGACCAACACCAAATGAGTCGCCATCAGAATCTGAACGATATCGATAGCTGGCACCTACGAGTTCTAGTGAATTGAAGACTTTGGTTTGCGCTAACTTCGGATTGAGGCTTAGTTCGGTGCTCAAGTCTAACGACGACAATTTCTTCATCGATATGTTGGCGGTGATCAATGTTGGAATTGAACCGACTGCCGACATCAATGGCATTCTCATGAACAGCACAACTAGGGCGAACGCAGAAGCGACTTCCAGTGACGCCCACCCCAAACCCGTCGCAAGGTAAAAATTCAAACCGATTAACGCCAATACAACAGTGTTCGCCATGTTGGCTGCAAAACCATTTAAGATGTCTGCTTGTGTCACTTCTTTTCGATAGCCTTCCGCATTCGCCGAAAAAGTTTCATCAAAGTAACGTTTGGCCCTGAATGGATTTAACGAAAGCTCTTTACGACCATCAATCAAAGACTGGTAATCGTGATACAGCTTGTCGTCATATTCACGAACCTGTTTAACGTGTTTGGTGATGCGTGTAACGAGCATATAGCCAACAACACCCGTTAGAGAGAGCATTAACAAGCTGATGCCAAACAGTGGCATAGACAAAAAAGCCAAGTAAGCCAAAGCCACCGCTGTTAGCACTAAGCCATAAATCAACTCTGGTAAATGTACGAATGCGATAGTGATATTTCGAATATCGGTATTAAGTGAAGCAAGCACCCCTGCACTTCCTACTTTTTCAACTTGTTCGATATCGGTATTCAAGAGTTGAGAAACCAATTCACAACGCTTGTTGTAAACGAACTTATGACCCAATTTATGAAGTGCGACCTGTGCGAAAGTGGCAGTCACCAACAGACCAATTAACAACAAGGTGAACTGGAGTAAGGTGTTAGAAAGTGGATCACTACTCTCAAGTAACTTGTGTTGAATAAACGCAATTACCCCAACACTAAGAAATGCGCTCGCAATACTTAACAAGATCACAAGGGACAATGACTTTTTCTGTTTTTCAGCCAGTAATAGGATTAATCCCATCTCACATACCATTTAATTAATTATTATTGTGATTATCATTATCAATAAAGAAAAAGATAATCCCGTACAAACCAAGTTCGATAATATTGTTGTTTAGTCCTGGCCTCTAGAAGCTCACCCGTTCATTCAACAGACACCCGTCTCCAAGCGTTCAGTAGCCGCTATGAGTAACTACAGTGGCAACAGCGTCTGAGCTATAGCCTTCTTAAGCCCCACATCAGATACATGCCACCGATAATCGAAGCCACCAACCCTGCCGGGATCTCTTGTGGGTAAAGCCACTGTCTACCAAGCCAATCCGAGAACAACATCAGCGCCATACCAATTAACGAGGAACAGATCAGATGCTCTTTAGCACGGCTATAACCAAATAGTCTCGCCACATGTGGAGCCATCAAACCAATAAAGCTTAACGGGCCTACCACCAGTGTGGCGCTCACGGTTAAACATGCCACCAGCACCAACAATAGGATTCGAGATCGAGACACGTTCACGCCAAGTGACTGCGCGCTCGCCTGCCCTAGTGGTAAAACATCTAACCAACGAGCGCACACAAAACCGAGCGAGATAAATACAACCGAAGACAAAAGCAATGGCATTAACGTTACTTCAGTCACGTAATAAGTAGAGCCAGCTAACCACGCCAACACTTGATAGCTTCTCGGATCCCCCCCTGCCAACACGAAGCTTTGTACCGCATTCATCAGAGCCGTTATCGCGACGCCGGTAAGCAACACTCTTTCAGGTTGAAAGCCCGACTTCTGGTTAAGCACGACAATGATGCCCAAAGTGCAGACCGCGCCAATAAGGCCACCGATATAAAGCCCAACCACACTGCTTCCAAAGCCCGCAAAGATCGCAATAATCAAACCTAGTGCCGTACCAGAACTGATACCAATCACTTCTGGGCTCGCCATTGGGTTGCCACTCAAACGTTGAACGATCGTACCAGCGACTGCCAACATGCCGCCCGCCAGTGCCGCTGCCGTTAATCGAGGTAAACGCCATTCAAGCATTGCCCAGTCTTGAGTTTGAAATAACCAACGCCAACCTTCAGTTTGAACAGAGAACAAACTGAACACGACCAGCGACAGAACAATAAACAAGCTGGCCAATACCACTGAATGCTTGTTTAAGCGAGAAGCGACTTCCTTATGACGCGTTAATACCGTTTGTGTTTGTGATTGGCTTCTCATTGATAACTTTGGCAATAACCACAACAACAATGGAGCACCCAATGCAGCCGTTGCAGCCCCTGTCGGGACAAACATAGACATGATGCCCGGCAACTGTTGAATAAGCAGATCGGTAAGGCTTAACAACAAGCCACCTAACACCATTGATACCAATAATTTAGGAACTAAACGGTGAACACCCATCAAGCGAGCTAACGCAGGAGCCGCTAAACCGACAAACCCGATAACACCGACAGCACTAACAACCCAAGCCGTTAGCAATACTGCTAATCCGAGACAAACGACTCTTAACTTAGGTAATGAAACACCTAAGCTCTTAGCACCCTGCTCTGATAATTGGAGCAAACTCAAAGGTTGTACGAACAGAAACGCAGCAAGAGTTGCGATAACCAAACGCGGCGCTAAGTACTGAACATCTTCCCATCCGGTTTGAACCAATGAACCTGCGCCCCAAATAATTAAGCCATTCAGTTTGTCTTGGTTCATCATCAACAAGACAGTACTGACAGCACCAAAATAGAGGTTCACGACCAAGCCAGACACAATCACGACGGTTGGAGACAACGCGCGTCGCCAAGACAATACGAACACCAAACCAATCGTAGTTACGCCACCAACAAGTGCTACTAGCGAATAAGACCACTCTAAAAGCCAAGGGGCGTATAGCGTCGCCAACATAAGTGCAAAGCTCGAACCGCTCGCGACACCTAACGTAGACGGCGAAGCTAAAGGGTTTCTGAGCACCTGTTGCATCAAGACCCCCGCCACTGCGAGCGCTGCGCCAGATAACAATGTAGTGAATAACCTTGGCCACCAAGCCAAATGCAGTTTCACTGAGTCTGGAGAGGTAAAATCAACGCTCCACAAACTAGAAAATCGGCTCAGTCCGAACTGAGACACAGATAAGTGTTGGCCAATTAGAGCCAATGTAGAAAGCATTAACAGTGTCAAAACACCAAACGAGAGCGCTCTCATAACACGTCTCCTTGGTTCAACTCAGAAACAATGAACCTTGCAAAACGTGTTGCGGAAGGTATCGCCCCGAAGCTCCACACCGCTGGAACCTGTAACGCGGGGTAGCCCGACTCTTTCACTATGTATTGCCAAAACTGATTAGCTTTTAGGCTCTCTTCAGTCCCCGCTGGCATTGGAGAAATAATCACGATTTGACCTTTAACGCCAATAAGCTGATCGACACCAACCAAGCTGTAACCCCAAGCGTTGGTTTGCCCTTTCCATGCTGATTCAAGGCCAATCTTGTTTACTGAAGCTTTGTATAGGCTGTTATCCCCAAAGACACGAACGTGATTGGTGTCCATGAATTGCACCATCAACATTGCAGGAGCATTGTTTGGGAGCTGTAATCCTAAACGATCCATTTCAGCGTTCGCTTTCTGAATCAAAACTTCAGCTTGAGGTTGTTTTTCAGAGACCTCAGCTAACTTTCGAGTAACCGTTTCTAACGCTGACCAATCGACATCACCGCTTCGGTACAAACCAATGGTCGTGACAGGGGCAATTTTGCTTAGTTGAGTCTCCAACATTGAAAACATTGGAGAGAGTAATATTTTGTCGGGTTTGAGCTCATGAATACGTTCAAGGTTTGGTTGCGTTCGTAAGCCAACATCAGCAACGGTTGGGGGGATTTTCGGAGACTTTACCCAAGAGTTGTAATCGGGGATTTGAGCGGCGGCAACTGGGTTTACACCAAGTGCCAAAAGCGTTTCAGTATGAGTCCAATCAATCGAGACTAAGCGCGGACTTGGATCAGAACTAACATCAAGCATGTCCTTTTGAGCAACGGAAACAGGAGTAACTGCCAGTAAGCTCGAAATAACTACACTTGAGATAAGAGTACGAGTAACGTGCGAGCGATGTAATATTGATTGGAAAGAATGTTTAAGCATCATGCTGGCTCCAAATCACCAGGCATCGCGACTGGGTAACCCGCAGAATGTTGAGTAATGTGCATTGGCACACCATAGATATCTTTCAATATCGACTCTTTGAACACCTCATCAACCTCGCCTTCGACTAATAGCTCACCGCTATGAAGGGCAATAATGTGGTCGCAAAAACGCGCAGCCATGTTGATGTCGTGAATGACGATGATCACACCGATCTCTAACGTTTCACTCAGGCGCTTAATCAGTGTCAGCATTTCAATCTGATGCCCAATATCGAGCGCTGCTAAAGGCTCATCAAGCAACAGGTATTTGGTGCGTTGAGCTAACAACATCGCAAGCCACACACGTTGGCGTTCACCACCCGATAACGTATCCACCAGACGATCAGCGTATTGCGTTGTGTCGGTCAGTTGCATCGCCTCTTCAACATACTGCTTATCTTTACTTGAAAGTCGACCTAACAAGCCATGCCAAGGGTAGCGACCAAAGCTCACGAGATCTTTGCCAGATAGACTGTCGGTTGCCGGTAAATGTTGAGGTAAGTAAGCAATTTGCTGTGCGAAGTCCTTATCTGACCATTTAGCGACCGCTTTATCTTTCAGGAAAATATCGCCTGACGTAGCGCGTTGCTGCTTCGCTAACAGCTTTAATAAGGTCGATTTCCCCGAGCCGTTATGCCCAACCAAAGCGTAGATTTTCCCTTGCTCGAACGACACATTAAATGTCTTGAGCAATTGCTTATCTCCTACGCTAAAACCGAGTCCCTTTGCTTCGAGCATATCTTCAACCTTAAAACACATCATTCACTAAAAAATTAATGAAATACGAACATATTCATAAAATCATTAACAGACACGCTTTTATACACTTGCAAAAATTTAAATGCAAACGATTTTCATTTAGATTAAACTATATTCCATACGACCTTTTTCCCTATTTTTTAGAGGGTTAGAGACCACACTATGAATAATGGATGCTTATTGTTGATTATTCACCTTGTTGCAAAATGGTTAAGCCAATAAAGAACAGCACCTTTCACCCATTAACACTGGATCATCCGTTTATGGTCGATGAATTCAGTTTTAAAACAGACTTGGGCTTCAAAGATAAAGAGATTGATATCCCTATCGCGCAGTTTGATAAGCGGCACTTCAACGACAAGCTATTTGGTGTTACTAACATGCATTGCCCTATTGCGATCACTCACTCGGTCAGCAAAAGGAAAGCCGAATACTTTGCCGGGCGTTATTTGGTCGCAAGGCAGTTACAACAACTGGGCTTTGCACATCAAATGCTTGAGCCAAACATAGATCGAAGCCCAAGGTTGCCTTCAGGCGTTATGGGTTCGATCTCCCACAGTCAAGACTTGGCTTGTATTGCCGTTTTGCCCTCTCCTAATTCAAACAGAGAAAGCATTGGGGTTGATATTCAACACTTAATAACGAATGACGTTTGCCGTGACATCAAAGACATCGTGGCGAACGTCAATGAGATAGAGCTTATGGAGATGTTTGGAATGACTCGTTCAGAAGCTGTGACATTGTTATTTTCGGCTAAGGAAGCCATCTATAAAACATTGGCTCGATTTATGACTAACGGCTTGGATTTTGGCTCAGCGACACTAAGTGCGATAGATAAAGACACTGTTAAGTTTGAGATATCACCACAAGTCATTTTGCAAAATCGCGACATCATACGTGACAGTGTGATAGGAAGTTATTTGAGGACAGTAACCTGCCAATACAGGTACTTAGAACAAAAGCAATCGTACTTAACCGTGTGTTATTACCAACTCGATAACTAGCGGTTTTTCTGAATAATTCACTTAAATAGAAATACTCATCACATGATGATCGGGGTCAGTTTCTATATCGACGATTGACCAACCAAGAGAAAGGTACAAAGCTGGAATGTTGGTATAAGCGTAAAGATTAGACGTCGAATCCTTCGAGGATTGAGATTGAGATTGAGATTGAGATTGAGACCGATAATGATCTGGCATTTGCGCGACTGCACGCTTGATCAATTCACTCGCAATACCTTGACCACGCCACTGGGAATCCACATAAACAGCATTGATCCAAACCACATCTCTTACTTGATGAGGTTCTTGAAAATAGGAATACGCCAAACCGCCAATCACGACATTATCACGAAGCACTACGAGTACCGGTGGTAATTGAATATTGTCTGGGTTTGATTGCTCTGGATAGGCCAACTTCAACTTGAAATCAGACCATTCGCTTTGAAATAAGCCTTCTAACTCACTCCAATAAGGTGAGCTTTCATCGCAATTTCTAAAGATTACTTTCTGCATTTTTTCGTCCTTTGAAAGGGAGTCGTTCGACCATCCTAGTCTTACTTAATCTAATGTAGATAAAGCTACTCTTCGTCGTCGTAGTCGTCTGCTAGGTCTTGATTAATTTCTTCGCCACATCCTAGGCATTCACCTTGTAGCTCCGTAGGCATCACAATAATCAAACCACAATGCGGACATAAATCACCTTGTTGATACATCCTGTTATTCCTTCTAGTTCAACGACTATTGTTTAGGATACTTTTGCTTACCCGCTTCTAACCAGTCGTGAATCACTCGCCGAGCAGATTCTGATGGCGGTGCATTTCGTTTTCCACAGATTTGGTCGATCTCAAACGGAAATGCTTTGCTCGGAACACGGCGTAAACCTATGGTTAAACGTTGAGGTTTGAGCATGCGAAACACCACATAACGGTCGCTCATAATTCGGTTGTGATACACACCAATGCAATGCTTCTGCTCTATGCCTTCGTGTTCAAGATCGTAATAATCAGTGAGAGGATGAATGTCGTCATTGCCTAGCAAAGGAACTGGATAAGGGATGTCTTTATCCATTGGGCGATTCCCCTCTAAACGACGTAATTGGCGTTGCTCCGTCCAACGGTCATGCAGTTGCTCAAACATCGCGAATGAGTTCTGACTGGTAATAGCGCGCAGCGGATCATCCATCTCCAAATCTTGCCCTAGTAATATCGCATCTTGGAACATCGCCATCTTAGACGGTGCATTAAGCCGGCCTTCTTCCACCATTGCAATCCCGAGTCGGCTACCAGTTAGAAATGGATGAACTTGATCCAAACGCAGCGCTGTGTATCCGACTTTTGAGTAGTGCTTAAACTTAAGAACGCGCCTTTGTAATGGCTCGAGAATACGAACAATGTGGTCTAGCTCATCACCAACGTTGTAATGTAATTCTAACTTGTCGATGAATTTTAGTGTTGCTTTACTGCTGTCTAAGCCCAGTTGGGCGAGGATCTTCTTTTGCCCTAAGCGACTTAGTTCCAATGCTTTCTGATTATCGACACTGTATTTCATGCAAATCAGCGCCAAAATAACGGGCCTTAATTCAAGCAGTTGCGCCGCTTCATAAGTGTTCGCTGCAAGCCATAACATTTGATATTGATATTCTGGAAAGTCATCGGTGATTTCACGATAACGAGCAGGCAACGATTCTAACCAACGACCATTAACATCAAACTGTTCAACAAGATTGAGACTTAACCCAATACCACCATCGAGCTGGCGTCTGCCATCTTCAAACACATGAAAGCCCACGAGCTTTTGCGACCAATCTCGGATCTCAATATCGTAGTCGAATCCTAGTGTTCGAGTGGGAATAGTTAGTAGTGCTGTCATTGATGCCTCTTAGTTATTGGCGCATTGAACTGTCAAGCCTATCCAATAGCATAAGCGAGCGCTTCAACCACTATATCAACCTTTTGTAAATTTCTTATCAATCAAAGCGATATAAATACGATAGTGCTTAGAAGAACATTGAATGACGATTTTACGTAATATGAGACCTCTTCGATATCATTTGCGCCAACAAAAACTATGCTTGATACAGAACCCACAACAAAAGGCTTAAATTATGGAATACCGACATATTCTAGTCGCCGTCGAACTGTCTGACGACACCAAAGTACTTATTAATAGAGCGGCTTTCTTCGCCGATAAACTCGATGCGGGTATTTCGTTTGTTTATATCGACGGTACGCATGGAGAAATTTACCCGGAAATCTTTGATATTCAAGGGAATGAAGGCAATTTACCCATCAACGAAGATACAATTAACCACCTGAAAGAGTTTGAGACCTATGCCAAGCACACTATCAAGCACATTTTCGTGGGAACGGGCGATTTAAGCGATAAGCTCAAAAATGTCATTGAAGCAAATGGCGTTGACCTATTACTCTGCGGCCATCACCATGATTTTTGGCATAAGCTTATTTCCCATTCGAAACAGATCATCGACATCTCTCCTATCGATATTCTGGTCGTTCCTATGGAGTAGAGGCTTTAACGAAACTCCTAGAAACATTCTGTCGTGCCAACCTCTATCGGTATTATTGGTTGGCTTGGTACCCTCTTCAACATCTTCATCCTGACCGAAATCTGCTTTTACCCATTCAGAGTAGTCATTTGTGATCTTGTCAGCTTATCAACTCGTAAGCGTCTAATAATTAACAAATCGCCGAGTGTAGGTAATGAAAAATACTGGTCTCTATCTTTTTACAAACGACTTAAGAATCAACGACAACACGCTACTTTATCAAGCAAGCCAATTCGTCGATGAGCTCGTTTGTGTCGTTGTCGAACCGAATCTATCTCACTACTCTTCACTGTTCGCTCAAGAACAGAATTATGGCGCTCACCGCATAGCTTTCATTTCACAATCGATTAGCGATCTTAAGGCTAACCTGCGCGACCTAGAACAACCACTCATCGTCCTTACACAAGACCAAGATAAAGGCGATGGCGTTAAAAACTCGCTCAAAGAAATTATCTCTACTCTTAACGTCACTCACTTTTTTGCAAATGATCATTGTGGCTACGACGAGCAACAACTAGTGCAATCAACGCTGACTGACTGCCCGAACATAACTGCGATTCAATCTCATAACTCGACGCTGTTTCAGCTCGATGACTTCCCTTTTACGCTAGACAAGTTACCCCGCTCGTTTACCCAATTCAGAAAACTCATTGAACACTTGGCTGTAGATACACAAAGTTTGACCATAACGACGTTAGCACCAACACCAGTAGCAGTACCAGACCTCACAACAACGTCACACTATCACTCAAAGGCCGACCTTTTTAAGATTGGAAATTTGGCGAACGAGCAAATCTTCAAAGGCGGTGAAAGCTCGGGATTAGCCCATCTCGAACACTACTTTTCACACGATTACGCGGGCCACTATAAACAGACAAGAAATGCATTGGATGGCATTGAGAACTCGACCAAATTTTCACCGTGGTTAGCGTTAGGCTGTGTTTCACCGAAAACAATCTGCCGACACCTCAAACACTTTGAATCTGAACATGGGACAAATGACTCTACCTATTGGATCTATTTCGAGCTGTTGTGGCGAGAGTATTTTTATTGGAAAAGCATGTCGCTGAAGTCATCGCTGTTTACAAGATCATCCACAAACCCCGTTACTGCAGTAAATAACACTCAATCTGGAAGCCTTAATTTTGCCAAATGGAAGAGCGGTAACACCAACTATCCGATTGTCGATGCCTGTATGCGTCAATTAAACGCGACAGGCTACATGTCCAATCGTGGAAGGCAGTTAGCCGCAAGTTGTTTGATTTACGAGTTGGGAGTCGACTGGAGATACGGCGCAGCCTATTTCGAAAGCCAACTTGTCGACTATGACGTGGCATCTAACTGGGGTAACTGGGCGTATATTGCCGGGGCGCTCAACTCTCAAGCAAAAAGTCAGGCCAATAAGCAAGACTGTGCCAATCAAACGCAACTTAAATCACGCCATTTTGATTTAGCTAAGCAGACTGAAATGTACGACCCAAACCATGCTTTCATCGATCAATGGGCAGGCGGTCACTCAGACATAAAAAGCCTCACAAACCAGGACGCATTATGAACTTTAAAACGGTACGACTTGTATTAGGTGACCAACTCAACATTGAGCATTCATGGTTTCGACAGGTTGACGATCACGTTATTTACATCATCGCTGAGCTCAAACAAGAAACGGATTATGTTGCATCTCATATTCAAAAGGTTGCCGCGTTTTTCTGTGCTATGGGTTACTTCGCTGAAGAATTGAAACTGCAAGGCCATCAAGTCCTTCATTTGACCTTGGACGATACCATGCAATTTGAAAACCTAGATGCACTTCTAAAGCACTATGTACACGAATTCGGTGTAGAGAAATTCGAATATCAAAGGCCAGATGAATATCGCCTATTAGAACAACTGAACAAGCTCAAACTCACCAATGCCACCAAGGGTTGTTGTGATACGGAACACTTCCTCTTTCCGTTCGAGGAGATCGAACAACAGTTTCCGAAAGACAAACACATCATGATGGAACACTTCTATCGCCGAATGAGAAAGCGTTTCGACATTTTGCTAGAAGACGGAAAACCAGTTGGCGGCAAATGGAATTACGACGCGAGCAATCGAAAGAAACTCAAGAAGCAAGACATTGAAAACCTGCCCCAGCCGCTGATGTTTACTAATGACATAACAGACATTTTGCAGCGTATCGAACGCAACCAAGTGCAAACCATTGGTCAAGTTGGTAACCAGTTACTATGGCCAGTCAATCGCGCACAAGGCTTGTCTCTGCTCGCTCATTTCTGCCAAGTCTGCTTACCGTTATTTGGGCAGTTTCAAGATGCGATGACTACAGAGCACGACTCTAAATGGAGCTTGTATCATAGCCGTATTTCGTTTTCGTTGAACAGTAAACTGCTGGGTCCTAAAGAAGTGATTGATGCAGCACTGTCGGCCTACCAAGCATCCTGTCTTCGAGAGAGTTCACCAGCTAAACCAAGCATCGATATTGCACAGGTCGAAGGATTTGTACGCCAAATACTAGGGTGGCGTGAGTACATACGCGCCGTCTATTGGGCGAATATGCCTGCTTACGCCAGTAAAAACCATTATTCAGCAAGCAATAAGCTACCTCATTACTTTTGGGATGGGCAAACCAAGATGAACTGCATGAAGCATGCGATTGACCAGTCTCTTGAGTTTGCTTACGCGCACCACATCCAACGGTTAATGATCACTGGCAACTTCTGTTTAATCACAGGCATAGACCCTGACCAAGTCGACAGTTGGTACCTTGGTATATACGTCGATGCGATTGAGTGGGTTGAAATGCCAAATACGCGAGGTATGGCACTGTTTGCGGATGGCGGGATCGTCGGAACCAAACCATACTCTGCCAGCGGTTCTTACATCAATCGTATGAGTGACTACTGCAAAGGCTGTGACTACAAGATAAAGGAACGCAGCGGTGAGAGTTCTTGCCCATTCAATAGCTTGTACTGGCGCTTTATGAACCAGCACCGCGATGCGTTAAACCGCAGAACAACGAATCACAAACTTGGAGAATTTATAATGGTGGAGCAACTCAGATTACATATATTGGTGGTCGGTGGGAGTGGCGGTATCGGTTTCGCCGTGGTTAAACACCTATTATCTGAGCTCTCTCGGTTTGATTTTCTGGATGTACATGTCGACGCAACTTACCACTCTCAACAACCGGAACTAGAAAACAGTCGCTTGAGCTGGCACAAAGTCGACGCCACCGACGAAGCTGATATCAAACGCTTGAGTTCTGAGTTTGACCAACTTGATTGGTTGATAAACTGCGTGGGTATGCTCCACACTCCAGACCTTGGGCCGGAAAAGAACTTGTCGTCTATCGACCCTGAGTTTTTCCTCAAAAACATCTCTGTGAATACCCTGCCCAGCTTATTATTAGCAAAGCACTTCACGCCGATTCTTAGAACGAGTGACAATCCAAAATTTGCGGTGGTATCCGCAAAGGTAGGTAGCATTTCAGACAACCGATTAGGCGGCTGGTATAGCTATCGTGCTTCGAAAGCAGCCCTTAACATGTTCATCAAAACCATGTCGATTGAATGGCAGCGTACCCTCAAGACAGGCACCGTGTTGGCTCTGCACCCGGGCACAACAGACACAGCTCTGTCGAAGCCTTTTCAGACCAATGTCCCTGAGGGTAAGTTGTTTGAATCTAGCTATGTCGCCCATCAATTAGTCGATATCATTCGAACTGCCATACCTGACCAAAGTGGGCACTTCTACGCTTATGATGGTGAGCAACTAAGTTGGTAGTTAATACCTGTATCAGGAAATAAAAAACCCAACAGAGCCGAGGCTCTATTGGGTTGTTTCTTTTAAAAGAACGCATCAATTTTTTAAAGCGTTGTGACTGACATTTAACTAAAGATCAAAACTGATCATCACGATTACTCAGCCCAATTGAACTTGCTATCATCGACACCTTCTTTCTCTTCTTTCGCACGTTCACGTCGGTGTTGTTCTTCAACTCGCGCAGCGTCTATCTCTTGCATTATGGCTTCGATATCAGCCAAGTCGTCCGTTTCAGTAAACTCACCCGTCAGCTTGCTGTCTGGCTTTAAGTCGCCTTTCTCATACAGCGCCCACATTTCCTTGGCATACTCAGTTTTCGCCAATTCAGGAGCAAACTGAGCGTAGTAGTCACGGATGTTATTAATATCACGAGCCAACATCCACTCAGCGTTGTTGTTCGCCGAAGCGTCAACTGCTTGCGGTAAATCGATAATTACTGGGCCGTACTCATCCACCAATACGTTGAACTCAGACAAGTCACCATGGATCAAACCAACACACAGCATTTTAACCACGTAAGTCATCATTACTGCGTGATCTTCGATCGCTTGCTCTGCTGACATCACGACATCGTTCAAACGTGGCGCAACATAACCATCATCGTCTGTTACCAGCTCCATAAGCAACACGCCATCAAAGCAACCATAAGGGACAGGCACACGAACGCCCGCTTCTGCCAGTTTATATAAGGCATCCACTTCAGCACTTTGCCAAACCTTTTCTTGTTGCTCACGACCAAATCCAGAGCCTTTTTCCATTGCTCTAGCACGGCGGCTGTTTCGGACTTTTCGTCCTTCACGATACGCCGTCGCTTTTTTGAAGCTGCGTTGGCTAATTTCCTTATATACCTTGGCACAACGGATCGTATCGCCGCAGCGCACAATGTACACCGATGCTTCTTTGCCACTCATGAGTTGGCTTGTCACCTCGTCGACTAAACCATCGTCAACTAAAGGCTGTATTCTTTTAGGTATCTTCATGCCGTCTTTATACATCACTTATCTTACAGATAGAAATATTAACTTTAGAAATGAATGACGAAACGATTAAAGGATCATCAAAATGATGACAAAGGAAGGAAATATTGGAGTTAACGGGTTTAGATCATGAGGATTGACCTGATCTATTCAGATTATGGGACTAAGACTTATTACGACGACAACGTTCAGAACAGTAGATCACGTCATCCCAACAGCGCTGCCACTTTTTACGCCATGCAAAAGGCTTTTGGCAAACAGGACATGTCTTGGTCGGTAAATGTGATTTCTTGTGCATGGCAGTTTCCTTCTTGAAGAGTCCACTTCGTGCGTTTACTAGAGATTCCCTATTACGTTCGTTCCTTACGTTAAGGAGTGACGGCGTAGTGATTGATGACAACTCCCGACTCCGTCATCCTCGAGAAGGAGGAACGACTGAGTCGGGGGAGCTGCTTCATCTAGCTCTGTTTCTATTTCTGCACTGATGAATATGACTAGAACCTAAGCGACAACTTTGTACTGTTTCTCCATTTCACTCACGCCAAGTCCGGAGTGTTTCGTCACTTTAAGCTGAACGGGTACTCGCTCTTTAAGTGCTTCAACGTGACTAATGACACCGATCATCTTGCCAGACGCATTCAGGTTATCGAGCGCGTTAAGTGCAATGTCCAATGTGTCGCTATCTAACGTGCCGAAACCTTCATCCAAGAACAAAGAATCAATACTGGTTTTGTAGCTAACAAGATCAGAAAGCGCTAATGCCAACGCCAAGCTCACTAAGAAGCTTTCGCCACCGGACAAAGTCTTAGTGTCACGCATAACATCGCCCTGCCATGTGTCGAGCACTTGCAGTTCCAGGCCATCATCAGCTTTACGTTTTAGCTCATAACGCCCATGTAAACGCTGTAGCTGCTTGTTTGCCAAATACACCAAGTTTTCCAATGTGAGACCTTGAGCAAACTTACGGAATTTATCGCCGTTCTTAGAACCGATAAGTGAGTTAAGACGTGATATATCATCAAACTCGACCTGCTGCTCGTCGATCTGTTTGAACAGATCTTGTTGATTACTGCGGTTCTGGCTATCCGTTTCAAGATTGGCAGAAATCGCACCGATCTTTGTCGCATGGCTTTGTTGTGCGTTTTGACACTCAGTAGTCGCTTCTTCAACTTGCTGTTGGTTTTGCTCTTGCCATGTTTTAGCATTTGCGTGGTTTTGTAGCTCCACTTGCGTCGCTCTGGCTGTACTCAACCTTACTTGCGCACTGACAATCGCTTCGTCTAAAGACTTCTTCAGGCTTTGCAGTTGAGTACGAACTTCTTCGTCTAACAACGCTGCTTCAAAATTAGCCTCATCTTCGAATGGGCTAGTTTTCAGTGCTTCTAACCAAGCATTCGACGCTTGTGTGAGGCTTGACTGCTTGCTGGCTAACTCGTCCGAGAAACCAGTGTGTTTGGTTTGCTCGGTTCGATGCTCAAGTTCGCAACGGTTAAGCACTAACTGCGCGGCATCAAATGCGTTTACCGCGTCAGTGACTTTTTGCTTCATCGCATTGCTGGTGGCTTGAATGTCTTTGTCACCAAACAACTCTGCCCTTTCAGCACTAATACGAGTCAGCTCTGAAACTAGAGACTCACTCTCTTGCGTCAGTGTCGCGATCTCTTTCTCTGCGCTACTTAGCTTGTCATCTAAGGTTTTCAATTCGGCATTTTGAGTAATCAGTTGCTTCTCAATATCAGCCTGTTGCTGTTTAGTTTGCTGCCATGTGCTTGATGCTTGCGATTTCGCAGTAAACCAATCATCAATATGCTCAAGTTCAGGCGCTTCAATAGCCGTTTGAACAATGCTCTCTTTTAAAGAGCTCCATTGTTGATCTTTCGCTTGAGTTATCTGAGTCACTTGTTCGTTTGTAACTTGGTTTTGCTTATTCAAATCCGCTAGGCGTTGCTCGGCCAGCTCGAGATTCGATTGCGCCTTGTCAGCCATAACACTTACAGACAGGCGTTGTTTCTCAGCTTCGGCGTAATGCGCTTTAGCATCAGCCAACGCTTTGAGTTGCTGCGATCTCTGACTTAGTTGAAGCTCACACTGCTGAACAAAGGTCGTCACCGTAACTTCATTACCTAGATCGTTAAACGTAAGTAGAGCCAGTTCAGGAGTCGTACCAACGAAATCCGATAAGCCCTGTTGAAGCTTGCCAACAACGCCTTGCCAATTTAATTGAGCTTGTTGAGTATCGGCATGTGCACGTTGAATATCATCGTTGAGCGCAGTAATCATCGGAGCAAGAGAATCCAACTGCTGACGATGCTCTTGACCGTCTTTCTTGATGATCGCTAACTCATGCTTTTCACGCTCTTGTTGAGCAACCAAGTTTGCAATGTCTTGCGACTGTTCAATCGAATGGTCAGTTGAACCACACAATGGACACTCAGATCCAGATTCTAAAGCTGCTCGGTATTTCGCTAGTTCGCCTTCTTGATCAATCAAACGCGTTAATCGCTCAAGCGAAGTCTCTTTCTCTTTATATCGCTCAACTAACACTTCACGTTCTTTCGAAAGCTTGTCGACCAACTGAGTGTTACTTTGATGCGTTTGTGTTTTAACGTTCAGCTGCTGTTGAGCATTTAGAAAACCACGATTGATCTCAAGTAATGAATGCGTATTGCGATTCCAGAACTCCAACAGATCTTTTTGTGCATTCAACACTTGCTCACTGGTGTTTCCTTGCAAGGCTTCCCACTGTTGCTTTGCACTACTCTCTAACACGACCAATTCAGCTAAAGTTTTATCTTGCGTGGCTTTAGCTTCTTGCGCAGATTTAATGATCGTTTGCTGTGCATCAACCGCAGACAAAGCTTGCTTCGCTGAGTTTAGTTGTTCTGAATGCTGACGCTCAAGGGTACGAACTTGCTCTACCTTTGCTTGCCATTGACCTAGGTATTTTTCCAGATGTTGATCAGCTTGATGCGTATTTAGGTACTCAGCGCTCAGTTGATCTTGTTGCTTTAGTGCATCTATTTTTTGGACCAAAACGACCTGTTGATTGCGCTGCTGCGTATGTTGCTCGTTTAGCGTATTCGCTGCATTACAGGCCGCGGTTTGCTTATCTTTGAGTACGGCAATTTGGTTATCTAGAGGGCGAACCTGTTCAATGATCTTCTCTTGATCTTGTTGTTCGGTTTTTATCTTCTGAACAGCATCACTGCTTTGAGTCAGTTTAGTTTGCGCGTCTTGCTTCTCTACATCACGAACGGCAAGTAACTTGGTGCTGTTATCTAGGTTAGCTTGAGTGGTGTTTACCTCTTGTTCGCAACGCTTTAAATCTTTGTGCATTGGGCGCAGCTTTTCAGCCGGCTCACTGTTTGCCAAACGCTCTAGTGAAGGTTGGTTACGGTCTAGTTCATCTTGAGTGGTTTTAAGATCGTGCTCACTGGTCGCAATAGTTTGCTCAGCTTTAGTCACGTCTTTCCACCAGCTTAGGTGCGCTTGCCACTCTTTTAATTGCTCCGCTAAACGCTTCTGATCGGCTTCTAACGTTTCACGCTCTGCGGTCAGCGCTTGGATTTGCTCTTCAGACAGTAAACTCACCCCTTCGGCTTTCGCTTTAAGGTGATTAAGCGACTCTTCACTCGACTTAAAATGATCGTAGATACGCTCTGAAATCAGGCTATAAACTTCGGTTCCCGTCAGCTCTTCAAGTAGCTCTGCGCGGTCATTCGCATTGGCATTTAAGAACGCCGCAAACTCACCCTGAGACAACATGATGGATTTGGTGAAACGAGAGAAATCGAGACCTGTTACCTGCTCCACCAACTTGGTCTTCTTGGTCAGCATGGTTTCTAAGACTTTGTCGGTGTCAGCATCGGCAAATTCACAGGTTGGCGTTTGTAATGCGCCATCGTGTTTTCCACGCGCTCGCTTTTGATGGAAATTAGAGCGGTACGTTTTGCCCTGTACTTCAAACTCCAGCTCAGCGAAACACTCACCCGTGCCACGCGTCATTAATTCGTTATTGCCTTTAGCAATGCTCTTTAAGCGCGGCGTGCGGTGGAACAATGCCAAACAAATCGCATCAAGAATGGTGGTTTTACCCGCCCCAGTTGGACCTGTAATAGCAAACAGACCATTTTCTGCAAACGGCGATTGGGTAAAATCGAGTTTCCAACGCCCTTTCAAAGAGTTCAGGTTTTCAAATTCTAGGCTTAAAATCTTCATACTGGTTACTCTTCTGCTTTGTTTGGCGCTTGAGCGCTTTCAGACACTTCGACCATCACTTGTTTAAACTTGACCGTCATGCGCTCTAAACGCGCTTTTTCAGAATCGGTTTCAAACTCTTCTAAGGCAATACGCTTGCTAAACACATCCATCGGGCTCAGTTCAGATAAGGTTTCTGCTGACTCTTGCTCTAATGCTTGATTACGACGTTCTCTTGCGCGGCGCAATTGAAGCACTTCCACATTCAAACCTTCGGTTAGTGCGCGCATACGTTCTTGAAGATCCGATAAGTAATCTTGCGCTTGCACTTCTATCGATAACCACACGCTTTGGTCGCTATCTAAACCTATGTATTGGTTCAGCTGAGATTCGATCTCGCTTAAGTCGCCTTTGATTTCAGCTAGAGGCTGGAAGGTTGGAACTGGCAATTGAGAAATGGTGCGCACGCCCTCAACAAACTCAACCACACATACCTGCTTTTGAGATTTAAGTTCATCAAAGCTTAATGGGATTGGTGAGCCGCAGTAACGAATGTATTCACGCTTTGCCACGACTTGTGGGCGGTGGATATGACCAAGTGCAATATAGTCTGCGTCTGGGAAGCCATCAGCGGCAAAACCATCAAGGTTGCCGACATAAATGTCACGCACCGAATCCGATTGTTGAACCCCCATCGCCGTTAAATGACCTGTAGCGATGATCGGCATGTGTTCGCTGTTTTCAAACGTCGCACGTTTTTTTACAGCGGCATCATAAACACTTTGGTAGTGCTGTTTGATTGCATCGCCGAGTTGTTTTTGGCGCTCAACGCCTGTGACACCCGCCTGGCTGGTCAACACATCGCGAGGGCGAATAAAAGGAATGGCACAAACCAGCGCTTCTACATCGCCGTTCTTGCCTTTTAGTTCGACAACCTGAGTCGCATGATCTTCATTGGTATTAGGAATTACGTCTGCGCCCATGTATTTGAGCAGCTGTTGTGTCTCTTTAAGCACAGACACCGAATCGTGATTTCCACCTAACAACACCAATTGACAGCCGATCTTGTTCGAATCGACCACAAACTTGTTATACATCTCACGAGCGTAACTCGGCGGTGTACTGGTATCGAAAATGTCGCCAGCAACAATGATCGCGTCGATATTGTGCTCAGTAACTTGCTCAAGTAACCATTGTAAAAACCGTTCATGTTCATTCTTACGGCTTTTATTGTAGAAGTTTTGGCCAAGGTGCCAATCGGACGTGTGAAGAATCTTCATTGCTGCTCACTGGAAGTCTGTAATACCTTTAATCTACCAAAATAGTCGACATAATTCCCTTTTATAAGCTTGTGAAAACCAACTAATTTCAGGCTTTAGACCAACTCTGCCGATAGCGTGACCAATCGTTATTTTTGACATAAAAAACCGCTCAACGTTAGAGCGGTTATAGGTATCCATAGGTTTAGCTTGGAGTTATTTAACAGAAGCCATTAGAAATTGTACGAAGCACCAAGAGTTACCGAGCTAAACGCTACATCACGGCTTGCCAGTCTATTGCCATTAGCGCCGAAGAATTCGATATTTACTGCGTCTGCTTGTGAGATTAAACGTAATGTTAGGTTTTCTACTGGCGTGTATTCAACACCAACGCCAAAATGGAAACCAGCACCAGAATCGTCATCAATGCTAGACCCCTTAGAGTTGAGATCAACATAGCTCAAGCCCGCCAGTACAAAAGGACGAATAGAATTATCGAACGTATAACCTAGGTTTGCAGCAACAGAAAGCGATGTTGGTGAAAGCACCTTAGTTCCATATGATTCATAGTCAGCATAGTCTGTGTAACCGAGCTCGATACCTACGATACGGTTAAACTGATAACCACCATAAAGGCTGTACCCCACGCTTTCAGCATCTAAACTGCCTGCGCCGTCAGTGTCTGAGTCTTGATACACACCAAGGCCTGCGCCAATGTATGGACCACCCTCAATACCAGCAGCAAATGTAGGAAGTGAAACCAAGCCAACTAGGCCTAATAGAAATGTTGATTTAAGCATGAAAATACCTTTTTTTTGTCTGTCCTACAGCAACGTTGGCCAACAGCCAATAGTTTCCGACACTATTTTATCTGTTGCGTTACTGTTTAAAATAAATTAAATAACTAGCTCTCAGTGAATAATAAAACACTGTTCATTTACAGAGCGAATGAGAAAGTACCACAAGATTTTCAGGTCATCAAACGAACAATCATAGATATTTAATCAAGTCTTATTTATGAGACACGGGTATTTTCTGCAGCGTAACGAGTACTAAAATACGTATAAATTTGATAGTAATCCGGAGCACCATCAAGATTAAAATTATTATAATCATATTGTTAGCGTGCTATTTAAATTTTTACCAACTATCAAAAACAACCTGAATTTTCACTCCTAAATATAAAAACTCATCCTGTTTATCTCTTTTTCCAATAAAAGATATAAAGAGAAGAATGAGTTTTATTTTTGGAGGGTATTTATTTAGAACGACCTGCTATTAAAATATATTTCAATTTAATCCATATTATTAACGAGATTCAGCAAGGCTAGCTAAGTAATTATTCGTTAAATAGAAGCTGCTGAACTTCTCAATAAAGTCCGCAGGAACAGTTTTTTCGAAGGTATTATTGTCTTTTCTTCCCTACGAGCGGCTAAACGATCAAAGATAATGCAATGGATGCCATGATCACGCCAACGACAAATTCCAACACCTTCCACGCTTTCGGGTTCTTAAACATTGGAGCTAAGAAGCGAGCGCCATATCCAAGTGAAAAGAAGAATACGAACGACGCCGACACGGCACCAGCGCCAAACAACATTTGGTTAGGTTGATATTGGGTTGAGATAGAACCCAACAATACGACTGTATCCAAATACACATGTGGATTAAGCCAAGTAAACGCCAAACACATCGCAATCGCTTTAGTTAGCGAGTCTTTAGTTTCTGCAGTGGCTTCTAATGCGTGGTTTTCAGTAAATGCTGAACGGAAGCTTAAGAATGAATAAACACCCAAAAATATAGCCCCACCATAACGGGCGAACTGTTCAATTTGTGGGAACTGCTTAACGATTGCACCAAAGCCTGTCACGCCAAAACTAATGAGTAAGGCATCAGAAATGGCACACACAGCGCAAACTGCCAATACGTGTTGATTCTTAAGCCCTTGCTTTAAAACAAACGCATTTTGAGAGCCAATCGCAAGAATCAGCGAAAGGCCAAGGGAGAAACCTGCGAAGTAAGTCGTCATCTAAGGTTAGCCCCTTAACGCAACTCAATAGTCATGAACTGGCTGTGTGGGTCCAACACATAATCAGCAAAGGGATCGCAGTATCCAAAGCCAAACTTTTCATACAGGTTACGCGCGGCCTTAAAGTAGTCTTCTGAGCCCGTCTCTAAACTGATGGTTTTATACTGACGGACGGCTGCGGTATCTAAAACATGTTGTAAAAGTTGGCTAGCAACACCTGACTTTCGTGCAAACTGCGAGGTTCTCATTGATTTGAGTTCAGCGTGTTGGGTATTTAGCTCTTTAATGGCGACACACCCAAGCAGTTGGCTGTCTTTCCAAGCGCTGAAAAAGGTAATCTCTGGTGACTTGAGCCCATCTAGATCCAGTGCATGGACGCTTTCGGCTGGCGAAGTTGCGTACATATCGGCAAGGTGCTCTTCAAGCAATTCAATGACTTCTCCACCCGATAAGTCATCAAGCTTAATTTCTATTGAAGCACTGCTTTCCAATGTTGTTCCATTTTCGATTGAATCCTGTGCATTTGTTTCTGGCTTCATTGTCTCAACTCTCCTTGTTTGGTGCGCTTATTTTGCTTGAGTGATTTGGCTTTAATTACTGGCCTACTTTCCTGAATTGTTTCCTTTTCAAGAACTCGGTTTGAATCAGTAAAATTACTGATTCATCATGAAATTATAAATGTCACACTGGGTTTACCTAGATACCATATTTTTCCTATCTAGTCTCGTCATAAAAGCGTGCCGCAAAGCCCGTATGGTCGCAGCAGCGAGGGAGCAACACCTGTTTCAGTTAACGAATAAGTAGTCAGGCCGATATGAGTATTCAACTAGATTTAACCACCACTATGCCCTGTCAAAACTTCGACTCGGCACAAGGGCGGATGACACTTCAAAACCATCGAATTATTGATATCGACAACGAGATCGCTCAAATCTTTGGTTATCTAAACCGCGATGAGTTATTACACAATGTTGAATTTGTGTATGCCTTAGTTCCTGACAATTACCAAAACCTAGCCAAAAAACGCTACCTAGAGGCAATAAAAGGAAAGTTTAATAAGGGGAAATTGTACACGGACATTCCAGCTAATGGTCGCAATATCTCCATATTTTGTTTATCACATGTCATTGAACTGAATAACAAACCTGCGCTTGAAGTACACGTCATTGACATCACATCAATGTTAGAGGCGCAGCGTAAACGCCACGAAACAGATCTCATGTATCGAAAATTACTCGGTACATCGAAACAAGGTATTTTGATCCACCGAAACTTCAAACCTTTGATGGTTAATCAAGCTTGGGTTGAGCAACAAGGTGCCGAATCTATCGAGCAAGTACTTGCGATGGACTCAATCATTTCAATCATTCCTAAAGAACAGCATTCAAATGCCATCAGGCGATGCGAGAGCATTCTCAATGGCAATACACCCAATTTCAGTTCTGTAGTATCCAACCATTGCTTTGATGGCAGCTATAAATACTTCAATATTTATGACAACGTGATTAACTGGGAAGGTGAAGACGCCATTCAAGTGATTCTCGAAGAAGTCACAGACAAGGTCTTGTTAGAAAAAGAGCTGCTGCACCGCGCTATGTATGATGACTTAACGCAGGTACTAAATCGTCGCGCCATTTATGATTGGATAAAGAAGCCAGTGAATCAGCAAATTGAAATGTCTTGTATGCTGATTGATATCGATGACTTTAAATTAATAAACGATCAGTTTGGTCACAGTGTTGGTGATGCTGTCATTAAATACTTAGCCGATTCCATTAAGACTCACGTTGAATTACTCAATGGCGTAGTTGGACGCTGGGGCGGAGAGGAGTTTATTGTGTTCATTCCCAACGCGAAACCTGAGCATACCCAAGTCATAGGCGAACGTATCTGCCGTGCTTTTAATAGGCATACTTTTGTTGGATTCAATCGCCGTCAATTTACATCGAGCGTCAGTATTGGCATCACCAACCGATGTATGTGTCACTCACCCAACAACATTAACACGCTAATTCGGGTGACAGATGATGCACTTTATCGTTCAAAAACAAGTGGGAAAAACCAGGTTTCTATCAATGATGATGTGGTTTGCCAGGAAGCTCTTGCTTAATCCCAGCTCTTTACTCTCTTTCGTGATCCAGAGGTATTTCAAACATGCGTCAAATAAGCCGCTTAACCTCACGAATTGAAGCCAGCCAACAGATAATGAAAGTACAGCGACCAAGAATTAAAGCGCCTATATTGAACGATATTTGATTGCGATTTCTCAATTTCGGTATATGATGCGCCACCCTAATTTTTCAGCTTATGCTGCAGGCAAATATGTCCGCCAACGCACTCTATACCGACCTATCCGGTTACTATGATTTAATGTGTGTAGATATTGACTACCAAGCGCAAAGTAACTGCGTACGTAGACTCCATCAAATCTTTGGAAATGAAGGAAAAACACACCTCGACTTAGCTTGTGGCACTGGCCCACACGTTCGTCATTTTATTGATTTTGGTTACCAAAGCGGTGGCCTAGACCTTAACAAGCCGATGTTAGATATCGCAGAAGTTCGCTGCCCGGAAGCCAAGTTCTCAGTACAAAACATGAGTAACTTTGAGGTCACTGAACCACTCGATCTTATCACTTGCTTCCTGTATTCCATCCATTACAACGATGGCCTTGAGAAGCTTAAAGAGTGTATTGAAAGTGTGCATCGCGCATTGAAGCCTGAAGGTATTTTCTGTTTTAACGTGGTGGATAAAGACAAGATCAGCAACGACCTGTTTGTTAGACACACAACAAACCAAGACAAAGACGATTTCACGTTCCGTTCTGGTTGGTATTACTCTGGTCAGGGTGATAAGCAAGCGCTAAAGCTTAGTATCGAGAAGACGACTGCTGGTGAAACTCAAGTGTGGAATGATGAACACCCGATGGTAGCATTCTCGTTTAAGGAGTTAATCGAGATATTGAAGCCCTACTTCGAGGTTAATATCTTCGAGCACGATTACGATAAGCTGATTCCTTGGGATACTCAGTCCGGTAATGCGCTGATCACATGTGTCAAAATCTAGATAAATAGATAAGATAAATACACAGCAAGTTAAGCCAACGCTATAGATCAAAAAAGAACCCACACTCGCCGTTCTCCTTTTAGAGCATCAGCCAGTGTGGGTTCTTTTGTATCAAGTTATCTGTTGCTAAACTTTCGGTTGCTGAACTATCGGTTACCGAACTCTAGATTAGAAGTCCGCAGTCATACCGACGTAGTAAGTACGTGGCTCTTCAACATAACCTAAATATTCTAGCTCGTCAGATACTGACTCGTCCGTTAGGTTCGAAATACCTGCACGCAGTCGTACTGAATCATTCACGTTGTACACTGTGCCGATGTTCAATGTTGTGTATGCGTCTTGAGTTAGGTCGCTTTCGATCTGACGCTCACCACGGTAACGCGCACTGAGGAATGTACTTAAGTCGTAAGTCGGATTCCAGCTTAGCTTAACGAAACCAGAATGCTTATAACGCTCAAGTAGCTCTTCACCTGTCGACTTGTCTTCAGTGTCTAAGTAAGTGTAGTTACCTGAGACGCCCCAATCGTCAGAAATTTGGAACTGACCGGCAAATTCAACACCTTGAATGACGGCTTCTGCTACGTTTTCGTATGTTTTAGCGCCTAGTTGACCTGTAGGGGAACCATCAGAGTTTTCACACTGACGAGCACTTTCGTTCCAATCACCACCTTCTGGGCAGTAACCTTCCGTTCTATCGATAAGATCATTGATTTCGTTGCGGAATATTGCAGCTTCTACATTCCAACGTGGTTGTGTGTAAACGGCTGCCAACTCATAGTTTAAGCTTGTTTCAGGTTTCAAGTCTTCATTTCCCACCAAAGCACATCCGCCTTTACAGCTTGAAACTTGGTAGTCAGGTTGGTTCTGAGTCAATGTCGGCGCTTTGAAAGCTTTACCCACACCACCCTTGATGATCAGGTCATTCGTTGTTTGGTGAACCAAATACACACGTGGACTAAACTCTTCACCGTACTGTTCATGCTTATCTAAACGACCACCAATGGTTGCCGTTAGTTGATCCGTCATTAACCATTGGTCTTGTACAAACAATGCACCTTGATAGGCTTCAGATGAACCACTCACTAGGTTCTCTTTGTTCGTCAGCTCGCTCAGTTGGTAATCCATACCAAATGTCAGCGTATGACTTTCACCAAGATAAGTAGTTGCAGACGCTTCAACAATTTGAGTCAACTCTTCGATGTCGCTACTGAAATTATTTCCTAGATCGGCTGCATCATTGTCCGTCACATTCTCACGAGAATAACGTACCTGAGTATCACCCCAGTTCCAGAAGCCGCTGTGTGTGATAGCTTGACTATGACGAACAACCTGCGTATCAGATTCAATCACTGAACTTGAGCTCTCAGCTGCTGACGAACGTTCATCATCACTGTAACCAAAATCAAAGTCGATGGTTTGGTTGTCTGTTGCATGCCAAGACAAGCTAGCTAATAGACTAAGTGTGTCACGGTTTTCAAGTGCCGTTACATCTTCACGGTCATAACCAGAGCTATGCGTACCAGAGTATGGTTGCCATGCGTTACGACTCGTTTGGTTAACCGATACACGAGCAAACAATTCGTCTTCAATTAACGCACCTGATGTCGTTAAACCGACTGAATACTCTTGACCACCGTTGCCATCCATCGGTGAAGAATTGTCCATGCTCACTGTAGAACTCCAGTCGTTCTCAGGTGCTTTGGTGATGATGTTGATTGTACCGCCCATACCATCTGAACCGTAAAGTGCAGACATTGGGCCACGGATGATTTCAACACGTTCAATTGAATCAGCAGGAATAGTTGATAGGTCGAAGTCGTTACCACGGATGATGGCACTCGCCGAGCTTAAACGACGGCCATTCACCATGATAAGTGTGTAATCTGAATCCATACCACGAATAGAGATCATCTGACGGCCAGCACGTGTGCTATCAAAATCAGACTCAACACTCGTTGATTCTGCAACGATGTCAGCCAAGGTAATACCTGGGCTGTCTTCGATATCTTGAGCGGTGATAACCGACATTGAAGCTGGCGCTTGTTTTAGCGCCATCTCGGTACGAGTAGCGGTAATAACCATTTGCTCATCTGTTGCTTGCGCTTCTTCTTGCGCTAACACATTAGCTGAAAGTGACGTACAAATAACAGCGACTGCGATCGAAAGGGGTTTGCGAATCAAAAGAGATCTCTCAGACATGATATTCATTCTTATATGTGATTAGTAATGATAATGGTTTGCATTAAACAACCCACTACCATTCTTATCAATTAAAGTTTCATACCAAAAATCGATTCTCGCTATTCACCATTCAAATAACAAAAGAGATCCATATTCATTTCATTAGACGTGCACAAATCTCATTCACCTTGCAGATGAATTATGTATAGAGCTCTTTGAATATATTGCGAACCCAGCGACACATAGGGTCGTTATGAAAGCGCTTGTGCCAGTATAGGTAGACGTCTTCAGATGGGTGGCGCAATGCTTTAGGCACGCGTTTACAAACAAGATCTCGCTGCTTAGCGGCTTGTTGAGCAAAAGGGGTTGGTAAATGAAAGATGATGTCGGTTGTTTCAGCCATATCCGGTGCAACGTTAAAATTAGAAAGCTGAATTGGAATGGACAACTGGCGTTGCTTATCAATTAAGCCAAGATCTTTAAATCGACTTTCGATCGAGAGCTTCTTGTCCCCTTGCAGTGAGATTTGACCAAGTTGGCTATTCAACAAATCATCAACGGTGATCTCTTTGTCCGCCAGAGGATGGTTTTTACTCATCAACAAGCGATAATCGCGGCTAATCACGAACATTCGATACAAGTTTTGCTCAGAGCTCAATGGCTCATGGGTCGACAACACAAAGTGCGCATCACCGGATAACAGAGGCTCAAAGTGGCGTTTAGGGATCGAGTCGATATCAACAGTCATGTTCGGCGCTTGTTGGCGTATCTCCGCAACTACCTTCGGTAGCAAGTGCGCGACATTAGGCACTAAACCAAAGAAGCGAACCGTACTGCCACTGCTTTGCGGTTCGAATACATCGCCGTGTACCAACTTTTCTAAACGTGTAAGAACCGAGTTGAGGTCTTGCTTAATGGCCTCTGCTTTTGGCGTTAACTCATAGCCATAAGCCGCTCGCACCAATAGATCATCATTGAAAACAGTACGCAGTTTTTGCAGAGATCGGCTCACCGTAGGTTGGCTCATATCCAGCGCCAATGCCGTGTTGGAAACGTGCTTCTCTTCAAGCAGGTGTTTAAGAATGACGAGTAGATTGAGGTCGACTTGAGCAAGATTCATTATGCAAATATTAATCGTGTATAAAATCCAATGTGCGCATAGTGCTACTTCCTAACAAGGAATACAATTGATAATCACTCTTGTTTTGATCTATCGCAAGATGCAGAGCAGAATTTCAGGTTAAGCCGATTTAAAAGCTCTAAGTGAGAAAGCTTTGAACATAAAAAAAGAGAGGTCAAATAACCTCTCTTTAATAATCTACAGTTTTAGCTTAACTTGTTTCTATCACCAAAGGCTTACAAGCTTAAAGCTTTGTCCAAGCGTCTTGCCAGTATTGGCTATCGGCTGGCGCATAAGCCGGGCTTGCACACCATGCTGTGTATGGCCAAGGTTTACATTCGTATAGGCCGTTATCGCTGCCGACTACGATGTCACCTGCTGCGTAGTTTTTACCCGCTTCATATGGAGGGTAATCACCTGGAGGAGGTGTTGTACCGCCACCGTCTTTCACCGTGAACGAATCGTTGACCATCACCATTTCACCGTCAGTTGCTTTACCAACAACTTCAAGTGCATATTGACCTTCCGCTACATCGTACAAGTCGATGGTAATAGCGCGACTGTCCGTTAGGTTAACCTTAGTTTGCTCAACCACAGTACCTGCACTGTTGATCACCATAGCGGCAACGTCTAACGCTTCATTTGATGTTAGCGTCAGTTCTAAACGTACGTTGCCGTTGTCTGGCGCATATTCTGACTGAAGGCCTGAAACTGAAAGCTCTAAGTCATCGCCCGGATCTGGGTTACCACCACATGAAGAGTCTGAAACCTTTCTCCAAACGCCCCACTCACCTGTCGTTCCTGGTTCTTCGCCGCGAGTGTACCAACCCGCTCCCCACGTTGAACCGTCATGAGAGACTTGATCACCTTCAACATAAACGGTGTCGGCATCCCATGCAGCAGTACAGTTAGAACCATCCGTCACAGACACTTTACGGTCAGCGGTTACAGTTTGGTTCGCGCTGTCTGTTACGCTATACACAAGCGTGTAGTTGCCGATTTCATTTACATCGACACTGCCAGTGTGTGTGATAGTGCTTGTCAGGTCGCCATCTTCAGCATCATTCGCCGTTACGCCTGCCATAGCATCAAATGCAGTTCCCAACACAACAGTTGTGTCAGACACACCATTAAATACTGGCTTCTGGCTGTAAACCTCTACCGTTCTCGCTTTAGTGGTTTCGTTGTTATCGCTGTCTTTCACTCGGTAAGTTAGAACGTAAGTGCCAATCACACTGGTTTCCACGTAACCTTCAACATCGATTGATGACGTTAGATCACCGTCTTCTTTATCGGTTGCCGTTACGCCTTCCATTGGGTCAAACGTTGTGCCGTGAAGAACACGGGCATTTTCGACACCTTTAAGAACTGGCTCACCCTCTACTGGTGGTGGCGTCACTTGACCGTGGACAAACGGGCCGTAATCTTTAATAAACTGTTCGTTGTATTGTTGACCGTTTTTGTTAGTACCCATGTCCCAGTTGATAGACCAAGTCATTACACCACGCAGCGGTTGGCCTTGAGTTGTTAAGGTCTCGAACGCGTCGTATAAATCTTGAGGATCTTGCACAAAGCCGGTTGCTGCAGCATCAATGCTAGAAGGAATACCAAACACCAGCTTGTCATGTGGAATTTTGTGGAAGCCACGCGTTCCGTTGATAAGCGAATCAGAGATGTAGTAGATGAATTCTTCTTTTAATGCATCGTTGTTTTGAGCAATCCAGCCCACGCCGTCAACCCAGATACCGTCGCCACCTTGGTTGTAGAATTGTGGGTTAATCCAGTCGTAATAACCTTCTAGATTATCGATATATGGAACGTACTTACCGCCTGTCGTTAGATACGGGAACTCAGGCGCCATAGTAATAAGGAAGCTTTTACCTTCGGCACGGTAGTGGTCTTTCACTAGCTTAAGAGCATCAGGAATCACGGTTTGGTTGTTTGCTGCGGTTACAGCTGCTTGTTCAAGGTCGATATCTAGGCCATCGAAACCGTAACGCTCAGTAAGACGGATAATCTCATCAGCAAAGGCTCTTTCATCACCAGTTTCTAGCTCTACGTGTGCATCAGCACCACCTAGCGCTATCAGTACAGAACGGCCTTGTTTGTTGAGTTCAGAAATTTGGTCAATAAATTGTTCTTCTGAAAGCCCAATGGTTGGGTCCAGTTTAAAAGTTGGGATTCGACCATCAGCCACATCGTAAACCTTCATGAATGACACATTCACGATGTTATACATTGGGTTTACTTCATCCAGCGTCACGCATGGCGCATTACCACCTTGGTAGCCGCCACCGTCACACCAGTTGTGCCAATACCCGACCACGACACCAGAATCTGGATTCGTCATATCTGAACCATTCGCATAAACAGCGCCAGACATTGCGGCCATGCCGACCGATACAGCTAATTGTAGAGCTTTACGTTTCAACATTAGTCCCACTTCCTTACTTAACAGCTGTGCCAATCACAACCGAATCAATTCATTGTAATCATGAATATTTATAGAGAAGTAATGGAATTTATAGGAAAAGATGACCTTTGATTTAACTTGTGATTTTAAGTCACAGATTGAATATTAGAATCAATATGATTTTGACTTTTCATTCAAACTGAAATGCTAAAAACTGTTATTTTCGGTCGAATGCATTTACCATGCGAATATTTAATCAACATTAATTCACCAAGGTAATTAACCAAAAATATAAAAAATCACCAATAGGAAAAAATGGACTTTAAATCGGCAAAAATCATCCCAAACACGCCGTAATTACTGACCTCAGACAAGATAGCATTGCGAGTGACATCATTAAAATAGCCTGGATATAGCCATCATACATGTGCTAGCGATACGCACGTATAACGGAATATAGGAGTAAGAATTTGTGGAATTTTGAATCTATACGTCGAAAATCTTTCAGTTATCCCTCAGCACCAGATGAATAATATGCATCCAATAGTGAAATAAAATTCACCTTATCAAGTTCATTAAGTTGATTAATTCCAGCCGCTGCTTTTCTTCCTCCGCCAGTTACAAAGCTAGAGCAAATTTCGTCTGCACCCGTTCTGTTTGATAATGGTGCCCGTAAACTTACCGTGTAAGACTCGCCCTCTTGGTTTTTCGTTAATACTGCTTGCGCTCGGTTTGGATCTTGATTAACGATTTCATTACCAAATACGCCACTGATGCGCCTTGCCCAAGCCTCACCTGGTAGTTCAAACACACGTGCGACTTCACTTTCATAAACAGGAGCAAGGTTTGATAACTGCTGGCGATCATTTTGATAAGCAGCTCGTAGTCGATAAAACACAGAGTCTTTATCATCCAAAAGATCAAACGGGTTCGGGTATTGATAAAGGGTTTTGTAGAGCTCAGCTGGCGTGAAATGCAAATCACTGAGTGACGAACCGTAACCATTGTAGTTAACCAAGGTACCTAGCTCTTCTAAAAACTCGGTTTGAGATTCATCGAATCCATTTTCATCCGCTAGCCGCGCGGCCACTGTTTTTAGATTGTCGCCAAAGGCAGCTGCGATTGCCCAAGCCACATGCGCACCATTCAGCTTCTGGTTAATAAGCAAGCTCGTGCAGCTCTCTGGCGCGGTATCAATCAGAGTATCTAAATGATCAGAAGTTGGGACATCCCCTGTTCGGTGGTGATCGCAATAAAATACCTTGATGTTGGCGTCTAGCAGTGAGTGCAATGCTTGCAGGTTTTTCTCCATCGATACATCTAAAACGGTAACGGAAGAAACATCACCTTGCTTACCCGGCTCCATAGTTTGAGTAATAACTTGAGAGACCAACTTAATATCACGCTTTACACCAGTAATGAGCACGCTCTCTCTTGGCTCACTTAATCGCAGCTGTAACAACGCGATTATGCCATCTGCGTCTCCGTTGAATACGTCGTAGTGCATGTTGTTCCTCTTCCTATAGATTTAAACGTTTGCCAGAAACGCGCCAATTCGTTTGCGTGTTCGATAGTCTGTCATTATTTTAGTTATATTTCACAGATACTTAAGTCTATTTTGGAATGCCTTATTCTCATTAGATTGAAAAGATAAAGACATTAATAATATTGTATGACTTATATCACAGTAAAAGGACCTGAAAAGATTATAAAATAAGCGCCTCCCACTTAATGATAAAGAGACGAATGAACACTACCACCACTCTTGTTTATGACACTTTGAAAAGCCTTGCTGCTCACGCTCCTGAGCAACATGCCGAGATTCGCCAGCGTTTATATGAGCAGTTGAGCCTGCCATTTAACAAGCAGCTCTCGTTATACGCTAATGTGCTTGGTCCTATCAGCTCAGGTAAGTTAGCGGGATGCGACAATATTGATAAAGCGGTTGAGCTGGCACTGGATGTGCTGGAAGGCCGAAATAAATAATTCCCCTTTAAATACGTAATATAACGGCCCAGATCTTCCCCCAGATCGGGCCGTTTTTTTATTCTTGTCATTTATCTAGTTGAATTTTTGAAACAAAAAAGGCGCAGATGATCCACGCCTTTTGTTTTAGTAAGTTCTATGTTGTTTATGAAGTCTTGAATTGTGCGACCGCTTGGTCCATGTCGTTTGCTTGTTCTGCTACCTTATCCACTTCAACTAAACAATGCTGCGCCGAAGCGTTATTGTCGTTCGAAATAGTATTCAGTTCGGTGATTGAGTCGCTCACTTGCGCCATTACTGCGCCCTGCTCTTCAATCGCTGAGGCAATACGTTCTGAATTACCTTGGATGCTTTCCATATCGCTCAAGATAAGTTGCAAGCTCGCATCCAGCTCTTCCGAATCTTTAAGTGTTAGTTGGCCTTGTTGATTACACTCGCCAATTTCTGTCATCGACGCCTGCATCTGGCTTTGAATCGCACTAACCACTGAGGTTATTTCTGTGGTCGATTGGTGTGTTCTGCTTGCTAGTGCGCGTACTTCATCGGCAACCACCGCGAAGCCACGACCTTGTTCACCCGCACGTGCCGCTTCAATCGCTGCGTTCAATGCCAGCAAGTTAGTTTGTTCTGCAATGCCTTGGATGATGTTTACTGCATCGCCGATTTGATCAACATGATGGTTCAGTGAGCTGATCGAATCTTGGCTGCTTGAAAGACGTTCAGACAACCGGGTGATGTTGCTGATGGTTTCAACCACCACTTCACGTCCTTTATCGGCATTCACTTTCGCTTGATGTACACCTTCAGCCGCAACCGATGTGCTTTCAGAGATCTCGCCAATGGTGAGTACCATCTCTTGAACTGACGTTGTCATTGTAGAGGTGTGATTTGCTTGAACTTCAAACTGTTTGATTACTGACTCTAGCTCATCATGCATGTTCGATGTGCTTTGTGTCAGTTGCAATGATTTAGATTGAGAGGCAGCGATAAGACCTTCCAGTTGATCAAGCAATTGGTTGAAGTATTGGCCTAGCGTGCTGAGTTCGTCTTTACCATCTAGGTGAGAACGAATAGACACGTCGTTTGAATTTACGATATTGCGGATAACCGAAAGCAGTGACTCAATTTTGCTAATGATGGAACGGACGATTAACCAGCTGAACAAAATGATCGACACAAGCAATGTGACGCAAAGAATGTTGTTGATCAGCGATAGTTTGTCCATCTCTTGCTGCGTTTGTTGGTCTAGCACCGCCGAGAACTCTTTAAACTGAGTCTCGATAACGTGTGAACCAGAACGCGCTTCGCCTAGCAGGCCTTCGTTATGCTTCAAACCGATCACGCGCTTCTGCTCAACCACTTGGCGAGCCGCGTCGATCAAAGCAGCTGAACTACTCATATTCGAAGTTATAGAAAGAACACTCGGGTCAAACTCCCCCTTCTCAATTAAGTCATTGAACAGGTAAAGCTCAATTTTTTGTTCAGCACTGGCTGTCGCGCTGATGTTATCGAGTAAAACATGAAACTCGCCTAGCATGCCTTTGTCACGTGCTAGACCATAGATTTCGCTCGCTTTGACTAGGTTAACAAAGCTGGTGTGGTAGGTTTCGATGTCTTCACGTAGGTGTGTGCTGTTGGCTAAACCTAAATCACTGAGCACTGTATCTAGCTCAGATTCAGACGCTAAGAATTTGTTGTAGTTTACGTCGAACTTGTCGAGGTATTTCATATCGCTACGCAGTAAAAAATCTTTCTCGTTACGGCGAAGGTTGAGCAATCGCACTTCGAGCTCTTTGGTGATTTGTTTGGCTTCACTCATTTTAGCGGTGGTGTCTGCAAATTGTGATGTGGTAAACAGCAGTGAAATCATGCCGAAGATGGAGAACATCCCCAACGAATAGAGCTTTTTCTTTATATTCATATACTTGGCTCGTCTTTACTAAATTAACTATGAGTATCTAAATAAATCGCATCAAAGAATGGATAACCCACTTTCGCGACCTGATTATTGTTATGTTTTTTATATCGATAATGAGCGTCTAAAACTGTGGCTTCTAAGTCCACTAGCTATGACGTTCTCAATTGCATTTAAACAGCAAATGAATCAGCCAACTAAAGTTAACTTTATCAATAACACAAATTTATTACATGTACATTAGTTGAATGATAAAAGTGAGAGACAGCTATTTGACGGAGTGTGAGGACTTGAACACCTTGCTATGTAAGGCTCTGAATTAAAACGCTTTGGGTGATTATTGACCTATCGGTTGTAGGTGACACTTTTTTGGCTCATCAGAGGAGCACGAGCGAAGAGCAATATTGGAGATTTTGACTAGATTTTCAAACGGTGAATCCATCGATTGGTGATTGTACAATCGAGCGTAAACAGCAATGAAAATGAACCTACTCAATTCGAGTCAGGTCCATTTTTAGATTTCTAGTCAATCGCTTTATAGCGAATAAGCGAGTGTTTGAACTTAAGGCTGACTAAAACGCTTTCACCATCTTGGTTAGGCACTTCAACAACACCGCTCTTTCGTCTTCTTCGATGTCTTGCGTCAGCTCATTAACCAAATTCAAGTGGAGTTGGTTATGGTGAACGTGGATCTTCTGACCTTCATCAGTCAATGCCACCACAATTGCACGACGGTCCGTTGGGTGTTCATGGCGCTCAATCAATTCAGCTTTAACCAACTTTTCGATTTGAACGGTAAGCGTACCCGTGGTGATACCCAACTTTTCAGCGAGCTCTTTCATTCTTAACGCGCCATGCATACCAAGTACTTCAATGGTGTGTACTTGAGCCAGGGAATAACCCGTCTCTTTGACAACAGACTGCTCCCACGAAGACATTTTATCGTAGAACTCGGTCAGTATTTGGTTAAGCTGTTCTATATTTCGCATGGTCGTTTGAATGCACTTCAAGAGTAAGATGGTTAATCTTATCAAACTTGGCGAGCATTTGTTTATATTCAGAGACGGTTTTATTACTGTTTGATTCAAGAGTAATCGCTGCTGAATAATGATGCCCACTCACCTTCCACATATGGAAATCCGTGACCGACGCATATGGCGTTAAGGCTTCTGTCACTGAGTCACGATAATTTTGGTCGATATTCTCATCCAGCAGGATTGGACTGGTTTGTTTCATAAGGTTCATCGTCCATTTGGCAATCACTACTGCACCCACCATACCCATAGCTGCATCTAACCAGTTCCAACCGTAAAACTTACCAAACAACAGTGCGACGATCGCCAGCAGAGACGTCAATGTATCGGCCAAGACGTGCATGTAGGCCGCACGCAAGTTGTGATCGTGATGATGTCCTTTGTGAGCTGCGTGTTCTTGATGTTCATCATGTTGATGGCTATGGTCGTGGCTATGCCCCTTATGTTCAGAATGAGAGTGTTCATGTCCATGCTCGTGTCCGTGATCATGATGGTGATCCCCTAGCAAAAACATACTCACGACATTCACTGTCAAACCAATACACGCAACGATAATCGCTTCGTTAAACTGAATCGCTTGTGGGTTGAGCAAGCGATGTACTGACTCCACCAGCATCAACAACGCCACAATACCCAATGCTATCGCGCTGGTGTACCCGCCTAACACGCTGACTTTGCCCGTACCGAAAGAGAAACGTTCACTGTCAGCATGCTTCTTGGCGTAACGGTATGCGAACAAGGTAATACCAAACGCTGCTGCATGCGTTCCCATGTGCCAACCATCAGCAAGTAGCGCCATAGAACCGTAAATGGTACCGGCAACGATCTCGACAACCATGGTGATAATAGTTAACAAGAGAACGTAGAAAGTACGCTTTTCACCTTGCTGATTGTGTGAAGAGAAGTTGTGTTGATGACGTGTTGGAAAACTCAAAATAGTGTCCTTATCTCATGATTATACTGGCTGGCAATTCGTAACCAATCCATACCTTGATCATCAAGTAGTTTGATAATCAAATCAATTACTGGAAATTTAGTTTGATTCTCAAACATTGTCAATGAGGAGTTTTGTTTAGCTAATAAATGATATCGAGAATTAATTGCTTCTACACTCTAGGATCAATTGAGATTAGCTAAATGACTAGCACAAAAAAGCCCACACTGGGTGGGCTTTGTTCTAGGCTACTTGGCCGTTAATACTTAGTTTTGGTTTTAGCTTTTATCCACGATGTACTCTAACTTGTGGAAGTTTGCTTGGCTTTCACCATCTGTGTATTGATTATATACGCCAGCTTTAAAATAGCTGGTTAAGCCACTCCAGTAATCGATGTTATGGCTCACTTTCTGTTCGCCGTTCACGTTAATGACGAGTTTTTCATCCCCAACAATCACGTCAAAATCTGTTGGCTTCGATTCAACTGGACCAAGGTGGTAATGCTTGTAGGCGTTGCTTGCGCTACACGCTTCTTTACCTATGTTGTCTTTACCGCGCTCACCTTTGCAAATTAGATTATTAGCTTTAACAATCGCCCAGTAATGCCCTTTCAAACCGTCCGATTCTTCTTTCCAAACCACACGTAACAATGGGTGTGGGATACCTTTTTCACCAGTCTTCACCCAACTGCTGTTATGAACCTGAATGTAAGTGATTTCGTTTTGTTTCGAAGTAGAATTTACCATCGATGCTTCTGGTTTTACTGGTTCAATCGACGAATTTAAACGGTAAAAAGTATCTGGCAGATCACTACGAAAGTTTTCAAGCACGCGCACTTCATTGCGTCTATGGTCATTGGCCATTTTGAAAACCAAGGCTTCACTTTCTTTGTCAACAAAGAAAGATTCGTTGACCATGCCTGTAAAGTTACTGTCTTCAGCAATCTGAAATTGATTGCCCTTCTTACCATTTGGATCAGAAATTTGTAGCTTTGATGCCGATAGAATATTTGAGAATTGAGAGTAGTCGGCAGGAACACCGCGGTCTTCAGAGGGTTTATTCATATCAACAGATGCTGTTGCCGCACTAGATACTAGTAATACACTTGCGAAAGCAATAGCTCGAGAACGCTTTATAGTCATTTATTGTTTCTCCATTGTAAGGTGGAAACAGCATAAATTATTTGTATTATAATATTCTTTAATGGCGTTTAATTTTGTGATGTTCACTCCAACGCACCGAGTCAAAACTCCATATCCATCACATTTATAGGGCTATAAGATATGCGTTCATTTACGCCAAGTTGTGTTATCTCTTGGTGACAATATTTTATTGTAACCTACTGTCACTCCGCGTTCTTATCGTCTTTGCGTTGTAACAGAGTAATCTCTTCATTCACCCAGCCTAATAGCTGCTTGGTCGCTTTAGACAAGACTTGGTTCTGCCTAACAATATAACCAAGACTGGTGCTAGAGAAGTTCTTCAATGGTGTTACTTTCGAATTTAGGTGATGTTTGGTTGATACCGCAAATTCAGGAACAATCGCCACACCAAATCCCGCTTCCGCCCAGTCGATTTGAGCGTCGACACTCCCTACTTCCATCACCCTATAACTAGGTAGATTAAGGCTCGGTAAACCTTCATCAATAAAATCACGCGTTCTTGTATCGTGGCCAAGTAGAATTAAGGTGAGTTCAGAATCATCTTCTGAGCCTTTAACCTCATTTTTTATCTTTCTATCTAGCCCTTGAGAATAAAACCCTTCGCCTAACGCACACCAGGAAAGCTCCTGAAGCTTAGTGAAATACAATGACTCGTTGTGCTGCTCTTTGGCGATAACAAAACCAATATCCGCCTGAGCATTCTTAACTAGGCTCGATGCTTGAGATGACGTGGTATTCAGCAACGTGAGATCGATACCCGGATACTGCGCTTTGAACTTCTGGAACGGGCGAATCAACAAGAATCGAGAAATAATGTCACTTACAGCAATGGTTAACGTCCCTATTTTAAGGTCGTTAATGGCGTTAAGATCGGCCTGACACATTTGCAATTCCAATAACGTTCTTTGGCTTGTCTCTAATAGCCTTTCACCCGCTTGAGTCAATTGGAATGGGCTTCTCTCAATCAACTTAATACGTGTGGTTTGCTCTAACTGCTTTAGGTGCAAACTCACATTGGGTTGTGTCATGTGAAGCGCGTTCGCCGCTTTACCGAAATGTTTGTATTTCGCTAACGTCACAAACGTCTTCAACAAATTAATATCAAGCATCATCTTTCCTCCGATATCCCTACATATTATATGAGATCCTTATCAAGATAATAAAGATAATTAATTTCTCTTATCCACCTTGTAGGCCTAACATGATTTCTCAATCAGTTAGGAGAAAAGTTATGCCATCTATTGTTGTTGTAGGCGCAAACTGGGGTGATGAAGGCAAAGGCCGCATCGTCGATTTTTTAGCAGATCAAGCCTCTGCTAGCATTCGCTTTCAAGGCGGAAACAATGCCGGTCATACCGTAGTAAACGACTTCGGTACGTTCAAACTGCATCAACTGCCTAGTGGTATTTTCAATCCTGATTGTACGGCGGTTCTTGGCCCTGGCATGGTGATAAGCCCTGCTGCGCTAACTCAAGAGATTGCAGAAGTTCAAGAGGCTGGCATCAAAGTTAAAATGGCGATCTCAGATCGTGCGACACTATGTCTCCCTTTACACGCTCTTGAAGATACACTTGAAGAAGAACGTTTAGGCGATGGCGCTTACGGCTCAACACGTCAAGGTATTGCACCAGCGTACGGCGATCGCGTAATGAAAAAAGGCATTCTTGTGGGTTGGCTGAATCAGCCTGAGATTTTAGAGCAGCGTATTCAGTTCCTGCTTGATTGGAAAATGCCTCAACTTAAAGCGCTATACCCTCAATGTGACTTCACTCAAACCGCTTCTGAAATGACAGAGTGGCTACTTGAAGTGACTAAAGCTTGGCGTCCGTTCATTTGCAACGTGACTGAGCCGCTTAAAGCACTTCAATCACAAGACGCAAACTTACTATTTGAAGCTCAATTAGGTGCAGGTCGTGACCTTGTCTACGGTGAATACCCATGGACGACCTCTTCTAATGTAACTGCAGCTTACGCAGGTATCGGTAGTGGCTTACCTGCCCTTCGTCCTGAGCGCGTTATTGCCGTTGCTAAATCATTCAGTTCATCAGTGGGTACTGGCACGCTTGTTACGGCAATGGAAGAGCAAGACAGCTTCCGCGAAAGCTCTAACGAATACGGCGCTACAACGGGTCGCCCACGTGATATGGGCTACTTTGACGCAGTAGCAACTCGCAACGGTGTTGACCTGCAAGCCGCGACTGAGATCGCACTGACTAAGATTGATTGCTTGTCTGGTTTATCTGAACTTAAGATCTGTACGGCTTACTCAGGTGAACACACAGAGAACCCAATTTGGCCGCAAACTGCCGAGCTAAAACCTGTTTATGAAGATATGGCAGGTTGGGATGAAGACATCACGGGTTGCCGCACCTTTGAGAGCCTTCCTCAAGCGGCACAAGATTACGTGACTCGTATCGAAGAGTTGATGGGTGTCCCAATTGTGATGGTATCGGTAGGTCCAGAGCGCGAGCAAATGATCATTCGAGGTTAGTTTAGAAGACTACTACACCCACATCTACATCTAAGCCCACACTAGGTGGGCTTTTGCTTGTTCATAAAGAACGAATTTGGTGCCGTTCATGGAGTCTGACATCAAGAGAACGGTAACCTTTTTAGAATTTCCTTTTCTTCTTCAATACGCTTGATTTTCTTTAAGGTTAAGGATTTCTCTTTGCTCGGAGTCAATGGTGATTCATTGGGAGCCTTATCCAGCTTTCTAATGTTGTTCTTCCAATGCCGGTTTCTTTGTAGGTAAGTCCCTTGTCGAGCACTAGCTGAGCGCACTCAAGCTTAAATTCTGGGTTAAAAGTGCATCTTTCACGCTTAGTTATAATGTCACCTGATTAAGAGATGGCCCTACATCACCTCTTAATCAGGTGGCCAAATTCACTATACCACTTCACTACGACGGATATAGGTGTAATGCGGGCAACTTAACGGTACGTGGATAGCTAAATCACTGAATCGACGTGGTCTACCGCGCTTATTCTGTTTGCTTTGCGTCCACCCGCTTATCACCCCTTCATCAATCCAAAAGGCCAGAAAACCACGGTTAATGCGTATTTGGTTATTTTGTAAAGAGGTTTAGGCATAAGACTACAGTAGACAGTAAATATAACTGAACAGATCGCAGGTTATAGATATTCAAACACAATAACAGCCCCAGCACTAACCGACCCCACCGTAATACTTGATGAAGTCTGAACATAACGAGCTTCAAAAGGGATTACATGTAACGTCTCCGGTAATGATTCATCACCGACCAAATAGAACTTATTATTGCTGCCAAAACTTATAAGATTTCCACCGTATAATAACTGAACTCCTACTCCAGTTGCTGTAGATGCTCCATCAAGAGATAAGTTAGGCCCTACGTTAGCTAAATAATTTGAATCCCCAACATATGCATAGACAGAAGCGCCAGCTTGACAATCTAGACTTAGAGTAAACGATTTCGAACCAGTAGTACTGCCAACTCCTGAGAATTGCGGTTTAGATACATTGGGAAGGCTGACCATGGTATCTACAGATCCAGGAGCAATATTACACGTGGAAGGGGTAACAAGCACATCAAAACTATAATTGATAGGCTGCTCATAGTAGATAGGCAAGGTTCCCGTGCTTCCCGAAAGCCGGGATGTCCCAAGTGTTCCTGACACGCTATACATCCCTGGAAGCACTACATCTTTAACAAAAAATTGTACTTTATAGCTGAAACCGTACCAACCTTCATTATCAGAATGCGATCGTAGAAGGATCTCGGTGGCACTTGAAACTTCATGCCACTGAGACGCACCAGGTGAATTTCTATAACCATCCCCAACAGTGAGCTTATAAAATATATTCGGATGGTTCGTAGTGAATACCGGAGCCGGTATTCCCAGAGAAGAACTCGGAGTACCAAACGGAAAAAACCAATGTGAACTGCCACCCGGATCGTCGCAATCAGAAAAAATGTATGTTAAGTTCGTTCCCTGGGCTGGTATCGTTTCAGCTGATTCTCTATAAGTATTTAGTGAAGTATCTCCTGATGAAAAACTGTCCATCGACACCGATACGCTACTATAACCACCATCATAAACCTCAACTGAGTTGCAGCCAGCAAGCGTGTGGCCAGAATATAGTACATATACACTAAGCCCGATACCTTCAAAAAATATATATATAAATGCTAATTTCTTTTTTAAGGACATTCTATAACCTCCATAAACCAATGCTCTTGTATTGACGCACTACTATTTAAAATTCTACTACCATCTATTCATTTGTATTATTATCAATACTTAAAAGATGAAATAATAATTTCTACACGCCGGTTCAACGCACGGTTTCCGGCGTTCGATTGTCGACAAGAGGTAAGCTCTCCCTCCCCCATGCCTTTTGCCGTAATTCGCTCACGTTCGATACCTCTCTCTTCCAACTGCTCAGAGACACTCTGAGCTCGATTCAACGACAACGTCTCGTTATACAAATCCAAGCCCCAAGAATCAGTATGGCCAACCACTTCAACGTGCGCGTTCACATGCTGTTTCAAAAGCTTCGTGATCTCTTTGATTGCGTCACTACTCTCTTTTGTCTCAATCATTTGATCGCTATTAAACTCAAAACTTACTTCCTTCAATAGCATTTCAAATATTTTGACGGGTTTATCAACCACCTTAGGGCCGATTTCCTCGACGATCTTTTAGCGAGGTTGCTCTTTGCCTTTAAAGTGATATGTAATACCCGCGAGTAACGCATGGTTGTCATAATGGTCGAGGTCACTATCCCCGATATTGTGCGTTTATTTGTAACCCGCATTCAAGTAAGCGTGACGATTGCAACGGTAATTAATACCCAGCTCTCCCACAGGTGAGAAGCCACTGTATTTATCATCGACAGCAATCGAGTCAACAGTTTGGTTTGATTCTATTGTCCAATATGCCGCACCGACTCGGGTATACACACTAGTGTCTCTCTGAAAATACCAATCATAACGCACCGCGGATTCGAACAACCCAGTATCTGAATCGTGCTCAGTGACACCCGTATCACCTAAATAAACATACCTAATATCCCAACTCCAATTTTCTGTAAATTGAGAGCCAATCATGGCACCCAAACCACCTTGCTCTGACATAAGACTGGCGCTCGGGCTCGCATAGTCAGCATGAGCACCGATAAAGGAGTGTGGGTAAACCTCCCCACCCTCTGAGCTCGATGCCGCAAAGCAGTCGTATGAAACCAACACAACCACTACGAGTTGGATATAAAATAACGTTTTAAGTTGACTTATTTTCCCTTTCACTCTGAACAACCTTGAAAGAAATGTTTCATCCCGGAAACTATAATTTATTTTCATGCGACCACTCGTTGACATTTCGCTTGTAAAATCTTTAAACCATTAGATTTATTACTGTTTATCTCATATTGAACGACACATTGATTAGTGTCGTCACGCCCCCAAGAGACGAATAACTGGCCTTGATACGTCGACACCCTCGCGTATATTTGGCTCCCCTGACCCACATTACCCACCACAGTACCGTCGGCATCAGTAACCTCCGCGCCAAAAGGGAGATTCTCACCATCAAACTTGGTGTTGATGACCAAAGGAATGCCCAACTTAGAATTGAACTTCAACAACACAATCGCATTCTCATACGGCACCACGCGCTGTGAGGTTTGGTCTAATTCAATGTCAATGGGCGCATTTTCTAAACTGATACTGACGTTGTTTTCACTGTACGGATTCAAATTCGCAACTACGGCATAACCATTACTGTCGATAACTGCACCTTGGTTGCCCGACACAATCGCGCCTTCAGCTCCCTTAGCTTCAATCAGGCCCATGGTTACGCCGCTAGAAGGGCTTAGCGTCACCCCGCCAGAATGACCAAGGATTGTCCCAGACAAACCAAAGCCTTGGTTGTTGTAATCGTCGCCTTTGCTCACGTTCGCAGAAACCGTTGCGGCAGAGCCGACATAACGAGCATTTACGTCAAGTGCAACGTCACCGCTCGCGTTGTTTCGAGTGGCAGCGATACCATAACTGGCTTGATTTCGGTCCCCAACGGATTGCGTCACACCGACTTGTTGACTCCCTCCGCCTTCACCATCGCTGTAATAGTTCGCTCTAACATTCAAAGGGGTTCGACCATAAGACTGCCCAATTGGCAGAAACAGATTCAATGCATAACTGGTTTGAATTTGACCTTGAGCGTCTTCATTTCGACTGATGTTCGCCCCCCAACTCAAGCTATTCACATTATTCGAATAACCCAGTTGGAATTGATTTTTGTAGTCGTCTTCATTCCAATAGTTTTCCAGCGTACCCGAGAAATACACTTGCCCCCACGAGTCGTAAATCTGTTGACTTACCGTTAAATTGAAACGGTTTTTTGAGGTCAACAAGTCATCTGTCCCTTGTCCTCGTTCAATGTCATCACGTGCCGCCATCGCTGTAGCGTAATCCAAATAGCCTTCAGTGGAAAAACGATAAGCCCCTAAAGAAAAGTTACTTCCCGTCGACACCAGGTTTTTACTATATTTCACTTCAAAGCTTTGACCACTTGGGTCGTCATACCCTTGCTGAAGTTGAGTCTTCGACTGCGTCACACCGACAGAGAAGGCGCCAAAAACAGTCCCGATACCAACGCCGCCTTGCAGCGCAAAGTAGTCTTGGTTAGCACGAACCCCGCTGTAAGCGGTGATAGAGTTCGTTAATCCTTTCTCGTAGGTTGCCTCTAACAAGGCCGGGCTCGACAATAAATAATCGTTTTGATATTGCCCAACCACCAGTGAGTAACGGTGTGACCCTACACGGAGTAACTGGGTCAGAGAATCATAAGGTACCGATAAGTTTTGCTCTGTCCCGTCCGCTTCTTGAATAACAACATCCAGATACCCACCAAAACCCATTGGGTATAAATCGTCAATCAAGAACTCGCCTGGGCTAACCGTCGTCTCATAGATTATCTGGTCATTTTGAGCCACAGTGACTCTCGCGCTGGTTCTTGCAACCCCACGAATTTGCGGCGCATAGCCTCTCTGAGACTCAGGCAACATCAACGGCTCATTCATGAGTTGCGCACCAACAATAGGAAGTGAGTCAAAAAGCTGTCCAACACTGTTCGCTTTACCAATGATGGCTTTGCCTTTGATTTCAGGAATGGCCCTTTGTAAATAGGCACTCACCGTGTTGTAGGTCGTTTCATTAGAAGACGACCAGTTAACGGTGCCATTATGACGTAGGTACCAAGAGCCTACATTCACACCGTTAGACAAATATGCATTGATGGACTGGTGACCACTACTTGAAGAGTTGAAACCGGTAATATTGTAAGAGCTGAACGCTGCATTGACGCCGGTATCCCAGTGTTTAGGGTCCGTTGCACCGCGAGCTTCACGCGCCAGGTAGATTTGTGGGACGCTGATGTTTAAGCGCGATTCACTCAAGTCATAGCCGACAGATGAGGCAGGAAGGTACGTTTCAAGGTCAACACAATCGCCAGCCTGAGAGCGCTCATACAAAAAAGATTCCGGCAGTGTGGCTTCTTCAAAATGAACATAATCCAACATCGCTTTTGTCACGCACACCACCGAGGTATTTTTCTCGTCCGTGCTGACCGTAACCTTGGTATTTATCACATAGCGTTCATTGATATACAGGCTTGAAATATACTCGCCCGGCTGGATGAAGTCTGCTTGTGAAAATCGCCCTATGTCGACGTTATCAATTCTCAGAAATGATTCATCGAATTCAATCTCATCATCAGCCAAAGCAAAATTACCGAACACCGCTAAGTTGGCTTGGGTTATCAATATAGCAAGAGGAGTATTGACTCTCTTTCTTAGGTTATATAATGATATTTCATTGATGTTGTTCACTGTATAACTCCTTAAAGAAAGTAAAACTAATGGGTTTATTTAGGCTTTGATTTATAAACGTTGAGAGCACCGTAATCGTCGATATAGGAAATGGTTATTTCACTGCCCTTTGGGATATTTTTTAAGTTATCAAAATAAAACCCTTTCGTGCTTTTCGGTGAAATCATCGTTCCTTCGGTCGAATACCCCCCCCCGTCAACGTTCACAGACACATTCGTTATCGAAATATGATATCCCGTTGGGTTATCTATCTTTAACCCACTGGTAACTGGATTGAATATCAATTGATTTACCGCATCACTTGAACTACCTTTTAATGCCGAAGGCCGATAAAATAGTTTTATCCGAGTTCGAAAAGCCATTTTTAAGTGATTATCTTCACTGTTTTTTTTACTTTTAGAAGGCACAGCCAAGACGTTGAGCCAAAATACAGACTCTACCTCTTTGCTTAATTCACCTTCGGTATAAAAAATCCGAACACTTTGTCCTTTCCCCGCGTTAATTCGATTAATCGGTGGGGTAATAACAAAAGGCACCTGTATCGAGGACGGTGTTTCGTTATCGTTCCCCGTATCAATCCAGCTTTGAACAAGAAAAGGTTTTTCATCCGTATTGGTTAATCTGACGGATGTTTCACGTTTTCCTTCATTATAAATAACCCTTGTTGTATTAATCACCACACCGGCTTGTGCGCCGAATATAATACAACCCAACAACAAAACTGTGACGGTTCTCATGCAGTCTAAATAATACATTATGACCTCTAAAAAATTATTTATAATGAACGTTATCCATCCTGTAGGAAATATAGAAACGCGACGGTTCCTATATTTCCAATAGAGCATTACTTGTAGTTCATCGAATACACAACAGAGCTACTCACAGTACCTGCTGTAGATTGACCCGTCGCATAGTACTCAACACTGTAGTTCAGCGTTGCAGTACCTGTACCAGAAGTACCTGCAATAGTCTGGTAATAGTTATCAGTAAGTTGAGACGAATCACCGACAGTGATTACAGATTGGTTGCCATCGAGAATTTGCAATTGGACATTGGTTGCCACACCTGAGTTGTTCAAACGACCTGTCGCAAAGTCAACATTTGGCCCCGATTCAAAAAAGGCAGTAACCTGTGTATCTGCTGGGCTTGTCGACATCGTACAACCAGATAGTTCAATAGAGAAAGTCGTTCGACCAGCGGTATCAGCCGCATTAGCTAAATTCGCTGCATCGACAGTAGGCAATGTAATGATAGAGTCACCCCCTTGACCATCAACAGAGACAGTACAAGTCGATGCCGTCACCAGACCATTGAATGTAATCTGACCTTGACTTGCCTGCGCAGAGTTTAGGACAAAGAATGGTAACAACACAGTCACCAACAATTGAGTTTTATTTTGATATTTCATATATATTCCTTACGTAGATAGCCTGTAAATCTCAAATTTAAAGTATCTATATTATTGGTAGCTTACCAACATCATTGGTATTGCTATTGGTATTGGTAAACAATGTTTAGCGCCATTACCAGTAAGCAAGGCACCTTAAACACTCGACAAAAACGATCAAGTGAATTGTTTTATTTTTAATATTAATTAAAATTGTGAAATTTTGTTTTCACATCTTTCTTTGCTTAATTTAGTTCCATCAATTTAAGCAACAAAGCCCGCGGGTACACAAAACCATGGGGTGTTACCCGTGGATGAATGACAACTCCGCATGGGGTTGTAACTGTAAGGGCGTTGTTGATCAAATCAGCTTGAAGAACAACAGTGCCATATATGACTATCCGTTAGTTTCTAACGGGCATACCTAGTCCTATGACTTTGTTTATAGATTTAACATTCGCCATGATTTCACCCACTTGAGCGTTGTAACATCTCAGGCTCAGTTTGCCGCTTGTTAGTCCTTTATATCGAGACATTGCAGTCTCAGATATTGAGCGATAGTGATAACCAGATTCAGCTTTCCATTCCGCTATCGTCCCGCTTTTCAGAGCTGTTACTGCTTCATTTCTAGGATGCTCATCTTCCCAAAGCGCAGCATTCTTTCGAGGCGGTATCAACGGACTACAGCCTTTGTTTTTCAAAGTCTCATGACAACTTTTTGTGTCATATGCTCCATCAGCAGATACGGTATGGATCTTTCTACGTAACGGGTTGAGCAACGTGGGTAGCACTTCGCTATCGCCAACATTTACAAGACTGACTTCCGCACTAATGGCCTCATGAGTTTCTACATCAACAGCTAAGTGCAGTTTGCGCCAAGTTCTGCGTTTTTCGGCGCCGTGCTTTTTCACTTTCCATTCACCCTCGCCAAAAACTTTGAGACCAGTCGAGTCAATGGCTATATGGCGAATAGCTCCTTTGGATCTATTGCGATATTTGACCTGAACTGTCTTCGAGCGTTTGCTAATACAGGTATAGTCAGGGGACCTCAGTGGAACATCCAATAGCTCAAAGATAGAATCAATAAAGCCTTGAAGAGCACGTAATGGCAGAGAGAAGATCCCCTTAATCATCAAGGCAGTTTCGATCGCTGTATCAGAATACTGGAAACCTCTACCACGCTTACCATGATGGGTTGTACATCGCCATGCATCTATGGCTGAATCATCTATCCAGAACGTAACCGAGCCACGCTTGCACAGAGCCTTATTGTATTCCGCCCAGTTAGTTATCTTCTTTTCCGATTTACCCATGTCACCACCGTTCTAATCACCATAAAAGATCAGATCACAGGACTTGGAAAAGGTTCAGCTGATTTAAGCAACAACGCCAACTGTAAGTACCTCGTGCATGCATATAGATAGGGATTTCTTAAATGATTTTTTAATTATCTATCCTTTAGATTTAATCATTCCCAAACATTCGGTAAAGGGAATTTTGATTATTAATGTACTGTCTTTTAATAGCACCCAATACATGTAGGGATACAAACAGAACAACCCAATTGACAGAAACATGGTGGGTCATAGATGCTAATGTAAACAACCATTCGTTCTTTTCACCTAATGTAAAAACTTGTTGACCGAAGAAACTAAATCCTCGACCGCTTGATACGCTCATCATCAGACCTGAAACTGGCATGAGCACAGTAAAAAGTAGCAAAAGGAACTGTGTAAATTTAGCTAATAGATCTTGCCAGTCTGAGTGATCCGTACGAGATATAGGCCCTTCTTTTAAACGCCATGCGATGCGCATTAATGCTATTAGTAGGAGTATAGCCCCCAAAGATTGATGGCGTGAAATCAACAGCCCTTTCGCTTCTCCCCTTGGCAGATCAACCATATAGAACCCAATAACGAAGGTGGCTAGAAATAGTACTGCTGTTAGCCAATGTAGGATGATTGTTTGCCAAGTAAGATTTTTGTCTATACCATTCATCTTCTTATCCTTCTTTCCTGTTATATTTTCTGATTGTCTTTATAAATTTAAAATTCAAATTTTCGTCCCATGTGAACAATGTTTACATCTGCATATCCGAGCCTAACAGATTCAAACTTCTGGCTTATCATGTTTGCTTGGAGCTCGTCTTTAGCTAAAATAGAAATAAGGTAGGTAGGCCTTTTAGACCTTTTACTTTCAAACTCGTGAATATTAATAAAAGCAGAACTCACTGTACCAACCTGATTTAATGCGATAATTTCTTGAAGGTCTATTCCAAGTACGCGATCAATTTCCATGAGCTCAATGTCATCTTTCCAGGTAAATGTAAGTCCATAATTGTTATTTAACGGTGTATTATCTAACCATTTTTCGCCTAAAACGACGATATTATCTAACTTCATTTCTCCACTCTTCACCATAGGTAGAGAGGAAATCATCTCCTTTGCTTCTTCAGAATTGTCACTTTGAAGCACCAATCTGAATGTTCTAACCTTATATTGACCAATATCATCTGTTTTTATATACATGTCTTTAATTTTGCCATTTTCGTGCATCTTTCGTAACAAATCCCTCTGCTCAGATGCTAAATGACTAATACGGTCAGCATCATTTTCTTTTATTTTCAAAGAAATACCAAAACTTTCGGCATGTGCGTAACCAAATCCCAAAAATACACTAAGAATTATGGATAAAATTTTTGAAGATGTTTTCATTTTATCTCTCACTATAAATATGACATGATTTAAAATTATTTTTCTCTTATACAACCAATTATTTCAACTAGTTAATCTTTGTTTAAGTAGTCTATAAATAAAATTCCTTCTAAGTGATCGCATTCGTGTTGAATAGAGGCCGACAACATCCCCTTGGTATCCATAACCATTTTATTTCCAACAAGGTCTGTATAGTTGACACGGATTCTATTAAGTCTTGTTAATCTCGTTCCTATTTCACCTAAAGACAAACAGCCTTCATAACTCAACTGTATTGACCCATCGATAGACTCATAACTTGGATTGATAAATGCGGTAGATTTGTTTTTTTCAGGGTCCAAGTCGATTACGAATAGACATATATTTTCTCCAACCTGAGGAGCGGCCAAGCCAACAGCATAATTGCTTTCCATTGTTTCCATGAGATCTTCAACCAAGTTAGTAACTTGGTTATTGATTTCTCCAATTGGTTTTGAAATGGCTCTTAGCCTAGAGTCTTCCATTGATATGATATCTAAAATAGCCATAACACTTTCTTCTTTAGTTAAATAAAAAGCCTTGTAGTAATGGAGTTTCTACCTGAAAATCGCGCATTGCTTGGAGCTCTTTTTTTGTCTCGATTTTTTCGAAAATTATTATTGGCTGAGATACCAATCCCGATACAAACTTAACAAAAAGGCCTTTATCTACTTGGGTTGTTATATCCACCTTTAAAAAATCGACACAATTCATGCACTTTACCAATAGAGTTCGCCAAGTTATTTCATCAATAATATAATCATCGACAGCAATCTTTAACCCTTTTTCCTTCAGATAGAACAAGTTTTTTAATATTGCATGGAACCTAAGTTCCTCAAATTCCCTTTCAGTTAACTCTATGCATAGATTAATACCACTTTGGTTAAGATATCGATGTACAAGAGCAATATCTTTACATATATCCAAGTCCTCTAACTGCCAAGGCTCTACATTTATAAAAAGAACCTGACCTGGCTTGAATCCTGTGCTTTTGTTTTCCCTCTGAAATCTAACCAAGGTTTTCAATTGATTTCTTAGTAATAGATTAATAGTTGTTCGAGATTTAGGTGTTAGTGAAAGAAAATCCAACCCTAGATCTTTATAATTAGCTGTTAGTATTTCAAACCCAAATGTAGAACCTTGTTTTGTTACTATTCTCTCCAATTTAACTCTCGCTAACGGAATTTTTTTCATTCATTTCCTACTCCAAAGATCGGCTTTCTTAAAATAAGAAAGCAGTTAAGAAATTTAAGTTGGGTCCCAATTGAAATCGATCGCTACAGTACATTTTTGAAATCAAATCATCGAAATAATAAATAACTATAAAGAATTCATGTTGTTCTACTATATTTGTATTGTTACCAATTAAAGTCAATACCAATTTAGGGGTATAACATGGGGAAGAAAGGTCAGTAATTCCGACTCCCCGGCAAATAATACAGGCCTAGTCATTCACTAAGGTTATATTATTTCATTTTTATGTCAGTTTAATTTTAAATTTATGACACTTTAGTTTTATGTGCGCAGCGTTCACAGTGATTAGAAAATTAGAACTTGGGTAAATTTTTAGATATAATTAAAAGATGTCAGATAAATGATTAATGATTTAAGCACACTTCAACCCCAAGTAGTAAATATATTCTCTGAGATGGCAATTTGTATTGCATGAATAGCTAATCAATACGACTTTGTTGCGTAATTAAATTTAGAGATAGAGCTACCCTGTTATTTGTTTCAGTAAGTTCGGGAGTACTTCTCCATCTGTAACCGTTGATAAACTTAGCTCGACGGCAATGATCTCATGAGTGTTGGTATCGACGGCAATATGAAGCTTTCGCCAGACTCTACGTTTGCCATCCGTACCGTGTTTTTTGACTTTCCATTCACCTTCGCCATAAACCTTAAGGCCAGTAACATCAATGTCTAGGTGCTGTATCGCTCCTCTCGTTTTAGTCTTAAATGAGACCTCAACTTGCTTGGCTCCACGACTGGTGCAAGTGTAATGCGGACAACTTAATGGAACATGGGCTAACCTAAATACCGAGTCGATAAATCCTTGCAGCGCTCTCAGTGGCATAGAAAAAACTCGTTTTACCATGAGCGCTGTCGTGATAGCTAAGTCACTGAATCGACGTGGCCTCCCGCGCTTATTCTGTTTGCTTTGCGCCCACCCGCCTCTTCATCCATCCAAAAGGTCAGAGAACCGCGGTTAATGAGTGATTGGTTGTATTGCTTCCAGTTGGTTGTTTTGTAACGAGGTTTAGGCATAGGGCTACGAGAGGGAGTGGACGTAGCTGATCAGATCGTAGGTTCTTGATTTAGTTCCATTGAATTACGCAACAAAGCTCCAGTAAATGCCGAAAATCGGCTTAAGTCAGTGTCCGGAATTTGTTGACAACTACATAATCATCATTCAGATAACCAGAGCACTTTAGGGCTAGGCTCAACCCCTTTCTCTTTGAGAATTATATTATTCATAAGGGTGCTGGTTTTGTTGAGTAATTCAGCTTCGTGGTAGAACAGTCCCGTTTCATGTGTTTTTAATCAACGTGACAAATTCCATACATACCACTTCAAAAAACGGTTATTCAGCCCTTTTATTATCGTCATGTAAACCACATATCTGGGCTTTGCAATACCTTAATCTCTCAGCAACATCAGGGCGGGTTACCCCTTTTCTTCTCTGCGTCCACCTTCCTATTACGCCTATTACTTCTACAACTACCCGCTCCCTTTCCTTCAAAACTGAACAAAAAAAGCAAATTACTATAGCTCACTCATAAAAACATAAAATATAACACCGATTAATATTGTAAATTTTGCTTAATTATAAAAACAAACCAGTGACTCCCTCTTTGCTCGCGCAAATTATCACGAACAAATACCACTACGCCCTGCCTCTCTGTCGTCAAGAATCGTTGTTCAAGCAAGCTGCAAAACAATGAGTCAGTGGGTACTGCGTTGCGAAGAAGATATGGCCGGCCTAGCAACTCTGTTCCATGAAGACGCCATTTTTATCTTGAATAGTCAGGGTGACTTTGCGAAAGGCCCGAAAGCTCTCATAAGATCTAATTGGTAAATAGTTGGCGGTCCCAAAGGAACCGCACTTGAAGTGATGAGATATATAGATGGAGGTTGGTTTATATGTTATTGACAACCCAAATGGATTTTAACTAAGTACAAAACCGTAGCTATTGAGAATCATAAAGTATTGATAGTTAGTGCTGTGACCAAGAATACGAACATTCCTATTGTTCTCAATTTGAAAGCTTCAGATATTAAAGGTCTAGGTAACTCACTAGACCTTTATTCTCTAAATAGAACTAACTACAGCGACTAACAATACTAAATGAACTATCTATAACTCTCCCATTAAACGTTTGTACGCCACGTCATCTTCATACATCTTGTGAAATACTTTATATTTCGCGTCATAGAACCGCTTAATCTTCTCAGTTTGTGGCATTACGCTCTTACTGATGCGACTCATGGCATTCATAGCGTCTGGGATATCACTGTAGAAATCAGCGGCGACAGAGCCGAGCATTGCAGAGCCCAGCAATACGGCTTCGCTTTCTTCAGGCAGCAAAATCATACAGCCAGTGGCGTTAGCATGTTCCTGTAAGAAGACACTATTCTTAGTACCACCACCGCAAGCCATAATGGTATCAATCTCGTATCCAGCTTCGTTCACCACTTCAATGATATGACGTGTACCTAAAGCAATACCTTGTAACGTTGCAAGATATTGCATCGCCATATCATCAATGGTTTTCGACATTTTAAGGCCAGTAATAGTGCCAGTTAAATGAGGATTAGCACGTGGCGAACGGTTGCCATGGAAGTAAGGCAACACATGGATATCTTTCGTCAAAAAAGCTATATCTTCTTTGCTACCAGCAAGTTCTGACAAACGGTTATTAAGCAATTGATAGATGGTTTGACCCAATTTATCAGCCTGCTCTTTAGCTCTGTCATAGATTGGATGTGAAGTAATAATGTGGTCAATCAAAGCACCCGTTGCTGATTGCCCACCCTCATTAAGCCAGTAACCAGGTATCATTGCACCGTAGTATGCCCCCCAAACCCCATCGATAAAACGTGCCGTTTTTGATGCCGCCATATGGCAAGAAGAGGTTCCACCAATCAAAGCCAAACGTTTATTGAAATCCGCTTTTTCACCCGTCATCCCCGCAGCACCTAATACTCCTATACCACCAGCGTGTGCATCGATGATTGAGGTACCAACGGCTGTTCCGGCCACCAGGCCGAGATCATCCGCCGCATGAACCGTTAGGCCATCCCCGACAAGCTGACCCATTGGTAAAATACGATCGCCAATTGATTGCGCGTTATCTTCAAGTAAGTCTTCTAAACCTATCAGTTCAAAGAAACTCTTATCCCACTTACTTTCGTGACCAAGGTAAGTCCATTTACATACAGTTGAACAAAGGGATCGACTAGCATCAAAAGTAGCTTTCCAAGTCAGAAAATCTGGTAAGTCAAAGAAATAGCCTGCTTTAGACCATGTATTGTGCATATTTTGTTTTAGCCATAATAGCTTTGGTGTTTGCATTTCTGGCGAAATACGGTTGCCAACATATGCCAACACTGGGTGTTCAGTAGTGTTGATGCGGTCAGCTTGCGTGATAGCACGGTGGTCCATCCACATCACAATATTTTGTTCACTACGACCTGTTGGGCTAACGGTTAAAGGTTCGCCTTTGTTGTCCAATACAACAAGTGAGCATGTAGCATCAAAACCAATACCTTTTACTTGAATAGGATCGATATTCGCTTGTGAAACGGCGTCTTTTACTGCCAAACACACGCACTGCCAAATGTTTTCTGAAGATTGCTCAACGAAGTCTGCTTGCGGCTTAAACATTTGGGTATCGCGCTTCGCTTCACCGACTTTACGCCCATGAGCATCGAATACACCTGCTCGTGCACTACCACTGCCTACGTCAACACCGATAAAATAAATACTCATATCCTTCCCCGTTAAGCCTTATTTTTTTGTAAGAAGATAAATAGAATCAAGATGCCGCCCCACAGCGCCATAGTGAGATAACTGCTCACTCCCAGTAAATTAAGACCACTTTCTAACGTTTGCAGTACAATCAGTGCTAAGCCAATACCAATAATTCGTCCAAAACCACCATCTGGATTGATGCCACCGAGCACTGAGGCCAAAATCGCAATTAATAAATAAGACTCTCCATAACCAGCTTTAGCTGAGTTGAATTTTGCCATCATTACAATTGCAGCCGCCCAACATAGAATTGAAGAGAGCGCATATACATACAATGTGGCTTTTTGAGTATTGATGCCTGAGAATCTTGTTGCTTTCTCGTTAGAGCCCATCAAGTAAATCGTGCGACCAAGACTTGTATGCTCAAGTAAAGCCCACAAACCCGTCGCAAAACCGACAAACAAGATAAGTGGCATAGGGATGCCCATTAACGAGCCATTACCTAGAACCAATAGTGCTTCAGGGAATCCTGAGATTACGCTGCCACCTGAGATAAGGACATTAAGGCCATTGATCAACGTCATCATACCCAAAGTAGCAAGAATTGGAGAAACTCCAACATAAGCGATTAATGCTCCATTAAGAAGGCCAATTACTACTGCTGTAATCAGACCACCCGCCAGTGCTAATACCAACATCGCAGAACTATCTGGTGCTTGGGTTATGATGCTCGCCATAACTAAGCCACATGCATTAGTAGTAGCGATGATCGATAGGTTAATACCACCAGTCAACATACATACTGCCATTGCCAATGCGAGTAAACCCAATAGCGGCATTTGCGATGACATCGATTGTAAGTTGCCGATTGAGAAAAATGCTTGACCGCTGGTAAATCCCATCACCACCAAAATACCAACTAAAATAACCAACAAGTAACGAATGTTCTTATCCGTTGGCAGCTTTAAACTATTTAGAACCTGTTCCATTATGCCCCCTGCGCAGCTTGTTTCTTCTCATTAATCGCGGTTATACTGATACTGCAAACAATAATCAAACCCGTCACAACGGTGTGCCAGTAAGAAGGCACGCTTAATAGTGTTAAACCGTTTTTCACTACCGCTAACAAAATCACACCTAAAATCACACCGAATAAGGTTCCTTTGCCTCCCGTCATACTCGTTCCACCAAGTACTACAGCCGCAAGCACAGTAAGCTCAAAACCCATTAAAGAGTTTGGCGCCACCGATTGAGTAATTTGTGTTTGAACTACTGACGCAATACCCGCTAGCGCCCCCATGTAACCATACACAAACAAATTGATGCCAAAAAGGTTTATACCTATACGGCTCGCGGCATCAGCATTACCACCCACAGCGTATATTTGAAGGCCTAAACGCGTTTTCGACATTAAAAACGACGTTAACGCAATCATGGCAATTAACGTCAGAATTGGCAGTGACAAGCCATAGTCATAACCATCGCTTCCAGTGAAGCTAAATAACTCAACACCGTCCATGAACCAATCAGGGAAACCATATAGCCACTCGCCATTGCTAAAATAAATCAGTAGGCCGAAGAACAGGTTCAACGTGGAAATGGTTATGATAATCGCCGGTACTTTGAGCTTATAAACCAATGTTGCGTTAATCATACCCAGTAGCACACCAACCAATGCGGCAATACCAAAGGCAATCATAAAGTTACCGCCAATACTTAGAATGTATGTGGCCGCAACATATTGGGCAATTGCTGCCGTGGCGGGAAATGAAATATCAACCCCACCAGCAATAAGCACTACAAATAGACCACAAGCCATGATGCCAAGTAACGCCGAGCTTACTGACATATCGAAGATATTACCTAACGTAAGAAAATCTTCTGATGTCGCGGTCAGTACCGCTACAATCAGTACGATCATTACGGAGAGATAGAATTCGTGACGCTTGCTAAACGAAGCCAATTGGCGCTTAAATTGATTATGCATTGACGGCCTCCATGATTTGTTGCTCTGAGCAATTAGTCGGTTGGAAGTCATGGGTAAAACGTCCTTCTTTCATCACAATCACTCGGTGGCTGTTGTAAAACACTTCAGGAATTTCATCACTCACCATAATGATCGCCATACCACTTGCAGCGAGGTCTTTGGCAATGTTGTAGATGGCTTCTTTGTTAGCGACATCAACACCGACTGTCGGTGAGTCAAGAATCAGAACTTCGGGCTCTGCCGCGATCCACTTGGCAATCGATATGCGCTGCGCGTTACCACCAGAAAGGCTAGTAACAGGCAATTTTGGATCTGCGACTTTGATTGATAGTGATGAGATAAGCTTTGCCACTAGCTTGTTGGCTTTAAGATGGTCAAGTACACCCGATGGCTTTTGTAGACGCTTTAGTACCGAAGCAGTAATGTTGTCTTGAATCGACTGGTCCATGACTAATCCAGTTGACATACGGTCTTCTGATACATAACCAATCCCTTGCGCGATCGCATCACGATTGGAGCTAAACGACGTCAGTTGACCATTAATTAGGATTTCGCCGCTGTCAGGCTTATTCATTCCAAATAATGCCATGCAAAGCTCGGTACGACCCGCTCCAAGTAATCCAGTAATGGAGACGATTTCACCTGCACGAACCGACAATGACACATTGTGATATTGACCTTGTTTAGTCAGGTTTTTTACTTCTAGCTTCACATCACCTTGTTGTTGGTATGGCGCTAAAGGCGAAAATTCAAAACGTTGACCTGTCATTAAAAATGCCAACTCGTCGCTATCCACTTCATCGGTTTGATAGGTACCAATGGTACGGCCATCACGGATAACGGTAATGCGATCAGAGATCTCCATCACTTCGTCGAGTTTGTGGCTAACAAAAACAACGGTAACACCTTTCGATTTGAGATCCGCAACAACTTCGATCAGGTGATTGACCTCAGTACGAGTTAACGATGCGGTCGGCTCATCCATGATCATTAGCTTGGCGTCAGACGCCATCGCTCGACAAATTGCTACCAATTGACACTCTGCAATCGAAAGTTGCTCTACACGCTTATCCAATGGTAGCTTCACGCCTACTTTCGCCATTGCTTTAATCGCAATCTCTTCGATACGCTTTTGCTGAACTAATCCCTTTGTCCACTCAACATGATCTTGAATAGCTATGTTTTCTGCGACGGTAAGGTTAGGGAAAAGCGACAAGTCTTGATAAATAACTTGAATGCCATGTTCAATTGATTGTTGCGGATTTAAGCGTGGATATTTTTTACCTTCAAGTAGAATTTCAGCACCTTTTTCCGGCGCATGGACACCCGAAATCACTTTGAACAATGTGCTTTTACCACAGCCATTCTTTCCAGCTAAACAGTGTACTTCGCCTTGGTTGAAGGTTAGGTTAATACCATCCAAGGCTTTCACAGAGCCAAAATGTTTTGACACCTTCTTGAGGGTAATGAAAGGAGTAACAGACATATGAATTTCCATAAATCATGGGGTAGAATTGCACTACCCCGAAGTTATTACTTGTTATCGGTAAAACATTAACGAACTTGTCAAAGTTAACGCCTAGAAGCCAAGTTGACGTGCGTTTGTTTTATCAACTTCAAGGATCTTATTAAATTTCACTACACGTTTTTCAGTATCGATTTCAGCATCACCCAAACCTTTAACGTTTACTCCATCTGTTACTGCTTTGCCATCAAGCATTTGTTTTGCAACAGCAACCATCGCATAGCCAGCATCGGCAGGGTTCCACAAGTATCCTTTATCAATCTCGCCGCGCATCAAGTAAGGTGCAGCTTGGCTTGGCATTAAGATACCTACAACACTGATCTTATCTTTAGCTCGTTTCTTCTTAATCGCTTCCCCAGCACCAATGCCACCTAGAGAACCATAAGAAACAATACCTGCCATATCAGGGTGCGCCTTCATCAAATCGTTGGTCGCTGCGTATGATTGATCGATACTTTCAGCAACAGGCATGCGGCTGGTCACTTCATACATTTCTGGGTAAGTTTGCTTTTGGTAATCTATTGCTAAATTTGCCCAGTTATTGTGTAACGGCACAGTAAGTGAACCTACGTAAACAGCGTATCCACCTTTCTCACCCATATTTTTTGCAAGCTCATCCATAGTCACTTTCGCATAGGATTGGTTATCAATAGTTTCGATATCCCAATCAGCTCCGTGCCCGTCCGGAGATTCGTGAGTTAAAACGATAATGCCCTTCTCACGTGCCTTCTTGAATACTGGCTCAAGAACCGTTACGTCATTTGGCACAACGGTGATTGCATCGACACCTTTAGCAATCAAGTCTTCAATAATTTTTACTTGTTGTGCTGGATCTGGTGTAGAAGGACCAAGTTGGCGTGCGTTAACACCAAAGTCAGTTGCTGCTTGTTCAATACCTTTGTTCATTTGGTTAAACCAAGGAATACCAGATACTTTAACGACGTTTACAATTTCATAGTCTTTAGCGTGTGCACCTGCAGCAGCAAGAGCAAGAGTTAGTGCAGCAGCTTTTAGTAATACCTTTTTCATGTCCATCAATCCTTTTTTATTATGTGTAGGGTTCAATAAAATTGACGAATACATGCTATCTCATAGTTCAATACAAAAATTACCATGCACAACCAAACCGTGACACAGACACAGTAACGTTAATTCTTACGATCGATAATGTTAATAAATAGTTAAATTAACACGTCGAGGTATTTAAAGAACTGAAAATACGACAATAATAACAATTACGCAACATTTACATAACATTACATTTTCATATTTTGCCGTGGAGAATGTTAGGTGGAGAGTCAGATTTCAGTGGCTAATATTAATGAGTGTTTTATTGGTAAAAACCAGACAATGGTCACTATGTATAAGGCGGAAATTCAATATCTCTTGTATGGAGAGATAACTATTACGGGAAAAGAGTTATAGAGAATTGGTGAGTGCACTAAAGGGTGTAATTAAATAACGAATAGTAGTTAAGTTCGCATGGCACTCAACATGATTAGAACCTGTGTAACCATTTCTAACCACGTTGAGCGTATTACAGTTTCAAAGTTCGATAAACTTCTATTGGAATATAGTTGTCGTTAAAGTGTGTAGGTTATACGTTTCTTTTGCACTCCAATGCAACTAACTCACAACCTTAAGGCTCTTTTTACCACTCATCGACAAACTTCCCGTTGCAGCCCCTTCAATATGATCACTCCACCACGCCATGAGAACTTTACGACGTTCAAGGTAATCAGTACGGTTGTATGCGCTTCTTACCTTATCTCTATCTACATGAGAAATGCAGCTTCAATAATGTCTGGATCAAAGTTCTGTTCATTTAGAGTGGTACTAGCTAATGCGCGTAAACCGTGAGAAGTTTGCCTGCCCTTCATGCCCATTCTTACTAATGCTTTATTTGCTGTCTCTTTGTTGATGTGATTTTTGTTACTTTTGTCTGCTGGGAAAAGGTATTCACTATCACCTGTGATGAAATCAATAGTTTCTAATAAATATAGAGTTTGTTTTGTTAAAGGGACGGTATGTACTCTCCCCTTTTTCATTCTTTCAGCAGGAATAACCCAAAGCATCTTTTCTTTATCAATTTCATCCCAACGTGCCCCGGCCGTTTCAGTTGGTCTTGTCATGGTATGAAGTTGCCATTCTAGCAAGCAGCAAGTGATGGGTTTAATTGATGCGTAGTTGATTGTTTTGAGAAGCTCTGGAAGCTCATCAGGAGTTAGCGACGCTTGGTTAGTTACCTTAGCAGTCTCAAATGCTTTACCAATGCCAGCAAGCTTGTTGTGTTCAATCACACCCGTGTTCACTGCAAAAGTCATTATCTCATTGAGGTTGCGGCACAAGCGCCCGACTGTTTATAGCTTACCTTGGTTAGCAATGGGTTTAATTGTTTTGATCGCTTGAGGGGCTGTTATATCACCAAGAGGAAACTTACCTAAGTCAGATAAGAGGTATTTCTCAATGCGTTGCTTTAATTTCTTAGCCGTTTGCTCTTTGACGCTTGTTTTCTTCACTTCAAGCCAGTCATCAAATACCGACTGTAACGTATTCGACAATTCTAACTGTTTTTCTCTGAGTGTAGTGTCACGGTGTTCTTTAGGATCAATACCATCAGCAAGTAGTTCTCTAGCTTCAATCGCTTTGGTTCTTGCTTTGGCTAGTGAGACGTCAGGGAACTTACCTAAGGCTAGATTCAAGCACTTTCGTGAAATGGGGTGATAATAAGAAAAAACCCATAGTTTTGTTCCTGTAGGCTTAATCTTCAATGATAATCCATCACCGTCACCTAAACTTTGCTTGTTTAATTTGAGTAGCCGTTAAACGCTGTACCTTTTCGCCATCATCCCCCCTGAAGTAACCTCGAAATTGCTTAGATCTTAAAAGACTACTTAAGAGATTACTTTAAACGGTGGATTACAACACATCATGGGATCTCTTGGGACCAAAAAATGGTTAAGAGTCTGATAAAACAAGGAATTACAGGTACAAAAAAGCCCACACTAGGTGGGCTCTTTCGTATAATTTGGTGCCCGCTACTGGACTCGAACCAGTGACACCTTGCATGTCATGCAAGTACTCTAACCAACTGAGCTAAGCGGGCAAATGCTTTGAAACTTAACTAACCGCTTTACTAAGTGGCTAACGCTTCAGAACGAGATGGATAATAACGAGTGAATGGGTAGCGTGCAAGGATAAATTTGCACAAAACTGTTCGTTTGCTTTTAAAAACAACAATCAGAATAAATTTTAAACACAAAGCAGATCAATGGCTTGAAGTAGATCACATTTCGCCTCTACTTCAATAGCTACATACATCTGTCTGTTTCGTGTCTTGTTTCTCAGATGAAACGTTTTGACTTAAGATATTAGTTAGAATCTTCATCAACATCGAACACAACATTGTAGTTCTCGGTGTAAGTACAATTAGGTTGACGACTACATGTAAAGAAGCGTCGGCCTTTGTAATCACCTTGGCTTGCCAGTTTAATAATCATCGGGCTACCGCACTTCTTACAGAATCGAACTTCTTTGGATGGTTCGATTAGGTCGATGTGGGCTGCCAGTAACCTCTTCAAGCGGCTCACTTGGTAGCTGTGTTTAATTGACGCACCAATAAGAGGTAAACCTGCCGATTTACAGACGTGAATCAGTAGCTTTTCGCGGTCGACTTTCCCTTTATTGAGTTCTTTGCCGTTATCAAGTTCGATGATCACACGGGGCTCTAACGTTCGCGGGTCGCAAACTACAAAGTCGAAGTAACTACGTGAGATCTTGTTGTTGGCGATAAACCAATTCTTCTTGTTGTTCGTCTTAGCAGGAACCAGCACGTTCGACATGCTGACTTTGGCAAACACTTCCCCATGGTTACCCACCGCGGATTTAAGCGCGTTATAGAATGTCGCCTGTTGCGCTGACATCAACGCCCCTTTCTTCTGATAAGCATGGTCTTTGGTGTCATCGTGTTTCACCACATACTTTTGAATAAAGTAAAAGAACACAACCAGAACAATTACAACGATAAAGATATTAGTCATTTTCGAACACAATCAAGTCTGTATAGGGATTAAGAGAGTGGCTAGCGTATGTAGAAAAGCATCACCTGGCAAGCAAAAGAGCAAGAGTTACCAACCAGAATCACGACCTTTGAATGCTGTAATCAACAAGAGGTCGCTCATACGCTAGACACACTTCTCCTATTTTGATGATCAAATCATCAATTACACTCTAGATTGATTTAGATCAATTTACCCAGACTTGTGATCAACTAGCCTGAAAAACGTTAGGCAAATGTTAATAAGGAAGTTGATATGGAACTTAAACAAGACCCAAGATGTTATACCGACGTATGTGTAGATGGTAAATGGTTCCACTATGACCACTGTGGTACCCAAGCCTACATGTTAAAAGGCGGCGCTTCAGCGGTGATTGAACTCGCTAGCGAACCAGCAACGGAAGGCGAATTGGTTGAAATGCTTCAAGGTGTCGCTAAATAGTTCACCAAGCCAAATCAAAATATGAATTAAACGAATAAGAGTAGATAGCTGTATTAGTTAAGATAAGCACTCTTATTCGCTTAGTTATTGAAGTTCAGGTTTATTGATTAAAAGGGACTAACCTAGCTTGAACACTCAAATGATAACGACCTTATTACGCCCTGACTGCTTAGCTTGATACAAAGCATCGTCTGCCGATTTTAAATGTTTCTTATAGGTACGGCTATTCAACTGTTGTTCCGTTAGATGAGTCGTCGCACCAATCGATGTAGTTAATTCTAATGGGCCAGAATACGTCTCAATTGGTCGGTCAGCGATCGCTTGTCTTATCAGCTCAAGCTCTTTATTAGGATCTTGATTCCCAGCCAGCAACAAAACAAACTCTTCCCCACCCCATCTTGCCACTACATCGTTTGTTGATAAGATTTGCTCTAAACGCTGAGCGACTTCCACCAACACTTGGTCACCGACATCATGCCCATAAGTATCATTTACTTGTTTGAAGCGGTCCAAATCTAGAATAGCGAGCGTATACCCAAACGACGACAAAGGATGTGGTATCGGCTGAGTTAACCGTTGTTCCAAGTAACGCCTATTGTATAAACCTGTCAGTTCACATCTTGTTGATTGCTTGAGTAACTCTTTGTTGGTCTTCTGGATCGAGCGCAACCTTATCAATAGCAACGTGGCGCTTATCATCACCATGATACCCAACGCAACAACGATTCGATTCCGTAGCTGCTGCTTATCTAATGTCAGCTCACCCAACTCTTTTTCTGCGTTAAGCAGTTCGTTTTCTTGAGCTAATGATGCCGTAGCGAAATCTTGCTCTAGTAAAAAGATATCACTCTGGCGCTTATCAAAAAGCAGCGCTTTGTTGCCCTTGTAATAGAGCTTGAAGTAGCGGAGTGCGTTCTTGCTGTCGCCTCTTGAATCATAGTATTCAGCAAGTGTTCTTAAGCCGAGGACCTTCCAGCTGCGAGTCCCTACAACATCGAACATTGCAGACGATCGCTTTAGATCAGCAAAAACAAAATTATCTCGGTTCAAACCAATATTCGCTAAGGCTCTATTTAGGTAACACTGCCCCAATTGAAGTGTGTATTTGTCCACTCCTGGGTATCTAAGACACAAGTTTGCGACTTGTCGTGCTGACTCAAAGTTCTTTTCCGCCAACAACACATCACTCTCGGCTTTTAATAGAATGATTTTGTATCGTTCACTCACGTTATCGCCATTTAGCTTAGCCGCACTTTGATATGCTTCTCGACCCTTGACCAAATCACCACTGCGCAGATAAGCAAAAGACTCATTCACATGCAGCACGCCGATGGTAGACGCTTCAAGTAGTCCGCTCTTGTAATAGAGTTTTTTGGCTCTTTTAATCAGCTTGAGCGCCTTAGGCCAGTCTTCCAAATAGATATAAAGCAGTGCCATGTTTGACACTAACTTGCTGTTGTAGATGTGTTGAGGGTACTTCTTACCAAGGTCTAAACCTTTATGGAAAAAGTATTGAGCTTCGGGAAAGTCATTGCGGATATTGTTGATGACACCCGCCGTGTTATAAGCCTTAATCAACAACTCTTCATAGTGGAGCGATTCTGCGATATCTATCGCGGCTCTGATTTGGATTTCAGACTCCGCCAGCTCACCCTTGCTGATATGTTCAATTGCCAATTCAACGAGAGATTGAGTCTTTAGCCACGACATATGTTCGTGTTGTGCGAGCGCTTTAATCTGTCTGACGTATTCCGAAACGGCTTCGGTATCCAGCTTGTGTTGTGCGAGGTTCGACAAAATCATCAATTCGTAAGCACGGTAGATGGCTTTATCTTGGTCTGGGAACTTGGCTTGGAGAGTGGCGAGTTGATGAGAGGCTAAATTAGGGTCACCACGGGATACATCGAGAATACCAATCAACGCAGTTCCATATTGAGAGAGTAATAACTCTTTCTCTGGACTATAAACACTCGGGTTTTCAGGGAGAATATGCTTTAAATCATCGTCATAAGTTGGATAAAGCAAATACAGCCCAAGCACAACACTCATCAGCACGACTAAAAGAAATGAACCTAACACATTGTTTCTATTCATTTATCAGTGCCATTATTGATTGAATTCCAATTTTATTGACGTTTTTTTAAGAGCGGTCAAACATTATAACCGACAGATATACAGATTAAAATCCTGCGCAGCGGTAGATCTGGGTTGGGTTTTTCTCACTAATTAGAATAATCAGGCAACTTTCTTGATTTAACTCAGACAATCATCTACCTCATTGGCGTTATAGTGATTTTCCTGTTCCTACCTCCGCGGCTTCTTTTTGAACAAGCGGAAGCATAATGAGAATTAACAATGACCCAAATTAATGAACAACGTCTCGTAGAACATTTCTGCGATCTAGTGAAAATTGATAGTGAATCTCGTAACGAAAAAGCGATTGCTGAAGCTTTGGCTGAGCAACTCGGTGAACTAGGTTTTGAAGTTCACAAACTGGCGGTTCCTGAAGAAGTGTCTAACGGTTTCAACATTTATGCACGTTTAGATGGCACTCTTTCAGGCAGCACGGTATTCAGCTGCCACATGGATACAGTAACACCAGGTATCGGCATTGAACCAATCATCGAAGACGGCATCATCCGTTCAAAAGGCAACACGATTCTGGGTGGTGACGACAAGTCTGGTATCGCAGCTATCATGGAAGCGGTTCGCGTAATTAAAGCGGAAGGCAAAGAACACAAAACTATTGAGATTGCATTTACTGTATTCGAAGAAGGCGGTCTATTCGGCTCTTTGAACTTCGATATGTCTTACATCCAATCTGAGCACGCTATCGTACTTGATACAGGCGGCCCGATTGGCACCATCGTGAATGCAGCACCTGGCCAGCAGAAGATTGTTGCGAAGATCAAAGGTCGCCCTGCTCACGCTGGCTTAGCACCAGAAGAAGGCATCAGCGCAATTCAAGTTGCTGCAGACGCAATCACTAAGATGAACCTACTTCGTATCGATGAAGAAACGACAGCAAACGTTGGTATTGTTGAAGGTGGTCAAGCGACTAACATCGTAATGCCAGAGCTTAAAGTCGTGGCTGAAGCACGTTCTCTAAACGGCGAAAAGCTAACAGCTCAAGTTGAGCACATGATTTCTACATTCCAAGAGAGTGCAAAACAGTTCGGCGCTGAAGTAGAAATCGAATCGACTCGTGCTTACGATGCATTCGTTATTGCAGATGATCACCCGCACATTCTGTCTATCAAATCAGCGTTTGAGAAGCTTGGCGTAACAGCGAACACTAAACGCACTGGCGGCGGTAGCGATGCAAACAACTTCAACGCAAAAGGCCTAACAACAGTTAACCTTTCTACTGGTATGGCGAAAGTTCACACCACTGAAGAGTACATTGCAGTGAAAGACATGGTCGCTATCACTGAGTTTGTTGTGGCTTACGTAACGCAATAATCGAATTCTTTAGTTAGGTCGTCACTTCTATCTAGCACAATGAAAAAAGCCGAGACATCATCACGATGCTCGGCTTTTTGTTGTTTAGGTAAGCATAGAAGATCGAATCTAAAAACCTCTACGCTTCCAGAACTGGCCTTCGTCTTTGGCTACTAGGTCGAATGTCTTGTCGGCGATGATGTTGCCTTTTAGCTCGACCGTCATGCGCCATTTGCCTAGCTTGTTCGAGACTGGGGCCCAGATAGTGTCACCTAAGTAGAAATCCCAGTCATTGTTACCGACATACTCTTCACCATCGAACGGTTCGAGCACTTCACCTTTGTCTGTGGTGATGTTCGGGTGATAGATGCAGTAACGGATTTTCTCACCTTTGGCTTTTTTGATGTTCAGGATATAGCCAAACTCTACGTCGATTTCAGCATCAACGGTGGTGGTGAACTCTTGGATTTTTGGAAGATCTTTAGATTTGGAATCCCACGTTGTGTAGATCCCGTAAGATGTCATGTCGACCACAACAGAGCGCTTTGCCATTTCAATCGTTACCTTGCAGTTGTTCTATTAATTTAATTCTATTTGCCATTCAGCCAAGCTGGATAAGCACGAGGCTATTCTTGCCAGTCTCTCGCCATGCGCTTAATCACTGAAGGTTCAATATCGTGAATAGTGCCATATTGCTCTCGACACACTTCGATAATTAATTCTGCTTTGTATTTGCGTGCAAGTTGGCGGTAAGCCTTCATTTCCCAGTGCTTAATAAAGGTATTCGAAACAACCACATCAAGCCCTTGCATTAAGCCGTTTTCCGCCGTGTTTTGACACCACTCATGAGCTTGTTGCAGCTGCCTAGGATCAAAATGGTACTCACCTTGCTCATTCACAAAATACATATCGGCTTCGACATGCAATGCATCGTAGGTTTTTGCTTTTGTTGATTTGCCAGAACCAGGCAACCCTCGAATGAGTATTAACTTCATCTGTCACTTTACAGGCTAATTCGAAAACATGAGTTTATCGTAAATAGTAACGAGTTGCTCTGATAACTGCCTCTGCTCAGCATCCGAAAACCAACTACTTACACACGACTCAGATAATCACTGAATACAATGAGACTCGCCTCGAAGCGCTTGGATGGCTTCTGATAGAAAACACAAATAATTTACATCTATCCATTTTGCATATCGACAAGCGTATCAAACTACTATAGATTTAGATGTATAGACGTCTACATATCTAGCTTAGGGAGAAAGCTGTGCCTATTCGCATTCCAGACCAATTGCCAGCATCCGATGTTCTTCGTGAAGAAAACATCTTCGTGATGCCGTTATCAAGAGCATCGACACAGGAAATTCGTCCACTTCGAGTCTTGATCCTCAACCTAATGCCGAAGAAGATTGAAACTGAAACTCAATTTTTACGCCTACTATCAAACAGCCCATTGCAAGTTGATGTAGAGCTGCTGCGCATTGATGACCGACCAAGCAAAAACACACCGACTGAACACCTTGATAACTTCTATCGCCAATTTGAAATGGTCAAAGGCAGAAACTTTGATGGATTAATCATCACTGGTGCGCCGCTTGGCTTGGTTCAATTTGAAGATGTTATCTACTGGGACCATCTGAAAACCATCATGGAATGGGCAAACAAGCACGTTACTTCAACTCTATACGTGTGTTGGGCGGCTCAGGCTGGTTTGAAATTACTGTATGATTTGCCAAAACGCACTCGTAAAGAGAAGCTGTCTGGTGTTTATAATCACGAGATTCATAACCCATACCACCCTATTTTACGTGGCTTCGACGATACATTCTTAGCTCCGCACTCTCGCTATGCGGACTTCTCTCAAGAGTACTTAGCTGAGCACACAGACCTTGATGTTCTTGCGACTTCTGATGTTGCAGGCGTATACCTAGCGGCGACCAAAGATAAGCGAAACGTATTTGTAACCGGTCACCCTGAGTACGACTCTCACACGCTGCACAATGAATACATTCGTGATTTGGGTGAAGGCATGGAGCCTGTGATACCTATCAACTACTACCCGAACAACAATCCAGACAACAAACCAGTTGCAAGCTGGCGTAGCCACGGACACTTGTTGTTCTCTAACTGGCTAAACTACTGCGTTTACCAACAAACGCCTTACGATCTGGATCATTTCAGCGAAGACAATTTTACCAAAGACGATTAAGTTCTTACTTACGATTCACAAACACATAAAGCCGTGTTCAATAGGTTATTGATAAAATGACGAAATGAACGCGGTTTTTTTATGGTGTGTGGGTCGCATTCCATAATAGATTTACCACTTCAATGGGTTTGATTTCATATGATGGGTTGGTGTTCATAAGGAGCTTCACATGCCTGCCAAGCCGTTATTATCTAAACCCTTTTCGTTATCCCGCCCCCTTTCGTTATCAAGTATGGTACTACTCGCCTCGCTTTCATTGGTCGGTTGCGTCTCTGTCACTGAAGGTCCACCAAAGATTGAAAGTGATCCTATCGCGATGTCTGAATCTCGAATCGAATTAGGCTTAGGCTACATGGGACAAGGCAATATGGTCAGAGCGCGGGAAAATCTTGAGCTCGCAATTAGACACGCACCTAGTTACTACCGTGCTCGGCTTTCAATGGCGCATTACTACGAACGAGTGGGCGAAGTAGACGAAGCAAGATCTACTTATCGAAAGGCATTGAGTCTAGATTCTAGAAACGGCAATGTATTGAACAACTACGGTACATTTTTGTGTAAACAGGGTGAATACGAACAAGCCGATAAGTACTTCAATCGCGCCATCGACCAGCCCTACTACTATCTCGTCTCAGCAAGTTATGAAAACGCGGCGTTTTGTGCATTTAAGGCTGGTAATACCGACCAAGCAAAATACTACTTCAGCAGAGCGATTGACCATGACCCAAACCGCGTAAAATCGATACTACAGTTATCAAAAATCGAAGTGAGTGACGCCGATTACAATGACGCTCGACTTCGTTTATTCAAATTCCACCAGCGTTATGGCTATCAAATTCCATCGCTTCAAATCTTGGTAGAACTGGAAAACAAAGCCGGAAACAGTGCACTTGAGAAGAAGTACCAAACCAAATTAGACGAGTTGCTCTCTACTTAGAATCACTAGAACATAAAAACGGGCTTGCTGAATAAACAACAAGCCCGTTTTCTTATGTAAGCTATTAGATACTTTCTGGTATTGAAGTTTTATTTAAGCGCAATCCACTCTTGTCTCTGCTCATCATCCATAAAGGTCCACGCAACAAAGCGACTCACCTTTTGGCCTTGCGACATCTCTACCACTTTAACTTGTTTCGCTCTCAACTTACCAAGCTCTGAACGAATCATGTCTACGTTGTCTTTCTTAGAAATCAGTGTCGTAAACCACAGCACTTGCGTTGCAAACTGCTGGCTCTCTCTCGCCATTTTCATAATGAAAGCCGCTTCACCACCCGGACACCATAGTTCCGCTTTTTGACCACCAAAGTTTAAGGTTGGCTTGTCTTGCTTAGCTTGCGATTTTTTAGATTCTGGCTTGAATGACTTACCTGCTTTCTTAGCACGGTTTGCCGCTAGATTATCAAGTTTACGTTGCGACCCTTTTTCCGCTTCTTCTAAAGAACCGTGGAATGGAGGATTACAAATAGTGACATCGTAACGTTCATTATCCTTAATCACGCCTTTAAAGATGGCTTCAGAGTCTGCTTGCAAGCGCGCTCGGATCTTACCTTTCAGATTCGCGTTACTTTCTGCAATGAAGTTTGCAGTTTTGATGGATACAGGGTCAACATCTGTACCCGTACAACGCCATTTGTATTCTGTCGTACCAATGATTGGGTAGATACAGTTTGCACCAACACCAATATCCAACGCCTTAACCGAAGCGTGATGATAAGGTTCGCCTTGACCATCGCTCTTAAGGATGTCGGCCACTCTATGGATGTAATCTGCTCGGCCTGGAATTGGCGGGCACAGGTAACCCGCAGGAATATCCCAATGCTTAACGCCATAGTGATGTGCTAGCAGCGCCTTGTTAAGTAACTTAACGGCCAATGGGTCCGAGAAGTTGATCGTATCTTCATCAACAGGGTTCTTAATCAAGTGCTCTTTCAACTCAGGCAAAGCTGCAACTAATAAATCGAAGTCGTAGCGACCTGTGTGCTGGTTTCTCGGGTGTAGTCCGCCCACTGGTTTAGCATTATTCTTGTTACGCTGTGAACCGCCCGTTCGTTTCGAGCCAGAAGGCTTTTGCGAACCGTTCGATCTTTTTGGTGCGCTCTTATTCGAAGTACCTTTCTTAAACGGCGCTTTACCCGCTCCGCCTTTATTATTGGTTGGTTTACCAGAAACTCGCTTGGCTTTATTCTGTGCAGCCGCTTTTGAATCCGCGTTGTTACGGTTTTTATCAGAGGCGCTGTTTTTCGACAGGCTTAGCGTGGTTCTATTTTGTGATTGGCTCATTGGGCTACTTCTTTAAATCTAAATACATCATGAATAAACGGGCATCCAACTCAAGTTGGTGATATTCCGGTTCCATGTGACAGCATAGTTGGTAAAAGGCTTTGTCGTGCTCTTTCTCTTTGATGTGCGCCAGTTCATGCACTACCAACATTCGAAGCAAAGGTTCTGGTGCATTTCTAAAGACACTGGCGATACGAATCTCATTCTTCGATTTGATCTTGCCACCGTGATTCTTCGCAACATAGGAGTGAAGACCTAATGCATTATTGATTAGGTGTATTTTCCCGTCGTAAATCACCTTGCTAATCGGTGGTGTTTTCTTCATGTAGCGATTTTTAATCTCAATCGCATAATCAAACAGGGCCTTCTCGCTTTTTATTTCATGATTATTTGGATAGCGAGCTTCAAACCAAGGCACCAATTTACCCGACTCTACAAGTTGAGTTACAGGGTCGATAATGTGCTTAGGATAGCCTTGAATATAGCGTAAAGAAGGATGCATTATGAAAGACCGTACAAGTTACACCACGACAATACGTTGTGGTCTTGAAAATTGAGCCGCATAGTGTAACTGATCACACTTTTCTAATCACCTAGGATTCGTTACACTTTAGCGAGATTCACCAAGAGAATGAAAAAATGAAACGTGTTGTATTGTACGTCGCAGACAAATGCCCACACTGTAAAGATGCCCAACGCTATTTGGATTCTAAGAAAATTGTTTACCGCCTAACGAATGCAAAAATGCAACGTGGCCGTAAAGAGTTACAGGCAATGGGTGCTCGCTCTATCCCTGTGCTTAAGATCGGCGATCAAGTGATGGTCGGCTGGAATCAGAAGAACTTCGATAAGATGTATAACTCTAAGAACACCTAACGTGTTCTGAACCAGTCATACTTCTATACAACAAAGCCCGAATATCCAATCGAGAATGTTCGGGCTTTGTTTATTTAAATCTTACTCAATCACACATACCGCTTAACGAAATCAATAAAGGTTCTGTCGGCTTTCGACAAATACCCTTCCTTTCTCCAGGCCAACGATAGATTCAGTTTTACAGGGTCTTCAAATGGCACGCCTATCACGTCTTTTTCATATTCTGTCACTAAGCTCAACAGCGCGGTGATCGCAAACTCTTGTTTAACGATAGAAAGAATCATCGGGAGCAAGTTGGTTTCAAACGCAATGGTCATATCGAGGTTGTATTTTTTACAAGTCGCATCGATAAAATCACGGTGAAAATAGCCCGATTTGAACATGATCAACTCTTGAGCAAAGAATTCATCAAAGGTGATTGATGGTTGCGAAGCCAATGGGTGATCTTTACCTACAACGGCGACCATCTCAGAACTTAACAGATGATCCGTTTCCAAATCATCAGGGACGTTCTCATGATTAATTACACCAATATCGAGTTCGCCGTTTAACAGCATTTCACGAATCGATGCGGTGCCAGCATCAATCAGCGTCAATTTAAGGTTTGGGTATTGGCTTTTAAATGCCATCAACACTTGCGGGAAAAAGTAGCTCCCCATCATACTCGGAGCACCTAATCGAACCTCGCCTTTCTCCAAGCCTTTCAGTTCATTCATCGCAAGTTGGGCATCCTCGAACTGCTGAGAAATTCTCTTCGCATGCTCAAGCAATACTTTGCCCTCTTCCGTTAAAGTGACGGATTTATCTCCGCGTCGGAATAACACCAACTCTAATGTTTGCTCCAATTTTTTGATAGAGATGCTCAAAGCAGGTTGGGCAATATGCAGTGCTTTAGCTGCTTGAGTGAAGTTGCCAAACTGAGCAACAGCCAGAAAATGTCGAAGAGGTTTTGATTCAAGCATAGCGATATATTTAATATATAGAGGTGATGTTTTTAATATATGTCCTTAATCACACCTGTACTGATAACTTGTTCACATAGCGCTAAATAAATAGCACATGTCTAGCGAGATTTGTAAAACAAACTGTGTATTGTCTATCTCAATGCCCGTACATTCATACGATGTACGGGCATGTATCTTTTTAACCATTCAATAAATGGCTTTCTAACTACCGTCCTTTGACCTTAAATATGGTATGGCAGAGCACACACCTATACTTTTCTTTGATGCCAAGTATCTTATCAACAAGAGTTCTTTGGACTCTTATAATTCTTTGTTCTTTACACTTACACTTCATCATTTAGAAATAAAAACGCCATACTGTTGATTCGAGGATTATCAAACAAACACATACGTTCGGTAAATGTAATTATTAAAAAATCAACACTATAATTAGACTTAAATCACAAAAATGAATTATGTTTCAGTGACACCCAGCCCATAAATATAAAAATAATGCCGAGTAGCGGTTAAATAATCCCTGGTTATGTAAATTAAAGGGAATTTTACAAACAAAAACACGATCAATTTTCAACCAATACCTTAGCTTATTCACTAAGTTTACCCTTTCTTGGATCTTTTCGTTATGCGGTGATATAGCTAAATCAAACATCATATCGGTTCCAACTTTTCAGTAAAAAATCAAAGTCGATTGGTAATATGCAGCGCTTTGGCAGCCTGAGTAAAGTTACCTAACTGGGCGACGGCTAAGAAATGACGAAGAGGTTTTGATTCAAGCATGTCGATATATTAAATATATAGAGGTGATATTTTTAATATATTTCTTTAATCACCATTGTACTGATAACTTGTTCACAAATAGCTTAATTACTCGTACAGGCGCTACGTAAATGTTTGATAAAGGCAGTTCTCAATACAAACGAATCACCCAATCATTGGCGATTGGTTCGTTCATCATTTTCTGTAACCTCTACCTTTTTCAACCTATCTTGCCGCACATGGCAGAACACTTCCAAGTATCAGAAACCCAAATCAACTGGCTGTTTGCCGCGACCACACTTGGCCTTTCTATCAGTTTAGTACCTTGGGCTATCGCATCGGAAACCTTTGGTCGAAAACCCATTATTCTGTTCGGTCTGTTCGCTATACCATTAATAGGATTAAGTATGGTGTTCACGACTACCTTGCTGCAACTCGTAATTGCCCGCGCGTTCATGGGCATCGCAGTAGCAGCGTTTGCTGGTGTGGCGGTTGCTTATATGGTCGAAGAATTAACACCCAAAGCCTTTGCTGTCGCGATTGGCGGTTATATTGCGGCCAACTCATTAGGCGGTATCTTCGGACGAGTATTAGGCGGCTTAATCACAGACTATTTCGATTGGCATGCGACCGTGTTGTTTTTCGTTGTCGGTTCATTGCTTGGTGCGCTCTTCATCGCCTACCGCCTGCCTGACCAACAAAACTTCAAACCACAAAAAGGCCTGTTCTTTCACCATAATCGCTCGGTAGTGACGCACTTAAAAAACCGTACCTTATGGCTCGCGATGTTGATTGGTGGCGCTAACTTCGCCCTGTTCGTTAACCTGTATTCGGTCATGGGCTTTAGGTTGGTCTCTGAGCCTCACTCAGTACCGGTGGGTTTGGCTTCGCTGATATTTCTGTGTTACTTGGCTGGAACGGTCAGTTCTAAACTCTCCAACAAATGGACGCTTCGCTTTGATCCGCTAAACGGTATCTTGATGGGCGTGTGCATTAGCTTAATCGGAATGCTAGTTTCTGCGGTCGATAAAGTCCCGTTCATGTTGGCAGGCTTGTTACTGATTAGCGGCGGCGCGTTCTTCGCCCACACCCTTGCTTACTCTTGGGTGAGTCAAAAAGCACCTAGCGCGAAAGCGACAGCAACGGCACTTTACTTAGTCCATTACTATATAGGCGGAAGCTTAGGTGGCTTCTTACTTTTGTATTACTGGCAGTTATTTGGCTGGAACGGCGTGATAGCGGGCGGTTCTATCTTCTATGTCGCCATATTTTCTTGGGTCTATCAGCTGAAACAACTTCAAGTATCGACCTCTAAGCTCGCTGAAGCTTAACTAAGACAAGGTATCCAATGAATTATTGCTTTTGATTGACGTCCGTTCTGATATCCTACGCAAAATTTCATTTCGGAACCTGTTATGTCGAACACTCAAAGCACAGATCTTCAAACCATCCACGACCAAGTTAAACAATGGTTAGACGATGTCGTTATTGGCCTAAACCTGTGTCCATTCGCAGCCAAGCCACAACGTAATAAACAGATTAAGATCTTTGTGAGTGAAGCAAAAACGGAAGAAGCGTTATTGGAAGACATCATGACGCATTTTGTAGAGTTAGATAACACACCAGTCGCTGAATTAGAGACGACTTTGGTAGTTGTCCCTAACATGCTGCAAGATTTCTTCGACTACAACATGTTCATTGATTGGATTGAAGCGCTGATCAAACAGGAAGACTGGGAAGGTGTTTACCAAGTAGCGACATTCCACCCAGATTATTGCTTTGGTGGTGCCGACCCAGAAGACGATGAAAACCTAACGAACCGTTCTCCGTATCCGGTTTACCATTTGATTCGCGAAGCAAGCATGGAAAAAGTGTTGAAGCACTACCCTAACCCTGAAGCGATTCCTGATACTAACATTGCAAGAGTTGAATCTTTAACGCCCGCGGAACGTCGTCAATTGTTCCCTTATCTATTCAGCTAATTGCGATAATTGCCCATTAAGAACGAATCAATTTCGGCTTACGAGCCGGAGTGTTCTTGATGATATGGACGAGAAATGAACTGATCTCGTCCATTTTGTTTTGCAATGTACAGACATTCATCGGCAACTTTGATTAGTTTATCTAACGCCGACATCCTTTCCCCTTTGGTATCCCCTGTACTCAACTCAAAATGACACGCACCGATTGATATAGTGACAGGCTTTCTATCAAGCGTGATTTTCTTCATCTCTTGCAAAAGAGTCATGAATTTATCTTCAACACAACTTGGGTTTTTATTTGGATACCAAAGAATGAACTCTTCACCACCAAAACGCGCGACAAATTCACCCTCTTGAGTGTTATTGCTCAGCACGTTCGCCACTTTCTTTAATACAACATCACCCATTTGGTGGCCATAAGTGTCGTTGACCTGTTTAAAGAAATCGATGTCGACAACGGCCAAGGTTCCCTTTCCTAAAGATCCTTTTAACTGTTCCACTTCTGCGTTCAACGTTTTAAACAAGCAACGTCTATTCGGCAGGTGTGTCAAAGGATCGTACATAGCTTGGAACTCTAACTTCTCATTCAGCTCTTTGAGTTTTCGTTCTTGCTGCCTTCTAACCAGTTCCACTTCTATCCATGACGCCATTAGCCTCATCACGTCGACATCGAACTCTTTGAACTCGCGATGGTAAGGTGCCGGGCTTGAAAAATTTAAGGTGCCATAAAGCTCATCATTAACAAAAATGGGAACCCCAATATAAGACTCCAAACCAAAAGACTGGTAAGCAGGATGCTTCGCATACTTATCGTGTTTGCCACAATGCTCAATGCAGATAGGACCGATCGATTTACAAGTAATTTCGCAATAGGTTGAACGATAATCGAAGGTGTCACCACTATTGAGCTCGACCCCGTCAGGCGTAACACAATGTTCAACAACATAAGCATTACCATCGACTTTCGATAAGATACCAATATCAAGGTTGAAGCGTTCAAGCCCCATAATGAGTAGCTGAGCGATTTGAATATCGAAGCCCTTTCGATAATCATTGGTGATTTGATACAAGCGGCGTATAACAATTTCACTTTCACTAGCTTGGTTCATAAATGGAGTCCCACTGCTGCCGAAGTTAATGACAACATTAATATTTGGTATATTTAAAAAGTAAAGTGTAAAAAAACATAATAATCAATTAGTTTGTATGCAAAATACCTCATTGGTCCAACGAATAAAAGTCGACTTCTTCGACTTTGCGTTAGCACCCTATTCCTAGCTTTGGTAAAATAATCCATTAACGAAACAGAATGGATAGGAAAATGAACCTTTCTCAACTAAGCCAAGAAATCTACGATCACCTTTACCGCGACATTGAAGAGTTCCGCAGTACTTTTGATCTGCCTGTTGCTGCTCCTGAAACAATGGACGAAAAAGGCGATACGCTACATACTTCTTTAGCGATCGAAGAACTAACAGAACTGGCAGAAGCTGACTCTAAAATCGAACAAGCGGACGCCATTGTAGACAGCGTTTATGTTTTGATGGGACGCTTGGTTCATCTTGGTCAAGCTAAGGTTGAAGACAATCTAGCAATCAGCTACCTGATCGACCTACTGTTGAATGTTTCTAAAAACCGTTCAATTGACTTCTTACCGTGCTGGGACGAAGTACACTCAAGCAACATGAGCAAAGTATGTCGCAACGAAACAGAATACGCAGAAACTGAAGCTTTCTATGCTGAGCAAAACATCAAACTGATGGCTGTACAGAAAGGCGAATACATCATCGCTAAGTGTGCGGAAGATTTCGTATCTGAAGGAAAGACTATTCGCCAAGGTAAAGTACTGAAATCCGTACATTACCGTCCTGCTAACCTTGAGCCTCTAACGGCTTAATTAAGATTATTACAACTGAGGTACTTTAAAGCATCAGTTGACTGAAATAGAAAACGCCACGTTTTTGTAACGTGGCGTTTTATTATCTGTCAGTTAATTTTAGCTGTGTCTGATGGCAACTGCGTGTAAATTGCAGCCGTGTGTTAATTTTAGCTGTTTTAGTTGTAGTCGAATGTTATACCAGTCGAGCCATGTGATAAGCCGCCACATATTCGCCATTTCTAAAGGCAAATCCTGCTGACTCCCCTTCAATAACGAAACCAAACTTCTTATACAGACTGATCGCTCGCTCGTTATCGGTATAGACCGTTAATTCCAGTCGTTTGATGTTAATCCAGTTATCACACAAGTCGATCGCGGTCGCGAGTAGCTGACTACCGACACCTTTGCCTAATACATCGTCTTTAACACCCATACCAAATGAAGCCACATGTCGCCTTCTCGGGTTTACACACACTTCCAAGCCTAAATTACCAACAATCTCATCGTCGATCATCGCGACATACGAGTACACGTTGTCAGGCATATTAGAGATTCGCTTCTGCCAGCTTTCCAGAGATGGATTTGGGAGTTGCAGCGTACCGGTATAAGCATTAGTGCATTCGTAAACTTCTTTGATTCCCTTTGCATCTGACGGTTCAGACCGTCTCACTATAATACTCATCGCAACTCCTACTATTTTCATCGCTAAATATGAAACACATCCTTAATGTGCACCTAGACACACTATCAAATAGTAAATATTTAACAATAGGTTAGATGGACTTATTTTATTGGGCTTAGTTGATACTGAGTAAACGACCTCGTTCGATATCTTGCTCAAGTACCTCTGGTGTCAAGTCGCCATGTCCATGGTGATCATGATTATGGTGATGCCCATGATCGTGTCCGTGGGAATGACCTTGATGTTCATTTGCTCTTTGAGCTAACTTGTCTGAGTCCAAATAGGTATCAGTCAAATCAGCACAATAATCTTCAGTCCATAAACGTCGAGCCTCATCATCACTCATGATTTGCTCGGCTTTAGGGCCCAACTTGTCCATGTAGAACATCCCTAACTCCTCTCCTTCCACATTGGCGTGGTTGATAAGGTTCATGAAAGCAGGTTCTTGATTTTCATCAGAGAGATAACCATTTTTGTAACACACGGTTAGACCAATAATGTCATCACCAAGTTGTTCTAGTGCAGGGTTGAAATGATTGTGACTGTGATTATGTTCGGCAGCCGAGACAAGCATTGGAGTAAGTAAAACACATGCGATAGCCAATAATTTAATAGTGTTATTCATGGATAGACCTTCTAAATTTGAGCGAACAATTTGATTAGTTGTTTGGCTTAACTTCTGGTGAGATGCACGGATGGGAACGTCAGGAATATTTCAGCCTGAGCCCCTCTTCATCTCACTACAAATAATCAATATGATTAGATAACGAGGCTCGATATAACGAGCGTTCTGAAGACAAGAATCACTTATCAACCACGATTCTTGCTGGCGCGATGGTGTAAGCCATCTGCTTCATCTCCCACTCCCCCTTGGCTTCCAATGCAAGCGCTAATGCTTGTGCCTCTTCGCATACCTTCGCTGGTTTTCCGTCAGCCCAGAATGAAGGACCCGAGGTGTATCCACACATAACAGAAAAAGCGTGTTGGCCATCCTTTATTGTGTATTCCGTCATAATACCTCCACCTTCACCGTGCGTTATTCTTAGTGAGCCTTCATCGGCAACATGCATTGCATCGGAAGGGTTCGGTTTGACGTACGTTGTGTAGGTGCCTCCATCTGACATGTATTGGTTGTCGTACATGGTGTAGCCTTCTTTTTCTGAAGGTAAGGTCAGTTCGTAGTTAGGATCAATGTCCGCTAATCGTTCTGAGTTATTCGTCGCACCAGGTTGATAGTTGTGAGCATTTGATTGTCCGTTAGCGAAAACAGACCCTGCCACTAAAGAAAGGATAACGACCGCTAAAATTGATTTTTTCATAATGAACTCCAGATATTCTAAGCAAAGATGTTGCTAGCAATGATTTTTATGGTTGAGTAATAGAATGGGTTTGTTTACTTAAGTTTTTAGGATGTGAGGGCACATCAGCCCTCACTACAAAGACCCTATTTGTTATCGGTTCCTGCTCCTTCACCAGGCTCAGTTGGACGACTTACCGACTTGCGCTCAAGGTTGTGGTGAGCACGCACTCTATCCATGTATTCTTGCTTGGTGTTCATACCTTGCTTCATTGCTTCTGGTACTTGTTCAGCTGGGATCACTATGTCACGGTCGACTGGCCATTCAGTTAACAGCTCTGGGTGGTAGCCTTCTGGGTAGTACAGTTTTGGATCCAGCTCTAAATCACGAATCTCTTGTTCTTGTATGTCTTCACGGCTGTTTTTCGGCAACGGGATTCTAAAGTCAGACCCATCTGCCATATCAAATTGTGGCGCTCTAGCATTCGGGAAATCAGGTAAAATACCTTCACGAACCCACGCATTATCTTTAGTCATGTTAACGACAATGCCATCTGGCGCACCGAAGTGGTAAGGCCCTTGCCAATGGTGGCGAACCTCTGCAACGGTTTCCTCATTAAGATATGGGTCGAATGTCATGTGTGTTGTCATGAACAAGCGCGGTTGTACTTCATTAGCCACATAACCCGCCGCGTACGCTGGCGTATGGTGAGTATCAACGGTGTAACGTGCTAAGAATGGCGGCACACCTTGAATAATCGAAGACACACCAAACGTTTCGGTTTGCAGCTCAGTAATGAACAAGTCTGCACCTTTTGCGTATTTCAAATCCAACTCGGTTGGGCGACCGTCTCCTGTCCAAACAAACGAAAGCACTCGACCGTCATCTTGAGTCCAATTTAAGCGATAGCCAGACGCGCCATCTTTTGCGTGACTGCGTCGCCAGTGAATCACTTCCACATTGTCTTGGTCATAGATAACGCCACCGTCGTCGCGAAAATCAAACTCGTGTACCACTATGTCGTTGCCTGATGGGAACACATCAAATGCATCGGTGTGCCAGTTCAACATTTGCTGCATGCCTTCAATCATATGACGAGTGCCATATTCTGGAGTCGCACCACTCGGACCATAAATGTTAAGCGGCTTTTCCCAGCGACCATTCCAACCACCAAATTGGTACAGGTAAGGTAACGAGCCGTAATGGTCTACGTGTAAGTGAGTAATGAAGATATGGTCGAGTTCATTCATCGCGACACCCGCCGCTACGTAGTTCGCAATTGATCCTTCACCTAAATCAAAGACAAAGTTAGAGCCGTTACCCAATTCGACGTATATCGAGGTGTTTGCTTGCCCCGGGCGAATCATTGGTGATGTCCCCATAAACGTGACACGCATTTCATCCGGTTGAACTTCTTCAGTGCGTGGGAACCAGTTTGCGCCCGACACCATGTGATCGCCATAAGGTGCAATGCCCTCAAACATCAGGCCTTCTTTCCAACCTGAATTGGTTTCTTTGCGATAGTCACCATTGTTTACACCGCCCATTAACACAGAAAGCACTTCTTCTTCTGAAGAGTACAAGTTCCCCTTAGGTTGAGTGCTCAGATACTCTTCAAGGGTTTCACCCTCGTGATATTCAAATTTCTCGAGTTTTTGAATATCAGAGTTAGTCTGCTTGGTGTTGTATTGCATCATTGGGTCAGCAGCAAAAGCGGTTGTCGTGATGATCATTGCTGTAGAGATGATTGATAATTTTGCGAAAGTTCTCATAGTTTCACCTATCGGTCTGAGTATTTAGTAAATGAATGAAGTTCCTTCCTCACTCCGATGCAAACAAGTTTATTAATAAACATAACCTTGATATATAGTGTAAACTTTACTTAAAACCTCCATTTCATTTATGAGTTGATAACGACTCCACCATGATTTGGATGAGTGGCAATAAGAATAGAGGGAACTGAATTTGGATCTTAATCTACTGACGACATTTTTGGCCGTTTACAAACACAGCTCTATCACCGTGGCATCAGAGCAGCTCGATATTTCTCAACCCGCGGTAAGCGCGGCTATTAAGAGACTCGAAGGTGTCGTGGGCAAGGCTTTATTTGTGAGAGAAGGACGAGGTATCGCGCCCACTGGAGCAGCGGTATCACTCGCTAATAAGATAGAAGACCCATTGAACATCATTGGAACGGTTGAGCAGCAAAAGAATGACCTTAAAGTCTATTGCACAGAGAGCTTGCTTCATTTCGTTAGCCAGGTTGAAGGCGTAAGCTTTACGGAAGCGCCGCTCGAAGAGGAAGAACTGTTTGATGCGCTTACTGCACAAAAAGTGGATATCGTCATTGATGTACTTTCGAGTAAGAAACACTCATTGATTGAAGAAACCATCGTCGATGAGGAACCCGTGTGTCTGACTCGAATCAACCACCCTCGAATTGGTGAGACACTAAGTAAAGAAGAGTATTTCCAAGAGGAGCATATTGCGCTCAAGATCAAACGTGCCAACATGAACACAGTCGAGTTTTTATCAGAGAGCGATATCGAGCCGAGAAAAGTCAGAATTGAAACCAGCTCAATTTCAAGCATGCTGATTTTGGCGAGCACGACAGATTATATTGCCGCTTCTACTCGTTCTTTTGCAGAAATGCTCGCACCAGCGCTTGGCTTACGCGTTCACCCTATCCCCATCAAATTAAGACCGATCACGTTTCGAATGCTCTATCACCGCCGCTACGCTAACGACGAACAACACATCAAAACCCGCGAAGCAATCAAATCGGCATTAAGAAAGCATAAATGAAACTGAGGTTTTAACTAAAGTTAACCCTATTAATATAAATTTAGTTTAATCACATACTCTCCAGCAAGTTAATTCAATAGAACGACACTGGAGAATCCATGAAAAAGCTTAACCTTATTGCTCTACCACTTACGTTACTCAGCAGCACAGCGTTTGCGACTTCGACTCAAGTTTACATCGAACAAAACGTTGCCTCTAATGCTGCTGATAACGGTGTCTACACCACAGAAGCTGGCGCATTAATCGATACCTCAGAAAATGGACAAGTCTATATAGGTTTTGATGACCAAGGTTGGCTGGCAGCGGGTTACGGCCACGACTTTCACATCAGCGAGTCTTTCACGATCAACCTATACGGTGAACTTGGTAAATGGGACAGCGGTGAAGAGTTATTAATCGAAGGTATTATTGATTACCAAGTCAATGACAACTTCAATGTATTCAGTGGATTGGGATATAACCAGTCAGGGCAAGTACTCGAGAATGTAAGCGACACCACGATCAACACCAATAAGTTCATCGCCGGTGCGGGGTACTCACTCTCAGGCTGGGATTTAGCTTACCAATACACTCACGAAAACAGTGATGGATCCAATGGCGGATTTACTCACAACGATGACAACGTTATCTTTCATCAAGGCGACTACCGTACCAATGAACACGAAGTCGTTCTCTCTAAGAGCATCGACGACTGGACACCCTACGTGAAATACACCTATTTCAACACCAACGAAGGTGACCTTTACTTGAACGGCCAATCGATGGGTCCGATCGACAACGACAGCATCATCACTCTTGGTTTGTCTTACGACTTCTAAATATCTCAGATTCAATTCTCATAGGCAGATGGATTTGCCCACCTTTCGAGGGCACTACTATGAAAATGACTCCTCAACGTAACAAAGTCATTAATATCGCTGCAGCGATCAGTATCGTTTTGTTTTCTGCGATTCCCACCTACGCAAGTGCTGATCACTTAGATTTCCATTATCTAGAATCGAGTTATCTAGAAACCAGCTATCTAGACTCCTCCTTAGTCGAATTCATGACACCAGATTTTGATCAGGGGTATCTTAACGATGAGATTAAAGAAAACCTTATTCTGGAATAATTCGTTAACACATTATAAAACGTAAAAGACCAGAAACTCACGCTTCTGGTCTTTTTATATAGTTCTTATTTTCTATATAACTATCATCTTCTTATAGAGCTTTACTCAGTGATTAAGACTGCGTTTCTGAGTCACTTTTCTCTAGACTGATGACATTCAAAACCGCAAATGCAGAGGCTAAAAATAAACCCAATATCCAAACAAAATACCACATGAAAAACTCCTTAATACAGTGAATGGCCATTACGTTCGACATACTCGTTATCGAGTCGTCCAAACATGGTTCGGTAGCTGAACGCGGTATAACACAGAATGATTGGCACCATAACAAACGCCACGCCTGTCATGATGTTCAAGGTCAGTTCACTGGAGGTTGAATCCCACAACGTTAGGCTATGACTCGGGTTAACGCTAGACGGGATAATGAACGGGAACATCGAGAAACCAGCCGTTAAAATGATGCAAGCGTTAGTCAGGCTTGAACTAATAAAAGCTATCGCATCCCATTTCAACCTTGCGCCAATCAAAGCCAGTAATGGAATGGCCACGCTGCCGATCGGTGCGAACCACATCCAAGGGTACGTATCGAAGTTGGTTAACCAAGCGCCTGTTTGTGTGATGACTTCTTTATTCAAAGGATTCGAAGCCCAACTATGCTCCATCGCACTGACTATCAGATACCCGTCAATATGGTTTATCGCCATACAGCCAATCACCATGAGGAAAGCGATAAGTACAGCACTCGCCTGCGTCACCGTTCTTGCTTTTTTGTACACTGCGTCTGTGGTTTTCATCATCAACCACGCACTGCCTTGTAACAGCGCCATCAATAACCCAACTAGACCACACAAAAGCGCGAATGGGTTGATCAAATCGATAAACGAACCATGGTACTCAACCATCAAGAAGCTATTGAGCGCAAAAGGTAAGCCTTGCATCAAATTGCCAAACGCCACCCCAAACAAGATAGGAGGGAAGAAGCCTGAGAACGAAATTGCCAAGTCACATACTTGTCGCCACTGATCGCTGTCGATCTTTGCTCGATACTCAAGCGCCAAAGGACGCAACCACAATGAGATAAGCACCAAATACATCGCCACATAAAGGCTTGAAAACGATGTCGCATAAACCAAAGGCCAAGCCGCAAACAACGCGCCACCTGCGGTAATTAACCAAACTTGGTTGCCATCCCAATGGGGTGCGATGGAGTTAATCATCACACGCCTTTCAGCGTTCGTTTTGCCAATAAACGGTAATAACGCCCCCACTCCCATATCAAAACCATCGGTGATCATAAAACCAATCAGCAGTACACCAATCAGAACCCACCAAATTAAACGCAATGTGTCATATTCGAACATGAGTCAGTCACCTTATTGTTGAACTTGTTGTGCCAATTTGGCTTCAAGTGAAGTTGTATTTTGTTCATAGTGATAGCGACCCGTTTTTAAACTGCTTGGGCCTTTTTTAGCAACGGTAATCATCAAGTAACTTTCAACAATGATAAATACGGTGTATAGGCTAATAATAAGCGCGAGAGACGTAAGCAGGTTTTCAACGGTTTGAGAAGAAGCCGCGACTGCAACAGGAAGGATTTCACCGACCGCCCACGGCTGACGACCATACTCCGCAACAAACCAACCCGCTTCGATTGCCACCCAAGGTAATGGAATTGACCAAAGTGCTGCCTTCAATAACCAAGGCTTTTGAGTAATGTTTTTTCGGTAGGTTTGCAAGAAAGCCGCGCCAAAGACAAACAACATAATGAAGCCACAGCCAACCATGATTCGGAATGACCAGAACAGCGGCCACACAGTTGGGATTGAATCGTCTGCTGCTTGTTGGATTTGCTGTTCAGTAGCATCAGTCACGGTATCTGTGTATCGCTTAAGCAATAAGCCATATCCAAGATCGTGCTTAGTTTGGTCGAAGGCTTGTTCAGTCTCATATGACGTATCGCCCGCTCGCAAACGCTCTAGTAGTTCATAAGCAATGATACCGTTTCGAATACGCACTAAATGTTGATCACGCAAGTCGTGAAGACCTGTCACTTTTTCATCCAGAGATCGCGTCGCAATAATCCCCATCACATAAGGAATTTTCACAGCGAAGTCTGTTTTGCCTTCCTCTTGGTTTGGTAGTCCGAACAAGGTGAACGCCGCAGGTGCAGGCTCGGTGTGCCATTCCGCTTCAATCGCTGCGAGTTTTACTTTTTGGACATCACCCAGTTCATAACCAGATTCATCGCCAAGTACGATTACCGAAATGATAGAAGCTATTCCGAAAGATGCCGCCACGGCGAAAGAGCGTTTTGCAAAGGCGATGTCTCGACCTTTCAGTAAGTAATATGAACTCACACCAAGGATAAACATCGAGCCACAGGTATACGCTGAGGCCACTGTATGCAGGAATTTAACTTGAGCGACAGGGTTGAGCACAACTTCGGCAAAGCTGGTCATTTCCATACGCATGGTTTGGTAATTAAACTCTGAGCCAATCGGGTTTTGCATCCAACCGTTAGCAACCAGAATCCATAATGCAGAGAAGCTAGAGCCCAACGCCACCAACCAAGTCACAATAAGGTGTTGGCGTTTAGATAGTCTTTCCCAACCGAAGAAGAAGAGCCCAACAAAGGTCGACTCAAGAAAGAACGCGACAAGGGCTTCGATAGCAAGAGGAGCACCAAAGATGTCGCCGACATAGTGAGAATAATAAGACCAGTTGGTGCCGAACTGGAACTCCATGGTTAAGCCAGTAGTGACACCCAAGGCAAAGTTAATACCAAACAGTTTGCCCCAAAAGCGAGTCATGTCCTGATAGATTTGCTTACCGGTGAGCACATAGATGGATTCCATGATCGCCAAAAGACATGACATACCAATGGTTAAGGGGACAAAGAGAAAATGAAACATAGCAGTTAGCGCAAACTGCAAACGCGACAATTCAACAACATCAAACATTAAAGCTCCAAACATCATAATGATGGCTTTCATATTAAGAATTGGAGCGTATTTCAGCACAGTTCAAACAAACCAAACTAGAACAGATTGATTGTTAAAAAACAGAACAGATTGAATTGTCCGACGAGTGACGAGCTAGATTTCAGGTAAACATAGTCGAGGATCGACTAACGACTTAGGCTTGTGATTCCATGGTCTGAATCAAACTACCTAGCGTACGAATGGCTTCTGCTATTTTGTCGTCACAAGCGTACGAACAGTTGAGACGAATATGATGGGAGAACTTTTTGTCGCTGCTGAATATAATTCCCGGCGCAACGGAGATGTTGTTTTCAAGTGCTTGCTCATAAAGCTTCTCTACACAAACAGAATGAGGCAACTCTATCCAAAGGAAGTAACCACCTTGGCTTTTATGAATCAGAGCACTCTTAGGCAAACTGGACTCTAAAAGTGCTATATGCGCCTTCTTCCTTTCATTCAGCAGTTTACGAAGCTTTTTAAGATGATTGTCATAGCTGTAAAACGTTAGGTAGTGAGACAAGCCAAGTTGGATAGGAATACTGCTCGAGAGCGTCGAAAGGTGCTGCAATCTCTGAATCTTTAACGCTTGTTTCCTTGCAACTACCCAACCGATTCGAAAGCCGGGCGACAATGATTTGGAAAACGAACCACACAACATGATTTGCTCGCCGGTGTCATAGGCTTTGGCGGGCAATGATGTTTGATTCCCGACGTAAAGCTCTCGGTATACATCGTCTTCGATCATCGGGATCTTGTGTTGGTTCACTAACTCGGCCAATCGCTGCTTGTTGCTATCACTCATCGAGGAACCGACAGGGTTTTGCGATTCCGTCATGAACCAACACGCTTTGATGTCCATTGAAGCGAACACCGACTCCAACACATCTAAATCTATACCAGTTTCCGGGCCTGTTGGTATCTCAACTGCCGTCAGGTTTAACCTCTCAATGGTCTGCAACACACCATAGAACGCCGGATACTCTATCGCGACTAAATCACCCGGCTCTGTGCAAGATTGCAGACAAAGATTAAGCGCTTCCATCGCTCCAGAAGTAATCACAATATCGTCAGGCAGTACATTTAACCCATGCATTTGGTAACGCTGGGCGATTTGTCTACGGAGTGTTTCGCTGCCCGGTGGTAAATTCGTGAGCATGCTGTTGTCAGGCATTTGGCGGCTGGCATTGGCTAAACTGCGCGACAATGCTTGATGCGGAAACAAAGCAGGGTCTGGAAATGCCGAGCTAAGTGGAATAATGCTAGGGTCTTTCGCTCGTTGAAGCACATCGTAAAGCAGGTCGCTGATTTTAACGGGATATGGCTTGATGACTTTCTGTTGCGCGTGTTCTGAGGTGAATACATTTCTACGCGGTAACACGAAATAGCCAGACTTAGGTTTTGAGCGCACATAGCCTTGGTCTTCGAGCTGTTGATACGCCTGCAGCACCGTCTCGATACTGAGTTTATAGCGCTTACATGCGTCTCTAATTGATGGGATCTTCTCACCACTCAGCCAGATGTTTTGTTCTATCTGATTCTTGATTGTATTGGCGAGTATCTGAGATTTTTTCATCAAAAAGTCTTTTCTATCTAATGTGTAAAAGATTACGAAACCGTGGATATTCGAGGTACTCGGACATTCAGGTATAACAAAGCCTTACCCTAAACCCAATTACCTTCACGGTCGACTTGTTTATCTCTCCCATAAGAAAAGACACCACACTCGTCAATCAAGTGTGGTGCGCTAGTTACTTAGTTAAGGTTAACTAGCTGACTAGTTAGCTGGACGCCAAACGCCCCATTTGTCATTTTCGTATGTCGCCTTAGGATTTTCACCACCCTGAACCCACCATTGTGCTTTCCACGACTGGTTTGAGTATGTTACTACTTCACCGCCAAGGTAAGTTGCTGATGAATCCCAAGAGCCTGGGTCTGGCGTAGGGTCCGGTGTCGGATCAGGATCCGGCGTTGGATCTGGGTCTGGTGTTACGCCACCGCCATCAGCAATCACTTCGAACGTGAAGGTTTCAACACTTTCGCTTTCAATTGAACTAGCAATAAACGACAAAGTTTCGTTCGCTGTAATCGCAGTCGTATCAACCACAATTGAAGCCGATCCATTATTTTGAATGCTAACTGCAGAACCTTGAGTTTGTGTTAGGTTTGCTGCTTCACTTGTTGCAATCACAACTTTGTCACCAGCATTCACTACATTGTCACTCTTAACTAATTCGTAGATGTCGCCTTTCAATGGTTCAACACCACCATCACCGTCAATCAGCGTTAACTGACCAGAAGCACGGCTATCTTTTGAATTGAAGAAGTTACGTGAAGGGTCGTTTTGGAAGTACATGTAATGCTGCATTTCAGCGTGCCAGTCACCAATGAAAATCGCACCGTCTTTAAACTCTTCATGCCAACCGTTGATTTCTGAAGCCAATAGTCGAGCCCAATCGTTAACGTTTGAAGCGTCGATGACGATGTCGAAGCTACGCGCTACTTCACCATATTTGTTGATGATGTCGTACTTAACGGTGTCACCAATTTCAGGCGTACCAAACTGGTCAGAAACAAACAAGTCGCCACGCACTAGATCAGGTTGTGGTGTAGGTTCTGGCGGAGGTGTAGTACCACCCGCGATAGTGATGTCTGAACAGTTGTAGAAGCCTTCGCCAGCTGCATCATCACGTTGCCAACGTACATATAGGATTGCATCACCAGAGCGGTCAGATGGAATCGTCACGTTGATACGGTATTTGCCACCGCTAACAGGAACATTGCCCACCTCTTGGATAAGATCTAAGTCGTCCCACGCTAGTCCTTTGCTTAGGTCTGCGTTTGGTTTCGTTAGGTAGAACTCCCAGAAAGAAGGGTTGTGTGGCGCTGTCGCATTGAATACATATTCAAACGTACCAGTATTTAGCTCGGTACGAGTCCAACCAGTATGAGGCGCACCCATGCCGCGTTTTTGCGAATCATTGGCATAACATAACGTGCCGTCAGGAATCGCCGCTTTTACAGCATTGATGTTATTGAAATCCTGAACATTTTTAGCGTATTCGTTACGTTGAACAAACGGGTATGAACCAGAAATGTCTTTTGCTTGAGCACACGCAGCATTAGGTGGTGTACCCGACCAGATTCCGCCCTGCTCGTAACACGTGTTCTGACGCGCACTTGGAAACTCGGACCAACCATGAGCATTTGCCACTGAAGGCACACTCGATAGCATAGCCATACCTACTGCTACTTTTAGAATATTATTATTTATTGTTGTCACTTTCCCACTCTCTATTATTTTACCCTGCACACAACATTAACTGGTCACTTACCAATCAAAATTGCACTTCGAGGGTTTATAGTTTTTGTTTGAAGAACAACGAAAAATATATACGTCAATTTTATCAATGACAGCGGGTTTTATATTGATAGGAATCAGAATCACACAACTCAAAGAAATGCGTTGTCGATAGATGATGTTGCTTCGAATTATTGGATCTCAGTATTCCGTCTTTATTGGCGCAACATTATTCAAAGTGAATAAAAAATCGGCTTGATGAGTAAGCCGCTTTGAAGATATACGAGAGATGTTCTCTAGTTAGATAGGGATAAATCGAAAGCAATAAGAAGAGAATTTCTCGTCAAAATAACGATTTTGACGAGACGAATTAGAATTAACGGATTTAATAGCGGCTATGCATGCCCATGCGATGTGACATGTCATCGTCCATACGACCGCCCTTCCAACCGCTTCCACCCAAGAGGTTGAGCACATCGCGCGCAGTATAGTCTTCGCCGCCAAAGAAATCATTCGACACATCTTTTCGCAGCAATTGAATGTTGGTCGCCAGTTCAGTGTTGAGATCTTGTGGATCAGCAAACAAAGCTAAAGCAATTTGTTGTTGGCGTTTGCTCAGTTCATTAGAGCTTGTTTCAACCTGTCCTATCGAGAAGAAATCACGGCTTCCGTAGCTCTTCACCATCTTTGCAGAAAGTAGTTTAATCACCTTTTTGATTCTTCGTCTTTGAATGTATCTAAACATATTTAGTCCCTTTACTAACTCACCTTTAACCCAACAATCTGCTTAACCAAATGACCTTTTTAACAAATACCCTTTCTAGCCAAACGTTCTCTCTAACCAAACGCTCTCTCTAACCAAACAACAGATAGGTTTGATTATCTACTGAGATACTTTTTACTTCAGTGTTAAATACGGATTCTAGCTGCTCAGGTGTAAGCACTTGTTCTGCACTGCCAGACGCTTGTAGAACGCCTTTGTCGAGCAACAATACTTGGTCGGCGTGTCTTAAGGTCCGGTTCAGATCGTGGTTTGCCATGATCACCGCAATGCCTTTTGCTGCTACTCGTTCAATGAGCTTGTATAACAAGGCTTCTTGAGCAATATCTAGTGGAGCTGCTGGTTCATCGAGGATCAGCAGTTTCGCGTAAGGGTTCAACGTTGGCCAGATCTGTAAACACATTCCCGCTAAACGAACGCGCTGCCATTCACCGCCAGACAACGTTTGAATAGAACGATGAAGTTTGTCTGAGATGTCCAACATCTGGCTTATTTCGCCCAAAGCTAAGTTGATTTCAGCATCAAGGCCGTGTGAGGAGCTTGGCAGTGACAACGCAAGGTATTGGAACACTTCCAAATTGAAGGCTGGTCTTGCGCTTTGACACAAATAAGCGCGGTGCAATGATAAGTCTTGTAACGACAATTCAGACAAGTCTTGACCATCAATGGTGATATCACCTTTATAGTCGTTCCCTATTCCTGATGTCGCTTCAAGTAAGGTGCTTTTACCGCTGCCATTGGGACCGATAACGTGAGTAACCTGCCCTTGCTTGAGCTCAAATGATAGCGGTAATAAACGAGCGCCGACGCTCAGGCTCTTAATTTGAATCATGATTTTTAATTAGCATCCAAATAAAGATCGGCGCGCCGATACTGGTGGTCATCACACCCAAAGGCAATTCTGCTGAATCGAGTAACGTACGCGCGCAGATATCGGCAAACACCAACAAAGCAGCACCTGCGACCGCAGACAAAGGAAGCAGGTATCGGTTGTCGGTACCAATCGCTAAACGCAATAAGTGTGGCACAACCAAGCCAACAAAGCTGATCACGCCACCTAAGGCAACCGCGCAGCCGACTAAAATAGACACAGCGAAGATTAAGCGCCAACGCAGCTTAGGTACATTCACGCCCAGTTGCGCGGAATGAGTTTCGCCAATCATCAGCTTATCTAACTTGCTACCTTGCAGGCACAGCCAAATAATCACGGGAATCATGACTAACGTGAGCGAGTGTTGATACCAAGTCACGCCACCCAAACTGCCCATCAGCCAATACATTAATAACCGTAAGCTGAGGTCATCACTAAAATAGAAAGCCCATGTCACCATCGCGCCAGAAAGAATGCCTAACGCGACACCCACCAGCAATAATTTGGCCGTGGTCAGTCGCATCGTTTTGACCATGCTCACCAGAATCACGGTGAAACAGAGTGACCCTAAAACGGCAGCGATCATGAACAGTTCAGGCGTGGGAGCAAACGGCAAGAAGAACAGCACGATCACCATGGCTAAACTCGCGCCACCGGAAATACCGAGCACACCCGGCTCTGCTAATACGTTGCCTAATAAGACTTGTAAGCTTGCGCCAGATACAGCTAAACCCGCCCCGATAGCAATAGCAGCCAATAGTCGAGGTAAGCGTAAATCAATCAGTAGTTTTTGTTCTAACGTGGACAAGGTGCCCAGAGGGGAAATGAAGAGATCGCCAACCATTAGGTAAATTGCACTCAGCGCGACTAGCAATGCTGCCATGATATAAATGGCTCGCGTCCATTTGCGCTGTTTTTGGTGAAGAAGTTGTTGGAAATCCATATCAAGCTACTTTGAAAATGTTCGCGTAACCTTACCTGTATCCCTAAATAAACTCAAGGCTCACACCGTAATGTGAACCTTGATATTTCAACCAGTTGAGCGATTGTTTTAATCGTTTAAACCCGACTAAGTATTAATCGTACACAAGCTGACCGTGGTCGAACCGTGTTTCAACTTCGCACACCATTAAGGCCGCTCGTTGACCGATGGCCACGTTACGATTTGGGAATACCACGGCTTCGTTTTCATTCTTCGCCATTAATGGTTTATCACCATCATGACCAAATACTTCACCGTGCTTGAACGCGGTAAAGTTCTCTACAGAATCAGAGAACATGAAATCAAAGTCATCATGCAAGCGCACAATTGTGCGGCTAACACGATACATGATGGTTCGCTTAGGTAGATGTTCTGGCTCTGCTTCAGCAATCAAGTTACGTATCGCCAAATCAAAAGCAGTGAGCTTATCAAGTTGGTTATCACCAATTCTTGCTACCTGACCTAATTCCATTGTCAGTGCTTGCGCTTCAAAGTTTTCAGCGCTGTACCAACTAAAGGTGCTTGTTGGTGCATTCGACAGCAACACCGCTTCAATGTGAGCGCTGTTAATGAAATCGAACAGCTCTTTATTGCGAACTTCGTGGCGAACCTTAGGGCTCACGGCGAACGAATAATGCTTAGACAAGCGGATCGCACAATGCAGGTCTAAGTGCCAGCGAGTTGCGGGTTCCGTCTGCTTATAAAACTCAGTAACCAATAACTTCAAGTTCTTCGCAATATCCACTTCTCGATTACTTTCGTGCTGTTTTTCATCAAACAGACGATTCATATTCATATCAAGAAAACGAGTATGTGCGTTGGTTGCTTCTGGGTGAGCAATAATAAACAGGCATCTCGCATTCACTTCCTGAAAGCCTGTTTCTATATCCTCAATGAGCTTATCGATAAGCTCCATTGGAGAGGTTTCGTCGCCATGAACACCTGTTGAAAAGATGATGTTTTTGGTTTCAGAATTGTACTCTGCGGGAATCACTTCCAATACACCGCGTTGATGAAGCTTAATTTGAACACCGTTACTCAGTACGGTCTGTCCTGCAACCACTTCTTGCTCAAGATCTAGGCTGTCAAAAAGAAATGATTGGCGAAAGAGGGTCTTCGTCATGCGCTACTCCTTAATTGCACGGCCGTATGTTAATAAATTGTACATAGAAATTGTGTTGCTAGGATCGCACTTATCAACAGAAACTCCGTTATCACTCACAAATACTGCCCATATGTTTTAGATTTCTTGCTTATCAACAAACCGACGTCTGTTCCAAATAATGATTTTTTAATTCTGTTCTAGATGATCATTTTAAGTTTAGTCATTTCAGCAAGATAAGAGCCACGTAAGCTAACACAGCTCTTACCCGCGATGAACAGATTGAGATCAATTAATCTTTCTGATTCAGTAATCTTTCAAATTCATCAATTTGAACTTTGACCATATCGATGCTTTGTTGCCAAAAATCGGCTTCAGTCAGATCCATGCCAAGGTGTTTTTGTACCACTTCTTCTGCCATCATGCTGCCAGTATCACGAAGCAATGAGACATAATCACCGTAGAATTGTTCGCCCTTAGAATCACGTTGTGCATAAACGCCTTTACTGAATAAGTAACCGAACAGGTATGGGTAGTTGTAGAAGCTCACTTGAGAGATGCTGAAGTGCAGCTTGCTCGCCCAGAAGTAAGGGTCGGCTTCTGTCATTGCATCTCCGTACCAATCTTTCCAAGTCTTTTCCATTAGGTCGCAAAGCTGCTGAGCCGTCAGTTCGCCTTTTTCACGCTGCTCGTAGAAGACTTTTTCAAATTCGAAGCGAACGGGAATGTTCACCATTAATGCCAAAGAAGAAGAGAGCTCTTCCCACAGCATTTCCAATTTTTCATTTCGTGTTTGTGCTTGCTTCAACAAGTGGTCACGAACAATATTCTCAGCAAAGATCGAAGCGGTTTCAGCAAGTGTCATTGGGTAACGAGTTTGACACAATGGCATGTCTTTCATTACCCAGTTATGGAAAGCGTGGCCCAATTCATGAGCTAGTGTCATTAAATCTGAGCGACTACCACTCCAAGTCATGAAAACTAATGGCGTGCGAGTGGCTGCAAACTTAGTACAGTACGCACCTAGGCGTTTGTTCGCAGCAGGCGCGGCATCAATCCAACCGTTCTCAACCATTAATGCGACAAAATCAGACATCTCTGGATTGACTTCAGAGAAAGCCGTTTTGATCACTTCGATCGCTTCATCAAATGGGTAAACTTTAGATTCATTGTCACCCAGTGGTGGCATCGCGGCTAAATGGTTCCAAGGTTTCATTTCATCCAAGCCGTGAACTCTTGCCATCAACAAACCTGCTTTCTGACCAACAGCTCGATTGGCTTTTGCCACCGACATCATGGTATCTAGCGTTTCTGGTACAATGCGGCTTCCATGCAGGCTTGGATCAAGGAAATGCACATCGCTAATTTTCGAACGCTTTTTGTTTTCCGTCAGTCGCCAACCTGCCAATGCATTTAGAATCGAAGCAAATGACTCTTGATGCGTTTTCATTGCGCCTTGAACAGCACGCCATGCCGTTTCTTGTTTGTCGAACTCGCTGCCATACAACAAACTCGCCGCTTGTGAAAAACCTAGAGTTTCATCTTCGCCGTCCAGCTTTAGTGACAGTTTTAAAGAACCCGTCAGGTTATCGTATAAACGCCCCCATGCATCGCGGCCATCGACTTTCATTGCGGCTAGCAACTGCTCTTCAGCAACACTGAGTCGGCTGCTTGATAACTTACGTGAGCTTTCAATCGCAAAGCGTTGCCCTGCTACATCTGCGCTGTCATGCTCTAATACTGCATCAATAAATTCTGGTTCTGCGTGAATTAGCATGTCTTCGTAAGGGCTGAACGCTTGAGACATTTCAGAGTTTAGCTTCGCAACACGACCAAGCAATGCTTTGGCTTCTGTGTGTGTCGCGTCGACCGATGCGTGGCAATTAGCGAAGGTGTTGATCGTGCTGAGTAACGTGCCTGCCGCTTCTGAAGTTTGAATGGCGTTTTGCATCGCTAGAATAATGTGACGCTTTTCAACGTGTAGGTTCAACAGTTCAATACACTGCTGAATGAGTTCAATGTCCTGTTCGATTTTTGCATCATTAAGGTCGCTATAAGCAATGCTTAGATCCCAACTTGGTGTTGTCATGACTAAATTCCTTTCACGTAGGTAGTAATACCAATCTGGTATAGCGGCTGTAAACGTCGCTTTATACTTCTATTTATATTTCTGTTTCAATTTACAGGTCTAATAGATTGTTAATTCTTAAACTGTGTATTTTTAACACTCAGAGAACAGGCAGCCCTATCGATTTGACGTTGATAAAGCTCTGCGCAAACTGAGTAATTTGAATATGAGTTATCGACGCGTTTTCTATCGATAACTTCGAGTACAAACTCGGGTTTTTCCAATCAATATCGAGGCAGTGCGCTAACAATATGCGAATCACACCACCATGAGTAACCAACAATATATTGTCACTTGGATCGTTCAAAAGTTGCGACCAAGCTTGAGTTACTCTGTCGTGGAAACCTTGTAAACTTTCTGCACCCGTTAATTGATGATTCGCAGGAGCTTGCCAAAAGGTTTCTAGCATCTCCCACTTATCTTCAAGTTCATCAAATGGAACACCATCTACTTCACCGAAGTTCATTTCCTGAAAGCCTGTTACAACAGACAAAGGCAAAGACATACGCTGTGCAGACAAGTTCGCGAGGTCACTACATCGTCTTAGTGGCGAAGTAACTATGCTCTCAAAGGTAATGTCTTGTGTGACGAGCGCCTCGCCTATCTGTTGTTGAAGATCTGCGTTAACCAACACATCAGATAAACCATTGAGTGCAGCTTTCCCTTCAACTTTGCCATGTCTTAGTAAATAGATGTTTTTGGTTGTTCCGTTGACCATGAGTTAGACCTAGCCTTGAGTATCAAGCGAATGATTAGATGGTTTTAAGTGCAGTGGCAATCCGGCAGCTATCAACGTAACTCGTTTGACAACGCGAGCCAATGCTTGGTTCATTCGCCCAGCATTGTCGACAAACAAGCGCGACACTTTACCCAGTGGCACCACACCTAAACCGACTTCGTTAGACACCATGATAATTTGCGCCGGACTTTGTTCGACGCTGTTGACCAATACTTCAACCGCGGCTTCAACCTGTTCATTGGTTGCGTCATCACCCAATTCAAAGATGATGTTGTTCAGCCACAAGGTTAGGCAATCAATCAGTACCACATCATCTTGGTTAAACAACTGCAGTTTCGTGGCTAACTCGACAGGCACTTCGTGCCCAATCCATTGCTCACCGCGACATTCTTTATGATGGGCGATACGCTCACGCATTTCATCGTCTAGATAGGTAGCGGTCGCAATGTAATGCAAACGTCCATTTGAACATGCAACAAGCGCACATAATGCTTGTTGCTCTGCAAAACTCGACTTACCAGAACGAGCCCCACCCAATACCAAATGGCTGTTTCGCTGACTTGCTTGATTAATTTGATTAGCTTGAATAGTTTGATTCGTGTTTTTCATAGGAGACCGTTATAGAAAGCCATTGTAAAAAGCAGTTATGAATACAAGGTAAATCAGTAACTCCATCAACTGTTGAGCAGCCCCCAAGCAGTCGCCAGTAAAGCCACCAATTAGAGCCATTAACCACTTTTTGAAACCAGTTCTGAACAGATAGGCGACGACAGATAAAACCAAAGCGAATTCAAGCCCAAACCACAGGCTAGGCAGCACGCCTACAAGCAATAAGAAGACAAGTTCGCCTTTGGTTTGCTTGTTAGCCAATGGCTTACTTTTACTTGTGTCCAAATCGCTAACATAAGGCATGTCGTAAATCAGCGATGCAGCAATCGCGCGGCTAAAGGTATAACTGGACACGATAACCATAAACAGTCCGGTCATGCTTATGAGTTCATTCAATAAAACCCACTTGCCGAGCAGAGCCATAACCAGTGCAGACGCGCCATAAGTACCGATTCGACTGTCTTTCATGATGGTCAAGCGGCGTTCTAGAGTCATGCCGCCACCAATACCATCGGCCATATCGGTCAAGCCGTCTTCATGGAATGCACCAGTGAGCATCAGGCTAAAACTCATCATCAAAAAGATCGCCACCGCACTCGGCAGTACCGCATCAAGTAGCAAAAACACACCGCCACACAGAACACCCAGTAACAAACCAACCAGTGAAAAGTAACGCCCAGAACGGTTCATTCGCTCTGATGAATAGGGCGTGTTCTTCGGCATTGGTAAGCGAGAAAAGAACCCCATCGCCAGCGCAAACAGCTCCCACTGATAAGTAACTCGATCTTTCAACGATCTTTCTGGTGCATCACTCATTAAACCGTGACTCCAGCACTTTCGAAGCTCGCCATGTTGTTATAGAACTCGGCTGCCGCACGAATAATTGACATTGCGAGAGCAGCACCTGTGCCCTCGCCCAATCTCAATCCAAGATCGAGCAGTGGCTCAGCGTCTAGCAGCTCTAACAGAATTTTGTGCCCTGACTCTTCAGAGCGATGTGCGAAGATCATATAGTCTCGGCAACTCGGTTCAATTAGGGTTGCGACATACGCCGCAACTGACACGATAAAACCATCGACCAATACTGGGGTTTTGTTTTGATAAGCGCCTAGGAAAGCGCCTACCATTTGAACGATTTCATAACCACCAACTTGTGCTAGTACCTCTTTGATATCTTTAAGATCTGTAAGCTCTTTGACTTCTTTAGGGTCTAAACCTTTGCAACGCGCAACACCTTGCTCAACCACAGCTACTTTTCGCGCAAGTTGTTCATTGTTGATGCCTGTTCCTAGGCCAACACACTCATCTGCAGACCGATTCGATAATGAACTTAAGATAGCTGATGCGCTGCTGGTATTTCCTATACCCATTTCACCAAACATGATGATATTGGTGCCATTCGAAATGGTTCTAGATACAAGCTCAGTGCCCAGTTCAATCCCGCGTTCCACCGTTTCTAAACTCATTGCCGCTTCATTGGCAAAGTTATTGGTTCGCGTACCCAAACGCTGAGAGATCAACATGTCACTGTCTGATTCAACAGGCAACAATATCCCCGTGTCGACTACCGTGATATCGATATTATTCACCGCACAGAAGCAATTGATCGCCGCGCCACCGCTTAAGAAGTTCAACACCATCTGTTGTGTTACCGCGCTTGGAGCAATACTCACGCCTTCGTCAGCAATACCATGGTCGCCAGCAAAAATGATGATACTTGGCCTATTCAATTCGATGTGTTCAACCGCAGCTTCCTTGCCTTGGCTCTGAATCAATGCCAGTTGATGTGCGACTTTTTCGAGTAAACCAAGCGCACCGAGTGGCTTGGTTTTTTGGTCAATTCGGTGTTGGATGCACTGCGAGTATTGGGTATCTAACATAGTTTTTAAAAACGCTTATTCTGGGTACGTTGATTTAGGGACTGCTACTTAGGGCGTGCGACAGAAAACACATTGGAAAGCGTCGCGTATTCACCACCACCAAGTCGAGACAGTGGGTCCAATGCCAACGCATCAATCTTAAGACGTTCACTCTCTTTGTCGATCACGTCTTCGGAAATGTACACGGTTTCGACTTGAGCAAAGATGAGGCTTTGTGGCACCTCTCCAACCTCTTTTACTTCGTACAAGGTGCAGCCAAAAGCGACTGCGCACTCTTTCACTCTCGGTAAAGAAAAGCCTTCAAATTCAACCAGCTCAATATTATTCGCGGTGACTTCCGAATCACCATGTTCAAGGGTAGCTGCTGTCGCTGTCATTGTTTCTGCAGAACTTGAAGAAGCAATGTGAATCACTAGCTTACCCGTTTCTAAGGCATTACGAGTGGTATCTTTGATTTCGCCGGACGGCTTCTTCCCAACCGATAACATCAGTAGCGGTGGATTACTGGAAACAGGCGTGAAATAAGAGAAAGGCGCTAGGTTGTACTCTTGTTCAGAAGATTCCGTTAATGCCCACGCAATCGGGCGAGGAACAACGGTTTGTGTCATCAGGTGATAAATCTGAGTGGGAGCAAGAGTATCAAGCTTGAGGTTCATAGCACGTCCTTGGTCTATGTGAATTACGACTCAGTTTACGTGTTAAGCAAGGCTGTATCTATGGCTATGTGGTAGAAACCGCAGAGAGTGTTCTTAATTTGAGCAGTCCAAGGCCACTTTTTCTCAAATTGAGAATCAAAAAGACAACATGGTTTGGGCCAAACACCACCAACACCAAAAATCAATCACTTACGTTTTGGCATCGATTATGCTTTATGTAACTTACTAACCTCTCCTTAGTGAGTTAAGCAAAAAGCTTTTCAATCTCTCTCAATTGATAAGTTAGAGTTAAAGTAAGTTGAGCAACATCGTAAAAATAAAGTGACTGCCATCACTTAGCTACAAAGAGTCGACTACAAGAAACAAAGCAAAGAAACTAAGATTTAGGAGGTGTAATGATTCCAAACTCAAGTAAAAGAAAACCTAATAAATCCGGTAAGAAAGCTAGCAAAAAGGTAAGGAAAATCCCACTATCCTTCACCTAATAAGTTGTAAATAAAGTAACAAAGCCCGTCGCCCAACGGGCTTTGTTATATTTAAAGCCTAACTTAAATTTCAAACCAAACGAAATCACCTCTTTTTCCATAAACCGGAGCCCGCCCCCTAAGCTACTGATTACTCGTTCAACAAATTTTTATTCGCTTAAAATTCAAACACTGTTTATATTAAACAAGCACTTGTGCAGTGAATAAGGGATTAGAATGAGCATTTCTGGAGACAAAACATCGGTCGTGGTGGCCGGTGCAACAGGGCTAATTGGTCATCATGTGATGAAGTTGCTCATCGATGAACCAGCGGTTGATCATATCTATGCCCTATCCCGAAGAGCATTAGACTCACAATTTGACTCCACCAAGCTCCACACTCTTATTCACAGCGACCTGCAAGTTACCAGTTGGGATGACACCAATGCGACGCCTAATCTGGGCGTAATCTGCTTAGGTACGACCAAGAAAAAAGCAGGATCAAAAGAAGCGCTTCGTAAAATCGATGTGGAACTGGTTAGCCAAGTCGCACAGTCGATGAAGTTTCTTGGAGTTCAACGCGTGGCGGTCGTTTCTAGCTATGGCGCTTCACTAGATTCCTATTCGCACTACCTAAAGTGCAAGGGGCAAATGGAACAAAATTTAATGCGAATTGGCTTCAAGCAGCTTTTCATCGCACGTCCTGGTCCGCTGGTGGGTGAACGTGATGAACCAAGAGCTGATGAAAAACTCCTGCAAAGTCTCTTTCCTCTGCTGTCTCCGTTTATGTTTGGTAAGTTCAAAAATCTTCGACCTATTCAGTCGAAAGACGTAGCCAAAGCAATGTTGTTCCGATTATTCGAAAATAATTTCCAAAATATCGAAATTTACTCATCGAGTGACATGCTCAATTTATTAGCAAAATATCGCTAAAAAGCTCACCTATTCATCACAATGTTGAATATCCACCCATCCTATTGAGTGGATATTACTAATCGTTCTATTAAATTACTTTTCCTTATTTTACGTTTTATTACAGGTCGCTACTGTAGCTAACAGTATTTGCGCCCATATATCTAATCGCGCTATCGATATAAAGAAATTCATAAGGAAAACAAATGTCATTTTCAGCTATCGCTGCCTTAGCGGTATTCACTGGTATCCTCTTCTTTCTCTACGGACAGCAGAAAAAAGAAAACACTCTTTCTCGCCTCGTTCTATTAGGTTTGGTTTTTGGTAGTGCTTTCGGATTAGGCTTACAGCTGCTACTGGGTGAAGGCAACCCGGCCATCAAAGAAACGTTGGATTGGGTAAATGTTGTTGGCAGTGGCTATGTTGGCCTACTAAAAATGGTGATTATGCCATTAGTATTGGTTTCAATGATTGCGGCAGTGGTGAAGCTTGAGAAAGGTGGGTCACTGGGCAAGATTTCTGGTATCACTATTTCTGTACTGCTAGCAACAACCGCTATTTCTGCGATTGTTGGTATCGTTGTGACTCAAGCATTCGGCTTATCTGCTGAAGGTTTAACAGAAGGTGCTCGCGAAACAGCACGTATCGCAACACTTGAAAGCCGCATAGGTAGCGTTTCAGACCTAACAATTCCACAAATGCTGGTCAGCTTTATTCCGACTAACCCATTTGCAGACCTAACGGGCGCTCGCTCTACGTCTATCATCGCAGTGGTTATCTTTGGTGTGCTAACGGGTATTGCTGCTCGTAAAGTGATGGCAGAGAAAGAAGAACTAGAATCTCCAATCCGTACGTTCGTTGAAGCGGCACAATCTATCGTTATGCGCTTAGTTAAGATGATCATGGCACTAACGCCATACGGCATCGCAGCGTTAATGGCGAAGGTAGTTGCAACATCAAGTGCCTCAGACATCCTAAGCTTACTGGGTTTCATCGTTGCATCTTACGTTGCGATTCTACTGATGTTCGTTGTACACGGTGTGTTGGTTTCTTTTGTTGGTGTAAACCCGAAAGAATACTTCCAAAAAATCTGGCCAGTGCTGACGTTCGCTTTCACGTCTCGTAGTTCTGCAGCAACGATTCCACTGAACGTTGAAGCTCAAATCACTAAGCTAAACGTGCCACCAGCGATTGCTAACCTGTCTGCCTCTTTCGGTGCGACGATTGGTCAAAACGGTTGTGCGGGTATCTACCCTGCAATGCTAGCAGTCATGGTTGCGCCTACGGTTGGCATCGACCCAATGGACATTAACTTCATTCTGTCTCTGATTGCCATTATCACAGTGAGCTCATTCGGTATTGCTGGCGTAGGTGGCGGTGCAACATTCGCGGCGCTTATCGTACTTCCTGCTATGGGTCTTCCTGTAACGATTGCGGCACTGCTTATCTCTATCGAGCCACTTATCGATATGGCACGTACAGCGCTTAACGTATCTGGTGCAATGACAGCCGGTACCATCACAAGCCGCCTATTGGGTAAGAAAGACAAGCAACAAGATCTGGAACAAGCGAACGCTTAATGGATTCGATTGATTCAAGCACTTGAATCTCGTTAAACAAAAAACCGATGCACATGCATCGGTTTTTTATTATCTGTTACTTCTAACTTCCATTACTTCACAAGCAACAGCTTAGAACACAAGTTGAATCACTTTCTCAGCAAGTGCTTCATCGTCCTCTTCACTCAATCCGCTGATACCAATAGCGCCAATCACCTGCCCCTTTAACTCAATGGGAACACCGCCTTTAAAGCCAGTGATCTTAGGGTCAGTCCAGTAACTTAAGTCTTTACCAGTTTCTTTTGCCCAAGCCCCTAAGTTACCACTTGGCTGTTTGTCTCTTGCAGACGTATAAGCTTTGTTCTGTGCTAGCAATCCGGCTTGAACACTCACATTATCCATGCGAATAAACGCCAGTAACTCACCGTGCGTATCACACACGCTCACTGCGATTGCATGTTGATTATGCTCAGCAATGTCGAGAGCGTTAGACACCAATTGTTGTGCGATCTTTTGATTCAACATTCTCATTCCTTAAGGCAGCGCTTGACCACGTGAATACACGTATAAGTTGTACCACTCTTCACGCGACAGATTTATCTGAGTCGCGACTGCCGAAGCTTTGATTCGTTCTAGGTTAGTCGTACCAATAGCAGGCTGAATACTTGAGGGATGACGAAGCAAAAATGCCAACACAATCGCTTCACTTTCTACGCCATATTGGTTCGCTAACTGAGCTACGTAATGCGCGGTCTTTTTCACGTTGTCATGTTCTGAATACAAACCTTGCTCAGCAAATCGACCTTGCGCCAAGCAGCCCCACGCTTGTAATTGAATCCCCTTCATTTGGCAATGCTCAAGTGTACCTGCAGCAAAATCAGATTGATGGTGACCTTGCGAATTGATCATCACACCATCATTCAACCAATCCAGTTTAGCTAAACTCATCTCAATTTGGTTTGCGACAATGGGTTGCCCGAGCGCAGATTGCAGGTACTGAATTTGGTGGCTGTTCATGTTAGAGACACCGAAGAAATCGACCTTTCCCTGAGCTTTCAGGTTCTCAAGCGTTCTTGCCAACTCATCGAGTTCCATGAGCGGATCAGGGCGATGCAAAAGCAACACGTCGAGCTTTTCTGTATTCAATCGGTTGAGAATACCGCCTACCGATTGGCTTACCCAATCTGCCGAGAAATCATAGCGACCAACATTGCCCTCGCCTTCAAAACGAATACCACATTTAGATTGAATGAATATCTGATCACGTAATTCAGGGGCTTGTTGCAGTGCTTGACCAAAAGCTTGCTCTGCTTTGCTGAAGGTATAAATGTCTGCATGGTCGAACAGATTGATTCCTGACTCTAATGCTGTGTCGATTACGCTGCGTGTTTGCGCTACATCAGCCGCCGTTACTGGATTATCATTCCAGCCACCACCTAAGCCCATGCAGCCGTAGGCAACCTGCCCGACATTCGGTAGATAGTTTGATAACGGAATGCTCTTTTTATCATTCGTTTTGTTTGTAGATTCAATGCTGTTCGTCATACCTGATCTCGCTTTGAAGATTTGATGCCAATAAATATGCCCCTATCATATTGTTCTTTTTAGAAAACAGAATATGCTATTTACGAAATGATTGTTTTATATGACGAACAATGGAACTAACCAGTTTTGAAGGCATACACACATGAACGAGCACAAGAGAATAGAACGACTGATCCTATTTGTAGAACTTGCTCAGCAACTTAACTTTACCAAAGCAGCCGAAAAGCTCGGTATCTCTAAGAGCTACCTTTCTGAGCAGATCAAACGTTTAGAGAATGATTTACAGTGCCCTCTTTTGGTCAGAACCACGCGCAGTGTTCGTTTAACCCAAGAAGGCGAACGCGCGTTACAACAAGGTTTAACGATTCGTTCTCAAGTGTTGCAGCTCGAGCGCAGTGTTTCGGAACAACACGACATCGTAAAAGGTCTATTGCGTCTCACCGCGCCAAAGATGTTTACTGAGGTATATCTATTCGATATCTGCCAACAGTTTAGGCAGCAATATCCAGAGATCCGTTTTGAGATAAATAGCAGCTACACCAACTTTAATCTCAACCAAGACGATATCGATATCGCGTTTCGCGCCACCAATACCCCACCGGACAACATGGTGGCGAAACATTTGATTAGCTATCAGCATGATTTAGTCGCAACGCCCGGTTATCTTGATCAATTTGGTCGTCCAACCAATGTGAGTGACTTAAGTGATCATCAATGCTTAGCAACGCTACATCAAACCGAGTGGCCTTTAAAGTCTGCAAATATTGATGTGTCCGGTTGGCTTTCAAGTAATGACAATCACTTACTTAAGCAACAAGCCATGGTAGGAAGCGGTATTATTCGTATTGCGAGTTACTACGTTGCGAAAGAGGTTGAGCTTGGAGAGTTAGAGCGAGTGCTGCCTAATGAATGTCTGCCACAAGGCAATAGTATTTACCTGTTCTATCCGCAAGTTATTTATCCGGCAAAGAAACACCAAGTGTTCGTTAAATTTGTTCAGAATTACTTTGAAAGCTTAAGTCGATAAAATGATGCACAGCTCACTAGGGCTTGTTGGTTTCATCTGGCCAACATATTCGTCGTAGCGAGCTCTACTTCAACCTCTTCGGCTGAATGTTATACCAGTGAAAGCCGACTATATGGCCGATCCACTTTCAAGCCTACTCGTCCTAGTTCGTTTTATTTTTTCTTGCTCTTACATTTACATTAATACCTAAATATTCACTCTACGAATCGTTTTTTATTGACTTAAAAATGAAATCATAACGACACACTAATTTGCGTAACCTAGGGTGCAAATAGGCAATCATATTACAGTGCCTATCAGGAGGATGTATGAAACCAAATCGATCTACGGTACTCACTGGACATATAAGACATTGCCCATGTTGTTCTACCGAACTGGTCATCAAAGACCACATTCACGTTTGCCCGCGCAATGAAATTGGCGACTGTTACTTCGATGGCTATGACCAACACGAACAGCGCGCTAATACCGATTTTATCGATCATGCAAGTGCCAATGATAGCCTTGTTTACGGTATCTCAGAACACTAAGCGTTATTAAAGATTTGTTGAAGTAATTTTGCGCCAAAAAAAATGCAGCGCCAATCGAGTGATTGTTCGCTGCATTCTTAGATCCTGTAAACTTAGCTAGCCATTAGAATGGAGCTAGGTAAAACGGATTACCACATTAGATCATCTGGGATCACGAAGTCTTTGTACGGATCATCTTCGTCTACTTCATCAGAGCTTGAAGCTTGAGTATCAACGATAGATTCTTCGTCACGCATCGCGATCTTGTTCGCTACCGCAGTAGGGATAACAACATAGCTTTCGCCTTGACGCGCGATACTTAGAATGCCTTTACTTAGTTGCTTTTGGGTCAGATCTTCTACGTAAAGGTATTTGACTAGCGTACCATCGGTGAAGTTGTATTTGATCTCACCGTTCTTCTGTTCGATCTTGTTCATCTCAATCAGTTGCTTCACTTGAGCTTTAATTTCTTTGCTCAACTGCTGTTCTTTCAACTGTTGGTTTAGCTCTTTGTCTTTCGCTTGCTGCGCCAGTTTAGTTTCTTCTGCTGCCGCTTTTGCTTCACGAGACTGAACGCGAGACTTTTTAGAGCCTTTCTTCGCCTTCTTTAATTTTTTCTCATTTACCAAGCCAGCTTTAAGCATCTGCTCTTGGAGTGTTAACTTTGCCATGACTTTCCCAGTTCAGGATTAAAAACGGCACTATCATACCTGTTTTTAAGGTTTCTGTTTACTGAACAAGAACAAATTACAGAACAATTGCAAAATTTGTGCTGATAGCTCTAAGCTGCGTCCATATTCACTTCTTGTTGCTCACCACCTCCACTTTTCCCCGACACACAGTTTTCACTTAAACACACCAACAATGCCTCACCCACCGACTCGAAATTGTTAGCTGACTCTATTATTCGCGCGCGTACCATTTATCATTCCAACAAGACAATATGTTAATTTTCAATGGTTAATCGATTTTATAAAACCTTGGCATATACCTCATATTTGAATAAATGCCATAGATTTATAGCTCCAATGTCATAACTCTTGACTACGTTATTCTAGACATCAATCAATAAGGATAACGTAAACGATGAAAACTCAATGGACTTGGTTAGCTGCACTTGTGGCATCCACATCAATCGCTTCGACCTCTGCGATAGCAGACACCGACGTGTACCTCACCAATAACACCAATCAAGTAATGACCATTCAAGCCAACCACGGCGGTACCGACCAGCTTCAACTCGGTGATGAGTGGCAACAGCATGTTGAACAGATTGGCCCTTGGGAGACGAAGAAGCTGATCAGTTTCAACCGCTGGACTGGTGTGAAATCTGGGAAGACCTATGAGTTTGACACTGTGGTATCGAACGCAGTGGGTGAGAGTGTCACGCTCAACCAAACCATGAAGGGACACTGGTATAACTCGACACTGCAACATGGTTTGAGCGCCGCAGACGTTAACCTAACGTTGCATAACGATCGTAATATTCATCGCAGCACGACCGATGCATTCGGGGTCAATGCAGAGCTAGCACTTAAAGCCGATTCTACGGCGCGCTACGATGACATTTACTACACCATCACCCCACAGAAAGTGGACGAACAACCAGAGCCAGACGCCAACACGCTGAAAGTCATGACCTACAATATCTGGGCCCTCCCCGCTATCGCTTCACACATCGGTGATCGTTACGACCTCATCCCTCAATACGTTAAGGGCTACGACGTATTAGCGCTTCAAGAAGTGTTTGCCAACGGACGAGATGAATTCCTGCGAGAACTAGCAAAGGAATATCCTTACCAAACTAAAATGCTCGATAAAGATGGCATCAACATCTATGACGGCGGCGTGATCATTGTGAGCCGCTACCCTATCGTCAACGAGGCACAGTACGTATTCCCTGATTGTACCGGCACAGATTGTTTTGCTGATAAAGGCGTGAATTACGCCGAGGTTATCAAAAATGGTCAGGCTTACCATGTGTTTGGTACGCACACAGCCTCATTCGATACGGACACGGCGCGTGACTATCGTCAGCGTCAATTTAAACAGATGCGTCAGCTCGCTCAATCACTGAACATACCATCCTCTGAAACGGTGATTTACAGCGGAGATTTCAACGTGAACAAGCTTAAGTTCCCAGGTGACTACCAACAGATGTTCGCCAACCTACAAGCCACAGAGCCTGAGTACTCAGGATATACCGCTTCTACCTTTGACCCTCGCATCAATAACTTCGCTGGTGAGCCAATGTCTGGCGGTGAGAATGTTGAATATCTCGATTACGTGGTGGTGAGTTCAGAGTACACACAAAAAGCTCACAATAATAACCGCGTTGATGTTCCTCGCTCTACCAGCAGTGAATTATGGAAGCACTACAACCTTTCAGATCACTTCCCTGTTAGTGCTGTCATCAAGTAACGCGGTGAACGGATAATGCATCGAGTTAGATTAATCCTAATGCTCGTCGCTGTGACGAGCATTGTTGGCTATTCATGGTCATCAAAATCGATTGAAACATCGCAATCTTCTGTCCAACACACAGAAGTGGAGCAACATGTTTCTATAGCGACTGATGACAATAGTCCCATATCAAATACGGCAGGCTTTTCAGACAATCGCGTTTCGCAAGGTAAACAAGTCCAAACTGAAAACCTAAACGGAAAAGCGTATGCAGAAAACCTAACTGAACTTGAAGGAAAGGTGCTACACAATAAGCTCGATGAGTTTTGGTCGCTTTGCCAACAAGCCGACAATTGCACGGAACAACTCGCGCAGTTGAAATCTGAGTTACCGATGGAGTGGTTTGAGCTATTAAGCGATTACCCAAAGCTTTCTGTCGATTGGCAAGTAAGGGAAAGCACAATGCCACTCGAATCCATCAACTCTTTAGAAGCGCGTGTTGAGCTATTTAAGCAATCTGCACAAGAAATTTGGGGAGAATTAGCCCACCAACTATTTGCCGATCAATTTGCGCATTTGGATTTTACGCTTAGCGCAAACACGCTTGAGGAAGTCGAAGCGACTGAGTTTGTCTTACACTATCAAGCTTTACTCTCGGAATGGGAAAGTCAAACGGGAACATTAAACGCAGAAAATCCGGCTCAACAATACGAGCTTGCTGTCTCACTGCTGCCAAACAACTACAGTTCTTCCGAGCTAGCGACCATCAAGGCTGAACTTCAAGAAACATATTTGGATGCAGCACAGGCCAATAATATCGCCGCGCGTGAACAACAAGTGGCGCAACAACAGCAGACTGTGATGACCTACCACGAACAACTGGATCAATTGAAATCGACCTTAGATTCTCAACGTTCGGCAAGCCATGCCAATTGGGATGCACAACAATGGAACGACTACTACCAACAGCAAATAACAGAATTTCGTGAGAAGTTCTTTGAATAATATAGGTTCAGACAGTCAAGCTAAGTTAGACCATCACGAAACTGCGCAGGCGTTTTATTGAGCCACCCTTTAAACGCCCTTCTGAAATTTGCAGGGTCGCTATAACCGAGCCTTTCACCAATGTCATCGATACTCATAGTTGTGCCGAGCAACAGCTCTTTAGCTAATTCCACTCGAACTTCGGTCAGCAATACTTGGTAACTGGAATCATGAGTGACCAGTTCTCGTCTGAGCGTACGAGAACTGCAACCAAACTCATCCGCAAGTTGTTCAATATTCGGGAAACTGCCTGCGGTTTGATAAAAGATCGTTTTGATCTGGTTAGTCAACAGATGCTCGGAGTCCAGCGTTTCCACTATCGACTGGCAAGACGCGAGATAGCGCTTCAGTGTCGCGGCATCGTGAGTCAATAAGGTTTGTGACAAAACCGAGGCATCAAAACGCAATTTACAATGGCTCTGCTCAAAAACTACAGGGCACTGGAAGCGGTTGTCATAGAGCTTGGCGTAGTTAGGGCGAACGTATGGCAAAGCCAGAGTGTGAATATCCAGATCATGGCCTGTCAGTTCTTTGAACAAAGAGACAATTGAACTCAGGAAATACTCGCTGCAGAAAGGAAGTAGCTCTCCCACCTCAAAAGTATTTTCAATCTGGATCACCGCTTGTTCAGAATCTAAAAGCAATCTAACCGAGAAGATAGGCCCATTCAGGCGCAAATACTTAAAGCCCGACTTAATGGCCTCCCCGACATTTTGACTGGTTGATAGCGCATAACCCAACACGCCAAAATGGCTCAAGCTAGCGTGTTCTCCCAACCAAAGCCCTAAGCCATCGTGAGGAAAGCTCTGATTAGCCGCGCTAAACAACGCAAGTTTATCAGCGTAAGTCAGCTTTCCATTCGGGTATCGCCAATCCATAGTTTCTAACCCGACTTCCGTGAGCAGCCTTTCAATATCGACACCTCGTTGCGCTAAGGTATTCAACAGCAGCGCTATATCTAATGTTCCTAGCTGATGCCGATGCCCTGTTGGCTTATACTCCGCGATAGTCTCCAATCGTCTCTCCTTATATCGAGCCCATTCCCATAAACCTGACTACTCAGCCTCAACAACACATGCTAACAAAATCGTGATTGGTAACGCGTTCTTGTCCGAATATGACCTCCCAATTCTACGCTACTCATCGCACAATGGCTTTAATTGTTAAAATAATGTGAACCATCGCAATGATAAAAACGAGTCTAGCCCCACACAGTTTGATTGATTCTGATGGTCAGCCGATCATTGGACATTTCGATGGCATCCCAAAGCACCTGAACATCGAGAACTTTGACTACCGAAACTCGATGGACTCAAAAGCAAACCCTTGGCAGAAGCACTTCCACTATAAGCAATTCCAGTTTGCCAGCATCGTCACCGACACGCACATTATCGGCGTCGCTATCGCGGATATTCGCTACTTGGGCTCAGCGTTTTGTTATGTCTACAACATCGAGAACAACCATCTAGAAGAGTCATCTTGGTTGAGGCCATTAGGGTTTGATAAGCATGTAACGCCTTCACCATTCGAAGGAAAAACAAGCATTGCAGATCAAAGCGTCACCTTTGATATTGAAGACGGACAATGGCGAGTTTGCTTGAATACCAAACTCATAACGGTCGATATCGCTTTAGAGCCTGAAACCGACAGCTTGCCCTTGGCGATGTGCAGCCCAACGGGCTATTCAGGTTGGACTTACACCCAAAAGCACAATGCTTTGCGCATCAGCGGCGACATCCAAATCAAGGGAACATCATTAACCCTCACGCAAGCTCGTGCCGGTTATGACTTTTCAGCGGGATACATGAGGCGCGAAACCAGTTGGCGCTGGGCAAGCATCAACACGCAATCCAATGGCACTGATATTGGCTTGAATCTCGCGGCGGGCGTCAATGAAACCGGAGGCTGCGAAAACGTATTGTGGGTCAATGGAATCAGGCACTTGCTTAACCCGGTACAGTTTACGTTCAGTCGCCAAGACACGAACTTACCTTGGCAGATAACATCACAAGATGGACGTATAAACCTGACCTTTACGCCCTTAAATAACCGCAGCGAAAAGCTCAATTTATGGCTGTTAAAGAGTAACTTTCGTCAGTTCATTGGTCACTTTTCTGGCTCGATTGAAGACAACAATGGAGTGACACATCAACTCGATGGTGTTCTTGGTCTAACAGAAGATCACTTTGCCCGCTGGTAGCGAAACTCTGCTGATTGAATCTCAGACGATCGAGTCTAAGTAAACTTGATACTAAAAACGCGTATGGCGTCTCAACAAGGATAAAACATGAATATCGACGCATTAATCAATCATCCGGAATGGCTGCTGTTGGTATTGGCGCCTTTGTTCATGATCTGTATGTTGGCCGAGTATTTCATTGGTCAAAAGCAAGGCCGATTACCAGACAATTCAAGTTACAAGCTATCGGAAGTCATGTGTAACTTCACGTTAGCAGGCATGCATCAACTCTCCGATTTGTTAACCGGGCTGCTGATCGTTCAGCTCTACCTGTGGCTGTTTGGTTGGCGCTTAATGGACATTGAAATGGGTGTATTGAGTTTCATTGTATTAATGGTTCTACAGGACTTTTTCTACTACTGGTTCCACAGAGCAAGCCACCGAGTTCGATGGATGTGGGCAGCACACGTCGCGCACCACAGCTCTGAACGTATGAACTTCAGTACCGCATTTCGTCAAAGCCTAATGTACCCGCTTGCGGGAATGTGGCTATTTTGGGTACCACTCGTCATCATAGGTTTCGCCCCTAAATGGGTAATCTTCGTGGTACTTCTGAATCTGGGTTTACAGTTCTTTGTGCATACTCAGTGGGTACGAAGCCTAGGGCCTTTGGAATACCTTTTTAATACCCCATCCCACCACCGTGTTCATCACGGCAGAAATCCGCAATACATCGATAAGAACTACGCTGGCGTTCTTATTATCTGGGACAAGTTATTTGGGACGTTTGAACCGGAAGTGGAAACAGTGCGTTACGGCGTCACCAAACCTGTAGAGAGTTTCAACCCGATAACGGTGACCTTTCAAGAGTGGAAAACCATATTCAAAGATCTGCGAAACCAAACGCTAACCATGAAGCAGAAAGTGAAATTAATGCTCTCACCACCTTCTGACTAAATAGCCTACATAAAATAGATTGTTCATCCTAGTACACTTTATGGAAGTCGATAAAATTAAAGGTGAGATCGCTTACCCAAAAGTCCCCATCCAAGTCGGCACCTTGAACGTATCTTTTGTCGCCCATCTCTAAGGTGATAATGTACTTTCCAGCGATCAGCCCCTCTACCATGTAAAAACCGTCACTCTCGATTTCGCTCGAATATTCCGTTCCTTTCTGAATATGTTTGAAGTGCAGATACGCATTGCTCTCGATAGCGCCCTCCACTGTGCCATCGACCCCAAATGACACCACCATTTCGATGTTCGCATGAGTTAATCCAACCTGCTTGGTATTAACAAACACAGGGTTTTGAATCGGCGTGAGGTTTAGGTCTAGTGCCCCTTCATCAATATAGATAGGCAGATTGCTTCGAGCGGGAACACTCGAGAATTCAAAGCGCCCTTTTGCATCGCTCACAGCACGTTGGTCGAGTATCTGCAGGCTCACTCCAGATATCGGTTGCTTGTGGTGATCATAGACAACCCCAGTCAACTTAGAATGGTTGTACCGGTTCCACTCAACAAACTCACCGATGTCCTCATCGAAGTAGGTTTTAGCCCCAAATTCCGTCGTCATTTCCACACCGTATTGGTCCTCTGTTCCTTCCAACTTAAACAACAGATAAGGATTCACACGCGCCTCTAAAGAGGCAGTAAACGACACATCTTGTTTCTGGTAGCGAGCAGATACATTGGTGGTGAGTTCTTGGAATACATTAAGAGGATCAAGTACACACTCTTTACATGCGTTTCTTAAAGAGAGCTCTGTGCGTTCATGATGACCAGAGCCATTAACCGTGCCAGAGATGTTCCACGAGGTATCAGAAAAACCACTTTTGGCGAGCTCGACTGTGTGTAAGTAGGTATCTTCATGGCTGTCCTTTGCGTATTGATAATCGCCCGCATAAGAGAGAAACAGATTACGCGACACCTTGGCGTTCACTTTTGGCTCGACACTGAGTTCATCTTCATCGTCCCTTACGGTTAAAAAGGCCGTGAGATTTGCAAGCGACAAGTTGTACTTGAACACGTCATATTCCATCGACTCTGAATCCAGTTCATCGGTTTTATTGAGCTCGATTGACGCAGATTGGTCGCCGCCGAGTAAGATATCAAACTCCATTGGAAAACGATTAAAGTCGGGTAACCAACCGATATGACCTGCAAACCAATGTGTCGGTAAGTATCGCCCCTGAAAGCCAACCAAGTCTTTGCCATGTTGCCTCCTAAAAGCGCTACCTACGGTAAAGTAATCAGCAAATCCATACTCCAGAGACACGGCACCCGCTCTGTCTGTACCTTCATTCCCGACCACCTGAACGCCCCACTCGTTGCGTGGCAAAAAAGCATCTTCTAAACCAGCGACGGTAATCTCTTCTTCCTGCCAGACACCTTTCGATAGGTAGTAGCGAAACTTAATGGTGTCACCGGGTGAGATGTTGTCTTCTTCAACAACAAAGCGTCCAAACTCATCAGAACGATACGTCGTTTGATAGATGCCATTAACCAACACATCGATGCTGATATTGGGCTGAGTAGTACGCTCCAGTTGTAAGTTGCCAAACTCTGGCTGACGCTTTCGGTTGGTATAATACAGCCCATCTTCGAGTGTTTGATTGACGGTAAATACACTGCCATCTAACAGCACGTGTCCAATTTCAAGTGAACCTTCTCCATCATGTGCTTCAACCGCAATGTTGTAATAGACGATAGGCTGATCTTCTCGCGAATCAATAGACAACCTAGACAAGGAATGTTCGGTACTTAAGATAGTGTCGGAAATGGCATAAACATCACCGCCCGTTTCACTGTCATGGTAAACAGAAGCTGCTACTCTTATTGCCAAACCCACGGTCGCAAGCGGCTCTATGGCCGGAGTATTACTAGCACGCTTCAACTCTTCTGCTTTCTTACGGGATTCATTTTTGATCTTAGAGATCACCGCTTCCAACTCGGTTAACGAGCTGAACTCAGGAGAAACGGTTAGCCGATAGTCATCAATGTCCCATCTGATTTTGGCAGGAATACAGGCTTGCAAGCTGTACCAATGAATGTAGGTTTCCGAGTCAATCACTTCAAACTTGATTGACTGGATGTTGTTGTCATCGCGATTATTGTTTTCATCGCGATAACAGGCGGCTTGCTCGGTATCAACGATATAAGGAGGAGACTCTCGCCCAACATCTTGCGGTAAGTAGATTTCACAATAGCCGTTGTCATCGCATTGCCCATTCATCTCTAGCAGAGAAAACGCAGCGTTTGATATCGAAATAAACGGCTCTTCGTAATCATCCATCATGACACGATAAAAGCTATCACCGACTTGCCCTACTCGAACTTCGATATGAGCAGGATAAAGTTCAGTCGCCTCGCTTTCCCCTTCTGACTGCGAATGAGCGACAAATGGAAACAATGAACAAAGCAATGCAACTCGACAAGCCAAATGTTGAAACATGAATCTTGTCGTTACTCAGTCGAGTGCACAATCACTGACAACACAGTTCAAGCTACAGAACACATTCGTACAAAGGCTGGTCGTTCTGCACCAATGAAACCTTCGAACCCTTTGGTAGCGGTTTGGTTAATTCTGCATTGCGAAGTAACACCACCTTTTCGCTGTGTTCGTCGACATTCAATTTAGCGCTGAACTGGAAATTACCGTCATTCGTAATCTTGAGGTTCTGATCATCACATTGAAACTTCACATCTTGTACCTGCTCGCCTTTTTGTACATAAACCGGTACATAGCTGTTGATATGAAAGTTGAGTTGAAACGCTGAACCGTTGTTAGAACGAACCTTTCTCGATAAATCTGGCGGGGAAGCTTCAGGCGCCTTCGCGATAGGCGAAAACCATAGATAAGCTCGATATTCGCCATCTGGCATGTCGTCTGGCAATGCGTTCATACGTAAGCGAACGGTGCGTCTTTGGTTGGGTTTCAATTCACGAATAATCGGCGGTGATACTTTAATCCAATCAGCGATATTTTCAGACTCAGCGATGTTTGCGTCGGTACGAACTAAGCCACTGGCCTTTACTGGTCGATAGATTGGTTTGATCTCCAATCGAATCGGTTCATCCGAATTGTTCTCCACCACGATTTTTTCCGTCACAGAGGTATCAGCATCTAAGACAAAACGAGTTGGAGCGATTAGGAGTTGAGCAGAGGCTTGTGCCGTGAAAAGTAAGCCGAGAGCACATGAGATAAACAACTTCATTTATAATTAACCTCAAAAGGAATTGTACTGGTATAAACGCCAGCGGGATGATTAGCGCCGATTTTCACTCTTGCACCAATGCACAGTAATTTGCTTCTTCCATTGCCTTTTATCTTGGCTCTGCCTCGCTTTGATAAGCCGCAACCAAAATAGAACTTTTTAATACGAAGACGTTTGGATTTACGAGAATGGTTGAGGTACTGCTTAGAGGGGAGCGAAACCACGATCTTTTTACCCGGCTCACCTTCTACATAAAAGCGAACTACGTAAATCTGACTATTAGCCGGATTAGCATCAGCATTTTGACCCGATCCAGAGATATACATACCCGGAAATTTCACCTCCATATTTTCAGGAATGATTTCGAGTGCATGAAACGGACTTGAATAAAAAGTCAGACCGATATAAATAGCGTATTTGAATAGAAACTTCATCGTAAAAATGGCTGCTCTACAACAGCCACAATATTATACTGGTTTCATTTAATTACTGGTAAGTTACATCTACTGCAACGTTTGCAGTATAAGTACCAGCAACTAATGTTGCACTTGAAGTACGTGCAGTGCCGCCAATATTAAGATTCGCATTGCCACCCGTTAGGGTTATAGCGCTATTAAAGTCGAATTCAGCCGCAATCGTATTTGCACCGTTAACTAAGTTAGTGTCAGAAATACTTACTGTTACTGCATCACCTGATTCTCCAGAAAGCGTAAACGCCGCAGCTCCCGCATCACCTTGAGCGATAACAACATCAGTTGTGTTATCTGAAGTGATGATACCGAAGTCTAGATCACTGGTTTTTGTCATTGTAATTGCTTGTTTTACTTCTAGTGTTGCATCAAAAGTGTCACTCACAGCGAAAACGTTCGCTGAAGAGATAGAAAGTGCAGATACAGCAACAACCTTAAAGACTTTGTTCATTTCTTTAATCCTTTATATAAATTCGGCTTTATTATTAGGGTTACCTAATAGTCAATCAGAGTTAACAATTAAGTAACAACAATCCTATTTAGAAAATATATATATTGACACTTATTTATAAAGAAATGAGGCGCAGTGAGAATAAGATCACGCAAATTGATATAAATAACACTAACAAAAATAGTGGTATTTAGGTGTTTTTATTAATTAGATATAAAACTGGTTTTACACTTAATCCCTTTAATTTTATACGTCATTATTTTTATAAAACACGCTTGATTTAAAACATCCGAATAACAAACAAAAATAATAACCAAGAACTTTATTTAAATGAATAACTATATAGATCACCGTGTTGCAATATAGTCTCACAAATGAAACAAACCAGCATTAATATCAAATTGTAATAAAAGTGAAATAATAGATTTTCGTATTAAAAAGTCTAGACCTAAGTTTTAAACATTGCTCTTAAACAGTATTAAAAATGAGACACGTAGATCTATCCAACTTAATTCCCCCTGCAATCATAAATACCCAATGACTCATCAAAACTAAGTGAATTATATTGCCGAAAGACTACTAAATTGGGGAGAGCATTAGACATTAGGATATGACGGTTTAAACGGTCGTCTGATAGCTTAAACATCTGTACCTTGATAGTGCCCGTGACTCTCGACCACCGCCGCTCATGTAAACCGTAAACAGGCAGAACCGTTACGAAGAAATCGCCACAATTCGATTCAAAAGCTTCCCTGTTGACTCGATTGAATAGTAAAGCACCGTTTTCCGGCAATTTATTTGTGATCTGGGTTGCACGCGTACCGCATACTATCAGATACTGAACAAAACTAACCTTCAGCCACAGTAAACGTCATCCGCTTACTGTTCAGGAAATTCAATGAGTTCAGATAATCAGCCAACCTACTTCTTTTTCGATTACGAAACATGGGGCGTGAGCCCAGCGAAAGATCGTCCGAGTCAATTCGCAGGTGTTCGTACCGACCAAGATTTCAATGTTATCGGAGAACCTTTGGTTATCTACTGCCAACCTCCTGCTGATTATCTTCCTGCACCTGAAGCTGCGCTGATCACTCGCATCACACCACAAAAAGCCATGTCTCAAGGCCTACCTGAGCCTGAGTTTATCGCCAAGATTCATGCAGAGCTTGCAAAGCCAAACACCACAAGCCTTGGCTACAACAGCATTCGATTCGATGACGAAGTAACGCGATACACTTGTTACCGCAACTTTATTGACCCGTACGCATGGAGCTGGCAAAACGGTAACTCACGCTGGGATCTACTCGACGTGATGCGTGCCGTACACGCACTTCGCCCTGAAGGTATTGTTTGGCCAGAGAATGAAGAAGGTTACCCAAGTTTCAAACTGGAACACCTATCTGTGGCAAATGGCATTGAACACGAAAACGCGCACGATGCGATGGCCGATGTTATTGCGACTATCGAATTAGCGAAAAAGCTGAAAGCTGCACAACCTAAGATGTTTGACTACCTCTACAACATGCGCCACAAACGCAAGTTGAACGAATTAGTCGACATCGTAAACATGACACCTCTTATGCACGTGTCAGGAATGTTTGGTCGTGATTGCAATTACACAAGCTGGATTGTTCCTATGGCTTGGCACCCGACCAACCAAAACGCCGTTATCGTGGTGGACTTAGCGAAAGATCCTAGCCCACTGCTTGAGCTAGATACTGACGAACTAAGAGACAGACTCTACACCAAGCGTAGCGAGTTAAATGAAGATGAGTTGCCAGTGCCGATTAAACTGGTACAGCTCAACAAGTGCCCTATCCTCGCACCAGCAAAAACCCTGACGGCTGAAAACGCGGAAACGATCGGTATTGACCGTCAGCAGTGCTTGAAGAACCTAGCACTACTACGTGAACACCCAGAGATTCGTGAAAAGCTGATTGGCTTGTACTCACAAGAACGTGAATACGAAAAAAGTGATGATGTAGACACACACCTTTACGATGGCTTCTTCTCTCCAGCAGATAAGACCGCGATGAACATCATCCGTGAAACTGACCCGAATAACTTGGCTGCTTTGGACATCACTTTCAGTGACGAGCGTATTAAGCCGCTGTTGTTCCGTTACCGCGCTCGTCATTTCCCATGGACACTTGATGAAGCTGAGCAGCTGAAATGGGCGAACCATTGTCGTGAGTTTTACGAGAGTCGCTTAGAAGAGTACATGCTGAATCTAGAAAACCTCGCACATGAAAACGAAAGTGACGAGAAGAAAATGGCTATCTTGAAAGCGGTTTATCAATACGTAGAAAAGCTAGCTAGTTAATTCATTATCAAGAGATGTGACACTTTGAAAGAAAGATTGATCAAACTCGTTTACTGCTTAATCTCCTTCACCTTAATCATAGGTGCTCTCACTGCAGGTAACGCGTTACAACAATATCTAGAGACCTCAATTCCAGGCAGTATTTTTGGCATGTTGATTCTGTTTGCTGCCATGGTGATAGGTATTGTTCCATCACACTGGGTACAACCCGGTGCCAGTCTGATTATTCGTTTGATGATCTTATTGTTCGTCCCAATCAGTGTTGGGTTAATGGATCACTTCGACATGCTTATCGCCAATGCATTGCCAATCATGGCGAGTGCCGTTGGTGGCACGCTCATCGTATTGGTGTCTTTATCATGGTTCTTAGACCGCTTGCTTTCGAGAGGTAAATAATCATGTGGATTCTACTGACCATCGTTGTGTTCCTGTTTGCTCGTTGGGTAAGCCAAAAAGTGAACTCACCACTGTGTAACCCTTTACTGATCAGCATTGGCATCATTATTCCAATTCTGTTGTTCTTCAAAGTGCCTTTCGAAACTTACTACGCAGACAACACTTGGATCACTTATATGCTTCAGCCTGCGGTTGTGGCTCTTGCTTACCCTCTTTATGAGCAGTTGCCTCAAATTCGAGCTAACTGGCGCATTATTACCTTTGCCTGCACGTTAGGCAGTGTGATGTCGATGACAACCACAGCTATCATTGCGGTAGCTTTTAAAGCCGACCTTAGCTTGATTGCGAGCCTGCTAGGTAAATCGGTTACGACGCCGATTGCGATGGAAGTATCGAGCCATTTAGGTGGTGAAGCAGCCATTGCGGCAATATTGGTTTTGATCGTAGGTCTGTTCGGGGCGATTTTTGCTTACCCTATCTATAATCTGATTGGTATTAAGAGCCCTATTGCCAGAGGTTTAACCATGGGTACGGTTTCTCACGCTTTGGGCACCGCGACTTGTGCGGAAAAGAACCAAGAAGATGCCGCATTCAGTTCATTGGCTTTGGTGCTCTGTGGCGTTATCACCTCAATCATTGCACCTAGCGTGTTCTCAGTTGTGATTTGGTTCTATTCTTAACCTAAACGATCACTGCGCGATTCAGCCCAACCAGAATGCTGTGATTACAGTGTCTGTTTGGGCTTTTTATTCGCCTTTATTCAGCAATAGCTGTCAAGTCACGGTCTTTTACGAGCAATAAGTGCGATATCAACTGTATAAATGGCTCTTGTAATCGATTTCAAGTGTGACCTCACTCTAATTATGCAAACCAATGTAACAACAACAATTCAATAGTGATCGTTATCACAGAAAATTCCTGAGTATTGCATAAACTTAAAGCCTAAGGTCAATTAAGGATTCAACATGAACAGTCGTATTACCCTGGCGCTGGAAAGTGCTCCATCATCAATGAAAGCGCTTTTGAGTGACATCGTATTAGCAGACAACTTTGACGCGACATTGTCTCCAGAACAGTTCTCTAGCCTACTTCAAGCAAGTGGTTTAGCAGATGACGAACTACGTATCGCACTACTTCCTTTTGCTGCTGCGTATTCATACGCTCCATTATCTGACTTTTACGTTGGTGCAATCGTGCGTGGTTTGTCTGGTACTTTGTATTTTGGTGCAAACCTTGAAATCGCTGGTGCTCAACTTGGCCAAACAGTACACGCTGAGCAATCTGCAATAAGCCATGCATGGATGAAAGGCGAGCAAGGCATCTCAGATATCACCATCAACTTTAGTCCTTGTGGTCACTGTCGTCAGTTTATGAACGAACTGACCACAGCGAAAGAGCTTAAAGTTCAGCTTCCACAACGCGATGAGATGTCACTACAAGAATACCTTCCAGACTCTTTTGGCCCTGCTGATTTAGGTGTGACGACTGGGCTAATGACTAAGCTTGATCATAAGTACACGACTGAAGAAACAACTCCTATTGTTGTAGAAGCACTAGCAGCACTAAACCGCAGTCACGCTCCTTACACCAAAAACCTAAGTGGTGTTTCACTACAGCTGACGTCGGGTGAGGTTTTCACCGGTGCTTACGCTGAAAACGCAGCATTCAACCCTAGCCTACCGCCTCTACAAGTGGCATTGATTCAACTCAAACTGGCGGGCTTCGACTTTGAACAAATTGAAAGTGCAGCTTTGGTTGAAATTGCTGAAGGCAGCATCAGTCACCTAGCGGATACGCAATCTACATTAGAAGCGATTAATCCCGACATTCCAGTGACTTACTTAGCAATCTAAGTACATCTATTTAACATAATTTTAAATAAGCGGCCCTATTTAACGGGGCTGCTTTTTTTATGCTTGTAATTAACACTGCAAGTTGCGCAAACGTTTGCTTTTGTCATTTAAATAAGTATGATCACCCCGTTTTCAATCAATCGTTCAAAAGATCGGAAGGAATTTCTATGTTTGGTACTGCTACTCGCGAAAATGCTACTCGTGTACTTCTATTAGGTTCAGGTGAACTCGGAAAAGAAGTTGCTATCGAGTGCCAACGTTTAGGTTTAGAAGTTATTGCTTGTGACCGTTATGCAGACGCACCAGCAATGCAAGTTGCGCATCGTAGCCATGTATTAGACATGTTAGATGGTGATGCTCTTCAAGCTATCATTGAGCTAGAAAAACCAGATTATGTGGTTCCTGAAATTGAAGCTATTGCCACCAGCAAGTTAGTTGAACTTGAAGCACAAGGCTTAAATGTTGTTCCAACGGCGAATGCAACCAAACTAACGATGAACCGCGAAGGTATTCGTCGTTTAGCTGCTGAAGAGTTGAAACTAAGCACTTCGCCTTACCGCTTTGCAGACACCTTTGAAGATTTTTCAGCCGCTGTTGAGTTCGTGGGTATGCCTTGCGTTGTTAAGCCAGTAATGAGTTCTTCAGGCAAAGGCCAAAGCGTTATCAAAACCGAAGAAGATATCCAGAAATCTTGGGACTACGCACAAGAAGGCGGTCGTACTGGCGCGGGTCGTGTGATCGTTGAAGGCTTCATCGACTTTGATTACGAAATCACACTGCTTACCGTTCGTGCAGTCGACGGTGTTCACTTCTGTGCGCCAATCGGCCACCGCCAAGAAGACGGTGATTACCGTGAATCATGGCAGCCACAGGTCATGTCTGACAACGCACTGAAAGCGGCACAATACACGGCAGAGCAAGTGGTTAACGCACTAGGCGGTCACGGCATCTTTGGTGTTGAGCTGTTCGTTAAAGGCGACCACGTTATCTTCAATGAAGTCTCCCCTCGCCCACACGATACTGGCTTGGTGACTCTGATGTCTCAAGACTCATCGGAATTTGCACTACACGTACGCGCATTTACAGGTATGCCGATCAGATCAATTACTCAGTATGGCCCTTGTGCCTCTGCGGTAATCCTTGGTCAAGGCACATCAACGAATATTCGCTTTGAAGGCCTTGCAGAAGCGCTAGACGCACCACAAACACAAGTTCGTCTGTTTGGTAAGCCTGACATTGATGGTCGCCGTCGTCTTGGTGTGGCGCTAACTCGTCGCAATAGCACAGAAACAGCAATTGAAGACGCGATTGAAAGCGCTTCGAAAGTAAAAGTGATTTACTAACCCGCGATTCAATTCTGAACAATCGCGAGTTCAAATCTGAACAATAAAAAAGACGGGCTATCGAGCCCGTCTTTTTGTTGGTGTTATCTTTTTATTTGAACAAACTGAACTTAAACGTCTGACTCAATCAAATACACTTCCTCACAGAAGCGAGACAAACCTTTCTTCGCAATCTTAGGATGTTCATCGTCTGCGATGTCCTGATTCAACAATGTGATCTTATAACCTGCGAACAGCTGATCGATTTCTAGCTTAGGTACGCTAAACGGAGGCCCTGCCATTTCGTTTTGATTGTAATCCAGCGTCACCAGAAGAATCTTGCCACCCGGTTTCAGTAGTTGTTTCAAACGCTCGACATACTGCACTCGCATCTCTTGAGGCAATGCCACTAAAGAAGCGCGGTCATAAATAATGTCGACAGGCTGAATAGGTGCTGTGAAGTAATCTCCTGTGTAAACACTCAATTCATCGAATTGGTAAAGCTCATGCTGACCACTGATTTGAGTCACAGTCGGCGTGTAAAAATGCTCTGAGAAAAATGCGCGTACCGCGATTTGGCTAAGCTCAACTCCTTGAACCTCTTCATGCTTAGACGCTAACCAAATAAGATCTTCGCTTTTGCCACAAAGTGGGACAAACACACTCTTCTCGTAGCTAGGGTCGGTTTTTTTCCAAAATTCAATCAGAAGTGGGTTTACATCTTCAAGGTGGAAACCAATTTGGTTGGCTGCCCATTTATTGTGCCAAAATTCAGGATTATTCATCTTTCGTTCATGTTAAACAGTCATAATGCAAGGGTACAGTATAGAGAGGTAAGAGCAACCTTAGCTTGGTTTAAAGTTCCAAATTGGTTTCAATAAAATCAGAAACTGGCCGAGTTCAAAGTTCTTAAAATTGCGGAACAAACGCTTGAATTATTTGTCTATATGTTCACATTTTAAAGCAATATTAAACGTTAGAGTTGGTTTCTGCCTTAGCTAGCCCCATTTAATATGTAGTGAGTTTAGTTAAGCTGTTTTTACTCTTATGCGTTACTGGTTACCCCTTTTGACTACCCGTTTTTGTAACCTTGTATTTTGGAGTTTGAATGAGTGTATTTCTCCGTACGACGGCCCTAATGCTTCTAGTATTGAGCCGAGCGCCTGCATTCGCAGCAGCACCTGTTTCAACGAGTTCAACTGATCAATCGCGCACTCCAGCGCAAAACCAAGTTTCATCAAACGTATTCCGCCATAGCCTAAGCGGTCTATATGGCATTAAAGCATTCGACTCACGTCCGACTCAGCCTTATACCGATTTCGACATCCTTTACAGCAAAGCTCACCAAGCACAAGCTGAGCTAGAAACTATCTGTAAAAGTACTGCCCTACTAACCAATTCAGAAGCCCTGTTCGCAGGTGTTAAATCTCAAGCTCGTGCAGAAGAGAAAATTGACCTTGAGCTTGATGGCGATGTAACAAGAATTACCGATCTAGCTCGTGCAACGATTATCGCAAACGACGTAGAAAGCTTGGTTGAAGTGTATGAATCACTAAGCCGTGAAGCGGACGTTGTGAAATTGAAAAACAAGTTTAAGTCACCTGCTGATTCTGGCTACCGTGACCTTAACCTGTTAGTTCGTTTGCCTAAAACCAACATTATTGCTGAAGTTCAGCTTCACTTGAAAGCAATCGCTGACGTGAAAAGTGGCCCTGAGCACGAGCTATATAAAATTATCCAAGGTATTGAGCGTCACGCCATTGCAGAACATCGCCCAATCAACGATATCGAAGCGGCGCAAATTAATAGCCTAAGACGCCAATCTTTAGAGCTTTACCAACAAGCATGGCAACCGTATATCACGACTCATATTAAAGCCGCGTAAACCGTTTAGAACACCACAGAATATCAACTCAAAGGGCTGCCATTAATTTGCAGCCCTTTCTTTTTGGCTATATTACATTCTGGAGATCAGTTAGGCAGCGTAGCTAGCCGAAAAGCTCAAAGTGAATCTATCGGCTTATAGCTCTAGAAAGCTAGACGAGATAGAGATAGAGATAGAGATAGAGATAGAGATAGAGATAGAGATAAGAATAAAGGGAATAGTTTTAACGCAGTTTAAAATTAGACGTCACATACAAAAAGACCACGCTAGGCGTGGTCTATTGCTTGGCTACTTCTCGATTTTAATATTTTCGACACGGGCCTTTAGTTTTTGTCCCGGTCTAAAAGTAACAACACGTCGAGCAGAGATTGGAATGTCTTCACCAGTTTTCGGGTTACGACCAGGTCGCTCGTTTTTCTCGCGAAGATCAAAATTACCAAAACCAGACAGTTTTACCTGTTCGCCATTTTCGAGCGCTTTACGAACTTCTTCGAAAAACACTTCCACCGTTTCCTTGGCATCCCGCTTGCTGTATCCGAGTGTCTCAAACAGGTTCTCAGCCAAATCGGCCTTCGTGAGTGCCATAAAACTTTCCTCAAAGCTATGTTAAACATTGCTACCATCGCCAGTAGCGCCAAAGCATTTACCCTATTCAATCAATGAGATAAGGTCATTTACAAGGAAAGTGTATGCCAAGCTTCTGATTTTCGCCAACTTTTTTATCCTAACTATTTAATTATTCTTTCAAATCAGAAAGATAACTCACTTAAAATTTCACACATATAGCTAAAAACCATCTAATCCATAGCTACCAAATGGAATTATACTCCACACAAACACCACAATACAGAATTTAAAACTTTAGCGATCTAAATAATAATTTTTGAGACTTTTCTCTGATACCCAATAAAATCAGCCACTTGATTTGATATGAGACTCAACAGAGGTTACTAAATAAGCGTTATTAAATATGAGATTTGTATCATTTCAGAATTTAATTCGAATTCACTTATAATAACCCATGTTCTTTTAGGCTTTTAATCAGTAATTCAATCATTATAGGAAAGCTTCTTTGGCACAACATGCAAATGGTGGGCAATAAATAGCTCATGTTCGTCTATGTGCATCTACGAGGTACGCACCAAAAGAGAGATCCCACCTAAAAGATTCTTGAAGTAAAAGTTCGTTTCTTGAAATTGATTGTTATGTTATAACATATCTGTATTATCACTAATTTTGTGGATTGAATGAGAGACATCGAAGCGATCATTGAGCACGTAAAACAAGGCTGTAAAACAAACGGAAAACAGTTTACCGCTAAGAGACTGTTGATACTGCGAGCACTGGTTCATGCCGACAAAGCTCTGTCTGCGTATGAAATCGTTGAATACTGTAAGGAACACTTTGATCAACACGTTCAAGCGATGTCGGTTTATCGAGTGTTGGAGTTCCTAGAAGAGCACCACTTAGCGCATAAACTGAAAGTCTCCAATAAGTTCATACTTTGCGACCATATTCTTTGCGAACATGAACATGGCATCCCCCAATTTTTGATCTGCTCCAAGTGCGACAAGATCAGCGAGCAAACCATCCACCCTGCCATTATTCGTGACCTTCAATCTCATGCTAAACAAGAAGGCTTCACCGTTGTTAGCCCTCAGTTAGAGATAAGCTGTGTGTGCGACGAATGTGCGAACCAAAATGAGCCCGCTTCCACTCAATGATGCTCCTACTCTCTTAAACACTCTCAACAGTATTAGCCCTATCAACAAGGAGAAAGTGAACCGCTATGTCTGCAACACTCATCAAGAATGCCCGTTTGGTCAATGAAGGCATCATTACCGAATCGGATCTATTGATCATTAACCAGCGAATAGAAAGAATAGCCAACAACATCGAACCAAAGCCAGATGATGAGATTATTGACGCTCAAGGTTGCTACCTCCTTCCTGGAATGATTGACGACCAAGTCCATTTTCGCGAACCGGGATTAACACACAAAGGCTCAATCGCCACTGAGTCACGAGCTGCGGTTGCAGGCGGTATTACCAGCTATATGGAGATGCCAAACGTAAACCCTGCTACAACGACCATTGAAGCCTTAGAAAGAAAGTTTGATATTGCAGCACAAAGCTCGTTAGCAAATTACTCGTTTTATCTCGGAGCAACCGAAGACAATCTCGAACAAATTAAACGTCTCGACCCAACCAAGCACTGCGGTGTAAAGGTGTTTATGGGCGCTTCAACGGGCAACCTGTTGGTTGAAGATCCTCAAGCACTCAATGCCATATTCCGTGATTCTCCCGTCCTAATTGTCACTCACTGTGAAAGCGGGCCTGTTATCGCGAAAAACCAAGAACAATTAAGAAAAGAGAAAGCGGTTTTCACGATTGAAGATCACCCCATTCTAAGAGATGACAAAGCTTGTTATGCCTCTTCTTCCTATGCGATTGAGCTAGCCAAAAAACACAACAGTCAACTTCATGTGCTGCACATCACGACAGAAAAAGAACTCGCTCAGTTTGAAGCCGGCCCCATTCAGGGAAAACGTATTACCGCAGAAGCGTGTGTCCATCACCTATGGTTTAGCAATAAAGATTACGCAACGCTCGGTAACCAAATTAAGTGCAACCCTGCCGTCAAATACCCTAGTGATAGAGACGCTCTATTAGCAGCATTGAGCACGGGCCAAATCGACATCATCGCGACAGATCACGCGCCACATACATGGGAAGAGAAACAAGTTCCTTACGAACAAGCACCTGCAGGATTACCTCTGGTACAACATGCCCTGTTGAGCCTATTTGACCACGTACGCACTGGAACCTTAACTGTCGTTCAGGTGGTCGAGAAAACCGCACATAACCCAGCGATCCGTTATGCGATACAGGAACGCGGCTATATCCGTGAGGGCTACTTCGCCGATTTAGTATTAGTCGATCCACAGACACCAACTCTAGTCAGCCATGACAACAGCTTGTATCAATGTGGGTGGTCACCGTTCGCAGGGCACGAATTCTCTGCTCAGATAAAACACACATGGGTCAATGGTGCCAAGGTTTATAGCAATCCAGAATCCCCTGATAACCAAAATACGCATATCGCTGATGCACCAAAAGAAATATCGAGTGACATGGTCACTCCAGCAATGAGGCTGTCATTCGAGCGCTAGTTCAGCAGTTATTACCATCAATAAAAAGAAATCAATATGTTAAGAAGAAATCCAAGCGGTCATATGCCAGAAGTATCGGAGACCGCTTTCATTGACCCGACCGCCATCATCTGCGGCAAGGTCATCATTGAAGACAACGTGTTTATTGGCCCTTACGCTGTGATTCGAGCTGACGAGGTCAACGAACAAGGTGACATGGAAGCCATTGTGATTAAGCGCGACACCAACATTCAAGATGGTGTGGTTATTCACTCTAAAGCTGGCGCTGCCGTCACTATTGGTGAACGCTCATCCATCGCTCACCGATCGATCATTCATGGTCCTTGTAAGGTCTGTGATGACGTATTTATTGGCTTCAACTCAGTCGTCTTTAATGCGGTGATTGGCAAAGGTTGTGTGATTCGCCATAACTGTGTGGTGGACGGACACGACTTACCTGAGAACTTCCATGTACCACCAATGACTAACATCGGTTCAGGGTTTGATTTGAACAATATCTCAAAAGTACCACCCGAGTATTCTGCATTTTCAGAGTCCGTTGTTTCGGCAAACCATACCCTTGTGCAAGGTTATAGGAGAATTGCCAATGAGCTCTGATAAAAAGCCTCTCTTGGGTATTCCAACCAATATCATTACCGGCTTTCTCGGCGTAGGTAAAACGACCGCAATTCTCAATCTAATGAAGAATAAACCCGCAGATGAAAACTGGGCTATTTTGGTGAACGAATTTGGAGAAATCGGCGTAGACGGCAGTTTGATCCAAGGGAACGACAACAAACAACAAGTGTTTATCCGAGAAGTGCCTGGCGGCTGTATGTGTTGCGCGGCTGGTTTGCCGATGCAAATCGCACTGAATCAACTACTGTCTGAGGCGAAACCAGACCGCTTATTGATCGAGCCGACCGGGCTTGGTCATCCTAAGGAAGTGCTAGAAGTCTTGTCTTCAGAGCACTATCGTAAGGTGTTGTCACTACAAAAGAACGTCACTTTGGTCGATGCCCGTAAGCTTTCTGACACACGCTACTCTGAACACGATACCTTCAATCAGCAAATCACCATTGCCGATACTATCGTGGGTAATAAAGTCGATCTGTACAAAAGTGGCGATGCAGAAAAACTGGCTGAGTACGTCGCGCAGGTTTGTCACCCAGACACCAAACTCATATTTGCCCATCACGGTAAGATCCCTTCTGACGAGTTTGATGGAAACACCAACTTTTACCATCATCAAGCTCATGGGCACCATCATCACCATCATCATAAGGAAGACAAGCCACTCGCTTCAGAATTACCGATGCCAGAAAGCGGCATGATCAAAGCGACCAACCAAGGTGAAGGTTTTGAAAGTGTTGGTTGGCGATTCGCGGCTGATAAACTGTTCGATCGCCAGCAATTGCTTAAGGTATTAGTTGGACTCAAAGCCGAACGAATGAAAGCGGTGTTCATCACTCAAAGCGGCATCTTTGGTTACAACCTAACGGAAGATGGCCTAACAGAGTGTGAGTTAGATGAGTGCAATGAAACCAGAATAGAAGTCATTGGTTATAGCATCGACAACGATCTAGAAAACCAATTGTTGGCGTGTCAGATCTAACCAGAACTGGTTAATTCTCCCGCTCCCTAAAATCAAAACCCTATGAATTGATACATTCATAGGGCTTTTTAACTAATCCGTTATAGGTTCAAAACGCTAGTTCACTGAGACCAAGCGCTTGTCGGCCAGTGCCATAGCAATGTTGGCTTTAGCGTAAGCACTTTCATTAATGAAATGTGGATAGATGTCTTGTTCACGCTCCCAGTAAATATCATAGCCAAAGAAAGTCGCCAGTATCGGCTCACCTTGCTTCACTACCTCGAAATTTCGACCACAGATCGCTGGATGCACAGTAGCAACACGCATACCGTCTGGGCCAAGCGGAACATTCACCTCTTCAACATAAAAGAAAGCATCGTAGTCTTCTAACGCTTGTACTTGGTTGAGGTTGTGCTTCTCAACGTAATCAAGAACCATGGTCAGCATCTGCTTCATCAGTTTAAGAGTATCGAATTTAAGTGAGCCATGTGCCTGAGCGCCAACTTCAATCATTACTCCACACTTCCCAGCAGTACAAAGGTAAGGCTGCTCATCCCAAGGCTTTCTATCTTCAAACAGAATATTGGCTTCAGGCATTCGTTGTTTCACATACGCACCCATTTTCTGATAGAAAGCATCATTGGAAAGCAAGATTAATGTCGCCCCCATATTGCTGGTCGTGTTGTGTAAATCCACAATCAGTTGTTGTTCTTTGCTTACGTGTCTATCTATAAACTGTCGCGCCACTGTGTATTCAGCTAAACCAGCAGTGTCGTCGTGGTTAGCATTAGAGAACTGACGGTTTAGGTCCGTATCAAGGTATCGTACGTTCTGCTCTACCGCTTTAGGGTTTGCGATAACTGAATTCGTAGAGAATGTCGAACGATCGGCGGCATACATACGCTCTTTAATGAGTTTGTTTAAGTAGATTCCAGAAAGCTCGTTACCGTGAGCTCCGGCAACCAGTAAGACTTGATTGATGTTATCCATGTAATTGATTTCCAAGTATCGAAAGTGCAAGTCGCCCTTGCATTTTTGTTACGATATAACATAACAACAATATACCAGTTTCTCCAGAAGACTTAACGAGCAAGCATCAGATAATTCCAAGGAACCACAAGAACGCTAGACCGTAACGATATTTCACCTCGAAATATACACATGAAAAGGCCCCGCGATTGCGAGGCCTTATTTCATTAATCAACACTGTAGCTTCAATGATTAGTTTACATTGCGCTTCTTTACCGCGAACGACATCATGATTGTTTGGCGAGTTTCCCTTCCGCTTCTTTGTCATCTACTGTTTTTGAGGTCGCTGCCTTCGCAGGTTTCACGATTAAGCCAATCCCAACTAAAAACAGCACCGATGCAACCACTTGGGCGACTGACAATACTTCGTCATACATAAAGTAACCGCTGATCAATGCGAAGATTGGTACTAGTAAGGTTAATGGTGCGGTCGTGCTTAACGGATATTGGATTAACAACTTATTCCACACCCAGTAACCAAACAATGTGGTTGGGTAAGCCTGAAACAACACAGCAATCGTTGTGTTCCAATCCCATTGTTCAATCCCCTGCCAGATGATTTGCTCACCGTGTAACATCACAGCAAACAACACCAACGGCACTGGCGCAAACAACATTCCCCATACATTGAATGCAAAAGCCTGCTTAGTTTTAGATGCCTTAACAATTACGCCCATTAGTGTCCAACTGCACGCCGCAATCATAATCAAGACAACACCATTAACGGTGACATTACTCTTTGCCGCCGAGACTAAGACCGCAAGTGCACACATAGCTAACAGAGCACCCATTAACTTACGAACCGACGCACTTTCTTTGAAAACCCATACCCCAACGGCCATACCGATTAATACGTTGGTAGAAAGCAATACCGACGACAACCCTGATGAGAGTCCTGCTGTTATTGACCATGAAGCCATACCCCAAATACCCACACCAAACACGAAGCCATAACTCACTAAATAGCGCCACGCGACATTCGGTCTGGCTACAAAAAATATCACTGGAATCACCGCTAGCGAGAAACGCGCAGCCGTTGCCAACAAAGGATGCACATTGGTCACACCCATTTTTATCATCGAGAAATTGAATCCCCATATTGCCATCACGAACACCGCTAACAACAAATCATTTCTTTTCATACTGACCCCTCCTATGTTTTGAAAGAGTATCCCTTGAACAATAAAACCGGTACAGATACAATTTTTACAATAAAAACCAGTACAGTTAACAACGGTCGTGACCATGAGCATCTACAGAAAACTTGCGAATCAGTTCATTGATGAGATTGAAACCGGGAAAAGGCCAGAGGGTGGGCGCATGCCTTCGCTTCGTCAATTAGCTAAACAGCAAGCCATCAGCATGTCGACCGTAGTAAGCTGTTACCAAGAGTTAGAATCACAGGGTTGGATTCACTCTCGCCCGCAAGCGGGGTATTTTGTCTCACCTCACAAGCCTGTTCATTCAACGCCTGAGTGGGCACAGTTTGAGAGTAAAGTTTCCAAAGTTAGACAAACTTCATCGACTCACAACTCAATCAATGGACCTTTAGGAGTCTCTAGCACCACCAATGATGAACAATCGATTGTTGAGCTAGAACGCAGCTTCCGCCGTTCTATCAAACGTATGGGCGACAGGCTTAATCACTACCCTGATACACAGGGCGAGCCGATGTTAAGACAAGCTTTGTCCACCCACTTTGCCAAGCTTGATATCCACTTTTCACTTGAAGATATGGTGATCACTGCAGGCTGCATGTCGGCGATTAAAGCCGCTCTCGAATCCTGTACCAAAGAAGGCGATACCATTGCCATCAGTTCTCCTTGCTTCAACGGTATTTTGGAGTTGCTCGGCAAGATGTCACGCCAGATCATCGAGATCCCGTCTTTGGATGACGGTATCGACCTAAAACAACTGGAAGCACATCTGAAAAACAAACGTGTGAATGCCGCTATCTTCTGTACCTCTCATATGAACCCTCAAGGGATCAATATGTCTGCCAGCCAAAAGCAGAAATTGGCGGCACTGGCGAATGAATATCGAGTACCGATCATCGAAGACGATGTGTATTTGGAGTTGTCATACTCATCACACACGCCACTGCCAGCGAAATACTACGACAAAGGCGGATACGTGTTGTGGTGTGGGTCGGTATCGAAAAGCCTTTCACCCAGTTATCGTTTAGGCTGGTGTTTACCAGGAAGGTACATAGACGAGTACAAGGCTCAGTTTTCTGCTGCGAGTTATGGTGTTGCCCTGCCGACTCAACTTGCGGTTGCTGACTTTATCGAGTCTGGCCAATACGCCAAACACGTTAGAAGAAGGTGTACACAGATCCTCTCTTTGCGTCAGCAATACCTCAGCTATTTAGCCCAACACCTTCCTAAGGATGTGAAGATCAGTAACCCACAAGGTGGCATGGTGCTTTGGCTACAAATACCCAATCTAAATCAACAAACTTTTACTCAAGCGGTAGCTGATCAAAACCTTGATATCAGGCTTGGCCATCTGTTCAGCACTCTTGATCTCTATAGTAACTGTCTACGCATCAATTTTGGTTATTCGTTAGAGGAGGAAGCTAAGCAGCAGTTAGATGACTTGATTAGGCTTATCCACCAATGCGTGAACGGTTAGCCTGACCTAATCCAATTTACTCATAATAAGCACGCATTAGTTGTTTGAGTTCGACTTTATCATGGCCGTCTTTGATGGCTTTTGTTCATAACTTTTTCATAGCTATTTGTCATAAAGGAAGAGGCTATTATTCCGATTTAACCTAGGCTAAAGCCCCAAACCGTAAGGAAATCCATTCGCCTCAAAACCCTTAAATGCTGAGTTTGCAAGCACCCACAAAATTATGCAACTTGGCTAATGACACATCACTTTTTATCTTCAATATACAGCCGTCAGCGCTGGCGTTATCCTGTATTTGAAGAGAACTATTATGAGTGATAAAACCAAAAACAAACCATTACCTTCCTTTATTGAAGAACGCTTGAGCTTCTATATTCAAGACCTAATTACCCAGAACCAAAGCCAAAAACACTTGGTATTGGGTAAACGTCCATCGCGCGACGCCGTTGTCTTGCAAAGCAATGATTATTTGTCTTTGTCGCACAACAAAGCAATCCAACAAGCTCACCAAGCTGCGATCTGTGAGCACGATGACAACGTCGTGATGTCTGCGATTTTCTTACAAGATGCAGACTCTAAACCTGCGTTTGAAACCGAACTCGCGAACTATGTTGGAATGGAAAGTTGCCTACTTTCTCAGTCTGGTTGGGCAGCCAATATTGGGTTGCTTCAAACGATCTGTCCGCCAAATACGCCTGTGTATATCGACTTCTTTGCACACATGTCGCTATGGGAAGGTATTCGCGCGGCGGGTGCGACGGCTCACCCATTTATGCATAACAATATGAGTCATTTACGTAAGCAACTGGAACGTCATGGTTCCGGTGTGATTGTTGTCGACTCGGTTTACAGCACCATCGGTACCATTGCCCCGCTCCGCGACATCTACGAAATGGCGCATGAGTTTGACTGCGCTGTTATCGTCGATGAATCGCACTCATTAGGAACGCACGGTGAAAAAGGTGCAGGCTTGGTGCAAGCTCTCGGGCTCAATGACCGAGTCGACTTTATCACGGTCAGCTTAGCCAAAACCTTCGCTTATCGTGCAGGCGCGATCCTTGGGCCCAAACAGCTATCCGATACTTTGCCGTTTGTCGCTTATCCCGCCATTTTTAGCTCAACTGTGTTGCCGCAAGAGGTGATTCGTTTAGAGAAAACATTGGAGGTGATTAAAGGTGCAGATGACAAACGAGAAACCCTGTTTAAGCGAGCACAATCGCTCATTACGGGTTTAAAGCGGATCGGCTTTAACATCCGTAGTGAATCTCAAATCGTCTCGCTAGAGTGCGGTAATGAAAGAAATACAGAGCGAGTACGCGATTTCCTTGAAGAGCGGGATGTGTTCGGCGCAGTGTTCTGCCGTCCAGCGACGGGTAAGAATAAGAACATCATCCGATTTTCAGTGAATGCTGACATGACGCTACGAGACATTGACCATGTGCTCACGGTTTGTCACGAGGCGTACCATCACCCAGAGTTAGAATTCGTGTAACTCTGTACGCACAAATTCTATAACTAACGGCAGGACTGAATGGACGCTATCATGTCGCGATACAAAAAGAGCCCAGCAATTCGCTGAGCTCTTTCTTGAATCCATGCCTACCCAATACCCCTGTACTTCAGACTGTTACATCCACTAAATCCATGCCTACCCAATACCCCTGTACTTCAGACTGTTACATCCACTAAATCCAGTGAGCTATTTTATCGAACAGTCGGTTTTTATCTGCGGGCTTGACGATGAAATCAGACATGCCTGATGATTCCATTTTCTCCAAAGTGACCGGCGAACTGTCACCGGTATGGGCAATAATCGGTACAGAAGAGTATGCCTTGTTGGCACTTCGAATTCGGCGGGATGCTTCCACACCATCCATGATTGGCATTTCGATATCCATGAGAATCAAGTCAATATCATCATTATCCAAAGCGTCTAATGCTTGTTGGCCATCCTCTTTCTGCACAACATCAAACCCCTGTTTTTCCAATAACATCGCAGTAAATCGGCGTAGAGATTCGTTGTCATCCACCACCATGATCGTACGCTTATTCGTAGCCTCTAGCGGTTTTACCGGCACAGACGGCATCACGTAATTGGAATCAAACAGTAAACGATCGATGGTCGCTTTGGTATTGAGTAGCCAAACTTGTGTTTCCACCCAAATAGGCTCGAAAGAAACGTTACGTACACGCCTAATCGGATGATGCTCATAAAGGTAAATGATTCGAGCTTCGGTAAACGAAAGCAGTGACTCAATTCTCTCCAAACAGCTAACTCGTAGATCCAAGCTCTCCATATCCACGAATACCAAATCAAATTCGAACTGATATTCCTTATTTTTAAGCGCAGAGGCGACATCCATAATAGTGACGTCAAAGCCCATAAAACGCGACATCTCGGTCATTTTACTGGTCAGAACCTTCTGGTCACTGATCATCACTACAGTCTTTAACTTAGTCAGTTCGCTCTTAATTTCTTCCACTGAATTGGATGTCAGAGATGGGAACGTCATCGTGAACTGCGTCCATTGTTCCACTTCCGACTGACATTTAATTTCGCCACCAAATGAGCGCATTACCTTCTGACAGAAGGGCAAACCTAAACCGTAATTACCCGATTGGCCTGTGGTGTAGAAATCTTGGAAGATGCGGCGAATCACATCGCTTGATATGCCAGATCCGTTATCCGTCACCATGATTTGATTGGTTACTTCATCACTGCACATCGTGACATGAATATGGAAATCTTCAGGGCTGCGATGATGGAATGCGTTCTTGAACAGGTTATACATCACATACTTCAACAAGGTATCGCTGCCTAAGAAGTCAAAGCCGCTTTGTACGTCTAAAGAGATTGCAGATTTATCGGCTGCGCGCTTGTAGTTAAAGCTGACTATCGAATCCTCAACGACCGCTTGCGCCGAATGCTTTTTAAAGGTCGAGCGAGATACACGATTTTCATCAATTGAAGTCAGTAGCAGATCAATCGTTTCGTTACCGGAATGAATGATCTCCATCGCTTCATCACCCACTTCTCGCAACTGGATAACGTCTTCATTGCTCAGCGCATATTGCCCTTTATGGTCGCCACTTTTAGGGTTCGGCAGTATGGATTGTATGACATCTATCGAGGTCAATAAACCACTTAACGGGTTTCGCATCTCATGGGCAATACCGGCACCAAAAGACTTCGCCAGTGACACCTTATTTTCATGTTCCATCTGATTACGGAAGTAGAATAAGTTACCGAATAAGTAGATAAACAAAAAGATTGGCACATGCGTCCAATCCATTGTGAGCTCTAGGTAGAAACCTTGTGCCACCCAAGCACATAACGTCGCAATTCCGATTCCGGCAAAAGTTTGAGCGAACATAACTTTAGTGACGTGCACCAACAAAATATGCAGGAATATAGCCGACATGAAAGACATGACCCAAACGTTGGACCAATTGTTCATCAGCAACATATAAAAGAAGAAACCCGGCAAACAGATAGTTACAGCGACTTGATAATAAGCCGGAAGGTATTTTCGCCATTCAAATGGGACGCGATTGCGAAATATAATGCCAAAAAACAATACCGAACACGCTAGACGCAGCGGTAGGTTTTCATAAGGTTGAGGGAACAAAAATTCCCACACAATGTAGTAAATGGGAAAGCCGACAAAGCCCATCCAACCCACGAGGGTAAGGTTTGGTTCTGCGTACTGGTAAACTTTACGAATCGCGTTCATACGAATTACTTTGTTCTCTAAGCCCTGACGTTTATCAATTCTATGATTTAGTTTTTATACTTATAATTTGGCGCCGATTATATTACACATCACCTCCGAGCAGTGAGGTTTCAATCAAATATGTATTAACGCTTTTGTTTTAATTATTGACTAGGTGAATGAAGTCTCAGTTTTATATTCTAATTCAGACACTAAACCTGAGTTCCTAAGATTTGTCCGCTAGCGTTTACACCAATTACCCCTCTTACTTACCATTATGTCACTGTAACGCGATGCATCTTTCTTGGGGTATCGCCGTAATCAATCACCGCATAATGTTGAGTGACTCTATTATCCCATATCGCCATTGAGCCTTTGCCCCATTTAAAACGAACTTGAAACTCGGGACGTCGTGCAATTTCAAACAGTTGGCAGAGCAACTCATCACTTTCTTGACGAGGCAGTTCGTTGATATAGCGAGTAAACTGCTCATTGATATAAAGCGTTTCCTTTCCTGTTTCAGGATGAATTTGAACAACGGGGTGAACCACTGGCGGATTCTCCTGTGCTGTTTTAATTAAGGATTTGTGCCAATCAAGCTCAATTTGATCTGACTCTATACCTTCAAAAGCCACCAGCGAGTGAGTCGCTGATAAGCCTCTCAGTTTTGTTTTCATATCTTCATTTAGAGATTCAAAAACCGCCGTCATAGAACACCAGATCGTATCACCACCGACGCTTGGAATGTGTTGAGCATGTAACAGGGAAGCTTTCGACGGCAAGCTGCGCCACGTTAAGTCGGTATGCCAATAACTTTCCATTGGCGCATTGCCTCGGGTTGTTTCAATCAGGCTCACCTGAGGCGCACTTTCCACATGAGGGAAGAAAGGATGTACAGGCTCTAACGTTCCAAAACGTTCTGCAATCTCCAAGTGTTGTTCTGGAGACAAAGTCTGCCCGTCGAGAAAGATCACTTGATGGGTAATAAGTGCCTGATACACCTTATCGAGTTCATCAGCACCGCAGGCCGAAAGACCTAATCCGTAGATGCGAGCGCCGATGTGAGGAGTAATGGGTTCTATTTTCAACATACTTTCGCTTTTTGGTGATATTGAGTTGCGGGGCTGATCTGGCTATTAAGCAAATCTGACTACTAACGAGTAAACCGGGAAAATGCAGATTTTCTTTCCCACTTGAAATAGAAAATCTCTTCTCCGAAACAAAAAAAGAGCCCCTAAGCTGGAGCTCTTTTTGTTTTTTGATACTTCCTGTATCCATAGACAAGTCCAATCTGTAGTACTTTCACTGAAAGCCAGATCATCGATATCTCCAGTTGTGTATCACCAATAAATCTAGCATACAATCTTCAAACTGTTCTGCGACACAACCGAGATTATCAACTCTAGTGCCAAACCATCTCGCCGCTCAGCACTTTCGCACCCAGTTCTAGGTCGCCTTCCGTCGCCTTGAATTGTGGGTATGCTTTCTTCATGTAATCACTGATATCAACAGACGTTGGCTTACTTGTACTTACCAGCGCATCTTCGATGTCAGCAACGTAATCCAATGTAAATTGAACGCCACTTGTACCCGTTGGCATTTCACCTAAATAGTGACCCGGAATCACCACCTCTGGCTCAAGAGCTTTCATACGCTCTAACGATTGTAACCACTGGCTACGAATCTCTTTCGATGCGGTATCTGCCATCCATACATGCACACCGCTATACACCGACACGCCACCAAATACGGTTTTTTCAGACGGAACCCATAGGTAAGCTTGGTGTGTGTTTATCTCTTTCACTTCGATGGTTTCACCTTCGATGTTCAACGTGGTGTCGTTAAGCACGGTTGGGACAATGACTTTAGACGGGGCGTTGTCTTCTAAGATTGGGCCCCAGTACTCTAGCTTTGCATCTTTAGTACGCTTGATGTGGGCAACGATCGCTTCACTGGCAACGACCTCAACGTTTGGAAATGCCGCAACAATCGGTTCTAAGCCAAAGTAGAAATCTGGGTCGCCACTGCTGATGTAAACCATCGATAGCTCTTTGCCTGTGGCTTTGATTTGCTCCACCAGCTTTTGCCCATCTGCGACGCTAAATTGTGTATCAAACAGAATCACTTCTTTCTCTCCCGAAACCAGTACAGAGGTTGCTGGGAATATCGCATTTTCACCCGGATTGTAATGAGTGATGTTTAGCTCAGCAGCAGAGACAATACTCGATGCCGCTAGCATGGCTCCTAAACTCATTGATCCTAAAAGCGCGGTTCTTGATAAAAGGATTTTAGATAACTTTTTCATAGCTTTATTCCGTTATTAAGAGCTGAACGCCTGCCAACTCATTGAGTGTGCAAATATCTTATTTGATTGGAATTAGATAAAATAGACATCAAATTAACTTTAACTGTTGCGGTTTTCGGACATATACTGAGATCTGTTTGACTCTCTAGGCAATAAAACAATGGATAAACTCGAGGCAATGAATGTCTTTGTCACCATCGTGGAACGTGGCAGTTTGAGCGCAGCGGCAGAGCACCTTGATCTCTCACGAACCAAGGTTACTCGCTATTTAGGTGAGTTAGAAACATGGATGGACACACGCTTGCTTCACAGAACAACACGAAGCTTGAGTTTAACCAATGCGGGGAAAGAGACGCTTGAAGTCGCGCGAGAGCTGCTTGCCCTTGAGGCGTCGTTAGCAGGTATCAGAAATCAAAGCCGCGAGCACTTAAAAGGCCAACTGCGTATTACCGCGAGTTATTCGATTGTCGACAGTTTCTTGATGGACGTGATCAGTCGCTTCATCGCCAAATGGCCAGAGGTTTCTATCGACATTATCTCGACTGATCAAACCGTCAATCTGGTTGAGTCACGCATTGATTTGGCCATTCGCATAACCAATGAACTCACGCCTAACATTGTTGCCAAGCAGTTAGGTGATTGTCGCTCAGTAATATGCGCATCGCCCCAATACCTAAAAGCGAAAGGAACGCCACAAAGCGTGCAAGATCTGGCGCACCACAACTGTTTATCGTTCAGTTACTTTGGCAAATCCGCTTGGACATTCAATGGCCCCAATGGACTCGAATCGGTTCCAATTAAAGGGAATATCAGTGCGAATACCTCAGAGGTTCTGCTTTCTGCCACCTTGAAAGGTAACGGGATCTGCTTACTACCCTTTCCTTCAGTGGAAGGCTTAATAGAAAACGGATTATTGGTGCCTCTGCTCTCCGAATGGAAACCTAAAACGCTGGGTGTACACGCGGTTTACGGAACGCGCAAACAAGTCACACCGTTGTTAAGAGCCTTTATCGACCATTTATCTGACGAGATGGAACATTCGACAAGTTGGTAGAAATACAATGCCATCAATAAAGAGGAAAACTTCTCATTAGCAAAACTGATGCAGAATTAAAATTATTAATTTTACTTAACTACCAGTTACTTCTATCGTGACTGCATACATCTTCAATAAGCTTATTAACGCAGGGAAACTGACTATGACTGCCATTACCGACCTAGACGTCCTACTGAAATCCATGTCACCAGAATTAATCGACGGGAATTATGTTTTTTGTACTGTCGACGGAGCGTTAGCAGACTATGTTCAGCTCAATCCAATCTCGACTTTTCGTGAGAAAGAAGGTTTAACGCTAGTTCTTGAAGAAGACGTTGCGAGCAAAGCTCAGCTAGACTTCGACGGTGTGTTTAACCTTATCACTTTATCGGTACACTCAAGTCTTGAAGCCGTTGGATTAACGGCTGCATTTGCGACAAAACTTGGCTCATACGGCATTAGCGCTAACGTTGTTGCAGGTTACTATCACGACCACATCTTCGTTCAAACAGACAAAGCAGAAGCTGCAATGAGTGCGCTGAAAGAGTTTTCAGAAACTGACTAATTAAGAGTTCGATTACTCACAAATACAAAAAAAGCGACGTAATCTACGTCGCTTTGCTTATTGCTTACCGCGCACTCACTGATCAGGCATCAGTGAGTGAACCAGTTAAGCAAGCTTAAAAGTCGCCACTTTGTCACTTAAGCCAGCGGCTTGACTCTTAAGTTCGTTCGACTCAGTTAAGCTGTCCTGTGCGCCCACAACTAAGTGGTCAGTAACATCTTTAATGGTCGTAATATTTTGGGTAATTTCACCCGTCACGTGTGTTTGCTCTTCAGCAGCCGTCGCAATTTGAGTCGCCATATCACTAATCAAAGCCACCGCCGAGTTGATCTCTTCAAGCGCATGCGAAGCTCTGTCGGCATCTTCTACTGAATGTACCGCCAGTTTAGAACTGCTCTGCATCAAATCAACCGCTTGAGCTGTCGTGCGCTGTAGGATATCAATCGTTGATTTGATCTCTTCCGTTGAAGAGTGAGTACGCTGCGAAAGCACACGTACTTCATCAGCAACCACAGCAAAGCCACGACCTTGTTCACCAGCACGAGCCGCTTCAATCGCAGCATTCAAAGCAAGTAAGTTGGTTTGCTCTGCGATGCCTTGGATTGTCGCTAATACTGTCGAGATCTCTTGAGCATGCTTGTTAAGTTCGCTAATCACACTACCCGCTTCGTTCACTTCATTGGCTAGGTTATTGATTGAACCTTTGGTATCCAAAACCAGAGCGTGACCGCTGTTAGTGCTTGTCGCTGAATCTTGCGCCGCTTTTGCTGTTTGCTCGGCATGCGATGCAATCTCTTGCGTTGCACTCGCCATTTCCGTTACAGCCGTCGCGACCATGGTGATTTCTTGCTGTTGATGATTAAGCTCATCCACCGAACGGTTTGCACGCTGAGCACTTTGCTCTGACTGACTGTTTAGCTGTTCTGACTGCCCACGAATATGGCCAATTAACTGCTGTAAACTCCCAACAAAGGTATTGAAGTTATGAGCCAGTTCGCCCACTTCATCTTGGTTTTCAACATGAATGCGTTGAGTTAAATCACCGCTACCATTCGCGATTTGCGCCAGTGCTTGAGAAACGTGGTTCAACGGGCGGAATAGAATCGTACACAGCAAGTTAAACAATATGGTACATACGACCACCACAAGTAGCGTCACCAACACTTGACCAATCACTGCATCAAATAGTGGCGCAACCAATGAATCATGATTAACAACGCTCACAGTAATCAAGCTCGTTCCATCAATCGTACGTGCGTACAGAACATAGTCGCTACCATTCAGGTCAATAGCCGTATCTTTACCACTCGCTAGTGCCTTTTGTACATCCGCAAAATCTAACCCAAGTGAGTTGATGTTTTTGTTCAGTAACTTGGTGTCAGGGTGCGTATAAACCGTGCCTTTATTGGTCGCGATGAACATGTAACCTTCACCCGGAAGAATCACTTGCTCTAGGCTATTAAGAATGTCGGTAATTTCAACATCCGCACCTAACACAACCTGCTGACCATGTAATTGCATGGCAGTACCCAGCGACACAACATTCGCCCCAGTTGCAGCTGCAACCGTTGGATTATCCATGAACACCTTACTTGGGTTCGCAACCGCATTGGTGTACCAGCCCCACAAACGAGGATCATCATTGCCCGGCGGAAGCACGACTCCATTCGCGTTCTTTTGCGAACCGTCAGGAAACGCCAAGAAGACATTATCAAAAGACGCAGAATCACGAACCTGTTTTAGGTGAGTCTCCAAGCTTTCTTGTTTGGATTCTTTCGAAAGAGAAGTAAGCGCACGCTCTTTGGATAAGATCCAATCCGATACATATTGATTGTACGAAGCCGATGCGCCCTCTAAGCGCTGTTCAACTTCAGTATCCAACCGTTGCAGTGAAGCACGAAAAGACAATGCCTCGACCAAAATCCCCCCCAGGATAATGGCCATACTGGCTGAAATCGCCAGTTTATTTTTAAGCGAGAGTTTCTTGAACATAGGAAACCTATAATTTGGAAGTAAAAAGACCGTGGCGAACAAATTGGTTGCCAAATCGGTTTGCAAGCGGGATATATTTTACGCTTTAAAATAAATTAATAAACCGATGAGGGACTGAATTATTGATATATGTGAGCAAGTGCACTCATCGTAACCCATTGATTTAAAGAATGGTAAACTCTAAATCTTGAATTAACACGCTAATTAAGGTCGGCTGATGGGTGTCTTTATTTGGGAATAATAACGGCACAGATCGCGCTATGCCGTTAGCTCATTTAGATAGGTATTTTAATGTGTTGAACACCTGAAAAGAAACAGATAGCAAACTAAATAGTCAAAAGTTGATCAGCCAAAGTCCAACGTTAACAGCAATCGTGTCTCGTCAGATGAAGTGACTGGTGAACGATGCACAAGACCTGCATTTTCGTTGCCACTCCAGCGCTCCCCTTTTAGTAATGCTACATCACCACTCAAGAGCTGTTGGATATCTGACTCATGATTGTATAAGCCTGATGCTGAATCTGCCTGTCCGTTTGATCCTCGCCCTAGCTTAGAACGGTCGACTAAGTCGTTTGGCAACCATTGAGTGGCAACACCATGATAAGTGGTCACCAAGCGGCAAGGCACTTGATCAAAATGGAAACGTGGGCACATCGCTTTATTCAGAACGGCTAAACGCAATCCGACGTCTTCAAGCTCGAACAAACAACAGAACATATCCACCAACTCCGCCATGTTTTCTAATAACGCTTTAGAGGCGGTGCCATCAGTGGCAAATTCCAATTTATCGAAAGCATTTTCAGGTGACACGTTAACAGACTTACTAAAGTTTGGATTCAAGGCGATAAATTCACTGATTGCCGCCGTTATACCTTCATCAAACTGTCGCTGCCATACCGCCATATTAATATCGCTTTGGTAGATATCCGTTAATACCGTCGGCTGATCAGAAACGCTAAAACCTGACTTGTGATTCGCCTGATCCTTGATATTCACAACTGAACTAATGTTGAGTGTCTGGTTATTATTACTTGCCAAAGGCTTGGTTAACAACGCATTCATTACGTCGTCTCCTTGATACATGCTTATCGCTTCCCTCCTACCAACACAATAACGATTCTAAGTAAGAGCGATTTTTAGTTATGTTATAACATAACTAAAAATAAGCAAGTCACATACCCGATCATGATTCCAGAAATACAGCGACGCCCTTCTTTGCCTGCGGTAATTTTTCGAATGCTGAACTAAGCTTCTATCAATCACTCTTTCCCAAAAGCCATTTTAAAGACGCACGACTCAGAACTTAAACTTGTGAATTCATCAATCCGGTGACAACTTATGAAAAAACTAATTTCTACATTCGGCCTCTTATGTACCGTTATCTCCGCTCAATCTTTTGCAGAAACGGGCTACACATTAGATCCCAAGCTATCGAACATTACATTCGCGACCATTAAAAAGCAGTTTGTTGTTGAGCCCGCATCCATCAAACCCATGTCTGGAGGGCTTACCGAAGAGGGGCAGTTTTCAATAGTATTGGACTTGAAAAGCGTCAGCACCGGTGTCGCTATCCGCGACCAGAGGCTCAATGAGCTTTACTTTGAATCAATGACTTTTCCTGAAGTGAAGATATCTGGGAAGGTTGAACCGTCAATGCTATCCGGAGACCCTAAGAGAACAACAATAGCAGCGGAAGTTACTTTACACGGCGTAACCAAAACGATCGATTTTCCTGTTGTGGTGGTTCCATCCTCAGGATTTATCATGGTTAGCTCAGCCTCGACAATTATCGTCAACGGTGCCGATTTTGGGATATCGACAGAGAATCTAAACAAACTTTCGGCAACCGTGGGGGGATTAGCGATTTCCGACAAGATCCCTTTAAGCTTTAACCTACTTTTCGACCAGTAAAGGATTTATAACTCTTCTTTAAACCCACCTCATTTCACATTCATCAATCGTTTAGATCGGCGAATGTGAGTGAGAGTACACAACATTACAATAACCTCGTCGGCTTCGGACTTAGGTTTGAATAAACTCGACCAAAACTTCCACTCAATTTCCCCCAAGCCGGTCGGATAAACATCCCTCACAAAGTATGGAATTGAGCGTGAGATAAGCTCAGAGATGTCGTTGATGTCACATGTCGTTACACAGCATGACGCCTTAAGGCTTTACATCTTGGGCGAGGTAAACAACAATCCCTGAGAATAAATCCATAACATAATGTATTTAGAAATTATGAGTAGCACAGAAAACAAAAAATCGAATCCTCTTTTCGAAGTCGTGTTTAACGTCTTTCTTCCTTCATTCATCTTAATGAAGTTCAGTGGAGAGGAACACCTTGGAACAGGCTTAGCACTACTTGTCGCCCTTGCTTTCCCTATCGCTTACGGCGGTATGGAGTTAATCCGCAATAAGAAGTTCAACTTCATCGCGGCGCTTGGCTTTGTCAGCGTGCTATTAACGGGCGGTATTGGTTTCTTCGAACTAGACACTCGTTGGTTAGCACTAAAAGAAGCATTAATCCCTGGCCTAATTGGTTTGGCGGTTCTTGGCTCAACCTTCACCCGCTACCCGTTTATCCAAAAAGTTATCTTCACACCGGCTCTGTTAAACATCTCTCTTATTGAAGAGCGCCTAAAGCAGTTCGGTAACCAAGCAAAGTTTGATCGTTGCCTAATGACATCGAACTACCTATTCGCCAGTACCTTCGCTTTCTCTTCTGCGATGAACTACTTCCTTGCGACTTGGATTGTGACTAGCCCAGCGGGCACGGTAGCCTTCAATGAAGAATTAGGTAAGCTGACACTATACAGTTACCCTGCTATCGCCATCCCAAGCCTTCTAATGATGCTGGGTATCTTCTACTACATCTGGCGTCAAGTTCGCGACATGACTTCGCTAGAGACAGAACAAATCTTTATTACTAAGTAGTTTTCGTGGCTTTAGCTTTTAAATAGAGAGCCGCTTCAAATACTAGATTGCATCGATACCAAAAGCTCAGCATTGCCGCTGAGCTTTTTTGTTTATAATCTCCACTTCGCAAGTCCAACGGCATTACCTTTGATTGCCCTTCCATACAACCAGGACATTTTTGGCCACAGATCTCACGAGATCGATTTAAATCCATAATAATCAATGAATTCCATTGATTGAGCCGGCAGATGCTTTTATAGTCAATTCTGTTGGTTACTTTACAAAGCTCTACCCAACCACTGACAATATTTCAGTTGCCGTTGATAAGATCGCATAAGCTAGGTGCTAAAGGTAGACGCCAGCCGTACTCAATAAGGAATATAGATTGTGAACAAATCTCAATTAGTTGAACACATCGCGACTTCTGCAGACATCTCAAAAGACCAGGCAGGCATGGCGCTCAATGCGCTTGTTGAAGGTATCTCTACTTCGCTTGCTAACGGTGATGACGTATCGATCCTTGGATTTGGTAGCTTTAAAGTTAACTCTCGCGCCGCTCGAACTGGTCGCAACCCGCGTACCGGAGAAGAGATTCAAATTGCAGCGTCAAAAACGCCAGCATTTAAAGCAGGTAAAGCACTGAAAGAGACGTGCAACCTGTAATATAAAAAATACAAGGAAGGTTACGATGACGACTAAGGAAAAAGCGAAAACGAGTCGAAGCAAAAAAGCAGGCAAGTCGACTAAAGCGCAAGCCGAAACGCCTAAAACTCGTCAACGCATTGAAGAGCTTCTCGAAGAGCGTGAATTGGCCAAACTGTTAGAATTATAGTTTCGGTAAAAATACAGTTTGAACAAAGTGATAGTTTGTTATCGTTTTAATGCCACTGCAGGTCTGTAGTGGCATTTTTTAGTTTTAGAACAACCCCATTACATCAATTCCCCTCTCCCTTTCCAAAAACGAAATTTTAGCTTACTGGCTTTTGGCTGATATCGCGTTGACGGTTACGTTTGAGAAGCGCATGATTTTATTTCGAGCAGAATAGTTGTTTAACGTGTTAACTGTGTAATCGTCCCATAACTCATTCTGTGCAACGTACTCAATTGAATGGCAGGTCACATGAATAAAATTGTTATGTTAGTAATGGGGCTGCTTTTTACCAGTCGATTGTTTGCCAGTATTGTGCCGCATGTTGGTCAACTTGAGCATGATGCACCTATTCTCCTTCGTTCGGCATTGATTGTGGGTGTTGCGGCTTACGCGGTTTGGAGTGCATTCAAATACTTCAAAAAGACCAAGGCCTCAGGTTCAGATCAACTGTAACGGCGAAAGTCCAAAAGCTTTTGAATAGGCCTTTAATTTCGATTACTGGTCGGCAAAATAATCGACCAAGATTTTACGCCACTTTCGTGATTCACGAATCTTCAACAGTGCACGGTTAATCTCTTCTTCGTACACGTTATTTTCAGTGATGATAAAGCCATAATTCTGCTTTTCTAACTGATACGGCAACACTTCCAGATCTTCAAACTGCCCGCTTACTCTACCATTACCGATCATATATTTGAGCACCACATCATCGGCGACAATCGCTTCAACTTCGCCTTCCTCTAAAGCCGCTAGAAGCCTTGGCATATCAACATAACTCTTGTGTCGAATACCGAAGCTTGTGAGCATCAAAGAAGACGTCGTGGCAACCTTTGCACCCACCTCCACATTCGCAAGATCATTCACACCTTCAATATGGGAAGCGCCTTGGCTGAGCGTCAGTTTACTGGCTAATACAGCGGTAATACTTGCTATGAAAAGCATACTAAACACGCCAATGAATACCGTGGCAATTCGTCCAGTTAAGCTCTTAAACTCAAAGTAATTGAATGGACCTCGAGTGATAAAAAGCAAGCCCATGATAAAGCTTTCCAACAAACGTCCCGTTCGGCTTTTCATCGAGTAGAGCTTTTCATTCTCGCCATGCTCCAATAGGTAAAAAAACGCGCCTATTAAACCAGCGACAAAAACGACGGCGCCAATGATCAGCCACAACGCGGGATTGAAGAAAATGGCGTGTAAAGTTTGCAGGTAGCCCTGTTTCTTAACAGCAATAGCGAGGTGAGTTTCGTAAAAAGAATGAGAAAAGTCGGCAAACAACTCTCGCTCTGGAGTGATTGAAATACAAGATACACCCACATCAATTTGATCGCTTTCGATCGAGTTGAGTAAGTCATCTAAGCGGTGGGTCTCTAGCGTGTACTCAACGTCCATCTCTTTGGCGATCTGCTCCCAGAGCTCGACACTCAGGCCACTCCACTCGCCTTCCATAGAACTGATGACAAAAGGAGGACATGGATAAACGCCGACTTTAAGCGGGTCGGAAGATGCATAACTACTGAAGAATGGAAAAAGGAAAACGATTGATAGAGCACAATATTGAAATATCGATTTGAAGAATTTTGGCATCAGCAGCCCTCCGAAAAAAGGCAGTGATGAATTGAATCGAGTTCGAGAAAGCTCGCTCCAATGAATGCATTCAAGCGTGCTCAGGAAACTAAAAGGTGGATAATGAATTCAATACTGCCCTAGCTTTAATAGTTGTAACTTTAACTATAGAGAACCCTATTTATTGTGCAAAAGAATGGGCTCACAAAATGCCTTTTAGCGACTGAGAATTGAGAGTTGAGAGTTGAGAGTTTTAAGCGTTGAAATTTCAAGCTTAGAACCGATAGAACAAAAGGGAAAACATGACACAAATTTAATGTAAAAAAACACGAATTGTTATAATATAACATCACACTAAATAACCATCATCCCTCATGAAACAGCTATTTATTCTAATCGATGTCATCAATCGCCTCTTCTCACACTATGTAAGCCGTTTCGCGACATGCTTTCGCTCTATCAAGAGCTTGACTCTTGGCCTAGCAGTATTGTTTTTTGCGCCAAATCTATATGCCCACCCTCACTCTTGGATAGAGATGAAAACTCATATTGAGGGAGAGAATGGCATGATCACTGGTCTTTCTATGGAATGGTCTTTTGACGCAATGACATCTATGTACATGTTGGATGGAGAAGACGTATCTGCCGATACAGAAGCTGAGACATTCAAAAAGCTCGCTGCGTCTGTTATTGAAAACATGATGTACGAGCACTACTTCACGTACTTTTATGATGGAGAAGAGCCCATCAAATATCAGGTGGTTGAGAACGCAAAGTTTGAGCGTGATAAAGCCAAGATGGTTCTAACATTTGACCTACCACTTTCTAAACCAAAACCAGTGACACGAGACTCGCTTCGCGTATTGATTTTTGACCCTAGTTACTTTGTCGACATGTCATGGCTATCCAATAGCGACGTGACCTTGTCACCTGAACTCGCGAGACAATGCCAGTTAGAGTTAATCGAACCTAACCCAACTCCAGAACAGATGAGTTATGCGATGTCTTTACCTGTCGATGCTGATCCAGATAACACGCTAGGCCAACTGTTTACACAATCGGTTGAGCTTCACTGTGCTGCGGTTCCCGCTTCTTAGTCGCAGTGTTTCATTTCAGCCATTAAGTAAGCGTCTAGCTGATTAAGCATTGCAGCTAACTAACAGAAAGATTTCAGATATAGGTTATTGTTAAATGAAAAAAAATCAATCAAAACTCAATCACTATCTCATTGGTGCTGGTGCTTTCGTGCTTATTGCTATTGGGGCATATCAATTGTGGTCTATGTGGCCATCGTTAGTTATCTCTAGCATCCAATGGCAAAGAGAAGTCAATTCAGAGCTTGCAGATTTACTCTATGAAGCTAAATCGAATCCTTGGGGCGCAGGCAGTTACCTTATCGGATTCAGCTTTATCTATGGCATGCTTCATTCTCTAGGGCCTGGGCACGGCAAAGTTATCGTGTCTACTTACTTAGCAACTCACCCAACCAAAGCCAAAGCGAGTTTAGTGCTTACGATCGTCTCTGCTTTTTTACAAGCACTGGTCGCAATCGTATTGGTAAGCGTCTTGATCTGGGGCTTTAGTGCTTCCATGCGAGTCGTGAATGACAAAGCGAATATGTTCGTCTCATTAAGCTTTGCCTTAGTGGCGGTCGTCGGCGCACTTATATGCTGGAAAGCTTTAAAAAACATCTACACCACGATGCGTAAGCCTAAGCTGAAAGTGAAAACCATCACTACATTAGTTACTGATACGTCTTCACCAATTTCAGTCCAATCACCAATGGCGTTTCGCTCATCAGTATCTGCTGGCTCAATGATGTTGAACCCATCTAACGCATTACAACCTACAGAACACTCTCATGCAGATCATTCTCAAGCCGATTGTGGTTGCGGCCACCAGCATGTAGCCGATGCAGACGCAATAAACAAAGCTTCAACGCTCCGAGAATATGCGGGAATCATAGTGACGATTGGCGTAAGACCGTGCACCGGAGCAATCATGGTTCTGCTTTTCGCAAACATGGTTGGTCTATATTGGATGGGCGTACTGAGTGCCTTTGCGATGGCCGTGGGTACAGCATTGACAACCTCATTAATTGCAATGATGACGCTAACAGGCAAGCACTTAGTGAAGCGCTACTTGGCAGCTGGTAACAAAAACAGCAACGCCTCATTGAAAACCGCAGGTCATTATTTGCAACTCTTTGGCGGCATTTTGCTTGTGTTGATTGGCTTGTTATTAATGAATGGCCAAGACAGCGGCATGTCCCCTGTTTTCACTATGTAGCGCACAGTCGAGTAGCAATTAAACTCAGGATATTTTCACTCGAACCGTATACATCAAGGCCTCGTAATCGCGAGGCCTTAGTTTTAGTCACCATTTGAATCAATCCCGGTAACAAGTGGACTACGCAAAGAGTAGACACCCTGACGGTATTATTGATTTACAAAAGAGAAATAAAACCGTTAAAGAAAAGTACCGAGAAGCGATACAATGCTCGAGTTGCGAGATCGCAGCATGAAATTCCAATTCCAAGAAAACCCACTAACAAGAAACATTAAAGTAGCCTTACATGTCTAAAGAACCCGGTTTCACTACAGAATATAAACTCGACAAGACGTTTTTCGCGGAGTGTTATGATCAAACTAGCCTTCCGACTCAATTTCCAAAAGCCTACTTAAAAGGAATACTGTTTCTTATTTTTGGTGTGGTTCTACTGGAGTTTGAACTATTACCTAACGGTTATGTTGGCTGGTTCTTTATTGTTTTGAGTGTGATTGAAGCATTCAGTGTGTACTGCAAGAGAACATGGTGGTTATGGCGACAAAGAATCAGCTCTGGCGCAGGCAGTAAAATCGTCTTTCAAGGTGATGTAAACGGTGTGAGTTACAAGAACCACAAAGCGACCAACACTATCGCGTGGAGTGACATCGACCAACTTGAGCAGACCGACCTTGGTTTTATCCTGCATATCGGTAAACAGCGCCAATATGTGAGTAAATCTTGTTTAAGCGATGAAGCCATTGCGTTCATGATTGAACATCACACCGCATCAAAATCGAAATAACACCAATAAATGCCTGCTGATTTAGCAGGCATTTTTGTACCAACTTTAATTCTATGTATGGAATGACCGGACAACAACAATGAATACCGTGTACCAAATCAGTGATTGCCACCTTTCAGATGAATCCAGCTACGAAAACCTGCGTAGAGCACTGGAATACGTCAGCAAAGACACAGCATGCAAGACCATCTTTCTGACTGGTGATATCTGTTGTAGTCCAAAGTCTGGCGACTACATTCGATTAGAGGCGTTCATTAGGCAGCACATTAGCGACCAATCCATTTACGCGATTGCAGGCAATCATGATGACTCTTCCTTAATGCGCACAGAACTAAAAGGCTCGACGATTTGTGTCACCGACAAAGCCACCATCGGTCAACGAGAGTTTGTGTTCCTAGACTCAAGCTTCAAGCCGCTTGATAACCAACACCCACTTGGTTCAGGTCGTATTGATAACCGCGGCATGGCTCACCTAAAACAACAGTTAAGAAAAGCCAATGACCCTATCGTGGTTGTTCACCACCCTGTTATTCCAGTCGGGGCAGATTGGATGAAAGCGATTCGCCTAGAGAACGATGCTGATGTGATGAGCGTACTTCGAAAATATCGCGTTCGTGACGTGATCTGCGGTCATGGCCATGATGGAATAACAGCAACACAACAAGGCATAACTCAATATATGGCCCCGTCGACAGCCTATGGTTTTGACCACTTTATCAATGAATACAATCGCAGCGAGAAGGTCGGATTAAGTCGAATCTCGTTCTCTCTTGATTCCATCGACTACCAAGCTGTTTATTTCTAATCTTGCTACTTTAGTCCGTTTAGCTTCAATTTATCAATTTGTGATTGAAGACAGCACTTGAAGTGGTTTGGCGTTGCACTCGGTAAGTTCGAACAAATTAAGAGTGTCTATGACGTTTTCTCCTGCCACTTTGCGTAAAGTCTGGTACTCCGCCCTTCCATTAACCTTGGGCTCCGCGCCACCAGTGCCATAGTGCTGATTCTCGGTTTAGAGGTGTTATCCCTTTGCGATAAATCTTGGTCTATTCTTATCATTTAGGCTACTAATGTCCGAGGCTTTTAGCATGAATAAACTGTTTTTAATTTTATTGGTTTTTATTTTGTCCGGATGTGGAACAAGTGACAGCGCTTTGATTGAGAGCGGTCACAACACATCTTACATACAGGGCTTTCATGACGGTAGACATAGCGGCATGCAAGAAAGCGGCAACAGTTTTGAAAACTATATAAAAGATGGAAAGCGTTTTGAGTCAGATAATGACTACAAGCAAGGCTGGATCGCGGGTGAATCTGAAGGGAAAAAGCTACAAGCCGAAGCAACAGCGATAGGTAAAGGTGCCGCTGGTAGTTACCCTCAAGAATCAACAACGACGGATTTAGATAAAGTAGCAAAGGACACCTTAAAAGGCGTCGATACATCGGGCTTGGAGAATTTAAAATAAAGGTATAACAAAGCCAAGGTTGGGCTCTGGAATAACTCACGCATTGCCCAACGCTTGCCAGCGCACCTGAGCATAAATTGATCTGCATCAGCATATGGTTTAATAATGTTTAACCATTAAGCATTCATAATACAAATTGCGCAATACTGAGATGAGAGAGTTCATTTTCTACGTTGTTGGTGATTTCATGGATGTACACACCTTAGCTATATATACCTCTTTATTAACAGCCACGGTTGCGAGTGCTATGTTGTTAACTCATAAATATATACTCGCTGGAACCACGTTAGGGGTTAATTATATTGCTTATGCTGCTTTGCTGTTAGGAGCCAGTGTTACACCACTTTCACTCGGCTTTACTCAATCTTCAGAATCGATAGTTTTTCTTTCCAATAGTGCATACGCAACGGCTTTTGGGTTGTTGCTCGTTGGAATAACCGTGTTACGAGGAGCAAGTCGATCTTTTCTCGTAATATCATTCATCATTAGCTTCCTTGGCATTAGCTTCTTTCTTTATAGCGCCCTAGTTGCGCCTTCTGTTACTTCTAGGATCGAAGCTCGAAGTATTCTCGTTGTGACGATATGTATCTTGGCCCTCTATGCGAACTATTCAGGGGAAGAACACGACAACAGAGAAGCAAAGTGTCTGTTGAATCTGATCCTGTTTATCAACATTCTCTATATGGTAATTAGGGGTGTACTTGCTCATACCAAAGGAACGAACTCGAACTATTACCTGATATCAGATATTCATAAACTGTCTTTCGTTCTCATGACAATCACAATTATTGGCGTCGCATTTTCAGTGTTTTGGATCTTAACTGATCGTTTATTAAAGCAAACCTATCGTTCTTCGATCACTGATGAACAAACAGGCCTTTATAATCGTAGAGGTCTAGCTGAGCTGATACCCAAGCTTGTTCAACCAGGTCGAGAGAGTAGTATCTCTGTACTGATGGCCGACCTAGATCATTTCAAAAAAATTAATGATACTTATGGTCATGACAAAGGGGATGATGTGATTCAGCACTTTGGAAAAACGCTTCTAGATACATGCCGCGCAAGCGATTTCTGTTTTCGCTATGGTGGAGAAGAGTTTGTTGTCATTTTACCTAGAGTTAATAAAGTTCAAGCAATGCAGATAGCTGAAAGAATAAGAAACAACGCAAAACACAACTCCAATGAAAAGCTCTCTTCTGGAAGGTATACCGTTAGCATCGGAGTAACTCAAGCTCTCATAAATGATGACTGGAATTCATTAATTAAACGAGCGGATAACGCACTATATGAAGCAAAATCTCAAGGCCGCGATTGCATCGTTGATCGTTAACCAGAGCAGTAAAACTGTGTAAATATTCTTCCATAGAAAAGCATGTTGGCGTCATCCCCTAAAAGCAACTCTAGAACTTCCCGCCATTTACCCATTCTGCGCAAGCTGGTTATTCTGACGCTATGTATCAACTCGCGTTTGATACGCTAAAGGTCAAAGCATCGTTCAGGACTTTTCTATTTTATAGGCTAGGTAAATCTCGTATTCCGTGGTTTTTCTTGATTTATTCTGATGGCTCATTGTCAATTATGAACCCGTCGCACAGTTTGTATCAGGCTTAATTGCCGTACGTAATGATCTTCGCTAGTGTGCGGCCAAATTACGTGCGGAATTAAGGTATCTGAGTTGTTTCCTATGCTAAAGCGTCATCGCTTCAAATTGAGTTTATGCTTCGTAAGTTTATCACTGCTATCTGCATGTGGTGATGGCGATTCGGGAGGCGGCACGACTCCCGAACCGAACTACCTAACACAAGATCAACGATACGATCTTCTCTATCGTTCCACATTTGGTCCTGAGCCTGGGTCCTATCAAGAGTTGGCCAATATTGGCTATGAAGCTTGGTTAGATAGGCAGTTTTCTTTGCCCCCGAGTTTGCATTTTACGCGCCTAAAAGAGTATCCGTTTGTTGGTGATGCAGACAGCTACAATCAATCGGATCGTGTGGCCGTATGGTGGGATGTCAGTTTGAATGCTCCGGATCAACTGCGACAGCGTGTCGCCTTTGCGTTAAGTGAAATTTTCGTAATTTCACGCTATGGCGCAAGCCTGAATGGTCGTGCACTAGAAATGGCCAACTACTACGACATGCTTATCACACATGCTTTTGGCAATTATCGAGACCTTATTGAATCAGTGACGCTTCACCCTGCGATGGGGGATTACCTATCAATGATGGCCAATCAAAAGGCTGACCCAGACCGCAATCGCTACCCAGATGAGAACTATGCACGTGAAGTGATGCAATTATTTAGCATCGGCCTTTATGAATTGAACCAAGACGGCAGCGATAAACTGGATACTCAAGGACAACTGATTCCAACTTATTCTCAAGATGATATTGAAAACCTCGCGCGAGTGTTTACTGGCTGGCACATTGCTGAAAAGAACAAACCATCATGGGGCTCTAAAGACGGCAATTGGTTTTTGCCAATGATCGCTTACCCTGATTATCATGACGATGAGCAAAAGGTCGTGATGGATGAGATCTTTGTACAAGGACAAACCGCAGAGCAAGATATGGCGCAAGCGATGGATATGTTGCTTAACCACCCAAATACTGCACCGTTGATAAGTAAACATCTAATTCAAAGGTTGGTGACATCCAACCCGTCCCCAGCTTACGTCGCTCGAGTAAGCGCACTATTCGCTGACAACGGCGAAGGAGTCAGAGGGGATCTTAAAGTGGTTATCCGTGGAATCTTAACAGACGGAGAAGCGCTTAATGGTGGAGATCGCTCACCGGTTAAGATGAAAGAGCCATTGGTAGCAATGGCTAACTTTTTCCGTGCACTAGAAGCCAAATCAGCCGACCCTACTGGGCGATTCCATAATTCCATTAATACATTTGGGGCATATGGACAATCGCCACTTGGTTCTCCAAGTGTGTTTAACTTTTTCTCTCCTGATTATGCTCCGAATGGCGAGATCTCTGCGGCGAACGATGTTGCGCCTGAGTTTGAAATATTGAGTTGGAATAATTTCATTCTGACCAATAATCAACTTTGGTCAGCCACAGGCAGAACGAATTACGACGGCGAAGAGAACCCCAATCGTATAGTCATTAATACTGCGCCATTGGAAATGCTAGCCAATGATCACCCGGCATTGATCGAAGAGATTGAAAGGCGCCTGCTTTCTCAAAGAATGAGCGAGCCGCTTAAGGCCATCGTACTAGAAGCATTAGAAGACCTTCGCGATACCCAACAGAGTTTAAAGGTTCGCAATGCTCTCTATATTGTTGTGACCAGTCAAGAGTTCCATATTGAGGAGTTAGCCGAATGATTTCACGTCGTCAACTGTTAGCAGCTATGGCCTCAACTCCCATTGTCTCGATGATGGGGACTAGCTCAGCACACGCGTTGCCAAACAATGACTACAAAGCACTGGTTTGTGTGTTTCTGTTTGGCGGCAATGATGGTTTTAACATGGTGGTGCCTTACAATAATGCACACTACGATGAATATACAGCTGCTCGTCCAGATATCGCCATCCCACAAGCCTCATTGTTGCCTTTGGCCCTGAATACCGGATCAGATCTGACATTGGGCTTACATCCATCAATGATTGATGTGCAAAACCTGATTAACAATGGAAAAATGGTTCCAATTGCAAATAGCGGAGTCTTGATTGAGCCTTCTACAAAAGAAGGTTTAGAGAGTGGTACCCACTTAATGCCACCTTTTTTATTTTCCCACAATTCACAACAAACGGAGTGGCAACGCGGTTGGTCTGGCAGTACTACTACGCTCGGTTGGGCAGGACGAATGATGGACGTACTTAGCAGTGCTGCAGATGAGATTAGCCCAACTTTCAGTCTTAATGGGTATAGTCAGCTACTCAATAGCAGCATGCATAGTGCTAATCTCATCAATGCATCGTCACTACCTCAAGTAAATGCGATTAACAATACTCAGCGTCGTAAGAGTTTTGACCAGGTGATGAGCTTATCTCCCTTAACAGCATTTGGAAGAGAGTTTGATCGTGTGAAAGGGGATTCGATTTCAATACGAGATACACTGGCAACAGCTATCGATTCGGTACCAGAAGAGGGGCATTTCCCCGATAGCTCTTTGAGTCAACAACTTCATACGGTAGCACGATTGATTAAGTCGAGTGATCAGTTAGGCCATCAAAGACAAGTGTATTTTGTTGGCTTCGGTGGGTTTGACACCCACGCTAACCAATTAAGTGACCATGCTGAGTTAATGACAGTTTTAAGCCAATCACTTGCAGCGTTCAATCAGTCAATGGAAACATCAGGGTTGGGTGATAAAGTGACGACGATGACCATGTCTGATTTTGGACGACGATTAGCCAGTAATGGCACAGGTACCGACCATGGTTGGGCAAGCAATCACTTCGTGATGGGTGGTGCACTCAACGGAGGACAATTGTACGGACAATGGCCATCGTTAATCTTAGATGGAGAGAATGATTTCAATAAAGGGCGAATGATTCCGACCACTTCCGTTGAACAAATTGGTGCAACTATTGCTAAATGGATGGGGGTTAGCAATAACAGTGCAATGGATTATATTTTTCCAAACTTAGTCAATTTCTCAGTGCAAGATTTAGGGTTCTTAAAGAACGAATAAGTAAGAAGAACCCTACTGCATTCCATTGGATTACTGTACTTTCACTAGCTTCTTATGGTTAAAATGCCTATTGTACAAACCATAAAATTATAATGACTTGCGGCCTTTGCCAAAGAGACTTTCCATTTAAACGAAAAGACTGACTATGAATTTTGATATCAATGCACTGAAACATCACCAACTGGTCGAAGATGGTCAACTTGAAGGGTGTTACATTCATCAGCCTGTGCAAGGCAGTCAACCCGACGATAAAGCGGTTTTGTCAGAGCGCCAAGCGCTTGAAAGCCAAGGATATAAGGTGGTTCAGGTTAAAGCAAAAGGCGGAACAACTACGTTTGCCGAGGCTATGCAAGAGCTTGCGAAGAAGACAGGCCACCAGCCAAAATAGTAAACGAGTGAGCAGAGAGAGTTACAACGTTCTCTAACGACAGTTTTTTGAGTCTCTCTGCCGAGTAATCTCAACATTAGCCATTTCATGCTGACAACCAATGGAGCAGACACTTTTTGCGTCAGTGAGTTAGCTCCTGTTCTCACCGTTTTCCCCAAAATGAGTCACCGCTATATTTGGTCCCAAACACAAAAATGGGTTGGTACAGCCGAAATTCAGTCTATTACCTAAGAATCTAGCTTTATTAGAGACGGAGACTGTTTACTGAATTAATGTTGGGCGGGTATGGCACTTAGCTATGAGTTATGAGCAATAACACAAAGTAAATACATGTTCTCTATTTGTCATAGTTCTAAAACTTTAAAGGAGCCACAATGAGCTCCTTTGAGGTTTAAGTTGTCGCTTCAGTTACTACTGCATTCACTCGATTTAGCTACCAATCGCAATTCTATCAACTTCAATTGTTGCCTCTTCCCAGCTATCTTTTTCAACGTTGCCAACAATCGTTATCTTGTCATTTGGAGCAATCGTCAAACCAGCCCAAGCTTCATCCTCTACTTCGATCACAATTGTGTTTTTACCATCAGTAAACTTGTACTCGTCATCTCCCAAAGAGTGCACAATGTTACCCGTCACCTGAACTTGGGTATCATCTCTTGCTTCTAGGACTTGAGCAACCGTAACAGGAGCGCTAGCCGTCGGGCCATTAAATCCGCCCGTTGCTGGTAAAGTGTTTGCTGTTGCTAAGCCTGAAGCCAGAACCAGTGTAGTAGCAATAAGTACGTTTTTCATAAGAACCTCTAAGGAGTCATAGTTTGTTTTGATGGGTGTACTATGCAGGAGGTGGTATTAATCGCGGATGAAAGTAGCGTTCATAATTCATTCATGTTGAAAATACGTAGAATGACAATACCCAAAAAAACCATAACCACATGATCTTAATGGTGATTTTAAACGCTATCTTAATCGAATAATTTTACTTTTTACGAAAATCATTCCTTTCCTAGAGCTCTTGCTCTTTGTTATTCAGTATTAGCCCAGTAATAAGTCATCAACAGAGTCGCTTTCCAAGCACCAATTGAATAGCACTCGATGAAGCTACACAATGAGAGCTTTCTAAAACTAAGGCCTCGCGCGCGGCCTTAGTTTTTCTACCTAGCGATTATAACTGTCCTATAACGGTTACAGTTACCCGACTTCACTGACTTTTCTTGCTAACCTTTATTGCCAGCTTAGCTTACTTACTGACTAAGTTGACTGAACTTCGGCAAGCTCTTCACAAACCTCTGATGAACATCCATATAGGTTTGCATATAGATTTCATCGATATTGTCGCCACTCGGGAAGCTAGATGAGAAATCGACGTGTTTACGGTCAATCGACAATTTAGCGGCCTCAACAATGTGAGCAATGAACATTCGAGGAGCTTCCAAGCCGATAGAGTATCGCTGTCGCCCTCTCCTTGTTTGCGTCGAGTTCGAGCACTGGAGAAACAAGGGATTATACGTGGCTATCACGCCAGTGTTGACCAAGAGGCGTGTGGCTTACCTGTGAATGTATTTGTGTTAGCGAAGCTTGAAAAGCCGACAGAAGAGAACATGTGAGACTTCGAGCAGCATATTGAAGTGATAGATGAAGTATTGGAGTGTTTTTTGATGACAGGCAATCACGACTACCTATTGCATGTGGTCAGTGAATCGCTCAAAAGCTATGAGCAGTTTATCCGCAAGCAACTAACTCGCCTACCCAATATAGCTTCGATTGAATCCAGCTTCGCCTTCGGTCAGGTAAAAACAAAGACTGTAGTGGCATAGTGAATTTGGTCACTTAGTTAGAGGTGATATCATCACCTCATA